>CAVZNL010000004.1:0-555320 GCA_963776655.1 uncultured Alphaproteobacteria bacterium | reverse complement strand
AGGTGACCCGCGCCCCGGAGGAATGGCGCAAGCTGCTCACGACCGATCAATACGCGGTCTTGCGCGAGGCCGACACCGAGCGCCCGTTCACCAGTCCTCTCAATGACGAGAAGCGGAAGGGCGTTTTCACCTGCGCCGGCTGCGACCTGCAGCTGTTCTCGTCCGAGACCAAGTTCGACAGCGGCACCGGCTGGCCGAGCTTTTATGCGCCCATTGAAGGCGCGGTCAGAAAGGACACCGATTACGCTTTCGGATTGGTACGCGACGAGGTGCATTGCCGCCGCTGTGGCGGTCATCTCGGTCATGTCTTCGACGATGGCCCCAAGCCGACGGGACTGCGCTATTGCATCAACGGCGTGGCGCTGAAATTCGTCCCGGTCTAGCGGCAAGCTCGGTGGCCTTTAACGGCGGATTCCCAACGATTTCCGGGCGCCCCGCAGCTTTCTTGACGTGGCGTGGAACCTCCTTGCGCCTCGCGTGTTAATTGGCTCTGGCGGGGGTCAGTGTCGCGTGCCCCGCTGCCGTCTACGGGGGTGAAAGGGTCGGGTCCGACCCTTTCACTCAACTCATGCGGACGCCGTCGCCGCGCCGGCGCGCTGATTGACGGCTCATTCCTTCCTCACCATGGTGCCTCCTGCGCGAATTATCGAGTTCGCTCGCAGCGAATGCGTGCGTGGATCGATGCCGCGCGTGGATGGATGCGAGGTTTTTGCCATGGGCAAGGAACGCGACGAAGCACAACCGCCGCCGACCATGGCGATGATGCAGCTCCTGTTCGGCAAGCAGCTCACCTATTCGCTGTCGGGCGTGGCGCGGCTCGGGCGTTGCCGATCACATGGACGGCGAGCCACGCCCGGTCGAGGAGATCGCGGCCAAGGTCGGCGCGCACGCGCCCTCGCTCTATCGCGTGATGCGCATGCTCGCGAGCTTCGGCGTGTTCCGCGAGGAACGCGGCGCCAATTCGCGCTCACCCCGACGGCGAGCTGCTCAGGACCGACGCGCCCGGCATCGCATGCGTTGCACGGCCATGATGTTCGGCGAGGAATTCTCCACCCGCGCCTATGAACATATCACCGCTTGTCTGCGCACCGGCACAGACGGCGTCAGCAAGGCCTACGGCAAGCCGATCTGGGACGTGCTCGCCGAAAGGCCCTCGCAATGCGAGACCTTCCAGAACGCCATGACCGCATCGACCGCGATTGCGGCGGAGGCGATCGTCGAGGCTTACGACTTTTCCGGGATCGAGCGCCTCGCCGATGTCGGCGGCGGCCACGGGCTGCTGCTCGCCTCCATCCTGCGCGCCTATCCCAATCTGCACGGCGTGCTGTTCGACCGGCCCGAGGTGATCGCGTCGGTGCCGAAGGAGCAGTTCGCGGGCCTCGAAGGCCGTGTCGACCTCGAGGCGGGAAGCTTCTTCGAGCGCGTGCCCGACGCATGCGACGCGTACCTGATGAAGTACATCATTCACGACTGGAGCGACGCGCATTGCCGCACCATTCTCACCCTCATGCGCGAGAAGCTGCCGCCGCACGGCCGCGTGCTCCTCTGCGAGATGGTGGTGACCGGACGAACCCGGGCCCACGCCCGCCAAGCTGCTCGACATCGAGATGCTGGTGGTGACGGTGGGCGGCAAGGAGCGCACGGAAGAGGAATTCGCGGGCCTGTTCGCCGCTTCCGGCTTGCGGCTCAACCGCATCGTGCCGACGTCGCGCCCGATCTGCGTGATCGAGGCCGTCCCGGCCTGACCGCGGCGCGTTAGTGAGTCTGGATACCGGCTTCCGCCGGTATGACGCATTGTTCACCCCACCCGGCGAAGCTTTCGCTTCGCTCAAGCTTTGTCGTCCTTCCCTTGAAAGGGCGATGGGAAACTTTCGGGCGCGCGTCTCTCCAAACCTCCCCCTCGTGGGGAGGTCCGGCGCGCTCTTGCGCGCTGGGGTGGGGGGTTACGCTGTAAGTGGCGCGGCCATCGCGCGTTCAAAAACATCACCCCACCCGGCTCGCTGCGCTCGCCGCCCTCCCCATCAAGGGGGATGGTTTTCTGATCGGCGCCGCAGCTAGTTCTTCGCCGGTGCGATCTCTTTCCACAGCTCGGCGGGAAACCCGCGTGCATCGACGGTGAAGATCTGCCGCGCGATGGCCGGCTTCTTCCCCTTGCAGCTCCAGTCGTAGATCATGGGATTCTCGTGCCCGATCACCGAGAGCGGGATCGCCTCGGCGTTGGGCTGGCTCGCGCAGAACGCGCCCATCGCCTTGGTCGGCGCCATCTCCTGGTTCGCCTTGCCGCAGATCGGGCTGTTGCCCTGAACGCACCCCCAGACCTTCGCGCCCATGCAGCGCCAGACGACGGCGCGTGCGGGATCGACCTTGGAGGCCTTCTGCGCCTTGATCTCGTCCTTGCTGTAGAGCGCGGTCACCATCCAGTCCGGCACCGCGGGCCCCGTGTAGCGCGCATCCGGCGCATCGGCATTGCCCACAGCCTGACAGTACGCCGCCGCATCTGTGAACGGCTCGTCGGCCGCTTGCGTGGCGGTGAGACCGAGAAAGACAGACGCGAGCGCCGCACAGAGAGTGGAGATTGGGCTCGGCACTCTCATCGCTTCGTCATCGTTGCATGATTCGAATGCGGCTTAAGAGGCGGCCCGGCTCGCTGCTGGGGGTGCAGGGAAGGTGGGCCGGGCCTAACCAGCCGCGCGATACCCCATACTAGGACTGGCTGGGCCAATGATAGCAAACGGCGGTCATATTAGACATCCCCGATGACGCGTCTATGACCGCGCATCGGCGCGCCAGGAGATCAGGACCGCGCGACAGAGGCTCAGAAGATTGCGAGAGACCGGCGCCGGGGCTTGGCTGGCTCGTACGAGAGGCCCCTGCAAACGTCCTAGAGGCGCCTGCAATGCTTTTCATTTGGAGCTGGAACCAGTCCGAGCGTCAGCCGTTTTTCCTAAGCCCAAGCAGTAACAGCGTCATGGAGGAAACGTCATGAAAACCGCAATTTCTGCATTCGTATTGGCCTTGGCTTTAGCCCTTGCAGGCCCTGCCTCGGCCGGCGACGTCACGAAAGCAACCGACAAGGCCAGTTGCGACAAGGCTGGCGGCACTTGGGACGACACCGCCAAGAAGTGCTCTGAGAAGATGTAAGCACCAGTGCTCCTCACAGTTGGCAAGGGCGCTCGCTTCGGCGGGCGCCCTTTCTGCTGTCTATCGCCCCTATCGGACGATTACTTCGCCACGAACTTGGTGCCGGGAATCTTGTTGCACTGAGCCTTGGTCAGCAGGAGATAACCCTTGCCTTTGCAGGAGTTTGAGGTTGCACCGCCGCACGCGCTGGCGCCGGTACTGCAGTCGCTTTTACCCCTGCAGGCATTGGCGCCCATGCACTTGCCTGTTGCCTCAGCGTGAGCTGCCGTCGGAACGGCGGCCGTGAAAATGAGCGAGGCCACGGCGGTCGCAATGGCGGCGCCGGATTTTTTGGCAACGTGTTTCATGGGAATTTCCTCCTTCGACCGTCAGTTTAGCCCCGCAGCGTGCGGCCTAGAAATCACAGTGTTGTGCTTGGCATAATTGTCCGGCGCTCGCTTCGGCGGGCGCCTCCTTTTTGTCAGATGCAGCGAGCCCGCCAATCAATATCTGTTGCGGTCTGTGTTCTTGCTGCCCCGTGACGGCGGCGGCGTTCCAGCCTTCCAGTCGGCTATGCAATTGGCAATATAGCCTTCCCTTTCCCTCGCATTAAGCGCCGGGAGAACGCGATTGGCGGCCCGCCAACAGGCAGTTTCAACCCATTGGGGTGCGGCAAAGGCCGGGGTCGCGAAAACCAGAGCGAGACAGATCATCGGAACGAACTTCATGGGGTTGCCTCCTCGCAATTCTCGAAGCGTGGCACGGCTTAGCTTAGCAGGTTCCCGGGCCCGATCACTTTCAACGGAGGTAATGAACGGCCGCCTTACTGCGTGCGCTTAAACTCCATGACGCGGCCGGCAGCGCGCAACTCCTTCAAGGTCTTGCCGAAGCAGTCGCCGGCGGCTGGGCGATCAGAGGGCGGCTGCACTAGGCCCTTGACGTCCACCGTAACTGAAAGATCTCCGGAGACGTAGGTGGCAGAACCATCCTTGCTGATGAGGGTGAGATAGCCGACCGTCCACGTCTGGGTCTGCTCATTGAAGCAGATGACTGCGAGCGGGAGGTCGGGGGGAACCGTTTGGGCGACAGATCCAGTCGCCAAGGTGACAAGGACTGAAGCGACGGCGGTGGCCGCCAACGGAAGGTTGGGCATGATCAACTCCTCTTGCGCCCGGGCGCCATTGTGTCGCCGGTAGTGACGTGACTTGATTGCAGCCCATGAGCAAAGTGGCTGCAATAAGTTTGGGAACCAGTCTCACCTTTGGCTCCCGCACGGACACAACATCGCAAGAACGAAGGGGCGGGGCTAGAGCGGCGCGGCAATTGCCCGTACCTATGCCGTACCTTGGACTATGGACGCTGTTGAGGTGTGGTGCTGAAACCCTTGAAAAAACTGGCTCCCCGGGCCGGATTCGAACCAGCGACCCAGCGGTTAACAGCCGCTTGCTCTACCAGCTGAGCTACCGGGGATCAGGGCGCGCCATGTGACGGCGCCGTAAAGGGGTAGATAGCAAAAGGGCAGGGGGCTTTCCAGAGCTTTGCGCGCGAGGCGCAGGGGCACGGCCACCCCCGTGGTCTCCCACCCGGCGCACTATGCGCTAACGCAGCGGACCAACCTGCGCGAAGCCTCGGCTTCGCGCAGGTTGAGGAAGAGCACGCAAGAAGAGCACGCAAGAAAAACAGTCCCGTTAATGACCTGCTGCCACAAGCTCGGCTACGATTGCGCGCGCTAGTGCGAGCTTGTCGATGAAGACACACGGAACGTTGGCGGCGCGCGATGCGCCGCTCTTCGCTTGGCTTGGGCCGCTTTCCGGCTTGGCCGAGCTCGGCACCGCGGGCTACCCCCGCGCGGTCCGCCGGCGGCTCAGCATCGTCAACGTCATGGCGTTCCTGATCGCCGTCTTCTCGGCCGTCTATGCCGGCGTGTTCGCCTCTTACGGCCTCGCCACCTACCTGCCGTTGATCGTCGTCAATGTCGTGTTGATGGCGGTCGCGCTCCTCGTGCCGCTCGCGCACCGCATCAACGACATCGCCGCGGCGATCCTGCTCGCGGCCGCGGAGTATGTCGCGCTCTTCTTCTTCGTGCGCGCGCTCGGCCACGACTCCGGTATCCAGATCAACTACATCATCGCCGCCGCGGTCGCCTTTGCCGTTCTTGGCGTGGGCCGGCTCCGCCTCGTCGCCGCGATGATCGCGATCGGGCTTGTTTTGCATGTGGCGGCCTGGTTCCTCTATCCGCCCGAGCGCGCGGGGATCGCCGCCGATCCCGGCCTGCTCGCCAATCTCTACATCTCCTCGGCCGCCACGACCTTCAGCATCATCGCGCTGATCGTCGGCTATGCCTTCACCATGGCCGACCGCGCGCGCGCCGAAGCCGATACGCTGCTGGCCAATATCCTGCCCGAGGCGATCGCAGAGCGCCTCAAGGCGCGTCCGGGCGACAAGGTGGCCGACAGCGTCGGCGACGCCTCGGTGCTCTTCACCGATCTCGTCGGCTTCACCGAGCTTGCGCAAAAGCTCGGCGCCAAGCGCACCGTGGCGCTTCTCGACGAGATCGTCACGGAGTTCGACAGGCTTGCGGCGGTGCATGGCGTGGAGAAGATCAAGACCATCGGCGACGGCTACCTCGCCGTCGCGGGCGTGAGCCGGCCGCAGTCCGACCATCTTTCGCGGCTCGCCCGCATGGCGCTGCTTCTGCCCGATCTGGTCGAGCGGCTCTCGGCCGCGCACGGCGTCGATCTCAGGATCAGGGCGGGCCTTGCCACGGGCCCGCTGATGGCCGGGATCATCGGCAGCGATAAGTTCTCCTACGACGTCTGGGGCGAGACGGTGAATTTGGCTTCGCGGCTGGAGTTGCACGGGCTTCCCGGCGAGATTCTAAGTCTCCGACGCGGTCAGGGAGACGCTCCGCGACAGCTTCGTGTTCGAGCCGCGGGGCGAAATCCAGGTGAAAGGGGTCGGCCGCGTCAACACCTGGCTTCTCAAGCAAGAGAGCGATGGCGGCGGGCGCGCTTGAACCCGCGGGGGCGCGGGACGGCGGGCGCGAAAGACTGAGGTTGCGGCGCCCCGCGTTAGACCCTATCTCCGGCCTTCGACCCAACCACGGCGCGGGAGCCCATGGCCCCTAAGATCCGCATCTTCGACCGACATTGGCATCTGCCGAAATCGAAGCCGATCCGCATCGGGATCGGCATCCTCCTCATCGTCGGCGGAATTGTGGGCTTCCTTCCGGTGCTCGGGTTCTGGATGATCCCGCTTGGCCTTCTCGTGCTCTCGGTCGACCTCCCCATCGTGCGGCGCTGGCGGCGTCAGCTTACCGTGTGGTGGCACCGCAGGAAGGGCGAGGAGGACGAGATTTCCGACACCGAAGACACCGCCGCGCTGGCTTCCAAGAAGGATACGACTCTCGGTCGCGATCGACGGCCGTAGTGTCAGGGCAAAGGCTGCACTGAAACTGAGCGTCCATCGTGAGCACCTTTTGTGGTGTCACCGCTTATCGCATCCCGCTGGCTATGTGCACTCGCGTTCTTAGCGGCAATGCTGCTACACTGATGCCTCATAGCATTGGGAGGCAGCCATGGCACCGAAGACGAAACGGCGTGCACGCAGCAAGACGGTCGTAAAGGCGCGGCGGGGCAAGACCGTCATCAAGACGAAACGCAAGACGGTGGCCAGGAAGAAGCCAAAAAAATAGGCGCCGAAGCGAGCGCCTATCGTTCCAATACCTCCGGCACGGAACCGCGGCTGAGGGCGCTCATGCCAATTGCCCTCCATATCGACCGGATGTTGGAGGCCACGACCGGAAGCATCTTGGAACTGCTACGTTAAAGGACTGCGGGCAGGCTGTTCAAACCGGGGGAGTTTGAATGGCAAGGCTGAGGGAACCCGCAGAACACAATTATCCTCGCAAATGGGGGCCCCGCGCTCAGGCCCGCGCGGGGCCTGATCTTTTGCGAGAGCAAACGCGCCGGCCGAAGCGAGCGCCTAAAGCCCGATAACCTCTAGACCATACCGTTTGCACTTTCACGGGTTTGGTGTTCTGCGCTCATTCGTCGGCATGACGCAAAGAAGAAGCCCCGGTCAAGGTGGATCGACCCGCGATCCCAAAATGCCCAAAATGGTCAGCTAAACTGTCTAGAGCTTCGTGTGGGCCGGATGGGGGTGCTAACACCTACGGAGGTCACCATGATGAAGCAGATTCTCTCTGCGATAGTGCTGACCGTTCCAATTTGTGCAGCTGTTCCGCAGATGGCTTCAGCGCAGAGTCTTAAGAGCTCGGACTTCATATCCTCAGACGAAACTAAGCAAGCAAAGGAATACAAGCTCAACGTCGAGGGCCTGGGCACCGTTACCGTGCTAAGCGCCTATGCTACCGATGCTCCTGGCAGGACTTGCCTCGTGCGAAAAGATTCATTGGTCCAGATGATTAAGGCCCTGCCACCAGGCCCCACTGCTGGTCCAACTTTCGTGAATATGAAGGCGCACACAATGCCAGACGGTTCACTTGGCTGCTGGGGGCCAGGTGGGGGCTGCAAGATCATCATTGGACCGCTCCCCGCTCCTGATTCCGCAAAAGGAGGCCCAGGCTAAGAACTGAGTGACCTTCCATGCGCTCGTCGGAAGGGCCTTAGGGGGGAGAAGAAAAACTAGCCCCGACATGCCACCTGCTTAGGAGCCGCCCCTGGTCCGAGGTGTTTGTGGGACAACGAAACTGGAGAAATCGTCACGCCCGACATGCCCGACAGACCGGTAGTTAATCCTCTTGTGATTGGTGTACTTGTGGCCGGAGTCCTGATTGCGCTGCTCGCTGTGTTTGGCAGCGCCGCCTACAAATCCGACGGCCTAACTCTAAGCCCATCGCAGCCACCCACCGAGTCACCGGCACCTATCGGACCGTAGTCGGGCGCGGGTGCGGTGGTCAGTTGCACTCGGTCAAGCCGTGGCGAATGGAAGTCGTACTAGGCAAGCCACTCGGACGCCGAGCGTGAGATAGCGAACGGTAACTCGCACTTCTGGAATCTAAGACTTAGCCCCGGTCTGAGCTGACACCTCCAGGCCGGGGCTTTCTCTTTTGTTTGTCGCGAACAGGCAAAAAAGATTCACTTGCTGGGTGCGCACACGTGGCTGAGATTGCCAAAGCGCCTAACCGCGATCAAGCTCTCGCCAGGCGGACAATCTTCCGGATCGGGGGTCGTGCGGATAGACGTGCACTCTATCGTGCCAAAGCCCTGGAGGCAGGTCGTATGCGTACCTGGTACGACGAAATCAAGAGTCAGCGCGGGCCATTCGTCTTGCTGATCTTCTGACTCGGCTGCGAATGCCACTGGGGCGAGCAACGCGAGAGCTAGGGTGGCAGCAATAATCAAGAGCTTAGAAGGCATGGCGATCTCCCGAGTTACTGGTAGATCACTGCTCTCCTGCCCGCCGTGACAATTCCGAGGTACCCAACGCGCCGACCGTGAGGCGGCATCGTTGATTGCGGATGCCTCGCCGAGGTCAGCCGTGCGGATACACTCGTGGAGTGTCGCCCTATCATCCAATGCTTCTTGGCGAGTGATCATGACATACCGGGCTGTGGCTGGGGCGAGCGGCCATCAACCCTCGCGGTTCATCCGATCGCGCCGCGCGACCTCCGCCGGGGTGGGTGGATCCAACGCGAAATCGCCCGTCACTACGTTACCGGCGAGGCATGCTCCACTGGCGCTCGGCTCATGAGAGAAACCCGAGAACCAGCAAAGGCCAGACGAGAATCTCCACAAAGCCGAAACATACGAGGAAGCAAAAGAGGCGGTCGATCCTTGCGTGCGACTGTGACAGGCAGAGGAACAGCAGACATGAAGCGGCCGACACTCGTCCCGATGCGCAAAAACGCGTTCGCAGGACATGAACGGTGCCGGGCCTAACCAGCCGGGGGACGGTGGATTGGGGACTAACCTCGCGGCTGGTTGCGAAGACACACCATCTTAGAGAGGGGACGCCTCATTCTCCGCAAACGCGAAGCAGTTCTGCGTGCGCGAGTGTTATTAACCATCTAGGACCGTCGTCAATATCTCAGGCCCCGGGGACGCGGGTAAAGCAAGGAATTCGCAGAACCTTGACCAAATCTGCTCAAGGATGTTTCGCTAGGCCTGTTTGCGCTGCCACGCGCATTAAAGGACCTCCCAGCCATGCTCGCGCACTTGGCGGGCGTCCTCAGCGGCCACGCATGGAGCGGTCTCACACGACAGAACTCGACCACACACTCGCGGGTGTGGCCAGACCTGTTCGTGGGAACACTACAAGCCGGGCGCGCCAATCGTCGATTATCTCGACGCTTCCGACAACGTGTTCTTCGTCACGCAAGGAGAAGTTTGCGTCACGATCTATTCCCTCTCGGGCAAGGCAGTCAGTTTTCGTAATTTGGGGCCGGGCGCCCTATTCGGCGAGTATGCCGCAATCGATGGCAACCCCCGCTGTGCCAGTGTCGTGGCTAGGACCGAGTGCCAGATCGCCTCGATGTCCGCCAAAGCCTTCCGACAGCTGTTGTTAGCTGAGCCGGCCGTAGCACAGGCTCTCATCAAAGAGCTCGTAAGCAATGTTCGGACGTTGACGAAGCGCGTGTACGAATTTAGCACGCTCGCCGTGAACAATCGCATCCAAGCCGAACTGCTGCGATTGGCAAGCCGGGCGCCGCGAGAGGGCAGGAGCGTGCGGCTGGTTCCACCGCCCACCCATGCTGAGATCGCAAGCCGCGTCAGCACGCATCGGGAGGCTGTTACAAGAGAGCTTAATCGACTTTCGCGGGTAGGCCTGATTGAGCGCCAGCCCGGAATGTTGGTCATTTGGGATGTGGATCGGCTTGTCGAAATGCTGCATGAGATGACTGGCGAATAGCCCGGGTACTTAACTTTCGTGAGTCAGGCTTGTCGGTTAGCCGTGACCGTTCACATGTCATGATGGCCTCGCGGGTAATACGCAATTCCCACGGCCTCAGGTTGTTTTTCCTTATCCTAGAGGCCTATAATGGCGTCTAGGAAGCGGGGACCGGTTTTATGCTTGGCCTTTTGGGGGGGCCATGGCTCAGGGGGGAACGCGAACTCACTCTTCTTTCTCTGCTTTCTCTGCTCATCGTCGCGGTGCAAGCAGGGACGGCCAGCGCACAGGATTGCCAAGCCGTAGGCCAGCTCTACTCGCTCGACGGTCAAGTCGAGGTGCAGCGCAACGGCGTGTGGCAGCCGGCTGCCCTGAACCAATCGCTCTGCGAGCGCGATGCGGTCCGCACGGGCTCGCTGAGCCGCGCCGCGGTGATGCTCACCAATGAGGCGGTACTGCGTATCGACCAGGATACCACGGTCTATCTCGTCGATATCGCCACCGACGAGCAACAGCCCTCCATGCTCGATTTGACGATTGGAGCATTCCAATCCTTCAGCCGGCGGCCGCGCGCCCTTGAGGTCAACACGCCCTATTTGAACGCTGCCGTCCGTGGTACGGAATTCGTCATCCGCGCGGAAGCGCGTCAAACCAGCCTTACGGTGTTCGAAGGGACAGTGGCCGCCGGCAACAGGCACGGGAGGGTGGCAGTTACCAGCGGCCATTCAATATCCGCATCGGCGGGGCGGGCGCCGCGTTCGTACATTTTAGTCCGGCCCTGGGATACGGTGCAGTGGGGCCTCTATTATCCGCCGATCCTCGCGATTGGGGAAACCAGCGGTCTGAGGCCGGAATTGGCCGCCGCTCTAGAGCGGGCAAAGAGGCACGACATCGCCGGTGCCCTCGCTGCTCTTAATCGGGTGCCACCCGACGAGCGGGACGCTTCCTTTTATCTGCTCGAAGCCGCGTTTCTCTTGTCCGTTGGACGTGTAGACGAGGCCCTGAAAATCATTAATCAAGCAATCGCACGGAATGAGCGCGCAGGACTTGCTTATGCCTTGCGCGCCGTGATCGAGGTGGTCAAGAACGAGAAGGTCAAGGCGCTTCAAGACGCAAAGCGCGGCGTCGCGCTCGAGCCAAAGGCGGCAGCGCCCAGAATTGCTTTGTCCTATGCCCAGCAGGCGAATTTCGATCTGAAGGGCGCCCGCGACACCCTGCTTGAGGCGACCGCAGTTCAGCCGCAAAACGCGCTGGCCTGGGCCCGGCTCGGCGAGTTGTGGCTGATGTTCGGGTATCGCAAGCGCGCGCGCGAGGCGGCCGAGACCGCGGTTAGCCTGATGCCCGACCTGGAGCGGGTGCACCTTGTGTTCGGCTTTACCGCGCTCACCGAGTTCCGCACCAAGGTAGCGCGCGAAGCCTTTACCCGAGCCATCGAACTCGATTCGGCCGATCCGCTCGCCCGCTTCGGCCTTGGGCTCGCCATCATCCGCGACGGCGCGCTTGCGGAAGGGCGTCGTTACCTGGAGATGGCCGTAGGCCTCGATTCCACCAACTCTCTGCTTCGCTCCTATCTCGGCAAGGCCTATTTCGAGGAGAAACGCGACCCGCTCGACGCCAGGCAATTCGCCCTGGCCAAGCAGCTCGATCCGCTCGATCCAACGCCCTATCTCTACGACGCCATCCGCTTGCAGAGCATCAATCGGCCCGTCGACGCCATGCTCAATATGCAGAAGTCGATCGAGCTCAACGATAATCGCGCCGTTTACCGTAGCCGTCAGCTCCTCGATTCGGACCGGGCCACGCGCCAAGCCAATTTGGCGCAGATTTACACCAATCTTGGATTCGAGCAGCTGGGTTTAAACCAGGGCTATGATTCCCTGATGTTTGCTCCGGATAACAGCGCCGCTCATCGCTTTCTCGCCGACGCCTATATTGGGGTGCCACGCCGGGACATTGCGCGGGTGAGCGAGCTGCTCCAGGCGCAAATGCTGCAGGACATCAACATCAACCCGGTGCAACCGAGTCTGGCCGAGACGAACCTCAGCCTGCTGTCGCGGGGCGGCCCCTTCATTCCGGGGTTAAACGAATATACGCCGCTGTTTGAGCGTAACGACATTCAGCTTGTAGGCGCCGGCCTCGCTGGACGAGGAGACAGGCTTGATTTCGAGGGCGTCACGCCTACTCCAGCGGGCCTTGACGGAAAGGACGATACGCTTGGTTTTGAGGGCATCGCGTCAGCGTTACACGACAGGTTTTCGATCAGTGCCGGTGCCTTTCAATTCGACACAGATGGCTGGAGGCCCAATGCCGGCTTCGAGCACGAAATATACAATTTATTCGTACAGGCTGCGGTTACACCGGAGTTGAACGTGCAGGTCGAGCTGCGGCATCGAAAATCTGAGCAGGGCGACTTGGCGTTCAACTTTGATCCTGAGTTCTTCAATCCAGATTTCAGCCGCTCAATTGATCTCGACACATGGCGAGTTGGGACACGCTACTCCCTGACACCCAATTCGGATCTGTTGTTTTCGTACATATCGAGCACCATTCTCCAGGAAGAGACGTCCTGTCCAGGCTGCACCGCGGCTGCCGAAACAAGAGTTCGCAAGTGGAGTCACAGTACCTCTACAGGGGCGAATGGCTAAACCTCGTGGCGGGGGGATTGGTGTGGGACCGCGCCGACGTCAGCGGCGGTTCAGCGGCACGCGTCCGCGTGGCCCTGAACCCTCGGCAAATGGTTCATATCGACAGCGCCGAGAACACGTCGCTGAACCTTCAGTGCGGCGACCATGCCGACACGCTGGCGATCGTCGATACGAGCAAAGTGATTGCAGCCGGGGCTGCCCAATAAACCCGTGGTCAATCGGGATCTTCGAACATGACACCGCTTCGCGAAAGCCCCTCAGGTTCGACGGCCTGAGGGCGCTTTTTGAGGCTATGAGGCAAGCGCGATGTGCGGAATGCTCGACAGGATTGTGATGGGCTTCATCGCGGCGACCCTTTTCGGTTGGCCTGTGGCGTCGGCCGAGATCATGACGCTCCCGGATCGCGTGGCGAGCGCGCCGAAGGGGCAGCTTAAGAGCCCTTATACGGATGTCTCGACTGTCGCCGAGCAAGGCCGCAAGATTTACCGCTCGCTCGACTGCGGCGGTTGTCACGGAGGCGGTGGAGGTGGGGGCATGGCCGCACCGCTCACCAACGAGGTTTGGATCTATGGCGATGACGACGATACTCTGTTCCGGCTGATCACGCTCGGCACAGGCAGTCTCAGCCCGGGAGGCGCTTTCGAGAAGCAGGGCTTCGTGCGAAAGGGCTCCGAGCACGTGGTCGGGCCGATGCCCCCCTATGGTGAGATCATCAAGAGCGAAGATGAGATCTGGAAAATCATCGCCTGGATCAGGACGGTGAATTGCGAGCGAAGAACGGCGGGATGTTAAGGGAAGCGTCCGCGTCTCCTTGCGAATAAGTTTCCATTCTCTCGCACCTAAATGTCCGGTATGGCACTTAGCAGACATCAGCGAATGTACCACGTGTACCAATCCTCGATGATGCGCTGTGATCTCGACCGCACCTAACCGGACCGCCGAATTGCCGAACGGAGAATTTGCGCCTAGTGCGCCCCACCATTCTCCAAACTTCGCTCTCTGTGATCGCTTGCACCGACTTTGGCTAGGCTAACCTGCAAGCGGGGTGCTCTACGCGCACTCGAATTTCCACTGAGAAGCCCTTGCCTATCGGCAGGGTCAAGATTGAGTTGAGTCGCGTCTTTCCGGTAAGGGTCACAGTCGGCCCATGGACGTTACAATTCGCATCAATGGAGATGAGGTCGCCAAGGGGCGCGTGCCGTGTAACGCGCCGGTCCTATTCACGGCAAACGACACCTTTGATGTCGGCATGGACAGCTATTCGCCAGTCTCGCTAGCTTATTTCGATCGGGCGCCATTCAGGTTCAACGGTAAAATCGATACGATCAACGTGAAGTATTTAGGGCCCGTTACGACGGAACCCTCAGCCGCTGAGGACTGAGGGGAAAGCCGGCCACATGTCCGCTAATGGCACTTAGCAGACATCGATGCTGACTCTGAGCATGTCCGCTATTGGAGGGTGGAGCGGACATCCAGTCCGCGCCAGAGTGTCCGCTAATGACCCAAAGCGGACTCAACGCGTGCCCTTCACTATGGGGCTCCTTCAGGCAAGCTCACGGCAATCGAGGCGCACGCGAAGGATCTTCAACTCCTCGTGCCTGGGCGGAACTGCCAAATCGCACGGGATGTTTATGCGGTAAGCCCGCAGTCAACGATTCCAACCCAAGCTCGACTACACGTCGGGGTGCGGCAAATGATGCGAAAGGAAGCGAAAGGATAAGCAATGGCCAAGAACACGATTTGCCTGTGGTACGACAAGGAGGCCGAGGCTGCTGCCCGCTTTTACGCCGAGGCCTTTCCCGGCAGCGCGGTGGGTGCCGTGCACCGTGCCCCCAGTGACTACCCAGCCGGCAAGGAGGGAGACGTGCTGACGGTCGAATTCACAGTCGCCGGCGTCCCCTGTATCGGCCTCAACGGCGGTCCCGCGTTCAAGCATAACGAAGCCTTCTCGTTCCAGATCGCCACCGATGATCAGCAAGAGACCGACCGCTACTGGAACGCCATCGTCGGCAATGGCGGGCAGGAGAGCCAGTGCGGCTGGTGCAAAGACAAGTGGGGCGTCTCCTGGCAAATAACGCCGCGCGTGCTGACCGAGGCGCTGGCGGCCGGCGGCGATGAAGCAAAGCGCGCGTTTGATGCGATGATGGGCATGAAGAAGATCGACATCGCCGCGATCAAGGCGGCGCGGCGTGGCTGACGTTCCACCACGAGAACTTCCAGGTGTCACGGAGACCAAACAAATCCCGAAATACCCGTATTGCCGAGCATAATTCAGGCTAAAAGCCTGAATGTTTAACTGAGGCCAGTACGCCGGGGCTCGCTAAAATGCAACGGGCGATACACTTGTGAGCGAAACTTTGAGCGTAAAAGAGATCTCAGGCGGTGTGGTCCACGATCTGCCCGCGGACCTGAAAAAGGCACTGACCTCCGACGCCGAAGCGTTGGAGACGTGGGAGGACATTACGCCGCTCGCGCGAAATGAATGGATCTGCTGGATCGAGTTGGCCAAGAAACCAGAAACAAGAACTCGCCGGATCGAATGGGGGTGTTCCAGCCTCAAAGACGGAAAGCGGAGACCCTGTTGTTGGCCTGGCTGTCCGCATCGTTGAAGGCGTTTGGGGGCGCGATCCTTGGCTCTTGTCGGCTAATGGCACTTAGCGGACGTCGACGCGGAAGCCAAAAATCTCCGCTAAGTGAGGTGAAGCGGAAATTGGTGCGCGGGCTAAAGGAAGCAGTTTGCTAGGATCTTATGTCGTTAACTCGTCAAACGTCGCCAGCGCACCACGCCGACGCATCAGTACAGCCAATAGAAGCCCATCGAGCGCTATTGCGCGCGCACCGATGCGCTCGCTGGCGCGGCGATCTTCAAGCTGGAGAAGCACAGAGGATGAACGGATTCTGCAAAGCGGACTGCAAAATTGAGCTCTCGATGCGAGGTAAGTATTGGAGGCCACGACCGGAATCGAACCGGTGTGCACGGATTTGCAGTCCGCTGCGTAACCACTCCGCCACGTGGCCGATTTGTGCAGAGAAGTCACGAGACTAAGTGATGATCGTCCCCGCTATGTCAATACGCGATCGAGCCCGTCGGACGAGGCTATCCCACGGCATCAAGGCGCAGCGAGGCGGCGTCGACCCTGGCTCGGTCTAGCGTCTCGACCAAAACCGTCATTGCCGGGCTTGACCCGGCAATCCATTCCACTAGCGCTTCAGTTTGTTGAGGGGTAACGGCATGACGAGTGACGACCGCGGGCGTCAGTGAAATCGAAAGGGCGGGGCAAACGGCATGGTCGACTTTGTGCGTCAGCGGCTCACCATGGTCGAGACCCAGCTCCGGCCAAACGAGGTGACCGATGCGCGCCTCCTCGCCGCCATGAGCGCGCTGCCGCGCGAGCGGTTTGTCCCTGAGCGGCTGCGGGCACTCGCCTATATCGATGAGGGGATCGAAGTCTTTCCCGCGACCGACGCCGCCCCGGCACGCTACCTGCTTGCGCCCATGGTCTTGGCAAGGCTCGTGCAGCTTGCCGCCGTCGAGCCACAGGACACCGTGCTCGATATCGGCTGCGCCACGGGCTATTCCACGGCCGTTCTTGCACGGCTTGGCCGGACGGTGGTCGGGCTAGAGCCCGAGCCCGAGCTTGCCAGTGTGGCGCGCCGCGCTTTGCCGGATCTCCGGCTTCCCAACGCACAAATTGTCGAAGGCCCGCTTGTCGCAGGGTGCCCGGAGAAAGGGCCTTACGATGTGATCGTGTTGAACGGCAGCGTACCGGCCCCGCCCGAGCCTTTGTTTGCGCAGCTCAAGGAAGGCGGCAGGCTTGCGGCGATTCTGCTGCGCGGCGGCCCCGGGACCCAGGGAAAGGCCTATCTCTTCGTCAAAGACGGCGGGGAGGCGAGCGGCGTGCCACATTTCGACGCCGGCGCCCGGCCGCTCCCGGGCTTTTCGCCTGCGCCAAGCTTCATTTTCTGAGGATTCGGTGCCCTCCGGGGGCACTGTTGCTCCGATCCCACATGTCCCGGTTTTTTTGCCGATTTCCCCTCAAACCAACGTTTCGTGGGTATCGCACCCCGACTGGCGTGCACTAAGCTTTGACCGCAGTTGGGGAGTCGGGGGACTTCACGCACTGCGGGAGAAATTCGGGTGCAAGGCGTCGTGAGCGGGCACGACATGTCGTCCTGCGCGGCATTGTCATTTCGGCTGCGTGGCGGGGCCCTTCTTGTATGCGCGTTCCTCGTCATGACTGCCTTCGGCCGTCCGGCTAACGCCGAGACGCTCGAAGAAGCTTTGGCTGACGCCTACCTCATCAATCCTGTCCTCAATGCCGAACGCGCGCGGTTGCGGGCGACCGACGAAGAGGTCGCGGTCGCCAAATCGGGCTTGCGTCCCTTCATCTTCGGCACAGCCGATACGGCCTTCCAGAATACCAACACCAAGATCGGCGGCAGCGGGGGCAGCACTATACCTTCCGATGTCGGTTTGTTGACCGGGCCTGTCAGCAGGCATTCCCTGCCGGCCTGACCGCCGCATCAGCACGGAGCAATTCCCCTTAGCCGATGCATTCGGTGAGGGCGAGGCCGGCGAGGATGACGGGGTGACCAATCCGCGTGGCTATGCGGTCAATCTGACCCAGCCGATCTTCCAGGGCTTTCCGCAATCTCAACGCCATCAGGGGGGCGAAGGCTACCGTGCAAGCGGCGCGCGAAGCGCTGCGCATCGTCGAGCAGACGGTCCTGCTCGATGCCGTGACCGCCTATGTCAATGTCGTGCGCGATACGGCCATCGTCCGCTTGCGCGAGAACGACGTCTCCGTGCTCAGCGAGCAGCTCAAGGCGACCAGGGACCGCTTCGATGTCGGCGAGGTGACGCGCACCGATGTGGCGCAAGCCGAAGCGCGGCGCTCGGAAGCGCTGGCCACCCTTGCCGCCGCTCAGGCGAATCTCAAGACGAGCCGCGCCGCCTTTGAGCAGATCATCGGCCATCCCCCGGGCAACCTCGTCACGCCGCCCTCGATCATGCACCTCCTGCCTCCGACCATAAACGAAGCCATGACGCAGGGCGATGGCGAGAACCCCATCATCCTCGCCTCCGTCTATACCGAGGAGTCGTCCCTCTACGCCGTCCAGCAGATCATGGGCGAGATGCTTCCCGAGGTGCACGCTCGAGGCACAATACGAGAAGCGTTTCGATCTCGGCTCGACCCTCGAAGCTCGCTCAAGGAGCAGACGCAGCGTGGTAGGGCGCCTCAACGTTCCCTTCTATCAGGGCGGCGGCGTGTCGGCGCGCGTGCGCCAGGCCAAGGAGACCAACAATCAGCTCAAGAAAGAAGTCGAGGACGCGCGGCTCAGGGTCCATGCCGACGTGATCGCGAATTGGGGCATCCTGCAATCCTCGGGGCCGGCGATCACCTCAGCCGAAGCGGCCGTCGACGCCAACAAGATCGCGCTCACCGGCGTTCGCGAGGAGGAGAAGGTTGGCCAGCGCACGACGCTCGATGTGCTGGACGCCCAGAGGGAACTCCTGAACTCGCAGATCGGCCTCGTCACCGCACTCAGGGACCGCGTCGTCGCCGAATATTCCCTCTACACGGCCGTCGGCCGGATGGACGCGCAAACCCTCGGTCTGCCAGTGCCTTATTACGATCCGATCGAGCACTACGATATCGTGAAGAAGAAGCTTTTCGGCCTGCGGCCGCCGCCCCCGCCCGCCCCCGACGAATGAACGAAAAACGGCTCCGAACGTTAACCAACGGCAAGATTCGGCCGAACCAAATCGGGACTTGGGCATTAACGGTGTGTTAAGCTAGAAAGAGAAGCCGACCCTGGTGTTTTGACCGCCGGGTAATGCGGGGGTTTGATATGGCGGCAAGGGATCAAGTGATGAGCAGCACTGAGCGGGCTCCTGAGCCGACAATGGAGGAGATTTTAGCCTCCATCCGTCGGATCATCTCTGACGACGAGTTGAGTTCGGAACGGCAGCGTCCCGCCAAGCAGCAACACGACGAGGGTCTCGAGACTGCCGAAGGCGAGGCCGACGACAAGATCATCGACGACATCGCGCGCGTGCTGAGCAGCAGCCAGCCTCCGGTCGAGGACGAAGAGGACATCCTCGACCTCACGGCCGAGCTTGGCGGAGCGGAAATCTTCGAGGAGGTGCTGGTCGCAGAAGTGACCGCACCGGTCGAGATGCCCCCGTCCGAGATCGCGCAACCGGCGATGCGCGACGGCAGCCGAATCTGAGACACCCGCAGCGCAAGCCGAGGTCGCGCCGCCGCTCTCGGCGAGCGAAGAGGCCGCGTCGGCACTCGAGCGGGCAATCGCCGCCTTGCGGGCCGGACAGCTTCCGACCTCGGTTTCCGAGTTCATGCCCGCGGCCGAGCCCGCGCCTGCACCGCAATCTTGGGCGCCTCCGCCCGAGGCGGCGGTCGAATCTGCTCCTGAGACTGAACCCGCTCCTGAGCCTGATGCGGCTTTTGACCTCGAACCGGAGCCGCAATTGGTCATGACGGACTTCATTGCGGAGACGATCGTCGAGGAGACCGTCGTGGTCGAGCCGCCGGTCGAGAGCAATCCCGAGGAAAGCGCCTTCGAGCCGATTGAGACGGTGCCTTGGGCTCGAGCTCCTGAGCCGCTGGTCGAGCCCGAGCGTCCCGCCGCCCGCGGCAATGGCGGCTCGCATGACGCCTCGCCGCTCGACACCTCGCACAAATCGCTCGAGGACAGCGTCAAGGACATGCTCCGCCCGATGCTCAGGCAATGGCTCGACGAGCACATGCCACGCATGGTGACCTCCGCGCTTAAGGACGAGCTTGGCGAACGCCGGGCGCGCGGCCAAGGCGAATAAGCCCTCTTGAGTTGACAGTGCGGAAGGCAAGCGCGTAGGACGCGGGCCGATCGACCTTTACGTCCGGCCCGCCTCAATGCTCGACAAGACCTATCAGCCGCAGAAGATCGAAGGCGCCATCTACCGCGTCTGGGAAAACGCGGGTGCCTTTGCCGCGGGCCGCCCCGACCGGGCGCAGGCCAAGCCCTTTGCCATCGTCATCCCGCCGCCGAACGTGACCGGCTCGCTGCATATGGGGCATGCCCTCAACAACAGCTTGCAGGACATGGTGGTGCGCTTCGAGCGCATGCGCGGCCGCGACGTGCTGTGGCAGCCCGGCACCGATCACGCCGGCATTGCCACCCAAATGGTTGTCGAGCGCCAGTTGATGGAGCGGCAGGAGCCGAACCGCCGCGCCATGGGCCGCGACGCGTTCATCGCCCGCGTGTGGCAGTGGAAAGAAGAGTCGGGCGACATGATTGTCGGTCAGCTGAAGCGGCTCGGCTGCTCGTGCGACTGGTCGCGGCTGAGATTCACCATGGACGAGGGTCTGTCGCGCGCGGTGCGCAAGGTCTTCGTCGATCTCTATCGTGCCGGTCTCATCTACAAGGACAAGCGCCTGGTCAACTGGGATCCCGAGCTGCTCACCGCGATTTCGGACCTCGAGGTCGAGCAGGTCGAGACCAAGGGCCATCTCTGGCATCTGCGCTATCCGATCGAGGGAAAGGCGTTCAATCCCGGCGACCCGGCCACCTTCATCGTCGTCGCCACGACGCGGCCCGAGACCATGCTCGGCGACACCGCCGTCGCCGTCCATCCGGACGATGAGCGCTACAAGCATCTGGTCGGCAAGAACGTGATCCTGCCGCTGGTCGGCCGCCGCATCCCCATCGTCGCCGACGAATATTCCGATCCGGAGAAGGGCTCGGGCGCCGTCAAGATCACGCCGGCCCACGACTTCAACGATTTCGAGGTCGGCCAGCCGTCACGGCCTCCCCATGGTCAATGTCCTGAGCCCCGACGCCAAGCTCATGCTCGACCCCAATCCCGACTTCACCCAAGGTGTCGAGCCGGAGCCCCGAACTCAAGACGACCATTCTCGAACTGAACGGGGTGTTCCGTTTCGCCGCCCGCAAGATGATCGTCGAGCGGCTCGAAGCTCAAGGCCTGATCGAGAAGATCGAGCCGCACCTTCACACCGTGCCTCACGGCGACCGTTCCAGTGCCGTGATCGAGCCGCGCCTGACCGACCAGTGGTATGTCGACGCCGCCGCGCTCGCCAAGCCCGCGATCGATGCGGTCAAGCGCGGGCGCACGGTGTTCGTGCCGAAGAATTGGGAGACGACCTACTTTCACTGGATGGAGAACATCCAGCCCTGGTGCATCTCGCGCCAGCTCTGGTGGGGCCATCAGATCCCCGCCTGGTACGGACCCGACGGCAAGGTGTTCGTCGCCGAGGACGAGGCCGGCGTCCGAACGCAAGCCAAGGAGCATTACGGCAAGGCCGTCGCGCTCGCGCGCGACGAGGACGTGCTCGACACCTGGTTCTCCTCGGCGCTGTGGCCGTTCTCGACTCTCGGCTGGCCCGACAAGACGCCGGAACTTGCCCGCTATTATCCGACCGACGTCCTGATCACCGGCTTCGACATCATCTTCTTCTGGGTCGCGCGCATGATGATGATGGGCCTCCACGTGATGGAGGAGGTGCCGTTCCGCGACGTCTATATCCACGCCCTGGTCCGCGACGAGAAGGGCCAGAAGATGTCGAAGTCGAAGGGGAACGTCATCGATCCCCTCGACCTGATCGAGACCTACGGCGCCGACGCGCTCCGCTTCACCCTTGCCGCCATGGCGGCGCAAGGCCGCGACATCAAGCTCAGCGCGTCGCGCGTCGAAGGCTATCGCAACTTCGCCACCAAGCTGTGGAACGCGGCGCGCTTCGCCGAGATCAACGATTGCGTGCCGCGCTCCGACTTCGATCCGGCAGCGGCAAGCGTGACGCTCAATCGCTGGATCGCGGGCGAGAGCGAGCGCGCGCTCGCCGCCGTCACCGAGGCGCTGCAGGCCTTCCGCTTCAACGAGGCGGCGGGAGCGATCTATCACTTCATCTGGCATGTCTATTGCGACTGGTATCTCGAGCTCTCCAAGCCGATCCTCGCCGGCGACGATGCCGCCGCCGCCGAGACGCGCGCGATGGCGGCCTTCGTTCTCGACCGGGCGCTTACGCTGCTTCATCCTTTCATGCCCTTCGTCACCGAGGAGTTGTGGGAGAAGCGTGCGCCGGCCGAGGGGCGGCCGTCGCTTCTGATGCTCGCGCCCTGGCCGGAGCATCGGGGCCTCGCCGAACGCCGATGCCGATGCCGAGATCGGCTGGCTGATCAGGCTCATCTCCGAGGTGCGCTCGGTGCGCGCGGAGATGAACGTCCCGCACGAGCGCCAAGGTGCCGCTCATCCTCGCCGGCGCGAGCGAAGAGACCAAGGCCCGCGTCGCCCGGCACGAAGAGACGCATCCTGCGCCTTGCCCGGCTGGACAAGGTCGAATTCGGCAGGCCGCCGCCGGGCGCCGTTCAGATCGTGCTCGACGAGGCCATCCTCGCGCTGCCTGCTTGCCGGGATCATCGACATCGACGCCGAGTCGAAGCGGCTCAAGCGCGAGATCGACAAGGTCGGCTCCGAGATCAGGCAGCTCGACGCCAAGCTCTCGAACGAGAAATTCGTCGCGCGCGCGCCCGAGCACGTGGTCGAGGAGCAGCGCGAGCGAAAGACCGAAGCCGAGGCGACGGCCGCCAAGCTCGAGCAGGCGCTAAAGCGCCTGGAAGCGGCGCTCTGATCTCACCTCGGCAGCGCGCCTTCCGCCAGTTTGGAGCTCTTTGATGCGGCGCGCGAAGATCAGGAGATAGGCGAAGATAAAGAAATAGAGATAGGTCTCGATGGTCTCGCTCGGCCGGTAGACGACGGTCGGCACGTAGTTGCCTTGCTGGAGCCGGTCGATCACCTTGAAGATTGTGGCGCCGAGCGCCGTCGGCACCAGCGCCGCCGCAGGCAAGAACAGCGACAAGCGTGCGCTGCGGAGCCAGGGGTAAAAAACGGCGGCGAGCGGCACAAGCAGGCCGCCGGCAAAAATCAGGAGTTCGAGGATTGTGCGCGGGATCTTTTCGAAGATGGCATAGGTGTTGTGCAGATTGGTCTCTTGCTGCCGATTGACCATCGCCCAGTACTCGGGCGTGTTCCACTGAAAGATATGCTGGCCCCAGCTCATCTCTTCGCCGGCGATGTAGATGCAGCTCAACGCGCCGAGCAGCGCCACGCTGAAGACGAGGGGCCGCGCCCTGACGAAGGGCAGAAACAGCAGGCCGCCCGCGATCAAGAGACCGAACAGCGGGATGAGGAAGTGCGAAATTTCAAGAATGCCATACCCTTCCGGACGGACGTAGCGCTGGTACCAATCCGGCGCGACCTGATACGTCCCGACCGTGAACGCCGCAACGAGGACGGGCAGGCCGAGCCACCACCACGCCTCGTTCCAGGCGGGGTCGGAGGCGAAGGGCCGATAGGGACCCTTCGCGCGCCTCGGATCGGGAAGATGAGGCTCCGCCATCGGGTTCATGCCTTATTGGTTTCGGCGCCCGAGCCTTCCGTCTCGAGCTCGCGGATGCGCCGCTCGAACACGATCAGGTAAGCCATCATGAAGAAGTAGAGGAAGACTTCGACCGCCTCGCTTGGGCGGGCGGCAACGCTCGCTCCGAGATGAGTCGCGAGCATCCCGGCACCCTTGAACGCGACCGCCAACAGCGCTGCCGGCACCAAAGCTGCGGGGGGCAGGAACAGCGCCATCCGGCTTTGCCTGAGCCAAGGGGCGTATGCGCAGAAGAGGGGGACAAGCAACCCTCCGGCGACGACTCCGATTTCAAGCAAGGTGCGCGGCAGCCGTTCGAAGCCCTTGTTCATGTTGTGAAGGCTGAGCTCGCCTTCGTCGTTGACCGCGGTGACGAGGCTCTGATCCTGCCAGAAGAAAATGTGCTGGCCCCAGCTCACCTCCTCGCCCCCGATAAAGAGACATGCCAGCGCCGCCAGAGCGGTGACGGCGAGCACCAGAGGGCGGCGCCGCACGAAGGGATCGAACAGGAGCTGCACGGCGACTGCGAGGCCGACGACCATGAGAATGAACTGCGCCGTTTCCAGGACGCCGGATTCCGCGGTGATCCACCGCCGATGCCAATCCGCATCGATCCAATAGGTCCCGATCACAAAGAGCGCGGCGGCGAGAGGAATGCCGAGCCACCACCAAGCCTCGTTCCAGCCGGGATCGGAGGTGAAGGGCCGGAACGGACCCTTGGCGCGCCTCGGATCGGGAAGATGAGGCTGCGCCGTCGCTTTCAGGCGTTCTCGCTTTTGCCTCGGCTGCGGCCGGCGAGGCGGGGCACGCTCTGCAATTTTCGCCATTGATTTCCCCGTTAAAGCCGGCAAGAGCCTTGGCGGGCGCGTGCGCGGCAGAGGGAGGGGTTTTGCCCTTTCCGCCCCTTAATGCAAGCGCAAGCGAAGAATTTACCTTGCTCACCTAAAATCTCGACAACTGTAGCCTAATTGCAACAACCTGCGGCATTTTCGCCTCGTTTGCGCCATAAAACTTTGACACATCGAGGACTTGCAGGAGGCGCGTCGGCCGGAACGCTTTCCGAGGCTCAAACGGGGGACGAGCCAGGAGAAAACGACAGGCCGGGCCATTGGGGAAGAGCGGCTCAAGCCACATATTCCCCTCGCACCTCATCCGGGCGTTAGCAGATGGACGCGAAGACGTTCGATAAGTCGCGCTTGCCGAGCCGGCATGTGACCGAGGGCCCGTCCCGGGCCCCCCACCGCTCGTACTATTACGCGATGGGGCTGTCGCGCGAGCAGATCCACCAGCCCTTTGTCGGCGTCGCCACCTGCTGGAACGAGGCCGCGCCCTGCAACATCGCGCTGATGCGCCAGGCGAAAGCCGTCAAGGCGGGTGTGGTTGCCGCCAATGGGACGCCGCGCGAGTTCTGCACCATCACCGTGACCGACGGCATCGCCATGGGTCATCAGGGCATGAAGTCCTCGCTGCCGTCACGCGAGGTCATAGCCGACAGCGTCGAGCTCACCATGCGGGGCCATTGCTACGATGCGCTGATCGGCGTGGCGGGCTGCGACAAATCCCTGCCCGGCATGATGATGGCCATGTGCAGGCTCAACGTTCCGTCGATCTTCATCTACGGCGGCTCGATCCTCCCCGGCACGTTCAAGGGGCGCCCCGTCACCGTGCAGGATCTGTTCGAGGCCGTCGGCCAGTATTCGGTCGGCAAGATGTCGACGGAGGATCTCGACGAGCTTGAGCAGGTGGCCTGCCCGTCGGCTGGGGCGTGCGGGGCGCAATTCACCGCCAACACGATGGCGTGCGTCTCCGAAGCCATCGGCCTTGCGCTGCCCTATTCGGCCGGCGCGCCGGCGCCTTACGAGATCAGGGACCGGTTCTGCGAGGCTGCGGGCGAAAAGATCATGGATCTCATCGCCCTGAACATCCGGCCGCGCGACATCGTCACCCGCAAGGCGCTCGAGAATGCCGCCGCAATCGTCGCCGCGACCGGCGGCTCGACCAACGCCGCGCTCCATCTGCCCGCGATCGCGCATGAATGCGGCATCGACTTCGACCTGTTCGCCGTGGCCGAGGTCATGAAACGGACACCTTATATCGCGGATTTGAAACCGTCCGGCCGCTATGTCGCCAAGGACTTGTTCGAAGCTGGCGGGGTGCCGCTCCTGCTCAAGACCCTTCTCGATCACGGCTATTTGCACGGCGAGGTCCTGACCGTGACGGGCCGGAGCCTGAAAGAAAACCTCGCCAAGGTGAAATGGAATCCGGACCAGGACGTGGTGCGGCCGGCCAACGATCCAATCCTGCCGACCGGCGGCGTGGTGGGGCTAACGGGCTCGCTCGCCCCCGACGGGGCCATCGTCAAGGTGGCCGGCATGAAGGGACTGAAATTCCGCGGCCCTGCGCGCTGCTTCGATTGCGAGGAAGACGCCTTCGCCGCTGTGAGCGCCAAGCGCTACGAGGAAGGCGACGTCATCGTCATCCGCTATGAGGGCCCGAAAGGCGGCCCCGGCATGCGCGAGATGCTGTCCACGACCGCAGCCCTCTACGGCCAGGGCATGGGCGACAAGGTCGCGCTCATCACCGACGGGCGCTTCTCGGGCGCCACGCGCGGCTTCTGCGTCGGGCATGTCGGGCCCGAGGCGGCGGTCGGCGGGCCGATCGCGCTCCTCCGCGACGGCGACATGATCGTGCTCGACGCCGAGAAAGGCACCCTCGATGTCGAGCTTGACGAGGCTGAGCTGAAAAAGCGTGCCAAGGCGTGGAAGGCGCCGCCGATGGCGTTCACCAGCGGCACCTTGTGGAAATATGCGAACGAGGTTGGGCCGGCGCGGACCGGTGCCGTGACCCATCCCGGCGGTGGAGTGGAAGTTGCGTGCTATGCTGATGTGTAACAGATGGGCGTTGGGGGCGCTGGCTGCCCTCGTGACGATAGGCTCGATCGCGGTCGCGGCTGACGACCCGCCGCCTTATCCCTCAGCCACCGAGGCGTATCGCCAGGGCGTGAAGGCGCTCAAGGCCGGGCGCCCGGTCACGGCAATGCCGGCGCTCGAATATGCCGCCAAGCGCGGCGTGCTCGGTGCGCAGGTCAAGCTCGCGCGCGGCTACGCCTCGGGCCGGGACATGCCGAAGGACGACGCCAAGGCGTTCTCCTATTTCGAGCAGATCGCCGACCAGCAGGCCGACATCAGCCCGACAAGTCCCGTCGCAAAATATGCCGCCGAGGCTTTCGTCGCCCTCGGCCAATATTATTTGGACGGCATTCCTTCGCTGCCGCTTGCGGCCAATCCGTCCTATGCGGCGGATCTGTTCCGCCATGCCGCGAGCTATTTCGGCAACGCCGAAGCGCAGTACCGGCTCGCCCGTCTCTATATGAACGGGACCGGCGTCGAGAAGAATGTGGGGCTGGCCGTCAATTGGCTTGCCATCGCCGCCAAGAAGCAGCACGCGGCGTCGCAAGCGACGCTCGGCGAGATTCTGTGGCGCGGCCAGGAGGTCCCGGAAAGACGCGCGCGGGGTCTCGCCTTGATCATCCTCGCGCATGAGAATGCCATGGCCGACGGGAAAGAGCGGAAGTGGATCGGCGCGCTCTATAAGGAAGCCTTCGCCACGTCCGACACCCCGACCCGCAAGGGTGCCCAAGCGCTGTTAACGGAACTCGGCGGCGTCAAGGCGAGCCCGGCGGAAATCCTTGCCATTCCGGCTGCCGAGGACGTCGAGAAACCTGTCACGGCGGGTTCCGATGCGGCCCTTGGCCGCGAGCGGCCGGGCGCCCGCCCCGATCGGGCTTTCCGTCGGCTTCGGCGGCAATGCCGGGCCCGGCGCGCAGAAGCCTTAGGGTCTCTCGAGCCGCAACACGAGGCAGGCCTAAAGGGCGAGTTCCGCCACGATCGGCACGTGATCCGACGGCTTCTCCCAGCTGCGAGGGCCGGCGTCGATCTCACAGGCCTGGAGCCGGTCCGCGGCTTGTGGCGACAGCAGCAGGTGGTCGATGCGCAAGCCCTGGTTCTTCTGGAAGGCGCCGGCCTGATAGTCCCAGAACGTGTAACGATGCGGCTCGTCGTGACAGGCGCGGAAGGCGTCCGTCAGCCCGAGATTGAGGAGCGCCTGGAAATGGGCGCGGGTCTCGGGCCGGAACAGGGCGTCATCCATCCACGCACTCGGATTGTAGACGTCCTCCGGCGCAGGGATCACATTGAAGTCGCCGGCGACGACCATCTTCTCCTCGTTGGCAAGCAGCCCTTTCACGCGCTCCTTGAGCCGCGTCATCCAGGCGAGCTTGTAAGCGAACTTCTCGGTGCCGAACGGATTGCCGTTCGGCAGGTAGATATTGATGAGACGGAGCGCGCCTGAAGGGACCGAGATCACCGCTTCGAGATAGCGCGCCTGCACGTCGTCGGGATCGCCGGCGAGCCTGGGGCGAACCTCGTCGAAGGGAAGCTTCGAAAGAAGCGCCACGCCGTTGAAGCCCTTCTGCCCGTGCACGGCGACGTTATAGCCAAGCTCCTCGAACAGGTCCTTGGGGAACGCCTCGTCGACGCATTTGATCTCCTGGAGACAGGCGATATCGGGGGAAGCTCCCTTGAGCCATGTCGTGGCGGCCTCGATGCGCGCCTTGATGCCGTTGATGTTCCAGGTCGCGATCTTCATGGGGGTGGCGTTAACCGTCATCTCGTCATGCCCGGACACCCGGGTCCGGCTCCGCCGGCCCGGCCGCAGGCTCGAGTCCGGGCATCCAGTAACCCAAGCGCCGCAAAGCATCAAACGCGAGCACCCTCTCCTTACCTCCCCCTGGGGGGAGGTCCGACGCCGCCGAAGGCGGCGTCGGGGTGGGGGGCTTGCGCTTCAAGCGCAAGGCGGTCAAGCCGCAGCGCATTGAAAGATCGTCACCCCATCCGGCTCGGCCTTTGGCCTCGCCGCCCTCCCCATCAAGGGAAGGGATAATCTCCCTCAGGTGGACAGGCGATTTCCACTAGATCGAGAAGCTGGTGCCGCAGCCGCAGGCGGCGGTGACGTTCGGGTTGTTCAACTTGAACTGGGCACCGATCAGATCGTCGGCGAAATCGAGCTCGGCACCGTGCATGAATCCGAGCGAGACGGGATCGACCACCACCCGGGCGCCGCCCCGTTCGATCAGGAGATCGTCGGGGGCGCGCTCCGCCACCAGATCGAAGCGGTACTGGAAGCCGGAGCAGCCGCCGCCCTCGACGCTCACGCGGAACAGGGCAGAGGCCGCCTCGGCCTTGAGGATCTCGGCGATGCGGCTCGCGGCGCGCTCGCTTATGGTGATGGACGCTTCGCTCATCTTGGGTGTAGCCAATTTCATTGAAACATAGGGTGGTAACGGCGCTTGTCAATCGACCGTGAAGCCAAGGCCGAGGGGACCAGTCCGGCGCGGGAAGGGGGTCGCGCCGCCGCGGGAGAGGGACCGCGCGCCCGCGCCCCTTACGCCGTCGATCCCGGCACAAGCCGCGGCCGGCTTGAGCCCGAGCCGCCTTGCCCTACGCGCTCGCCGTATGCCCGCGACCGCGACCGCATCCTGCACGCGACGGCCTTCCGGCGGCTCAACTACAAGACCCAGGTCTTCATCTATCACGAAGGCGATCACTACCGCTCGCGCCTGACCCACACCCTCGAAGTGGCGCAGATCGCCCGCGCGCTCGCGCGGACGCTCGGAGTCGACGAGGATCTCACCGAGGCGCTTGCGCTCGCTCACGATCTCGGCCATCCGCCCTTCGGCCATGCCGGCGAGCGCGCGCTCGATGCCGCAATGACGGAGTCCGGCGGCTTCGACCACAATGCCCAGTCGCTGCGCGTGGTCGCCGCCTTGGAGAAGAAATACGCGCGCTTCGACGGCCTCAACCTCACCTGGGAGACGCTCGAAGGCCTGGTCAAGCATAACGGTCCGCTGACAGGGCCCCGCGCCGCCCAGCCGCGCGAGGTGCCGGAGCCGATCCGCGACTATTGCGCCAGGCACGACCTCGAACTTGCGACCTTCGCCTCGGTCGAGGCCCAAGCCGCCGCTCTCGCCGACGACATCGCCTATAACAATCACGACGTCGATGACGGATACCGCGCCGGCTTCTTCACCTTCGCCGAGCTTGCCGAAGTGCCGATCGCGGCGCGCGCCCTCACCGAGGTGCGGGAAGCTTATCCCGGGATCGACGGCACGCGGCTCCTTTATGAAGCCATTCGCCGACTGATCAGCGCGATGATCGAAGACGCCGTCGCCGAGAGCGGGCGGCGGATTGCGGCGCTCAAGCCCCTGAGCGCCGCCGGCATACGCGCCGCGCCGCACGCCGTCGTCGCCTTTTCCGAGGCGATGCGCCGCGATCTCGACGGCCTTCGCGCCTTCCTCTTCGCGCGCGTTTATCGGCATGAGCGCATCGTTCGCGTCATGGCCGACGCCGAGCGTGTGGTGCGTGACTTGTTCCAGCGTTACGGCGCCGAGCCCGAGGCGCTCCCGCCCGACTGGCGCGGGGAAGCGCCGCCGCAGGGCACGCGTGCCTATGCCCGCCACGTCGCCGACTTCATCGCCGGCATGACCGATCGCTTCGCGCTTGCCGAGCATCGCCGCCTGTTTGACGCCACCCCCGATTTGCGTTAGTCGCGCCCCATAATCGCTCCGGAGCTTTCATGGACGTTTTTGCAGGGTTCCACGGGCGCGTTCTCGCCGCGGTCCAGCAGCTTAAGCATGACGGCGTGGTCCCGGCCGAAGCGAGCATCGAAGGGATCACGCTCGAACCGCCGAAGGACGCTTCGCATGGCGATCTCGCCACCAATGCGGCCATGGTGCTCGCCAAGGCCGCGGGCGTGCCGCCCCGTGCCTTGGCCGAGCGGATCGTGCCGCTGCTCGCCTCCGACCGTCACATCGACAAGGTCGACATCGCGGGACCCGGCTTCATCAATCTGACGCTTGCCTCGGCCTTTTGGCCGAGCGTGCTGCGCATGGTGCTCGAACAGGGCGCCGCTTACGGCAGGAGCTCGATCGGCAAAGGGGAAGCGGTGAACATCGAATATGTGTCGGCCAACCCGACCGGCCCCATGCATGTCGGCCATTGCCGGGGCGCGGTGTTCGGCGATGCGCTCGCCAATCTTCTCGCCTTCACCGGCTTTGCAGTGACCCGCGAATATTATGTCAACGACGCGGGCGCTCAGGTCGATGCGCTCGCGCGCTCTGCATTCTTGCGCTATCGCGAAGCGCTCGGCGAAAAGATCGGCGCGATTCCGGAAGGGCTTTATCCCGGCGATTATCTCAAGCCGGTCGGCGAGAAGCTCGCGACCCAGCACGGCAAAGAGCTTCTTGCCATGCCGGAAAGCGATTGGCTGCCCATCGCGCGGGCCGCGGCTCTGCAGGCGATGCTCGTGATGATCGAAGACGATCTCGGCGCGCTCGGCATCCGCCCCGACGTTTTCTCCTCCGAGCGATCGCTGACGGAGGGACCGCGCGACGAGGTCGCCGAGACCATCGCCGATCTCAAGGCCAAGGGCCTGATCTATCGCGGACGGTTGCCGCCGCCCAAGGGCAAGGTCGACGAGGATTGGGAGGACCGCGAGCAATTGCTGTTCCGCTCCACCGCGTTCGGCGACGACATGGACCGGCCGCTGGTGAAATCCGATGGGGGCTACGCCTATTTCGCCGGCGACATTGCCTATCACCGCGACAAGTTCAGGCGCGGCTTCAAGACCATGATCGACGTGTTCGGCGCCGACCATAGCGGCCACGTCAAGCGCTTGAAGGCGGCGATGGCCGCGCTGACCGACGGCGAGGCCGAGCTCGACGTCAAGATTTGTCAGCTGGTCCGCTTGTTTCGGGCCGGCGAGCCTGTCAAGATGTCCAAGCGTGCCGGGACGTTCGTCACGTTGAGGGAGCTTGTGGACGAGGTGGGCGCTGGCCCCGTTCGCTTCATGATGCTCTATCGCAAGAACGACGCGCCGCTCGATTTCGACTTCGCCAAAGTCACCGAGCAGTCGCGGGACAACCCGGTCTTCTATGTCCAGTACGCCCATGCACGGGCGAGTTCCGTCCTGCGTAACGTTCGGGAGACCTTCCCGGATCTCGATCTCGAGGAGGGGGCGTTGGCGAGGAGCGATCTTGACCGGCTGACGGATGAGGGGGAGGTGGCCCTGATCCGGCGCATCGCCCATTTCCCGCGCCTGGTCGAGGCGGCGTCGATCGCGCACGAGCCCCACCGCATCGGGTTCTATCTGTATGACCTGGCGGGGGCCTTCCACACCCTGTGGAGCCGAGGCAAAGACTTGCCACAATTACGATTTATTTACGAGAGTGACCGAGAGTTAACACGCGCGCGCGTTGCCCTCGTAGCGGCTACCAAGCGCGTCCTGGCGTCGGGTTTGGGGATCCTCGGCGTTCACGCCATGCACGAGTTGCACTGAGCCAATCCGGGGCAGGGGGGATGGTTCAAGGGGGATTATCATGTTTAGCCAAGATGACGGATTTGGCCGCAAGGCCGATCCTGACCCTGGGTCGCAAACGGATTTCAACAATAGGCCGAGCACGGCGTCTGCCCCTGGCACGCAGACTTGGGGCAACAATGCGCTCAATGCTCAGCCGAGCGAGGTAAACTTAATGACTCAAGGAGCGGGAAGACCGGACCGACCGGCAACCGGACAGCGCCCGATGTTTGGCGGGGGGAGCCCCGTTTTTGCGCAGATGCCGTCGTATACGCCCGTCACCCGCGGCTCCGATCTGCGCCAGCAAATCCCCGAACCGCCCGCCTACGCGCCTTACCCGGCCGCTCAGCAGCGGCCTGCTCAACCTCTTCCGCCTCAGTCCGGCCAGCAGCCCGCTTCGGGGCTGAGCTATCCGGGCCCGCACGCGCCGTCTCCCTTGAACTATGCAAGCTCGTTTGCCGAGCCGGCAGCGAGCTATGAGAGTCCTCAGCCCGGCGCCGCGCCGAGCTACCAGAATTCGCAATACGCGACGCCCAGTTACCACGCCGCGCCGAGTTACCAGCCGGCAGAATTTGGGGGCCAGGCCTATCAGCAGCCCCACCCGTCGGGCTTCTCCGGGGCCGAGCATTCCGGGTCGCAGGCCTATCCGGCTTCGAGCTATGACGGTGCCCAGGGCCTCCACGGCCAATCCTACCGGGATCAGGGCTTTGCAGATGCAAGTTTCCCCGAATTCGGGCGCGGGCGACGCAAGCTTTCCCGAAACGAGCTTCGATCAGAGCTTTGCCGACGCGAATTTTGCCAATCAGAGTTTCGCCGAGGCAGGCTACCCGCAGCATCAAGGTTTCGACGCGAGTTTTCCCGAGCAGGTCTTTCCGAGCGCTCACCCCCACGATCATCAAGAGCAACTTGCTCGCGACGGTTACGGGCATCCGGCCGGCGACTCCGATCACGGCTTCGAATCCTTCGCCGACGACACCTTGCCGGATTATGCCGAGCAGCTTCCGAAGATCGACCCAAGGCGGCAGCTTCAGGCGTTCGACGCGATCTACGATCAGCCGCCGCAGATTGCCTTGGGTTCGACGGAGCCCGCGCGCCGTCAGCCCCAAGAGTTCTACGAGGGCGAGCGGCTCGACGCCGATTTCCTCGACGAAGGCCAAATCCTTCCGCCGCCTGGCGCACCCGCCAAAACTGGACTGACGCTCAAGAGCCGTAGCGCCTTCATGGTTGGAAGTGCGCTGCTCGGCGCGATCGCCCTCGGCGGCGCGCTCGCCTTCGCCTATAAGCAGAGCGGAGGAGGCCTCGGCAGCGAGCCGCCTCCGCTGGTCCAGGCCGACAGCAGTCCGGTCAAGGAGGTTCCCGATCAGCCGGGAGGGAAGGAATTCCCGCACAAGAACAAGCTGATTTACGACCGCTTGCAGAATGCCGACGAGCCGGAGGCCGAGAGGCTTGTGTCGCGTCAAGAAGACGTGGCCGTGCCGGCTCTGCCCGGGCCCGATATGGCCGCAATGCCGGCGCCGGTCGCAACCACCGATGCGGCCCCGCCCACGACTCAAGCGCTTCCTGGCGCCGCGTCGATCCCCGTGGCCGCGGTTGACGACCCCGCGATGCCTGACGGTGGCCCACGCAAGGTGAAAACGATGGTCGTGCGTCCCGACGGCTCCGTCGAGACGCCGCCTGTTCCGGCCGCTCCCGAGGCAGCTCCAGCCGAGGCTGCTCCAGCCCAGGCTGCTCCAGCCCAGGCTGCTCCGGCCGAGGCTGCGGCCCCTGCCGCGCCCGCTGCGCCAACGCCGGCCGCCGCCGCTCAGCCGCAAGAGGCCCAGGCTGCGCCGCAAGAGGTCGCCGCCCCGGCGCCGGCTCCCAAGCCCAAGCCTGCCGCAAAGCCGCAGCAGACCGCCGCCGCGACGCCGGCCGCCGCCGCTCGGAGCAAATATGTCGTGCAAGTCGGCTCGAAGAAGAATCAGACCGAGGCATTGGCAAGCTTCGCCGATATGCAGCAGAAATATCCGACGCTCCTCGCCAGCTACCGGCCCATCGTGCAGAAGGCCGATCTTGGCACCAAAGGGGTCTGGTACCGGCTGCGCATCGGTCCGATCACCGACAAGACGGCCGCCAGCAAGCTCTGCAGCCAGCTCAAGTCGCAAGGCCTGCCTGATTGCCTGGTGATGGCGCAGTAGAGCGCAGGCGTCCGGCGCTTTTCCGGCCTTGACCGTGAGCGGCGGCGCAAGCTAACCCGCGTCGTGGACTTCAAGGCCTTCATCTCCGGCTGCGCGGGAACCGCGCTCGACGATGCCGAGCGCCGCTTCTTTGCCGCCGCGCGCCCCTGCGGGCTCATTCTGTTCAGGCGCAATTGCCAAACGCCGGCGCAAATCCGCGCGCTCATCGCCGCCTTCAAGGAGTTCGTCGCGAGCGACGAAATCCTCGTGGTGATCGACCAGGAAGGCGGCCGCGTGCAGCGATTGCGGCCGCCCGATTGGTGGAACATGCCGCCCGCGCGCTGCTATGGGCGCTTGTATGAGGGCGATCCCGAGATGGCAAAGCGCGCGGCCTTCGCCGGGGCGAGACTGACGGCGCAGGAGCTTCACGATCTGGGCGTTACCGTCAACACCATGCCTGTCCTCGACGTGCCGCAAAGAGGAGCGCATGAGATTATCGGCGACCGCGCCTACGGCACCGATCCAGAGACGGTGATCGCCTTGGGACAGGCCGTTATCGAGGGCTGTCTTTCCGGCGGCGTGCTGCCCGTCATCAAGCACGTGCCCGGCCATGGGCGAGCGACCGCCGACAGCCATCTTGATCTGCCGCGCATCGATGCGAGCGCGTCCGACCTCGCCGCGGTCGATTTTCGACCCTTCCATGCGCTCCGCCACGCGCCGCTCGCCATGACCGCCCATGTGCTTCTGCCCGCCTTCGACGACCGGCGACCGGCGAGCGTTTCGCCAGCTATAATGGGCGAAGTGATTCGTGATCGGATCGGCTTGACAGGATTGGTGATGAGCGACGATCTCGGCATGAAGGCTCTTGGCGGCTCACTCGCCGAGCGCGCCCGCGGCGTGATCGACGCGGGCTGCGACGTGGCCCTTCATTGCAGCGGCATCCTTGACGAAATGATGGAGGTCGGCGACGCGGTGCCCTCGCTCGGGGGTCTTGCCGCCGAACGTTTTGCCCGCGCGCGCGCCGATCTGCGCGAGCCGGAGCCGTTCGACGCCGCCGAGGCCTTGGCGCTGGTGACCGAGGCCGCAGGCACGCAAGTCGCAAGTTTGGGCCGCGACCCGACGGTGCCGGCATGAGCGCAATCGAGACCCCGATAGGCGAAACCCCGCAAGGTCATGACGCGATCTCCGAGTGGGAGGGTGGCGAGCCTCAACTCGAGCCGGGCGACCGTCTGGTGGTCGACGTCGAGGGCTTCGAAGGCCCGCTCGACCTCTTGCTTGCGCTCGCCCGCACTCAGAAGGTCGATCTTGCCAAGATCTCGGTGCTGGCGCTGGCCCAGCAATATCTCGATTTCATCACCGAAGTCCGGCGGCTCAGGCTCGAGATCGCGGCCGACTATCTGGTCATGGCGGCGTGGCTCGCCTTCCTCAAGTCGAAGCTGTTGCTGCCGGCCGAGCCGTCCGAGGAGGGCGAGCCGACGGGTGCCGAGCTTGCCGCTCTGCTCGCCTTCAGGCTGAAGCGGCTCGACGCCATGCGCGAGGCCTCGGCCCAGCTGATGACGCGCAAGCGCCTCGGTCGCGACGTGTTCGCCCGCGGGCTGCCGGAGCCGATACGCATCACGCGCAGCAGCGTGTACGGCGCCAATGTCTACGACCTGCTCAAGGCCTATTCGCAGCAACGCCAGCGCATGGCGGTACGCAGCTTGCGGATGCCGCCGCGCAGCGTGTGGTCGTTGAAGGATGCGCGCGGCGAGCTTGAGCGGCTGCTCGGCATCGATCTCGACTGGGCGCCGCTCGATCGGCTGCTCGCCGAGTTCCTCGTTGATCCCGAGCTTCGGCGCACGGCGCTGGCGTCGAGTTTCACCGCCACTTTGGAAATGACGCGCGAGGGCGCGCTCGAACTGCGTCAGTCGAAATCTTTTGCGCCGCTCTTGATCCGCCGCCGCGAGCGCGCCGCATGATTGCTTTCATAGCGAGCAACAACAACGAGGACGGGGATGACAGCGAAGCAACTGAGTAAGGTCGAGGCAATGCCGGAAGACGAGACGGAGCGCGAGCGAGGCCGACCGCGCCTTCCTCTGCCGCTCCCCTCCAATGTGATCAAGTTGCAGTCGACCGACCGGCGCGAGAAGTTGCGCATCGTCGAGGCGCTGCTCTTTGCCGCCGCCGAACCCCTGGACGAGCAGGCGTTGGCGCGGCACTTCATCGAAGGCGAAGATGTGAAGGCCCTGCTCGAGGAGTTGCAGAGCCTTTACGACGGGCGCGGCGTCAATCTGGTGCGCGTCGCCGGTAAATGGGCGTTCCGCACCGCCGACGATCTCTCCTTCCTGCTCGAGAAGCAGGCGGTCGAGCAGCGCCGCCTGTCGCGTGCGGCGCTGGAGACGCTCGCCATCATTGCCTACCACCAGCCGGTGACCCGCGCCGAGATCGAGGAGATCAGAGGCGTAAGCACCTCGAAGGGCACGATCGACGTGCTGCTCGAGACCGATTGGATCAAGATGCGCGGGCGGCGGCGGGCGCCTGGACGTCCCGTGACCTATGGCACGACCGAGGCCTTCCTCACCCATTTCGGTTTCGACTCGATCCAGGACCTTCCCGGCCTCAACGAACTGAAGGGGGCGGGCCTCCTCGATTCCAACCTGCCGCCCGGCTTTTCCTTGCCAAACCCCGACGATGCACCCGATCTGCGCGACGATGAAGAGCCGCTCGAGGACGAGCCCCTTGCGGCCGAGCCGCTCGGCGAAGGCGAAGACGAGGGTCACGACGAGTCCACGTGATCCTCGACCAGCCTGTCTACCTTCGCTTGTGAGGCGGATGGACCTGCCTTGGTGCCTGGATAGGTTTCAGCATCCCGCGAGCAGTTGCCCTTTCGGCGGCGAGTGCGTAGATCAGCGCCATGCTGAAGTTTCTGAGATCGCGCGCGCTCGGCGCGGCCGCCGGCCGCGGCGGCAAGTGGGCGAGCGACACCGGCCGGGGCAAGGCTGCCGTCACTTTCGCCGCACGCCTCATTTTGGAGGGCGTGTCGCGCCGTTATGGCGAAATCCTGGCGCTCGACCGGGTCAGCCTCGACATTGCGCCCTCTGAGGTCCTCTGCCTGCTCGGGCCGTCCGGTTGCGGCAAATCCACCTTGCTCAGGGTCGCCGCCGGGGTTGAGCGTCCATCCTCCGGCTCGATCCTCCTCGACGGCCAGGAAGTCGCCGGACCGAACGGCTTCGTTCCGCCGGAGAAGCGCGGGATCGGGCTCATGTTCCAGGACTTCGCGCTCTTCCCGCATTTGACCATCCGCGACAATGTCGCCTTCGGCCTCAAATCGCTGACGCGAAGCGAAGCCAAGGCCGAGGCGCACGCAGCACTCGAGCGGGTCGGTCTCGCCCACTATGCCGGCGAATATCCGCATATCCTCTCCGGCGGCGAGCAGCAGCGCGTGGCGCTTGCCAGAGCCATCGCGCCGCGCCCGAGTGTCCTGCTCATGGACGAGCCGTTCTCGGGGCTCGACTCGCGCCTCAGGGAAAGGATGCGCGAGGAGACGCTCGCCGTCCTGCATGAGACGCGCGCCACCGCGATCGTCGTCACCCACGACGCCGAGGAGGCCATGCGCATGGGCGACCGCGTGGCGCTGATGCGACAAGGTCAGGTGGTGCAGACCGGCAAGGCGCTCGATCTCTACCGTGCGCCCAAGGACATCCTCGCCGCGCGCACCTTCTCCGACTTGAACGAGCTTGCCGCGCGCATCGAAGGCGGGAGCGCCGCGACCGCGCTTGGCCGGTTTGCCGCCAATGGGGTGCCCGAGGGTGCCGAGGCCATCGTTTGCGTGCGCCAGAGGGGGGTGCGCCTGCTGGCCGCGGGGAACGGTGTACCCGCCCGCGTGCTCGATGCCCGCTTTCTCGGCGACGTGGCATTGGTCGAAGTGGCCGTCCAGGGGCTCGACGCGCCGCTCTTCGCCCGCATCAAGGAGAGCGACGTGCCGCCGCAGGGCGCGGAAGTGGGCATCGCCATCGACAGCGGCGCTGTCCTGGTGTTCGAGGCGGGAAACGGCGACCGGCCCGCCGCTTGAGGGCCGAAGATTCGCTGGCTTGCGACCGCCCTCCCTTTGCTGCCATAGTGCTTCCGAGAAACCGGAGCGCGCCTGAAGGCTGAAGCCGGCCCTGGGTGCGATGGAGATTCGTAATGGGATTGAGTTGGTCGCACATTCTGATCGTGCTTGTGCTCTTCGTTCTCCTTTTCGGGCGCGGCAAGATTTCCGAGCTGATGGGCGACGTCGCCCACGGCATCAAGAGCTTCAAGAAGGGAATCACCGAGGACGAAGAGGCGGCCGCCGAGAAGCCCAAGGTCCTTGAGCACCAGGGCGCCAAGCCCGCTCCCAAAACGGCCTCTCGCGCCAAGGCCCCGCGCAAGCAGAAAACGGGCTAGTCGCGCCGGAAGTCTGCCTGCGCTCCAAGCGCAACCCTCGTCTGAAGCGGACCCATGTTCGACATCGGTTGGTCGGAGCTTCTCGTCATCGCCGTCGTCGCGATCGTGGTGGTCGGGCCGAAGGAGCTGCCCAAGCTCATGCGCGGCTTCGGTCACTATGCTGGCAAGCTCCGCCGCGCCGCCGCGGAGTTTCAGCGTCAGTTCGAGGACGCCATGCGCGAAGCCGAGATCGACGAGGTGAAGAAGGCGATCGAGAGCGTGCGGACCGAGACCGCCGCGCTCGATGCGAAAGCGCCCATGGAAAAGCGCTTCATGCCGGACACGCCGGAACCGAGACCGCAACTGGTTGCGCCGGCGTCCGATCAGGCCGCGCCGGCGCCGGAAGCAAAACCGGCACCGGTTGGGCCCGCGCCCGATCAGGCCATGCCGGCGGCGAAGCCGAAACGAAAACGTGCGGCCCCTAAAGCGAAATCTCCCGGAAAGAGCGCCAAGAGCGGCGCCGAGGGCGGTCCATGACGGAGGAGGAGGACATCGAGGCGAGCAAGGCCCCTTTGATGGAGCATCTCGTCGAGCTCAGGCGCCGGCTGATGTGGGGACTGCTGGCGGTGTTCGCCGCCTTTCTTGTCTGCTTCTGGTTCGCCAAGCCGATCTACAATGTCCTGCTGTACCCCTATCGGCTCGCTGCCGGCACCGACGCGCCGATCGAGCTGATCTACACCGCGCCCCAGGAGTTCTTCTTCACCCAGGTCAAGCTCGCTTTCTTCGGCGCGGTGTTCATCGCCTTTCCGGTGCTCGCCTCGCAGATCTATATGTTCGTGGCGCCGGGGCTTTATCGCAACGAGCGCCAGGCCTTTCTGCCTTTCCTCATCGCCACGCCGGTCCTGTTTCTGCTCGGGGCGGCGCTCGTCTATTTCATGGCGATGCCGCTCGCCATGAAATTCTTCCTGTCGATGCAGCAGACGGGCGACTCGCAGGTGCAGATCCACCTCACCGCGCGGGTCAGCGAATATCTGTCGCTCATCATGGCGCTGATCCTCGGTTTCGGCATCTGCTTTCAGTTGCCGGTGCTGCTGACGCTGCTCGCCCGCTCCGGGCTGATCACCGCCGACGGGCTGAAGCGCTATCGCCGCCACGCGATTTTCGCCGTGTTCGTGGTCGCCGCCGTGCTGACCCCGCCCGATCCGGTCAGCCAGATCGCGCTCGCCGTGCCGACCGTGCTGCTTTACGAGCTGTCCATTTACGCGGTGAAGCTCGCCGAAAAGAAGCATGCCGCCACAAAGGCTGCCGCCGCCGCGGCTACGGCCGCGAAGCCTGCGGGCAGTCCCGCCGGCAAACCGGCCTAGCGTGCAATCCTGCTCGGTTTCAGGGGAGGGAAAACGGGCATCGGCTCTTATCCTCGGGCGACACAAGAGCCACGCTTCGCTTTGCCCACCTGACGGGTTATAGAGGCGCAACTGAATCGCCGAAGCGGACAAGCCCACGCCGTGCTCGACATCAAATGGATCCGCGATAATCAAGAGTCCTTCATCGAGGGGCTGACCCATCGCGGCTTCGACGATCCGCGCGCGGCCTTGAAACGCATCCTGAGCCTCGACGAGCAACGCCGTAAGACGATTCAGCAATTGCAGGAGGCGCAGGCGAGCCGCAACGCCCTCTCGAAGGAGATCGGCAGCGCCAAGGCCAAGAAGGACGAGGGGACTGCCAAGCGCCTCATGGACGAGGTCGCAGCCCTCAAGACCACGATCCAGGAGGGCGAGGCCGAGGAGAAGCGGCTCGATCACGAGTTGAACACGCTGCTCGCCAACGTTCCCAACCACCCCGCGCCCGATGTGCCGGTCGGCGCCGACGCCGGCGCCAACAAGGTTCTGCGTGAGGTCGGCAAGCCGAAGAAATTTCCGTTCCAGCCGAAGCAGCATTTCGAGCTCGGCGAGGCGCTCGGGCTCATGGATTTCGAGACCGCAGCCAAACTGTCGGGCGCGCGGTTCGTCGTCCTGAAAGGACCTCTTGCGCGGCTCGAACGGGCGCTGGCCCAGTTCATGCTCGACCTGCATACGAGCGAGCACGGCTATACCGAGATCAACCCGCCGCTTCTCGTGCGCGACGACACCATGTTCGGCACGGCGCAACTGCCGAAATTTGCGGAGGACCAGTTCCAGGCGGGGAGAGGCGTCACACTCGATGAGATTGCTCATACTTCCGTCGATTTCGATGTGGAAGAGAGGGCTGGAGGAACGCCGGATAGGTTATCGGTACTCGAATTCTCACAAAAACTTTGGCTCATTCCGACGGCGGAGGTGCCGCTCACCAATCTCGTGCGCGAAGACATCGTCGACGAGGCGGGCTTGCCCATGCGCGTCACCGCCTGGACGCCGTGCTTCCGTGCGGAGGCCGGCGCCGCCGGCAAGGACACCCGCGGCATGATCCGTCAGCACCAATTCTCCAAGGTCGAGCTCGTCTCCATCACCACGCCGGAGCAATCGGCCGAAGAGCACGAGCGCATGACGAAATGCGCGGAGGAGGTTCTGAAGCGACTCGAAATTCCGTTCCGGACCGTCGTGCTCTCGACCGGCGACATGGGCTTCGCCGCGCAGAAGACCTACGACATCGAAGTGTGGCTGCCGGGGCAGGGGGCCTATCGCGAGATCTCCTCCTGCTCCAATTGCGGCGACTTCCAGGCCCGCCGCATGAATGCGCGCTACCGGCCCAAGGGCGAGAGGCAGCCCCGCCTCGTGCACACGTTGAACGGCTCGGGCGTCGCCGTCGGCCGCGCGCTCATCGCGGTGCTCGAGAATTACCAGGAGGCCGACGGCTCGATCACCGTGCCTGAGGCGTTGCAGCCCTATATGGGCGGCATGACCAGGATTGCAGCCTCGAAGTGACGGCCGCGCCCCGAGCGAAAGCGCGGCGGACACAACACTTTCCCAAACCGGTGCTAAGAATCCTCGGATATGTTGGGCTTGAGCCACCGAGCGGGTGGGACCGGCCATGGCCAGCGCGCAGGACCAGATCGAGTTGATCATGCAGCTCAGGCGTCGCGGCATTCGCGACAATGCCGTGCTGCGCGCCATCGAGCGGGTGCCGCGCGACCTGTTCGTCGATCCCGCCTTCGCCGGCCATGCCTATCAGGACATCCCGCTCCCCATCGATTGCGGGCAGACCATCTCCCAGCCTTATGTCGTCGCCTTCATGACCGAAAATCTCGAACTGAACGAGCGGCACAAGGTGCTGGAGATCGGCACCGGCTCCGGCTACCAGGCCGCCGTGCTCTCGCATCTCTGCCGCCGGGTCTATACCGTCGAGCGCTGGCGGGAATTGCAGAAGGCGGCCGAGCGGCGTTTCGCCAAGCTCGGCATCACCAACGTGACCACGATCATCGGCGACGGCTGGCTCGGCTGGCCGCCGCAAGCCCCCTTCGATCGCATCATCGTCACCGCGGCGGCAAGGCACGCGCCGCCGGCCTTGCTCGATCAGCTGAAGCCGGGCGGCCGCATGATCATTCCCCTGGGCGAGACGCGCGACACCCAACAACTCATGCAGATCGACAAGACTGAGGGGGGGCTCGCCGAGACGCCGTTGCTTCCTGTCCGTTTCGTGCCGCTGGTGCCCGGCAGGGCAGGGGTCGCCGCGCGCGCTCTGAAGGGGCCGCGCGCCGCCAAGCCTGAAGAGGCCTAACCCTCTTTCCGTCGAAACTTTCTTGCTCCGCCCGAGGGCTAACAGCTTGTTAACCGCATCGGGGCTTTACTTGTCGGTGACGGGTAGTTTGAGGGGCGTAAGAGGGATGCGGCGGGCGTCGTTCTTGTCGGAGTCTGGCCGGGGCGTTTTTCTGGCGCTCGTGGCCGCGTGTTCAGGCCTGGCCGTCTCCGGCTGCAGCTCGAGCGTATCGCGCTTCGATTTTCCGGCCTTCAGCCTCAACGGCTCCGACGAAAGCGGCAATGCCGATCTCGCGGCGACTTCGTCGCTGCCGGTTCCCGAAGAGTCGGTTTATAGCCCGGGGTCGGGAGCCGATGCGCGGCTCGAGCGGGCCGCTCTACCGCCGCCGTCCTACTCGCCACGTCCGAACGCCGCCTATTCGCCCGCGCCCGAAAGACGCATGGGTGCCCCGGAGGCGACCTATCCGCCCAGGGATGTTCAGGGGCACCGCGTCAAGGTCGCGAAGGGCGATACGCTCTCCAGCCTCTCGCGCCGCTACGGTGTTCCGGTTGAGGCGATCGTCAGCGCCAACAATCTTCCCGACGGGCGTCTTGCGGTCGGGCAGGAACTGGTCATGCCCGGCGTGTCGGCCGCGAAAGCGGCCAAGGTGGCGAAGCCTGCGCCGAACGTGCGCGTGGTGAAGACAGAGACCATCCGCGCGCCGGAAGCAACCTCCCTTGCCGAGGAAGAGGAGGTGGAGGCTGCCGGCGAGGGTGCGGGCGCCAAGGAAAGCGCAAAAGCGAACAACACCGCCGACAACGAGCGGGAAAACGCGGCGGACGACATTGCCGCATCGCCGGAGACGACCGGCGAACGTGCCCCGCGTGTCGCGCGCGTCGATCAATTGCCGGCGCCCGATCCCATGGCGGGCAACAGCTTCCGCTGGCCGGTCAAGGGCCGCGTCATCTCAGGCTTTGGAACGCGCCCGGACGGCGGCCACAATGACGGCATAGATGTCGCGGTCCCGCAGGGCACGTCGGTAAAAGCCGCGGAGAACGGCGTCGTCGCCTATGCCGGGAACGAGCTCAAGGGATACGGCAATCTCGTGCTGGTCCGGCACGCCAATAATTGGGTCTCGGCCTACGCCAATAACGCGGAACTCCTGGTCAAGCGGGGCGACAAGGTGCGGCGCGGCCAGATCATTGCCAAGGCCGGCGCCACGGGCGCCGTGAGCCAGCCGCAGGTCCATTTCGAGCTGCGCAAGGGATCGCGTCCCGTGGACCCCACCAAGCATATGAACGATCAGGCTGCGAACGCCGAGTAGAGGCTAGAGCGGCGTGCCGAGCCTGCCGGCGAGGTCCTGGATATATTGCCAGGCGACGCGGCCCGAGCGGCTGCCGCGCTGAAGCGCCCAGGCCAGAGCCTCCTCGCGCAGCGCAGCCTCCGGAACCGCGAGACGGTAGTGATCGGCGTAGCCGCGCACCATGGCGAGATACTCGTCTTGGCTGCAATTGTGGAAGCCGAGCCATAAGCCGAAGCGATCCGACAGCGAAAGCTTCTCCTCGACCGCCTCTCCGGGGTTGATGGCCGTCGAGCGTTCGTTCTCGACCATCTCGCGCGGCATCAGGTGGCGGCGGTTCGAGGTGGCATAGAACAACACATTGCCGGGGCGCCCTTCGATGCCGCCTTCGAGCACCGCCTTCAGCGATTTGTACGACGTGTCCAACGCCTCGAAGGACAGGTCGTCGCAGTAAAGGATGAAGCGATGAGCCTGGTCCGCGCGCAGATAGCCGAGCAGGCGCGGCAACGAGCCGAGATCTTCGCGGTGGATTTCCACGAGCTTCAGTCCGGGGATCTCGCGATGGACGGCCTTGACCAGCGAGCTCTTGCCCATGCCGCGCGCGCCCCAAAGCAGGGCGTTGTTCGCGGGAAGGCCGCGCGCGAAGCGGAGCGTGTTGGCGATCAGCGTGTCGCGCATGGCATCGATGCCCTTGAGCAGCGAGAGCGGCACGCGGTTGACGTCGCTTACGGGTTGAAAGTTGTCGGTCTCGGGATGCCAGACAAAGGCATCGGCTGCGGCGAAATCGGGCCGACCGGCCCGGCCCGGCCCGAGCCGCTCGAGCGCCCGGGCAATGCGCTCCAAAATGCCGGAAAGAGGTTCCTGAAAGTTCATCTCGCGCCCGTTGCAAAGCCTATCGGGGCGGCTATAGTCGCGCCACCTTCGAGGCGCCCCGCAGCATGACGGCAGACGGGCCGCGCCGGTCGAGGGCGGCCATCCTTAAGCCAAGCAAAGGACAGGAGCAATGCCAGGTTTCGTTTACGCTCAAGCCGCCCCGAGCGCCTTCGACATGCTGAACAGCCTGATCATTCCCACCATGCTCATCATCGGGATCATGTATTTCCTGATGATCCGGCCGCAGCAAAAGCGGCTGAAGGAGCATCGCGATATGGTCGCGTCCATCCGCCGCGGCGACACTGTCGTGACCTCCGGAGGCATCATCGGCAAAGTGACAAAAGTCGAGGACAACGAGCTTCAGGTCGAGATCGCCGACGGCGTCAGGATCAAGCTCGTACGCGCCACGGTTTCGGAGGTGCGCCACAAGGGCGAGAAGGGCGAGGCAGCACCGACAGCGAAAGCGAAGGCCGCATCCTGATGACCACCTCACCGTCCGACCGTTCCATCAATTAGCGCGAGCGCGGCATGCTGCATTTCGAAAGATGGAAGTTGATCCTGGTGTTCGTCGTCACCGTCGCCGGATTCATCTACGCGCTTCCCAACCTGTTCCCTGCGGCGACGATGGCGCAGATTCCGACATGGCTTCCTCACAAGCAGGTCAATCTCGGCCTCGACCTGCAAGGCGGCGCCCATCTGCTCTATCAGATCGACGAAAAGGAGATGATCGAGGACCAGCTCGGCAATCTTCGCGGCGACGTGCGCGAAACGCTGCGCCGCGCCCGCATCGGCTATTCCGACCTCGCCCAGGACATCGGCAGGCGGTCGGTTTCGGTGAGCATCCGTGACCCCGCCGACATGGACAAGGCCGAGACCGAGCTGAGGAAGCTCGCGTCTCCCGTGGGCGGCGCTGTCTTCGGCGGGGCTTCCGGCAACGACATCGAGGTGGCGCGCACGCCGGATAATCGCCTAGCCCTCACGATCACCGAGTCCGGCCTGACCCACCGTATCAATTCGGCCATCCAGGCCTCGATCGAGACCATCAGGCGCCGCGTCGACGCCTTCGGCACGACCGAGCCCAGCATCCAGCGCGAGGGGCGCAACCGCGTTCTCGTGCAAGTGCCCGGTATCTCCGACGTCGAGCGCCTCAAATCTCTGATTGGCGAAACCGGCAAGCTCGAATTCAAGATGGTCGATCCCAGCGCCGATCCGCAGCAAGCCGCCATCAGCAAGCAGGTGCCGCCCGGCGACGAGCTCGTCTATTCGAACGAGACCCCGCCCATCCCCTATGTGCTCAAGAGCCAGACGCTGCTGACGGGAGAAAACCTTCAGGACGCCTCGCCCGGCTTCGATCAGCAGACGAGCGAGCCGGTGGTCAACTTCAAGTTCGACGCGGCCGGCGCCAAGCGCTTCGGCAAGATCACCCAGGAGAATGTAGGCCTGCCGTTCGCCATCCTGCTGGACCAAAAGGTGATAACGGCGCCGGTCATCCGTGAACCGATTCTCGGCGGCACAGGGCAGATCAGCGGCAATTTCACCGTGCAGCGGGCGAACGATCTTGCCGTGCTGCTGCGCTCCGGCGCGCTCCCCGCCAAGCTCAGCGTCATCGAGGAGCGGACGGTCGGTGCGAGCCTCGGCGCCGACTCGATCGAATCCGGCAAGAAGGCCGCGTTGATGGGTCTTGCTCTGGTGATGGTCTTCATGCTGGCGGGCTACGGCCTGTTCGGCTTGTTCGCCAATGTCGCGCTCATTCTAAATGTTGCGCTGATTTTCGCCGTGCTCTCGGTCATGGGCGCGACGCTCACGCTACCGGGCATCGCAGGCATCGTGCTGGTCATCGGCATCGCCGTCGATGCCAACGTGCTCATCAACGAGCGCATCCGCGAGGAGATCAGGACCGGGAAGTCGCCCTACGCGGCCGTCGATGCCGGCTATTCACGCGCGCTCATTACCATCATCGATTCCAATGTGACCACGCTGATCGCGGTGCTTGTCCTGTTCTGGCTCGGCTCGGGTCCGGTGCGCGGGTTTGCGGTGACGCTGACCATCGGCATCATCGCCTCGATGTTCACCGCGGTAACCGTCACCCGCCTCATGGTCGCTTATTGGCTGCGCTGGGCGCGGCCTCAAAACATCCCGCTGTAAGGACCTGGCAAATGTTTCGCGGCATCCATTTCGTCCCTCCCGATACCAAGATCGACTTCGTCGGCTTGCGGACCATCTCCTGGCTCGTCTCGGCTTTTCTGACCGTGGTTCCGCTCATCCTGGTCGCGACCATCGGGCTGAACATGGGCATCGATTTTCAGGGCGGGACGCTGATCGAGGTCAAGACCAAGGAAAGTCCCGCCAACCTCGCCGACATCCGCGGCAAAGTGAGCGACCTCGGCCTCGGCGAGGTTCAGATCCAGGAATTCGGCGCGCCAGACGCGGTTCTCATTCGCATCGCCTCGCAGCCGACCGAGCAGGAGCAGCAGGCGTCGATCGCCAAGGTCAAGGGCGCGCTCGGGGACACGGTCGAGTATCGCCGCGTCGAGATCGTTGGCCCGACGATTTCCGGCGAGCTGATCGCCGGAGGCACGATCGCCGTGGTCGTGGCCCTGATCGGAATCTTGATTTACGTCTGGTTCCGCTTCGAATGGCAGTTTGCCGTCGCGGCCATCGCCTCCCTGATCCACGACGTGACCGGTACCATCGGTCTCTATTCGTTGTTTCAGCTTGAATTCAACGTGTCGAGCATCGCCGCCATCCTCACGATCATCGGCTACTCGCTTAACGACAAGGTCGTGATCTTCGACCGGATCCGGGAGAATTTGCGCAAGTTCAAGCGGATGCCGCTGGTCGAGCTTCTCGACTTGTCGATCAACGAGACCTTGGCACGCGCGGTCCTCACCCATGTGACGACGTTCCTCGCCATGTTGCCCTTCCTGTTCTTCGGCGGCGAAACGATCTTCGGGTTTGCGCTGGCGATGTGCTGGGGCATCGTCATCGGCGCCTATTCGTCGATTTTCGTGGCCTCGCCGTTGCAGCTCATTCTCGGCGTGCGGCGCGAGGCGTGGAGCGCGGCCCCGGCCTCTGCCAAGGGGAGGGGGCCGGCCGCCGCCCGCGCTTGATCGGATTGAGGCAAGCGGACCTTGCATGAGGCCGAGCCGGGCGACACGGTAAGACGCATCGCGCGGTCGGGCGATCCCGACCGGGCGCTCGCCGCCTCGTTCGCGCCGCGCGCGGTGCGGCCCGATCTCCTCGCTCTTTGCGCGCTCAATGTCGAGCTCGCGCGCATCGCCGAGCAGGTGAAGGAGCCGGAGCTTGGCGCCATCCGCCTGCAATGGTGGCGCGAGGCGCTCGCGCGTGCGCGCGAGGGGGAACCCGTCGGCCATCCCGTGGCGGACGCTTTCGGCGAGACGATGCGGCGTCACGCTTTGTCAGCCGAGCGCATCGCCATGCTGATCGATGCCCGCCAATTCGACGTCGCGACCAGGATCATGCCCGGCTGGAGCGCGCTCGAAACCTATGTGAAGGAGACGGCCGGCGCCATGTTTGCCCTGGCGGCAGAGTGTCTCGGCGCGAAGGCGCCTGACTTCGACCGCGCTTCTGCCCAAGGGGGTCTCGCTTACGGCCTGACCGGCCTGATGCGGGCCTTGCCGTTCCATGCGGCGGGAGGCCGCGTCTATCTCCCGGCCGATCTGCTCCGGTCCCGTGGCACCTCACCCGAAGCCGTTCTGGCAGGATCGGCAAGCCAGGGCCTTCGCGCTCTGCTCGCCGAGCTGCGAGATAAGGCGCGTGCCTCATGTGAAGACGCGCGCCGTCAGGCGACCGGGCTCGACCGCTCCGCAAACTTGGCCTTTCTGCCGCTCTCTCTGGTTGGGCCTTATCTCGCCGCGCTCGAAGCGTTGGATCGGAGAGGGGGCGATCCTTTGCGGGAGATCATAGACATCAACCCGCTCTACCGGTTTTGGCGTCTGGCCCGTTGGCGCGGCTAACACGGTTGGGGCTTGCCCTCCTCAGGGTGGCTTACGACGCTTGGCCGTCATACCGGCGAAAGCCGGTATCCAGAGCCGCTTGTCGGCTTGTGCCGGAATGACGCGAGAGCCGCCTACTCGGCCGCGATGGAAGCGGGCTGGCGAAGCCAGCGATCGAGATCGGAAAGAGCACGCAGAGAAAGGGCACGCTTCCTGGCGAAGCTCTTGGTGTTGCGCGGGCCCTTCTCCTGCCGCGAAGTCGGAGCCACGATCGGGGGAAACAGCCCGAAATTGACATTCATCGGCTGGAAGCTGCGGCCGCCGGTTTCGTCCTCGGCGCTGAGATGGCCGCCCGTGATGTGATTGAGAAGAGCGCCGAGAGCCGTGGTCGGAGGCGGTGGCGAAAGGGCCCGGCCGCTCCGTTCAGCCGCGGCAAAGCGCCCGGCGATGAGCCCGATCGCCGCCGATTCCACATACCCCTCGACCCCGGTGATTTGCCCGGCAAAGCGGAGCCTGGGATCGGCCTTCAGCCGCAAACCCGCATCGAGAAGCTTCGGGCTGTTGAGGAAGGTATTGCGATGCAGTCCGCCAAGCCGTGCGAATTCGGCTTGTGCGAGCCCGGGTATCAAGCGGAACACGCGCGCCTGCTCGCCGTGTTTGAGCTTGGTCTGGAAGCCGACCATGTTCCACAAGCTGCCGAGCGCGTTGTCCTGGCGGAGCTGCACCACGGCGTAGGGTTTCTCGCCTGGCCGGTGGGGGTTGGAGAGGCCGACCGGCTTCATCGGCCCATAGCGCAGCGTGTGCGGGCCGCGCTCTGCCATCACCTCGATGGGAAGGCAGCCCTCGAAATACGGCGTCGTTTCGAAATCCTTGAAGGCCGTTTTCTCGGCGGCGAGAAGGGCTGCAAGGAAGGCATCGTATTGCGCCTTGTCGAGCGGGCAGTTGATGTAGTCCGCGCCGCCGCCGCCGGGCCCCGCTTTGTCATAGCGCGACTGGCGCCAGCACACCGTCATGTCGATCGACTCGGCATGGACGATCGGAGCGATGGCATCGAAGAAGGCAAGTTCCGCTTCGCCGGTCAGTGTCTTGATCGCGTCTGCCAGCGCCGGCGAGGTGAGGGGACCGGTCGCCACGATGACGCTGTCCCACTCCGGAGGCGGCAAGCCCGCGATCTCCTCGCGGGAAATCTCGATCAGCGGATGCGTTTCGAGCGCTCGGGTGACGTCGGCGGCGAATCCGTCGCGGTCGACCGCGAGCGCGCCGCCGGCGGGCAGCTTGTTCGCATCGGCTGCCGCCATGATCAGCGAGGACGCGCGGCGCATCTCCTCATGGAGGAGGCCGACGGCATTGGTCTCCCACTCGTCCGAACGGAACGAATTGGAGCAAACGAGCTCGGCGAGTGCCCCGGTCTTGTGCGCCTCGGTCGCACGACCTGGACGCATCTCGTGCAGCGTCACCGGCACGCCGCTCTGCGCCAACTGCGAGGCGGCCTCGCTTCCCGCAAGTCCCCCGCCAATGACATGGACCGTGCCCGTCATGCCCGATAGCTAGGCCGCCTCGCGCCTTTCCTCAAGCCACCCGTACGGGGCGCGAATGGATGAATTGGGCAAAAAAGAGGAATTCGTGTTGAAGCGGGAGCCGAATCAGCAGCAAAACGGTTCCACCCATTGAGCCGGTGGACCGCCGGCGATCCGGCGCATCCGCCCGCTCTTCCACGAAAGGGGGGTGAGATGTCAGCGAATACAGCTCTTGCAGTCAGCGTTGGCGTACTTGGCGCAATTGCCACGTGGCTCTTCCTGGGGCCGCTCGGTGGCGTGCTGGCGATTTGGGCCGCCTTCATCGCCTGGGGTTGCTTCTTCCATTGCGGTGGCAAGGAACAGGGCCTGCAAACGGCGGTCCTGAACAATGCCGCCGGTGCGATCATTGCCGGCATTACGCTGATCGTCGCCACCATGACCGGCATGGCCGACACAATGGGGCTCCCGATATGGGCCGCGATCTGCGTCGGCATCGGCGTCGCCGCCATGGTGCTGCTTGCCAACGTTCCGATGTTCGCCACCATCCCGGCGCAGGTCTATGGCTTTGCCTCCGTCGTCGCCTATACCCTGATGAAGGATGCGGCCGGAAGCCTGACCGCGGCTTCTCTGGAGAACCCCGTTGTCGTCGTTATTCTTTCGATGATCATCGGCGCGGTGTTTGGCTATGTGTCCGAAAAGCTCGCCGGCATGCTGGCGGGCGCAGGGCACGGCGCGCGCCACGCGAAAGCGTAAGCGACTTCAGGGTCGGCGTCGGGGTAACTCGAACCCCCGGCCCGCACGATGCAGAGAGGCGCAGTCTCCGCTTGCGGAGCTGCGCCTCTTTTTCATGACGTAGGCAAGACCGCCGCCGCCGGTTGCATCACGAGCAAGGGGAGGGTGGTCATGCTTCGAGATGCACCTGCGCGATATGAGGGACAGCCAAGGTGCCCGTCATTGCCGGGCTTGATCCCCGGATCAAGTCCAGGGACAGGCTCCGGCAATCCATTCCATTGGCGCTTCAATCTCGCTGAAACGAAACGGCATGACGAAGGGTACGGGCCCTTTCCCTCAAGATCGCCGGCCGCCGATAGCGGCGGAACCATGACCAGGGCGTGTAATAAGCGAGAACAGGCGTGACGAGAAGGCGCGTTCGATATTTGTCGCCTTCTTCACCATGTTCCATGCCGAACCTGATAACCACAAAAATGAGCCCGTTCCGGCCGTGCTCGCGGCGAGAATGTAGAAACCATCCCGGTCGTTCATCCCCCGCTCCATTCGCGCCACCTTTCGCGGTCATTATGGGCCAGCCTCGTAGGGAGGCGGAGAGAACAGTCCGGGAGGGCGCATCGGTGAACCCGGAGGCAACCCTTTTCCGGAACATCGCTTGCACCACCGGCTCGGCGCGGGCAATGTGCCCGCTCTCGGTTTCGTAGCGTCGCGGCAGGACTTGGCCCATGCCCTCGGTATCCGTTGTCTGGAAAGGCAACTGCCGCGATCCGCGCACGCGGTACCGGCTCCTCGGCCATATGCACCGGCTCGCGAGCCGCAGTGACGAGTTCTTGCGCCTGCGTCAGCCGGAACGGCCGCGCATTCTGGACCTGATGAACGCGCAACGCGGCGAGGCTCAACGGTCCCGGCCCAATATCGAGACCATCGACGAAGAAACGACCGGCACGATCCTCGTCTCGAGCTTCGTAAGCCCCAACCAAGGCGCTCTCGTCGCCAATGCCCGCGCTGCGGGCGTCGAGCTCATCGAAAATCCGGAAGCCGAGAACGCACCGCTTATTGCGCTCAGGCAGGCGCGGCTGCGCGGTCTCGACTTCAAGCTGTTCGACCCGCGCGGGCTTTATCCCGGCGCCGACCGCATGAGCTTCGTCTTCCTCGAATATCCCGAGCATCCCTTTCTCGACGGCAGGCTGGTCGAGGTCGCCACCGGCGAGGAGTGCGCGGCGAGCGGCTCCAGGGTGCTGCACGGCGCCGACCTCTACCTTTGCGCTCCCAGCGTGCACCTCCGCCACTACCTCGAAGACTGGACCGATTGCCTGTTCTCCTGGATCAAGTTCTTTTTCATCGGCGATCTCTGGTGGCACCGCCGCGAGGAGATGCAGGGTTACGCCGACTACCGCCACGTGTTCGGGGACTTGCAAACGGACCGCGGCGCCGAGCCGGCCGAGGAGGCGGCCTTCGATGCCGTTCTCGCGACCTTCAACCAGCACGCCGAGCACTGGATCGGCGAGGTCGAGGGCTGGGCCAAAGCCGAACAGGGCTAGGCGCGTTGCGCGCTTGAGATCTCCGAGGGTTTGTCCAACGGCTGGCCCCGCATTGGCTCATCATCTTAACGCCACAAGCGGCCGCTAGTTGCTCATCCGGTTCGCACAGGAGGACCCATTGCCGAAGCTCACGCTCTATCATGCGGCGCCGTCGCGGTCCTCGATCGTCCGCTGGATGCTTGAGGAATTGGGCGAGCCCTACGACCTTCACGTCTTGAACCTCGCGAAAGGCGAGCAGCACGCGCCCGGCTATCTTGCCGTCAATCCCATGGGCAAGGTGCCGGCGCTCCGGCACGGCGAGACGATCGTGACCGAAGCGGCAGCCATCTGCACCTATCTCGCCGACGCGTTCCCCGCAGGCCCGACTGAACGTTCCCGTCGGCGACCCGCGCCGCGGCGCCTATCTCAAGTGGCTGTTCTTCGCTTCCGCCTGCATCGAGCCTGCCATCACCGATCGCGCCTTCCCGCGGCAAGAGGAGCCGCGCCGCGGCATCTTGGGCTATGGCGAATTCGACACGGTGATGAAAGTGGTTGCCGAGGCGGTGGCGGAAGGACCCTATCTGATGGGCGAGCAATTCACCGCCGCCGACGTGGTCGTGGGCTCGACGCTGCGCTGGGGCATGATGTTCGACCTTGTGCCCAAGGGGCCGGAGTTCGTCGCCTATGTGGGCAGGCTCGAGCAGCGGCCAGCCTTGCAGCGCGCCACCGCTCTCGACCAGGAACTGGCGCGGGCCTAGCGGCCGAAAGATGAAGATCCTTTCCGGCGGGCAGACGGGCGTCGACCGGGCCGCGCTCGATACGGCTGTCGCGAAAGGCCTTGCCCATGGCGGCTGGTGCCCCAAAGGCGGTTGGGCCGAGGACCTGCCGGAGCCGCCGGGCCTGCTGGCGGCATACCCTCAATTGCGAGAGACGACAAAAGCCGATCCAGGACAGCGGACGCAATGGAATGTGCGCGATGCCGACAGGTTGATGGTCCTGGTTGACAGTGCCGGTCTCGAGGTCTCGCCAGGCAGCCAAACCGCGCGCGATTTTGCGATGACGCTCGGCAAGCCGCACATCGTCCTCGATCTCGATACGAGCGAAGCTCTCGCGCGGGCGCGCGCTTTTCTCGGCCAAGGCGACATGAGCGTCTGCATCGCCGGTCCGCGCGAAAGCGAAGCGCCGGGCATCTACGCCAAGGCCCGCGCCTTTCTGGGTGCCCTTCTCTGAGCCTTCCCTCTTCCCCGTGGGACCCCATCTAGGGGAGGGACGATCTTTCACAATCTGCGTCAAGCCGAGGCCACTTTTCTGTGCGGTGCTTTGCCAACACCATCGGGAAATCGAGCATGAACCGGAAGAACGCCGCCAAACAGAGAGTCACGCGCAGGCAAGTTTTGGCTGGTGCTGCGACCGCAGCGTCGGCAGTCCTCGGGTTGCCGGCAAGAACAGCGCAGTCGGGCCCGGCCGGAGCCGCCAAACCCAACGGCAAGGTCTGCATTCTCACGCCCGAGGCGATGGAAGGTCCTTTCTATTTCGATCCCAAGCTCGTGCGCGCCGGCATCGCCGACGGAAAGGCCGGCGCACCGCTTGCACTGGTTCTGACGGTGACAGATGCCGAAACCTGCGCCGCGCTCAAGGGAGCTCGCGTCGACGTCTGGCACTGCGACGGGCTCGGCGTCTATTCCGGCTATGCGCGCCAGGCGACCGGCGCCGCCGAGGGCGAAACGTTCTTGCGCGGAACGCAGTTCACCGCTGTCGACGGCAGGGTAGCCTTCGACACCATCTATCCGGGCTGGTATCCGGGTCGCGCGCCGCATATTCACTTCAAGGTCATCCTTGACGATAAGGAGCGCGTCACCGGCCAGCTCTATTTCCCCGATACGGCCAGCGAACGCATCTACGCCGCACATTCTCCCTATCGCGAGCGCAAGCAGGACCGCGACACCGTGAACGCCAATGACTTCATCTTCCGCGAGGAGGGCGGTGAAGCCACGCTGGCCGAGATCGAAGAGGCGGGCGGTTCCTATCGCGCTTCGCTCCTCATCGGCATCGACCGCACAGGTGCCGCGAAGCGGGCCGGGGCCAGCCCACCCGCAAACTGGGCGAGACGTTGAGCGACTCGTGCTAGACTAAGCGACCGTTGATTCAGCGGAAGGGGGGAGAACAATGCTGGAAGCAATCATCATCGCCTGCGTGGTCGGGGGCATCGCGGGTTGGCTTGCGGGCCTTCTCGTGCAGGGGACGGGATATGGCCTGGTCGGAGACATTGTGGTCGGCATCCTCGGAGCGATCCTTGCCGGCTTCCTGTTTCCCGCCCTTGGCCTCGCTCTGACGCTTGGAGGCGGCATAGTAGGCGCCATTCTCACCGCGTTCATCGGCGCCGTGATCCTGCTTGTCATCGTGCGGCTGTTCAAGCAAATGACCGCCTAGCGCAGCCCTTTCATACTCCCCCTGGTGGGGATGTCCGACGACGCCGATTTACTTTGCGCTAGGTTCCAGACGGCGGGGGAGGGGTCACTTTCAAGCTTGGCCGTGCGCCACTTAAAACCTCCCCCTCGTGGGGAGGTCGGCGCGCGTCTGCGCGCCGGGTGGGGGGGCAAGCTGCTTAAACCCACCCGGCTCAGCTTTCGCTTCGCTCAAGCTTCGCCACCCTCCCCATCGAGGGAAGGGACGAAGCAATCGACACCTCCACGCCATCGAAAACCTGCGCGTGCTCTCGCCAAGAGAAGAGCGGGAAGTTGCATGCCGTCATCCTGAGGCGCGAGCGAAGCGAGCCTCGAAGGATGACGATTGCGGGCCATCCTTCGAGGGCCGCTTCGCGGCCACCTCAGGATGACGCGTTCCAGACGATCCAGTAGCCCTGATCCCCCAGTAGCCCCGGATCTGCGATCGCGGTTCGCCTTCAGCTCTTTACCTCCCCCTCGTGGGGTTCTCACGATGTCGCGAGCGCCCTTGTTTCCGCAATGCGCGATCAGCAAATGCTCTCGCGATGAGTTTGGTTGGGCGCATTCTCCCGCACGTGCTGGTCCTGGGCATCGTTGCGTGCCCGCCCGCTTACGCCCAGTCCGAATTGACCGGCGAGCGCTTTCCCTATCGCGCCTTCGACCGCCTCGCTAAGACGCCGATCACGATCGGCGGCGGCACGCTCGATGTCGCATTTGCGCCGGGCGACTTCGCTCTGCCACGCGCCAAGCTCATGGCCTGGCTCGAGGCCTCGGCGAAGGCAACCTCGGTCTATTTCGGCAAGTTCCCGGCCGCCTCGGCGCGCGTGCTGGTCGTTCCGGCGCAGGGCGGCGACGTGCAAGGCGGCACGTCCTTCGGCTTTCGCGGCCCCGCGATCCGCCTCATCGTCGGCGCCGACGCGACGGAAGCGGATCTCCGCGACGACTGGGTCGCGGTCCACGAGATGACGCATCTCGCACAGCCCGACATACGCGCGCCGCATCTGTGGCTCGCCGAAGGGATCGCCACCTATGTCGAGCCGATCGCGCGCGTCCAGGCCGGACAGCTCGGCGCCGAGACGATCTGGGGCGACATGGTGCGCGACATGAACAAAGGGCTGCCGCAGCCCGGCGACCGCGGGCTCGACCGCACGCCCACTTGGGGGCGCACCTATTGGGGCGGAGCGATCTTCTGCCTGGTCGCCGACATCGAGATACGCAAGCGCACCGGCAACAGGGCCGGCTTGCAGCAGGCGTTGCGCGGCATTGTCGAGGCAGGCGGCACGATCGAGCAGGATTGGCCCATCGCACGCATCTTCAGCGTCGGCGACAAGGCGACCGGCACCACCGTGCTTGCCGATCTCTACAAGAAGATGGGAACCGCGCCCTATGCGCCGGACCTCGACGCGCTCTGGCGCGACCTCGGGGTTTCCGTGCAGGACGGACGCGTGAGGTTCGACGACAGCGCCACGCTCGCGCCCATCCGCCGCGCCATCACCGCGCCGCCCCCGGGCTAAGGCTCCTTAGACGGCGTCTTTGGCGGCCTTGACCGGGCGGACCCTCAGCATCTTGCGCGCGGGTTTCGCCTTGAAGACCGTCGGCTCCTTGGTGAACGGGTTGATGCCTTGGCGCTCTTTGGTGGCCGGCTTCTTGACGACGATGAACTTGGCAAAGCCCGGAAGCATGAAGGTGCCGCTCTTTCTTCAGCTCCTTGTAGGCAACACCGGCGAGCCCCTCCATCACCGCCTTCACGTCTTTTTTCGCCAGCGAGCACTCGTCGGCAACTTTTTGAATGAGCTCAGATTTCGACATCATGCGCGTGTTCCTCCTTTGCCCGGCCGATAAGGCCAATCATCGCTATGGCCTTCCGGCCTTGAGCGCAATCGCGACTTTGCCGCAACAACGAACAGACGACAAAGGCCTAATCCCCGGGAAATTCGCCGATTCGGAGGGGTTTGTCAGCAAATTCACCGGGAAAAGCCGGAAGAAACGCACAGATTCCAGCGGAAAAGGGGTCTTTGAGCGGTGCTTCTGCCCTCGCTCCCTACTTCCCGCGCGTGAGCCGCACCCTATAGGCGGTTGCGTGGCCGGCCTCGATATAGACGAGCTCGAGCGTGTCGGGCGCCGTCAGCCGCCCGGCGTAGAGGCCGTTATCGTCCTGCTCGGCGAGATGCACGCTCTTCCCGTCGAAGTCGATAACGCCGACGAGAGGCTCGGTCGCCTCTTTCACCGCCTTGCCCGCGACATTGCCGGCAACGCCCAGGCTCTCCCAGGACTTCTCGGCCTTGAGCAGCGCCCCATCCTGCTCGAGCACGCGGACCGTGAGAGCGCCATCGGCGACAGTCGTCTCTCGCATCGCCTTGAAAGGACCGGTCCACGTGCCGACGAGGTTCGGGACCGGCGCCGAGTCGGCGTCCTTGGCCATCATCTCGCTGTGAGCGAGCCACGCGCTCAAGGCGAGGAAGAATAGAAACAGCGCTCTTAGCATCTCTCATCTCCTTGCCGCGACGCGGTGCGATCGCGGGAAGGCGAGATTGTAACGCAGCGGCAGCGCTCGCGACCGGCAACGGCGAAATATCGTAACCGGATGATGACCGGGGCCTGCAACGCCGGCAAGCGACTAGCAGTCGTTAACCTATGCAAACCGGAAACGGCGAGACCGGAATCGGCCGAAAGCTGGAAAATCACTCCGCGGCGGCGGCGCGCTTGCCACCCAGAATCTTTTGCCTATGACGTCGAAGTCGTCGATTATCACAAAGGATAGAACCATGCCGCCTGTCGCACATCCCGGCCGTTTGTTGAAACGCGAGCTTGCCGCGCGGGGCCTGAGCGCCAACCGCCTCTCGCTCGATCTCGGCGTGCCCTCGGGCCGCATCACCGACATTCTCAACGGACGGCGCTCGATCACCGCCGACACCGCGATCAAGCTCGGCCGCTATTTCGGCAACCAGCCGCAATTCTGGCTCGACCTGCAAAGCCAATACGACATTGCCCTGATCGAGCGCGAGAAGGGGAAAGAGATCGCGCGGCGGGTGCGGCCGGCCGACGCGGCATGAGTGCTACACTCCGAGACTTGACCATCACTCCGCGGCGGCGGCGCGCTTGCCGCCAGCGGCCTTGCGGCGCCGGTCCATGACCTGCTTGAGATACTGTCCCGTATAGCTCGCCGGGTTGGCGGCGATCTCCTCCGGCGTGCCGACGGCGACGACCTCTCCGCCGGCGTCGCCGCCCTCGGGCCCGAGATCGACGATCCAGTCCGCGGTCTTGATGACTTCGAGATTGTGCTCGATCACCACCACCGTGTTGCCCTGATCGACCAGCTCGTGCAGCACCTCGAGCAGCTTGGCCACGTCATGGAAGTGAAGCCCCGTGGTCGGCTCGTCGAGGATGTAGAGCGTGCGCCCGGTCGCGCGGCGCGACAGCTCGCGCGAGAGCTTGACCCGCTGCGCCTCGCCGCCCGAGAGCGTGGTCGCCTGCTGGCCGACATGGATATAGCCGAGGCCGACGCGCTTCAGCGTCTCGAGCTTGTCGCGCACGGCCGGCACCGCCTTGAACAGCTCGGCCGCCTCCTCGACGGTCATGTCGAGCACGTCGGCGATCGACTTCCCCTTGAACTTGATCTCGAGCGTCTCGCGGTCGTAGCGCTTGCCCTTGCACACGTCGCAGGTGACGTAGATGTCGGGCAGGAAATGCATCTCGATCTTGATCACGCCGTCGCCCTGGCAGGCCTCGCAGCGCCCGCCTTTGACGTTGAAGGAGAAGCGCCCCGGCTTGTAGCCGCGCGTCTTGGCTTCGGGCAGCTCGGCGAACCATTCGCGGATCGGGGTGAAGGCGCCGGTATAGGTGGCGGGGTTCGAGCGCGGCGTGCGCCCGATCGGCGACTGGTCGATGTCGATGACCTTGTCGAGATGCTCCAGGCCCTCGATCGCGTCATGCTCGCCGGGCACCTCGCGCGCGCCTGAGAGCTTGCGAACGACGGCGCGGTAGAGCGTCTCGATCAGGAAGGTCGACTTGCCGCCGCCGGAGACGCCGGTGACGCTGGTGAAGAGGCCGAGCGGAATATCGACGGTGATGTTCTTGAGGTTGTTGGCGCGGGCGCCGAGCACGGTGAGGCGCCGGCCTCTGGTCGGTTTCCGCCGCGCCTTGGGCGAGGGGATCTGCTTGAAGCCGGTGAGATACTGCCCGGTGAGGCTCGCAGGCGCCGCCATCACCTGCTCCGGCGTCCCTTCCGCCACCACCTCGCCGCCGTGGATGCCGGCGCCGGGGCCCATATCCACCACATGATCGGCGGTGAGGATCGCCTCCTCGTCATGCTCGACCACGAGCACGCTGTTGCCCATGTCGCGCAGCGACTTCAGCGTGTCGAGCAGCCGGGCATTGTCGCGCTGATGCAGCCCGATCGAGGGCTCGTCCAGCACATAGAGCACGCCGGTCAGGCCTGAGCCGATCTGCGAGGCGAGCCTGATGCGCTGGCTCTCGCCGCCGGACAGCGAACCGCTCGCGCGGGACAGCGTCAGATAATCGAGGCCGACATCGTTGAGGAAGGCGAGCCGCTCGCGGATCTCCTTCAGGATGCGCGCGGCGATCTCGTTCTGCTTCGGGGTGAGGCGCGCGGGCAGGTCGGCGAACCAGCGCGCCGCCTCCCTGATCGACATCTCGGTGACCTGGCCGATATGCAGCCCGGCGATCTTGACCGCGAGCGCCTGCGGCTTCAGGCGATAGCCGCCGCAGGCCTGGCAGGGATGGTCCGACTGGTAGCGCGACAGCTCCTCGCGCACCCAGGAGGATTCGGTCTCGCGCCAGCGCCGCTCGATATTGGTGATGACGCCCTCGAACGGCTTGGTGGTCGAGTAGTGGCGCACGCCGTCGTCATAGGTGAAGGTGATCTCGTCGTCGCCCGAGCCGTACAGAACCACCTCGCGGAACGACTTGGGCAGCGTCTTCCACGGCTTGGTCATCGGCTGGCGATAGGCGCGCGCGAGCGATTCAAGCGTCTGCTGGTAATAGGGCGAGGTCGCGTTGGTGCGCGCCCAAGGCGCGATCGCGCCCCGCGCGAGGCTCAAATTCTCGTCCGGCACCACAAGGTCCGGCTCGAAGAAGAGCTCGGTGCCGAGCCCGTCGCATTCCGGGCACGCGCCATAAGGATTGTTGAAGGAGAAGAGCCGCGGCTCGATCTCCTCGATGGTGAAGCCGGACACGGGGCAGGCGAATTTCGCCGAGAAGATGATCCGCTTGTTGTCCTGATCGGCAAGCTCCGCCACGGCGATGCCGTCGGAGAGGTGGAGCGCCGTCTCGAAGCTGTCGGCGAGCCGCGCCGCCAAATCGGGCCGCACCACAACGCGGTCCACCACCACGTCGATGTCGTGCTTGACCTTCTTGTCGAGCGCAGGCACTTCCGCGATCTCGTAGAAACGCCCGTCGACCTTGACCCGCTGGAAGCCCTTCTTCTGCAGCTCGGCGAAATCCTTGCGGTACTCGCCCTTGCGTCCCGCGCGCGATCGGCGCGAGCAGATAAAGCCGCGTCCCTTCGGGAAGCGCCAGCACCCGGTCGACCATCTGGCTCACGGTCTGGCTCTCGATCGGGAGCCCTGTCGTCGGCGAATAGGGCACGCCGACGCGGGCGAAGAGGAGCCGCATATAGTCGTAGATCTCGGTGACCGTGCCGACGGTCGAGCGCGGATTGCGCGAGGTGGTCTTCTGCTCGATGGAGATGGCCGGCGACAGACCCTCGATATGGTCCACGTCCGGCTTCTGCATCATGTCGAGGAACTGCCGGGCATAGGCCGACAGCGACTCGACATAGCGCCGCTGGCCCTCGGCATAGATGGTGTCGAAGGCGAGCGAGGACTTGCCGGAGCCCGACAGTCCGGTGATGACGATCGAGCTTCTCGCGGGGCAGGTCGAGCGAGATGTTCTTGAGGTTGTGCTCGCGCGCCCCGCGGATGGAGATGAATTTGGAGGTCATTCTCTCGGCAATGTCGGGGTGAAGGGGGCTCCCCGCAAGGCTTAGTCCGCAACGGCTTGGCGGGCAAGGGGAGGGGTAAACCCTCCCCAGGGAGCTTAGATCAGTGCGAGTTTTTTCAGCCGCGACCTTATGGCGCCAGGCTTTCGTCCAAGGCTCGCGGCGATCGCGTTGATGGTCTCGCCTTGGCCGTGGCGCGACGCGAGGTCGTTCTCCTCTGCCGTGGTCCAGGGCGCATAAGCCTTGGCGTGGGTCTCGCGCAGCGCCGCTACCTCGTAGCTCTTGGGATAGGCCGAGGATCGCGGTTTGCGCGGTTCGGCCGCCGGCGCTGCTTGCGGCCGTGCCTGGCAAGCCGCGAGGAATGCGGCCTCCTCGGCGGCCAGCGCGTTGGCCGAGATGGCGCCGTGCGCGCTCTCCGAAGCGGCGCGGAACTCGGCGTCCTTTTCCACAGCTTTCGGGTGCACACGCAAAGCCCGCTCGTTCAGCCCGAGCAAATAGAGACCCTTCAGGCTCCTCAGCCGCGACAACGCGACATAGCCCTGTCCGTATTCGAAAGCGCGCGAGAGATCGATCACCGCGGCATCGAGCGACATGCCCTGGCTCTTATGCACCGTCATTGCCCAGGCGAGGCGGAGCGGCACTTGCGTGATGCTGGCCCGCTCCTTGCCAGCCTCGTCGATCTTCCAGGTCGAGGGCTCTGCGACGATGCGCTTCCCGCTCCGCGTGACGACCACAGGAAAGCCTTCCTCGGCATCGAAGCTCTCGACCATGCCGAGCGTGCCGTTGACGTAACGGCCGCCCTGGTCGTTCTTGGTGAACATCACCGCGGCGCCCTGCTTGAGGTGAAGCGTCTCGGGCGACAGGCAGCCCCGCTTCAGCGCTTGCACGAGAGACGCCTCTCCCTTGGCGGCCATGCTGAACGCATGCGTTTCGCCGCTGAGCTTCGCCAGAAGCTGCTGATTGATCTCGTCGACCGCGGCGTTGTGGGTGAAGAGCCGCGTGCAATTCTCGGGTGGTGCGTCTTGCCCGATCTGGCGCGAGGCGAGCTGTTGGCGATGGATGCCGGCGCAATCGTTGGCGCGGATCGCGGCGAGCACGTCGAGGAACGGCTTGTCGCTCTGCCGGTGCTGCTCTGACAGGTAGCAGACGATGGGCGCGAGGTCGCGCCAAGCCGAGGACGCATGCGCGAACTCCGCGCCGAACGGGTCTTCGCCGTCGACAAGCGGCAGCATCGCGGCTTGCGCCTCACGGCGCACGACCGGCGGAAGCTGGAAGAAATCGCCGACCAGCACGATCTGCAGTCCGCCGAACGGCGAGGGGACGCTCCTGACATGCCGGCAGACCGTATCGACCAAGCCAAGGCTCCGCGCCGGAAGCATCGAGATCTCGTCGATCACCAGCACGTGCGTCTTCTCGATGCGGGTCGCGAGCCGGCGATTGGACGCAAGCAGGTCGAGGTCGCGCGCGCTCAGGCTCTCCCGCACGCCGATCCCACTCCAGGCATGGATGGTCACGCCATGGCCGTGGGTCGCGGCGATACCGGTCGAGGCGGTATAGGCGTAGGCGATGCCCCGCTGCTTCAGCCATTGCAGATAGCGGTTGACGGTGTGCGTCTTGCCGCTGCCGGGCTGCCCGGTGAGGAAGATCGACGCGCCGGTCCGGAGCAAGGCGAGAGCTTCGTCCTGCGTCATGCTGGCAGTGCCTCCCCGCCCGATGGGCAATGAAAGCGCAATCTAACCCGTCATGCCAGGCCTTGTGCCGGGGATCCGCGAATTTCAACCGTACAAATCGTGGATGGCCGGGACAAGCCCGGCCATGACGAGTTTGTATCTATCGCCGTGAGCAAGGATGACGACGGCAGGCGGCTCGTGCATAGATGCGCCGCCATGAAGCTCACCCCCGCCAAGACCACGCTCATTGTCGGGGCAATCGTCGCGGCCGCAGGCCTCGCCCTTTACCTGATGGGCCATCCGCTCATCTGCAAATGCGGCAGCGTGAAGCTCTGGCATTTCGACGTCATGAGCGCGGAGAACTCCCAGCATCTGATCGACTGGTACACGCCCTCCCACCTCATCCACGGCTTCTTGTTCTACTGGGCGACTGTGGCTCCTCTCGCGCTTCGTGCCGCTATCCTTCGGGACGCGGCTCGTCCTGGCGGTCGCCCTCGAGGCGTCATGGGAGGTGATCGAGAACACGGACTTCGTCATCAACCACTATCGCGAGATGACGATCTCCCTCGACTACTATGGCGACAGCGTCATCAATTCCGTGAGTGACGTCCTCGTCATGGTGCTCGGCTTCTTCATGGCGGCGCGTTTGCCGGTGTGGCTCACCGTGACCGTCGCGGTCGCGCTCGAACTCTTCGTCGGCGCCATGATCAGGGACAATCTCACGCTGAACGTGCTCATGTTCCTGTGGCCGCTCGAGGGGGTCCTGCACTGGCAACAGGGGCGGTAGGACGGGGGCGGTGGCGCCGCGCCCGCGGAGGCTCAAATCCGGATCTCGATGCCGAACACCATCCGGAGGATGAGCCAGAGATAGACCGCCACGGTCGGATAGAAGGTGATGCCGAAGCCGAAGGCGCGCACATAGGGGTTGTAATGATAGCCGACCCAGAACAACACGCGCCCAAGAACGAACAGCGCGGTCAGCACGATCAGCGCGCGAGCCTCCTGCGCCGGGCAGTAGAGCGCCAGTCCCGCGTTGCCGATGAAATACAGGATGAACTGCTCGACCGTGTTGAGGATGAACCGGTTGTTGATGTCGACCGCCGAATTGGGTTTGGGGATGCGGCCGACGAACATCGAGGGATCGAGACGCTGGGCGGCGACGATGCAGATGGCGACCACGGCCGGCAAGATGGCGACGACCGCATCCTTGATGACGAGAGCGATACGATCGCCGACGGTCCACTCTGACGGAACCCAGTCCCAAACAAGCTTGGCCACCACGAAGAACGTGGCCGAGAACAGCCAATTGCCGACCAGCACGAAGATGAACGGCCATTGCCGCTGGGTGAAGCCGAGAACTTGCGCGCGGGGGTGTGGCCGCGGGGTTATGCGGCGTTTTTGACCGTGCCGTTGCTCGACGGGCCGCTGCATGTCTTCCTTCCCGACGGACGAGCGCTCGGGCCTTATGCGTTCCCTGGAGGGGTCTCCGGAGGCATGCGGGTAAGGCATAGGTAGCGACGCCGCAAGTCTCAAAAATGGCAGGGGATGGACAGGTGAGAACAAAACGTGTACAAATGCCTCTGGCCCTCGGCCTGTGGACAGGATCTTCGACATCTGGCAGGCCGCGGCTTGAGGGCTGTAGAGTAAGCGGGGTTAATGCCCAGCCAAGCCCCGTGCGGAGGTCTCATCTCATGGCCGGATCGGTGAACAAGGTCATCCTCGTCGGCAATCTCGGCGCCGACCCTGAAGTCCGTCAAACCCAGGATGGGCGGCCGATCGTCAATCTGCGCGTCGCCACCAGCGAAAACTGGCGCGACAAGGCGACCGGCGAGCGGCGCGAAAAGACCGAGTGGCATCGCGTCGTCATCTTCAACGAGAACCTCGCAAAGATTGCCGAGCAATATTTGAAGAAGGGCTCGAAGGTTTTCATCGAGGGCCAGCTTCAGACGCGAAAATGGCAGGATCAGTCTGGGCAGGATCGTTATTCGACCGAAGTGGTGCTGCAACAATATCGCGGCGAACTCACCATGCTCGACGGCAAGCCCCGCGACGGCACGGGGGAGGGCGACCAGCGGAACGGCGATTTCGGACGCTCCGGTCCGTTTGCAGGTGGCGGCGGCAAGGGCGGCTCCTTCGACAAGGAGCTCGACGACGAAATCCCGTTCTGACGCGCTCATCCTCGCACGGCGCCTGACAAAAAGAGAGCCCGGCCTGTCTTGACGACGGGCCGGGCTCGATGCTTCTGACGCTTACGAGTTACAGGGAGGGAAGATTAGTAGGTCTTCTCTCCGCCAACATCCTCGCGGTCGTCCTTGGTCGAACCCACGGTGACCTTCTGCTCGGCCAGCGTCTCGTAATCAGGCGCCGCGGCGAGCGTCTCCTTATTCAGGTCGGCGACGATCTTGATGCTGTCATTATCCTCGCGCGCGAGCTTCAGGTCCTCGAAACGCACGGCCACGTCCTTTTCGCCGAGGCCGAGGAACCCGCCGCTGCCGATCAGGACGGCGACGATCTTGCCGTTGTGGTCGGTGACGAGGTCGTTGATGTCGCCGATCGCCTCGTTCTGGCCGTTATAGACCGTTTGGCCGATCAGGTTGCTGGCGAGCCAATCGTCGCTGGCCTGCTTCGACAGGAACTGCGGGCTGCCGGAAGCGTCCGCCGACTTCGGTGCCGCCGGCTCGATCGCTTGCGGCGCCTCTGAGGACTGGGGTGCCGCTGGCTCGATCGCTTGCGGCGCCTGTGAGGACTGCGCCGGCGGCATGGCATCGTCACCAGGCTGCATCGGCGAAGGCGTCACCTCAGTCGAATCGCCGGGGATCGGCGCTGCCGGATCTGAAGGCTGTGCCGGATCGGGCATGGCCTGCGGGAGTGCCGGCTCATTCACGGCAGGCGGAGTCTGCGCGTCGTCGGCAGGGGGCGAGGTCTGCGCCATAGCAGGCGACAAGCCCAAGAAAAGGCCCACGGCCGTGCATGTCAGAAATCGATTCATCGTTTCGCTCCGTGTCTTTTGCATCAGTTTGGGGGTGATCGCGGTGCGATCGAGCCAAGGCCTGCGGGGCCCTGGCTTAGTAGAGGTAAAACGTTTCGGCGAGACCATCGTTCCCCCCAAATTTCCTTGGATTTACCTTGTGAACGAATCTCCGTAGGCTGACGAATTGGCCTGCGGCGAGACCGGCCGAAGCGGCGTATTTTCGGCATGCTAACACATTGAAAAAATTGGAGAAACAAGAGGCCGCGCGGGGCGTCTGCGAGGTTGCGAACAGCGCGCACAAATCAGCTATAGAAAGCTGTCTTTCGGTCATCGATTTGGGCGTTGTGCGGGACGGTCTTAAGCCGGCCTGCCGCCCGTGTCATGGCTGCCGGGTCACACGTCTGAAAATAGGCTTTTCCTTCCTTGGCTGACAACGACGAACCAGAGGTCGAGGGCCCGGCTCCCTCCGACATCAGACCCATCTCGCTCATCGACGAGATGAAGCGCTCGTATCTCGATTACGCCATGAGCGTGATCGTCTCGCGCGCGCTTCCCGACGTGCGCGACGGGCTCAAGCCCGTGCACCGCCGCATCCTCTATTCGATGCACGAGAACAATTACACGCCGGACCGTCCCTACAACAAATCGGCGCGCGTCACCGGCGACACCATGGGCAAATATCATCCCCACGGCAATCAGGCGATTTACGACGCGCTGGTACGGCTCGCGCAGAACTTCTCCATGCGCCTGCCCATCATCGACGGGCAGGGCAATTTCGGCTCGGTCGACGGCGATCCGCCCGCGGCCGAGCGCTACACCGAGGTCCGGCTGGCACGCCCCGCCATGGCGCTGCTCGACGATCTCGAGAACGACACGGTCGATTTCCAGCCGAACTACGACGGCCGCGAGCAGGAGCCGGTGGTCCTGCCGGCAAAGTTTCCCAACCTGCTGGTCAACGGCGCCGGCGGCATCGCCGTCGGCATGGCCACCAACATCCCGCCCCACAATCTCGGCGAGGTGATCGACGCCTGCATCGCCTATCTCGACAATCCCGCCATCAGCATCGATGAGCTCGTGGAGATCGTTCCCGGCCCCGACTTCCCCACCGGCGGCCTCATCCTTGGCCGCTCCGGCATCCGCGCCGCCTATCACAAGGGCCGCGGATCGATTCTCATGCGCGGCCGCGTCACCACGGAGACCGTCCGCAAGGAACGCGAGGCGCTCATCATCACCGAGATTCCCTATCAGGTGAACAAGGCGGCGATGGTCGAGAAGATCGCCGAGCTGGTGCGCGAGAAGAAGATCGAAGGTATCGCCGATATCCGCGACGAGTCCGATCGCCAGGGCATGCGTGTCGTCATCGAGCTGAAGCGCGACGCCATGGCCGATGTCGTGCTGAACCAGCTCTACCGCTTCTCGCCGCTGCAATCGACTTTCGGCTGCAACATGGTGGCGCTGATCGGCGGCAAGCCCGAGCAGCTCACGCTCAAGGACATGATCCGCGCCTTCACCGACTTCCGCGAGGAGGTGATCGGCCGCCGCATCAAGTTCCTGCTGCGCAAGGCCCGCGACCGCGCCCATGTCCTGGTGGGCTTGGCCATCGCCGTCGCCAATATCGACGAGGTCATCGCCGTGATCCGCAAGGCGCCCGACCCGGCCGCCGCGCGCGAGAAGTTGATGGCCCGCGATTGGCCGGCGCAAGACGTCGTCGCGCTCGTCGAACTGATCGCCGACCCGCGCCACAAGGTTTCGGCCAAAGGCACTTATCGGCTGTCCGAGGATCAGGCTCGCGCCATTCTCGATCTCCGCCTGCAGCGGCTTACCGCGCTCGGCCGCGACGAGGTCGGCGACGAGTTGAAGAAGCTCGGCGAGCAGATCGCCGATTATCTCGACATCCTGCGCTCGCGCGCCCGCATCGTGTCGATCATCAAGGACGAGCTTAACGCGATCAAAACCGAGTTCGGCACCCCGCGCCGCACCGAGATCCTCGAAATGGAGGGCGAGGTCGAGGACGAGGATCTGATCCAGCGCGAGGACATGGTCGTCACCGTCAGCCACAAGGGCTACATCAAGCGCGTGCCGCTTTCCGCCTACCGCGCCCAGCGACGCGGCGGCAAGGGCCGCGCCGGCATGGCGACGCGCGAGGAGGATTTCGTCACCCGCATCTTCATCGCCAACACCCACACGCCGGTCCTGTTCTTCTCCACGCGCGGCATGGCCTACAAGATGACGGTGTGGCGCCTGCCGGTGGCCGCGCCCCAGGCCCGCGGCAAGGCCCTGGTCAATCTTCTGCCGCTCGGCAAGGACGAGACCATCACCACCATCCTGCCGCTGCCCGAGGACGTCGCGTCCTGGGAAAAGCTCGACGTGATGTTCGCCACAAATTATGGCAGCGTGCGGCGGAACAAGCTCTCGGACTTCATCGAGGTCCGTCAGAACGGCAAGATCGCCATGCGCCTCGATGCCGGCGACCGCATCATCGGCGTCGAGGTGTGCGGCGAGAACGACGATGTGCTCCTCACCTCCGCCGACGGCCAGGCGATCCGCTTCCCCGTCGCCGATGTGCGCGTGTTCAAGGGCCGCGAGTTGCCCGGCGTGCGCGGCATCAAGCTCGAACGCGCCGACCAGGTCATCTCCATGGCGATCCTCGGCCATGTCGAAGCCTCGCCCGCGGAGCGCAACGCCTATGTGCGGCAAGCCAATAGCATCCGCCGCGGCAGCGCCGATGTCGAGGATGTCGAAGTGGAAAGCAATGGCCAGGAGACCGTCGTGCTGACTCCGGAGCGTTACGCCGAGCTCAGCGCGCACGAGGAGTTCGTTCTGACGGTCTCGGAGAACGGCTACGGCAAGCGCACCTCGGCGTACGAGTACCGCATCTCCGGCCGTGGCGGAAAAGGCATCATCGCCATGGTCGTGAACCAGCGCAACGGCAAGTTGGTTGCGTCGTTCCCCGTCGAGGAGACCGACCAGATCATGCTCGTCACCGACGGCGGTCAACTGATCCGCGTCCCGGTGCAGGACATCAGCATCATGGGGCGCTCGACCCAAGGCGTGATCGTGTTCTCCACCGCCGAGGGCGAACGCGTGGTTTCGGTGGAGCACATCTCCGAGGAGAACGGCGGCGAGGAAGAGGGGCCCGAATAGCCTTTTCCCCTCCCTCGTGGGAGAGGGGCGAGCAGGGCGCCTGGGACTGGGCTCGGCCTCTCAAGCGTCTCAGGCCGACCCTCCGCCTCGACGTGGCGCGACGGCCGATAAGCGGCCTTGCCCGTTGCCGACCTGCGCGGCTAGAAGGTGGCTCGCGCGCGCGGGTCTTCCTGCTTCCCGAGAGGGGTGGCGACCGTCGCGCTTGGAAATGCCCGCATGCGCATAGGTCTTTACCCCGGAAGCTTCGATCCCGTGACCTACGGTCATGTCGATATCGTGCGCCGTGCGGCGCATCTCGTCGACAGGCTGGTCATCGCCATCGGCAGCCACCACGACAAGCATCCCCTGTTCACCACCCAGGAACGCGTGAAACTGACCTCGGCGGCGCTCGATCCCGTGGCCAAGGAGATCGCCCTCAAGCTCGAGGTCACGACCTACGACAATTTGACGGTTGACGCGGCCAAGGCTGCCGGTGCCAACGTTGTCATCAGGGGCCTGCGCGACGCCGGGGATTTCGACCACGAGATGCAGATGGCCGGGATGAACCAAGCGCTTGCGCCGGAGATCGAGACCGTGTTCCTGGCTTCTTCGCCGAACTCGCGGCACATCGCGGCGAGCCTGGTTCGCCAGATTGCCGCAATGGGCGGCGACGTTTCATCCTTTGTGCCGCCGGTCGTCGCCGCCGCGCTCAAGAAAAAATTTGCCGGCTAGTCCGGTCCTGAACGCTTTTCCAAGGAGGTATCATGAGACTTCAGCTCAGGTTTGCGTTCGCCGCGGCGCTTGCGCTCGGCTTTGTCGCTTGGCATGGCGCCGCCGGCGCCGGCAACCTCTCCGATCCCGCCGCGCTCAATGAGGAGGCCCCCGCGGTCTACAAGGCGAAATTCGATACCAGCAAGGGCGCCTTCGTCATCGAGGTCAATCGGGATTGGGCGCCGAACGGCGCCGATCGCTTCTACAACCTGGTCAAGAACGGCTTCTACGACAACGCGCGCTTCTTCCGCGTGATCGACGGCTTCATGGTGCAGTTCGGCATCAACGGCGACCCCAATATCGCCGGCGTCTGGCGTCAGGCCGACATCAAGGACGACCCGGTCAAGCAGAGCAACGAGCGCGGCACGGTCACCTTCGCCACCGCCGGCCCGAACACGCGCACGACCCAGGTGTTCATCAACTTCGCCGACAATGCCCCGCTCGACGGTCAGGGTTTCTCGCCCTTCGGCAAAGTGGTGTCGGGGATGGACGTCGTGGACGCGCTTTACGGCGGGTACGGCGAAGGCGCCCCGCACGGGAAAGGACCCGACCAGGGCCGCATGCAGCAAGAAGGCAACGCTTATCTGGAGACGGCGTTTCCCAAGCTCGATTTCATCAAGACGGCGACGATCGAGCGATGACGCGCGCCGGCACGGAGGATCGCCATCATGGCAAAACCTGAGGACACCCTCATCATCGAAACGACCAAGGGCCGCGTCACCGTGGCGATGCGGCCCGACCTTGCCCCGAACCACGTCGCCCGCATCAAGGAACTCGCCCGCCAGGGCTTCTACAACGGCGTGGTCTTCCACCGCGTGATCGACGGCTTCATGGCGCAGACCGGCGACCCGACCGGCACGGGCTCGGGCGGCTCGGGCCAGAAGCTTGGCGCCGAGTTCAGCGCCGAGCCCCATACCAGAGGCGCCGTCTCCATGGCCCGCGCGCAATCGCCCAATTCCGCCGACAGCCAGTTCTTCATCTGCTTCGACGACGCGGCATTCCTCGATCGCCAGTACACGGTGTGGGGCCGCGTGATCGAGGGCATGGAGAACGTCGACAAGATCAACCGCGGCGAGCCGCCGGCCGCTCCCGACAAGATCGTCTCGGCGCGCCTCGCATCCGATCCCAAGCCTTAAGGCCGAGAGGACCAGCCATGTCGCTCCAGGGTTTCTCGCTCACCTTGATTGCGCTTCTTGCCGGCGGGCTCATCGCACTCCAGGCGCCGATCAATGCCGAGGCGGCGTCCCGTCTCGGCCATCCGCTCACCGCCGCCACCATGTCGTTCTTGGTCGGCACCTCGGCGCTCATCATTCTGGTCCTGTTGTTTGCCCGTCACCAGGTGCAACTCGAGGCCTTCAAGTCGCTCCCGCTCTATATGCTCATCGGCGGCGGCCTCCTCGGCGCGGTGTACGTGACCGTCAACATCGTGCTCGCGCCTCGCATCGGCGTGGCCGCGCTCATGGCGCTCGGCATCGCCGGGCAGCTGTTCGCGGCGCTCTTGATCGATCGGTTTGGCCTGTTCTCGCTGGTCGAGCGAGGCTTGACTTCCGGCCGCGTCGGCGGCGCTCTTCTGGTGCTCGTGGGTGCGCTGATGGTGCGCTCGCTATAGCCTCTCCTTCGTTGCGTACCGATCTGTTCGACTATCATCTGCCGGAAGCGCTGATCGCGTTGCGCCCCGTGGCCCCGCGCGACGCCGCGCGTCTCCTCATCGTCGATCCTGCGAGCGAACCGCAAATCGCCGACCGGATGGTGCTCGATCTGCCGCAACTGCTTCGGCCGGGCGATGCGCTCGTCTTCAACGATACCAAGGTGATCCCCGCAGAGCTTGAGGGCGTGCGCCGGCGCGGGACAGGGGCGGCACGGGTCGCGGTCACGCTGATCGAGAGACCGGGCCCCGATCGCTGGCAGGCTCTGGCCCGGCCGGCGAAGCGGCTCAAGCCGGGAGACCGCATTCTCTTCGGCGCGGAAAACGAGGCCTGTCTCTCGGGACGCCTCGCCGCGACGGTCGAATCCCGCGGGGAGGAAGGACGAGGTGACGCTTCTCTTCGAATTTGCCGGTGCCGCTCTCGATCAAGCGATTCATATGCTGGGCAACATGCCGCTCCCGCCTTACATCGCCTCGCGCCGTCCGGCCGACGCGCAAGACCGCAGCGACTACCAGACCGTCTTTGCGCGCGAGGAGGGCGCCGTCGCCGCGCCGACCGCCGGGCTTCACTTCACGGATCGTCTGCTGCGCGCGCTCGCCGATCGAGGCATCTCCGAGCACTTCGTGACGCTTCAGGTCGGGCCCGGCACCTTCCTGCCGGTCAGATCGGCCGACACCGACGATCACCGCATGCACGCCGAACATGGCACGATCGCGCCCGCAACGGCGGACGCGCTCAACGCGGTAAAAGCGCAAGGCGGGCGCATCGTCGCCGTCGGCACCACCTCGCTCCGCCTTCTGGAAAGCGCCGCCGGCGAGGACGGCCGGCTTCGGCCCTTCGCCGGAGAGACCAGCCTCTTCATCACGCCGGGCTATCGCTTTCGTTTCGTCGATCGCCTCTTGACCAACTTCCATTTGCCGCGCTCAACCCTGTTCATGCTGGTCGCATCCTTCTCGGGCCTCGATCTCATGAAACGTGCCTACGCCCACGCCGTCGCCGGCGGCTATCGCTTCTACTCTTACGGGGATGCCTGCCTGCTCTGCCCCGCCCCAAGCGCGCCATGACGGCACCCTTCTCCTTCAAGGTCACGGCGCGGGACGGCAATGCCCGCACGGGCGCCGTCGCCACGCCGCGCGGCGTCGTGCGGACGCCCGCCTTCATGCCGGTCGGCACCGGCGCCACGGTCAAGGCCATGTTTCCCGAGGATGTGGCCGCGGCCGGCGCCGATATCCTCCTTGCCAACACCTACCATCTGATGCTGCGCCCCGGCGCCGAGCGCATCGCCAAGCTCGGCGGGCTCCACCGTTTCATGCACTGGGAGAAGCCGATCCTCACCGATTCCGGCGGCTATCAGGTCATGTCTCTCGCGAAGCTCCGCCGCATCCACGAGGAGGGCGTCACCTTTCAATCCCATATCGACGGCGCGACCGTAACGCTGAGCCCCGAGCGCGCCATCGAGGTGCAGTGCCTCCTCGGCGCGGATATCCAAATGGTCCTCGACGAATGCACGCCCTTTCCGGCGACGCGCGAGGAAGCCCAAGCCTCGCTCGATCTCTCGCTCCGCTGGGCGGAGCGCAGCAAGACCGCGTTCGTCGCGCGCGCCAAGCCCGGTCAAGCCGTGTTCGGCATCGTGCAGGGGAGTATCTATCCCGATCTCCGCGAGGAAAGCGCGCGCGCGCTCATGTCAGTCGGCTTCGACGGCTACGCGATCGGCGGCCTCGCCGTGGGCGAGGGCCAGGCGGCGATGCTCGACATGGTGGAGGTCACGGCCGCGATCCTGCCGCAGGACCGGCCGCGCTATCTCATGGGCGTCGGCACACCTGAGGATTTGCTGCTTGCGATCGCTCGCGGCATCGACATGTTCGATTGCGTGATGCCGACCCGCTCAGGCCGCCACTGCCAAGCCTTCACCTGGAGCGGCAAGCTCAACCTGCGCAATGCCCGCCATGCCGACGATCCGGCGCCGCTCGATCCTCAAAGCGGATGCCCGGCCGCGCAGTACGAACGCGCCTATCTCCATCATCTGGTGAAATCGGGCGAGACGCTCGGCGCCATGCTGTTGAGCTACGCCAATGTTCAGTTCTATCAGGAGCTGATGGCGCGCGCCCGCGATGCGATTGCGCAAGGCCGTTTTGCGAGCTTCGCGGAGGAGGTTTGCCGCCGCTATGCCGCGGCAAACGACAAGGAGGACGGCTAAGCCGCGCGCAAGAGACGCGTCACTGCGTGGCGATGTCGGAGGCCGGCCCCGCCTTGGCCTCGCCCAGCGCCTTTCTCTCGCGCGCCAGAAGATAAAGACCCGACAGGATCACGACCGCGGCGCCCGAAAGCGTCCACAGCGTCGGCACGTCGCCGAATATGAGGAAGCCGAGCGCCGACATCCAAATCAACCCGACATAGATAAAGGGCGCGAGCACGGCGGCGGGCGCGCCGCGATGGGCGAGAATCAGGAACCAGTGCCCGAGTCCGCCCCAAAACCCGAGCGAAGCGAGCAGCACCCACTGCAACGTGTCTGCCGGCCAATGCCACACCGCAAGCGCGGGCGGTGCCAGGAGGATCAACCCCGCAAGCGGCGTGTAAGTCTGCGTCACCGCGGCCGGGTCGAACGCCGCAAGGTAACGCGTGGCGATGTTGTAGAGCGCGTAGCCGAGCGTCGCGACCAGCGCGATCAACATGGCCCAGTGGACCGTACCGATGCCGGGATGCATGACCAGCAGCACCCCGACGAAACCCGCGACAATGGCGAGCATGCGATGCCACCCGACCCACTCATTGAGCAGCGGCCCGGCAAGCGCCGCGACGAGCAGCGGCGTGAGGAAGAAGATGGTGATGTTCTGGTCGAGCTGGAGATATCTGAGCGCCAGGAAATTGAAGCCTGTCGTCAACACCATGAGCATGGATCGAAAAATCTGAACCATGGGCTTGGCCGAACGGAGCGAGGGTTTCAGTGCGAACGGCCACAACACGACGGCGCTGAACACCACATGGCCCACGAAGCGGAGCCACGACACCTCGGCGACCGGTACGCCCGCCTCGACAATGAGATACTTGCCCGTGGCATCGAGGGCGGAGAAGCAGAGCGTGGCGAGCGCCATGAGACCGATCGCCTTTAGGCGATGACTATCGTCGATGGAGGATGAGGGGCGGGAGCGCGGAATCATGGTGGGGTGTTTCTGCATCAAACTTTGCCAAAAGGCCATCGGCGGTTAAGGTCGCGATGACGTTCGCCGGAATGCGGTCGAAAAGGAGGAGAGCGTGGCTGACATTCGCGCCATTTGCGCCATAGGCCGGCGCGGGCAGTTGGGACTCAGTGGCAGGCTTCCCTGGGAAGGGAACAAGGGCCGCGAGTATGTCGCCGACGTGGCGCGATTCTTCGAAGTCACGCGCGGTCATGTCATCATCGCGGGACCAACCACGATCGCTTCGATCCCGCGCTTTGCCTATGAGGACCGCACCATTCGCGAGATCCGCTCGTCCGATCCTCCCGCCGAAGTGCTGGCCTCATTTCCCGGCCGCGTGGTCTATGTCGGCGGCGGTCCGCCGGTATGGCAGGCCTACGCTCCCTTCATCCGCCATTGGGACATCACGCGGCTTCCTTATGACGGGGAGGCCGACCGCTGGTTCGATCCCGCCTGGCTTGTCGCCGCGCAGGAACCGGCCTAGGCGCCGAAGGCCGTTGCGTGGACCCACGATGCGGCGAGACGCATGCGGGGGTCGAGGCGGAGCGAGCCCCATTTGCGTTAACGCGGATTTTGTTTCGAATTGCCGCCTGTCGGGGCTACCATATTGGGGGCACAATCTTTCTTGAGCTTCCTTCTTGCCTTCGAGAGAACCAGTTCCTCTGGCAGGTCTTATGGCTGCACCGCTCCCAAACGACCGCAAGGAGGTCGCCATCGAAAGCGCAAAACAGCCGGAATTCACCGGTGAGCAGATCGGTTGGCGATTTGCGATCGGCACGGCGCTGATTGTCGGGAGCTATGGCGCTTGGCTGCTCATTCCCGCGGTGCTGGCCGCAGATCTCGCGCCGAGCGTGAAGGCTGCGCTTTCCGGCCTGTTCGGCGCCACGCCCTTCCTCTCCAAGCTCATTGCCGTCGCGGTCATGGGACGGCCGGCCTATTACTTTCTCAAGCGGACCGTATTCAATCGCCTGCGCCGGTCCGGCGGCGCCGCCAGATAAGCCCCACGGCACGGACTGCATCATCAAAAGGGCGCCGGACTTGCCGGCGCCCTTTGCAGATCACGCTGTCAGCCCCGCTTAGTAGGGGGGCGGGCAATAGTCCCAATATCCCCGGCTCCTATAGGGATCGATCCAGTACCAACAGAGCTCCGGGGCAGGCGGGGGAGGCGCAACGCCGATGGCCCCCGCTGTGAGAAGCGACCCGAGGACCACGCCGCCGAAAAATTGCCCGTAATGCGGTTTGCGATGCCACGGCTGCACGTAGACCTTCTTCTTTGTCACGTAGATATTCTTGTTCGAATAATTTTTGTTCCAGTTCTTGTTTTTGTTCCAATTCTTGTTCTTGTTCTTATCGGCGACGACGATTGGGGCGTCGGCCGTGCTCCGAGGCAACAATCCATCGTTGCGTAAGCCCGCCTCTGCGCTGGTCAGGGAACGGCTTCCATCCGCCTCGTTGACGCCAGCGAGCGCGGGTTGCGCGGCAAGCCCGAGGCCGAAGAACAGGGCGAGCGCAGGGGCCAAAGACATCCGCCCGCGGCGTGAACCTGCGTTTGAAATCATAGGAGTTCCTCCAGGATTCGCGATCAGGACGAATCAATCGCAAGTCATGGTGGCGGATGTGAGACGCGGCGCATCTGCTTGGTTCATATCCCCCGTCGTGGAGAGGCCCGACGCGCCCTCGAACTGGCATACTCTCATCCTGAGGAGCCGCCGAAGGCGGCGTCTCGAAGGAGGCGTTCCGATCACCATGCTTCGAGACGCGCTCCTTCGGAGCGCTCCTCAGCATGAGGCGGGGTAGCCGTGATATCACCCCACCCGGCTCAGCTTTCGCTTCGCTCAAGCTTCGCCGCCTTCCCCATCAAGGGCAGGGATGAGTTCACCAATGGCCGGTCAGACGAGGCTCAACACATCCTCGCGCGAACGATCGGTTTCGCCCTGCCAGCGCGCAGCCGCGATGGCTTGGACGAGAGCCGAATAGAAACTCGATACGTTGGCGATCTTATCGTCGGGACCGACATGGAGCTGGATCAGGTTACGCGCGGTGGCGCGCGCCTCGGCTTCCCGGCGCGCCGCCATGGCTTGCCGTTCACGTGCCAGTCGGGACGCCATCTCGGCAGGGTCGTTACGCATGACTAGGTTCCCTCGATATCCGCGTCCGGTCGGTCCGCTGCCTTGCAAAGGAGAGATGCCACGGCGACCCGGCGCAGCCCGCTCTTGGCCCGCCCCGGTGGCGAAACGCTCGCACCCTGGAACCGTTCCGCCTGGTCAGGCGTTTGACGTGCGCAACGGCCGACTGGGGCATGTGAGGTCGGCGGGGGGATCTGCAAATGACAGCCAGCACGCGCTTCTTCAGGATATGGACCCATCGCAGTCCGGCCAGCATCTTTGGCGCGGCCTCGAGTCCCGTCATTCGCAACGGCGCGTTCCTGTGTTTCGACGACGAGGAGCGAGCGCAGGCCGAATGCGACAGGCTCAACGCGCAACGCACCGACATGCAAACGCACTATAGCGTCGAGGCCACTCATATCGAGGCCTTGCTGCCGCAAGAGCAGGCCAAGCGCGCGCCGGCCGAAGCTCCGGCCTTCTCGGCCTTGGCGACCGCCCCTTGCTTCGCGTCGAACCGCCAAGCGCGCGCGGCGCGCAGCGCCTAGAGCAATTCGCAAGACTCGGAAATCGTTTCGGTCGTGCCTTCCTTACCAAGGGAAGCGCGGGGGCGCATCGTACCCGCCGCAAGACCCTTTCAGCCGGGTATCGCCGCCGATGGTCTGGCAGAGATAGACCTTCGTATTCGGATTGTTGCGGACCTCTTCGTCCGTCACGGCCATTCCGTACGACCTGGCCACGCGCGCGATCTGCTTTTCCTCGCAATAGGGTGTGGATATTGGACCGTGTTTGGTGATCTGGAAATTGCCCCGGCATACGATTCGGGCTTCGGCGTGAGATGCGACGAAGATCGTGGCGAGAACCGTCGCGACGCATAAGACATGCCTGTACATGACCGCATCCTCCGAGAAGCCCGGCCGTCCTTGCCTCAACTGACGGCAAGCAGACCTTAACACGGCGGCAAGGTATCAGCGACACTATCTGCGGGCCGTCATGTGTTGCGCGTGTTGCGCGTTGACGGCGGACGAAGGGGAAGCGGCCTCTCCGCTCCTGGTGGGGCCGCTTCTCTTGGACATCGTTCCGCTATCGAACTTTTATGAAGGTCGCGGCGGAAGGTATTGCGACTCAGAGCATTCCGTTGCCATCGCTTTCCATCCGTCGTAAGTCTTTTTCCTCAGCCGAGCTAAATGGACACCGTTTAGACACAGCCTATGTGCGGCAAGAAGATGGGCGAGACGCACGCGCCCCCGAACTTCGACAACAATGGAGCAACTCATGAAACGAACGGTTTTGTCGGTTCTCGTCCTATCACTGTTTTCGTTCACCGCGGCCGAGGCAGTCCCGGCTCTTGAAGGCCCCGCAATCGAGCCCGGCCGCTGTCATGGAGGTTGGCAAGAAGGGCAAAGTCAGCAGCTCAAAACACAAGGGTCACTATAAGTATCCTTACAAACATGGCGGTCCACATGCCGGGAAATATTACTACGGGAATCGCCACTGGACGCATCGCTACCGTTATCGTCCTGTCGGCTGGAGCCTGTACGGCTGCATCGCAGCGGGTCCGTTCTGGTACTGCCCCTAATCTCAATACGAATAACGGCAGCCCGTCGCGGCGCGAGAGCATCAGCTCCTGACCTCGCCCGCGACGGCCTCGCGTTCGCATCGGAGCCGAAGGCGATGCGCTCGACACCGGCGCGTCGGTCGGCGTCTTCGATGACCGCGCGTGGCGCTCGGCTTATCTCGTGAAAGGCATTTTGATCGCGGGGACGCTCGCGTCGCGGGCGGCTTCCCGCCTCTGACATCGCGAAAGCGTAAGCCGGCGCTACAACCTGCGGCACTTTGTGTTCGCCCGGAACAGATCGTTGATTCGTTAGTTTGACCTTCGACCGGCGCCCTTAGCGCCCCACTCCCCAAATCGAAAGGACAGACTCATGGGTAACGATCCCAACAATCCTGGCCAGGGCAATCCGGGTCAGCCTAAGCCGGGCCAAGGTAATCCTGGCAAGGCAATCCCGGCCAAGGCAATCCCGGCCAAGGCAATCCGGGCCAGCCTAAGCCGGGCCAAGGCAATCCCGGCCAAGGCAATCCTGGCCAGGGCAATCCGGGCCAGCCTAAGCCAGGTCAAGGCAATCCTGGAAACCCCGGCCAAGGGGACAGATAGGTCCACCAAGCAATCCATACACTCAATCAGAACCCCGACCGGCGTCGGGGTTCTTGTTTGGAGTGAGAGAACATTCGCTCACTGCTCTCAACGGAGACGATCGATGGCGCGAGAACCGAAGACGCTAGACGACCTCTTTCACGATACGCTGAAGGATATCTATTTCGCGGAGAAGAAAATTTTGGCCAGCTTGCCAAAATTGGCCAAGGCCGCTCAGAACGAGGAATTGAGCGCGGCTTTCGAAAAACACCGCGTTGAGAGCGAAGGCCACGTCGAGCGGCTTGAGCAGGTTTTCGCGATCATTGACAAAAAGCCTCAAGGAAAAACCTGCGATGCGATCGTCGGCATCACGGAGGAAGGGGCGGAAATCATGAAGGAATATAAAGGATCTCCCGCACTCGACGCGGGCCTACTAGCTGCTGCTCAAGCGGTCGAACACTACGAAATCTCACGGTATGGCACGCTTCGAACGTGGGCTGAAGAGTTGGGGCACACTGACGCAGCGTCTCTGCTCCAGGAAACCCTGGACGAAGAAAAAGCAACAGACAAAGCTTTGACTCGAATTGCGGAGAGCGTCGTCAATCAGGAAGCCGAATCGCCCTAGCCGACGAATGAGTTCGAATCTCGAATAGCTTATGCGGTTCGCCTTCGTCACTCCAAGGTCGCAATAAGGAGTAGTCCCCGTAAAAGCGTTGTCACGTTTGCGCAGGGCAAACTTATTTCACGGCTACGAATCGAGGATTCACTATGACACTCCATGAACAACCCACAGAGGAGCTGAAGCAACAAGTCGCCGCCGGTTCGTTGTCACCGAAGAAGGTAGCCAGGGCCGAAGCTGTTCTGCGTCACCGCCGTGCCGAGCGGACCGCCGCTTGGCTCGGTCGGCATGCCTGGATCGCAGCGTTGCTGACGGTGCTTGGTTTGGCGCGTTTCTTGTTGCCGCCACGAAACTAAGGATTATGAGGGCTTTTCAAAGTTGCGCGATTGATGGGCGATGGCTGATGAGTGAGGGTAATATCATCGCATGATCCACGGGCGAGCTGCGCGCGGCCACCGAGTTGCGCGATGAGCGTCCCAAAACAAAAGCCCCTGCGCGCGGGGCTTTACCAATGTCAGCGGGGCCAGCCTAGGATGAGGAAGAGAACTAAGCTTGGCCTTTGGGGTGATAAACGCTGTCGGGGAATAGAGTACTGGCAGCTCCTCCTCTTCGAGAAGCCTACCCACGATCGGGGTCACGACCACGCAGCGGCGCACTCGATCGGCGCAGCCTGAAGAAGGCGTAGAAATAACCGAGCCAGAGAACGACGGAGAGGCAAGAAGCCGCTCTACCACCTAAGCCAGCGCCGTCAGGCGTGCAATGGACGTCAAACCTCAGCGCCCGAACTCGATGCGAATTTTAGGTTTGCGCCACCACTCTTCTAACTTGCTAACGAGCCAAAACCCGAATGCGCCCATAAAGCCGCCTGCTGCTGCGGCGATGAACGTAATCCAGAGAAGCTCTTTCGTTTCGTCGGTCATGAAGGGCGGCTAAATGAAAGTGGCATGGACAGAATAGCAAAAGGCGCCCGCCGAAGCGAGTGGGCTGCTATGCTAAGAAATCATGGAGACTACGATAAGCGACCTTAGTGGATGGTTGTGGGCCCTTCTAGGCGTGTTGGGCGTAGGCGGACTAGCTTTGGCAATTGCCTTTAGCAGTGCCATGTGGAGCCGACGCCGCAAGAGCAAAGCAACGCGGGAGGCGCAGAACGCGTCCGTGCGCGAACTCTATCGAGAGGAAGAACGCGACAGACGCCATCAGAAGAAGAATGAGTGAAGTAACCTTGATGGCATGAGAACAAGGGGAATATCCTATGGACAGAAACACGTTTCTCATCATCGCAGCGGTAGTTGTCATTGCCCTGCTCGTAGTCTGGTCGCTTCCGGCCACGCCTCCCACTGAGACCACGGCAACACCGCCGACCACAGCTCCGGAGCAGACGCCGCCGGCCATACCGCCCGAGCAGACGCCGCCGGTGACACTGCCGGCGCAACCGCAGTAGCAGGCGCGTTCAATTCGATGATGCGAAAATGAAAAGGGCGCCCGCCAAGCGAGCGGCCCTGTCATAGAACCGTCACGCGGATTAGATACGGCAATCGGGTGGTGGCGATGCCCTTAAACGTTCTGTTCCTTTGCACCGGCAACTCGGCCCGCTCAATCATGGCTGAGTGCATCTTGAACCGTTTGGGCAGCGGTAAATTCCGCGCCTACAGTGCAGGTAGCCATCCGACGCGTGAAGTTAATCCCTTCGCCCTGAACCTGCTCCGCAAGTTGAACTATGACGTGTCACAGCTGCGTTCGAAATCCTGGGACGAGTTTGCCGCGTCCGGCGCGCCGAAGCTCGACTTCGTGTTCACGGTGTGCGACGACGCGGCCAACGAGGTCTGCCCAATCTGGCCAGGCCAGCCGATGACTGCTCATTGGGGTATCCCCGATCCCGCCAAGGCGCAGGGGACCGAGGCCGAGAAGGCGTTGGCCTTCGACGACACGGTGCGCATGCTGACTCAGCGCATCAGCATTTTCGTAAGTCTGCCTATTTCTTCTCTCAGCAAACTGTCGCTCCAGCAGCAGCTTGACGAAATCGGCCGTATCGGAAAGGCGACCGAACCAGCATAAAGGGGCGCCGGACTAGCCGACGCCCCTATCCAAAGCGAACCGGATCAGTGACGATCGGTGGAGCGGTTTAAGCGCTCCCATTCGGCTTGATCCCGCTCCCGGGCTTTTGTTTCAAGTCTTTCTTTTACTTGGTGAGCCCGACGGGATTCGAACCCGTGACCCCTTGATTAAAAGTCAAGTGCTCTACCGGCTGAGCTACGGGCTCCTTGCCGACCATATGGGCCGGTCGGAGGCAAAAGCAATATTGCGCGTCGCCTTGCTAAACAACCGAAAATGCGGCATCCCCGCGTGATCCGAGGCTAGACCGCCGCCGAGGCGCCGCGCTCGATGCGCTCGGGGCAGGGGGAGGGGCCAGCGCCAATGTCAGACGGAAAGACGAAAGCGCGCCTGTGGCGCTATTGGCCGCGCCTCCTGTTCCTCGTTCCTTTCCTCGCCATGCTTTGGGTGCCGTCCTACAACAGGATCGAGCCTGAGCTCGGCGGCATTCCGTTCTTCTATTGGTATCAGCTCGCCTGGATCCTGATCGGCGCCGCGATCGTGCTCGTGGTCTATGCGATCGAGACCAAGATCACGCGCGTGACGCGAGCGGACCGAGCGCGAAGCGGAGCCGAGCGGCGTGCCGGGGGACATTCTTTGACCCTCGATCTGACCGCCACCGATCGTCTTCGTCGCGCTGTTCCTGTTCGTCACCTGGCTCGGCTTCGTGGCGGCGCATTGGCGCAAGGCCGATCTCAATCTCCTGCATGAATGGGGTCTCGGCGGCCGCCGCTTCGGCACCGTCGTCACCTGGTTCCTGCTCGGCGGCGACCTCTACACCGCCTACACCTTCATCGCCGTCCCGGCGCTCGTCTTCGGCAAGGGCGCGATGGGCTTCTTCGCCGTTCCCTACACCATCCTCATCTATCCCATCCTCTATATCGTCTTTCCGCGGCTGTGGGAGATCGCGCACGCGCGCGGCCATGTCACCGCCGCCGACTTCGTGCGCGACCGCTTCGGCAGCCGCCTGCTCGCGCTCGCCTTCGCGCTGACGGGCATCGTCGCCACCATGCCCTATATCGCGCTCCAGCTCGTCGGCATGGAGGTGGTGATCGGCGCGCTCGGCTTTCCGGCGGGCGGCTTCGTCGGGCATCTGCCGCTGATCATCGCCTTCATCATCCTCGCCGCCTTCACCTATACGAGCGGCCTGCGGGCGCCGGCCCTGATCGCCATCGTCAAGGACATGCTGATCTTCGTCACGGTGTTCGCCGCGCTGGTCATCATCCCGGCCAAGCTCGGCGGCTACGGCGCGATCTTCGCCAGCGTGCCGCAGGAGAAGCTGATCCTCGCCGCCGCCGTCCGGCGACAGTCTCGGCGCCTACAGCGCCTATGCCACGCTCGCGCTCGGCTCGGCCGTTCGCGCTCTTCCTCTATCCCCACGCCATGACCGGGATCCTGAGCTCCTCGAGCGGCAACGTCATCAGGCGGAACGCGGCGTTCCTTGCCGCCTATTCCTTCATTCTCGGGCTGATCGCGCTGCTCGGCTACATGGCGATCGCCGCCGGCGTGGATAAGAATCCGGCCTACGCAGCGGGCTTCGCCCAATACGGGCCGAACTTCGCCGTGCCCGCGCTGTTCCTCGCCTCGTTTCCCTCATGGTTCGTCGGCGTCGCCTTCGCCGCCATCGCCATCGGCGCGCTGGTGCCGGCCGCGATCATGTCGATCGCCTGCGCCAATCTGTTCACGCGCAATCTCTACAAGGAGTTCTTCCGCCCCGATTGCAGCGAGGCCGACGAAGCCCGCATGGCCAAGATCGTCTCGCTCGTCGTCAAGATCGGGGCGGTGGTGTTCATCCTCGCCATTCCCCAGGCCTACGCCATCCAGCTCCAGCTGCTCGGCGGCATCTGGATCATCCAGCTCCTGCCGCCGATCCTGCTCGGCCTCTATACGCGCGGCTTCAATGCGCACGCGCTGCTGATCGGCTGGGCCGCGGGCACCGCCATCGGCACCTATATGGCGGCGACCCAAGGCTTCACCTCTTCGGTCTATCCGCTCGCGATCTTCGGCGTCACCCTGCCGGGCTACGCCGCCCTCTATTCGGTGCTGATCAATTTCCTGGTCGTCGCTCGCGCTCGCGCCGCTGCTTCGATCGCATCGGGCGAACGGCGCGGCTCGACCGCGCGTTGATCTGGCGACGCAGCGGCCAAGCGGCCCTCGACCGCAGCGGCATTCCTCGATAGGTTCGGAGCCGCAATTCTAACGCCCTCGATAGGGAGGAGATTGACACATGGCAGACGACAACCAGGGCAGCAGGACATTCCTGGCGATCGTGTTGGGCGGCATCGTGCTCGCCCTCGTCATCGCTGCCTTCTTCATGTACGGGCACAAGGGCGATACGCGAGGTCAAGGTCGAGCAGCCGATGACCGAGACAGCCGGCCGAGACGCCCGGCCGCCGAGCCGCGCTGGCACCCGCAGACGCCCGCGGCCGAGCCGCCCGCGCCCGAGACCGCCCGCCGCCGAGGCTCCGGCAGAACCTCCGGCCGAGCCGACGCTCCGGCACGAGACGCCGGCCCCCGAGACGCCGCCGCAATAGCGAGAAGCGGGAGCGAACCGCATGTAGGGTGCGCTCCCGCCCATAGTCCTCAGGGCCGCCGTCTTTTCGCCCGCCGCGAGCCTGACACGCGCTGACGACACGCCGAAATCGCCAATGGCTGGGCCCGCGCGACGGCAAACCTTCGCCGTCTCCTTGATGCCCGATTGATGCTAGAGTGTCGGCTCGCAAGGGAGCGGGACGCGACGCATGAGCGCAGAACGGCTTCGGCAAAGGGTGCGGATGGTGGCTGTTGGCCGCCGTCATCGGCTTTGCCGCCGGCGCCGCCGTGGCCCAGGACGGTAAGACCGCCGCCGTGCCGGTCGAGGCGGCGAAGAGTGGTCGCCGCGCCGCTGAGCGAGCAGGTGACCGCGATCGGCACGCTGCTTTCCGACGAGGCGGTCACCATCAGCTCGGAGATTCCCGGCCGCCTCAAGGAGATCCATTTCCAGGAGGGTCAGCCGGTCGAGAAGGGCGCGCCGCTCTTCACGCTCGACGATTCGGTCTATCGCGCCCAGCTCGCCGACGCCGAGGCCAAGCTCAAGCTCGCCGAGCAGACCCACAAGCGAACCAGCCAGCTGTTCAGCAGCAAATACGCGACCGCCCAGTCGGCCGACGAGTCGGCGTCCAATCTCGCCGTCAGCACCGCCGCCGTCGAGCTCGCCCGCGTGCAGCTCGAGAAGGCGCATATCGTGGCGCCGTTCTCCGGCATCGTCGGCCTGCGCCATGTGAGCGTCGGCGAATACATCACCGCCGGCCAGGCGCTGGTCAATCTCGAGGCGATCGATCCGGTGAAGGCCGATTTCAGGGTGCCGGAGAAATTCCTGCCCGCCATCAGGGTGGGGCAAACCATTCGCATCAAGGTCGACGCCTTCCCCGACGAGAGCTTCGAGGGCAAGGTCTACGCCATCGATCCGCGTCTCGATGTCGCCGGCCGCAGCCTCCTGGTCCGGGCCGTGGTTCCGAATACCGATCAGCGTCTGCGTCCGGGCCTGTTCGCGCGGGTGACGGTGCTCCTCCAGCTCAAGGAAGACGCCTTGAGCGTGCCGGAGCAGGCGATCGTGCCGCAGGGCGACAGCCAGTTCGTGTTCAAGATCGTCGACGGCAAGGTGCAGCTCACCAAGGTGGTGACCGGCACGCGCCGCGAGGGCAGGGTCGAGATCGTCGAAGGCCTTGCCGCCGGCGATCAGGTGGTGACCGCCGGCCAGCTCAAGATCCGCGACGGCATGCGCCGTCTCCATCGTCGACGCCATCGGGGCGTAAGCCGTGACGCTTCCAGAACTCTCCATCAAGCGGCCGGTCTTCGCCACGGTGTTGAGCCTCGTGCTCGTGCTGGTCGGCCTCGTCTCCTACGAGCGCCTCTCGGTGCGCGAATATCCCGCCATCGACCCGCCGGTGGTCACCGTGCAGACCGACTATCCCGGCGCGAGCGCCGCCATCGTCGAGACCCAGGTCACGCAGGTGCTCGAGGATTCGCTCGCCGGCATCGAGGGCATCGATTTCATCACCTCGATCAGCCGGCAGGAATCGAGCCAGATCACCGTCACCTTCAAGCTCGACCGCAATCCCGACTATGCCGCCGCCGACGTCCGCGACCGGGTCGGGCGCGTGCGCGGGCGCCTGCCTGACGAGATCGAGGAGCCGATCATCCAGAAGGTCGAGGCCGACGCCCAGCCGATCCTGTATCTCGCCTTCTACAGCGACCGCCACTCCGAGCTCGAAATCACCGATTACGCCGACCGCTACGTGAAGGACCAGCTCCAGACGCTTGGCGGCGTGGCCGAAGTCCGCCTGTTCGGCGAGCGCGAATATGCCATGCGCATCTGGCTCGATCCCGAGCGCCTCGCCGCCTATCAGCTGACGCCGCAGGATGTCGAGCTGGCGCTGCGCCGCCAGAATGTCGAGGTGCCGTCGGGGCGCATCGAGAGCCTGCAGCGCGAGTTCACGGTTCTCGCCGAGACCGATTTGCGCACGCCTTCGCAATTCAACGAGCTCATCATCAAGGACGCCAACGGCTATCTGGTCAGGCTCGCCGACGTCGGCCATGCCGAGCTCGGCGCCCTCGACGAGCGCCGCATCGTGCGCTTCAACGGCAAGCCCGCCATCGCGCTCGGCGTGATCAAGCAGGCGACCGCCAACCCGCTCGAAGTGTCGGAGGAGGTGCGCGCGGTTCTGCCGCGCATCACGCAATCGCTGCCCGCCGGCATGGAGGTGCGTGTCGCCCACGACAAGTCGATCTTCATCGCCGAGTTGATCAAGAACGTGTACCGGACCATCGGCGAGGCGATCCTCCTCGTCGTGCTCATCATCTTTCTGTTCTTGCGCTCGATTCGCGCCACCCTGATCCCGCTCGTCACCATCCCGGTCTCGCTCATCGGCGCTTTCGCGCTGATGTACGCCTTCGACTTTTCCATCAACACGCTGACGCTGCTCGCGCTGGTGCTGGCCATCGGGCTCGTGGTCGACGATGCCATCGTCATGCTGGAGAACATCTACCGGCACGTGGAAGCGGGCATGACGCCGGTGAAGGCGGCGCTGCTCGGAAGCCGCGAGATCAGCTTCGCCGTCATTGCCATGACCATCACGCTCGCCGCCGTCTATGCGCCGATCGGCTTCATGACCGGCATCACCGGGCGGCTGTTCACCGAATTCGCCTGGACGCTCGCCGGCGCCGTCATCGTCTCGGGCTTCGTGGCGCTGACGCTGTCGCCGATGATGTGCTCGAAACTGCTGCGGCACAGGCAGCACCACAACCTCGCTCTATCGCATCGATCGAGCGCTTCCTGCATGGGCTCACTGCGGGCTATCGCGCCCTGCTGAAGGGCGCGCTCGCCGTGCGGCCGCTCGTCCTGCTGATCGGTCTGGCGGTGGCCGGAGCGAGCTATTTCCTGTTCATCGACCATCAAGGGCGAGCTCGCCCCGGTCGAGGATCAAGGGAACATCGTCGCCGTGTTCCGCGGTCCCGAGGGCGCCACCATCGAATACACCGACGCCCACGCCAAGAAGCTCGAAGCCATCGCCCTTGCCGTGCCCGAGGCCGATCGGGTGTTCGCCGTATCCGGCAATCCGACCGTATCGCAAGGCCGTGTCATTCTGCGGCTGAAGCCGTGGGACGAGCGCGCCCGCACCCAGCAGGAGATCGGACGCGCGATCGCGCCGGCGATGGTTGCGATTCCCGGCGTCGTGGCCTTTCCGAGCAATCCGCCGCCCCTCGGTCAGAGTGCGCGATCGAAGCCGATCACCTTCGTCATCCAAACCGCGCGGCCCTACGACGAGCTCGAGCAGATGGTCGAGGCCTTCCTCGACAAGGTGCGCGACTATCCCGGGCTCGTCGATGTCGACAGCGACCTCAAGCTCAATTCGCCGCAGCTCGATATCTCCGTCGACCGGGAGAAAGCCGCCGCCACCGGCGTCGAGATCGACACGCTCGGCCGCACGCTCGAGACCATGCTCGGCGGCCGTCAGGTCACGCGCTTCAAGCAAGAAGGCGAGCAATACGACGTGTTGGTGAAGGTCGCCGATATCGACCGGCAGAATCCCGACGATCTCCGCCGCATCTATGTGCGCGGGCGCGACGACGCCATGATCCCGCTCTCCAACCTCATCACCATCAAGGAGACGGTGGCGCCGAAGGAGCTCAACCACTTCAACCAGCTGCGCGCCGCCACCATCACCGCGCAGCTTGCGCCGGGCTACACTTTGAGCGACGGGCTCGACTTCCTCGCCAAGACCGCGCAGGAGGTGCTGCCCGCCACCGCCCATGTCGACTATGCGGGCGAGTCGCGCGAATTCAGGGACGGCGAGCTCGAGCCTGTACCTGATCTTCCTGCTCGCGCTCGCCTTCATCTATCTCGTGCTCGCCGCCCAGTTCGAGAGCTTCACCGATCCGTTCATCATCATGCTGACCGTGCCGCTGTCGATCACCGGCGCGCTGCTCGCGCTGTGGTGGAGCGGGGGCACGTTGAACATCTACAGCCAGGTCGGGCTCGTGACCCTGATCGGGCTGATCACCAAGCACGGCATTCTCATCGTCGAGTTCGCCAATCAGCTGAGGGCCAAGGGCATGCCGCATGCGCGAGGCGGTCATCGAGGCGGCGACGCTCAGGCTGCGGCCGATCCTGATGACGACCGGTGCCATGGTTCTCGGCGCCGTGCCGCTCGCGCTCGCCACCGGTGCCGGCGCCGAGAGCCGCCAGGACATCGGCTGGGTGATCGTCGGCGGCCTTCTGGTCGGCACGCTCTTCACCCTGTTCGTGATCCCGGTGGTCTATACCTATCTCAGCCGGCGCGTGTTCCTCGAGGCCGACCAAGAGCGGATGCATGACGCCGGTCTGCCCGCGCCGCAAGCGCGCGAGCGCGAGCTGGAGCCTGCCGAGTAGCGAAGCACAAAAGAAGAGCCTCGGCGCGGGGAGTGCCGAGGCTCGTACGCATTACACAGAACGCACTACCGGCCCAGACTGAATACAACTGGGCAACTGCCAGCATGCCTTCGGCCTGTGGCAGTTTTTTGACATTTCCTTGTCAGGTCTTTCGAATGGCCACAAGGATTTGCGGGCATGTTCTCACACCGCGTGGCGCGCCGCCAAGCGAGGCACAAACTTCACCAGAAGAATAACGCGCCAGGCCGCATCGGGTTCCGCGCCGAGGCAAAGCCTTGTGCCGGCCGCGCCCCATGCACAATGGGCGGAAAAAGCGGCCGCTCCTGGCCCGGTATGAGGTTTGAGAGAATGCGCTGGCGCGGTCAACGAGAGAGCGAGAATGTCGAGGATCGGCGAGGCGAGGGCGGCGGCTTCGGCTTCCCCTTCCCGGGCGGCGGCGTTCGCTTCCCGAGCGGCGGGTCGGGAGGCAGGGGCGGCGGCATCGGCATTGTCGGGCTTCTTGTCATTCTCGGCCTGATGTTCTTTTTCGGCGTCGACCCGAGGGTCATCATGCAGGGCGGCGGACCCGGCGGCGACACGACGACCTTCCCGGATATCCGCCTGCCGCAGTCGCGGCCGGACACGACCAATTTCCCCGTGCCGAAGAGCAGCAGGGCCCACCGGTGCAGCGGCCGCAGACCACGAGCGAAGACGATCTCAAGCACTTCGTGTCCGTCGTGCTCGGCACGACCGAGGACGTCTGGCAAGAGATTCTTGCGCAGCTACGGCCGGCGCTATGTCGACCCGACGCTCGTGCTGTTCAGCGGCGGTGTACGCTCGGCCTGCGGTCTTGGAATGGCGCAGATGGGCCCGTTCTATTGCCCGATCGATGAGAAGGTCTATATCGACCTCGACTTCTACAGGGAGCTCAAGAACCGGTTCCGCGCACCCGGCGACTTCGCGCAAGCCTATGTCATCGCGCATGAGATCGGCCATCACGTGCAGAAGCTTGCTCGGCATCGCCGAGCAGGTCGAAGCCTTGAGGTCGCGCATGAGCGAGGAGCAAGGCAATGCGCTGCAGGTGCGCATGGAGTTGCAGGCCGACTGCTTCGCCGGGATCTGGGCCAATCGGGCCGAGGAGAGCAAGAACATCGTCGAGCCGGGCGACATCGAGGAGGCGCTCAACGCGGCGAGCGCCATCGGCGACGACCGCATTCAGAGGCAGACGCAAGGCTATGTCGTGCCCGACGCGTTCACGCACGGTTCCTCGGAACAGAGGGTGCGCTGGTTCAAGCGCGGTTACGAGAGCGGCAAGCTCGAAGTCTGCGACACCTTCAACGCCGAAGAGCTCTAGGCGCGCCGCCCTGGCTGTCGTTCCTCAACCAAGATAACTTCCGCTCACGGAAGATTCCGGCTAGTTGTATCGGACTTGGCGCCGCCGCCCTAAGTCCGCGGCCGGAACGCATCTTTGGATCGAGCCGCGGGGGATTGGATCGTGTGGCCTTCACGATGGTTGTTGGCAGGCCTGGCGGCCGTCCTCCTCTTGCACCTTTGCGGCGTCCCGGCTTCCATCGCCGGCGAGGAGATCGTGCTCGGCGCCGCCCTGTCTTTGACCGGCAAACACGCGCTCAATGGCGCCAACACCAAGAACGGCTACGAGCTTGCGGTTCGCGCCATCAATGACAAGGGTGGGATCAAGATCGGTGGCAAGCGTCACCGGCTCGCGGTGCGCTACTACGACGACGAGTTCGACGCCGGCGCGCGGCACCGAGCTTGCCGAGCGGCTGATCAAGCAGGATGGCGTGAAATTCATGCTCGGGCCTTACGGCTCGGGCCTGACCAAGGCAATGCTGCCGGTGGTGGAGAAGTACAAGGTCCCTATGATCGAAGGGAACGGCGCCGCGCGCGAGCTGTTCACCAAGGGCTATCGCTATATCTTCGCCGTGCTTTCCACCTCCGATCAATATCTCACGCCGGCCATCGAACTCGCCGCCGAGCATGCCAGGAAGCTCGGAAAGAGCAAGGACAAGCTGAAGGTCGCGCTTGCCGTTGAGAATGATCCGTTTGCGCAAGATGTGCGCGCCGGCGTGCTCGACGATATCGAGCGCCACGGGATGATGGTTGTCATCGACGATCAGCTGCCGCCGGAGCTCAACGACATGTCGGTGACGCTGACCAAGGTGAAGGCCTTGAATCCGGATGTGCTCGTCGTCTCAGGTCAAGAGAAGGGCGCGCTCACCGCCGTCAATCAGATCGCCTCGTTGCGCGTCTACGTTCCGATCCTCGCCATGACCCATTGCGACTCGGCGCAGATCGTCGAGAAGCTAGGGCCGGCCGCCGAGTACGCCTTCTGCGCCCAGCAATGGCACCGGTCGCTTGCCTACAAGGATGATCTTTTCGGCACCGCGGACGATTTCGCCAAGAAGTTCGAAGCGGCCTATTCCTATCCAGCGCCCTATCAAGCGGCGCAATCGGCCGCGGCCGTTGAAGTCTTTGCCGATGGCCTGGAACGCGCCCAGAGCCTCGACCCGGCGAAGGTGCGTGATGCGATTGCCGCGACGAAGCTCGAAACGTTTTACGGTCCAATCAAATTCGACGCGGCGGGCCGCAACGTCGCCAAGCCGATGGTTCTCACGCAGGTGCAGGGCGGCCAATATGTCGTCGTCATGCCGGCCAAATGGGCCTCAGGCAAACCCATCGTACCGCGGACCCGGCAATAGAGGTCAAGGCAGGACGGGGCAAAGACCTTCTCGGCGACCCCGAGATGGGACGGCTGTTTCTCGGCGGCTAGTTAGAGCGAGTCGCCCGCGTAGACGGTGGCCTCGCAAGGCCGCGCGGCTTTCTTGAACAGGGCGCAGGCCTGCGAGGCCTCTGCGGCGCTGGTGAAGGGGCCGGCGATCAGCCGCCATTTCTTGTCGGGCGCGAGCACGCGGCGCGGCTGAAGCCCGGCGACGAGCGCGGCATGATTGGTGAGGAACTCGCGCCACAGCGGCCGAAGTCCGTCCTGCTTGGCAACGATGCCGATCTCGATGCCGTAACGCGTCGAGCCGTCATTGGCGGCGGGCGGCAACGTAATCGGATCCAGGGCTGCCATCTCGGTAGATGCCGGCGGGGAGGGGGACGCTGCCGGATCCGGCGATGTTGCGGGTTCCGGCTCTGGCTGCGTGGAGGCGCCTGCCTGCTCGGACGGCGCGGAAGAGTCTTCCGGCGATGCCGCCGCTTGCAAGTCTGCCGGTGCGGGCGCGGCGGGAGTCGTCGTCTGACGGGGACTCGGCCGTCGCGGGCGGGCCCGCGTCCGGCTGGCTCGTGTTCCGCGCCCGAAGCTCGGCCGGTAGTTCGTCGAGCGGCGACACGGCGACGGCTGGCGGTTCGTAGGGCTGCGACGGGGTCGCAGGTTCCGGCGACGAAGGCGGACTTTGGTTTGCGGCGAGCGCGGCTTGTTCGGTGGGCTTCGTTTCCGGCTCGGCGGGCTTGGGGGCTTCGGCCTGCGCCGGCTTCGACTCTTCGGGGGCCTCGGGCGGAGAGGCGGGCGTTGCCGTATCCTCTGCCGATGCAGCCGGCTCCGGCGAAGGAGCGGATGGCGCGGCGGAAGATGACGGTTCCGGCGAGGCTGGCGCCTCGCTCGTCTCGCGTCCCTCCAGCCGATCGCTAAGCTCAGCCACTTGCTGCGACAACGCGCGCAAGCTCGTCTTGGATCGCCGCGAGTTCCTGCGCCGCCGGTCGCGATCCCTCGCCGCCGGTAACGGCCGAAGTTGTGTCGCCCGGCGATGCCGGGCTCAGCTTGACAAGCTGGCCGCCGAGTGTGGGATCGGTGAAGACGGTGAAGAGGTAAAAGCCCGAAACGCCGGCAAGCAGGATCCAGAACGCCGCGAAGCGCGCCTCGCGCCCAGTTCTGTGAGCCTCCCTGGCGATGCCTGGCCATCGGTCTCGAGACCTCCCCGTCTCGAAATTCCGGCGGAAAAGCGACGCCAATAAGGCTTTGCTCACGATTTGCGCCGCGAATCTGAGGATGCCTCGCTCCGCGTCCCCGGTCAATTTCCGTTACGTCCAAAGGTGCGGGGCCCGGACCCATGAGGGTTATGGCCCTCGTTAAGGCTTTGGACTAGACAGATCGCGATTGGAGGGGCGCCATGCGGCGAGCGCCCCTCGAAAAGACAGGATTTGCGGCTTCCGGTGTTACCTTCTGTTACGGCATTTCGGGCATGCTTCTTGCTCCGCCAAGTGCCAGATCGGCAACGATTCACACGGCATGACGAATAACTCGGCTCTTGCCATCGTTCTTGCGGCCGGCAAAGGCACGCGCATGAAGTCGGAGCGGCCGAAGGTGCTGCACCGTCTCGCCGGCGCGCCTCTGCTCGCGCATGCGCTCCGGGCTGCGAAGGATGCCGGTCTCGACCGGCTCGCGCTCGTCGTCGGGCCCGGGGATGGACGAGGTCGCGGCCACCGCCGCGCAATCTGGATCCGAGGCTCGAAGTCTTCGTCCAGGCCGAACAGCTCGGGACGGCCGATGCGGTCAAGGCGGCGCGGCGCGCCTTCGAGGCGTTTCCCGGTCAGGTCCTGATCCTTTACGGCGATACGCCGCTGTTGCGCCCTGAGACGATCGGCAAGGTTCGCGCCGAGCTTGCAGCCGGCGCCGACCTCGTGGTGATCGGCTTCGAGACGGAGAACCCGACCGGCTATGGGCGGCTGCTGCTCGACGACCGGGGAAGGCTTGCCGGGATTCGCGAGGAGAAGGATGCAAGCGAGGAGGAGCGCGCGCTCACCCTCTGCAATTCCGGGATCATGGGCTTCCGCTCGAGCAAGACCCTGCTCGATCTGCTGGGGCGGATCGGCAACGACAACGCCAAGAAAGAATTCTATCTCACCGATGCCGTGGCGCTCGCGCGCGCCGATCGGCTCGAGGCGCGCATGGTCGAAGCCGACGCCGAGGAGGTTCTCGGCGTGAACTCGCGCGCCGAGCTTGCCGGGCCGAAGCCGTCATGCAGCAACGGCTGCGCGATGCCGTCATGGCCAATGGCGCCACGCTGATCGCGCCCGAGACCGTGTTCCTCAGTCACGACACGCGCATCGGCAAGGACGTTGTCATCGAGCCCCATGTCGTGATCGGCGAAGCGCGTCGTCATCGAGGACGGCGCCACCATCAAGAGCTTCTGCTACATGCAGGATTCGCGCATCGGCCAAGGGGCGACGGTCGGGCCCTTCGCGCGGCTCAGGCCGGGCGCCGACCTCGCCGAGAATGCGCATGTCGGCAATTTCGTCGAGATCAAGCAATCGGAGATCGGCGAGGGCGCCAAGGTCAATCACCTCACCTATATCGGCGACACGACCGTCGGCGCCGGCGCCAATATCGGCGCCGGCACCATCACCTGCAACTATGACGGCTTCGCCAAGCACCGGACCGAGATCGGCGCCGGCGCTTTCATCGGCTCCAACTCCTCGCTGGTGGCGCCGGTCAAGATCGGCGAGGGGGCCTATATCGGCTCGGGCAGCGTGATCTCGAAGGACGTCGCGCCCGATGCGCTGGCGCTCACCCGCAGCCCGCAGGAAGAGCGTCCCGGTTGGGCCGCCAAGATGCGCGAACGGCGCGGCAGGAAGCCGAAGAGCCCGGGAAATAAAGGGACATAGAGCAGTGAGTTGCGCGACGTGAACCGTGCCAATTAGCGAGTGGCGAAGCTCGAGGGAGAGTAGAGGCCGATGTGCGGCATTGTTGGCATCCTCGGCAAGGGTCCTGTCGCCGAACAACTGGTCGACGCGCTGAAGCGCCTGGAATATCGCGGCTACGATTCCGCGGGCGTCGCCACCGTCGAGAACGGCGAGCTCGGACGAAGACGCGCCGAAGGCAAGCTGCGCAATCTCGAGGAGCCTCATCGCGCGGTCGCCGCTTCACGGGCGATACCGGCATCGGTCACACGCGCTGGGCCACCCACGGCAAGCCGGTCGAGGCCAATGCGCACCCGCACATGACCGAACTCGTCTCGGTGGTGCATAACGGCATCATCGAGAACTTCCGCGAGCTGAAGGAGGAACTCGCCGCACAAGGCGTGACCTTCACCAGCGACACCGACACCGAGGTCATCGCCCATCTCATCACGCGCGAGCTCAAGGCCGGAAACGATCCGGTGCGCGCCGTCTACCACACGCTGAAGCGCCTCGAAGGCGCCTTTGCGCTCGCCATGATCTTCCGCGGCTACAACGATCTGATGATCGTGGCGCGGCAGGGGAGCCCGCTCGCCATCGGCTACGGCAACGGCGAGATGTTCGTGGGCTCCGATGCCATTGCGCTTGCGCCCTTCACCGATGCCATCGCCTATCTCGCCGACGGCGATTGGGCCGTGCTCACACGGCAGGGCGTCGCCATCCGCGACCGCGAGCGGCAAGGCGGTCGAGCGGCCGATGACCCGCTCGCTCGCCTCCGCCCTTCTCATCGACAAGGGCAACTACCGTCACTTCATGGCCAAGGAGATCCACGAGCAGCCGGAGGTGATCGGCCATACGCTCGCCGCCTATGTCGATCTTGCCACGAGCCGCGTCGACATTCCGGCGCTTCCCTTCGATTTCGCCAATCTGACCCGGCTCTCGCTCTCGGCCTGCGGCACCGCGTTCTACGCCTGCCTCGTCGCCAAATACTGGTTCGAGCGCTGGGCCAGACTTCCGGTCGACGTCGATATCGCATCGGAGTTTCGCTACCGCGAGACCGCGCTCGATCCCGGAGGTGCTGCGCTCTTCGTCTCGCAATCGGGCGAGACGGCCGATACGCTGGCGACGCTGCGCTATTGCCGCGCGCAAGCCCAAAAGATCCTTTCGATCGTCAATGTGCGCGAATCCTCGATCGCGCGCGAATCCGACGCGGTGTTGCCGACGCTTGCCGGGCCTGAGATCGGCGTCGCCTCGACCAAGGCCTTCACCTGTCAGCTCACGGTGCTGGCCTGCCTCGCCATCGCCGCCGGCAAGGCGCGCGGCGTGATCGGTCCCGCGCTCGAGGCGGAGCTCGTTCAGGCGCTCGGCGAGGTGCCGCGCCATATGGCGACGATCCTGCGCGACGAGCGGCCTTACGAGTTGCTCGCGCATCATCTGTCGAAGGCGCGCGACGTGCTCTATCTCGGGCGCGGATCGAGCTATCCCGATCGCGCTGGAAGGCGCGCTCAAGCTCAAGGAGATTTCCTATATCCACGCCGAAGGCTATGCCGCCGGCGAACTGAAGCACGGGCCGATCGCGCTGATCGACGAGAAGATGCCGGTCATCGTCATCGCCCCGCGCGACGACCTCTACGAAAAGACCGTCTCCAACATGCAGGAGGTCGCGGCGCGCGGAGGGCAGATCGTGCTGGTGAGCGACGCCGATCCCGGCGAGCGCCGGCTGCGCCATCGCCTGGCACTTGCCGGTGCCTGCCGTGCACCGCTTCGTGACGCCGCTGGTCTATGCCGTACCGGTGCAGCTGATCGCCTATCATACGGCAACCTTCATGGGGACCGATGTGGATCAGCCGCGAAACCTCGCAAATCCGTGACCGTGGAATAGAATAGAGCCTCGGATTTGCCCGATTTCTCTGCTTGAGCAAGCACATGGCGGATAAGCGGAAGTCCTTCCGGGCGCGCCGTCTTGCTTTCGGCGGGCGCATGCTTCCGCGCTTGTGCCTTGTTGCCGCTTGCGCTTGCTCTTGCGCGCCAGGTCCTGGTCTACGCCCAGGACGCCGGTCTCAAGAGCGGCGCCGCCTCTCTTGCCGCCGGCAAATACGGCGATGCCGTCAGGCAGCTCTCGGCCACGATCAACTCGGACAACGCCTCTCCGGGCGATGCCGCCAAGGCGCTTTATCTCCGCGGGATCGCCTACCGCAAGATGGGCGAGCCGGCCCGGGCGGCCGCCGATCTCGGCGCGGCGATCTGGCTCGGGCTGCCCGAGCCTGACCGCGTCAAGGCGCTGGTCAATCGCGGGCTCGCCTTTCGCGCCGCGGGGCTGAGCAAGGAGGGCGAGGCCGAACTCGCCTCGGCGCGCAAGATTGGCGGAAGCCGCGAGGTCGACCAGCTCATCGCCGATGGCGGCGGCGCGCCCGAGGGTGCGGCAGCGATTGCCGCCTTTTCGACCGAGGTCCGCCCGGAAGGGCAGGCAAGCGCTTCGACGCAAGCCCGTAGAAGCTGGTTTCCAAGCTTTGGCCGTAGCGACAGCAACGCGGCGCCCGCGCCTCAGCCGGAAACGCCGCCGACCCGCACCGCCAGCGCCTCCCCGCAATGGTCCACGACCACGAGCAAACCGGCCGAGGCCGCCGCGCCGGGCGCCTGGAGCACCTCCGTCGCGGGGAGCTGAGCAGCCAAGCCAGCAGCAGCAGCGGCGGCAACCGGCTCACCCGCTGGTTCGGATCTCGCAGCGACTCCTCGCCTTCAGCCGCGCCACAGCCCGCGCCCCGCTGCCGAGACCGCAGCGGCGCCACCTCACGCCGAGCAAGCCGCCATCCGCGGCCCCGGCCGCGGCCGCGAGCTCGAGCTGGTCCACGCACGACCGAGGACGCATCCGGCGAAGCCGGCGGCGGCGAGAGCAAGAGGAGCTGGCGTCTCTTCGGCCGGACCGCGGAGGCTGAGCCCACCGCACCGGCGGCGGCACAGCCTGCGGCCTCCGGCGGCGTTACCAGCTCCAGCTCGCGAACAGCCGCTCCGAGGACGAGGCGAAGGCGTTGTGGAAGAAGGTGTCGCAGAGCCAGGGCCTCGCGGGCGTCAGCCCGCGATCGAGAAAGTCGATATCGGCAATTTCGGCACGTTCTACAGCCTCAAGATCGGCCCCTTCCCGGACAAGGCGGAAAGCCTTAAGGTCTGCAACGCGCTTGAAGCGAAGCGGGATCGATTGCTCTCCCGCGACGCTTTAGACGCATTTCCGCATATGCGTTGGGCACGGCCTTGCGTCCCGCATCGGCCTCACCTCGGGACTGAAGCATGTGCTAACGCGCTCGCCTGCGGGACCGCGCACCGCAGGCTACTGTCGGCTCGTCGCACCGAAAGTTGCCATGAAGGTCCACGACAAGACACCGACCGAGCAGACAAGTCCAACGGCGGAAGCCGGCTGCAGGACCAGCTCGCTCTGCTCGCGGCCGAGCCGACGCACTCCTCGCATCTCGGCGCGCGGCTGCGCGGCTATTTCCTCACCGGCCTCATCGTCGTCGGGCCCGATGGCCATCACCATCTACGTGGTGTGGTGGTTCATCAATCTCGTCGATGCCTGGGTGAAGCCGCTCATCCCGAACGCCTATCTGCCGGAGACCTATCTTCCCTTCAGCGTGCCCGGTGTCGGCCTCATCGTCGGCATTTTCGGTCTGATGCTGGTCGGCGCGCTGACCGCCAATCTGTTCGGCCGCACCATCGTCAGCCACGGCGAGATGATGCTCGACCGCATGCCGGTCGTGCGCGGCGTCTACCGCCTGCTCAAGCAGATCTTCCAGACGATCTTCTCCAAGACCGGAAGCTCGTTCAAGCGCGTCGGGCTGATCGAGTTTCCGCGGCGCGGGCTTTATGCCTCGTCTTCCTCGCCGGCGATCCGCCGGTCGAGGTGGACGACAAGATCGGCAACGGCGATCCGCTCATCACCGTGTTCATGCCGAACGGCCCCGAACCCGACCACCGGCTTCATCGTGTTCGTGCCGGCGAATGAGGTCATCCCTCTCGACATGGCGATCGAGGACGCGGCCAAGCTGATCGTCTCGGCCGGCCTCGTCGGCCCCGATCAACAGCAGGAGCAATTGCGCAGGCTCGCGCGAAGCAAAGGCGCAAAGCCCGTCCCCGAGGAAGAGCCCGTCGTCTAGCCAGGACATCGATCGGCTTGTCAGCCGGCCCGCATCAGCTTGATCGCGTCGTCCCGCTCGAACAGATAGAGCAGCAGTCTGCAGCGCCTCGGAGCCTTGGTCCTTGAGCTCCGGGTCGCGTCCGAGCGTGAGCCGCGCCTGATCGCGCGCCGCCTCGAGCAGCGCCTGATGCTCGGGGAGCGTGGCGATGCGGAACAGCCGGCAATCCGCTCTGCCGCGTGCCGAGCATCTCGCCGCCGCCGCGGAGCCGCAGATCCTCCTCGGCGATCACGAACCCGTCCTCGGTCCGGCGCATCACATTGAGCCTCTCGCGCGCCGTCTCCGACAAGGGCTGGCGGTAGAGCAGGATGCACGAGGACTCCTGCGCGCCGCGGCCGACGCGGCCGCGCAGCTGATGCAGCTGGGCAAGGCCGAAGCGCTCGGCATGCTCGATGATCATGATCGATGCCTTCGGCACATCGACGCCGACCTCGATCACGGTGGTCGAGACCAGGATCGACAGCGCGCCGGAGGCGAAAGCCGCCATGACGCGATCCTTGTCCTTGGCCGGAAGCCGGCCATGGACCAGCCCGACGGTCTCGCCGAAGCGCGGCGCGGAGCTCGGCGTAGCGCGCTTCGGCGGCGGCGATATCGAGCACCTCGGACTCGGCGACGAGCGGGCACACCCAATAGACCTGCGCGCCGTCGGCGATTGCGCGTGCGATCGCCGCCGACGACTTCGTCGAGCCGTTCGAGCGGCACGGTGCGGGTCGCGATCGGCTTCCGCCCCGGCGGCTTCTCGTCGAGCCGCGACACGTCCATGTCGCCGTAGCTCGTGAGCAGCAGCGTGCGCGGGATCGGCGTCGCCGTCATCACCAGAAGCTCGGCGCCGGAGCCCGAGCCCTTGGCCTGGAGCGCAAGCCGCTGATGCACGCCGAACCGGTGCTGCTCGTCGATCACGACGAGGCCGAGATCGTGGAACGCGATCTGCTCCTGGAACAGCGCATGGGTGCCGATCAGAATGTCGATGCCGCCCGTCCTTCAGCGCCTCCACGATCTCCGCGCGCTCGCGCCCGCGCTCGCGGCCGGTGAGGAGCGCGATGCGCAAGCCGGCCGCCGCGGCGAAGCCGCTGATGGTTTGCAGATGCTGGCGCGCCAACAGCTCGGTCGGCGCCATCAGCGCCGCTTGCGCGCCCGCCTCGACGGCCGTCGCCATGGCGAGCAGCGCCACCACGGTCTTGCCGCTGCCGACATCGCCCTGGAGCAGGCGGAGCATGCGGTGAGGGCTCGCGAGATCGGCGTCGATCTCGGCCAGCGCGCGTTTCTGCGCGCCCGTGAGCGCTGAAGGGAAGGGCGGCGAGGATGGCCTTGCGCAGCTTGCCCGTGGCGGCAAGACGCCGTCCGGCGCGCCGCTTGAGCCGGGCGCGGATCACCGCAAGCGCAAGCTGGTTGGCGAGAAGCTCGTCGTAAGCGAGCCGCGCGCGTGCCGGCGCCGAAGGGAGAAGATCGGCCTCGGTCGCGGGCGCATGGAGGCGCGCGAGCGCCTCGGCGAAAGCCGGCCAGCCGTTCTGGGCGAGAAAGCCCGCATCGATCCATTCCGGCAATGCCGGCAACTGTCCGAGCGCCTTGCCGATCGCCTTGCGCAGCGTCGTGTTGGTGAGGCCTGCGGTCAGCGGATAGATCGGCTCGTGCAGGGGCAGCGCGCGCGCCGCCGTCGCTCATCGATCGCGATCACATGATCGGGATGCGGCATTTGCAGCCACCCGTCATAGGATTCGAGCTTGCCGGAGATGAGGCGCCTGCTGCCCTGCGGCAGGAGACGCTTGAGATAAGACGGATCGGCATTGAAATAGACGAGCTCGAGCGCGGCGCCGGCCTCATCCTCGACCAGCACGCGATAGGGCGCGCGCGATCGCCGCGCCGGCCGCCGCCCGGCCGGTGCTCGGTCACGGTGACTTCGAGCGTGGCGAGCTCGCCGATCCTGGCCTCGGCGATGCGCGGCGTCGATCGGCGCGGTCGATGACGCCGACGGGAAGATGCCAAAGCAGATCGATGACGCGCGCATGCGCCCCCTCGTGGCGCGGCGCCACGAGCTTGTTCAACAGCCCCTCGACCTTGGGTCCCACGCCCTTCAAGGAGCGCACCGTGGCGAAGAGCGGGGCTAACCTGGCGGGTCGCATGGTCTTCTGGAGCGGCACGCGCATGTTCGATCCCGCATGGCGACGGCGTGATCGGCGCGCACGCCTTGACAGGCTTGGCGCGCTCGCTCTAACCCACGCGCTGCGGCACTGGAAAGCTTTATCATGTCCGGCAACGATCTTGGCATGCGCCGCCGCCGGGCGCTGTGGCGGGCGACGCATCGCGGCTCCAAGGAGATGGATTTCCTGCTCGGCCGCTTCGCCGAGCAGGACGCTCGATGGAATGAACGCCGCCGAAATCGCCGTGTTCGAGCGCCTGATCGACGCGCCCGACCCCGCGATCGAGAGCTTGCGTGCTCGAAGGATATTCTCTCGGCGAACACGACCTCGACGAACTGATCGACCGCCTCAGACGTTTCCACGGTCTGACCCCGACGCGCTGACCGACGACGACCCTTCAGCCATGTCACCTCGACCCGAAGCTTCCGTCCCTGCCCGTCGAGCGTCTGCTTGAGAGCGCCGCGCGCCATCGCCGGCGGCGTGCCCGAAGGGCTCGATGCGCTTCTCCTCGGCGAGCTTGCCCGCCACGCGGCCGCGAGCGGCGAGCGCGCCGCCGATCCTGCATGTCGCGCGCGACGCCACCCGGCTCGCCACGCTGGAAGAGGCGCTCCGCTTCTTCGCGCCCGATGTCGAGGTCTTGAGCTTCCCCGCCTGGGACGGCGTCCCCTACGACCGGGTCGCGCCCAATGCCGAGACCATCGCCCGAGCGCATCGCGACCCTTGCCGCGCTTGCCGCTCGCGCGCCCGGACGCGAACAAGCCGCTCGTCGTTCTGACCACCGTCAACGCCATCGTGCAGCGGGTGCCGCCGCGCGGACTTCATCGCCGGCGCGAGCCTCAAGCTTCAGCCCGGCAACGTCATCGAGCATGCAGGCGCTGATCGAGCGGCTGGAGATCTCCGGCTATGCGCGCGCCGGCACCGTCACCGACCCCGGGCAATATGCGGTGCGCGGCGGCATCCTCGACCTCTATCCGCCGGGCGGCGAGCCGATCCGCCTCGATTTCTTCGGCGACACGCTCGAGCAGGTGCAGCGCCTTCGATCCCGCCACGCAGCGGACCGAGGGGCGGCGCGAGTCGCTTCAGCTTCTTCCCATGAGCGAGATGGCGCTGACGCCGGAGGTGCGGAGCGCCTTCCGCCAGCGCTATGTCGAGCTGTTCGGCCCGGTCACCGGCGACGACCCGCTTTACGAGTCGATCTCGGCCGGGCGCCAGCACCAGGGCATGGAGCATTGGCTGCCGCTCTTCCATGACGGCCTCGCCACGCTGTTCGACTATCTGCCGGACGCCGCCGTCACGCTCGATCCGCTGGTCGACGACGCGCGCGCGAAGCGGCTCGAGCAGATCGCCGATCATTACGACGCGCGCGCGCAGGCGCTCGAGCGCAAGGCCTTCGGCGCGCCGCCTTATCATCCGGTGCCGCCCGAGAGCCTGTTCCTGAGCGAGGCCGAGTGGCAGGAGGCGCTGTCGGACCGTCACGTGGTCGTGCTCGATCCGTTCGAGCGCCCGGAGGCCCGACGCGGCCGTATCGTCTCCTTCGGCGGCAGGCAAGGCCGCTCCTTCGCCGCCGAGCGCCAGACCGAAGGCGCCAACGTCTTCGATGCCGTGGCTGCTCATGCCAAGAGGCTCAAAGAGCGAAGGCAAGCGCGTGATCGTCGCCTGCTGGAGCAACGGCGCGCGCGAGCGGCTGGCGACGCTGCTTGTCGGAGCACGGCGTCGGCGAGACCAAGCGCGTCGACACGTTCGCCGAGGCGCTGCAAGCAGCCGCCCGAGGCCATTTCGGTGGCCGTGCTGCCGCTCGAGACCGGGCTTCGAGGCGCCGGGGCTTGCCGTGATCGGCGAGCAGGACATCTTGGGCGACCGCCTGGTGCGCCGCACGCGCGGCAAGCGCGGCAGCGACGTCCTGACCGAAGTGTCGAGCCTCTCCGTCGGCGATCTCGTGGTGCATTCCGACCACGGCATCGGCCGCTTCGCCGGGCCTCGCCACCATCGAGGCCGCCGGCAAGCCGCATGATTGTCTCGAAGTGCATTACCAAGGCGGCGACAAGCTCTATCTGCCGGTCGAGAATATCGAGCTCCTCAGCCGCTACGGCTCCGACGAGGCCGGCGTGCAGCTCGACAGGCTCGGCGGCGTCGCCTGGCAGACGCGGAAAGCCACGCCTCAAGAAGCGCATCCGCGACATGGCCGAGAAGCTGATCAAGGTCGCGGCGCTGCGCGCGCTGCATCAGGCGCCGGTGCTGACCCCGCCCGACGGGCTCTATGACGAGTTCTCGGCCCGGTTCCCTTACGAGGAGACCGAGGACCAGGAGACCAGCATCGGCGCCGTGCTCGACGATCTGGCGAGCGGCGGCCCATGGACCGGCTGATCTGCGGCGATGTCGGCTTCGGCAAGACCGAAGTCGCGCTGCAGGGCGAGCCTCATCGCCGTGCTCGCCGGCAAACAGGTCGCGGTGGTGGTGCCGACCACTCTGCTCGCCCGCCAGCACTTCCATACCTTCACCGAGCGCTTCCGCGGCTTCCCGGTGAAGATCGCCCACGCCTCGCGCCTGGTCGGCGCCAAGGAGCGCGCCGAGGCGAAGAAGGGCTTGAAGTCGGGCGATATCGATATCGTCATCGGCACCCATGCGCTGCTCGCCAAGGGCGTCGAATTCGCCGATCTTGGCCTCCTGATCGTCGATGAGGAGCAGCATTTCGGCGTGCAGCACAAGGAGCGCCTCAAGCAGCTCCGCGAGGACGTGCATGTGCTGACGCTGACCGCGACGCCCATCCCGCGCACGCTTCAGCTTGCGCTTATCCGGCGTGCGCGAGATGTCGCTGATCTCGACCCCGCCGGTCGACCGGCTCGCCGTGCGGACCTATGTGATGCCGTTCGATCCCGTCATCCTGCGCGAGGCGCTGCTGCGCGAGCGCTTCCGCGGCGGCCAGACCTTTTATGTGGTGCCGCGCATTGCCGATCTCGACGACGCCGCCGCCTTCCTCGCCGAGCATGTGCCCGAGCTGAAAGTGGCGCGCGCCCACGGCCAGATGGCGATCGCGCGAGCTCGATCAGGTGATGAATGCCTTCTACGACCGCCAATATGACGTGCTGCTCTCCACCTCGATCGTGGAATCGGGCCTCGACATTCCCTCGGCCAACACGCTGATCGTGCATCGCGCCGATATGTTCGGGCTGGCGCAGCTCTATCAGCTGAGAGGCCGCGTCGGCCGCTCCAAGATCAGGGCTTACGCCTATTTCACCATTCCCGCCGAAGCGCGGCTCACGCCCGCGGCCGAGAAGCGCCTCAAGGTGCTGCAATCGCTCGACACGCTCGGCGCGGGCTTCGTGCTGGCAAGCCACGATCTCGACATCAGGGGCGCCGGCAATCTCCTCGGCGAGGAGCAGTCGGGCCATATCAGGGAAGTCGGCTTCGAGCTTTACCAGTCGATGCTGGAAGAGGCCGTGGCCGCGCTCAAGGGCGGCGAGGGGGCCGTGATCGAGGACCAATGGTCGCCGCGCATCAATCTCGGCACCGCGGTGCTTGATCCCCGAGGACTATGTGCCCGACCTGCAAGTGCAGGCTTGGCCTCTATCGCCGGCTGTCGGGCGTCGAGAGCCATGACGCCATCGAGGCCTTTGCCGCCGAGCTGATCGACCGCTTCGGCCCGCTGCCCGAGGAGGTGCGCCATCTCCTCGATATCGTCGAGATCAAGGGACTGTGCCGCCAGGCCGGCATCGAGCAGATCGACGCCGGCCCGAAGGGCGCCGTGATCGCCTTCCGCAACAAGAGCTTCGCCAATCCCGAAGGCCTGATCGCCTTCATCCGCGATGAGGGCAACAGGGTGAAGCTCCAGCCCGACCACCGGCTGATCTATTATGCCAATTGGGCAGACGCCCGAGGCGCGGCTTGCCGGCACGCGCGAGCTGCTGAAGCGCCTGGTCAAGATCGCCGCGAGCGGTGAAGCAGGCGGCTTGACCGTCAGACCTGCTAAGCAAAATCTGCTCGCGCAGCACGCGGCCGTCGTCGTCGCGCGGAATCTGCCTGACGATGAGAAGCTTGTCGGGGAATTTGTAAGGCGCGACTCTCCGCTCCTCGAGAAACCGGTTGAGCGCCTCGAGCGAGACCGGCTCGCCCGGCCGCGGCACCACCGCGGCAATGACGCGGTCGCCGATCAGAGGATCGGGAAGCACGAAACAGGCGGCGTCGAGGAAGGCGGGGAAGCTCCGGTAAAGCTCGTCGAACTCGGACGCGGCAATGGACAGGCCGCCGTGACGGAGAAGCTCAGGGTCGCCCTTGAGCTGCAAGCTCATGCCCGTCGTGCCGCTCGAGCTTCCCGCGAAGCCCCGTGGCGACGAAGCCGTCGTCGTCGGCGCAAGCGGTCCCTCCGGCGTTCCGTGGGGAACGATCGGCCCGCGCAGAAGGACCTCGCCGTAACCCTCGGAGTCGCGGCCTGGGGCAAGCTTGGTTTCCACGAAGACCGCGTCGTCGTCGTCATCCTCGATTGGGATCTTGCCCAGAGGGAGCGGAGCGGGATCGTCCGGCGCCTCGCGTTTCAGCACGACGCTGGCAAGATCGCCGAGCGGATAGAGATCGAAGCACTCCGCGGCCTCGCCGAAGGAAAGCGCGAGCGGTTCGGCTTGCTCGACCCCGGTCCAGACGGCGCCGACCCGGCGCAACCGGCACTGGGGTCTCTCCGGCACGCCGTCCTTGGCGAGTTCGGCGAGGACGGGCGAGGGAAGCGCCGTCACCGTCGCTCCCGTGGCGATGAGCTGCTCGGCGAAGACGCCATAATCGAAGGGATGATGCTGGGCGAGCGTCGCGCCGCTGATCAGCCAGGGCAGAAACCCGAGCGAAAGTCCCGCCGGCCCGGTCAAAGGATAGGGGTTGAGGATCACGTCGCTTCGATCGAGGTCGAGCGCGAGCACCGTCATCGCCCCTTGCGCCAAAAGCTCCTCCTCGCTGCGCGTCGACCGCAAGGAACGGCGCAGCCGGCCCGCGCCGTAAAGGTGATCATGGCCGGGCCCTTCGCGCGCCGGGGCCTCGACCTGCTGCCAAGTCCCGGCGCGTGTCGATCGCCTCATCGAGGGAGGCGACGCCGTCGGGAAGATGCGGGCCGAAGCCGAGCACGAAGCGCACCGAGAGACTGACCGGCGGCGACCGCGCACAGCGTCTCGATCGGGGTCTCGTCCCGCGAAGACAGGAGACGCCGATCAGCGCCTTGGGTGCGACTTCGGCGCAAGCCCTGCCGATCTCGTGCCCCCGCCACAGCATCGGCAGCGCCGCGACCGTGAGCCCGGCGCGCCAGGCGGCGAGCAATGTCAGCGGCGACAGCGCGAGATTGGGAAGCTGCACCGCGATCGTGTCGCCGGGCGCGAAGGCCAAGCTCGACGAAGAACGGCGGCGAGCGCGTCGACGGCCGCGTCGGCCTCGCGATAGGTAAAGGAACGCGGCGTGCCGAGGCCGAGCGCCCGAACGATTGGGCGGATCGGAGAAGCGCCATGACATTGGGCTTCTGGATCGCCCGTCGCCGCAGCAGCCGTTCCGCCGTCAGCAGATCGCTCGCCTCTTCCTCTCGATGTTTTCGGCCGGGAGCGTGCTCATGGTGCGATCACGGTTTGCCCGCGCCTCCGCCGTCAGCCGCATGCGCCCTGCGGCTCGATCCACCACGTGTCGATCTGATAGCCGTAGAGCGGGGTCGTCTCGGGCCGCTTCAGATCGCTCCAATGCGCGACCCACTGGCGCGGCAGATGGAACAACGGAATGACATAGTCGCCCGAGAGCAGCAGGCGATCGAGCGCGCGCACGGCGGCGACGAAATCGCGCCGGTCCTCGGCCTTGAGCAGCGCCTCGATCATGGCGTCGACGCCCGCGCTTTTCACGCCCGGATAGTTGAACGTGCCTTCCGTCACCGCGGCCTCGCTCCCCCACCGAAACGACTGCTCATTCCCCGGCGATAGCGACACCGGCCAGAAATACTGGATCATATCGAAGTCGTAGGTCTGCTTGCGCCGCTGATATTGGGCCGAGTCAACTTGACGGATTCGTGCCTCAATTCCCACCTGTTTCAAAGCCCGCGCATAGGTGAGCAGGAGCCGCTCCTGCGGCGCGCGTCACCGCCAGAATCTCGAAGGTGAAGGGCTCTCCGGTCGCCACATTGATGAGCTTGCCGCCGGTCAACCGATAGCCGGCGGCCTCCAGCAGCTGGAGCGCTTCGCGCCGGCCCTCGCGATTCTCGCCGGTGCCGTCGCTGACCGGAAAGGCGAAGCTTCCGTCCATGATGGCCGGTTTCACCTCGCCCGCGAAGGGCGCGAGCAGCGCGCGCTCGGCACTGGTCCGCCGGGCGCCCATGCGACGCCCAAATCCGAGCGGGCGAAATAGCTTTCCGTGCGCGCATATTGGCCGTGATAGAGCGTGCGGTTCACCCACTCGAAATCGAACAGCTTGATCAGCGCTTCGCGCACGCGCTGGTCGGCGAAGATCGGCCGCCGCGTGTTGAACACGAGCGCCGACATGCCGGCCGGCGTCTCGACCGGCAGCTCCTCCTTGACGACGCGGCCGTCGCGAAGGGCGGGGAAGGTGTAGCCCTCGGTCCAGCGGGTCGGGATCGTCTTCATTGCGCAAACGGACAAGCCCCGATTTGAAGGCTTCGAACATGCTGCCGGCGTCGCGGTAATAGTCGAAGCGGATCTCATCGAAATTGTAGAGCCCGCGATTGACGGGGAGATCGCGGCCCCAATAGGCAGGATCGCGCTTGAAGACGATGCTCTTTCCGGGATCGACCTTGGCGACTTTGTAAGGACCGCTGCCGATCGGAGGGGCGAGGGTCGTCTTCTCGAACCGCTCCGGGATCGATGAGATGGCGCGGCAGGACCGGCATCAATCCGATGATGAGCGGCATCTCGCGGTCACCGCTCGCGTCGAAGGTGAATTTCACCTTGCGCGGCCCGGTCTGCTCCACCTTGGCGACCTTCTGGTAGTAGGAGCGATGATTGGGCCTGCCGTGATCGCGCAAGAGCGCGTGCGAGAAGATCACGTCGGCGACCGTGATCGGCGTGCCGTCGGAGAACTTCGCTTCCGGGCGCAGCGTGAACTCGACGTAGCTCCGGTCGTCCGGCGTTTCCACGCTCTCGGCGATCAGCCCGTAGAGGCTGAAGGGCTCGTCATAGGCGCGCGCGAGCAGGCTCTCATAGATGTATTCGCGCACGCCCTCGGCAGGAACGCCCTTGACGATCAGGGGGTTGAGACTGTCGAAGGAACCCTGCACGGCGAAGGTCGCGCGGCCGCCCTTGGGCGCCTTGGGATTGGCATAGGGAAGATGCGCAAACCCAGCGGGCTCGAGCGGCTCGCCATGCATGGCAAGGCCTTGCTGAGGACCGGCCGCAGCGCTGCCCGAGAACAGGAACAGGCTCAAAGCCAGGAGGGAAATAGGGGCTTTCAAGAGCAGCCGCGCGTGGCTATAGATGCTTTTCGCATTGCAGCACGGAGTTAAGGGGAACATCGCCCCGAACGCAAATGCCGCTGTGACCGCGACGGTGAGGAGGGGGCTGCGCCGGGAGTGGGGCTCTCAGCCACGTCTATGCCTCATTTCGGGTATTTGACCAATAATACGGGACGCGCGGCGAAGAGGGTCATCAGTTAGACCTGTATCAGCCCGCGAAAAGAGGAAAGGTCGATGATGATCGGGTCCAGGGATCGTTGGAACTCGCTGAGCCGCGGCGCGGCTCGATGGTTGTTATGCTCGGGCGCTGCGGCCTTCGCTCTCGCGCTTGCCGCGCCGCTGACCATGGCGCAAGAGGGCCAGGTTCAGCCCAAATCGACGCAAGCACCGAAAACGACGCCTGCCGCACCGGCACCTGCTGCCGCTCCGGGAGCTCCTGCCGGCGCTCAGGGCGCTGCCGGCGCAGCGGGTGAGGATGCCTGGGTCAAGCTCTGCATGAGGAGCGAGCAGACCCAGAACAAGGAAATCTGCCTCGTCAATCACGAAGGGCTTGAGCCGAATAGCGGCATGGTGTTGATCGCGGCCGCCGTGCGCAAAGTGGAAGGCGAGGAGAAGCAGCAGCTTCTTATCAGGGTGCCGACCGCCTATGCGCTGGTGATCCCGCCCGGCGTCCAGGTCAAGATCGATGAGAACGAGCCGATCAAGCTTCAATACACGCTCTGCTTCCCCACGAGCTGCCAGGTCCAGATGGAACTGACAAAGGAATTGATGGACACCATGCGCAAAGGGCAAGCAGATGGTCGTCGCGGCCATGAATATCCAGCAGAAGACCATGGGTTTCCCGGTGCCTTTGGGCGGCTTCGGCAAGGCCTATGACGGGCCGCCGGTCGACAACGCAAAATACGAGGAATCACGGCGGCAGCTGATGGAAGTGTTCCGCAAGCGGCAGGCAGAGCTCGCAGCCAAGGCGGCTCAAGCAGAGCAGCAGAAGAAGGGGGCTGAGCAGACCGGCGCTGTGCCGGGCGCAACCGGCGTTGCGCCGGCCCCGGGGGCTCAGGCTCCCGCTCCACAGAATGCCACGACGGCTCAACAGAAAAAGCCGGCTGCACCGCCGATGCAATAAGCGAGCCGTTCTCGCCAATTGAAAAGGCCGCTCCTGACAACAGGAGCGGCCTTTCGCTTTCCCGATGCGCTCAGTGCTCTTGCAGGAATCGGAAGCGAAAGATTCCGTTCTTCAGATCCTCGAACAGCTCCCCCACCTGAGGGTGACGCAACGGTTCGTCCGAACCATCAGGCATGAGATTCTGTTCCGACACGTAGGCGATGTATTCGGTGTCGGCGTTCTCGGCGAGCAGATGATAGAAGGGCTGATCCTTGTCCGGTCTGACGTCCTTGGGGATCGAGCGGTACCATTCCTCGGTGTTGCTGAAGGTCGGGTCGACGTCGAAGATCACGCCACGGAACGGGTAGACCCGGTGGCGGACGACTTGGCCGATCTGGTATTTGGCATTGCGGGCAAACATGGCGACCCCATGCCTCCTATGCACGATAAGAACCAAGGCCGAGGGTGCTGTCAACTTCGCGACGGGATAGGTCAAACAGGCGCCGGTTTGACCCATGAACGGCTCCGAAGCTCAGCCCGAGCGGGGGCGCATCAAACGTGGCAACTCGGTCGGCGGGGCAAGGCCGATGCGCATGACGGCGCGGCGCAACGGCGAAAGCATATTCAGTCCGTAAAGTGCGAGGCCGCGGGCCGCTTGCAGCGGGGGAAGCGTCGTCAAGAGCGAGCGGCTCAGGAGATCGACACCGAGCGTGCGGGTCATGACGTCGAGCCGGCGGGCCTGCACGTAGGCGTCAAGCGTCTCGCTTGCGCCGGGATCGCGGCGCTCCGCCATTGCGTCGGCAACGCAATCGGCAAGCGCGCCCGCGTCACGGAAGCCGAGATTGAGGCCCTGGGCTCCGATCGGCGGCAGGATGTGAGCGGCCTCGCCGAGCAGCGCTGTGCGCCTGGCCGCAAGCCGGTCGGCCGTAAGCCCCGCCACAGGAAATGCGGCACGCGCCCCGAGGCCGGAGACGGTCCCGAGAACATCGGCGAGACGTTTCCCGAGCGCCTCGATGAAGCCGGCGTCGTCGCGTTGCATCAGCTGCGCGATCTCGGCGGGCGACCCGACCCATATCAAGCTCGAGGCATGGGCGTCGGGAAGGGGAACGGTGGTGACCGATCCGTGCTCCTGGTGCAACTCGGTCGAAACGTTCCGGTGGGGAAGGGAGTGACGAAAATTCGTGGCGATGGCCGATTGATCGTAACGCCGCTCGGTCACGCCGATGCGTGCGCTCGTGCGGCAGATCGAGTGCCTGCCGTCCGCGCCTGCCACGAGGCGTGCCGCGAGCGGCGCACCCTGATCCAAGGTGAGGCGCGCCTTCTCTTCATCGACTTCTATGCTGGTGACGTTCGCCGCGATGACGGCAGGCAGGATCTCCCCGGCCCGCGCATGGAGCGTGTCGACAAGCACGGTGTTGGCAATGTTGTAGCCGAAGGCGGAAAGCCCGAGCTCGCTCGCCTCGAATACCAGGTCCGGAGCGCGCAGAAGGCTGCGCGAGTTGTCGATGATGCGGATCGCTTCGAGCGGCGCCGCATGGGTCGCGAGCCGATCCCACACACCAAGCGTCTTCAACAGATCGACGGAGCTTGCGAGCAGCGCGGCGGTTCGGGTTTCGAGCCTTCCCTCGCGCAAATCCGCCGGCGCCGGGCCGATCGCCGCAACCTGGGCACCCACATGCGCAAGCGCAAGCGCCGCGGCGAGACCCGAAGGTCCGGTTCCGACCACCGCAACGTCGAATAGGCGTTCAGTCCCGCGGCCGTCGTTGGCTCGGCTCATTCGTGCTTCTCATCGACCTCGGCGAGTCGGTCCCTAGACCATGGCGCCGTTCGCGCTGCGCCATTCTATTTCATTCGCGAGCAAGACATCGGCGAGATCGCCGGCCCGAGATGACGGCCGCGCGGGCGTCGAGCGTTGCCGATCGGCAACAGTGCTCGGCCAAAAAACGCACCGTCGTTCGCTTGTCACGCGTGTGTCATTGGGCGGGAAATAGAACGGGGTAGGGTCCAACAAGGGAATTGGCAAAGTAACCGCGCGACATAGGGAAACAGAAGAATTTCCCAATATTAGAACGAGTTAGCACAATCGCAGGGTCAAACAGTGGAGAGGGACATGAACGGGGGACTGAGAAAGTTGAGCCGGCAATTGCTTGCCGGCGCGGGCGCCGTCGGGTTCTTGGCAGCGGGAGTGACCGGCGCAAACGCACAACAGGATATGAGGGATATTCAAGCTCAAATTGACGCGATGCAGGCCACCATCAAGGGTTTGCAAAAGCAAGTGCAGGACGCCCAGGCGCAGGCCGCCGCGGCGAATGCCGCTGCCGAGAATGCCGGCGGCAGCGATCTCGATCTCAAGGTCAAGTGGAAAGGCGCGCCGGAATTGTCGAGCGCCGACGGCAAGTTCTCGTTCAAAGTCCGTGGCCGGCTCCAGACGGACTACAACGCCATCGACCAGGACTTCGACATCACCGGCAGACCCGACGTGAGCGCGGCCGAGCTCCGGCGTGCTCGCCTCGGCGTGGAAGGTGTCGTCTTCTACAACGTGGCCTATAAGTTCGAGGTCGACTTTGCCAATGACGTGACGGCGATCAAGGACGCCTATGTCGAATATAACGGCCTCGCTGACGGCCTCAGCTTGCGAGCCGGCAACTTCAAGACGCCAAACTCACTCGATGAGATGACAAGCTCGCGCTTCCTCACCTTCTTGGAGCGCGCCGCCTTCGTCGAGGCCTGGGGCCTTGACCGTCAGATCGGTGCCGGCGTGATCTATGCGAAAGACCATTACACCGTGTCGGCGGGCATTTTTGGTCCCGAGCCCTTCGAGGACGAACTGTTCCTCGACGACGTCGTGACCGGAGCCGCCCGCCTCACGCTCGCGCCGATCAACCGCGAGGTCAACGGCGTGCACCAGGTCGTGCATCTCGGCGCGAGCTGGCGCGGGCGTCAGAATGCCGAAGACCGGCGCAGCGCATCTAACGCGGCCATTGTGAATCCATTCAACGATGAGCTCTTCCGCTATCGCGCGCGCGGTGCCGATCTCCACCTTGCCGACCGCTTCGTCCAAACGCCGCAAATCTTCGATGAAGACCAGTTCTGGGGCCTTGAAGGCGCGGTGATCTGGGGGCCAGTGCATGTGGTCGGCGAGTACACCGAGCTCGACGCCTCGATCGCGCGAGACGCGTTTGGAACGACTCGTCATGCTGCAACGGCTCAGACCCCACCTACAACGGTTGGTACGTCGAGGCAGGCGCGTTCCTCACCGGCGAGACGCGCAGCTACAAGGAAGGGGAGTTCGGACGCATCAAGGTGAAGAACCCTGTGCTCGGCGGAGGCAAGGGCGGCGGCTGGGGCGCTTGGCAGATCGCCGGCCGCTACGATGTCATCGACCTCACCGACAAGGCACAGACGATACAGAATGCGAACATAGTGTCAGGTGGCAATTTCCTCCAATCGTTGTCTACGAGCTGCACCCTATGCGGCGAGCAGAAGACCTGGGAGATTGTCGTCAACTGGTGGCTGAACGACTACACGGGCTTGCAGTTCCAGTATAGCCAGTCCGATATCGATGGCGGCCCGCTGCTCGTCACCACGGCTTCCGGCGCCGTTGTTTCCGCCAACCAAAATGATAAGGCCAAGATCGAAGGCTTCGGCACGCGCCTGCGTTTCGACTGGTAAAGCGGAACGAATAGTCCCCTCCGCTTCCAGACCGCCGCCCCCGAGCCAGGGGCGGCGGTTTTTCTCGTGATTATAAGGCCTTAACCGGCCGTTCACCCGACGCTTGCATTGTACCGGCCGCGAAGCCATCTTAATCCTTGGATCGATCGCCATGCGCGCGCCCTTCGTCATAGCCGGGTTGGTGGCGCTGTCCCTTGGCAGCATGCCCGCGCTTGCCTTTCAGGAAATGCCCGAGCCTCCGCCCGCCGAAGTTCCCGGCAGCCGTGCCGCAACCGGACGCGCTTCAGCTCGGCACGCCCGGCGGCGGCGTTGCCGCCCCGCAGGATGGGGAGGGCGGGATCAACGTGTTCGGCTACACCCTTCTGCCCAAGCTCGATTTCGGGCTCGATGTGCTCTATGGCCAAGACCAGCAGCAATTGGAGCTGCAGGGTCCGAGCGCGCTCGAGGAAAATGGCGACGTCACCGTCCTCGGCAAGGTCAAGCGCCGTTTCTAGGCGCGTCCGTCCAAGCGCCATCTCCGCCAGCTCCGGCCCCATGCTCACACGCCCGGCTCGGCGCGCATGATCGCGCGGCTCGGCGCCGCTTTCGGTGCATCTCTTGACCGCAAGCGGGGCCGTGCTCGCGCTCCTTGCGCTTCGGCGCCGCCCATCGGCACGACTGGCAGATGATGTTCATATGGCTCGGGCGCGGCGCTCATCGTCGATGCCGTCGACGGCCCTCTGGCGCGCACGCTCGAAGGTCGAGACCGTGCTGCCGCGCTTCAGCGGCGAGAGGCTCGATCTGATCGTCGACTATCTCACCTATGTGGCTGTTCCGGCCTTTGCGCTGACCGAGGCGACGCTCTTGCCGGAGGCTGCGCGTCTGCCGGCCGCCGCCGGCCATCCTCGTTGTCGGGCCTGTTCCATGTCGCCGATCGCGACCAGCAAGACCGAGGAAGGCTATTTCGTCGGCTTTCCCGCCATCTGGAATATCGTCTTGCTCTATCTCTTCGCCCTTGAGCCCGCGCCGCACCGTCTCTCTAGCCATTGTCGCAATCTTCGTGCTCCTCACCTTCGTGTCCGATTCTTGGCGGTTCATCCCTTCCGCGTGGCGCGGCTCCGCCCGCTCACCGCCCTGGTGACCGCGCTGTGGACCGCGGGAGCCGCCCTGGCCGTCGCCAATCCGTTTCCCTCGCCGCGCTGGATCCAGGCCCTTCTCGATCTTGACCGCGATCTATTTGACGAGTGTCGGATTCGTACGCGCGTTGTCCGCCGGGGAAGACGCGCCGCCATAGCCGGTTGACCGTGGACCGCACTCTCTGGCTAAGCTATTAGCTCTGACGTCACGCCGTCCGCCTCACCCCTCACCGCAATCCGAGCGCCGCACGCATGATCATGGACTGGCTGACCGACCCGCAGATCTGGGCAAGCTTCATCGCCTTGAGCGCGATGGAGATCGTGCTCGGCATCGACAACGTCGTGTTCATCTCGCTTCTGGTGTCGCGCCTGCCGCCCGAGCAGAGGCAGACGGCGCGCCGCATCGGGCTGTCGCTCGCGCTCATCTTCCGCGTCATCATGCTTGGCGGCATCGCCTGGATCATTCATCTGACCACGCCGATCTTCAGCGTCGCCGGCTTCGCGTTCTCCTGGCGCGATCTCATTCTCATCGCCGGCGGCCTGTTTCTCCTGGTCAAGGGCACGCGCGAGATCCATCAGGACATCGAAGGCGAGGAAGAGGAGGGCGGACCAGGCGCCGTCGCCGACACCATGACCTCGGCGATCCTTCAGATCGCAATCATCGATCTCGTCTTCTCCGTCGATTCCATCATCACCGCCGTCGGCATGGCCGATCATATCGAGGTGATGATCGCCGCGGTCGCCGTCGCCATCCTGGTGATGTATTTCGCCTCGGAGCCGGTCGCCCGCTTCATCGAGCGCCATCCCACCACCAAGATGCTGGCGCTGTCCTTCCTGCTGCTGATCGGGGCTGCGCTCATCGCCGACGGCATGCACTTCCATATCCCGCGCGGCTACATCTACTTTGCCATGGCCTTTGCCGCCGCCGTCGAAGTGGTAAACGTCATGGCCTCGCGCAATCGCCGGAGCGCAACCGCAACGAAGCTGGTGCGAAACGGGGGCCGAAAAGCTGAGCGCTTTTCAAATCGCCTTAACTTTGTCACGCGATTTGCTTGAGTTGGCCCCAATTTGACCTAGTTTGCCCGCCGCTATCTCGCTTTCGCGTAGTCAGTTTCAGGAACAAGGGGAAGCGATGAAAATCGGAGCTTTAGTCTTGGCCGTCGAGCTTGGCGCTGCCGGCGACTGCCTCACTTGCCGAGCCGGTGGCCCTCTCAGGCGACACCTTGCGCAAGGCCGTCAGCGGCAAGACCGTCTTTCTCAACATTTCGGGTTTCGAACTGCCGATCAACTATGCCGCCAACGGGCGCATGTCCGGAAAGATGGGCGCCGTTGCCGCGAGCTTCTCGCGCGGCGACGGCGCGCAGGACCGGGGCAAATGGTGGGTGGCGGGCGACCAGCTCTGCCAGCAATGGTCGAGCTGGATGGACGGCAAGTCCTATTGCTACCGCCTGACCCGCGAAGGCGCGACGGTTCGCTGGGTGCGCAACGACGGCCGTTCCGGCACGGCGCGGATCGGCGGCTGATCGAAAGCTGCTTCGCGAGCCCTGCACAAAATTCTACAACGGCAAGAGCCGCCTACGGGCGGCTCTTCATTTTATCTGCAACCGTCTGACGCGGCGCGCGTATCGCCCCAACGTTGCGGGGAAGCCACAGCGCGCGGATTGAAATTGGCTCCCGCGCGCGCGTGTCCTTGCCGCCGACGCGTCGTTTGCATTAGGCTCACTTCGTATCGTTGCTTGTACCGCGTTCGTGTGAGTTGCGTTCTTGTCTCGTTGCGTGTGTCGCGTTGTCTCCGGACTCCAAGCATGTCGAGGCGTTGCGCCGCGGCCCGCGGTCGTGGAACCGTGGCGCGCGCAGAATCCTTCCCTCACCCCAAATCTTGCGGGCATCGCGCTGAGCGCCGGCGAGCGCCAGATGGGGCCGATTAGCGGCGGACCGATCAATTTTTCCTTCTCTCGGCTGCGGGGTGCCTCGTTGCGTTTCGCCACGCTGTCGGGGGCGAATCTCGAAATGGCGGACCTGTCCGATGCCGATCTCTGCGACGCGCGTCTCGACGGCGCCAATCTGAGCGGGGCGGATCTCTGCGAGGCGCTGCTCGAACGGGCCGATTTCGCCGGAGCGCGTCTCGGTGGGGCCAACCTCGCCGGCGCGAGCCTCAAAGAGGCGCGGAACCTCACGCAAGGCCAGATCGACGAAGCCTTTGGCGATGCGCTGACACGTCTTCCGCCGCATCTTGTCCCGGCCCGAAGGCTGGGGCGGCGGTGCCTGCTCAGGTCGTAAGCGCTCTCCCTGCGCGAAACGGAAGCCTCAAGCGCCCGGCCAATGGCGAGGCGCCGGCGTCGCGCGGCGACACCGTATCGTGGCTTGTGGGCGGCCCTGCGCGCGCCTGATGCCGCTGCCGCAATGAGAGCCTCGCCGAAGCGATCAGAAATCGATGCGGATCGAGAAAGAGGCCGGGCCTGACGGGGGCGGCGGGAACGGGGCCGCGCCGCGCACGGTCGCAAGCGCGAGTTGATCGATGTTCGTATTCCCGCTCGATTTCCCGATGCGGACGCCGCCAAGCGCTCCGCTTGGGCCGATGGAGAACACCACGGTCGCACTGCCGCTTTGACCGGCCCTCGGCTTATGACGGGCAAGAGCCCCCCATACTTTGCTGGCATAGGCGGCCCCGCTCAGCCGCGCCTTCGGTTGCGTGGCGACGGGCTTGTCGGCAGGCGCAAGCGCCATCGGAAACCACCGGCGCGCACCTCCGCCGGGCTGCGCGGGTGCTTGCTGAGCAACGAGCGGCGCGGCTTGCGTCTGCTTCGGCGCTTCCTGAGCAACGAACGGCGCGGCGTGGGCCTGTTTCGGCGCTTGCTGCGCGACGGTCGGCGCGGCCTTTGCCTGTTTCGGCGCATCGGGACGGGAAGGGCGCTCGGCTTGCGGCGCTGAGCGTGCGGCTTCCGTCGAGACGGCTTCCGTCGAGACGGACGGCTCGACCCTCGGCTTGCGCCTGGGCAGCGGCGGGGGAGGCGGCGGGAGTGGCAGGGCGGCGGCGACCTTGGGTTTTGCCGCCTCGACGGCTTCGCTTGTATTCTTGACAGATTGTGCCGGCGCGGCGGTCGGGGGATCGGCGGCCTCGTCCGCATCCTCACCGATCGTCTCGGTCGCGATCGCCGCGGGGGCCGGCGACTCTGCGAGCAATTCTCCGCTCTGGTCGGCGGCTTCCGTCGTCTCGGCTCCGACCGGCGTTGCCGGCTCGACGCTATTCGGGTCGGCAGCTTCTGTCGTTTCGACCGCGACAGGTGTGGCGGGCGCGCTCTCCTGTTCGGCGGCCGCTGCCGCCTCGATTGCGACAGGCGTTGGCGGCGCGCCGCTATCGGCGGCTTCGGTTTCCGGAACCACGTCCGTCTCAGGAGCGTATGCCGGCGCCGCATCGGCCCCCGTGCCGGGCTCGCCCCCCATCATCGACTCGGTGACGATGGCTTCGCTTTCAACGGCCTCGGGCTCGACGACTTGCGGAGCGACAGAGGCGTCGACGGCCCCTTCCTCGGATTGGGAAGAGGAGGATTCGGAAGCCGCGTATTGGACGGGCTCAGGCGCACCCGACCCGGCCTCTGCGACCTGTATCTCCGCGCCGCTGCTCCGCCTCGGCCTCTGTCTCCGCAGACGGGGTCTCGTCGCCGCTCTCGCTCTCAGAAGGCGCGATGGCGCGTTCCGCTTGCGTCTCGCTCTCCGAGGCGCCACGCGCCGATCGAGGCGCCGTCGGCGCTCCGTCCGCGGCCTCTTGCCGGGGGGTCCAGGGGGCGGTCGAAGTCAGCAGCACGAGGCTGCCGCAGACCAGGACGAGGCTGGCAACGACCGTCAAGAATGATCGAAGGAATCGGCTTTCGCTTTCGGGGTTCATGGGTGCTCTCCGCTCCGTCCCATTAGCACCGCGATAACGTTAACGAAGGGTTGATGCGTGGGGCTCGTTGCGAACGCCCGGCACCCCTTAAACGAGCTCAAACGCGCCCGGATTCCTTGGGCAAATCATCGCCCCGACTGTGACAAATTCGCCACCAATTTCGTTCGGAACTGTGCTTCCTATGGGGTGTCAGTTCCGTTGTGTTGTGTCGTGCGTACCGCGTTCTAAAGGGGGCTAGTATGCGTATGCGTTTGATCGCCGTCCTGGCGATTCTCATGGCGTCATTCCCGCTTGGGGGATGCTTCCATCATCATCAGACCACCGTCGCGCAACCGCTTCCGCCGCTGAAGTAGCGGACGGCGAACGGTTCTGCCTGCGACGGTTCCCGTCGTGCGGTGTTTTGATTGTCGCGTCCGGCAAAGCGGGCGCATGGTCGACGCCGTACTTGCTTGGCGAGCCGTGGCGGATGGGGAGGGATTCGAACCCTCGAGACGCTTGCGCGTCTGCCGGTTTTCAAGACCGGTGCCTTCAACCACTCGGCCACCCATCCAAGGTCTAACCTTGCCGCCCATGCGCGCCCGCCGAGCGCGGCAGGCGACAAGCGGCGGCTCGTCACTTAGCGCATCCCGCCATCGACGACTAGGCCGGCTCGAGGCTAGATCTGGTCGGGCGCGCTTCCGCCTCAGCCAGCGCCGGCGCAGCATGCCGGCGGCAATGACGAAGAGCGCGCCGAGCGTGGCGCCGATGATCTCCACGGTATGCGCCGTGGTCGGATCGAGATTTGCCGTGAACAGCGGGTCCTTGGCGATGATCTCGCCGGCGATCCAGCCGAGCAGCGCGGCACCCGCCCACACCACGACGGGAAAACGCTCGAGCAGCGCCATGACGATGGCCGCACCTGCCATGATCAGCGGGATGCTCACGGCGAGGCCGAACATCAAGAGCGCGTAGCTGTGCGGGGCGTCGAACCGCTCGGCCACCGCCGCGATGGCGATGACGTTGTCGAGGCTCATCACCACGTCGGCGATGGCGACGATCCTGATCGCGCGCCAAAGATTGTCGACAGCCTGGACCTCGTTGCTCTTGCCGTTGTCCTCGGGTCCGAGCAGCTTGACCGCGATCCACAGCAGCAGAACGCCGCCGACGAGCTTGAGATAGGCGATCTGCATCAGCGTCGTCACGATGCCGGCGAACACGACGCGCAAGCCGATGGCGACGACCGTCCCGAGGACCACGCCCCAGATGCGCTGGCGGGGCGGAAGCTTGCGGCAGGCGAGCGCGATGACGACGGCGTTGTCGCCCGACAACAGAATATCGATCCAGATGATCTGTAGGACGGCGAGCCAGAAGCCGGGTTGCTCTACAATCATGCTGCTGTCAGCCCCCCATTCCCCGCGGAGTGCTGCCGCACGACGGGCAGGTCAACTAGCCATTGCCGCCAAAAAGGGCAAGGACAAGACGGGATATATGCCCTTTCGAACAAGATTGAAGGAGGCAGGACGGCGTGAGGCATGACGCGGTGTTCGCTTCCTGTTTCCCTCCACGACAAAGCGCCCCCGATGGCTTATGCTCGCCTCGTCCAATCAGCCGAATCGGGCCGCCTGGCCCATCTCGACGGGGAAGAACGATGACCCTTGATCCTGTCCTGATCAATCCACTGATTGCGTTGATCGCCGGCATCCTCATCCTGCTGATGCCGCGCCTGCTTAACTATGTGGTGGCGATCTACCTTATTGCCATCGGCATTCTCGGTCTTGCCCATCACATTCAGTAGCGTTCAGGGTCATTGTTGAAGCGTTTGATGGGAGCGATTCTGCGGCCTCGCGCCGCTGATGAAAATGTCGTTTGCAAGAGCAAGTGCTGCCTGGAACCGGATTTGCCGATGGCCTATAGTTTGTCAATTCACGCTCATGGCCTGTTCGTCAAAGACCGCGTCATCGCTTTTCGCCCGGTCGCGGCGCGGCGGCAGGGCTGGGTATCTTGGGTTAGACGGACCAGGTGACCATGCCAAGTTGTGCCGTGTCATGAATGGTGACAATTCCATGTGGGGATTCCGGCCACGCGCGGTGTTCCTGTGCGTTGTCGCCGTCTCGGCCGTAGCCGGGGTCTTTGCCGCGCGTGCCGATTTCAACGCTGCGGCGCGGGCGTGGCTCGATCTGCCGGTGCCCGGACCAACACAGGTTGCAGAAAAACCCGACTCGAACGCCCGCGGTTATGTGTGGTCGGCCACCCGCATCGAGTCCGGCATTCGGCTCCGCGGTGGGGTCTCGTCCGACGAGGATCGCCGCACCGTTCTTGGCATGGTGAAAGCGCATTTTCCCGATCTCGAAGTCGAGGATCGCCTCAAGGTGAAAAACGGCGCGCCGCCCCGGGATCAGTGGCTCGGCGCCGTAAGCTTCGGGCTCAAGCAGCTTGTCGCATCTGAAGCGCGGCTCGGTGCGGCTGCTCAACGTTGCACTCAGCGTGGACGGCGAAGCACGCAGTGCCAGCCGACTACGCCGAGGTGAAGAAGGCGCTTGCCGGACCCTTGCCGACGGGACTTGACAATCGCCAAGGGCAGCATCAAGCCGCCGGTCGCCGATCCCTTCATCTTCGTCGCCGACCTCGGCGCCAATGCTTTGAGCTTGTCCGGCAGCGTGCCGAGCGAGAATGCGCGCAAGCAGTTGCGCGAGCTTTCGCGGCAATTGTTCCGCAGGCCCGGCTTCGACGATCGGCTCGAGCTCGCCTCCGGCGCACCGAAGGATTGGGACGAGGCCGTGATTGCGGCGCTGCGCGCGCTGAGCCAGCTCGATTCGGGCAAGATCGCTCTCTCGGGACTTGCCGTGACGATCGAAGGGCGTGGCGCCGGACAAAGGTACGGCGGTCGCGATCTCCTACCAGCTCAGACGCGATTTGCCGGAGCTGTTCTCCACCTCGGAGAGCATCCGCTGGAAAGAGGCGGCGGCGTCACGTGATATCGCCGCGCAAATGCTCCCGCGCATCAAGGAAATCACCGAGAGGGACGGCCGGCGCCTGGAAGAGTCGCTGCCCGATCTGCTTCCTCCGCTCGACAGCGAGTAACTGCAGGCCCGAGGTCCCACGCTCAATCGTTGGCCGCGAAGAAACCGCCGATGGCCTCGACTGTGTCCGGCTCCTTGAGGACGGGCGCATGGCCCTGGTCCGGTACGGTCATGGCGCGGAGATTGGGATGACGCTCGACCATGGCCTCGAGCGTCTCGGCGCTGAGCACGTCGGAATTGGCGCCGCGCAACACGAACACCGGAACCTGCCCGAGGGCAATGAATTGCGGCCACAGGTCCGGCACCGGGCGGCTCAGATCGATCGTGCCGAGCGCGCGGCGCAAGCCTGCGGTCATAAGCCCGCGCCGGACGTCCCCTCTGCTCGTCGAACACGTCCTTGGCAATCTCCTCCCATTGCGCGTCGTTGAACGCGGGGAAGGCACGCTCGTTCATCTCGCGCAGCAACATGACGGCATCGGGCCAGGTCTTGGGCACCGGCATGCGCCCGACATAGCCGATGATGCGCGCAAGCCCGCGCGTCTCGATCACAGGTCCGATATCGTTGAGGACGACCGGGCCCATCGCCGTCGGCCTGAGCGCCGCCATCAGCATGGCGATGATGCCGCCCCGCGACGTGCCGACGATGCCGACCTTATGCAGGCCGCGCACCGTCAAGAAGTCGAGAACGTCGAGCAGCTCGATGAAGGGCGTGTAGTTCCGCCAGTTGCGGTCGTATTGCGAGCGCCCGCGTCCGCGATAATCGAAGCAATAGACGTTGCGCGGCTTCTCCGGATGCTTGGACAGATAGGTCGCAAGCACCTGGAAGTCTCTGCAGTTCCGGGTCAGCCCGGGAAGGCAGATGACGGTCCGGAGTTTCGCGTCCGGCGCCGGGTAGTGGCGGACATAGAGCTTAAGGTCGTCGAACGACGCATAGTAGATGTCTCGCCACAGCTCGCCGTCAAGCTCGGGCATGTCGGGGATCGACCTTGGGAGTGTCTAGACCGGTCGGCCGGGCGTGGCCCGCGCCGTCGTCTTCAGTGTTCAGCAAAGTTGCGACAGGGGCAAGCCTGACGAGCGACGCCAGGGGGCGTGGTCCGCTCCTCTCACTGCGATTTTGCCTGCACGCCCGCGACGCGCCTCGGCGCGGGGGACCTTCCGGCCGCGATTGAGATCCTGAACGAGCTGCAGCGCCCGCTTCGGGCCAGCCAGCCGCGAGCGGTAAAGCTGCAGCGTCTCCATGATCTTGATCACGTATTGCCGCGTCTCGGTGAAGGGGATGCGCTCGATCCAGTCGACGGGATCGACGTGCGGGATCGCGCGGATCGCCGAACTGCTTGATCCATTCGGCGACGCGGCCGCCGCCGGCATTGTAGGCGGCGAGCGACAGGAAATAGGAGCCGCGATAGCTGTCGATGAGGTCGCGCAAGATGCGCCTCGCCGAGCTGGGTGTTGTAGGCGGCGTTGGTCAGCTGCGCCGAGCCGAGTACTTCACCTTGTAGGCTTGGCCACGGCATGCGGCGGTGGCCGGCATCAGCTGCATCAGGCCGCTCGCGCCGACCGGGCTCTTGGCGGCGGCGTTGAACTCGCTTTCTTGCCGCGACAGGGCGTGCACCAGCGCCGGATCGACGCGATCGGTCAGCAGGCTCCTGAACTCGGGCATGCACCCCGACCGGCAGGGCATAGTCCCCGAGAGGAAGATCGCGGTTGAAGGCGATCTTCGACAGCCTGAGCGCGATCTGCGGATCGCCGGTGAGCTTGGCGAGCTCGGCCAGCAGCACGACCTCGGCCGGGTTGGTCAGCTTGCGCGACAGCGCCAGGAAGAATTGCGGTATCGACGCCGTCCAAGCCCGTCGGACCGCGCAACCCCGATGGCGCGCACCGCGTCCCGGGAGAGGAAGCTCTGAATGTCGGCCTGCGTCGGCAGGGGCGTGCGCGTGATTTCGAGATGTGCGGGCTTGGCGTCGAGCGTCTGGCGGCCGAGCTGACCGTAGAAATATTGCGGGATACTTGGCGGCGCCGTGGAAATGGACCATCGCCGAGCCGCGGTCGCCGAGGGCGAGCGCGGTGCGGCCGAGCCAATATTCGCCAAGCGCGATGCTTTTCGAACTGGTGGCGGCACGGCGCAACGACAAGAAAGTGGCGCAGAGCGGTATTGGGATCGTTGAGGAAGCGCAGCGCGATCCAGCCGGCCAGGAATTCGGCCTCGATATACCCGTCGCCGGACACGAGCCCGTGCTTGGCGGCGATCTCATAGGCGACCTTGGGTTGCCGTCGTTCAGCGCGCCGCGGCAATTGATGCGCCGCTCGGTCCACCAATTGTTGAGATCGAGCAGAATATTGGGCTCGCTCGGCGCATCGAGCAGCATCTTCCAGGCTTGCTCCCGGCGCTCCTTGTCCTTGGTGCGACGCAGCCACTGGATGCGGTTGAAGCGCAAGCCGACATCGGCTTCGACGGCGTTCGCGGGCAGCGCATCGAGAAGCTTTCCGGCGTTGCCGCCGCGCTTGACCACGGCGATGCGCGCCGCGACCTTCTTCTGCTCCTCGGCGAGACAGCAGCTTGGACACCCGGAGCGCGGCTTCGATCGCGCCTTTCTCGTCGGGATAGAGCAGCCGGTCGATGCGCGCCCGGTGATGCTCGGAGGTGAGCCAGCTGCCGTAGCGGTCGAGGATCTTCTTCTCCACTCGCCGCATTGAGCTGATGGTCGCGCCAGGCGGAAACGACGAGATCGCGCGCCCCCGCTTCGTTGTTGTCCTTCTATAGACACCGCAGCGAGCGCTGCCTTGCCCGCGCCGGTTTGCGGCGGTGAGGCGTCTGAAGAAGGCCTTGACCGCATCGGTGTCGGCATCGGTGAGGAAGAGCGCCGTCTCCGCCTTCTCGCGCAGTTCGTCCTGCCCGGGCCAGTCGGGATGCGAGAGCCGGAATCGCTCGATCGCCTCGGCGTTTCCGGTCGCCGGGCTGTTGCGATATTTGTACCAAAGGGCAAAGTCGCGAGCCGCCGGGTCCTTGATCCGGGCGGCGGCGCCCGTGCCCGAGCGCATCACCTCCCTGACATTGGCCTCGTCGGAGGCGGTCAAGTCGTAGGACAGGATCGGCTTCAGGATCGATGCGTAATCGAGCGCCGGGGCAGGCGCTACAATGGCCGGCGCAAGCGTGCCCTTCAAGGCTTCGAGCGTTCCCGTGCGGGCCGGATTGGCATCGGGGAGCGGCATGTCGATCACGACTTGCGGCGCGGGCGCCTTCGGGAGCGGCAAGGAAGGCGGCGCGAGCAATGACGGCGGTTTCGAATTGCGGTCGGGCAGGGAGACTTCGGAAACCGTCTCTCCCGCGCGCATCTTCGTCACGGCGCTCGAGGCGGAAGGCGTCATCGGGACCGAGGTCGTCGCCGCATCGCGGTCTTGCTGAGTTGCGGCAGTTGCTTCGCTGGCGGGCGCGGGCTCAGGCGAGGCCAGGGGTGCAGGGGAAGGGGTGAGAGAAGCCGCCGCTGTTTCTTGAGCCTCAGCCACCGGCGCCACGGGCGCGGCCATCCTCAGCGGATTGCGGTCGGGCAGACCCGGGGCGATGGCGGTCTTGCTGGCGGTCTTCTTGGCGGACACCCGCTTGGCGGGCGCCTTCGCTTTGACAGGCGCCTTGGCTTTGACGGCCTTGGCTGGCGTCGCGCGCACGGGCTTGGCCGCAACCGAACGCTGCTGCTTCGCCTCGGCCAGGCCGGGGCGAGACATGCAACGGAAACGAGCAATGGTAAGATGTGCGCGCGAATGCGTTTCATCTCGTCGATCGGTTTCCGGTTACGATCCTGGTTACGCGGGTCAGGACGTCCCCCGAGCCGGGGAGCCGCGACGAAGACGGCACTGTAATGTGCCTGAATTGAACAATGTCTGAAAGAATCCGGCAGAAAAATGTCTGGGACGACGTGCCCGGGACGGCACGTGTTTTCATAGCAAAATCATACAAGTCTCTGGAAAATATAGATTTTGTCCGCGATTCGGGCGATGGCGTAGCTGTGCCGGGACAGGCCCATGTCAAGCGCGCCTTCCCCAGGCTTTCAGCGCCTTGCCGCCTCAAGGCCCGCACCCTATTGTCCGCCGTCCCTTCCGTCCCGTGTTTACCAAGCGCGATCACCTCAGGAGTGACCCCGCGTGCCCATGCCGCCGTTTCAAGGCTCGATCACGGCCCTCATCACCCCGTTCAAGGACGGCAAGGTCGACGCCCGCGCCTTCCAGAAGCTGGTCGAGTGGCAGATCGACCAGGGCACCCACGGTCTCGTGCCCTGCGGAACGACCGGGGAATCGCCCACGCTCACCCATGACGAGCACCGGCGCGTCGTCGAGCTTTGCATCGAGGCGGCGGCGGGACGCGTGCCGGTCATCGCCGGAACCGGATCGAACTCGACCGCCGAGGCCGTCGAGCTCACCCGTCATGCCGAGAGCGCCGGCGCCGACGGCGTGCTGGTGGTGACGCCCTATTACAACAAGCCGACGCAGGAAGGGCTCTATCTGCACTTCAAGGCCATCAACGACTGCGCCGACGTTCCCATCCTCATCTACAACATCCCCGGCCGCAGCGTCGTCGACATGTCGGTCGAGACCATGGCGCGGCTGTTCAAGCTCAAGAACATCGTCGGGCTGAAGGACGCGACCGCGAACATGGCGCGCGCGAGCCAGCAACGCGCCGCGCTCGGCACCGACTTCATCCAGCTCTCGGGCGAGGATGCGACCGCGCTCGGCTTCATGGCCCATGGCGGCCAGGGCTGCATCTCGGTCACCGCCAATGTGGCGCCGGCGCTGTGCTCGGAGTTCCAGCTCGCCTGCCTCGCCGGCAATTTCAAGCTTGCGCTTCAGTTGCAGGACCGGCTGATGCCGCTGCACGACGCGCTGTTCGTCGAATCGAATCCCGGTCCGGTGAAATATGCGGCAAGCAAGCTCGGGCTGTGCACCGGCGAGACGCGGCTTCCGCTTGCGCCGCTCGCGCCGGCGTCGCGGAAGAAAGTCGACGAGGCGCTGGCGGCGGTCGGCCTCGTCGCTCGTCTAATGCCGGTCAAGGTGACGTCATGGCGCCGAAGCGCGAGAGCGGCAAGCTCGTCGCCGAGAACCGGAAGGCGCGCTTCAATTACGACATCGAGGAGAAGCTCGAGGCCGGCATCGCGCTGAAAGGCTCGGAGGTCAAATCGCTCCGCGCCGGCAAGGCCAATATCGCCGAGTCCTATGCCTCCGACGAGGGCGGCGAGCTTTATCTCATCAACGCCCATATCGCCGAATATGCCGGCGCGGCACGCGACGGCCACGCGCCGACGCGGCCGCGCAAGCTTCTGCTGCATTCCCGCGAGATCGCGCCGCCTGCTCGGCGCGATCCAGCGCCAGGGCATGACGCTGGTGCCGCTCAAGCTCTATTTCAACGCGCGCGGGATCGCCAAGGTCGAGCTCGGCCTCGCCAAGGGCAAGAAGCTGCACGACAAGCGCGACACCGAGAAGAAGCGGGACTGGGAGCGGCAGAAGGGCCGGCTGATGCGCGAGAAGGGGTAGGGAAGGTGACCGGCCTTCCGCAGTGATCCTCAAGCGATCGATGACGGTGGCGCCGATCATCCGACGCCGGGCATGGCCTGCCATCCATCCCGCTCCCTGCAACGGACGGCAGCACGGTCGACCTGGCCGCGGCACGCGGACGAAGCCTCTTGATCGTTTATCCCTGGACGGGTCGGCCCGGTCATCCCAATCCACCCGATTGGGACTCAATCCCCGGCGCGCATGGCTCGACGCCCGAGCTCGAAGGCTTTCGCGACCGATCATGCCGATTTCACCGCGCTCGGCGTGCGGCTCTTCGGCCTGAGCCGTCAGGTCACGGAGTATCACCGCGAACTCGTGGCGCGCCTTGCCCTGCCGTTTCCGATTCTGAGCGATGCCGAGGGGCGCCTTCGGCGATGCACTCCGTCTCCCAACCTTCACCACGGGCGGCGCGATCTACCTCAAGCGCCTCACGCTTTTCGTCGCTGGACGGCGCCATCGAGAGGGTCGTCTATCCCGTTCGCGATCCCGCCGGGCACGCCGCAGAAGTCTTGCGGGACGTTGGGACCGGGCGTGCGCGTTAAAGCGCGTCGTCCTCGGCGTCCTCGACCGAGTAGCCGAGCCGGTCGAGCGCCTCTTCGAGATAGTCGGGCAGGAGCGGCATGCCGAGGAGATACTCGTCGGTGCGATTGGTGCGCTCGGCGCGTGCCGTTGCAAGCGCCTCTTCGAGCTCCTCAGGACCGAACGAGCCTCTGCCGATCCAGGCGAGCGCGACCAGGCTCGCCTGCTCGTCCTCATTGAGGTCGCGGATGAAGCCCTTCAGCTCGTCCTGGGTCGCGTCGTCGGAGAACGATTCGAGGATCGACTCGGCGTCATGATCGGAGGTGGCGCCGTCGTCCCAGGCCGCGACCTTGGCGGCGATCTCGCGCGACTTGACGATGACGAAGCCGACTTTTGTCGGCGAAATTTCCAACCCCGCCATGGGGTCCTTCCCTGGCTTGGTCCCTGGCCCGCCCTCAAACCATGCACGACTTGCCGGGCGGCGGCAAGGCGGCTCGCTCCTTCCGCTCAACTCTTGTGCAAACTTGCCGCGGCCTCGGCAACGACTGTCTCGAACATGGCCGTGGTCAGCCGCCCGGTATTGGTGTTCTGGCGTGAGCAATGATAGCTGTCGAACAGGACAAGCCCGCCTGGAAGGACGTGCCGGGCGCCGTGCGCAAAGGGATAGGCGCTCCGCTTCAGCTGCAACGCATCCAGAATAGCGTCATGGGCGATGCGGCCGATGGCGAGGAACGAGCTGAGATTGGGCAGCGCCGCGATGCGGGCGATGAGGAACGGGCGGCAGCGCGCGATCTCGTCGGGCCTCGGCTTGTTCTGCGGCGGCACGCAGCGCACCGCATTGGTGATCATGCAGTCCACCAGCTCGAGCGCCTCCGGCGCGGCACGGATCGTGGCCGCCCGCGCGCCAGCCCGACTTTGAGCAGGGTGCGGTAGAGAAGCTCCCCGGCATAGTCGCCGAAGAAAGGGCGCCCGGTGCGGTTGGCGCCCTTAAGCCCGGGAGCAAGCCCGACGATGAGAAGCCGCGCGTCTCGGCTCCGAAAGAGGGTACCGCGCCGTTGAACCAGTCGGGATGCGCGTGCCTGTTCTCGTTGCGGAAGGCGACGAGGCGCGGGCAGAGCGGGCAGTCTTTCGGCGGGCTCGGGCCGTGCGTGGAGGCTCGCGTCGAGGGGCGGCATGCGTCATGCCTAGCGCCGCACGGCCCGTTGCGCCACTGCGAGATCGGATCAGGTCTCGATCAGGTCTTCGGACTCGAGCTCATCGAGCGGGCCCGGCTCGCCGCGCCGCCGCTCGCCGCGCTGCGCCCGCTCGGCCGGATCGCGGCCGATCTCGTTTTGCAGATCTGCGCGAGTTCGATGAACTGGTCGGCCTGGCGGCGAAGCTCGTCCGCAACCATCGGCGGATTGGTGGCGAGCGTGGACACCACGCTGACCCTCTTGCCCTTGTGCTGAAGCGCTTCGACCAGCGAACGGAAATCGCCGTCGCCCGAGAACAGCACGATATGGTCGAGGTGATCGGCAAGCTCCATGGCATCGACGGCAAGCTCGATGTCCATGTTGCCCTTGATCTTGCGTCGTCCGGTCGCGTCGATGAACTCCTTGGTCGGCTTGGTCACCATGGTGTAGCCGTTATAGTCGAGCCAATCGATCAGGGGCCTGATCGAGGAATACTCCTGATCCTCGACCAGGGCCGTATAGTAGAGTGCGCGCACGAGCTGGCCCTTTGAGCGGAACAGCGCGAGCAGCCGCTTATAGTCGATGTCGAAGGCGAGCGATTTGGCGGTGGCGTAGAGATTGGCGCCGTCGATGAAGAGAGCGATTCGTTCGTTCGGATAGAAGTTCATTTGCGTACCGTTCACGTGCAATATGCCTTGATTGAGAAAGAGCGGCCTCTCGCAATGAAGTGATGAGAGGCTGCTTAGGACAACATAGGTATGACGGCGTGGCTCCGCAATTGCTGGCGCGTAGCAAAGTCGTGATCGGTCTCGGTGCCAATTCTCCCGGAGCGTGGGGAGCCCGCCGCGAAACGATTGCGCGCCTTGGGCGAAATGGAGCGGGGCAATATCGACGTCGCGGCCGTCTCTCCGCTTTATGTGACGGCGGCCGTCGGGAGCGCCCGGCAGCCGCCCTATGTGAACGCGGTCGCGCTGCTCGACACGTCCCTGTCGCCGGACGCGCTGCTCCGGGTCCTCAAGGCGATCGAGCGCCGCTCGGGCCGCCGGGGCGGCAGACCCTGGGGTCCGCGCACGCTCGATATCGATATTCTCGATTACGGAGGACAGGTCAGGCTTTGGCGCAGGCCTGCGGCCAGCTTTTGTTGAGGCCGGGGCGCGACCTCTCGTTCTGCCGCATCCGCTTGTCCATGAACGGCCCTTCGTGCTGAGGCCGCTGCTCGATATTGCGCCCAATTGGCGTCACCCCGCGCTCAAGCGAAGCGCACGCGAGCTGTGGCGGAAGGCATCGAAGCGGGGGCAGGGAGCCGTGCTGAAGACGGCTCTGACCGCAGTTCGGCTTGCCTGGCCCGCGGCGAACCGCCTAAATAGGGGCTAACCTCGTCCCGCTGAAACAAGGATCACCTGATGGCTCGTGTCACCGTCGAGGACTGCATCGATAAGGTTCCCAATCGCTTCGAGCTCGTGCTCTTGGCCAGCCACCGCGCCCGCACCATCTCGGCCGGCGCCCAGATCGCCGTGCAGCGCGACAACGACAAGAACCCGGTCGTGGCGCTCCGCGAGATTGCCGAGAAGAAAATCGCGTCCGACGACCTGAGAGAGGACTTCATCCACTCGATGCAGAAATATGTCGAGGTGGATGAGCCCGAGGCCGAAGCCGTGCCGATGCTTTCGACCGACACCAGGATGCCGGTCCTCGGCCAGGACGATCAGTCGACCGACTCGACGATCGACAAGATGACCGAGGAGGAGCTGCTGCGCCGGATGGCGAGCCAGGCGCCTTCGGATGGCTCCAATGCGGGACCCCGCTCGCGCTGACCTTGCCGTTCTTCTGCAGGTCGCGTCGCCTGTTGCCTTGCCACGCCGGTAGTTGAAAGCGCGGCTCATGCCGCGCCGTGCCGGCGCTGGAAGGTCCGCGCCATGACCCGCCAATACGAGCTGGTCGAGCGGGTCCTGAGCTATCAGCCGACCGCCGACGAGGCGCTGCTCAACCGCGCCTATGTCTACGCCATGAAGGCCCACGGCAATCAGAAGCGGGCCTCGGGCGCGCCCTTCTTCTCGCACCCGCTGGAGGTGGCGGCGATCCTCGCCGAGATGCGGCTCGACGACGCCACCATCGCCACCGCCCTTCTGCACGACACCATCGAGGATACCGACACCACCCGCGGCGAGATCGACGCCCTGTTCGGCCGCGAGATCGGCACGCTGGTCGACGGCCTGACCAAGATCAAGAAGCTCGACCTCGTCACCAAGAAGGCCGAGCAGGCGGAGAACTTCCGCAAGCTCTTGCTGGCCATTTCCAGCGACATCCGCGTGCTGCTGGTCAAGCTCGCCGACCGCCTGCACAACATGCGCACGCTCGGGGCGATGAAGCCTGCCAAGCGCAAGATCATCGCCGAGGAGACCATGGACATCTATGCGCCATTGGCCGGGCGCATGGGCATGCAATGGCTGCGCGAGGAGCTCGAGGATCATGCCTTCAAGGCGCTCAATCCCGAGGCCTATGCCACGGTGGTCGAGCGCCTCGCGATCCTGCGCGAGCGCAATCAGGGTCTGATCGACGAGATCGCGGGCGCGCTCACCGCCAAGCTCAAAGAGGCGAAGGTCGCCGGCTTCGTGGCCGGGCGCGAGAAGAAGCCCTACGCCATCTGGAGCAAGATGGAGCGGAAGCAGATCTCGCTCGAGCAGCTCTCCGACATCTATGCTTTCCGCATCGTCGTGCCCGAGGTCGAGGATTGCTACCGCGCGCTGTCCGTCGTGCACACCACCTGGCACGCCGTGCCCGGTCGCTTCAAGGACTACATCTCCAACCCCAAGCAGAACGACTACCAGTCGATCCACACCACGATCGTCGGCCCGCGCCATCAGCGGGTCGAGCTGCAAATCCGCACCGAACGGATGCACTCCGTCGCCGAATATGGCGTGGCCGCGCATGCCCTCTACAAGGACATCAACGGCGCGAACGGGCCGAAGGGCGTGGTCGCCGTCGCAGGACTCGAACGCCTATCGCTGGCTCCGCCATCTCGTCGGCATGCTGCTCGACGGCGACAACCCCGAGGAGTTCCTCGAGCACACCAAGCTCGAGCTGTTCCAGGACCAGGTGTTCTGCTTCACGCCCAAGGGGCGCCTGATCGCGCTGCCCCGCGGCGCCAACCCCATCGATTTCGCCTACGCCGTGCACACCGACATCGGCAACACCTGCGTCGGCGCCAAGATCAACGGACGCCCGATGCCGCTCGTGACCGAGCTCAGGAACGGCGATGAGGTCGAGATCATCTGCTCGAAGGCGCAGCTTCCGCCTTCGGCCTGGCAGAGTCTCGCCGTCACCGGCAAGGCGCGCTCGGCCATCCGGCGCGCCACCCGCGACGCCGTCCGCGCCCAATACGGCAAGCTCGGCCGCGAGATCCTGGTCAGGGCCTTTCAGCGCCGGGAGAAGACCTTCAGCGAGGACAGCCCTCGCCGCGGCGCTTGGCCGCCTGTCGCAAAAGACCGCCGAGGACGTGATGGCCGCGGTCGGTCGCGGCGAGCTTGCCTCGGCCGACGTGGTCCGCGCGGTGTTTCCCGAAGAAAAGTCGCAAGAGCCTCCCCAAGCGGCGGCGCAAGGTCAAGCGCAACGACGAAGGCTGGTTCGGGCTGCGCAAGGTGATGGGCCTGAAGTTTCGCTGGCCGGGATCGGAGCGAAAAGACGCGCGCAGCAAGGACCGAGCGGCATCCCGATCAGGGGCTTGCGCGGCGACCTGCCGGTGAGCTTCGCCGCCGGCGGCGCCGTGCCGGGCGACCGCATCGTCGGTATCCTGACTCCCGGGCCAGGGCATCACCATCTACCCGATCCATGCCGAGGCGCTGAAAGCCTTCGACGAGGAACCCGAGCGCTGGATCGACGTCACCTGGGACATCGACGAAGACAATCCGCAGCGCTTCCCCGCGAAGATTTCCGTAACCGTGCTCAACGAGCCCGGCAGTCTCGCGCAAGTCGCCGCCGTGATCGGCGAAGCCAACGGCAATATCGACAACATCAAAATGACCAACAGCGTGCCGGACTACACCGAGATGTTGATCGACCTCGAAGTGTGGGACCTCAAGCACCTCAACGACATCATCGCGGGCTTGAAGGCGAAGGACGTGGTGAGCCGCGCGGCCCGGGCGAGCGCCTAGCGCGCTGGTGTCCTAAGGGAATTTTACCTAAATATGCTATGGGCCTTGTCGCCCGGTGCCACCGTCGTCCGGCGTTGGTTCGAGGTGTGCGTAGCGAGGTGGTGATGCTGTTCAGGCGCCGCGAGACGGAAAGCTTCCTTGAGCGGATGCGGGTGCATCTATGGCCCCGGCGGAGCTGGAGCCGCTCGAGCCGCTATGTCGTCTATCGCCTGAGGCGCTTGAGCGACACGCCGCATGCCGTTGCCCTCGGCTTTGCCGTCGGCGTGTTCGCGGCGATGACGCCCTTCATCGGCACCCATCTCGTCATGGCCATGCTTCTCGCCTGGGTCATCGGCGGCAGCGTCGTCGCCGCCGTGCTCGGAACCTTCGTCGGCAACCCTCTGACCTATCCTGCGATCTGGTACGCGACCTACGAGGTCGGCAATTTCATGCTGGGGGGTGCCGCCGCCGAAGCATCCAATCGATCTGTCGGGCGGCATCTTCCAATCTTCGCTGGATCAGCTGTGGCCGATCCTGAAGCCGATGACGCTCGGCTGCCTGCCCTTGGGGCTTGCGGTCGCCGCGCTCAGCTATGTGCTCGTCAAGCCGATGGTCGACGCCTACAAGCACCGCCGCCGTCGCGAGCTCGAACTCCGCTCCGTCCGGCGAAGCGTTGGGCACACGATGACCGCCAACCGAGCGAAGCCGGCGCGCGGCGCGAAGCGTTCCTCCCATCCGTCTCGGCATCAACATCGACCACATCGCGACGTTGCGGAACGCGCGGGGCGGGCGCCATCCCGATCCCTTGCGCGCCGCGAAGCTCGCCGTCGAGGCCGGCGCCGACAACATCACGGCGCATCTGCGCGAGGATCGCCGCCACATCCGCGACGACGACATCGCGAGGCTTGCCGCAGCCAATCTCGCGCCGCTCAATCTCGAAATGGCCGTCACGCGCGGAGATGCTCGCGATCGCGCTGGCGACGCGCCCGCATGCCTGTTGCCTCGTGCCGGAACGCCGGCAGGAGCTGACCACCGAAGGCGGGCTCGATGTCGCAAGCCAAGTCGGCACGCTCGCTCCCTTCGTCGCCGAGCTTCGGCGCGGCGGCATTCAGGTCGCGCTTGTTCATCGACCCCGAGCCCGAGCAGATCGAAGCCGCGCGGAAGGTCGGGGCCGACGCCGTCGAGCTCCATACCGGCACGTATTGCGCCGCGGCGCTCAACGGGGACGGTCCGGCGCTCGACAACGAGCTTGCGCGGCTGAAGATCGGCGCGCGGGATGCCGCGCGCGCCGGCCTCGAGGTGCATGCCGGTCATGGCCTCGACTACGATAATGTCGTCCCTGTCGCCTCGATTCCCGAGATCGTCGAGCTCAATATCGGTCATTACCTCGTCGGAGAGGCGATCTTCGTCGGGCTTGCCAAGAGCATCTCGCGCATGCGGGCGCTGATGGACGGCGCGCGGGAGGCCCTGCGGCATAGCGACACCGAAGCCAGGGTCGGCGGGACGTGATGATCATCGGCATCGGCAACGACATGATCGACATCAGGCGCGTCGAACGCACCATCGAGCGTTACGGCGAGCGCTTTCTCGATCGCGTGTTCACGCCCGTCGAACGGCATGAAGTCCGATGGCAGGGCGGCGCGCGCCGCCTCTTACGCCAAGCGCTTCGCCGCCAAGGAGGCTTGCGCCAAGGCGCTCGGCACGGGATTCCGCCAGGGGGTGTTCTGGCGCGACATGGGGGTCGTCAATTTGCCTTCAGGGCGCCCCACATTGCAGCTTACCGGAGGCGCGGCGCGGGCGCTTGCCCGGCTTGACGCCCGAAGGCCACGAGGTGCGCATCGACCTTTCCATCACCGACGATTTCCCGACGGCCCAGGCGATCGTCATCATCTCCGCCATAAGGGTCTCCCTCCGCGACTGACCGGTTTGCCTCCCCGAAGGCGAGAGGCTATAGGGGCGGCTGGCCCGGAGCGGGCGGGGAATCCCAAGCTAAGCCGAAGGAGAGCTTCCGCATGAGCGTCGAAGCCGACAAGACGGAAGCAAAAAGCGGCGCGAAGGACACCGTTCGCGTCATTATCCATGCGCTGATCCTGGCGCTGGTGGTGCGCGTCTTCCTGTTTCAGCCCTTCAATATCCCCTCCGGCTCGATGATCCCGACGCTGCTCGATCGGCGACTATCTCTTCGTGTCGAAATACAGCTACGGCTACAGCCGCTACTCCTTTCCCTTCGGATTCGACCTGTTCTCCGGGCGGGTCTGGGCCAAGGAGCCCGAACGCGGCGACGTGGTCGTGTTCAAGCTGCCGCGCGACAACGAGACCGACTATATCAAGCGCGTGATCGGCCTGCCCGGCGACGAGATCCAGATGGTCCACGGCGTGCTCAACATCAACGGCAACCCGGTGCCCAAAGTTCGCATCGACGACTATGTCGTGACCGAGCCGTCCGGCCGCGAGCGCCACATGCCGCGCTTCCAGGAGACCTTGCCCAACGGCGTGAGCTATCCCGTCCTCGACGCGGTGCAGGACGGCTTCGGCGATAACACCGAGGTCTACAAGGTGCCCGAGGGGCACTTCTTCATGATGGGCGACAACCGCGACAACTCCACCGACAGCCGCTTTCTGTCGGAAGTCGGCTTCGTGCCCTTCGAGAATCTGGTGGGCAAGGCGCAGATCATCTTCTTCTCGATCGACGAGAACTCGAGCTTCTTGGAATTCTGGCATTGGCCGACCAGCATCCGCTGGTCGCGCATTCTTCAGCGTGGTGCACTGAGCCTTGTCCAAGCCGCGCAAACCGGCACTCAAAGATCTCGCGGCCCGGATCGGGCACGACTTTTCCGACCCGGAGCTGCTCAAGCTTGCCTTGACCCATTCGAGCGCGCGCGCCGTCGCTAGGCCCGACGAAGACAATGAGCGTCTCGAATTCCTCGGCGACCGCGTGCTCGGCCTTGCCGTCGCCGAGCTTCTGACAGACGCCTTTCCCAAAGCGCGCGAAGGCGAGCTTGCGCGCTGGTTCAATCAGCTCGTCCGCGCCGAGACCTGCGCCGACATCGCTCAAGCCTGGGACCTCGGCGACTTCATCCTGATGAGCGGCGGCGAGGCAGGCAGCGGCGGCCGCCGCAAGAAGACCATCCTCGCCAACACGTGCGAAGCGGTCCTTGGCGCCGTGTTCGCCGATGGCGGCTATGAGGCGGCCAAGCGCGTGGTGCGGGCATTTTGGGAGCCTCAGCTTGGCGTCATCGATGCGTGCCGCCCCCGACGCGAAATCCGTGCTGCAGGAATGGGCGCAAGGGCGCCGCCTCCCGCTGCCGCGCTATCTCGAAGTCGCCCGCGAAGGCCCCGACCATGCGCCCCGCTTCACCGCCGAGGTCCAGATCGAAGGCGTGGCGCCTGAGCGCGGGCAGGGGGCCAACAAGCGCGAAGCCGAGCAGGCGGCCGCGCTCGCCTTGCTCTTGCGCGAAGGGGTCTGGCAGGCGCCTCAAGATGGCTAGCGCCGTCGCCGCCCCCACCGACGAAGGCGCCCCCACGCGCTGCGGCTTCGTGGCGCTGATCGGGGCGCCGAATAGCGGCAAATCGACCCTCACCAATGCGCTCGTCGGCGCCAAGGTCTCGATCGTGACCCATAAGGCACAGACGACGCGCGGGCCCGTGCGGGCATTGCGCTGATCGGCAACTCCCAGGTCATCCTCGTCGACACGCCCGGACATCTTTCAGCCGAAGCGGCGGCTCGACCGCGCCATGGCGCAAGCGGCCTGGGAGCGAGCGGGCGACGCCGACATCGTGGCTGTCGTCATCGACGCCGAGCGCGGGCCTCGATCGAGGCGCTCGAGCCGCTCCTTTCGCATCTCCCCGAGGTGAAACGGCCCCGCATCGCCATCCTCAACAAGATCGACCTCGTGCCCAAGCCCGAGCTGTTGCGCCTTGCTGCCGAGCTTTCGGCGCGAAGCGCGTTCGACCGGGTGTTCATGATTTCGGCGCTGTCCGGCGACGGCATTGCCGACCTCAAAGCCTATCTCGCCGAAGCCGTGCCGCCGGGGCCTTGGCTCTTTCCCGCCGACCAGCTCACCGATCAATCGCTGCGGCAGGCCGCTGCCGAGATCACCCGCGAGAAGCTGTTCCTGCGGCTGCACGAGGAGCTTCCCTACACGCTGACGGTCGAGACCACCGACTGGAAGGAACGCGCCGACGGCAGCATCAGGATCGAGCAGACCATTTATGTCGAGCGCGAAAGCCAGCGGAAGATCGTGCTCGGCGCCAAGGGCCGGACCATCAAGGAGATCGGCTCCGCCGCCCGCGCCGAGATCGGCGCGATGGCGGACGCCCCCGTTCATCTCTTTCTCTTCGTCAAGGTGCGCGAGCGCTGGGCCGAGGACCCCGAACGCTATCGCGAGATGGGCCTCGACTATCCGAAGCGATAGAGCGAAGCTTCCGCCAAGCATGGACTGGAGCGACGAAGGCATCTTTCTCGGCGCGAAGCCGCTCGGCGAGGCGAACGCCGTCGCCGAGATCTTCACGCTTGGCCATGGCCGCCATCTCGGGCTCGTGCGGGGAGGGCGCTCGCGCCGGCTGCGGCCTCTGCTTCAGCCCGGCAATCGCCTGCGCGTCACCTGGCGGGCGCGCCTCTCCGAGCATCTCGGCGGCTTCAATCTCGAGCTGATCGAGGCGCATGCCGCGCGCGTCCTCGACGATGCAAGCGCGCTGGCGGCCATCGGTTCGCTCGCCGGTCTCGCCCGCCTCCTTCCCGAGCGCGATCCGCACCCGGCGCTTTACGCCGCTTCGCTCCACGTTCTTGGCGCCTTCGATCAACCGAAGCTCTGGCCGCGCGCTTCTCGTGCGCTGGGAGCTTCAGCTCTTGCAGGAGCTCGGCTTCGGGCTCGATCTCAGCGAATGCGCGGCGACCGGCGCCGACGCCGATCTCGTCTATGTTTCGCCGCGTTCGGGCCGCGCCGTCTCGCGCGAGGCGGGTCAACCCTATGGCGGCAAGCTGCTCAAGCTGCCGGCCTTTCTTCGCGACGACGGCGCGAGCGCGGGCGAGGGCGACATCAGCCGCCGGGCTTTGCGCTGACCGGACATTTCCTCGAGCGCGACGTGCTCGCCCCCCATGGGCTTGCCATGCCGCAAGCGAGGGAACGCCTGCTCGAACGTCTGGCCCGCCGCGTCGAAAATCCCGGCGTGATCGCAGCGCAGGTCTGCCATCGCTGCCGCTGAAGGCGTCAAGAACAACGGGCCGATCCCATGGGACCGGCCCGTCGCATTCTTAAGCGTTGGATGGCGCTCCTACCACCACCACCAATACCAACCGCGCCCACGGCGGCGGCGGCGGCGCCTGCGGCGACGGCGACGCCCGGCTTCGGCGGGCGTGCTGGTCGCCGCGGTCACCGCGGTGGCGAGTGTGGTCACGCCAACGGTGGTTCCAACGGTCGTCCCGACCGCGCTGATGCACCAAAACAAGGCAATCGCCGCTGCTGCCACGACCTTGGCCAGCAACTTACGCGGCGCGCTCGATTTGCGGTCGGTGCGAGAGGGCAAAAGGCTATTTCCCATTCTGCTCCCGTCCTTTCTCTCGCCCCACCTGATCGCGATCAGGCGATGCGAGACTTTAGGGTGGATTCCGTCGCTACGAATAAGCAACGGCGGATCGTTCCTGTGCTCTTTCCTCAGGCGTTCGGGCCCGGAGAGATCGGCAGGACTTCCTCGACATCATCCCTCGGGAGTCGCACACCTGCCAGCGCATAGCACACGTTGCACCCGATTTGCCAAGGACTAGGCGTTCAGCGATTCGAGCGGGTGCGACTTGCGAAGTTTGTACGCAACCTCGCCGCGCTGGCCAAGGTCGGCCCCCGTACCCACCCGGACCATTGTGGCGACATCGGAGCCCCATTTCATGATCGGATAGAAGAGGTTGTAGTAGCGGCTTTTGGCGATCAGCATGTCGTGCATGGCCAGATAGTCGATGCCGGTAGACAGGAAGCATTTCATCGCATCGGCCGGCGTCTCGACGATCGGCTCGCCCCTGATGTTGAACGAGGTGTTCAGCAATACTGGGATGCCGGTGATTTTTTCGAATTCGGCAAGCAATAGATAGAGGCGCTCATTGTGCTCCCGCCGCACGGTCTGCACGCGCGCCGTGCCGTCGACGTGAACGATGGCGGGGATCTTGTCCACCCAATCCGGGCGCACGCGCTTGGCCAGGAGCATGAACGGGGAATCTTCGTCGCCCTCGAACACCTCGCTGCGCCCGCTCGGCAAGAACGATCGGCGCGAACGGCCGGAACGCCTGCCGATGCTTGACCCGGGCGTTGAGCAGGTCCTTCATCGAAGGCGTTGCGCGGATCGGCCAGGATGCTGCGATTGCCGAGCGCGCGCGGGCCGAATTCTGAACCGCCCTGAAACCAGCCGACGACCTTCTCCTCGGCGAGCACCTTGGCCGTCTCGGCGCAGATGCTGTTTGTCGGGCGATTTGTACGATCTGGGTGTCGACCAGCCATTTCTTCGCCGCGGCCTCAACCTCCTCCTCGCGGTAGGGCGCGCCGAGATAAGCGTGCTCCATGACGAAATTGCGCGGCTTGTTGTGGATCGCCAGATGTCCGTAATAGGCGCAGCCGATGGCGATGCCGTCGTCGCCGGCGGCCGGCTGAATCCAGATATTGTCGTAGCCGGCTTCGCGCACGATCTTGCCGTTGGCGACGCAATTCAACGCCACGCCGCCGGAGATGCAGAAATTCTTGGCGCCGGTCGTCTCGCGCAGCCAGATGGCGCGCTCGATCAGGACCCGCTCGGTGTCGTCTTGGACGCGCCATGCCAGGTCCTGCCAATGCTGCATTCCGGCCTCGTTTTCCCATTTTCCTTCGCCGTCGGGCAGGTAGGGCTGGTTGAACGCTTCGGTCCAATCGGGAACGTTGAGCGCGCCGTTCTTGAACGCGACGAGCGGCTCGATCCGATCCGGGCCGCCCGTAAGGCGCAAGCCCCATCACCTCGCCGCATTTGTTCCAATCGGCGAAGATGTAGCTCGACACGCGGCTGTAGAGCGCACCGAGACCGTTCATGTTGAAGAACTCGTCGGCGAGGAATCCGCGTCGTCGGTTCGAGCCACACCTTCTTCAACGGTTCGAGCTTCGAGCCCTGAAAGCGGTAGTAGCTCTCCGATTCGCGCGCCAGCGGATCGACGATTGTCGATCCGGTGACCTTCCTCGGTGACGTCGGAGGCGTAGCTGCCGACCCCGTCGACCACCATCAACGCCCCCTCCGTCGAACGGGCAGACGGCGAAGGCGCTATAGGCGTGAGCCAGGTGATGGGAGACGTCGACCACCTTGTTGGAGCGTGGAGCGGAACAGCGGGATGGTTCGCCGCTTGTTTCCGCTCCTTCGGCGGCAGGACTTCCGGCACGTCCTGGTAGGTCAGGCGCCTTTCCAACTCCCGACCGGCAGGACGTAGCAATTGCGCACGACGAGATCGACGTCATCGAGCGTGATGCCCTCGGCCTGCAGGCAGTAATCGATCACCTCCTGGTAGAACCCGGTCGTCGTGCTTGTGGCGGTTGATCCGCTCCTTGGCGATGGCGAAGGCGATCTCGCCGTCGCGGAGAAGGCAGGCGCTGACGTCATGGTCGTAGGCGTTGATGCCAAGAATGTAGGTATGACGCTTGGACACGATGGAGGCTCTGCTCGAGGGATAGGGGCAGAGCGCATGCGATCCCTGCTTATAGCCGATAGTGAGGCGTCCCGCAACGCTCTCGAACGCCGCGCGGGGTTTGAGCGAGCCCTTGAGCGGAACCGGCCGATGCGCTAAGCGCGACCCATGGGACGACGCATCGCACCGCCATCTGATTCGCTTGGGCCGATCGAGCCGGTGAACCTGCGCGAGGCGCTCGAGGAGCGCTACCTCGCCTACGCGCTCTCGACCATCATGCACCGCGCGCTCCCCGACGTGCGCGACGGGCTCAAGCCCGTGCACCGGCGGCTGCTCTACGCCATGCAGCAGCTCCGGCTCAGCCCCCAAGGCGAGTTCCGCAAATGCGCCAAGATCGTCGGCGACACCATGGGCAACTTCCATCCCCACGGCAATCAGGCGATCTACGATGCGCTGGCGCGGCTCGCGCAGGACTTCTCCGTCCGCTATCCGCTGATCGACGGCCAGGGCAATTTCGGCAATATCGACGGCGATAACCCCGCCGCCGACCGCTACACCGAGGCGCGGCTGACCGCGATCGCCGCGCGTCTGCTCGACGGCATCGACGAGGACACCGTCGATTTCCGCGCCAATTACGACGGGCGCGAGCAGGAGCCGTCGGTGCTGCCCGCCAATTTCCCCAACCTGCTCGCCAATGGCGTCGTCAGGCATCGCCGTCGGCATGGCGACCAACATCCCGCCGCACAATGCCGGCGAGCTGCTGCGACGCGGCGCTGCACCTCATCAAGTTCCCGAACGCGACCGCCGACAAGCTGGTCGATTTCGTTCCGGGCCCCGATCTGCCGACCGGCGGCGTCATCGTCGAGCCGCGCGCCGAGATCGTCAACGCCTACAAGACCGGCCGCGGCAGCTTCCGGCTCCGCGCGCGCTGGACCACGGAGGATACCGGGCGCGGCACCTATCAGATCGTCGTCACCGAAATTCCCTATCAGATCCCCAAGGCGCGGCTCGTCGCCCGCATCGCCGAGCTTCTCCTGCAAAAGAAGCTGCCGCTGCTCGCCGACGTACGCGACGAGTTGGCCGAGGACGTGCGGCTCGTGCTCGAGCCGAAGAGCCGCAGCGTCGATCCGGTCCTGCTCATGGAATCGCTGTTCAAGCTGACCGAGCTCGAGACGCGGCTTCCCCTCAACATGAATGTGCTGAGCCGCGGCCAGGTGCCGAACGTGCTCGGGCTCCGCCAGGTCTTGCGCGAATGGCTCGACCATCGCCAGGTGGTGCTGGTCCGCCGCTCGAAATTCCGCCTCGCCAAGATCGACCACCGGCTCGAAGTGCTCGACGGCTATCTCATCGTCTATCTCAATATCGACAAGGTCATCAAAATCATCCGCGAGAAGGACGAGCCGAAGCCGGCCCTGATGAAGGCCTTCAAGCTCACCGACGTGCAGGCCGAAGCCATCCTCAACATGCGGCTGCGCGCTTTGCGCAAGCTCGAGGAGATGGAGATCAGGCGCGAGCACGACGAGCCTGACCAAGGAGCGCAAGGAGCTGAAATCGCTGCTCGCCTCCAAGGACAAGCAGTGGAAGCGGATCGCCGACGAGATCAAGTCGCTCAAAGACCGAGTTCGGTCAGAAGACCGCGCTCGGCAAACGCCGCACGAGCTTCGCCGAGGCGCCCGAAGGGGTCGAGACCGAGCTCGCCGAGGCGATGATCGAGAAGGAGCCGGTCACCATCGTCCTCTCCGAGAAGGGCTGGATCCGCGCCATCAGGGGCCATCAGACCGAAAACGACAGTCTCGCCTTCAAGGAGGGCGACCGGCTGAAGCGCGCGGTCAAGGCGCAGACCACCGACACGCTGCTGCTCTTCGCCACCAATGGCCGCTTCTATGCGCTCGGCGCCGACAAGCTGCCCGGGGGCAGGGGCCATGGCGAGCCGTTCCGCCTGATGATCGACATCGAGGAGGCGGCGCGACGCGGTCGAGCTGTTCGTGCACGAGCCGGGGCGCAAGCTTCTCGTCGCCGGGACGAGCGGCCACGGCTTCATCGTCGCCGAGGACGAAGTCCTTGCCATGACGCGCAAGGGCAAGCAGGTGCTGAACGTGGCGGCGGGCGAAGAGGCCGCGGTGTGCGCGCCGGTCGACGGCGACAGCGTCGCGGTGATCGGCGACAACCGGAAGCTCCTGCTCTTCCCGCTTGAAGGAGCTGCCGGAGATGCCGCGCGGCAAGGGCGTGCGGCTTCAGCGCTACAAGGACGGCGGCCTGGCCGACGCCAAGATCTTCAGCAAGAAAGACGGCCTGACCTATATCGACGCGGCCGGCCGGTCCTTCGTCCTCACCGAGCTTGCGGGATTGGTGGGGCGCGCGCGCCCAGGCCGGGCGGCTGCCGCCGAAGGGCTTCCCCAAGTCCGGAATAGTTCGGACCGCGGTTCTGACCTCGCATGGCCGGGCATGACGAACGCGTTGCAATGAGCAGGAAGCTCAGCGCACAATCTGCGGCTTTCCGATTCTGGCTTCCGATTTCCGCGCGTCTGACCGCACCCAGCCCTTCGAGGTGAGGCGCTCCTGCGGCTCGAAGCGGTTCTTGTAGCGCATCTTGCGCGAGCCCTCGATCCAGTAGCCGAGATAGACGAACGGGATGGCCTTGCGCGCGCGCATAGTCGACATGATCGAGGATCATGTAGGTGCCGAGGCTGCGCTGAGCCTCGCTCGGATCGTAGAAGCTGTACACCATCGAGATGCCGTCGCTGAGGCGGTCGCAGAGCGACACGCCGATCAGAGGAGACTTGCCGTCGCCTCGCGCATCGGGCTTCAGCCGGTACTCGGTGACGAAGGTCTCGACCACGCTGTCCTCGACCATCAGCGAATAGTCGAGCACCGACATCTCGGCCATGCCGCCATCGGCGTGGCGCGCGTCGATATAGTCGCGGAACAGCGCATATTGCTCCGAGCTTGGCGCGGGCTGCATGCGGGTGGCGACGAGATCGGAATTGATGCGGGCGATGCGCCTGAGCGAGCGCCGCGGCGCGAACTCATCGACCAGGATGCGCACCGGCACGCAGGCCGAGCAGGCGTCGCAATAGGGCATATAGGCGATGTTCTGGCTGCGCCGGAATCCGCCCTTCAGCAGATTGTCGATGAGGAAGCGCGGCTTGTCGCGGGTGAGATGCGTGAACAGCTTCCGCTCGAGCCGGCCGGGAAGATAGGGGCAAGGCTGCGGCGCGGTGATGTAGAACTCGGGAAAGTTGCTCTTGTGCTCTGTCACGTTCTACCGACCGGAGGCGAATCCGAACCTGTTGCGGCCAAGCTTAGTGGATGGAAGGCGGCAAACGCAATCGCGGCAGGCGCGCTCCGCAGCGCCTGGAGGCGCCGGGCCGGACTTTAGAACGGGTCGGAACTAGGGCCGGTTGATCACCACCACGCCGGCAAGAATGTCGTGCAGGCAGCGCTTGCGCGGGTCGAAAAAGGCCCACACACAGGATCGGGCAAGAACGACCACCAGCGAGAACCAGAACAGCAGGGCATGGAAGGCCGCAATCAGCGGCGTGACCTTGCCGCCGAACCACATGCGCACCTCGAGCCCCATCATCCGCTGGCCGATGGTGGCCGAATTCGGGCCGCCGATGGTGAGCGCGTTATAGCCGAGGCCGACAACGGGAAGAATGCAGGCCGAACAGCAGCCAGGCCGAGTCCGAGCGTGACGATGCCGAGCACGGCCACCACGACATAGGCGAGGCCGTCAGCACCATGATGATGACGGCGTCGACGATAAAGGCCATCGAGCGCTTGCCGATCACGGCCGGCGAACAGCTGGGGCTGCGTCACCGGATCGTAGGCATGCGGCTGATCGGCGAAGCTCGGGCTGCGCGGCGGAAGCGTCTTTTGGTCGGTCATTGCATCCTCTCCCGGTCCCGGTGACGGGCTCATTGCTCGCGCGCTAGATAGTGATCGCACGGCCCTCCCAGAACAAGCGTGCGCCGGGTTGCCGAGGCGGAGCCGACAGCGTTAACAATTCCGCCCTGTGGGCTGCGAGGTCAAGCCAACGAGGAAGCATTCATGCGGAAATCATTGCTGTCGGCCGGACTTGCCGTCTTTTTCGTCGCCAATCCCGTTTGGCAGATGGCGGCCGCCGCCTGCGAGGGCGAGGAGATCATCTTCGAGGACAAGTTCGCCGACGATGCCGGGGGCTGGCCCTTGCGCGAGACCGTCGAGGTGAAGGACGGCGTCCTTCGTCTTCAAGCTTCCTCCCGACGACATGCAATCCAACCTGAACGTGACCTTCACCGTCAAGGACGCCGATATCTGCTCGGAGACGGTCTGGCCCGACGGCGATCAGCCGATGCTCGGCGCAGGGCTCCTGTTCTGGGGCGAGGACAACCGGACCTACTTCCAGTTCGGCATCCTCAACAACGGCAAGTTCTGGATCGCGCGGAAGCAGGACGGCAAGTGGCTCGGCACCATCGCCGCCAATGTCGATTCCACCGCGATCAACCAGGCGCCCGGGCCAGCCAACACGCTGCGCGTCAAGACCAGCGGCAACAACGTGACCTTCTTCATCAACGGCACCAAGGTGCGCGACTTGCGCGGCCAGGCGCCGAAAGGCGACTGGCGCTTCGGCCTGTCGGGCGACAATTTCGACAAGGAGAAGGACGCCACGGTGGTGTTCAAGACCGTCAAGGTCACGAACTGACCCGCTCATGGCCGGAACTCGCGCGGGCGAACCCTGCGCGGCCGATCTTATCGCTTCAGCAGCTTCGCCGCCTCGCGCGCGAAATAGGTGAAGATCGCGTCGGCGCCGGCGCGCTTGAAGGCGATCAGGCTCTCCAGGATGACGCGCTCCCGGTCGAGCCAGCCGCGCTCCGCCGCCGCCACCAGCATCGCGTACTCGCCCGAGACCTGGTAGACGAAGGTCGGCACGCCTGAAGGTCTCCTTCACCCGCCACACGATGTCGAGATAGGCGAGCCCCGGCTTCACCATCACCATGTCCGCGCCCTCGGCGATGTCGAGCGCGACCTCGCGCAGCGCCTCGTCGCCATTGGCGGGGTCCATCTGATAGCTGAGCTTGTCGCCCTTGAGCCTCGCGCCGGAGCCCACCGCGTCGCGGAACGGTCCATAGAAGGCCGAGGCATATTTCGCCGCATAGGCGAGGAGCTGCGTGTTGGTGAAGCCGTTCGCCTCGAGCGCCGTCCTGATCGCGCCGATCCTGCCGTCCATCATGTCCGACGGCGCGAGGATGTCGCAGCCGGCCTCGGCCTGGACCAGCGCCTGCTCGATCAGGATCTCGACGGTCCGGTCGTTGTCGATCTCGCCGCCGACCAGAAGCCCGTCATGGCCGTGGCTGGTGTAAGGGTCGAGCGCCACGTCGCAGATGATGCCGATCTCCGGCACCGCCTCCTTGATGGCGCGCACCGCCCGGCAGACGAGATTGCCGGGATTGAGCGCCTCGCTCGCCGCCTCGTCGCGCAAGCGAAGGGTCGGTATTGGGAAAGAGCGCGATGGCCGGAAGGCCGAGCGCCGCAGCCTCCTCGGCGGCCTTGACGGCGAGGTCGACGGACAGCCGCTCGACTCCCGGCATGGAGGCGACCGGGGTCGCGGGCGCGCGTCCCTTCGATGAGGAAGATCGGCCAGATCAGATCGTCGGCTCGTGAGCGAGGTCTCGCGCACGAGCCGGCGCGACCAGTCGGCGCGGCGGTTGCGCCGCATCCGCGTCGCCGGGAAACCCGGTCCTTTGGGCGTCTCCGCCGCGGCGCCGGCGCGCTTCGCCCGCTCGGTGCGCAACGAGACCGGCTTTGTCTTTAGAGGACTGTCATCCGCGTCTCTGCCGCTGCTCGCGTCAAGATGCGGCAAGCTACCATCCGCGCATTCGCGGCTGCCAATGTCTCTCGCCGGACATGGTTTGCCATTTCCGCCAAGCCCTATTCGCAGAAGCTCGCCCGTCGTCGCTTCTTCATATCGAGGTGGAAGTGATCCTTGTGGGCGTCATTGGCGTTCGGACCGAGCACCGTGCCGAAACGGCGGCAGGCGTCCTCGTGCAAATAGGTGACGAATCCGGCTCTTGGAATCCGGCGCCGGTTCCGCCGTAACCGGCTGCGGCTCGTCCGGCTCGGCCTTCGCCGCGTCAACAGCGCTCGCGATCGCCGCCCTCAGGCTTGGCTGGAGGGGCGATAGCCGCGTGGTCGTCGAATGGGTTGGGATCGTGCGACCGGATCCGCATCCGGCGGCGGCTCGTCGCGCGATCCTCGTCGAATGGGTTGGGATCGTGCGCCGGCGGCTCGCCCGGCTCGGCCTTCGCCGCGGTGACGACGCCATCGCGATCGCCGCCCTTGGGTTTGGCAGCGGGGCGGAAGCCGCGCCGTCGCCCACGCGCACCGGGTTCTGCTTCGGCGCGGGCGGCGTCGTTACGACGCGCGGCCAATGGTCCAGCACCGTGATGCGGACGCCATTGGCAAGCACGAATTCGGACACGTCGAACGCATTGGCGAGCGCGTGCTCGCTCAACGGCGTGCCCGCGCCATCGTAGCGGTTGCGGCAGACATAGGAGCTGGAATTCTGAATCTTCACCACCGGCGCTTCCGAACAGCCGCCTTGGCTTCGGGCTGCACCGTATCGCGCAGCCATTCGCCCAAGACGTCGGCCATCGGGCAGCTGAGCGTCGCCGGCGGATTGATTGTCACTTTCGGATCGTGGCCGACGGCGCGCAGCAGGACCGGCGCCGGCGTCCCGCACATACCTTCCTTGATCGGCGGCAGCGAGATCGTAGTCGAGCGGATCTCCGGTCAGCAGCTTCTTGCACTTCGCCGCCGCGTCGGCGATCTCGGCCTCGGTCCACGGCCACGGTCGGCTGATCGCCCGGCAGCACGGGCTTGGCGGCGATCCCGGCCGGCTGTCCTGAGCGGGATTTCGCTCCGGCAGCGGCGGAAGGTCGGCCGTCTCCGCGTTGGCGCCGACCGGAAGCGCCACCAGAAGAGGACGAGAGCCGAGCCGAGCAAGGTTAAGCGTCATGTCCGGCAATCGATTGCCTTTCTTGCAAGCCTTGTGGTTTCGGGGATTGAGTGCTAGCTGCCGCGGGCCTTTGTATAACGCCCGATCGAGGCGGCTGGTTCGGGCGTCATTACACCGATTTCGCGCGAGGAGACATCGCAATTGTCCGAGGCGCTTGGCATCAGCTTCGAGGAAATCGACCGCGCCGGCGTGGTGACGCTCGACCGTCCCTCTCGGCTAAATGCCTTGACCCGGGAAATGTTCGAGGCCTTGAGCGAGCAGTATCGCCGCTGGGCGCCGGCGCCCCACATCTACGGCGTGGTGATGCAGTCCTCGCATCCTTCCGTGTTCTCGAGCGGCGGCGATCTCAAGATCTTGCATGAATGGAGCGAGCAGGGGGCGCGAGAGCGCATCCGCGAGTTCTACCGCGCCGCCTATACGCCACGTCTGGGTGCTGGAGAAATTCATCAGGCCGAACGTGCCGCTGATCAACGGCCTCGTGCTCGGCGGCGGCATCGGCATCAGCCTTTACGGCACGCATTGCGTGGCAGGCGAGGGCTACCGCTTCGGCATGCCGCAAGTCGGCATCGGTTTCCTTCCCGACATCGGCGGCACCTATTTCCTTCCGCGGCTGCTCGGCTGGACCGGTCTTTACCTCGCCTTGACCGGGCGCCTCATCGGCCCGGCCGAAGCCTATCGCCAGCGCCTCGTCAGTCACACCATCCCGGCCGCGCATTTCGGCGTGATCAAGGATGCCCTGTGCGACAACCATCCGATCGACCGGCTGCTCGACGGACTGCACCGCGATCCCGGCGAAGGCGAGCTCGTGCGGCACACGCCGCTGATCGATCGCGTCTTCTCCGCGCCGTCGGTCGAAGCCATTCTGCAACGGCTCGATGACGAGCGCGGCGAGGACGAGGCCTTCGCGCATGAGACGGCTGTCGAGATCCGCAAGAAGTCGCCGACTTCGCTCAAGATCGCCTTCGCTCAATATCGAGCGCGGCAAGTCGCTCGATCTTGCCGCCGCGCTCAAACTCGAATTCCGCCTCGCCTCCCATCTCGATCGGCAGCCACGATTATCGCGAGGGCATCGCCGCGCGCATAGCCGGCAAGGGCCGCAAGCCCAGCTGGCAGCCGTGCGACGCTCGATTGCCGTCGATGACGAGGCGATCGACGCGCCTGTTTACGCGCTCCGGCAGAGGACGAGCTCGTCCTTGAAAATCCGACGCGGGTCTATGAGGACTGGGCTCAAACGCGGGCCAACATCATCATAACTTAATACTAGAATTTCACGCAATCTTAAGCGTCTCGCTTAAGCAGATTTTAGGTTGCCGCGCCTATAGTCACTCGCAAGTTGGGGATTAACAACAACTAACGAGGGTAGGCGATGAGTGTAGCCCTGAATATAGGGATGCGTGAGAGCGTCGAAGAGGCAGAAGACCTCAAGGGTCGCTATCTCGTTTCCTTGAAGCTCATCGAGCGGCTGCATCGGTTGCTGCTCGATGTGATCAAGGATGAATTCGACCGCTTGGGCCGTTCCGACGTCAACAGCGTGCAGGCTCTGCTGCTCTACAATATCGGCGATGCCGAATTGACGGCGGGCGAGCTCACGAGCCGCGGCTACTATCTCGGCTCGAACGTCTCGTACAATCTGAAGAAGCTGGTCGACGCCGGCTACATCGACCATCAGCGCTCGACGATCGACCGCCGGTCGGTGCGGGTCAAGCTGACCGACAAGGGACAGGAGATCTGCCAGGTGGTGAACGGCGCTCTATCAGCGCCAGCTCAAGTCGTTGCAGCAGGTTGGCGGCATCGGCACCGACGATCTCGAGACGCTGAACAAGGCCCTGATTCGCCTGGAGCGCTTCTGGACCGACCAGATTCGCTACCAGCTCTAATCCGTAAGACCAAACGCGAGTTGTAGCGCCCCGGAGGCGTTCCGCCGGGGCTGCAGCCCTTTGCGCGCGCATCTCTTCAGCCTTCAAGCCTAAAATCGCCCCATTCAGCCGCTACGACTTGAAGCTTGACGCGGTCCGCGACAGCGATCGCAGGGCTTCGACGAGCTTCGAGGGACATGCTTCTGTCTTGATGGCGGCGCAAACCTCGATCCACGGACTGCGTTCGAAACGCTCTGGTGGTTCAGCGGTATTGTGAGAGCCTGCGTGCGAGTCATTGGCACTAGAGTGTTAAGGCAAAGCGCCTATAGTTCGAGCGGGATAGAGCCGCAACAGACGGGGAGCGGCGAATGCTGAAATGGCAGGGTAGCAAGAGCGGGGCGATCCTCGCTGCGGCGGGCTTCGCCGTCGCGCTTCTCGCCACGAGCGTCGTTCCGGCCGAGGCCGGGCCGTTTTCCTGGCTGACCGGCAAGAACAAGCAGCAGCAACAACAACAGCAGCCGCAACAGCCGCGCGGCAATCCCGGGTTCTTCCCGTTCTTCGGCGGGGGCAGAGGCCAGCAGCGTGGCATGGCGGAGGCGGGCCGGATCCGACAACCGCGCCGCGCGCCGACGAGCTCCCGCGCGACGATCCCGAGGCGTTGCTGATCACCAATCCGGCGCTTGGCTCGCCGACGCTTGCCACGCGCAACATCGAGGCGACCAAGGCCGCCATCGAGCGCTACCAGACGATCGTGGCGCAGGGCGGCTGGCCGACGGTCCCGGCGAAAGTCGATGAAGCCCGGCCAGCGCGGCCAGGAGATCGCAAATCTTGCAGCGGCGGCTCGAGGTCTCCGGCGATCTCGTCGGCCAAAGCATCCCGGCGAATACGACGGCGCCGTCGTCGTCGCGGTGAAGAAGTTTCAAGCGCGCCATGGCCTGCCCGCGACCGGCGTCATCGACAGCAAGGCGATGATCGAGGCTTGAACATGCCGGCCTATCATCAGGCTCGCGCAGCTCCAAGCCAGTTTGAAGCGGCTGCAAAGCATCGCGCCCACCCCGCCGGCCGCTACGTCGTGGTCAACGTTCCCGCGGCGCAGGTCGAGGCGGTCGAAGGCGGCGAGGTCGTCTCGCGGCATGCCGCCGTCGTCGGCAAGCCCGAGCGTCCGACGCCTGAGATCTCCAGCAAGATCATCGAGATCAATTTCAATCCTTATTGGTACGTGCCGCGCACCATCATCCACAAGGACCTCATTCCCAAGGGTCGCGAGTTCGCCCGCAGAGGTCAGGACATGCTCGCCGTCCTATCGCATGCAGGCCTTCGACGCGGCCGGCAATCCGCTCGACCCGCGGCAGATCGATTGGAACGGCCCCGAGGTCTACAACTACAATTTCCGCCAGCTTCCCTGGGAGGAGAACTCGCTCGGCTTCGTGAAGATCAACTTCCCGAACAAGGACAGCGTCTACATGCACGACACGCCGCTCAAGAGCCTGTTCGGCCGCGCCGTGCGCTTCGAAAGCTCGGGCTGCGTGCGCGTGCACAATGTCGAGCAGCTGGTCGCCTGGATCCTGCGCGACACGCCGGGCTGGAGCTACGAGCGGATCGTCTCGATGAAGCAGACCGGCGAGCAGGTCGACGTGAAGCTCTCCAAGCCGGTTCCGGTCTATCTCGCCTATATCAGCGCCTGGGGAACGCCCGACGGTCAGGTCAATTTCCGGCCTGACATCTACGGCCTCGACGGCGCCTCGACCACCGCCTCCGCCTATTGATCAACAGGCACGGGCCAGCCGTCAGGCGTCGGCAGGCGGGGGCCAACGGCTCTTTGCGCGCCCACGACTTGCGTGTTGCTGGCGCCTCCGCGCGACATGTGGTAGAGCCAACCAAACGCTCGAGGAAGCGCGCGGATCAGTCGTCCGCGCGGGCAGGTTCCCTGGAGCGGGGCGCATTGAGCTCGAGGAGCAGTCAGCCATGACGGCAAGTGATGCAAGACGCGCCGAGGCGCGCGGAAACGCCTTCTTCACCAAGCATCTGGAAGAGACCGATCCCGAAGTTTGGGACGCGATCGAGAACGAATTCGATCGCCAGCAGCACGAGATCGAGCTGATCGCCTCGGAGAACATCGTCTCCCAGGCCGTGCTCGATGCCGCCGGCACGCTGCTCACCAACAAATATGCCGAAGGCTATCCCGGGCGTCGCTATTACGGCGGCTGCCAATATGTCGATGTGGTCGAGCAGCTCGCCATCGACCGCGCCAAGCGCCTGTTCAACTGCGCCTTCGCCAATGTCCAGCCCCATTCCGGCTCGCAGGCCAATCAATCGGTGATGCTCGCGCTCATCAAGCCCGGCGACACGGTTCTCGGCATGTCGCTCGCGCATGGCGGCCATCTCACGCATGGCGCGCCGCCCAATCTCTCCGGCAAATGGTTCAACGCCGTGCAATACGGCGTGCACCAAGACCGACAACCGCATCGATTATGACGAGGTCGAGCGGCTCGCCAAGGAGCATAAGCCGGCGCTGGTCATCGCCGGCGGCTCCGCCTATCCGCGCATCATCGACTTCGCGCGCTTCCGGCAGATCGCCGACTCGGTCGGCGCCTATCTGATGGTCGACATGGCGCATTTCGCCGGGCTCGTCGCCGCCGGGCTGCATCCGAGCCCTCTGCCGCATGCCCATGTCGTCACCACCACCACCCACAAGACGCTGCGCGGACCGCGCGCCGGCATGGTGCTCTCCAATGACGAGGAGATCGGCAAGAAGATCAACTCGGCGGTGTTTCCCGGCCTCCAGGGCGGTCCGCTGATGCATATCATCGCCGCCAAGGCGGTGGCCTTCGGCGAGGCGCTTCGGCCCGACTACAAGCTCTACATCAAGGGCGTCATCGACAACGCCAAGGCGCTCGGCGAGACCCTGGTCAAGGGCGGGGTCGGCGCTCGTCTCCGGCGGCACCGACACGCATCTGATGCTCGTCGATCTCAGGCCGAAGAAGCTCACCGGCAAGGCGGCCGAGATCGCGCTCGGCCGCGCCAACATCACCTGCAACAAGAACGGCGTGCCGTTCGATCCGGAGAAGCCGGCGATCACCTCCGGCATCCGCCTCGGTTCGCCGGCGGGGACCACGCGCGGTTTCGGCATCGCCGAGTTCCAGCAGATCGGCGGCATGATCATCGAAGTGCTCGACGGCCTTGCCGCCAAGGGCGACGAGGGCAACAGCGCGGTGGAGGCGAGCGTGAAGAAGCGTGCCATCGCAACTCTGCGAGCGCTATCCCATTTACCGATAGTTCGCGTGAGGTGACAAAGGGCAGGGGAGGGCGGTCGCTCATGCGATGCCCCTATTGCGGCAGCACCAACACGCAAGTGAAGGACTCGCGCCCGAGCGAGGACCACACCACGATCAGGCGGCGGCGCGTCTGCGCCGATTGCGGCGGTCGCTTCACCACCTTCGAGCGCGTGCAGCTCCGCGAGCTGACCGTCATCAAGCGGAACGGGCGCCGCATGCCCTTCGACCGCGACAAGCTGATGCGCTCGGTGCAGATCGCGTTGAGGAAGCGCCCGGTCGATCCCGAGCGGGTCGAACGCATGGTCAGCGGCATCGTCCGCCGGCTCGAGAATATGGGCGAGAACGACATCAGGTCCGAGACCATCGGGCGCCTGGTGATGGAGGCGCTTAAGGCGCTCGACGATGTCGCCTATGTGCGCTTTGCCTCGGTGTACAAGAATTTCCGCGAGGCCAAGGATTTCGAAGCGTTGCTGGGCGAGCTTGCCGCGACCGATGACGACGAGAATCGGCAGCAAGCGGCAAGGCGGCTGCCCCTGCCGAAGACTAGCCTGAGACCCCACATCAAGCCGATGAGCCTAAGCGACGAGGACCATATGGCGCAGGCCCTTCAGCTTGCCCGGCGCGGGCTTGGGCAGACCTGGCCGAACCCCTCGGTCGGCGCGATCGTCGTCGGCGCCGACCGGGGAGATTCTTGCACGCGGCTGGACCGCGCCCGGGAGGCCGGCCGCACGCCGAAGCCATCGCGCTCGAGCGGGCCGGCGCGGAGCGCGCGTGGCGCCACCCTCTATGTCACGCTCGAGCCCTGCGCTCATGCGGGCGGCAGGGGCCCGGCTTGCGCCGAGATCATTGCCGCGGCGAAGCCCGCGCGCGCCGTGATCGCGCTTCGCGATCCCGATCCCCGCACGGCCGGCCGCGGGATCGAGCGCCTTGCCGCATTCCGGTATCGCGGTGAAGGACGGCGTGCTTGGCCGAAGAAGCAAGAGCCGTCGCCCTCGGTCACATCCTTCGCGTCACCGAAGGGCGTCCCGCCGTGACGCTCAAGCTCGCCGTCGGCGCCGACGGTCTCATTCCGAAAGGAAAAGGCGCGCCGGTGTGGATCACCGGTCCCGACGCCCGGGCGCATGGCCATCTCCTCAGAGCGCGGAACGATGCGATCCTGGTCGGCCGCGGCACCATCCTTGCCGACGATCCGACGCTTGACCTGCCGCCTTCCCGGCATGTCCTGCCGCTCGCCGGTGCGGGTGGTGCTGGACCGGCGCCTGCGCACGTCGCCCGAAGCGCGCCTATTCGACGACCTCATGGTGCCGGTATGGCTCGTCTGCTCCGCCGACGAAGAGCATCCCAATACCGATGCGCTCCAGGATCGCGGCGCCGAGATCGTTCCAGTTCCGGTCGACTATCACGGCCTCCTTGGCGTGCGCGACGCGCTCGAGACCCTTGCCAGCCGCGGCATCACCCGCGTGCTGGTCGAGGGCGGGCCCTCGGTGGCGCGCGCCTTTCTCGATGCCGATCTCATCGACGAGGTCGTCATCTATCGGGGGCCGAAGCAGGTGGGCGCCGGCGGTCTTCTGCCTTTCGTCGGCGACGGGCTTGATCGGGTGACCGCAAGCGGGCATTTCACCGAGGTTGAGGCCCGCTTCTTCGGTCCCGACCGGATGACGTTGGTGGCGGCGAGTAGGGCGATGTTCACTGGCCTTGTCAGCGGCGTAGGAACGCTCCATGAGCGGCGTGGCGCGCGTTTCGTGATCGCCTGCTCCTTACAAGCGGCGGAGCCTTGTGGAGGGGGCCTCGATCGCCTGCGACGGCTGCTGCCTCACCATCGTCGCGAACGCCAAGGCGAAGGGCGAGGGCGCCCGCTTCGCGGTCGAGGCCTCCAACGAAACCCTCGCCCGCACCACGCTCGGCTCTTGGCAGGAGGGGCGCCGCATCAATCTCGAGCGCTCGCTCGCGCTCGGCGAGGAGCTCGGCGGCCATCTCGTGACCGGCCATATCGACGGGCTGGCCACCATCCTGGCGCGCGAGCCCGACGGCGGCAGTGTTCGATTCGTGCTGGAAAGCCCGCGCCGATCTCGCTTCCCTGATTGCCGCCAAAGGCTCGGTCGCGCTCGACGGTGTCTCGCTCACCGTTAACGATGTCGACGGCGCGCGTTTCGGTGTGAACATCATTCCTTACACTCTCGCCCATACGACATGGGGAGACCGCCAGCCCGGCGATCTGGTAAATCTTGAAGTCGATCTCCTGGCGCGCTACGTCGCCCGCCTGAGAGAGCAGCAAGGACTGGCCCCGTGACCATCGCGCCCAAGGCCCGGCACCATCAATTCCTCTCCCCGATCGAGGAGGTGGTCGAGGACGCGCGCAACGGCCGCATGTTCATACTGGTCGATGCCGAGGAGCGCGAGAACGAGGGCGATCTCGTCATCCCGGCGCAGATGGCGACACCCGACGCCATCAATTTCATGGCCAAGCATGGCCGCGGCCTGATCTGCCTTGCGCTCACGCCCGAGCGCGCCAAGCAGCTCCACCTCGAACTGATGTCGCGCTCGAACCGCGTGCGCCACTCGACCGCCTTCACCGTGTCGATCGAGGCGCGGGAAGGGGTGTCGACCGGCATCTCCGCCCATGACCGCTCCCATACCATCTCCGTCGCCATCGACCCGACCAAGGACTATCGCGACATCATGACCCCGGGCCATGTGTTCCCGCTTGTGGCCAAAGAGGGCGGCGTTCTGGTGCGCGCGGGCCATACCGAAGCGGCCGTGGATCTGGCGCGGCTTTCCGGCCTGTATCCGGCCGGTGTGATCTGCGAGATCATGAACGATGACGGGACCATGGCGCGGCTTCCCGACCTCATCGCCTTCGCCGAACCGCCATGGGCTCAAGATCGCGACCATCGCCGACCTGATCGCCTACCGGCTTCGCTACGATCATCTGGTCAAGGTCGTGGCCGAAACCAAGGTCGAGAGCGCCTTCGGCGGGGCGTTCGATCTCAAGGTCTATGCCACGACCGTCGATCCGGCCGAGCACGTCGCGCTCATCAAAGGCGATGTCGCCTCCGGCGGCCCGGTGCTCGTGCGCGTGCATGCGCTCAGCACGATCGACGACGTGATCTCGATCGGAACCCATCGCGAGACCCTCGTGCACAAGGCGATGGACATTATCGGGCGCGAGGGCCGCGGCGTCCTCGTCTTGATCCGCGAGTCGCGCCCCGACGCCGTGTCCGCCCGCCTCACCCGGGAGACGGGGGGCCAGGGCCAGCAACGGCTCATCGAATACGGCATCGGTGCGCAGATCCTCCTCGATCTGGGCGTGCGCGAGATGGTGCTGTTGAGCAATTCCCCGGCCCGCAAGATCGTGGGCCTGCAAGGCTATGGGCTTGCGGTGGTCGGCCACCGGAGCCTGGAGTAAGCCGGCAATGACCCGCAAAGGCCCGAACTCCGTCCTCATCATCGAGGCGCGCTTCTACGAAGACATCGCCGATGAGCTGGCCCGCGGCGCCATTGCGGAGCTCGAAGCCCACCGCATGGCCTATGAGCGGCTTGCCGTCCCGGGCTCGCTCGAGATCGCGCTGGCACTCAGCCTCGCGCTCGCCAACGGCTTCGTGGGACGGGCCGGGCGCCACCGGGGCTGCGTTGCGCTCGGCTGCGTGATCCGCGGCGAGACCACGCACTATGACATCGTCGCGCGGGAATCGGCCGCAGGCCTGCATCAGCTCGCAGTTCAGCATGCCGTGCCGATCGGTTTCGGCATCTTGACCTGCGACAGCCGCGAGCAGGCCCGGGAGCGGGCGAGTGTGGAGGGGCGCAACAAGGGCGGCGACGCGGCGCGCGCCTGCTTGACCCTCATGCAGCTTGAACAGCATTTCTCTTCGGCGAGCCGGCGCTAGCCGCCATGGCTAAGCGCGGCGATACCAAGCCCCGAGCCTCATCGCGCAGCGCCGCCCGGCTCGCCGCCGTTCAGGCCCTGTACCAGATGGACATGACCGGGATCGACCTCACCGAGGTCGTCGCCGAATTCGAGGCGCATCGCTTCGGCCGCGAGATCGAGGGCTGCCAATACACCGAGGCGGAGCCCGCTTTCTTCCGCGACCTCGTGGAGGGCGTCGTGCGCGAGCAGCTCCGCATCGATCCGCTGATCGACAAGCAGCTCGCCGAAGGCTGGCGGCTGACCCGCGTCGATTCGATCTTGCGTGCGATCCTTCGCGCCGGCGCCTACGAGATCCTGGTTCGCGGCGACGTGCCGGCGCGCGTGGTCATTTCCGAATATGTCGATATCGCCCACGCGTTCTTCGCCGAGGAGGAGCCGAAGGTTGTGAACGGCATTCTCGATCGTCTCGGGCATAAAGCGCGGCCGCAAGAGTTTGCCGCCGAGAGGAGCGGAGATGGTTGACGGCATCGGGCGCGCCGGGGGAAAGCGCCTCGACGAGTTCGAGCTTATCGCCCGCTATTTCGCGCCGCTTGCGACGGATGCCGGCGCGCTTGGCCTGCGCGACGATGCCGCCGTGCTCAGGCCTCCCGAGAGCCAGGAGATCGTGCTGTCCTGCGATACGATCGTCGAGGGTGTCCACTTTCTGAAAGGCGACCCGCCCGAGAGCATCGGCCATAAGGCCTTGGCGGTGAACCTGTCGGACCTCGCCGCCAAGGGCGCGCGGCCTTACGTCTACCTTTTGGCGCTGGCGCTTCCCGAAGAACCGTCACCGGCGTGGCTCGAGGCCTTCGCGTCGGGCTTAGGCACGCTCCAGAGCCGGGTCGGGATCGCTCTCGTTGGCGGCGACACGACGCGCATCCCCGGCCCGTTGAGCATCACCGTCACGGCGCTCGGCCTGGTTCCCCAGGGCCATGCCGTGTTGAGGCTCGGTGCGAAACGCGGCGACCAACTTTATGTGACGGGCACGATCGGCGATGCCTATCTTGGTCTCCGCGTCCTTGAGAAGCCGGCGCTTGGCCGCGATTGGGGTTTCTCCGAGGACGATCTGACCTCCGTCGTCGAGCGCTATCGGCGTCCGCAGCCCCACACGCGATCTCGCCGTGACCATGCGCAATTTCGCGCAAGCCGCGATCGACGTCTCGGATGGGCTCGTGGGGGACATCGGCAAGCTCGCAAGCGTCTCCCATGTCGGCGCCCTGATCGAGGCAAGCCGTGTGCCGTTCTCTCCCGCCGCGGAGAAAGCGCTCCGGCGCGAGCCGCAACTTTTGGCGGCGCTTCTGACCGCCGGCGACGATTACGAGATCGTGGCGGCGGTCCCTGCCGCGAGCGCCGCCGCCTTCGAGGCCGAGGCGAAAGCCAGGGGAGCGGCTGTGACCCCGATCGGCCGCTTTGAGGCGCCTGAGGCGGGTCTTCGCGTGCTTGACGGCGATGGGAGGCCGCTTGAGCTCAAGCGCACGGGCTACAGCCATTTCTAGCTCCGCGCCGCAAAAGGCCAAAATTCGCTCACCGACCTCTGTTGCGCGCCGCCTCCAACTTTGGCATTTTCCCGCGGGCTTACGTCACACGCGGGGGGTTCGGGCCTGGGCACTAACGAACGCCCCGGCGTTTCGCTCCTGATTCTCCCGTCCATTCAATCGAACGCATAGAGGCAGCTGTCATGACCTGGGTTCTCTTGTCTGATTATCGCTTGCGGGGCGCTTTCGATCGCCTACGGCGTCTGGACGACCAAAGCCGTCCTCGCGTCGGACCCCGGCACGGCACGCATGCAAGAGATCGCGGCTGCCATCCAGGAAGGGGCGCAAGCCTATCTCGCCCGCCAATACACGACGATCGCCTCGTCGGCGTGGTCATCTTCGTCATCCTGGCTTATCTGCTCGGCATCCCGCAGGCGATCGGATTCGCCATCGGCGCGATCCTCTCGGCCGTCGCCGGCTATATCGGCATGAACGTCTCCGTCCGCGCCAATGTGCGCACCGCTCAGGCCGCGACCAAGAGCCTTGCCGAAGGCTTGAGCCTCGCCTTCCGCGCCGGCGCGATCACCGGACTGCTCGTTGCCGGTCTCGCACTTCTCGGCGTCTCGATCTATTTCCTGATCCTCACCAGCCTTATCGGCTACGATCCCGCCTCGCGCGACGTCATCGATGCTCTTGTCGCCCTCGGCTTCGGCGCATCGCTCATCTCGATCTTCGCCCGGCTCGGCGGCGGCATCTTCACCAAGGGCGCCGATGTCGGCGGCGACCTGGTCGGCAAGGTGGAAGCGGGCATCCCCGAGGACGATCCCCGCAACCCGGCAACCATTGCCGACAATGTCGGCGACAATGTCGGCGACTGCGCCGGCATGGCCGCCGACCTGTTCGAGACCTATGTGGTGACCGTCGTCGCCACCATGGTGCTCGCCTCGATCTACTTCGCCGGCGAGGATCGCGTCATGCAGATGATGCTCTATCCGCTTGCGATCGGCGCCGCTTGCGTCATCACCTCCATCATCGGCACCTATTTCGTCCGGCTGGGCAAGAGCCAGTCGATCATGGGCGCGCTGTACAAGGGCGTGGTCGCCACCGGCGTCCTCTCGCTGATCCTGCTATGGCCGTTGACCGCATTGCTCGTCGGCATGGACACCGCCATGATGGTGGGTGAGGTGAGTTTCACCGGCCGCTCGCTGTTCTACTGCGGCGCGCTTGGCCTCGTCGTCACCGCGCTCATCGTCGTCATCACCGAGTATTACACCGGCACGCGGTTCCGCCCGGTGCATTCGATCGCCAAGGCCTCCGTCACCGGTCACGGCACCAACGTGATCCAGGGCCTCGCCGTGTCGCTCGAAGTCGACCGCGCTGCCGGCGCTCGTGATCATGGCGGGCATCGTCGGCGCTCATCTGCTCGCCGGGCTGTTCGGCATCGCCATCGCCGTGACCACCATGCTGGCGCTTGCCGGCATGATCGTGGCGCTCGATGCCTTCGGTCCGGTCACGGACAATGCCGGCGGCATCGCCGAGATGGCGGGATTGCCGAAGGAGACTCCGCAAGACCACCGATGCGCTCGACGCCGTCGGCAACACCACCAAGGCGGTGACCAAGGGCTATGCCATCGGCTCGGCAGGGCTCGGCGCGCTCGTGCTGTTCGCGGCCTACACCGAGGACCTCAAATTCTTTGCCGCCAACGCCGACAAGTTCCCCTATTTCGCCGGCGTCGATCCCACATTCACCCTGTCGAATCCGTATGTGGTCGTCGGCCTCTTTCTCGGGGGACTGCTGCCGTATCTGTTCAGCGGCATCGCCATGACCGCGGTGGGCCGCGCGGGGTCGGCGATCGTCGAGGAGGTGCGCCGTCAGTTCCGAGAGAAGCCCGGCATCATGAAGGGCACCGACCGTCCGGACTACGGACGCGCCGTCGATCTGCTCACCCGCGCGGCGATCAAGGAGATGATCGTCCCTTCGCTGTTGCCGGTGCTGTCGCCGATCGTCTTCTACTTTGTCATCGAATGGATCGCGGGCAAGAGCGCGGCGTTCTCCGCGCTCGGCGCCATGCTGCTCGGCGTGATCGTCACCGGCCTGTTCGTCGCGATCTCGATGACGGCGGGAGGAGGAGCCTGGGACAACGCCAAGAAATATATCGAAGACGGCAATTACGGCGGCAAGGGCTCGGAAGCGCACAAGGCGGCGGTGACGGGCGATACGGTCGGCGATCCGTACAAGGACACGGCCGGCCCCGCGGTGAACCCGATGATCAAGATCACCAATATCGTGGCGCTGTTGTTGCTGGCGGTGCTCGCCCACCAATAGGCTGGCACACCGGCCTAGATCGGTGGGAGCGCCGGTCACCGGCGACGAGTTCCTCTGATCCTTGAACATGCCGCGATTGGAAATGATTGCCGAAGATCTGCTCGATGAAGCCGAGATCCTTGCCGCGGGCCGGGGTCTCGTCCTTGTAGTAATTGACGACGATCCCGTCCTTCAGACCGTAATGGGCGACCTGCTGGACGTTCGCGCCGCCGTCGAAATAGACGGCGACGACCTGCCGGTCGATCTCGCGTGGCTTGAGAAAGGCGACGGTCTTCTGCGTGGTCGAGATGTAGTAGTAGGCTTCGCCTGCGATCGTGCTCGTGGTGTCGGGCGAACCGAGCACGCGCCGTGACCTGTTCCTTGGTCATGCCGGGCTGTATGGAGTTGACGTCGACATCGATAAAGACATGTCCGTGCCGGTCGATCTGGGCGCCGCAGCCCGACAGCAGGCCGGCGCCGAGCAGCAGCGCGGCGAGCGCCGGGCGCGAAGCCGTGACGGAGAGCAGCTTGAACCTCGGCAAAGCCGGATGTCCCCCTGGATGAAACCGACGAGCGGCAAACACCGATCGACCGACGCCTGCACCGATGCATGGCTCGGCGCGAGCGCCCGCGCCGCCAAAGGCTAGACCAAACAGGCCGTCCTTTGAACCCCTTCACGCCCTTTACGCACGCGGCGGCCGCAATCGAACCGATGCAGCCAAACTCTATGGCGCGATTGTGGCGCAGGCGCGGCTTCCCGTTTTCTACCAGCGCCTTGGGGTGCCCGATACGCTCGAAGGACGTTTTCTCGTGCTGTCGCTTCATCTCTTTGCCGTGCTTCACCGGCTCAAGGCCGAGAGGGCGATCCGCTCATCGTCTCGCGCAGGAGCTGACCGACCGCTTCAGCGCCGACATGGAGACGGTGCTCCGGGAGATCGGCGTCGGCGATCTCAGCATTCCGAAGAAGATGAGGGGGCTTGCCGCGGTGAGCGCGTCCTTGTTGGAAGCCCTGGAGCATGCTTGCCGCAGCGGGGGAGAAGGCCGTCGCCGCCGTTCTCGCCGGCGCTTTGCCCCGGATCAAACCCTGAGCGAGGCTGCAAGCCGGCGGCTTGCGCACTATCTAAGGAGGCGGTGCGCCAGCTCGAGGCGCAGAGCGTCGCGGCGCTTGGCGTGGGCGAGATAGGATTTCCAGGGACGATCCCTGGGCGGAGCTGGGAGACGATTGACATGACGCAGGACGTTGACGGCCCGGTCCTGTCGCGGCCGCTCAAGGTCGACGAGATCAGGGACGGCGCCAGCGGCGAGATCGCGGCGACTGACGCCGAGATGGAGGCCATCGCCGGAGATGCTCGATCTCGTTGCGCTCGATGGACTTCGTCTCGCCTATCGTTTCGATCACCGCGGCGGCGGCCGCCTCCGCCTCACCGGCACCCTGCACGCCAAAGTCACGCAAACCTGCGTCGTCTCCCTCGATCCTGTCGAAGCGCGGCTCGAGGTGCCCGTCGAGGTGGAGTTCTGGCCGGCAGCGCTGATCGCGGCAATCGGACCGGAGCGCCGAGGAACCGGGGAGCCTCGGGCCTGGTCGACTGGCCGGAGGCCATCGTCGACGGCAGGATCGATCTCGGACCGGTCATCTATGAAAGCCTTGCCACCGCGCTCGATCCCTATCCGAAGCGGGAGGGCGCGCAGCTTCGATTGGTCGCAAGGCGAGCCGAGGCGGAGGGAGAGGGCGCCGGAAGCGGCCCATTTGCGGCCCTTGCCGCCCTGAAGCGGCGTTAGGGCGCCGCAAGGCCCGGCAAAATCCGGTTGTCACTGGCGGCCTTTTTACGTCTATTCGGGTCTTGTTTTCCGGGGGTTGCGGCGGCCGTGCCGCCGCATGGATACAGTCCTTCCTGAACGGCATTGAGCAATGGGTGCTCCAGTCACCATCGCGCTCGACGCCATGGGCGGGGACCACGGTCCAAGCGTGGTCATTCCCGCCGCGGCGATCGTTTCGATCCGTCATCCCGACGCGCGTTTCCTCCTGGTCGGCGACGCCGCCCGCGTCGAGCCCGAGCTACGCGCCACATCCCGCGCTCGCCGCCAAGACCGAGTTCATTCATACCGACGTCGCCGTCGCCATGGACGCCAAGCCGAGCCAGGCGCTGCGCAAGGGCCGCTGGCAATCGAGCATGTGGCTCGCGCTCGAAGCGGTGCGCGACGGCCGCGCCGACGCGGCCGTGTCGGCCGGCAATACCGGCGCGCTGATGGTCATGGCCAAGTTCTGCCTGAAGACCATCGCCGGCATCGACCGTCCCGCCATTGCCGCCATCTGGCCGACCGTCGAGAGCGAATGCATCGTGCTCGATGTCGGCGCCAATGTCGGCGCCGACTCCCGCCAGCTCGTCGAGTTTGCCCTGATGGGCGCGGCCATGGCGCGCGCGCTGTTCGGCGTGGAAAAGCCCTCGGTCGGGCTTCTCAATATCGGCGTCGAGGAGGTCAAGGGCCTTGACGAGATCAGGAAGGCGGCCGCCGTTCTCAAGGACGCGCCGCTTCCCATTCGCTACCACGGCTTCGTCGAAGGCGACGACGTGGGCAGGGGCGCGGTCGACGTCGTGGTCACCGACGGCTTTACCGGCAACATCGCCTTGAAGACGGCGGAGGGAACGGCTAAGCAGATCGGCGAGTATTTGCGCGCCGCCATGGGGCGGTCCCTTCTTGCTCGCATCGGCGCGGTCCTGGCGCAAGGCGCCTTCCGCGCGCTCAAAGAGAAGATGGATCCGCGCCAGCTGAACGGCGGCATATTTCTTGGGCTAAACGGCATCGTCGTCAAAAGCCACGGCGGAACCGATGCGACCGGCTTCGCCAGCGCCGTCGATCTCGCCTACGACATGGCGTCGAACGGCGTGGTGAAACATCTGGCAAGCGACATCGCCGGGTTCCACGCCAAGTTGGAGCTCGAAGGTGCTGCATAACGCTTGGGAGTAGGGACGTTGAATATCGTAAGGACGGTGGTCAGAGGATGCGGGGGATACCTGCCTGAGCGGGTCTTGACCAATGACGACCTCGCCAAGCTGGTCGACACGTCGGACCGGTGGATCACCGAGCGGACCGGCATCAAGGAGCGGCGGATCGCCGCCGAAGGCGAATTGACCTCGACCATGGGCGCCACGCGCGGCGCGGGCAGCGCTCGACGACGCGGGGCTCGCGCCGGAGGACATCGACCTCATCATCCTCGCCACCTCGACCCCCGACCAGACTTTCCCCGCCACCGCCGTCACCATCCAGGCCGAGCTCGGCATCACCCATGGCGCGGCCTTCGACGTGCAGGCCGTCTGCTCCGGCTTCGTGTTCGCTCTGGCGACCGCCGACAGCTATCTGAAGAGCGGCCAGTTCAAGCGCGCGCTGGTGATCGGGTCGGAGGCCTTCTCCCGCATTCTCGATTGGCAGGATCGTTCGACCTGCGTTTTGTTCGGCGACGGCGCCGGTGCCGTGGTGGTCGAGGCGCAGAAACTGAACGGCGCCCTGACCGACCGCGGCATCCTCGCCATCAGCCTGCGCTCCGACGGCCGCTATCGCGACAAGCTCTATGTCGATGGCGGTCCTTCCTCGACCGGCACAGTCGGGCATGTCCGCATGGACGGGCCGGAGGTATTCCGCCATGCAGTGACCAAGATCAGCGAAGTGATCGGCGCTACTCTGACGCAAGCCGGTTATAATGCTTCCGATATCGATTGGTTCGTCCCGCATCAAGCCAACAAGCGTATCTTGGACGGTGCTGCAAGGAAGCTTGGTCTCGATCCGGAACGGATCATCATTACAGTCGATAAGCATGCCAATACATCCGCTGCTTCGATCCCCTTGGCGTTGGCCAAGGGCGAGCCGATGGCCGCATCAAGACCGGCGACCTCGTCCTGCTCGAGGCGATGGGCGGCGGCTTCACCTGGGGCGCCGTGCTGCTGCGCTGGTAGGCAAAAAACGCTGAGTGCCGCGCGAATGCCACACCTTGATGGAAAATGTGTGCAATATCAGGAATTTGATCGCGGGACAGATTGACCGCATCGCACTCGCTCGATTAGCATCTTGATTAGTCCCGCGACTGGGGGAGCGTAGGCATATGAGCGGGAAGACACTCACGCGCGCCGACTTGGCGGAAGCGGTGTTTCAGAAGGTCGGTCTGCCGCGGAACGAGTCCGCGGAGATCGTGGAGCTCGTGCTCCGCGAGATCATTGCGAGCCTCGAGCGCGGCGACACGGTAAAGTTGTCCTCGTTCGGCTCCTTCGGGATTCGCGACAAGGGACAACGCATTGGACGCAATCCGAAGACGGGCCAGGAAGTTCCCATCACGCCGCGGCGCGTGCTCGTGTTCCGGGCGAGCAACATCATGAAGCAGCGCATCAACGACGCGCTGTCGCGGAGAAAGGCGGCGGAATAACATCTGCCGGCGGCGTTTGATGCCGAGGAGGAGGACGGTTGGACAAGGCGCCAGAGGCGTTTCGCACGATCAGCGAGGTTGCCGAAGAACTTGCGGTCCCGAAGCACGTGTTGCGCTTCTGGGAGGCCAAGTTCGCGCAGCTCAAGCCCATGAAGCGAGGCGGCGGCCGGCGCTATTACCGGCCGGAGGACGTCGCCCTTCTGCGCGGCATCCGCTTCCTGCTCTATAACGACGGCTACACCATTCGCGGGGTACAGAAGATCCTGCGCGAGCACGGACCGCGCTTCGTGATGGACTACCGGCGCATGGCCGAGGATGAGGAGCGAGACGAGGCCATGGTCGTCCCGCACGAAATTCCCGACATTGCCGCCGAGGCCGCGCAAGGCGCGGCCGCGGCTCTGACACGCGCCGGCGAGGGCCGCGCCAAGTGTCGACCCGCAAAAGCTTGCGGCGCTTGCTCGACGAGATCGAGGCCTGCTACCGGATCCTCGCTTCGGCCAGAGAGTAGGCTCGCAGGCGCCTGACGGCTTGTTTCACCGGCCTATCGTCACCCGGTGACCGCCGATCATCGCGGCAATTTTGAGCGGCGCGTCCGAATACCGAAAGAGCCGATAAAGCCGCCGTTGCCAAAGCCGCGGAGATTAAATATCTGATTTCTCAAGTCGGAGCGTAGCGCAGCTCGGTTAGCGCACCGGTCTGGGGGACCGGGGGTCGGGAGTTCAAATCTCCCCGCTCCGACCATCTTTTCAAGGGGCTTTTCATCGTCATTGCCGCAGAGACGCGCAGTTCCGCAACGACATTGACCGCCGCTCAATCTCTGTCGACCTGTACCAAGTGAGCGCCTCTGCAAAGGTGTTAGCACAGACGACAAGGACGCGTTAGCAAGCGCCAGATAGGCCCAGGCTAAGCTGTCCGCTTGTATCCGGGGTCCGCCCTTATCAGCCACTCATCAGTGGCATCCATGCTTGCGGCAAGGCGCTCCCAGCGCAGAGCGGTTTCTGTGAGGCTATCCTTTAGAACTGGGTCAGGGATCTCGTTCGCAAGCTTCAAACACCGGCTGGCGTGCTCTCGGCACTCTTTGGGATCGATTGGCATGGGGACAATGCGACGCGCACGACGGCGACGAGTCAAGGAAAATAAACTCGCTGCTTCTAATTAGGGTGTAGACGATGTCTCGGGCGCAGACGGCTGAGAGAGGTCATCACGCTCTTGCCCCAACCAGGGAAAGAGCTAGCCGCTTGACTATCGGTTAAGAGCCGCGGGCGACGGACGCGCTAGGAGAGGCCCGCACCGACTTCCGAAATGTAGAAATCGACGACTTCGTGGGTCATGTTTTCCACGCGTGAACCGCTCGGCGACGATCTGTTGCAAGGCGGCGGCGCGATCGAGGAACGTCTTTCGGTGTCGGCGAGAAAAGCGCGCAGCTGGCCCGCGAGCGCAGGGACGTCGCCGGCGGGATCAGCGGCATCTCGATGCCGCCCACGATCTCGGGGATGCCGCCGACATCGGTCGCGATCAGCGGCATCTGCGCCGCGGCGGCTTCGAGCACGATATAGGGAAACGATTCCGCGCGCGACGGCACCACGACGCAGCGGGCGCGGGCAAAGGCGCTCCGCGCCGACTGCGCGCCTGCGAAGGCAACCCTGCTGTTGAGTCCGAGCCTGCGCGCGAGCCGCTTCAGCCGCGCCTCATCGGCACCGCTGCCGACGATCAGCGCGCGTCCGGGAAAGACCGCCTGATGGGCGGCAAGCGCTTCGAGCAGGATATCGACGCCTTTCACATATTTGAGTTCGCCGACGAAGACGAAATCGACGGCGTCATCCGACAGCATCGGCTCATAGAATTCGTGGCGGTAAAGCCCATTGGGCACGATCCGCGCCGGGCAGAGCGGCTGTCCCACCAGCCCGACGTAGCGATGGGCGGCAAAATAGCTCTCGAACAGCAGCCCGTCGGTCATCGGCAGCATCTTGCGCTCGGCCATGAGGTAAAGCCGGCCCGTGGGCCGCGACGGCGAATAGTGCAGGCTGCCGCCATGCGGCGTGTAGATGCGCTTCACGTTCTTGCCTTTGCGCTTCAGCTTGCGGCCGGCAAGCCGCGCATAGGCCCCGCCTTTGGCGCCGTGACCGTGCAGGACGTCGATCCCGAGCTTGGCGCCCAGGCGCGCGATCCTTCTCGTTGACACGCCAGTCGCCGAACCCGACATTGTGGGGCATGGGAATGCGGGTCAGCCCAAGCACGCAATTGTCGGCAAGGCGGCCGAGCGCAACCGGATCCCCTTCGGTTCTGGAATCGCAGACAATGCCGACCTCGGCCCCGAGCTGGGCCTGGCCGAGCGCGAGATCGTGGACGTGCCGGAACAGTCCCCCCGCGGGCGCGCGCAGGCAATGCAAGATGCGAAGCGTCGAGCTCACTGGACCCCGCGTTCAAAACCCTCGGACGGGAGGCGGTGAGCTTTAGAAGATGCGTTCGACAAGGTAAATAGCGAACGACCGCCGATCGATGTCGTCGATGCAGGACGGCGTGTCGTGTCAAGATGCGGCGGGCGCGGTCGCTCCCATCGCGAGCAACAGGCTATGCGCCCGTTTCGATGCGACCCCGGCCTTAAGCCTTTGGTTACGCGCCGCGGCTCTAATGGGCTTTTCCCGGGGGTTCAGGCGGTTGACGAAGTTGGGGCAGGCGCGTGCGGTCGCGGAGGGTAGCGGCATGCTCTGGCGAGCCAAGGCCGCAATCGTTGCCCTTGCCGTCGGTACCGCGCTCGTCGCCTTCATCGCTTTCCCGACACAAGGTCCGCTCAGTCTGCTCGTGGGTCTCGCATCGGCCCTTGCCGCTATCGTCTATATTGTGGCGCGCGATCTGATCGGCGGTCCCGCCAAAGTTGAAACGCACGCGCCGCAATTAAGGCGGACATCCATCTTGCCGGCGCGGCGCGCGCATGAGGCAAAGCAAGCAAAGGTCGCGCCGAAGATGCAGCCGGGCGCCCAGTCGGCCGCCGGGTTTCTCGAGCGCTTACGGCAGAACCTCGCTCTTGCGGAAAGCGAAGCTGAAGCAGCGGCGCAGGAGGTGCGGGCGAGGGGGTTCGTTCGCTTTCGCCGTGCGGAGAACAATGCGTCGGAGGATCTCGAATTGGCCGCATCGCCCGGAGGCCTTTCGGCCCTGAAGGCCAACGATCTCCGCAACTATTTCAATCAAAGACTTGCCGCGTCCGTCCCCGGCAAGACGGACATTCTCTCGCCCGAACCTGAAAGGGCCATGGCCGGCACGAGGTTGAAGTCCCTCGATGCCGTGCTGGACCGAGTGGTCGCAGCGGGCCGAGGCACTGCGCCGCGCGCCGTTCTCGTGGGCGGCACGTCGGCCGGCGACGGTGCTGCCGCTGCGGCGATTGCGATGGCACGCGCCTTCGCGGCCGCGGGCGACATGGTCGTTCTTCTCGATCTCGCTCATGGACCGTCTTCCGTTTCGAGCGCGCTGCATCTGCCGCGCTCTCCCGGTCTGAGCGACCTTTGCGCCGGCCTCGCCCGGTTCGAGGACATCATCAGGATCGATGCCGAGACGCCCCTGCATACGATCGCCGCCGGTCACCCGAGATTTGCCGCCCCGGGCGATGCGACTGGGCGTTTCACACCCATCTTGCAGGCATTGACGCAGACCTATGACAGCGTCGTGCTGCATGCAGACCGCGCCGCGCTGCGCCGCGTTGGACGTGCGCTCGATTCGAACTTTCAGTCGTTGTCGCGGTGTTGCCCGCAAGGACGGGCACAGGCGCCCAGGCGGCCGATCTCGGCGACTTTTCGGCGTTTGGTTGCCCGATCCTCTGCTACGAGCAGGGCGGCGAGGATCGGCGCGCACGCCTCCTCAGCTGGCCGGCAGCGATCTAGCGGCGACAGGCGCCCCTCTGCCAGAAGCAAGCGGGCGCTCAGTCGGGCCGCTGCATCCAGCGAATGAGAAGTCCCGCCGGAATCACCCAGGCGAGTCCCGTCGTCAAAAAGAAGGCAAATTGTACCCATTGCGGCGCATGCGCGATACGGCCCGAGCCGATCACGGCGGCGACCGTCGCGTAGACGGCAAGCGAAAGAAGCAGCACGACCGTGCCGATGAGCTTGCGGGTCCGCCCGCGCACCTAGCCGATCCTCCGCACGGTTCCGGTCACGAGTCCGCAGGTTGCGACAACCGGGGCAGGGGGCATGAGTTGAGTTTACGCGCTCCGGCCGCTATCAGACCTCCATGTCTTCGACAGCCCTCGCCGGTACCGAGAGAGAGGCCGCAATGCCGGCGCGCCACCGCCGCGCCCTTACGCTCTGGCTTGGCGCGCTCGCCCTGCTCATCGTCGCCATGATCCTCGTCGGCGGCGCCACGCGGCTCACCGATTCAGGCCTCTCCATCACCGAGTGGCAACCGGTCGTCGGCGTCGTCCCGCCTCTAACGGAGTCGGACTGGCAGAAGGCCTTCGCGGCCTACAAGACCATCCCGGAATATACCGAGCTCAAGCGCGGCATGAGCCTCGAAGAATTCAAGACCATCTATTGGTGGGAATGGGCGCATCGGTTCCTTGGGCGGCTGATCGGTGTTGCCTTCCTCGTGCCCTTCGTCGTGTTCTGGATCGCGGGCTACATCCCGCCTGCGCTTCTGCCGCGGCTCATCGGCCTGTTCGTTCTTGGCGGTCTTCAGGGCGCGCTCGGCTGGTACATGGTGAAGAGCGGGCTCAACGATCGCACCGATGTGAGCCAGTACCGGCTCGCCGCGCATTTCGGCCTTGCCCTTGTCATTCTCGGCTACACGCTCTGGCTCCTGTTCGGCCTTGGCGTGGCGAGGGGAGCACCCACGGCCTCGCGCCGGCGAAGTCGCGCGTGTGGGTCGCGGGCGTCGTGCTGGCCCTCATCTTCGTGCAGATGCTGGCGGGGGCGCTGGTGGCGGGCCTCGATGCCGGCATGGGCTACAACACCTGGCCGCTCATCGACGGCGCCTTCGTGCCGTCCGGCCTCGGCGAGGCCTCGCCCTGGTATCTGAACCTGTTCGAGAATCCGCTGACCGTGCAGTTCGACCACCGCATGCTGGGCTATGCGGTCGTCGCCGCCGCGCTCGGCCAATTCTTGTGGCTTGCGCTGAAGCGCGCCCCGCCGGCGCTTCTGGGAAGCGCATTGACGCTGGCGCTGCTCGCGATGCTGCAAGTCACGCTCGGCGTATGGACGCTGCTTCTGTCCGTACCGATCACGCTCGGCCTTGCCCATCAGGCCGGTGCCGTCGCCGTCTTCGCCGTGGCGCTCTATCATTTATGGCTTGCGCGCCGCGGGCCTTTCGCCGCGAGGCAGGCTCACGCCGCCTCAAGCGCCTGATCGAGATCGGCGATAAGGTCCTCGACGTTTTCGAGGCCGATCGACAGCCGCACCACCTCGGGCCCGGCCCCGGCGCGTCCCCGCTGCTCGTCGGTGAGCTGGCGGTGCGTGGTCGAGGCCGGGTGAATGATGAGGCTCCGCGTATCGCCGATATTGGCGAGATGGCTGAACAGCTTGACGTTGCTGACAAGCGCAATGCCCGCCTCGTAGCCGCCCTTGAGCCCGAAGGTGAACACCGCGCCCGGCACCGTTCGGCGAATAGCGCTTGGCCAGCGGCATGAAATTCGTTGTCCGGGCAGGCCGGCGTAGTTCACCCACGCAATCTTGTCGTGGCCGGATAGCCAGGTCGCCACGGCGAGCGCGTTGTCGCAATGGCGCTGCATGCGGAGCGGCAAGGTCTCGATCCCGGTCAAGATGAGGAAGGCATTGAAGGGTGAGATCGCCGGGCCGAGATCGCGCAAGCCGAGCACGCGGCAGGCGATGGCGAAGGCGAAATTGCCGAAGGTCTCGGCGAGCGTGATGCCGTGATAGGAGGCGCAAGGGGCCGACAGCGTCGGATAGCGGCCGCTCTTCAGCCAGTCGAACGTGCCGCAATCGACGATCGCGCCGCCGATCGAGTTGCCGTGGCCGCCGAGGAACTTGGTCAGCGAATGCACGATGATGTCGGCGCCATGCTCGATCGGGCGCATGAGATAGGGCGTGGCGAGCGTGTTGTCGACGATGAGCGGCACGCCCGCCTCTTTGGCCACGGCGGCGACGCCTTCGAGATCGGTGACGATGCCGCCGGGATTGGCGATCGACTCGACGAAGATCGCCTTGGTCTTGGGCGTCAGCGCGGCGCGGAACGAGGCCGGGTCGGTCGTATCGGCCCACCGCACCTCCCAGCCGCATTTCTTGAAGGAATGGGTGAACTGGTTGATCGACCCGCCATAGAGCTGGCGCGCGGCGACGAACTCATCGCCCGGCGCGAGCAGCGTATGAAACACGATCGCCTGCGCCGCGTGGCCCGAAGCCACGGCAAGTCCCGCCGTGCCGCCTTCGAGCGCCGCCACCCGCTCCTCGAGCACCGCCTGGGTCGGGTTCGTGATGCGGCGTGTAGATGTTGCCGAACGTCTCGAGATTGAACAGCGCCGCCGCGTGCTCGACATTGTCGAACACGAAGGACGTGGTCTGATAGATCGGCGTGGCGCGGGCGCCGGTCGCGGGATCGGGCTGCGGCGCCGGCATGGATGGCAAGCGTATTGAAGCCGGGCGTTCGCTCCGCGGTCATCGTCAGGTTCCCCTTAGCGCTAACGGTCGGGCCGACTATACCGGCTCAAGCCTTGGTGGCAAGCACGCGGTGCTGCACGCCTTTGGGCCCGAGCAGCGGGCCGCTTGCTCGAAACCATGCGGGAGTTCACGCCGGCCCAATTGAGCTCGCCCGACAGCCTGCCATATTCGATCTTGGGGCAGCGGTTCATCACCACTTGCAGCCCGGCGTCCTCGGCAAGCCGCGCCGCCTCGTCGTTGCGGACGCCGAGCTGCATCCACACGACGCGCGCGCCGATCGCGATCGCCTCGCGGGTGATGCCGAGCGCGGCCTCGGAGCTGCGAAAAATATCGACGATGTCTACCTTCTCCTCGATCGCGGCGAGCGAGCCGTAGACCTTCTCGCCGAGGATCGTCTTGCCCTCCTGCCCCGGATTGACCGGGATCACGCGAAAGCCCTTCTGCTTGAGGTACTTCATGGCGAAATAGCTCGGGCGCGAAGTGTTGGGGCTCGCCCCCACCATGGCGATGGTGCGGTTCGCGGCCAGAATGTCCCGGATATAGGCGTCGCTATAGGCGTCGTGGTTCATCGGATGGTTTCAGTCGCGCGGCCTGCGGCCCATGACGCGTGGCCTATCGCGGCCAGCGCGGCGTCCGCTTGTCGAGGAAGGCGCCGATGCCTTCTTCGGCTTCCGCATCGAGCATGTTCTCCACCATGACGGCGGAGGTGTAGCGATAGGCGTCTTCGAGCGGCATCTCGAGCTGACGGTAGAAGGCCTCCTTGCCGATCTTGAGCGTCCGCTTCGGCTTCATCGCGATCTTGCGGCCGAGCTCGATCGCCTCGTTGACCACGCGATCCGGCTCGACCACGCGATTGACGAGACCGAGCGCCTTGGCCTCCTCGGCGCCCACCATCTCGCCGAGGAGCAGCATCTCCATCGCCGCTTTGCGCGAGACGTTGCGGCTGAGCGCCACCATCGGCGTCGAGCAGAACAGTCCGATATTGACGCCGGGCGTGGCGAAGCGCGCGTCGGCGCTTGCGACGGCGAGATCGCAACTCGCGACCAGCTGGCAGCCGGCCGCGGTGGCGATGCCGTTCACCGCCGCGATCACCGGCTTTGGCGAGCGCACGATGCGTCAGCATCATCTCCGAGCAGGCGCGCCATGGTCTCGGCGAAGAAGGCACGGCCCCTGTCGGGGTCGTTGCGATGCGCCGTCAGCTCCTTGAGATCGTGGCCCGAGGAGAAGGCCGGAGCCTGCGCCGGTCACGACGATGGCGCGGATCGCGTCCGAGCCGCCGATCTCGCGAATAGCGCCGGTCACCGCGTCGATCAGCTCGCGCGACAGGGAATTGCGCGCCTCGGGCCGGTTGAGCGTGAGTAGCGCGACCGGACCCTGATCCTCGCGCAGCAAGATCTCGGCGTCACGTGCCATGCTGTCGCGCGATGTTGGCCATGCTCGCCGCACCTGCTCGAAATTGGCGAACGCCTTATAGCAGAGATTCCTTCGATTGCTTTGCACGGCGGCAACACGCGAGCGCAGCGGGCCGAGAGGCAACAGGTATTATGATACCACATTACTAATAGGCTGAATTTGTTGGAGAGTCCGTTTGTCCTTGACGCTCGTCTCGAGGCGGAAGCTAGAAGCGCCGATCCTCGAAACCCCGGACGCGCCATGAAGACCTTTTCCGCCACGCCGAAGGACATCGACAAGTCCTGGATCCTGATCGACGCCGACGGCCTCGTGGTCGGCAGACTTGCCGTGCTGATCGCAATGCGGCTCAGAGGCAAGCACAAGCCGAGCTACACGCCGCATCTGGATTGCGGCGACAATATCGTCGTCATCAATGCCGGCAACGTCGTGCTCACCGGCAACAAGCGCGCCGACAAGGTCTATCATTGGCACACCGGCTATCCCGGCGGCATCAAGGACCGCACCGCCGCCAAGATCCTCGAAGGCAAGCATCCCGAGCGGGTGCTGCAAAAGGCCGTCGAGCGGATGGTGCCGCGCGGGCCGCTCGGCCGCCAGCAGCTGCAGGAATTTGCGCATCTATGCCGGGGCCGGATCATCCCCACGAGGCGCAGAGTCCCGGTGAAGCTCGATGTTGCCGCCCTCAACGCCAAGAATGCAAGGAGCGCCTGACGCCATGAGCGAGACCATGACGCTTGAAGATCTTGCTCCGCTGAAGGCCGAAACGGGCGCGCCCCAGGCCCGCGTCTACGAGAAGAAAATCGACGCGCAAGGCCGCGCCTACGCCACCGGCAAGCGCAAGGACGCCGTCGCCCGCGTCTGGGTGAAGCGGGGTCCCGGCAAGATCACCATCAACGGCAAGGACCACGTCGCCTACTTCGCCCGGCCCGGTCCTCCAGATGATCTTGAAGCAGCCGCTTCGTCGCCGTCCAAGCGCGAGGGTCAGTTCGACATCGTCTGCACGGTGAGCGGCGGCGGGCTTTCCGGCCAGGCCGGCGCCGTCAGGCACGGCATCTCGATCGCGCTCACCCGCTACGAGCCCGAGCTCCGCGGCGTGTTGAAGAAGGGCGGGTTCCTGACCCGCGACGCCCGCACCGTCGAGCGCAAGAAATACGGCAAGGCCAAAGCGCGACGAAGCTTCCAGTTCTCGAAGCGCTAGCGCGTCATGTCCGGCCAAGCCGGATCCGTCAAGCGCGCGCGATTGCCGGTTACCGGCTTTCGCCGGTATGACGGAATCCCGACTCGGCTTAATCCATCTCTCACCAGCGCGCGTTTAAGCTAGGCCTCGACCATGGCCAAGACCAAGACCATCAGAGCCGCCGTGCTCGGCGCGTCCGGTTACACCGGCGCCGACATGATCAGGCTCGCCGCGCTTCATCCCGCGATCGAGATCACCGCGCTCATCGCCAAGGGCCATGCGGGCCAGAGCCTCGCCCAAGTCTTCCCGCATCTGGCGAGCCTCGATCTGCCGGCGCTCGTCAGCCCGGATCAGGTCGACTGGGACGAGGTCGACGTCGTCTTTTGCGGGTTGCCGCACGGCACCGCGCATAGCGAGATCGGCAAGCTTCCGAAGCGCATCAAGATCATCGACATGTCGGCCGACTTTCGCCTGCGCGATCCCAAGGCCTACGCCGCAGTGGTACGCCAACGAGCACAGCGCGCCGGCGCTGATCAAGGACGCCGTCTACGGGCTCACCGAGCATTATCGCGACAAGATCAAAAGCGCGCGGCTCGTCGCCTGTCCCGGCTGCTATCCGACCGCCGTGCTGCTCGCGCTTCTGCCGCTCGCCAAGGCGAAGCTGATCGAAACCTCGCGACATCATCATCGACGCCAAGTCCGGCGTGTCGGGCGCGGGCCGCAGCCTGAAGCAGAACATTCTGTTCTCGGAGGCGGGCGAGGGGCTCTCGCCTTACGGCATCGGCAATCACCGGCATGTGCCGGAGATCGAGCAGGAATTGGGCTTGGCCGCGGGCTCGACCGTCACCGTCAACTTCACGCCGCATCTTGCGCCGATGTCGCGCGGCGAGCTTTGCACCTCCTATGTGCGGCTTGCCGGCAAGACGACAGCGTCGGATCTCCGCCAAGGCGCTCGCCGACGGCCTACGCCGAGAGTCCGTTTGTGCGCGTCGTCGAGGAGGGCGTGATCCCGGCGACCCAGCATGTGCGCGGCTCCAATTTCTGCCATATCGGCGTGTTCGACGACCGCATTCCGGGACGCGCCATCGTCGTCTCGGCGCATCGACAATCTGGTGAAGGGCTCGGCCGGACAGGCGCTGCAAAACTTCAACCTGATGTACGGCCTCGACGAGACGACCGGCCTCGAGCAGCTTCCGCTCTTCCCGTGATGCCGCCTAGCCGCGGTCCTTCACATAGGATCCCGGTGCGTCCTCGATGCGCCCACAGCGGTCCGTTCGAGGGATTGCGCGCAGGCACCTTGGGGCCCGAATAGGCGGCAAGCCAGGACGCCCAGTCTGGCCACCACGAGCCTGCCGTTTCGCGCGCCGTTGCCATCCACTCCTCGAGCGACCCCGCTTTTCCGTCCGACCAGAACTGATATTTCTGTTCTGGACGGTGGATTGACCACGCCGGCAATATGGCCCGACCCCGCCATGGCATGGCGCACCGGTCCGCCGAACAATTTGCTGCCGCGAAAGACCGACGCCGCCGGCGCGATGTGGTCTTCCTTGGTGAAGAGCTCGTAGATCGGGATCTTCACTCGCGACAGGTCGAGCCGCACGCCGCCGAGCTGCATCTCGCCCTTCGCGAGACGGTTCAAATGATAGAACTCGCGCAGATAGAACGCGTGGTTGGCGGCGGGCAGCCTGGTCGAGTCGGCGTTCCAGATACAGGAGATCGAACGGGAAGGGCTTCTTGCCGAGCAGGTAGTTGTTGACGACGTAAGGCCAGATCAGATCGCGCGGGCGCAGCATGTTGAACACCGCCGCCATGCGCGAGCCGTCGAGATAGCCTTGCTCGGCCATCATCTCCTCGAGCGCCTTGAGCTGCGTGTCGTCGATGAACACGAGCAGGTCGCCGGCCTCGCTGAAATCGACCTGGGCGGCGAGGAAGCTCGCCGAGGCCACGCGGTTGTCGCCCTTTGGCCGCCATATAGGCAAGCGTCGCGGCGAGCAAGGTGCCGCCGACACAATAGCCAAGCGCATTGATCTTGGGGCTTCTCGTCTGGCGGATGACGGCATCGATCGCGGCGAGAATGCCTTCGCGCATGTAGTCCTCGAAGGTCTTCTGCGCGAGGCGCGCATCCGGGTTGACCCAAGAGACGAGAAACACGGTGAAGCCCTGCTCCACCGCCCATTTGACGAAGGACTTCTCCGGCACGAGATCGAGAATGTAGAACTTGTTGATCCATGGCGGCACGATGAGAAGAGGCCGCTCGTAAACCTCCTCCGTCGCCGGCGCGTACTGAATGAGTTGAATGAGGTCGTTCTGAAAGACGACCTTGCCCGGGGTCATCGCCAGGTTTCGCCCGATCTCGAAAGCGGAGAGATCGGTCTGGCTGATGCGCAAGAGATCCTTCGACTGCTCGAGGTCGTGGACGAAATGCGCCATGCCCTGCACGAGATTCTCGGCGTTGGTCGCGAGCGTCGTGCGGATCACTTCGGGATTGGTGAGGGGGAAGTTCGACGGCGACAGCGCCGTCAGCATCTGGTTCAGATAGAACAGGGCCTTCTTGCGGGTCTTCTCGTCGACGCCCTCGGTGTTGCGCGTGAGATCTTCGGCCCAGCGCGATGTGATGAGATAGGCCTGCTTCCAGAAATCGAAAAACTGCGTGTTGGACCAGTCGGGATCCGCGAAGCGGTTGTCGCCGGGCTCGGGCTCGACCACGGGCTCGACCTCCTCGCCGAGAAACCGGCGGACGGATCGGCCCCAGAGATCGGCATAGCTCTTGAACAGCTCGCCTTGAGCTGCGGCGAACTTGCCGGGGTCGCTCGCCCAATGGCGCGCAATCTCCCCGAGCGACTTCGCCGCCTCGCCGACCTCCGCGGCCATGCTGTAAGGACCGTTTCCGTTCGAGCCGGTGCGCCCGGCCAAGGTCGAAACGGCCTTGGCCCCTTGGTCGAAGAGGCGCACCATGTTTCGGGCTAGGGCTTCGAACTGATTGTCTTGCGCTTGCTCACCCTGACTTTCGCCGGGATCGCTCTTCTTCTCCTGCATCAAAATGTCCTTGTTTTACCCCCAAGTAACCTTGCTCAGGCCACCATGCGGTGGAACTTGGTACTTCGCGCTCGGCTGTTCCAGGCAAGGGTTTGTTGTGCTATGCAATATCGCAAGTTGGGGACGATTGCCAATCGCCATGGGGAATCAGCAAAAACACCTTCTGAATTGCATGTCCTGCCGCCACGCTCGCGCTATTCGCCATCTCGGCCTCCTGCTTTGCCTCGGACTAGCCGCTTGTGCCGATACGATGGCCGTCGAGGATTCCCCGCCGTCTTCAAAGGTCCTCCAGCGCGACTACGACAAGACGCTGACCAAGGACGAGCAGCAGGCGGTGATCACCGATCTCCAGAGCGCGACGGCCAAGAAAGAGGGCGAATCGGACACCGAGGGAGCCGCCAAACCTGAGGCGGAATCCGGCGAAAACACCAATTAGAGGCCGGCTCGCCCGGGGTGAGCGGCTTGCCCGTCGGCCCCTTTCCATGGTTCAAGTGGGACCCCTTTCGGGGTCTGATCGGGGTAGGGACCGCTCGCGTCCGTGAACAGCGACTTCCATAGAATCAAGCGCCTACCGCCTTACGTCTTCGAGCAAGTCAACAAGCTCAAGGCCGAGGCCCGGGCCCGCGGCGACGACATCATCGATTTCGGCATGGGCAATCCCGACATGCCGACGCCCGAGCACATCATCGCCAAGCTGACCGAGACGTTGCGCGATCCGCGCACCAACCGCTATTCGGCGTCGAAGGGGATTGGAGGGCTGCGCCGCGCGCAAGCCGCCTATTACGCGCGCCGCTTCGGCGTGAAGCTCAATCCCGACACGCAGGTGGTCGTGACGCTGGGCTCGAAGGAAGGCTTCGCCAATACCGCCCAGGCGATCACGGCGCCCGGGGACGTCATCCTCGTGCCGAACCCCACCTATCCCATTCACGAGTTCGGCTTCATCATGTCGGGCGGCGTCATCAGGCATCTGCCGGCGCGCACCGATTCCCAGTTCTTGGCCTCGCTCGACAAGGCCGTACGCCACTCCGTGCCGAAACCGTCGGTGCTCGTGCTCAACTATCCCGCCAATCCGACCGCGGAGGTCGCCGATCTCGACTTCTACCGGGAGATTGTCGCCTTCGCCAAGAAGCACGACCTGATCGTGCTGTCCGATCTCGCTTATGCCGAGATCTATTTCGAGGGCGAGCCGCCGCCTTCGATCCTTCAAGTTCCGGGCGCCATCGACATCGCCGTCGAGTTCACCACGCTGTCGAAGACCTACGCCATGCCCGGCTGGCGCGTCGGCTTCGCCGTCGGCAATGAGCGCCTCATCCACGCGCTGACGCGGGTCAAGTCCTATCTCGACTATGGCGCCTTCACGCCCGATCCAGGTGGCGGCGACGGCCGCGCTGAACGGGCCGCAAGACTGCATCGACGAGATCCGCGCAATCTATAAGACGTCGCCGCGACTGCCTGGTTGACGCCATGACGCGGGCCGGCTGGCCGATGCCGTCGCCGCCCGCCACCATGTTTGCCTGGGCGCCGATCCCCGACATGTTCGCCCATCTCGGCTCGCTCGAATTCTCCAAGCTCCTGCTGGAGAAAGCCGGCGGTCGCGGTCTCTCCCGGTGTCGGGTTCGGCGAATATGGCGAAGGCTATGTGCGCATCGCGCTGGTCGAGAACGAACAGCGCATCCGCCAGGCCGCGCGCAATATTCGGCAGGTTCCTCACCGACTCCGCCAAGACGATGCACAATGTGATTCCCATTGCTTCCAAGGCGAATCGGTCGTTCTGATCCTCTCCAATGACGGATGGATTGAAGCTTGGAGTGGCCGGGGTCGGCACCGTCGGCAGCGGTCTGTTGCGGCTCCTTGCCGCGCGCAAGGGGGAACTCGCCGCGCGCGCCGGGCGCCCGATTGAAGTCATCGCCGTATCGGCGCGCAGCCGCCACAAGAATCGCGACGCCGACATTTCCGGTTTCCGCTTCGTGCAGGATCCGGTGGCACTTGCCACAGATCCCGCCATCGACGTGTTCGTCGAACTGATCGGAGGCGAGGACGGCGTGGCCAAACAGGCCGTCGAAGCGGCGCTGGCCGCGCGGCAAGCATGTCGTCACCGCCAACAAGGCGCTGTTGGCGCATCACGGCCCGAGCCTCGCCGCGCTCGCCGAAAAGAACGGCGTGGCGCTCAATTTCGAAGCGGCGGTGGCCGGCGGCATTCCCGTCGTCAAGGTCATCCGCGAGAGCCTGCAAGGCAACGACATCTCCCGCGTCTACGGCATCCTCAACGGCACCTGCAATTACATCCTCACCCTGATGGAGAAGGAGGGCAGGAGCTTCGCCGACGTGTTGAAGGAGGCGCAGGCGCAAGGTTACGCCGAGGCCGATCCCACTTTCGACATCGGCGGCTTCGACACCGCGCATAAGCTTGCGCTGCTGACCAGCCTTGCCTTCGGCACGCGCACGAGCTTCGAGTCCGTCTATGTCGAAGGCATCGAGTTCGATTACGCCGGCCGACATCGAGGCGGCCGGCGATCTCGGCTACCGCATCAAGCTGCTTGGCGTGGCGCTTCGCACCGAGAGCGGCATCGAGCAGCGCGTGCACCCGACCATGGTGCCGAAGCACACGGCGATCGCCGAGGTCGATGGCGTGTCGAACTGCGTGGCCGATCGACGGCGACTTCGTCGGCGACGTCATGTTGATCGGCCCTGGCGCCGGCGCCGGCCCGACGGCCTCGGCGGTGACGAGCGACCTCATCGATATCGCCCGCGGCCACATCCTTCCCCCCTTCGGCACCAAGGCGAAGGCGCTGAAGCCCTACAAGACGGCGCAGATGCGCGCGCATGAAGGCGGCTACTACATCAGGCTTTCGGTCTACGACCGGACCGGCGCCTTCGCCGCCATCGCCGGCCGCATGGCGGATCAGGGCATCTCGATCGAGAGCATCGTGCAGCGCCGCCCGGGCGCCGGAGCTTCCCGGTTTCAACCGGCCGCGACGAGGGTGCGCCGGCCTTCGTCGTGCTGATCACCCATCAGACCACCGAGGCAGCGATCCGCAAAGCCTTGGCCGCGATCGAGCGCGACGGCCATGTCGATCGAAAGCCGCAGATGATCCGCATCGAAAAACTGTGATAGTGAGTGTGCTATCCCTACAGGCGACGCCCACGACCGCCTGAGGGCGGGGAGGAACGTCCGTGTCGAAGGCTCCGGCGAAGACCGAGCTCGACCGCGCTTTGGCGCTCGATATCGTACGCGTGACCGAGGGCACGGCCGTCGCCGCTGCGCTGTGGCGGGGCCGCGGCAACGAGGCCGCCGCCGACGAGGCCGCCGCCGAAGCCATGTACCGGGAGCTCGAGCGCCTCGCCGATCGAAGGGGTCGTGGTGGTGGGCGAGGGGGAGGAGAACGAGACCCCGCTTCTCTATATCGGCGAAACCGTCGGCACCGGCGGCGCAACCGGGCTCAAGGTGGACCTCGCCGTCGATCCCGTCGAAGGCTCGACACTGTGCGCCAAGGCGCTGCCGAACGCGCTCTCCGTGCTCGCCGTGGCCGAACGCGGCAGCCTGCTCAAGGTGCCCGCCGATCTATATGGACAAGATCGCCATCGGGCCCGGCTATCCCGAGGGCCTGGTCGATCTCGATGCCACTCCGGCCGATAACCTCAAGGCGCTTGCTCTCGCCAAGAACGTGCCGGTCAGCGAGCATTACCGTCTGCATCCTCGACCGCCCGCGCCACGCCAAGCTCATCGAAGAGGTGCGCGGGGCCGGCGCAGCACTTCGTCTCATCGGCGATGGCGATATCGCCGGCGTCATCCACGTGACCGAGCCGCTGGAAACCGGCATCGACATCTACATGGGCATCGGCGGCGCCCCCGAAGGCGTGCTGGCGGCGGCGGCGCTGGCCTGCATCGGCGGTCAGATGCAAGGACGGCTGGTGGCGCCGAACGAACAGCAGCGCGCCCGCGCCCGTGCTGCCGGAATTGTCGATCTCGAGCCGCAAATACCACATCCGCGACATGGTGACCGGCGATCTCGCCTTCGCCGCCACCGGCATCACCGACGGCTCGCTTCTCGAAGGGGTCCGCTTCACCAAGGATGCGATCTTCACCCACAGCGTGGTGATGCGCGCCTCGACCCGCACGGTGCGCTGGATCAAGACCGAGCATCCCGACATCAGCAAGTTCGACTGAGGCTTCACGGGGAGGGGGGGCGCGCCCGCGAATCACCTTACACTCGCCGCTCGCGGAGATAACAGCGCGTGGATGGCGTAGCGTGACAGCGGCCCTGAAATTCCCGATAAGCGAGATCGCGAGCCCGTTCCTCGGCGTGGAACGCTCGGCGCGCGGCTATCGCTGGGTCGAGCGCCTCGACCCGGCCCGCGCGCTTGCCGCCGCCGCCATATCCCAGGCCCACGCGCATGCCTGAGCTGCTCGGCCGCGTGCTTGCCGCGCGCGGTGCCGAGACCCACACCGCCGCCCGCTATCTCGATCCATCGCTCCGCACGCTTCTTCCCGATCCGGCGTGCCTCCAGGACATGGAGAAGGCGGCCGCGCGTTTTGCCGCCGCGATCGCGCAACGAGAACCGATCGCCGTGTTCGGCGATTACGACGTCGATGGCGCGGCCTCGGTCGCGCTGATCGAGCGCTTCCTGCGCGCCCACGGGCAGAGCGCGGCAACCTACATTCCCGACCGGCTCACCGAAGGCTACGGGCCCTCGCCCGAGGCGCTTGCCGGTCTTGCGAGCGAAGGGGCGCGCCTCATCCTCACCGTCGATTGCGGCACGACGGCCGAGGCGGCCATCGAAGCCGCCAACGCCGCCGGCGCCGAGGTGATCGTCATCGATCATCACCAGGCCGACGAGGCGCTGCCGCCGGCGTTCGCCGTGCTCAATCCGAACCGGCAGGACGATCTCTCGGGGCAAGGACATCTCGCCGCCGCGGGCGTCGTGTTTCTGTTCCTGGTGGCGACGACGCGCGCGCTTCGCCGTGACGGTTTCTACGGCAGCGCAGCCCGAGCCCGATCTCCTCGGCCTGCTCGATCTCGTGGCGCTCGCCACGGTGTGCGACGTGGTGCCGTTCAGGGACGCGAACCGCGCCTTCGTGGCGCAAGGGCTCAAGGTCCTGCGCCTCAGGCACAATCAAGGCTTGCGCGCGCTCGCCGATGCCGCGCGCATCGACGCGGCGCCGACCTGCTATTCGCTCGGCTTCGTGCTCGGGCCCCGCATCAATGCCGGCGGCAGGGTGGGCGCATCGAGCCTCGGCGCGAGACTGCTTGCGACCGACGACGAGATCGAGGCGCGCGCCATCGCCGCCAAGCTCGAAGCGTTCAACGCCGAGCGCAAAGCCATCGAGGAGCGGATGCTCGAAGAGGCCTTCGCCCGCGCCGACGCGGCGCCTCGCCGCCGATCCGGACACGCCCTTGCTCTTCCTTGCCGCCGAAGGCTGGCACAAGGGCCTGCTCGGCTTGGTCGCCGGCCGCGTCGCCGAGCGCTTCCGCCTGCCGGCTTTCGTCGCGTCGCTCGAGCCCGACGGTTTTGCCACGGGCTCGGCCCGCTCGATTGCCTCCGTCGATCTCGGCGCCGCGGTGCGGAGCGCGGTGCATGAAGGGCTTCTCGTCAAAGGCGGCGGCCACGCCATGGCGGCAGGGTTCAGGCTCGAGCGCCGCAAGCAGGACAAGCTCGTCGCGTTCCTGATGGAGCGGCTCGCGGGTCCCGTGGCGCAAGCGGGTTCCGTGCGCACGCTTGCCATCGACGGCGCGCTCTCGGCCGGCGGCGCGAGCAAGGAGCTCATGGATCAGCTCGACCGCGCGGGTCCCTACGGGCCCGGGTACCCCGAGCCGCGCTTCGTCTTTCCGGCGCATCGCCTGGCCCGCGTTCGCGCGATCAAAGGAGCGCATCTTCGCTGCACGTTGCAGGCGCAAGACGGTGCGCGGCTCGAGGCTTGCGCCTTTCGCATCGGCGACACGCCTCTCGCCAAGCTGCTCCTCGATGCGGAAGGGCAGACGCTCCATGTCGCGGGACATCTGCGGCGCACCTCTTGGCAGGGGCGCGAGAGCATCGAACTCCTGATCGAGGACGCCGCAGACCCGCGCGAAAGCCGGCGTTAGCCGCGTTCTTGCTTGCCGCAGCCGGGCCTTCTATATGACGAGGTCCGGCGCGCCCCCTTCGTCTAATGGTCAGGACGTCAGGTTTTCAACCTGAAAACAGGAGTTCGATCCTCCTAGGGGGCGCCATTAAAAACAAGATGATAGCTGTAACGCCCTCCAAAATGTCCAAAAACTGTCCAATATCGCGGCAATTGAAACTGGCCTAAATTGCAAGATGCTGAGGCTGTAGCCTAAAGGGCACAACCCTGGGGAAACTGGAGACTGTTGTCCTGGCGCGTCGGCCTCTAGTGCGCCCAAGGGGGTTAGTGAAACTTGGAACTTAATCCAACCTTCGCGGTTGTGCCGACAACCATGAAGCGACTCCTAACACCAGGAAAGCTATTGGCCCAAATCGTCGCCGCCGTCGCGATCGCGCTGTTTTGGTGCATCAGCGCGGTCGGGACGACCGTTGGAACGGCCGTCGGCGTAACCACCTTGGCCACTGCGGTGAGCGGAGCAACAATCACACCCGCTGAAGCGGGTCGCAGGCATAGACGTGGGCGTCGTGGTCGCGGTCGCGGGCGTCGTCGCGGTCGTGGCCGAGGTCGTGGCCGTTACTGGAGAGGGTGGGGCCCATGTATATGGATTGGGCCGGTGCTGATCTGCGATTAGTTTGGCTTACTGGAATCAATCGCCTGAGCCGCTCGCTTCGGCGGTCGCGTCTTTAGAGATCGCGCGACGAAGTATCGAAGCCGTCCGGATTCGGTCCCAAGCTTTCAGCGAGTTCTGCAGCTCTCGATGTGGCTGAGAAAGCTTGAGCATGTTCAATCTCGACCGCTAGTCTGTTCCACGACCTGTGTATGCGCTCAAACGTCCGCTGCTCCTTGCGTGACGCAGCTCGGTTCGCAAGCAGCAAACATTGCCGCGCGCGCAATCGACACTCTTTGGGATCGCCAAGCATGCTCCTACCTTTTTTGACCAGGCGGGAGTCTTAGGCTCTCAGCCACCGGGGGCCTGTTATTGCTATTACCCAGTGATTAAAGAAGGTTGCGCCTTTCCTCGTGCAATAGCGAGTCACTTCGGCAGGCGCCCTTTTAAATTCGGGAACAGGAAGGCTCTGGCCACGTTGTTTTCAGCAACGGATTGGGCCTTCTGAGGGAAATTTCCATGAAAATGATAGCCAGGCTGACGCGCGCAGAACTAGAGGCATTGGCCTTCTTGGGCGTCCTGGCGGTGCTTTCGGTAATATCATCGCTGTTCAACGTAGCTGCCGGTGTCGATCGCGACCTTTCGGCGATGGCACCTCACCAGGTGACGACCTCAGCACCGGAAGTTCGGCACCAACTGGTGAAGTTCTGAGCCGGACGCTTCATGAGGGCGCTCGCTTCGGCGGGCGCCTTTCGTTATGAGTGCCCTAGGGGGCGCCAGTTACCACTTGCCGGTGTTCGGCATCGAGGCCCAAGGCTCTTGCTTCGGCTTCGGCTTGCCCTTCTGCAGCAGCTCGATCGAGATATTGTCGGGCGAGCGGATGAAGGCCATGTGGCCGTCGCGCGGCGGCCGGTTGATGACGACGCCGCTTCTTCATCAGGCGGTCGCAGGTGGCGTAGATATCGTCGACCGCGAAGGCGAGATGGCCGAAATTGCGCCCCTCGCCATAAGCCTCGGGGTCCCAGTTATAGGTGAGCTCGATCTCCGCTTCCTCGTCGTCCGGGGCCGCGAGATAGAACAGGGTGAAGCGGCCTTGCGGGTTCTCCATCCGGCGCACCTCTTTCAGCCCGAGCTTGTTGCAATAGAAGTCGAGCGACTGATCGACGTCGGAAATGCGCACCATCGTGTGCAGATACTTCATGCTTGCGTCTCCTCGACGCTGTTGCGCACGCTGAAGCGCACCCCTTAGCGCGCTGGGCTGCATCTGTTGCAAGCGCATCACGCTCGCACATTTTTCTAGCGTTGCCGCATGCAGTTTGCTTCGCCATTGTTGCACGGGGTCCACAGCGCGCCTCGGATGCTGCTTCCGCTGGTCCGAAAGTGAAATTTCTCTCGGCGGCAGAGCCATTTGCGCGGTCGCGAGCGTCAATTTGCCGCCGGTCTTGCCAAGGATAGAGCGACGAATGATGCATCGGCACGAGATTCGCTTTGCCGATCAGATGGTTGCGCGCATCTCTTGCCGGGAGATGACGGAGCCGGGGGGCGATTGTGGAGAAGGCGGAAGCGTCCGGAAAATTCCACTGGCCTCAATAGGCGGCAATGCTATCTTCGCAACGAGTGTGTTCCAGCCGATTCGTGTGTGGGGCGTCGGTTCGGCTGCGTCAAAAGTGAAGCGGGGGAATTGCGGCATGGGGGCGAAAGAACCGCCACTGGTAGAGGGCCATACCCAACGCGACGAGGAAGTCACAGTTGATGTCTTCGAAGTGTCAGGATCCATCAAGTGGTTCGATGCGTCAAAGGGTTATGGGTTTATAGTTCCGGACGAAGATCTTCCCGACGTTCTCCTGCACGTGACGTGCCTGCGCCGCGACGGCTTTCAGACGGCCTACGAGGGGGCGCGGGTCGTCTGCGAGGTGCTGCGCCGGCCGAAGGGCCTCCAGGCCTTCCGCATCCGCGCCATGGACGATTCGACGGCGATCCATCCGTCGCAATTGCCGCAGCGGACCCATGTCGTGGTGGTTCCCGAGAGCGATTGGGAGCGGGCCACGGTCAAGTGGTTCAACCGCCTGCGCGGCTTCGGCTTTCTCACCCGCGGCGAGCAGAGCCTCGACATCTTCGTGCATATGGAGACGCTGCGGCGCTGCGGCTTCACCGAGCTCCGGCCCGGCCAGTCGCTCCTGGTGCGTTCGGCCGCGGACCGAAGGGGCTGATGGCGGCCGAACTCAAGCCCGACGGCTCGCAGGGACCGTCCTCGCACTAGCACGGCAGAACATCGACCGGCTCGCCCGCAGCGTGGCGGGCCTTTTGTTTGCGTGCGGGCTCATCGTCCAGGCCGATGCGCTTGCCGCCGACCGCCGGCACGATCGTGCTCAAGACCGAGACCGGCGACCACCGCTTCGAGATCGAAGTGGTCGACACCGATCAGGAGCGCGCGCGTCGGATTGATGTTTCGCCGCTCGCTGCCGGAGAACGGCGGGATGCTGTTCCTCTACGACCGGCCGCCAACCGCCGTCATGTGGATGAAGAACACGATCATCCCGCTCGACATGGTGTTCATCGCACGCGGACGGCAACGGTGCATCGGATCGAGAGCAATGCCGAGCCCTTTTCCACCGATCGTGATCTCCTCCGAGGGCGTGGTCGTGGGCGTGCTCGAGCTGAACGCCGGGCAGGCCGACAACGGATCGGGCTCAAGCGCGGCGACCAGGTCGTCTATCCGGGACTCGGCGAGTAGTGCGTCAGTCCGACCAAGGCCCGAATCCAGGGGCGAGCCGGCAGTCCGGCGCAAGCCCGAATCCTGAGGAGTCGGCGAAGCGCTGGCGTCTCGAAGGAGCGTTCCGATCACCGTGCTTCGAACGCGCTACTTGACGAGCGCATACTCCGTCACCCGCAGGGAGGGACCGGCCTTCATTAGGGCTTCGCTCACGGCTAAGGACTAGCCTCGAGGTCCGGAGCGAACTATGTATCTGGCGCGGGCGCCGGGCTTCCTGGCCCGGCCCCGCGAGCCATTGTATGATCGGGGCATAGCGCAGTCTGGTAGCGCACCTGCTTTGGGAGCAGGGGGTCGCAAGTTCGAATCTTGCTGCCCCGACCATCGCCCGGCTCGTTGACAACTGCGAGGAGGCCGATGGCCGCACGGATCTATAAGCCTGCGAAGAACGCGATGCAGCAGGGCATGGCTGCGCGCCCTTGGGTGCTGGAATACGAGCCGGACAAGCCGCTTCTCATCGAGCCGCTGATGGGCTGGACCAGCTCCGCCGACACCAAGTCGCAAGTGCGGCTCCCTTTCGCCACCAAGGAGGAGGCGGTGGCGTTTGCGATGCGTCACGGCATTGCCTTCCGTCTCGAAGAGCCGCAAAGAGACGGCGCTGAGACCGAAATCCTACGCCGAGAATTTCAAGTTCGGGCGCCCCGACCGCTGGACGCACTGACGCCCGCCCGGCGCCGTTTCGGGTTCGCACTGACGGGCGCCGTTTCGGGTTATAGTCCGAGCCGATTTGAAAAGCGGTCCCGTAGCTCAAGGGATAGAGCATCTGCCTTCTAAGCAGAGGGTTGAAGGTTCGAATCCTTCCGGGACCGCCACTCGTTTCGGAACCGCTGCCGGCCATCGCGCATCTCTACGCAGGCGAGGAACGTCATGCGTGCTTGTCGTCGTGCTCCTGCTCACTCTGACCATGTCTGCACCGCCGCCGCCGCGGCGCCCAAGCTGCTGTGGGAGACCAAGGGCCTGGCGCAGCCCGAATCGGTGGTCCAGGATCCGGCGACGGGCGCGATCTATGTCAGCAACATCGCCGGCGCCGTCATGCAGAAGGACGGCAACGGCTTCATCGCCAAGCTCAAGCCCGACGGAACCATCATCACCGGGAATGGGTCAAGGGCCTGAACGCGCCGACCGGGCTCGCGCTCCACGACCGCACGCTCTATGTCGCCGACGTCGACGAGCTGATCGAGATCAACATCGCCTCGGGCGAGATCGCCAAGCGCCACGAGGCCAAGGGCGCGATCTTCCTGAACGACGTCGCGGTCGATCAGGACGGGACCGTCTACGTCTCCGACACGCCGATGAACACGATCTGGCGGCTCAAGGACGGCGTGTTCGAGCCGTGGCTCGCGAACGACGACGCTGAACGGACCGAACGGTCTCCTCGTGCAGGGCGACAAGCTGATCGTCGCATCGTTCGGCAAGCTGCCGGACGAGGGGCAGAAGCCGGAACTGGGCGGGCTTGCTCGCCGTCGATCTCGAGGACCAGTCGGTGAGCAAGCTCGGCGCGGCGACCCGATCGGCAATCTCGACGGCCTTCAGGCGCTCGAGCCCGGCATCTACCTGGTGACCGATTGGGCCGCGGGCGGGCTCTACCGCGTCGGCGCCAAGGGCAAGGCCGAGCGCCTGATCAAGCTCAACAAGGGCAGCGCCGACTTCGTCTATCTTCGCCGACAAGAAGATGGTGCTGATCCCGATCATGCTGAGCAACGCGCTCGTCGCCTACACGCTCGATTAGCCGATGCTCCGCACCACGCCGCCGTCGACGCGGATGCGCATGCGCCGGTCGTCGCCGAGGCCGCCTCGCTGCAGAGATAGACGACAGGGTTGGCGACCTCCTCGGGCGTCGCCATGCGCTTGATCAGCGAGGAGGGGCGCATGGTCTTGACCAGCTCGACCTCCATCTCCTTCAGGCCGATGCCCGCGATCCTTGGCGAGGCTCTCGAGGAAGCCTGACTGACGCCTTCGGTCCGCGTCGGGCCCGGCAGCACGGCGTTCACCGTGACGCCCGTGCCGGGAACGGTCTCCGCGATGCCCGCGCGAGACGGCGAGCTGCGCCGTCTTGGTCATGCCGTAATGCATCATCTCCGCGGGGATGTTGCAGCCCCGACTCCGAGGAGATGAAGATGATGCGGCCCCAGTTCTGCTTGAGCATGTGCGGCAGCAGTGCGCGCGACAAGCGCACGCCGCTCATCACGTTGACCTCGAAGAAGCGGAGCCATTCGCTGTCGGTGATGTCGAAGAACGGCGTCGGCTCGAAGATGCCCGCATTGTTGATGAGGATGTCGACCGGTCCAAGCTTATCCAGCAGGTTGTCGATCTCGGCCGCTTTGCCGACATCGGCGGCGATGCCCGTCACCGGCGCCTTGGTCTCGGCGGCGATCTTCTCGAGCGGCGTCGCGCGTCTTGGCTTCGTCCGCGCCCGTTGACCACGACCGCCGCGCCTTCGCGCGCCAGGCCTTGGGCGATGGCGAAGCCGATGCCTTGCGTCGAGCCCGTCACGAGCGCGCGCTTGCCCTGGAGCTTGAAATCCATCGCGGGTCCTTCCGTGTTGTCGGGCTGACGCCTAGGCGGCGAGCCGCGCGAAGCCGGCGTCGAGATCGGCCTTCAGATCCTCGACGTCCTCGAGCCCGACATGCAGCCGCAGCGCCGGGCCTTCTGCCTGCCATTGTCGTCGCCGTGCGATAGGCGCTCGGATCGAAGGGAAGGATCAGGCTCTCGAAGCCGCCCCAGGAATAGCCCATGCCGAACAGGCTGAGCCCGTCGAGCATGGCGGCGAGCCTTGCGTGCGAGACCGGCTTCAGCACGATCGAGAACAGCCCCGAGGCGCCGGTGAAATCGCGGCGTCCACAGCGCGTGTCCGGGATCGGAGGGAAGGGCGGGGTGAATCACGCGCGCGACCTCGGGCCGCTCCGCCAGCCAGCGCGCAAGCTCGAGCCCCGACGTCTGATGCCGCTCAAGCCGCACGCCGAGGCTGCGCAGGCCCCGCAAGCCGAGATAGACATCCTCGGGCCCGGGGCAGAGCCCGAGATCCTCATGCGTCTTGGCAATCGGCCGGAGCAGCCTGCTCCGTTGTCGGTGATGGCGCCGAGCATGGCGTCGGCATGGCCGACGATGATATTTGGTGGCGGCCTGGATCGACACATCGACGCCGTGGGCGAACGGCTTGAAGTAGAGCGGCGTCGCCCAGGTGTTGTCCAGGATCACGACCGCGCCGGCCGTCATGCGCGGCTTTGGCGATGGCCGGCATGTCCTGCACCTCGAAGGTCTGCGAGCCGGGCGACTCGGCGAACACGACCCGCGTCTTGTTGGTGATGAGCTTCTCGATGCCGGCGCCGATCAGAGGATCGTAATAGGTCGTCTTGACGCCGAGCCGCTTCAGCACATTGTCGCAGAAGCGCCGCGTCGGCCGATAGACGCTGTCGGAGACCAGCATCTCGTCGCCGGACGCCGACGAAGGCGAGAAGCGCGGTGGCGATGGCCGACAGGCCCGACGGCGTGAGCAGCGTGCGGTGCCCGCCCTCGAGCTCGGCGATCGCTTCCTCGAGCGCCCTGACCGTGGGCGTGCCGAGCCGGCCATAGGTGAAATCCTGATCGTTCGGCCTCGAGCGCACGCCACGGTGGGAAAGAGCACCGTCGAGCCGCGATAGATCGGCGTATTGACGAAGCCGTGCTGGCGCGCGGGCTCGCGCCCGGCATGCGCGAGCCGGGTCTGGTCCTTCTGCTTCCTGGTCCGTTTGCTCATCTGGCCTCGGCCAGGCGAGGGGGCTTCACTCGCTTTAAGCCTAGCCGGTCTCGATGGGAAGGCTCTTGATCGGCGCCCCATTCCGACCACGACCCGTCATAGACCGCGGTCTTGCGATGCCCGATCTGCGCAAGCGCCAAGCGCCAGCACGCTTGCGGTGATGCCGGAGCCGCAGCTCGTCACCACCGGCTTGGCGAGATCGACGCCGGCGTCCTCGAACAGCCGTTCGATCTCGCGCGGCGATTTGAGCGTGCCGTCCTTGTTGAGCAGCTTGCGCGTAGGGAAGATTGTGCGCGCCGGGAATATGCCCCGAGCGCAAGCCCGGGCCGCGGCTCCGGCGCCTTTCCGGCAAAGCGCTCCGCCGACGCGCGCATCGACGATCTCGGCCGACTTGTCCTTGAGCAGCGCCTTGATGTCGGAGACGTCGCGCACCAGATCGGCATTGCGCCGCGCCGTGAAGTGCCGCGTGGTGCGGCTTCTCGGCTCGCCGCTTTCGAGCGGCCGTCCCTCGCGCTTCCATTTCGGCAGCCCGCCATTGAGCACGCTCACGTCCTCGACGCCCATGACCCGGAACGTCCACCACACGCGCGCGGCGCTGAACAGCCCGCGCGAATCGTAGACCACGATGCGCGAGCCGTCGCCGATGCCCATGCTGCGCATGCGCGAGGAGAATTTCTCCGGCGGCGGCAGCATATGCGGCAGCTTGCTCTTGGTGTCGGCGATCTCGTCGATGTCGAAGAAGATGGCGCCGGGAATATGCTCCGCGAGATATTCGGCGTGCGCGTTCTTGCCTTCGCCCGGCATATGCCAGGAGGCGTCGATGATGACGAGGTCGGGCGCATCGAGCTCGCGGGCGAGCTCGTCGGTCTCGGTCAGCCATGTCTTCGTCTGCAACAAATCGAAATCTCCCGTTTGAGCCTAGACGAACACGCGCGGGCGCGGCCGCCTGCTCTTCGGTCGAGCCATTGCGGGACCGGCAACCCCTTCTCACGCAGGAATTTGGGGTTGAACAGCCGGCTTTGGTAGCGGGTGCCGTAATCGGCCAGCACCGTGACGATCGTATGACCCGGACCGAGATCGCGGGCGAGGCGAATGGCGCCGGCGACATTGATGCCGCTCGAGCCGCCGAGGCAGAGACCTTCCTCGCTCAGCAGGTCGAAAATGATCGGCAGCGCCTCCGCATCCGGGATCTGATAGGCCTCGATCGATCTTGGCGCCTTCGAGATTGGCGGTGATGCGGCCCTGGCCGATGCCCTCGGTGATGGAGCTGCCCTCGGCCTTGAGCTCGCCGTGCTTGTAGAAATTGTAGAGCGCGGCGCCCATCGGGTCGGCAAGCCCGATCACCACGTCGGGGTTGTGCGCCTTGAGGCCCATCGACACGCCGGCAAGCGTGCCGCCGGTCCCGACCGCGCAGACGAAGCCGTCGACCTTGCCGTCCGAGATCGTTCCAGATCTCCTGCGCCGTCGTCTCGATATGGCCCTGGCGGTTGGCGACATTGTCGAACTGATTGGCCCAGATCGCGCCGTTCGGCTCGGTGCGGCTGAGCTCCTCGGCGAGCCGGCCCGAATATTTCACGTAGTTGTTGGGGTCCTTGTAGGGAACGGCGGGGACCTCGATCAGCTCGGCGCCGGTCAGGCGGAGCATCTCCTTCTTCTCGTCCGACTGGGTCTCGGGGATGACGATGACGGTCTTCAAGCCCGAGCGCGTTGCCGACCAGCGCAAGCCCGATGCCGGTATTGCCGGCGGTGCCCTCGACCACGGTGCCGCCCGGCTGGAGCTTCCCTGAATTCAGCGCATCGCGGATGATGAAGAGGGCGGCGCGGTCCTTCACCGACTGGCCGGGATTCATGAACTCGGCCTTGCCGAGAATGGTGCAGCCGGTCTCCTCCGAGGCACGCTTGAGCTTGATCAGCGGGGTGTTGCCGATCGCCTCGATGATGCCGTTGCGGGTGGTCACGTGGGGCCTTCAGGTCTTCTTCGGTCGAGGCAAACTAATGAGCGGGAGGAATGCCCGCAAGGCGCGGAAATTTCAAGAATGCCCCTCGGTTTAGATCGAAGACGAGCACCATGCCGGGATTGGTGGCAGCAATTTGCGCTAGGCCGGAAAGCGGGTCTCGCCGCGACCTGCGCTAATGCAACGCCACGCTTTCGACGGCGCGGGCGACTTTATCGGCAGGCCAGGGCGAGGCAGGGCCGGGGGGATCGAGCGGCGAGGGGATGTCGGTCCCCTGTCCCGGTACGGGGTTGCTTCGAGGAGGCGGGTTGGGGTAGCAGCCGAGAAATCCGCTATGTTATAGACCCCCGGTCGAAAGCGGTGCGGACCGGCGATCTTTCATGCGGGCGTGGTGGAACTGGTAGACACGCCAGATTTAGGTTCTGGTGGCTTCGGCCGTGGGGGTTCAACTCCCTCCGCCCGCACCAAGCATGAGAGTTCGCGCGGCCAGTATTGCGCTCGGCGCATCGGGCGCACAAAGGAAGCGAGTTGAGGACAAGATGAACGTCACCGAGACGACGACCGAGGGTTTGCGCCGCCAATTGAAGGTGGTGATCGGCGCCGACGAGCTTGAACGGCGCCTCTCCGCCCGGCTCGACGAGCTCAAGGGGAAGGCCCGGCTCAAGGGCTTCAGACCCGGTCACGTGCCGAAGGAGCATTTGCGCAAAGTCTACGGCCGCTCGGTGATGGCCGAGGTGGTGCAGCAAGCGGTCGCCGAGACGAGCCGCGAGGCGCTGTCGCAGCGCGAGGAGCGGCCGGCCTTTCAGCCCACGGTCGGACTTCCGCGAGGACGCGGCCGAGATCGACAAGATCTTCGCCGGCAGCAGCGACCTCGCCTACACGCTCTCCTTCGAGGTCTTGCCGCAAATTCGAGCTGATGGATTTCAGCAAGCTCGCGCTGGAGAAGCCGGTCGCACCGGTGACCGAGGCCGACATCGACAAGTCGCTCGACCGGATCCGCGCCGCCAATCTGCGCTACAAGCCGAAGGACGGCGCCGCCGAGACCGGCGACAGGCTGATCATCGATTTCACCGGCTCGATCGACGGCGAGCCTTTCGAAGGCGGCTCGACCGAGGATGCTCCCGTCGTGCTCGGCAGCGGCAACTTCATCCCCGGTTTCGAGGAAGGGCTCCCGGGGCGCGGGCCGGTGAGGAGCGCGAGGTCGATGCGACCTTCCCCGCGGGCTACCCGGAAGCCTCGCTTGCAGGCAAGCCCGCGCATTTCGTCGTGAAGGTCAAGGAAGTGGGAGCGCCGGAGACGCCGCCGCTCGACGACGATTTCGCCAAGGGCCTCGGACGTCGAGTCGGTCGAAAAATTGCGCGAGACGATCAAGCAGCGGCTGGAGCAGGATCGGGCCGGAACCTCCCGGCTGAAGGTGAAGCGAGCGCTGCTCGACGCCCTCAACGAGAGCCATAGCTTCGAGCTTCCGCCGACCCTCGTCGACAACGAGTTCCAGTCGATCTGGACGCAAGTGACGGCCGACCTCGAACGCAGCAAGCGCAGCTTCGAGGACGAAGGCACGACCGAGGAAAAGGCGCGCGAGGAATATCGCGACCTTGCCGCCCGCGGGTCAGGCTCGGACTGATCCTCTCGGAAGTGGGCACGCGCAACAAGATCGCCGTCACCGACGAGGAGGTGAGCCGGGCGCTGCTCGAGCGCGTGCGGCAGTTTCCCGGGCAGGAGCGGAAGGTCTACGATCATTACCGCAACAACCCGCGAGCTCCTCGCCGAGTTCAGGGCGCCGATTTTCGAGGACAAGACGGTCGACTTCATCCTCGAACTGGCCAAGGTGACGGAAAAGAAGGTGAGCCCCGAGGCGCTTTACGCCGATCCCGACGAGGACCACGCCCATCACGACCACGACCACGATCATGACCACGACCACGATCACCATGACCACGATCATGACCACCACGATCATGGCCACGGTCACAGCCACAAGAAGCGCGGCAAGAAGCGAAAGGTAGGGGCGACCCGCATCACCCCTTCCGTTTGGGGCAGCAACCCCATATGTAGTAGAACGAGTGATTGAGATTCGCGCGAGCGGCTCTCCGCTCCAAGGACAGCAATGCCGGATCCGGCCGATATCTATTTGAACACGCTCGTGCCGATGGTGGTCGAGCAGACCAATCGTGGCGAGCGCGCCTACGACATCTACTCGCGCCTGCTCAAGGAGCGTATCGTCTTCGTGACCGGGCCGATCGAGGACCATGTCGCCTCGCTCATCACCGCGCAGCTCCTGTTTCTCGAGGCCGAGAACCCGAAGAAAGAGATCTCCATGTATATCAACTCGCCCGGGGGCGTCGTGACCTCCGGCATGGCGATCTACGACACCATGCAATTCATCAGGCCGGCGGTCGCGACGCTCTGCATCGGGCAGGCCGCGTCGATGGGTTCGCTCCTGCTCTGCGCCGGCGAGAAGGGCATGCGCTATGCTCTGCCCAACGCCCGCATCCTTTTGCACCAGCCCTCGGGCGGCTTCCAAGGCCAAGCCAGCGACATCGAGCGCCACGCCGAGGACATCATCAAGATGAAGCGGCGCCTGAACGACATCTACGTCCGCCATACCGGACAGGACTACGAGACGATCGACCGGACTCTCGACCGCGACTATTTCATGTCGGCGGAAGACGCCCGGAATTTCGGCCTCATCGACGAGGTCATCACCAAGCGGCATCCGCTGGAAGAGAAAGTGGAAAAGCTCGCGCCGGTGTCGTGAGGTACCCACCTCTGTTGCCTGAACGTTCGAACGAGGCATGGGGGCTGTTCGGTCAAACTTTCGCCCTTCCTGCTGCGGTTTGAGCCTTCGGGCGAGCCTCGGGATAACGCATCGAGGCGGCTTTGTTCGGCGGAAGAATCGGGGATTAATCAATCCTTGATCAGTGCCGCCCTAGCATGCTGAGATTGCCCTTCGGGCAGCTTCGCTTCGAGAAGGGGGCTCACACTTGCGAGGCGGCGAGAAAGACCCATGGCGCCGCGGCCGAATTTGAGCCGGCGCCACCTAACGATTGAGAACTGGATGATCGAATGAGCAAGGTGAGCGGAGCCGATTCCAAGAATACCCTCTACTGCTCCTTCTGCGGCAAGAGCCAGCACGAAGTCCGCAAGCTGATTGCCGGGCCGACCGTGTTCATCTGCGATGAATGCGTCGAGCTTTGCATGGACATCATCCGCGAGGAGAACAAGAGCTCGCTGGTCAAGTCGCGCGACGGCGTGCCGACGCCGATGGAGATTTGCGCCGTCCTCGACGACTACGTCATCGGCCAGGACTATGCCAAGCGCGTGCTCTCGGTTGCCGTGCACAACCACTACAAGCGGCTCAACCATTCGACCAAGAATTCCGATGTCGAGCTGGCCAAGTCGAACATCCTGCTGATCGGCCCGACGGGCTGCGGCAAGACCCTGCTCGCCCAGACCCTTGCCCGCATCCTCGACGTGCCCTTCACCATGGCCGACGCCACCACGCTGACCGAGGCCGGCTATGTCGGCGAGGACGTGGAGAACATCATCCTCAAGCTGCTGCAAGCCGCCGACTATAATGTCGAGCGGGCGCAGCGCGGCATCGTCTATATCGACGAAGTCGACAAGATCAGTCGCAAATCCGACAACCCGTCGATCACCCGCGACGTGTCGGGCGAGGGCGTTCAGCAGGCGCTGCTCAAGATCATGGAAGGCACGGTCGCTTCGGTGCCGCCGCAAGGCGGACGCAAGCACCCGCAGCAGGAGTTCCTCCAGGTCGACACCACCAATATCCTGTTCGTGTGCGGCGGCGCCTTTGCCGGGCTCGAGAAGATCATCTCCGCGCGCGGCCGGTCGACCTCGATCGGCTTTGGCGCCAAGGTCGAGTCCGTCGACGATCGCCGCACGGGCGATATCCTGAAAGGTGTCGAGCCCGAGGATCTGTTGAAATTCGGCTTGATCCCCGAGTTCATCGGCCGCGTTCCCGTGATCGCCACGCTCGACGACCTCGACGAGGAGGCGCTGATGCGCATCCTGACCGAGCCGAAAAACGCTCTTGGTCCGGCAGTATCAGCGCCTGTTCGAGATGGAGGACGTGCAGCTCACCTTCGCCGAGGAGTCCTTGCGCACGATCTCGAAGAAGGCGATCGACCGCAAAACCGGCGCCCGCGGCTTGAGGTCGATCATGGAAGGCATCCTGCTCGATACCATGTTCGAGCTTCCGTCCCTGCGCGGCGTCGAAGAGGTGGTGATCAGCTCCGAGGTGGTAGAGGGCAAGGCCCGGCCTTTGCGCATCTACTCCGACCGCCAGGAGGAGCTCGGCTCGAGCGCCTAGCCGGGCTGCCATCATTCCTGCTTGCGGGTTGGGCGAATCCCGTTCAAAATGGCGGGAAATCGCGGGTTCCGTGCCGCTGAGCGGCCACTTGACGGCGGCGGGAGGGGTCGCCACGTAGCGCGGAAGCGGGGCAACATGCCACAAGGCCGCCCTGCCCGTTGACCCTAATATCCAAGGTTGACAAGCGGGCTCCGGGGAGGGGGTAAAAGACTGAAAAGCAGGGGCGCTTCGCGCTCCCGCCCAAGAAAGAAAGCGACAGAACTGCCATGACCGAATCAAACCCGTCCACGATCAAGGAAGGCGCCCCGGAGCTCTATCCGGTCCTGCCGCTCCGCGACATTGTCGTCTTCCCCTATATGATCGTGCCTCTCTTCGTCGGCCGCGAGAAGTCGATCGCCGCCCTCGAGGAGGTGATGCGGTCCGACAAGCAGATTCTGTTGGTCGCGCAGAAGAACGCGAGCGACGACGAGCCCTCGACCGACGGCATCTATGCGATGGGCACGCTAGCCTCGGTGCTGCAGCTGCTGAAGCTGCCCGACGGCACGGTGAAGGTGCTGGTCGAGGGCACGCGCCGCGCCGCCATCCGCCGCTACACCGAGAACGAGAGCTATTTCGAGGCCGAGGTCGAGCGCGTCGAAGAGACCGTCGGCGCCGAAGACGAGATCGAGGCGCTCGCGCGCTCGGTCGTGTCCCAGTTCGAGAGCTACGTGAAGCTCAACAAGAAGATTTCGCCCGAGGTGCTCGGCACCGCGAGCCAGATCGAGGACTACTCGAAGCTCGCCGATACCATCGCCTCGCATCTCGCGATCAAGATCGCCGAGAAGCAGCAGATCCTCGAGGTCACCTCGGTCTCCGAGCGGCTCGAGCGCGTCTTCACCCTGATGGAGAGCGAGATCTCCGTGCTTCAGGTCGAGCGCAAGATCAGGAGCCGCGTCAAGCGTCAGATGGAGAAGACGCAGCGCGAGTACTATCTGAACGAGCAAATGAAGGCGATCCAGAAGGAACTCGGCGACAACGAGGAAGGCCGCGACGACCTGACCGAGATCGAGCAGAAGATCGAGAAGACCAAGCTGTCGCGCGAGGCTCGCGAGAAGGCGCTGGGCGAGCTGAAGAAGCTCCGCCAGATGAGCCCGATGTCGGCCGAGGCGACCGTGGTCCGCAACTATCTCGACTGGCTGCTCACCATCCCGTGGGGCGTCAAGGGCAAGATCAAGCGCGATCTCGACGAGGCGCAGAAGATCCTCGACGAGGACCATTACGGGCTTGAGAAGGTCAAGGACCGCATCGTCGAATATCTCGCGGTGCAGAACCGCACCAACACGCTGAAAGGCCCGATCCTTTGCCTGGTCGGCCCTCCGGGCGTCGGCAAGACCTCGCTCGGCAAGTCGATGGCGCGCGCGACGGGGCGCGAATTCGTGCGCATGAGCCTCGGCGGCGTGCGCGACGAGGCCGAGATCAGAGGCCACCGCCGCACCTATATCGGCTCGATGCCCGGCAAGGTGATCCAGTCGATGCGGAAGGCGAAGAAGATCAACCCGCTCTTCCTGCTCGACGAGGTCGACAAGATGGGCGCCGATTTCCGCGGCGACCCCGCGTCGGCGCTGCTCGAGGTGCTCGACCCCGAGCAGAACCACACCTTCAACGATCACTACCTGGAGGTGGACTACGACCTCTCAAACGTGATGTTCGTCACGACGGCGAACACGCTCAACATCCCTCCGGCCTTGATGGACCGCATGGAGATCATCCGGATCGCGGGCTACACCGAGGACGAGAAGACGGAGATCGCGCGCCGCCACCTGATCCCGGCGATGACCAAGGCGCATGGCCTTGAGGCGGAGGAGTGGGGTCTCGATGACGACGCCCTGAAGGAGATCATCCGCCGCTACACGCGGGAGGCGGGCGTCCGCAATCTCGAGCGCGAGATCGCCAAGATGGCGCGGAAGTCCGTGAAGGAGCTGCTCACCACCAAGAAGAAGTCGATCAGGATCACGCTCAAGAACCTCGAGGACTATCTCGGCGTGCCAGAAGTTCCGCTACGGCGAGGCCGAGCTTGAGGATCAGGTCGGCGTGGTCACCGGGCCTGGCCTGGACCGAGGTCGGCGGCGAGCTGCTCACGGTCGAAGGCGTGATGATGCCGGGCAAGGGCAAGATGACCGTGACCGGCAATCTGCGCGACGTGATGAAGGAATCGATCCAGGCGGCCAACGCCTATGTGCGGTCGCGGGCGGTCGATTTCGGCATCGAGCCGCCGCTGTTCGAGAAGCGTGACATCCACGTCCACGTGCCGGAGGGCGCCACCCCCAAGGACGGCCCGTCGGCCGGCGTGGCCATGGTCACGGCCATCATCTCGCTGATGACCGGGATTCCGGTGAAGACGCGAGGTTGCGATGACCGGCGAGATCACGCTGCGCGGACGGGTCTTGCCGATCGGCGGGCTCAAGGAGAAGCTCCTCGCCGCGCTCAGGGCCGGCATCAAGACGGTGATCATTCCTGACGAAAATGCCAAGGATCTCACTGAGATACGTGACGAGCTGAAGAACGCGCTCGATATCCGCCCGGTCTCGCGCATGGACGAGGTGCTGAAGATCGCCTTTACCCGGATTCCGCAGCCGATCGCGTGGGAGGAAGAGGGCGAAGCGGAAGCCAGGTCGTTCCACCCAAGGACGAAACCCAACCCGGCGTCACGGCGCATTAAGCGGCGGAAATCCGCCATTTTTGCCGTCGGTTTGCCTCAATGCAGTGGTCCGGCTCCATCCCCAGAGTCGGACCATTTTTGTTGATTTTCCGGGTTTTTTGCGCCAGTCATACACCACTTGTTTGTGAATTGGAGCGTACCCAAGGCCTCGAGGGTGAGGAACCCTCTCGATTGGGGCCCGAGCGAAAGGATGATGACCCGTGAACAAAGCTGAACTGATCGCCCATGTGGCGAAGGAATTCTGATCTGTCGAAGGATGCGGCCGAGAAGGCCGTGGACGCGATGTTCAGGAATATCGAAAGAGCCCTGCGCGGCGGAGACACCGTGCGGATCGTCGGCTTTGGCAATTTCCAGGTCGCGCACCGCAAGGCCTCGACCGGCCGCAATCCGCGCACCGGCGCCGAGGTGCAGATTCCAGCGTCCCGCGTGCCGAAATTCCGCGCAGGAAAAGCTCTGAAAGAGGCCTGCAACAGCTAGGCCCTCGAGCTGACCGAATTCTTCGAGGCGGAGCCTTGCAAGCAGGCTCCGCCTTTTGTTTTGCTGTGGCGAGAGAGGCGTCGCTGCTCTATCGCTTCGTGCCGGCGGGCGGTTAGCTCAGCTGGAAGAGCGCCTGGTTTACACCCAGGAGGTCGGCAGTTCGAGACTGTCACCGCCCACCATCCTGCTTCGCGCTCACGCGCTTCGCAGGATTTGCGCTGTCTTGGTCGGCGAAGCAGGATGCCCTCCGAAGCCCTGTAGGAGGCGGGCAGCAGGTGAAATCCCTTAGAAGCCGAGATCGCTCAGGGATGGATGGTCGTCTGGACGCGGGCCCAGGGGCCAGTGGTATTTGCGCTCTTTTGCAGTGATCGGCAGATCGTTGATGCTGGCAATTCGTCGCTTCATCAGACCGTCGACATTGAATTCCCAGTTCTCATTGCCGTAGCTGCGAAACCAATTGACGCTGTCATCGTGCCACTCATAAGCAAAACGCACCGCAATACGGTTCACACCGAAAGCCCAAATCTCTTTGATCAGCCGGTAGTCGAGTTCGCGGTTCCACTTGCGGGTCAGGAAAGCGACGATGGCCTCACGGCCCACCAGAAATTCAGTTCGGTTTCGCCAAATACTGTCTGCAGTATAAGCGAGAGCGACTTGAACGGGATCGCGTGTGTTCCAGGCGTTTTCGGCTTTGCGGACCTTCTCGACCGCAGTCTCAAAGGTAAAGGGCGGCAGCGGGGGCCGTTGGTCCATTGGCAATCTCCTCAACAAAGAGAATCGAGCACGCCAAAGTCCGCTATGCCCCAAGCGGACCTTGCCGCGTGATCGACTTCCCACGCCTCAGGCGCGCTACGATTTAGATCGACGTGTCGCCGCCGAGCACGAACGTCACCAACATGTTGACTCGGAAGCCATTGATCTTGCCGTCCGTCACGATGACCTTCTGTTCCTTGATCCACGCGCCCTCAACGTTCTTGAGCGTCTTGTCGGCCCTTGCGATGCCTTTCTCGATGGCGTCCTCAAAGCTCTTCGTGGAAGTCGACGTGATTTCAATGACCTTGGCGACAGACATGACGAAACCTCCTATGTGAGAAACCCAACAGCCCAGGACAGCATAGCGCATTAATGGAGGTTCCCGGAGACCGGGCCTCAGCAGGTCTAATTTGGGGTCAGAAGCAGACGCCGCTTCTCATGTCCGCTTTGTACGCTTGGTGCCGTAGCGGACGTCTAGCACCTACGCCACCCTGGCCGTTGGCGTAGCTAGAACGTTTTACTACGCTCAACCGCGAAAGCGCGTCACGATCCGTGCGAGCGGTCCCATCGCTTCCCGTCTCTTGATCCCGATCTTGATCGATTCGGCAAGTGCGCGTTCGTGCGCCTCTTCGAGAGACAGCGCGGTGCCAGCGCAATCGACAAGCTCCGGCGGCAACCTCACTTCGGCTCCGCCGCCTCTGGGCAATTTCAGCATTGCCTCCTCGACCCTCTGGGCAAACGGTGACGAGTTGATCTTGAAATTCGGCTTGTGCACGCTCGACAAGGAGATGTTGGTGGGGTTGGTGTTGATCTCATAGACCTGAATGCGATCGCCGGCGAGCCCATAATCCATGCGCCCATACTCGATGCCGGCAAGGTCGAACACTTCGGCGATCTGCCGCGCATGGGGATTTGCGGTGCGGTAGCGCTCGAATTCGGCGAGATCGTCATCGGTGCGATCGGCCTGATGGCTTTTGACATACCAAGACTTGGACATATAGCAGTGATGAACGAAATGGGTCTGGCCCACCCTGAAAGCGCCGTACTTGCGGTAGCGGCCGTCGGCGAAGGCTTCATTAGCGAACTCGACGATCGTGAGCTTCTTCGATCGCGCTTCGGCACCGCCGAGACGGGCGACGGCCTCGGCCAATTCCGCCTTTCCCGGCAGGAGGGGCGTCTCTGGCTGTTTTTGATGCTTGTCCTTGCGAATAAACACCGGGAAGCGGCGAACCTCGCGCCAATCCTCGAGCGGGTACACATTGAAATCGTTGATTCCCGCGTCATGCAAGCGGCGCAGCAGATCGAACCGCGAGAGGAGGCGGCGTGGGTCGTTGAGACGGGGGAGGCCGCAAGCGGCGGCGTCGAACCAATCCCACAGCTCGCACAGCCGAGCGAAGCGGTCCGGCGGCAGCCTCTCGAAATCGGTGAAGATATAAGTCCCCGCCGGGAGCGTCGCACGGCCGAAGAGATCGTCGTACGTCAGGAAGCGAAGCTCGGGCGCGAGCCTGCCCGGAAAATATGTGAGCTGGACGCCCAACGAACGATGCTTGCAGGCAAGGTAGTAGATCATGGCGCGACGCCTTCAAAATCGAAGCAGATGGAGATTTCGTATGCCCGCTAAACGAGGCGTCGTTTAGGCATTGAGAGCTGCCATCGTCGACCGAGACCGGCGCCCAGCGAAGAGTTCGGCCTTGGCAAATTGCTCAGGAGCTTGATCTCTCGGAGCCTGGCAGGCGTAAACGTTTCAGGGAGCCGAGCTTCAGGCCTCACGTGCTGGCCTCTGGTATTTCCTTCGGGCGGCAACCGGCGTTCGTGCGGACAGCAAGCCGCTTCGTGTTCCCATCGGAATCGCGAAACTCATCGCGACCGTGAGCTATAAAATTGTTATTCATGATCGCCATTTCGCCGGACTTAAGAGCGATGCGGATCGTGAGTTCTCGTACTTTGGCCTCTAACTTGTTGACCGCTTTCTCCTGCATCTTGCTCAAGGGTCCCAATCCATCCCGACGGTAGCGAACGCTTGCAAGGCAGCGTCCGTCATTAGAATAAGAAAGAATAGGAGCAAAGAGCGTCGGTTGATCAGGACGATGCGGAGGCGCCCTAAAGGGAAAATCAAAGGACAAGATTTCCACCGCTTCCGCGGACAAGTCTTTTACAACCTCGCGCATATCACAAAACAACGCATCTCCTCCTTCAGCTGAGGGGTTGATCATTAAAAAATACAAGAATGCGGGAGGATTTTGGCAAAAGCTCAGATCTGAGTGGATGGGAAATGGAAGCGCATTACTCGAGCGCGGACGGAGATCATCCGTCCGCTTCTTATCTTCGATGGTGTCAACGAGTGCACTATGGTCCAAATACTCCAGCAATTCACCACGCCCCAGCGAGTTCAGGATCGTTATGAGCGTGGCTGCGTTATTGGCCGTGGCCGGCAATCCCTTTATTATGAGCAATGGCTTATCAGTGTTTTCGAGAGTTCGATCTATTTGGTCTGAAAGGGCTCTTAGGGCAAGGACATCCTTGGTGAAACCAAGTTCATCGAGCCTCAATCTATGTGAAATAACCGAAGGAAACTGAACCCGCGAAGAAAATAACGCCTTGTACTTTGGATCAAAGCCAACATCGCGCTCAAATTCCGGCAGATTGGCCAGGAGACGGCCTAAGGCTTGCACCTCATGTGCCGTCACCGCGTAGCGGCGAGCCAACCTGCTCATCCCGAGGTATGTTCTGTGATCAGCGTATGGCTGATTGCCGGCGAGCTCGAACGCGTTACTGAATAGGGCGCAGGCGGAAACGGGCGGCGATATTTCTTGCACCTGGGACAGGGGACCTCTATGCCGCAGCCGTTTCTCCAGCAGGTGATTTGGTCGAGCTGCGAGAATATTATCCTTTCCAAGTGGTCGATGCGAAGAGAACCCTTGAGCAGGACCAACTCCCCCGGCACGGTTTCTGACTTTAGGAACTCGCTCGCCTGATAGGTCGTCTCGAAGGAAAGCAAGCGCTCGCGAAACGGACCCTGCGCAATCCTGGTCGCGTGCCCGGCGTGAGGGCCGGCGAATATGACGCGGTCTGCCACGGCGAGGGCCTCCCGCGCGATCTTGCGGTAGCGTGTACCCGCGGCACCTGGATAGTCGGATATGGTGCCAAAGACGACCGTCTTGCGTATCGCACGTGCCGCGGCAACGAAAGCGAGGCTGTCGGCGATCGTCCCGAGCGGCGCCTTTTGGTCGAAAATGTAGGTTGCGGCCCCCGGGACGGGATGTACCGACCATCTCCCGATGCCCGGCTCGAAGGTCTCGATCGCTACCGCGCAAGTCTTGAGGTCGAGTCCGCAGACCAGTCCGCAAGCCACGCCGGCCAAAACCGAGGTCGTCCACCATTCGCCGACAAATTGTGTGTTCAGTGCCATGCTTTGTTGGCCATGAACCACGGTCAGCCGAAGCCGCTCCGGCCATACGCTTGAGACATCTATTGCCCTCAGGTCGGAAACCACGGACCGGCCGACGGTCAGGACTCGCGCTCGCGTCCTGTCTCTCATTGCGAGCACATGCGGATCGTCAGCGTTTATGATCGCGGTGGCATGTTCAGGCAGCCATTCGATCAGCTGCCCCTTCTCTTGGGCGGTCGCTTCCTTGCTACGAAAGCTCTTGTAGTGGTCGGTGCCGATCGTTGTGACCACACCGATGGCGGGTCTGAGCAGTTGCACTTGTGGCGCCAGACGCCCCGGCCAGCTCCCGGACAATTCCTGGACGCAATACCGCGTTGGGGGATCAAGGCCTAGTACGCTGTCGACGACTTGCGGGTAGCCGTTGAGGCCAGAGCTGACATGCGCCTTCCCCCGCTGAGATAACACCGCACCAATCAGCTGGGTTGTAGTCGTCTTGCCGCAACTTCCGGTGACGCCAATAAACGTGACCTGGCTCAGCTGCGGGCGCCGCAGCTTGGCCAGACACGCCCGCACCGTCCGTCTGGAGCCAGAACGGACGGATCTGGCGGCGTCATGCACGGCGCGCCGCAGATGCCGAAGCGTTATCACCACCGGCTTGAACAGAGAGCGCGTTCGAGTCAGAAGGTTTGGTGTTTGCGACATTTGCCTATGCAGATCGGGCCAGCCCGAGAGCCGGAGGATCACGACGGCTTCGGTTCCACCGTCCTCAAATCCTATTCTGCCTTACCGATTGCGGCGAACCGAGGGCTCTGGCATCGATGCCGCTTGGTGGCACGAGCGGACGTGACCCGACCAGATAGTGACGGTCTCGACATCCGTTGGCGCCTAGCACCACGACCTCAGCGTTATGCCTTCAGGAAGGCCAGCAGGTCGGCGTTGATCGTGTCCGCTTGCGTGGTGGGCATGCCGTGCGGGAAGCCCTTGTAGGTCTTCAGCGTCCCGTTCTTCAGCAGCTTTGCCGACAATGGTCCGGAGTCGGCATAGGGAACGATCTGATCGTCGTCGCCATGCATCACCAGCACCGGCACTGTGATCTTCTTGAGGTCGTCGGTGAAATCAGTCTGTGAGAAGGCGACGATGCCGTCGTAATGCGCCTTCGCGCCGCCCATCATGCCCTGCCGCCACCAGTTCTGGATGATCGCCTCCGAGGCTTTCACGCCCGGCCGGTTGAAGCCATAGAACGGTCCCTCCGGCGAGGTCGCGATAGAATTGCGAGCGATTGGCCGCGAGCTGCGCCTGCAATCCGTCGAACACTTCCTTGGGAAGGCCGCCCGGATTGGCCGCCGTCTTCACCATCAGCGGCGGCACCGCGCTGATCAGGGCCGCCTTCGCCACACGGCTCTCGCCGTGCCGTCCCAGATAGTGCGCCACCTCGCCACCGCCGGTGGAATGGCCGACGTGAATGGCGTTCTTCAGATCGAGATGCGCCGTCAACGCCGCAAGGTCGTCTGCATAGTGATCCATGTCATGGCCGTCGCCGGTCTGAGTGGATCGGCCGTGGCCGCGGCGGTCATGGGCGATGACGCGATAGCCGTGACTGAGGAAGAACAGCATCTGCGCGTCCCAGTCATCGGCCGACAGCGGCCAGCCATGGCTGAACACGATGGGCTGACCTTTGCCCCAGTCCTTGTAGAAGATCTCAACGCCGTCTTTGGTTGTAATCGTGCTCATGTGACACCCTTACCTTGGCTGAGGTTGTCCCCCCTATGTGCCATGACCCGCATGGCATCCGGCCTTCCCCACGAAAATCCAACGCGCCCAATCCCCCTCGATGCGTGCGACGCGGCCCTCGCTCTCGATCGCCTTCCGAAGCTTCTGGTTGACTGCTCTCATCTCGGAAGGGTTCGTCGCTTCGCCGTACCGTACGCATGTAAACCCGAGGAGATCGCTCGGAAGCTTCGAGCCGCTCGCGTGGAGGATGAAGGTTCGGCGCATGCCGAGGACACCGCCGAATAGGCCGGCTTCGAAGACGACATTGTCTCGCGGAGAAGCCTGACCGGATCCCGCGGGAGGGGATGCGGGCAGGCTGGCTGCCGTCCAATCGTCCCGAGCGAACACGAACGCGGCGAAGTCGACTTCATGCGCAAGCTCGAAGAGGCGGACCAGTGTCGTGGTCCCTGGATTGAAGGATGTCGTCCAGGGATCTACGTGCGCGACGTCTTCGAGACCGCGGGTCAGCGCGTGCAGCAGCTTCTTCTGCAGTCCTGACGAGCCAAGGAAGACGCGAGGCTTGTCCATCCGTTCCCACCGACAGCAGGTCGAGCAGCGGCCGCCCCGGTTACCGCTATGCCCCAACGATGCTCGGATGCCCAGGGCTCGGCCAGAAACGATCCCCGTCTGCGGCCGTATCCTATAGGGTATTCACGGAGAGTTAGCCACCGCGTGCGGGGCCCTTGCCTTGACTTGCAGAATCCGAGCCCGTACATGCAAGCGAGGATCGCCTCTGGCTGCCGGTCGCGGCTCTAAGGGGGTGTAGCTCAGTTGGTTAGAGCGCCGGCCTGTCACGCCGGAGGCCGCGGGTTCGAGTTCCGTCACTCCCGCCACTCTCGCCTCAATGTGCTCGCGTCGTATCAGTGACCACGGCTTGTCGCCCTGCTTCTCAACCAATTTATTGATGATACCACGCTATGACCGGCGCGTTTCGGGCCGGTGACCTTTGAACACCGCCGACGCCTGATAGCTCAGCGCGAAATCGGCGAAGATGCCCGCCCTGACGTTGCCCCACGCCCTTCCTTGGCAGCGGCTCCGCGCCATCGATGGCGGGCAAGGAGATTGGACCTTTTCACGGCAAAGGCCCATGGCTTACTATGAGCGCGCCGAGGCCAGCTTCTCGGGGGGAACACGACATGATGAAGCTCTTTCTATTGGTCGCAGGGGTGTTCCTCTTTCCGGTCGCGCTGAGCTATGGCGTCGATCCGGCAGCGACCCTCCCGAAGTTCATGAACATCATGGTGGAAGGCACCGATCAGACCCACATCTTCAGGGCTCTTATGGGCCTCTATCTCGGCATGGTGACCTTCTGCATCATCGCCGCGTTCACGCCGGAGTGGCGGCATGTGGCGGTGATCTGGGCCGTGTTCTTCGCTTACGCGCTGGCCATCGGGCGAATCCTCAGCCTCATCGTCGACGGCATGCCAAGCCCCATCCTCCTCTTCTACATGGCGGTCGAGCTCATCGTGGGCACGCTTGGGCTTCTGGTGCTCATCCGCGAGCGGCGCAAAGGCCGAGTCTAGGCGATGGGAGATTCTATAAGGAGGGAGGGCATGGCGACCTTGGCGGTCCCTGTCGCGATAGACGTATCTCAGCTTAGCCGTCGCCATCAACCCACGCCTCGTAGCTCAATCCTCTCAGGCCTGATGCGGCAACGACCTGCTGAGGCCCCCGTCGGGATGTGAGTTAGCGGAGGGTTATTCTCGTGTATTATCATGAGAAACGCGCACCTTGTTCTTGGTGTGAGAAAGGCATCCGACAATGGGAGATCAGACCGGTTCTGCGGCCGATCAACCCTCACGGTCTTCCGCCGATGGCAATGATGCGGGAGGGCATAAACTTAACCGCAAGGAATACGAAAAAGAGCTACGCAAGCTACAGACGGAGCTGTGCTCCCTGCAGGACTGGGTGAAAGCGAGCGGCGAGCGGATCATCGTCGTATTCGAGGGACGCGACGCTGCCGGCAAGGGCGGAACGATCCGCGCCATGACCGAACGCGTTAGTCCCCGCACCTTTCGGCTCGTGGCGCTGCCAGCGCCATCCGATCGCGAAAAATCGCAAATGTACGTGCAGCGTTATATGGCTCACTTCCCGTCGGCCGGGGAAATCGTGATCTATGATCGCAGTTGGTACAATCGCGCCGGCGTCGAACATGTCATGGGGTTCTGCACTAAGAAACAGTACAAGGACTTCTTGGAAATCTGCCCGAAGTTTGAAAGGCAGGTTGTCGACAGCGGAATTCGCCTGATCAAGTACTGGCTCGAGGTAGGCAACAAGGAGCAGAAGCGACGGTTCGAGGCGCGCATCGATGATCGGTTGCGACAGTGGAAGCTGAGCCCCATCGACCTCCCGTCGCGCGAGCGGTGGTATGACTACTCCCGCGCTCGGGACATGATGCTGGAGGCTACCGATACCGATTTTGCGCCCTGGTATATCGTGCGCTCAAATGGCAAGCGGCGGGCGCGCCTTAACGTCCTCTCGCATTTTCTAAGCCTGATCCCTTACGAAGCCCCGAAGCGCGATAAGATCAAGTTGCCGGCGCGCGACAACAAAAACGCATACGACGACGAGGCTACGATCAAAGACCGGCGTTGGATCAAGGAAAAATTCTAATCACGGAAGAGCAAATTGCTCACACCCATTTCAGGGTAATGCCGACATCTCCCGGTACGCCGCCCGGAAAGTCGACGATCTGGACCCTAAGCTTGTAGCCCAGCGGGCGTAGCTGCCGGTCCCAGAACTCGTAGATCTCCTTGGGCACGCCGGTCAACGTCGTTTCCCAACCGGGCTCCTGCTGATTGATGGCGCGGCCGTTGTCCGTGCAGAGCTTGTTCGGAAAGCGATAGACTTGAACCTCCGTAAACCCGTTCGCGACCGCGCGCTCGACGATGGCCGCCACGCGCTTCAAGGCCTCTTCGTCGGAAACTCCAGACGGCTTGGAGAGCTTGTCGATCAGCTCCTTTTTCTCGGCTTCGGCAGCTGCATGCTTCCGCGCGGCTTGCGACGCCTTCTCGGCCTCCGCCAAAGCAAGCTTCTCCATCACCTCTTGGGCCGTGGGTAACCCTTTTGGGGACTTCTCCGCGCTTGCGACCATCGCTTCCCTCCATCCTCTTACATTTTGCCAGCCGTCGCCGCGGTCAATTGGCAGGTCCGAAAAGCGCTTCAACTGCTTGCATGAGCGGTACGTCCGGATTTTTGAGGCAGTATTCTTGGACTTTATCTGTGTTCCCGGCGAGCTCCTGGGTATCTACGACAGGGTCCCCGCGCTTGCCATGAAAGTAGCCATTCAGCCAGATCGCGATACGATCTGGATGCGCGATTTTGTAAGTGGCGAATTGGTTACAATTGATCTTTGCCATGTCTATTAGGACTTGCGCGCTTATTGGCGAACTCGCTGATAGCAGCAGCGCTAGATATTGGTAGGCCCTTCAGCATGAATTGGCTCCCCTGGCGTTACGCGTTGCAGGTCAAACCTTGAGCCCTGGTTATTGCCTCCGAGCTTCATACCACGACCTCAGAGTTTTGCCAGAGCAGCCCGATCGAGCAATGTCTGCTATTGGGTCATCAGCAGACATCGGCAAGCGGATCAGGGACTGGAGAGGCCAAATCTGTCGCCATTGTTCCAAACCGATAGGGACCTGTCGTTGCGCTTCTGTCCGGGTTCCGGAGCGACAACGTGCGAGCCGGTCTTGTCGCGCCGCACGCGGCCGCCGAGAGCACGGGCTATCGCGTGCAGGGACGGCATCATGGCCGTGCAGACCCTGTTGCGGGTGCGTGGTGCGGTAGTCGGTAAGAGCGCGGCGGTTTCCCTGCCGTCTATCCCCCTGCGAACGGGCCCCTTTTGCTTTGGGCGCTAGGCGGTCCCGTGTGTAAGCGCCCTGAGAAAACCCTTTATCGCCACAGGGTTGCTTAGATGCGTGTGTGAGTCTAAGTTATTGAAACCATTGGCGTGCGCTTCGCCCGTCACTCCCGCCACCACGCATCAAGCTTAGCGGGCCACGCTCGCTTCCGCCTTTTCGGAACGGCGCGATCATCCCTGATCCTGTCCAATCTCTATCGACGGTTATTACGAGGCTACTCATCCGGAGGTCCAAGCGCCGGCGGTCGACCCCTTATAATAGGGCGATCGCTGATTCGAGGACCATCCGTCGCGAGGGAAAAAATGGTCATGCGGCAATTGCGGATTCGAGGACTGCCGGCCACGGAGCACAGACTGGGCGACGCCGCCATCATTGCCTTGATCGTTTTGGCTCTTTTTTGGGGGTACAAACTCCGCCAGGTGTTTGATGAGCGTGACTACCTGGTGAGAACGATTGCCTTTGAGGCTTCCGGTGAGACTGACGTGGGAAAGGTTGCGGTGGCCTATGTGGTCGTCAATCGAAAGAAGAGCGGCAGATGGGGTGACAGCATCAAAGCTGTGGTGACATATCCGGGCCAATTCGAGCCATGGATGACCAGGCGCAAGGAGATAAGAGAACTTTCACCCAATGATCCTCGCTATCAAAGCGCCGCGCTGATTGCGGATGCCGTTCTTGGTGGGCTGACGCCCGATCCTACCGCAGGGGCAACTCATTTCCTCAACCCAGTCATCGTTCGGGAGAGGCGCGGCGGTTCACTACCGTCATGGGCCGTTGGAGAGGGACGGCCCATCGGCAGGCACACCTTCTATTCCCCCGATCGCGCCGCACCGCAGCACGCGCCCCCGACCTCGACGAGTGCGATGCTAGGCCCTCCGTTCTGGCTAACGCGCTGAAGGATCGGCTTAGGCTCAAAAGCTGAGGCGCTGCGGCAGACCCTCAGGCCAAAATCCCAAGCTTCGTGGTGAGGCGGCTTGAAGTCGTGCCCGGAAGTGGTCACTTTATTCACATGAACCGGCCCCAAGCCCGGCCGGAAGGGCCGCCGTTTCTTGCCACGGGAAGCGCCCTGCGCTAAGGCTCGTTCTGAGTTAACGAGGCCCGTGCCGCCGAATACCCTTTGCCTGTCAGTGCGTTCGGCCAGCGCGAGGCGCCAGGATCATGACCCAGCTGCTTCAAGACTATCTGCCGCTCGTCATCTTCATCGGCATCGCGTTCGCCATCAGCGCGGCGATCCTCTTTGCGCCCTTCGTGATTGCCGTAAGCAAGCCCGACCCCGAAAAGGTCTCGGCCTATGAATGCGGCTTCGAGGCCTTCGATGACGCGCGCATGAAATTCGACGTCCGCTTCTACCTCGTGTCGCTGCTTTTCATCATCTTCGACCTCGAGGTGGCGTTTCTGTTCCCCTGGGCCGTCGCCTTCAACGACATCGGCGCGTTCGGCTTCTGGGCGATGATGATCTTCCTCGCCGTTCTCACCATCGGTTACATCTACGAATGGCGGAAAGGTGCGCTCGAATGGGATTGATGCCCGAACGTCAATTGGAACGAGAGGGGCGCAGTGGCGGTATCATCACGCCCGCCGCGACGAGCCTCGGCGTGTACTCGGAAGAGCTCGCCGACAAAGGCTTCCTGCTCACGACCGCCGACGACCTGATCAACTGGGCTCGCACCGGCTCCTTGATGTGGATGACTTTTGGGCTTGCCTGCTGCGCGATCGAGATGATGCAGGCTTCGATGCCGCGTTACGATCTCGAGCGATTCGGCTTTGCGCCCCGCGCCAGTCCGCGGCAATCCGACGTGATGATCGTGGCCGGGACGCTTTGCAACAAGATGGCGCCGGCGCTGCGCAAGGTCTACGACCAGATGCCCGAGCCGCGCTATGTCATCTCCATGGGGTCCTGCGCCAATGGCGGCGGCTACTATCACTATTCCTACTCGGTGGTGCGGGGCTGCGACCGTATCGTTCCGGTCGACATTTACGTGCCGGGCTGTCCGCCGACGGCCGAAGCGCTCGTCTATGGCGTGCTGCTTCTCCAAAAGAAGATCAGACGGACCGGCAATATCGAGCGCTGATCCGGCAATCACGTCCCGTTGGAGCCATGATGGACGACGCCCTTGACAAGCTCGCCGCCTATCTCGGCGACACGTTCGGACCGAAGCTCGCAAGCGCGGAGGTCGCGCTCGGCGAGCTCACCATCACGGTCGAGCGTGGCGACATTCCCGAGATCGTCCGGTTCCTGCGCGACGACCGCCGCTGCCGCTTCGGATGTCTGATCGACATTTGCGGCGTCGATTACCCCGAGCGCGAGGAGCGATTCGACGTCGTCTATCATTTGCTGAGCCCCTGGCTGAACCACCGCATCCGTGTCCGCACCCGAACGGACGCGGCAACGCCCGTGCCCAGCATCGTCGGATCTGTTCCCGGGCGCCGATTGGTTCGAGCGCGAGGCCTACGACCTCTATGGCATCTTGTTCGAGGGCCATCCCGACCTGCGGCGGCTCCTCACCGATTATGGCTTTCAAGGTCATCCCTCTGCGCAAGGACTTCCCGCTCACCGGCTTCGTCGAGCTTCGCTACGACGATACGTTGAAGCGCGTGGTCTACGAGCCGGTGAAGCTGATGCAGGAGTATCGCAGCTTCGATTTCCTGAGCCCATGGGAGGGCATGGACACCGCCATCCCCGGCGACGAGAAGGCGGGCGAGGCGCCCGGACCGGGACGCGCAAGCCATGAAGCCGTCGCTCAAAGCCGGGCTGAAGCACCGCTTCTCCTACCAGGTGCCCGCAGGCCAAGACCGTGCCCGCATCTCTATCGCGAAGTCCCCGAGCTTCGGGTCATGCCGGAAGTGTTCGCCACCGGCTTCATGGTCGGACTGATGGAATGGACCTGCGTGCAGCTGCTCAAGCCGCATCTCGACGACGGCGAGGGGAGTCTCGGCACCCATATCGACGTCGTCGCACAAGGCGGCGACGCCGGTCGGCTTCACCGTCACCGTCGAGGCGGAGTGCATCGAGGTGCGCGGGCCCGCGCGCCCGCTTCAAGATCGTCGCCCATGACGGCATCGACGAGATCGGCTCGGGCACGCATGAGCGTTTCATCGTGAAGCTGGGATCGATTCAATCGCGGCATCGCCGCCAAGGCGCGCATTGCGGAAGAAGCGAGCGCGGATCGATGAGTGTTTCGAGCAAAGTTTCCGGACGTTGCCTGTGCGGCGCGGTGAGCTTCACCGCCGAGGTCGCCGGCCGCGGCCTCGATGTCTGCCATTGCTCCATGTGCCGCCGCTGGATGGGCGGTCCGTTCCTCGGTCTGGCGCATGACGGCGCGGTGAGCTTCGAGGGCGCAGAGGATATTGCCGTCTACAAGTCGTCGGAATGGGCCGAGCGGGCGTTCTGCAGGGTCTGCGGTACGTCGCTTTATTGGCGCTTCAGAGGCACGGACGAGTACTCGTTCTGCGCCGGAACGCTCGACGACCAGTCGGCGCTTGAACTCACGACCGAGATCTTCATTGACGAAAAGCCCGCCTACTACGCGTTCGCGAACGAAACCAGGAAGCTGACGGGCGAAGAGGCCATGGCCAGCCTCATGGCCCGCAGACAGATAGGTGACACGCGCGATGACTGACGCCGAAACCAGACCGGCAGACAGCGGCAAGCGGGAAGGGGACGAACGCAAGTTCACCATCAATTTCGGTCCGCAACATCCGGCCGCGCACGGTGTGCTTCGCCTCGTGCTCGAGCTCGACGGCGAGGTGGTCGAGCGCGTCGATCCGCATATCGGTCTGCTTCACCGCGGCACGGAGAAGCTCATCGAGTACAAGACCTACCTTCAGGCGCTTCCCTATTTCGACCGTCTCGACTACGTGGCGCCGATGAATCAGGAGCACGCCTATTCGCTCGCGGTCGAAAAACTCGTCGGCGTCACCGTGCCGAAACGCGCGCCAGCTCATCCGCGTCCTCTATTCCGAGATCGGCCGGCTCCTGTCGCATCTCCTCAATGTCACGACGCAAGCCTTGGATGTCGGCGCGCTGACGCCGCCGCTCTGGGGCTTCGAGGAGCGCGAGAAGCTGATGGTGTTCTACGAGCGGGCGTCCGGCAGCCGCATGCATGCCGCCTATATCCGACCGGGCGGCGTCCATCAGGACCTTCCGCCCGAGCTCGTCGCCGACATCTACGCCTTCTGCGATCCCTTCCTCAAAGTCTGCGACGACATCGAGGGACTTCTCACCGACAACCGCATCTTCAAGCAGCGCAATGTCGATATCGGCGTGGTGACGCTCGACGACGCCTGGGCGCGCGGTTTTTCCGGCGTCATGGTGCGCGGCTCGGGCGCCGCCTGGGATTTGCGCAAGGCGCAGCCTTACGAATGCTATGACGAGCTCGCCTTCGATATTCCCGATCGGCAAGAACGGCGATTGCTACGACCGCTATCTCGTGCGCATGGACGAGATGCGCCAATCGGTGCGCATCATGAAGCAATGCTGCGAGCGGCTCACCACCGAACTTGGACCGGTGACGGTCGAAAATCACAAGATGGTGCCGCCGCGCCGCGCCGAGATGAAGGCGCTCGATGGAGGCCCTGATCCACCACTTCAAGCTCTACACCGAGGGCTATCACGTGCCCAAGGGCGAGGTTTACGCCGCGGTCGAGGCGCCGAAGGGCGAGTTCGGCGTCTATCTCGTCTCCGACGGCACCAACCGGCCTTATCGCTGCAAGATCAGGGCGCCGAGCTTCGCGCATCTTGCCGCCATGGACTTCTTATGTCGCGGCCATATGCTTGCCGACGTGTCGGCCGTGCTCGGCTCGATCGACATCGTGTTTGGAGAGATTGACCGGTGACGGAAGGCGGCATGGCGAAGAGCGGCGCTTGACACTGGCTTGCGTCTGCCGCGCTTGTCCTCGCTTCGAGCCGAGGCGCGCGCCGCGGCGCAGGGCGCGCCGGCGCCAGCTTGGCCGCCCGCCAACTCCGAGCCGTCTGCATCCGGACCGAAGCCGGAGCCGCCGAAGCCCGCTGAAACCGCGCCCGGCGCCGCTGCCGAAACGCCAGCACCGACCCGCCGGAAGGCGGATAGCCAACCGGTGACGCTTGCCGAATTGACGCGGGACGGATTTGAGATCCGCACCACGATCTTCGTCCCGGCCGAAGCGGTGACGCGCCAATCGGGCAAGGTCTCCTCCGACGCCGTCGTCGTGACCTTGCAGAAGACGACCGCGACCGCCGTTTGCTTTTACACGCTGAAGGCCTATGTGAGTAAGAAGCTGAGCACGATTCCCGCCTGCACCGTTCACCGCTAGGAGAGCGCTCGCGTCGGCTCGGCCAAGCACGGAACGCGAGAGAACAACAAGAAGTGAGAGAATGAGCGTCCGCCGCCTCGCCGCCGATCAGCCTGAGGGCTTCGCCTTCACGCCGGAGAACCTTGAATGGGCTCGCGCCCAGATCAAGAAATATCCGGAAGGACGGCAGGCCTCCGCCGTGCTTGCCATCCTGTGGCGCGCCCAGGAGCAGATGGGAGGCTGGCTGCCCGAGCCCGCGCTCCGCTACGTCGCCGACATGCTGGGCCTCGCCTATATCCGCATCTACGAGATCGCGACCTTCTACACCATGTTCAATCTGGCGCCGGTCGGCCGCCATTACGTGCAAGTGTGCGGCACCACGCCATGCTGGCTTCGCGGGGCCGACGCGATCAAGGACACCTGCCGCCGATTGATCGGCGCGCCGGGCCATGTGACGGAGGATGGGCTCTTCTCCTGGACCGAGGTCGAGTGTCTCGGCGCCTGCGTCAACGCGCCGGTGGTTCAAATCGACAAGGACTATTACGAAGACCTCACGCCGGAGAGCTTGGAAGACATACTCGAGAGCCTGAAGGCCGGACGCCCGTCAAGCCCGGGTCCGCAGAATGGACGGCAAGCCTCCGCACCGCTCGGAGGCCCGATCACGCTCACCGATCCGGAGCTCTATCGGCATGAGGAGGCGGACGGCCCTCCGAAGCTCCGAAGCGGGCGCGCTAAATCAGGCGCCGGGGAAGAGCCCAAGGCCGAGGCCACGCTGATGCTGCAAGACAAGGATCGCATCTTCAAGAATCTCTACGGCCTCCACAGCTGGCGGCTCAAGGCCGCCCGCGCCCGCGGCGCCTGGGACGGCACCAAGGCCATCATCGAGCGCGGCCATGAAGCCATCATCGACGAGGTGAAGGCCTCCGGCTTGCGCGGCCGCGGCGGCGCCGGTTTCCCCACCGGGCTCAAATGGTCGTTCATGCCGAAGCAAGTCCGATGGACGCCCGTCCTATCTCGTGGTCAACGCCGATGAGTCCGAGCCCGGCACCTGCAAGGACCGGGACATCATGCGCCACGACCCGCAGCTTCTCGATCGAGGGCGCGTTCCTTGCATCCTTCGCCATGCGGGCCCATGTCTCCTACATCTACATCCGCGGCGAGTTCATCCGCGAGCGCGAGATCCTGCAAGCGGCCATCGACGAGGCCTATGACGCCAAGCTGATCGGCAAGAACAATGTCAACGGCTGGGACTTCGATCTCTATCTCAGTCACGGGGCGGGCGCCTATATCTGCGGCGAAGAGACGGCGCTGCTCGAAAGCCTCGAAGGCAAGAAGGGCCAGCCGCGATTGAAGCCGCCGTTCCCCGCCAATGTCGGGCTCTACGGCGCGCCCACCACCGTCAACAATGTCGAGACCATCGCCGTCGTCCCCGACATTCTGCGCCGGGGCGCCACCTGGTTCGCCTCGCTCGGCCGCCCCAACAACACCGGCACCAAGCTGTTCTGCCTCTCCGGCCACGTGAACACTCCGTGCAATGTCGAGGAGGAGATGGGAATAACCTTGCGCGAATTGATCGATCGCTATGCCGGCGGCGTGCGCGGCGGCTGGGACAATCTCCTTGCCGTCATCCCCGGCGGCTCGTCGGTTCCCTGCATTCCCGGCGAGCGAGTGCGACGATCTCCCGATGGATTTCGACAGCCTCAAGGCGCTGAAGACGGGCCTCGGTACCGCGGCGGTGATCGTCATGGACAAGTCGACCGACATCATCCGCGCCATCGCGCGGCTCTCCTATTTCTACAAGCATGAGTCGTGCGGCCAGTGCACGCCCTGCCGCGAGGGCACGGGCTGGATGTGGCGGGTGCTCGAGCGCATGGCCAAGGGCGAGGCCGAGAAGGGCGAGATCGATATGCTGCTCGATGTCAGCCATCAGGTCGAAGGCCACACCATCTGCGCGCTGGGCGACGCCGCCGCCTGGCCGGTGCAGGGCTTGATCCGCCATTTTCGCCATGTGATCGAGGAGCGCATCGACGCGCGGGCGACCGAAGCCGCTTGCGCCCTCCGTTCCCGTGGCGGCGGAGTAGGGACGCGCATGGTGTGGTTCTGGGACAACGCCGTAACGATCGGGACCCTGGTGATGGCCGCCGCCGCCATCGTCGCCCTGATCTATGCGCATTGGCAGATCTCCGAGAACCGCAGGGCCGAGCGCCGGGGCAATGCCAATGAGCTGTGGCGGGAGACCCTGCGATCTTGCCTTCGACAACCCGAAACTCTCCGATCCGACGCTGAACCTCGCCGCCTTCGACTACGAGAAGCTGCACCATCGACGGCAGCCCCGAGCTGTTTCAGAAATACGAGATGTTCGTGGACACGATCCTGAATGCGAGCGAGGAGATTTTCGAGGTCTCGCCGACCAGGGAGTGGCTTGCGGCGCTCCGCATCCAGCTTCGCCCGCATCGCGGTCCTATTTGCAGTCTCAACACTACCTGAATTCCGGCTACCTTGAGCAATACACACCGAAGTTTCGCGCTTTCCTGCGCGCCATGTTGAGCGAGAGGGCAAGCAACGGCATGCCTAGGCTGATCATCGACGGCAAAGAGCACGACGTGCCTGCGGGCATCACCCTGATCCAGGCCTGCGCGCTCGCGGGGATCGAGATCCCGCGCTTCTGCTATCACGAGCGCCTGTCCATCGCCGGCAATTGCCGCATGTGCCTGGTCGAAGTGGCCGGGATGCCGAAGCCGGTCGCCTCCTGCGCCATGGCGTCAACGATCTCAGGCCTTCGCTCGACGGCACGCTGCCGACCATCATCACCGGCTCCGAGACGGTGAAGAAGGCGCGCGAGGGCGTGCTCGAGTTCCTGCTCATCAATCATCCGCTCGACTGCCCGATCTGCGACCAGGGCGGCGAATGCGATCTCCAGGACCAGACCATGGCCTACGGCTTCGACGCCGGGCGCTTCCAGGACAACAAGCGCGCGGTCGAGGACAAATATCTCGGGCCCCTGATCGACACCTACATGACGCGCTGCATCCACTGCACGCGCTGTGTGCGCTTCATGACCGAGGTGGCCGGCGTCGCAGGAGCTCGGCGCCATCGGGCGCGGCGAGGACATGGAGATCACCACCTATCTCGAGCGCGGGCTGCTGTCGAACCTGTCGGGCAACGTGGTCGATCTCTGCCCCGTGGGCGCGCTCACCTCCAAGCCCTACGCCTTCATGGCCCGGCCATGGGAGCTCACCAAGACGCCGTCGATCGATGCGATGGACGCGCTTGGCAGCGCCATCAGGGTCGATGCCCGCGGCCGCGAGGTCATGCGCATCCTGCCGCGCGTCAACGACGCCATCAACGAGGAGTGGATCTCCGACAAGACCCGCCATGTGTGGGACGGGCTTGCGCACGCAGCGGCTCGACCGGCCTTACGTCCGGCGGAACGGCAAGCTCGTGCCGGCAAGCTGGGACGAGGCCTTCCGCGCCATCGCCGAGAGGCTGAAGGGCCTCGACGGCTCGCGCTTCGCGCGCGATCGCCGGCGACCTCGCCGCCGCCGAGGAAATGTTCGCGCTCAAGCTTCTCGCCGAGGCGCTCGGCTCGCCCAATATCGATTGCCGCCAGGACGGCGCCAAGCTCGATCCGGCGCTTGGGCCGCGCCACCTATCTCTTCAATTCCACCATCGCCGGCATCGACCAGGCCGATGCGTTCCTGCTCGTCGGCACCGATCCGCGCCTCGAAGCGCCCGTGCTCAACGCCCGCATCCTCAAGCGCTCGCGTCACGCCCATGGGAAGCTTCCCATCGGCCTGATCGGCGCTGAGGCGGATCTCACTTATGCGTACGACTATCTCGGCGCGGGCCCCGAGACGCTCGCCGAGATCGCCGAGCGGCTCCCATCCTTTCTTGCAAGACGCTCGAAGCCGCCGAGCGGCCGATGCTGATTGTGGGGCAGGGCGCGCTTGCCCGGCCTGACGGTGCGGCGGTTCTCGCCCTTGCCGCCAAGGCCGCGATCGCCATCGGCGCGCATCAAGCCCGCGCTGCCTGGAACGGCTTCAACGTGCTGCACACGGCCGCCGCGCGTGTCGGCGGCCTCGATCTCGGTTTCGTCCCCGCCAAAGGCGGGCTCGATGTCGAGCGCCATGCTCGATGACGCTGCGAGCGGGACGGTCGAAGTCGTCTATCTCCTCGGCGCCGACGAGATCGACATGGAGCGGCTTGGGGACCGCCTTCGTCATCTATCAGGGAAGCCACGGCGATCGCCGGCGCCCATCGCGCCGATGTCATCCTCCCCGGCGCCGCCTATACCGAGAAGGACGGCATCTACGTCAATACCGAAGGCCGGCCGCAGATGACCGCGCGCGCCGTCGTTTCCGCCGGGCGAGGCGCGCGAGGATTGGACGATCCTCAGGGCCTTGTCCGACGTTCTCGGCAAGACGCTGCCCTTCGACAGCGTGCAGGAGCTTCGCGCCAAGATGTTCGCCGACCATCCGCATTTGGCGCTGCTCGACACGATCGTTCCCGCCGACGCTGCCGCCATCGAGCATCTTGCCGGCCGGCCGGCGAAGCCCGGCAAGGAGCGGTTCGAGACGGCCGTCACCGATTTCTACCTCACCAATCCGATCGCGCGCGCCTCCGCGATCATGGCGAGCTTGAGCGCGCTCCACGCCAGCCATGACGACAAGGCGACCGGCACCGATGGCTGAGTTCTGGTCGAGACTATGGTCTGCCGTTCGCCCTGATCGTGGCGCAAAGCGTGGCGCTGCTCGTCATCCTCCTGATCATCGTCGCCTTCCTGCTTTATGCCGACCGCAAAGTCTGGGCCGCGGTGCAGATGCGGCGCGGGCCTAACGTCGTCGGCCCCTGGGGCTTGCTGCAATCTTTCGCCGACCTCCTGAAATTCGTGTTCAAGGAGCCGATCATCCCGGCCGGCGCCAACAAGGGCATCTTCCTGCTTGCGCCGCTGATCACGGCTGGGCTCGCGCTGTCGGCTTGGGCCGTCATCCCGGTCGCCAAGGGCTGGGAAGTCGCCAATATCAATGTCGGCATCCTCTATGTCTTCGCCATCTCGAGCCTTGCAGGTCTACGGCGTGATCATGGCGGGCTGGGCGTCGAACTCGAAATATGCCTTCCTCGCCGCGCTCCGCTCGGCGGCGCAGATGGTCTCCTACGAGGTCTCGATCGGCTTCGTCATCATCACCGTGCTGCTTTGCGCGGGCTCGCTCAATCTCGGCGCCATCGTCGAGGCGCAAGACAGCACCCTGGGCCTGTTCGGCTGGTACTGGCTGCCGCTTCTGCCGATGTTCGTGGTGTTCTTCATCTCGGCGCTGGCCGAGACCAACCGGCCGCCTTTCGATCTGCTCGAAGCCGAGTCCGAGCTCGTGGCGGGCTTCATGGTCGAATACTCCTCCACGCCCTATATGCTGTTCATGCTGGGCGAGTATGTCGCCATCGTCCTGATGTGCGGGCTCGGCACGGTGCTGTTTCTCGGCGGCTGGCTGCCGCCTCTTTCCGGTGCCGCCCTTCACCTGGATTCCGGGCGTGGTATGGTTCGTTTTGAAGGTCTGCTTCTTGTTCTTCTTGATCGCCATGGTCAAGGCCATGGTGCCGCGCTACCGCTACGATCAGCTGATGCGGCTCGGCTGGAAGGTGTTCCTGCCTCTGTCGCTTGCCATGGTGGTGATCGTCGCCGCGATCTTGCAGCTCTGCAGCACGCCGCCTGAGAGGAGTGCACGCGTGAAGCGCTGGGTCGAAGCCGCTAAGTCCTTCTTGCTGATAGAATTTCTATCGGCGTTCTGGCTCGCCCTGAAATATTTCGTGGCGCCCAAGGCAACGATCAACTACCCCTTCGAGAAGGGGCCGCTCGTCCCCGCGCTTCCGCGGCGAGCATGCGCTTCGCCGTTATCCCAACGGCGAGGAGCGCTGCATCGCCTGCAAGCTGTGCGAGGCCATTTGCCCGGCCCAGGCCATCACCATCGAGGCGGGTCCCCGGCGCAACGACGGCACGCGCCGTGCCACCCGCTACGACATCGACATGGTGAAATGCATCTATTGCGGCTTCTGCCAGGAAGCCTGTCCGGTCGATGCCATTGTGGAGGGACCGAATTTCGAGTTCGCCACCGAGACCCGCGAAGAGCTTTATTACGACAAGGAGCGGCTGCTGGCGAACGGCGACCGCTGGGAGCGCGAGATCGCCAAGAACCTGGCGCTTGACGCGCCGTACCGGTGAGGGGAAATCAGCCTATGCAAGCCAGAGCTGACGCCGCCTCTCCTTGTCGGGGAGAAGGCTCCCCAATAGGGCGGGTGAGCGGTGTTTATCTCTTCAGCGCGCGCGCTCTCTGCCTGGCAAGCCGCGACGAAACGGAGCGCGAGCCCGCGCAATGCTAGGTGCATTCTTCTTCTATCTGTTCGCCACCATCTGCGTCGGCGCCGGCTTCATGGTCATCGCCGCGAAGAACCCCGTGCATGCTGTGCTGTTTCTGATCCTCGCCTTCTTCAACGCCGCGGGTCTCTTCGTGCTGCTCGGCGCCGAGTTCCTGGCGATGATTCTGGTCGTGGTCTATGTCGGCGCGGTGATGGTGCTGTTCCTGTTCGTGGTCATGATGCTCGATGTCGATTTCGCCGAGCTCCGCGCGGGCTTCATCAAATATCTGCCGATCGGCGCCACCATCGGCCTCCTGCTCCTCGTCGAGCTGATCTTGATCCTTGGCGCCTGGGTCACAGCGCCGGACATCACGGCGCAAGCGCCGACGCCGCCGGCCGCCGATATCAGCAACACCGAGGCGCTCGGGCTCATCCTCTATACGCGCTACGTCTATCTGTTCGAGGTGGCGGGCCTCATTCTGCTGGTCGCCATGATCGGCGCCATCGTGCTCACGCTGCATCACAAGCGGGACGTGAAGCGTCAGAATGTCGGCCGCCAGGTGCGGCGCACCCGCGCCGAGTCGGTCGAGCTGGTCGAGGTCGAATTCGGGGAGGGGGCTGTCATGACCGTCGGCCTGTCCCACTACCTCACCGTCGCCGCGATCCTGTTCACGCTCGGCATTTTCGGCATCTTCCTCAACCGCAAGAACGTCATCGTCATTCTCGATGTCGATCGAGTTGATGCTGCTCGCGGTGAATATCAATCTCGTCGCCTTCTCCGCCTTCCACGGCGATCTCGTCGGGCAAATCTTCGCCATGATCGTGCTCACAGTGGCGGCGGCCGAGGCGGCCATCGGGCTCGCCATCGTGGTGGTCTATTTCCGCAATCGCGGCACCATCGACGTCGCCGAGATCGACCTGCTCAAGGGCTAGCCTCAAGACCGATGTATCAGGCGATCCTCTTCCTCCCTCTCGTCGGCGCGATCTTCGCAGGGCTTCTCGGCCCGTTTGCCGGCGCGCGGCCGTCCGAAGTCGTGACCACGACGTTGGTGCTGATCACGGCGCTCCTGTCCTGGATCGGCTTCTACGAAGTCGCTCTTCAAGGCCAGGAGCACCGGATCGAGCTCGCGCGCTTCATCGTCTCCGGAGACCTCAAGGCGATCTGGTCGCTCAGGATCGACACGCTGACCGCGGTGATGCTCGTCGTGGTGACGAACGTCTCGGGCCTCGTCCATCTCTATTCCATCGGCTACATGGAAGAGGACACCGGACGGCCGCGCTTCTTCGCCTATCTCTCGCTGTTCACCTTCGCCATGCTGGCTCTGGTGACGGCCGACGATTTCGTGCAGCTGTTCTTCGGCTGGGAGGGCGTGGGGCTCGCGTCCTATCTCCTCATCGGCTTCTGGTATCACAAGCCGTCGGCGAATGCGGCCGCCATCAAGGCCTTCATCGTCAACCGCGTCGGCGATTTCGGTTTCGCGCTCGGCATCTTCGCCGTCTTCACCCTGTTCAACTCGGTCCAATACGACACGGTGTTCGCCTCCGCGCCCGACCATGCCGGCGAGACGATGAATTTCCTCGGGATGCAGGTCGACGCGCTGACGCTGATCTGCCTCCTTCTGTTCATGGGAGCGATGGGCAAGTCGGCGCAATTCCTGCTCCACACCTGGCTCCCCGACGCGATGGAAGGCCCGACCCCCGTCTCGGCGCTGATCCACGCCGCGACCATGGTCACGGCCGGCGTGTTCATGGTGGCGCGGCTTTCGCCCCTGTTCGAGCTTGCGCCGATCGCGCTCGCCTTCGTCGCCATCGTCGGCGCCACCACCGCCTTCTTCGCCGCGACCGTTGGCCTGGTGCAGAACGACATCAAGCGGGTCGTGGCCTATTCGACCTGCTCGCAGCTCGGCTACATGTTCGCCGCCGAGGGCGTCGGCGCCTATGGCGCCGGCATGTTCCACCTCTTCACCCACGCCTCGTTCAAGGCGCTGCTGTTCCTCGGTGCCGGCGCGGTGATCCATGCGCTCCACCACGAACAGGACCTCCGCCGCATGGGCGCGCTCGCGCAAGGTCCTGCCCTACACCTGGGCGATGATGCTGATCGGCACGCTGTCGCTCACCGGCTTCCCCTTCACCGCCGGCTTCGTCTCGAAAGACGCCATCATCGAGGCGACCTATGCGGCGCATTCCTGGGTCGGAACCTACGCCTTCGTGCTCACGCTGCTCACCGCCGCGCTTACCTCCTTCTATTCCTGGCGGCTGATGTTTCTCGCCTTCGAGGGCAAGCCGCGCGAGCCGAAAGAAGTGCTCGAGCACGCCCACGAGCCGCCCTGGACCATGAGCGTGCCGCTCGCATTGCTTGCCTTAGGCGCGCTGCTCACGGGCGGGCTCTTCGCCCATCTCTTTATCGGCGGCGGGGCAGGCCGAGTTCTGGCGCGGGTCGCTCGTCGCCCATTCCGGCGAACACCATGACGTGCCGCTATGGGTGTTGCTGGCTCCGACCGTGGCCATGGCGCTCGGCTTCGCCGTCGCCTGGTACTTCTACATCACCAACCCGCTCGTGCCCTTCGGCCTCGCCAAGCGCTTCCGCGGCGCCCATCAGTTCCTGCTCAACGCCTGGTATTTCGATGCGTTGTACGACGCGCTGTTCGTCAGGCCGGCGCTACGGCTCGGCCGCTTCCTGTGGAAGACCGGCGACGGCACCATCATCGACGGCATCGGCCCCGACGGCATCGCCGCGCGCGTCATCGACATCGCCAACCGCGCCATCAAGCTTCAGACCGGTTACATCTATCACTACGCCTTTGTCATGCTGATCGGCGTGGCGCTTGCTGATCACCTATTTCCTGTTTGCCGGCGGAGGGCTCAAGCCATGAGCTATGGCTGGCCGATCCTCTCCACCGTAACCTTCCTGCCGCTGCTCGGCGCGCTCCTCATCCTGCTGCTGCGCGGCGGGGACGAGAGCGCCTTCCGCAACGCCCGCTTCATCGCGCTGTGGACCACGCTGATCACGTTCGCGCTGTCGCTCATCCTGTGGCGGGACTTCGATCCGCTGACCGCGCAGTTCCAATTCGTCGAGCTCAGGCCTTGGCTCGGTCCGATCAGCTTTCACATGGGCATCGACGGCATCTCCATGCCGTTCGTGCTGCTCACCACCTTCCTCATGCCGCTCTGCATCCTGGCGAGCTGGACTCGCGATCACCGAGCGGGTGAAGGAGTACATGATCGCCTTCCTCGTGCTCGAGACGCTGATGATCGGCGTTTTCACCTCGCTCGACCTCGTGCTGTTCTATCTGTTCTTCGAGGGCGGGCTGATCCCGATGTTCCTCATCATCGGGGTCTGGGGCGGAGCAGCGCCGCGTCTATGCCAGCTTCAAGTTCTTCCTCTACACGCTCGCGGGCTCGCTTCTGATGCTGCTCGCCATCATGGCGATCTATTGGGAGGCGGGCACGACCGACATTCCGGTGCTGCTCACCTACGGCTTCCCGCCGGAAATGCAGACCTGGCTGTGGTTCGCCTTCCTCGCCTCCTTCGCCGTGAAGCTCCCGATGTGGCCGGTGCATACGTGGCTGCCCGACGCCCATGTCGAGGCGCCGACCGCCGGCTCGGTGATCCTCGCAGCCATCCTCTTGAAGATGGGCGGCTACGGCTTCCTGCGCTTCTCCATCCCGATGTTCCCGCTCGCCTCGGCCGAGTTCGCGCCGCTCATCTTCGCGCTCTCCGTCGTCGCCATCATCTACACCTCGCTCGTCGCCTTGGCGCAGGAAGACGTGAAGAAGCTCATCGCCTATTCCTCCGTCGCCCATATGGGCTTCGTCACAATCGGCGTGTTCACGCTGACCATGCAGGGTTTGCAAGGCGGCATCTTCCAGATGCTGTCGCACGGCATCGTGTCGGCGGCTCTGTTCCTGTGCGTCGGCGTGATCTACGACCGCATGCATACGCGGGAGATCGCGGCCTATGGCGGGCTTGCCGACCGCATGCCGATCTATGCCTTCTGCTTCATGGTGTTCACGCTCGCCAATGTCGGGCTTCCCGGCACCAGCGGCTTCGTCGGTGAGTTCCTGAGTCTCACCGCCGCGTTCCGCGTCAACACTTGGGTCGCCTTTCTCGCCACCACCGGCGTGATCCTGTCGGCAGCCTACGCGTTGTGGCTTTATCGCCGCATCATCTTCGGCAAGCTCGAGAAGGCGAGCCTCCGCTACATCAGCGATCTCACCTGGCGCGAGATCGCGGTGATGACGCCGCTCGTCGTGCTCACGATCCTGTTCGGCTTCTACCCCGCGCCGATTCTCGATGCGTCGGCCACATCGGTCGAAGCCCTGATCAAGAGCTTCAACGCAAGTCTTGCCGCGGCCGAGCAGGCGCGGCTGGCGTTGGTGCCCTAGGGATCCTTGCCCATGCCTGAGGCCGCCAACTTCGCCATCGCGCTTCCCGAGCTGATCTTGGCCTGCGGCGCCATGGCGCTTCTGATGCTCGGCGTGTTCACGCGCAAATCCCGCGGCGAGCTCGTCCTGTGGCTTGCGGTGCTTCTGCTGGTCATTGCCGGTTCCTCTGTCCTGGCGAGCGGCTCCGGCACGGCGACCGCTTTTGGCGGCAGCTTCATCGTCGATCCCTTCGCCCGCATGTTGAAGCTTCTCACGCTCATCGGCGCCGCGGTCGCGCTCCTCATGTCGATTGACTTCTGGCGCGAGGAGGGCGGGTTGAAATTCGAGTACCCCGTGCTGGTCCTGTTCGCCACGACCGGCATGATGATGATGATCTCGGCCAACGATCTGATCGCGCTCTATGTGGGCCTGGAGCTGCAAAGCCTGTCGCTATACGTGGTCGCGGCCTTCAAGCGCGACTCGGCGCGCTCGGCGGAAGCGGGGCTCAAATATTTCGTCCTCGGCGCGCTCTCTTCGGGCATGCTGCTCTATGGCGCCTCGCTTGTTTATGGCTTCACGGGATCCACGAGCTTTGCCGTCATCGCCGCCGCGGTGCAGCCTTCGGGCGCCAATCTCGGCCTGATCTTCGGCCTCGTGTTCTTGATGGCGGGCTTCGCCTTCAAGATCTCGGCCGTGCCGTTCCATATGTGGACCCCCGACGTCTATGAAGGCGCGCCCACGCCCGTCACGGCCTTCTTCGCCGCCGCTCCAAAGCTTGCCGCCATGGCGCTGACGGTCCGCGTTCTCATCACCGCCTTCCCGGCCGTGACGCTCGAATGGCGGCAAATCGTCGTGTTTCTCGCCATCGCCTCGATGGCGCTCGGCGCCTTCGCCGCTATTGGCCAGACCAACATCAAGCGGCTGATGGCCTATAGCTCGATCGGGCATATGGGCTACGCGCTGATCGGGCTCGCCGCAGGCAGCCCCGAGGGCGTCGCCGGCGTGATCATCTATCTCGCCATCTACCTCGCCATGACGCTTGGCACCTTCGCCTGCATCCTCGCCATGCGCCGCGGCGGCCGCATGGTCGAGAGCATCGAGTCCCTGTCGGGCCTCTCCCGCACCAGCCCGGCGATGGCTTTCCTATTGGCGATGCTGCTCTTTTCGCTGGCCGGCATTCCGCCTCTTGCAGGATTCTTCGCCAAGTTCTACGTGTTTCTCGCCGCCATTCACGCCGGCCTTTATGCGCTCGCCGTCATCGGCGTGCTCTTGAGCGTGGTGGGGGCCTACTACTATCTGCGCATCGTCAAGATTATGTATTTCGATGCTCCCGCCGAACGTTTCGAGCCGATGCCGGCGACGCTCGCAGCCGTGTTGGGTATCAGCGGGATTGTTGTCCTCTTCTATTTCGTCTATCCGGCACCGCTCGTAGAGGTTTCCGGCTACGCTGCTAAGTCACTGTTCTAAATGGCTTCTTTTACAACCTCATTGCCCAGATTGCCGAGCGGCTACCGGCTGCTGCGGATGGAAACGGTCGACTCGACCAATGCCGAAGCGAAGCGCCGCGCCAAGGCCGGGGAGCCCGGCCCGCTCTGGATCTGGTCGGCGCGGCAGTCCCAAGGACGCGGCCGCGGCGGACGCGAATGGATATCGCGGCCTGGAAACCTGTTTGCCAGCCTGCTGGTCGGCGTGAATTGTCCCGTTCGCGCCGCCGCGCAGCTTGCGCTCGTCGCCGGCGTCGTCGCCTATGACACCATCGCCAAGCTGATCGCCTATGAGGGCCGCTCGCGAGCTTTTGCTGAAATGGCCGAACGACATCTTGCTGTCTGACGAGAAGCTCGCCGGCATACTGCTCGAGAATATTGGAAGCCCGGTCGAGAACCGTTCGGTCGTGGTGATCGGCACCGGGATCAATCTCGCTAGCTATCCCGAGGATCTCCCGCAACCCGCCGTCAGCCTCGCCGCCTACGGCATGACGGTGACGCCGGCCGATGCGCTTGAAGTGCTTGCAGCCACGACGCATGAGTGGATCGCGCGCTGGGGGGAGGGGTCCTGTTTCCCGACCATCCGGCGCGCTTGGCTCGACCGCGCCGGCCCCGCCGGCCGGCCGTTGCGCGTCAAGGTCAATGGCGAGGACACCGACGGCGTTTATGGCGGGCTCGACGCCGACGGCGCGCTGCGGCTGTTGACGCCGGACGGTGCCGAGCATCGCATCGCCGCCGGCGATGTTTTCTTCCTGAGCCGGTAGAGCCAAACTCTCGGACATGTCGCGAAAATCTCACGCCAAGGCGGCCGACTTCGTCTTCCTGCCGCTTGGCGGCGTGGGCGAGATCGGCATGAATCTCTACCTCTATGGCTACGGGAGCGAAGGCGACCGCGAATGGCTCATCGTCGATATGGGCGTGACCTTCGGCGGCGAGGCCGAGCCGGGCGTCGATGTGATCCTGCCCGACATCCGCTTCATCGAGGAAGAGCGGCACAACATCGCCGGCCTCCTGCTCACTCATGCGCACGAGGATCATTTCGGCGCGGTGGCCGATCTGTGGCCGCTCGCTCGCCGGTGTCCCGGTCTACGCCACGCCCTTTACCGCCGAGATGCTCAAATCGAAGCTCGCCGAGATCGGCCTCGTCAACGGCTTCCCCTTGCAGGTCATGCCGCTCGGGGATCGCCGCACCATCGGCCCGTTCGATGTCGAGCTGATCAACATGTCTCATTCCATCCCCGAGCCTTCCGCCGTGGTGATCAGGACGCCGCTCGGCGCCGCTCTTCACACCGGCGACTGGAAGCTCGACGATAATCCGCTGACGAGCGCGCCGACCGACGCTGTCCGGCTGAAGGCGCTCGGCGAGGACGGCGATCGCGGCGCTGATCTGCGATTCCACCAATGCCATACGCGACGGCGTTTCCCCGTCCGAAGCCGACGTGGCGGTGATGCTCGCGCGTCTCATCCGCGAGGCGCCGAAACGGGTGGCGGTCACCACCTTCGCCTCCAACGTCGCGCGCCTCGGCTCCGTCGCCAAGGCCGCCCGCGCCGCGGGCCGCGAGCTTGTCGTCGTCGGCCGCGCCATGCTCCGCGTCATCGAGGCGGCGCAGGCGACCGGCTATCTCGACCCCAATCTTCATTTCCACGAGGAGACCGCCTTCGCCAAGCTGCCGCCGCGCAAGGTGGTGGCGCTGTGCACCGGAAGCCAGGGCGAGCCGCGCGCGGCGCATGGCGCGCATCGCCCAAGGCGAGCACCCCAATGTCGAAGCTCGAAGAGGGTGACCGGGTGATTTTCTCCTCGCGCACCATCCCCGGCAATGAAAAGGCCGTGTCGCGCGTGCAGAACGGATTGGCGGATTTGGGCGTCGAGGTCGATCACCGACCAGGATGCGCCCGTCCATGTCTCCGGGCATCCCCGCCGCGGCGAGCTCGAGCAGCTCTATGGCTGGGTGAAGCCCAGCATCGCCATTCCGATGCATGGCGAGGGGCGGCATCTCGAGGCCCATGCCAAGCTCGCCGAAAGGCTCGGCGTCAAGCACGTGGTGCGGGCGCGCAACGGCGCCATGGTGCGGCTCCTGCCGGGACCTGCCCAGATCATCGACGACGTGCCGGTCGGACGGCTCTACCGCGACGGCATGATCCTCACCCGCGCCGATGACGGCCAGGTGCGCGAGCGCCGCAAGCTGAGCTTCGCGGGGTCGGTCGCCGTGTCGCTGGTGCTGTCGGCGAAGGGGGTGCTTGCTGGCCGAGCCGGAGATTGCCCTGACCGGGCCTCCCCGCCGCCGACAACGAGGGAACGCCGTTCGCCGAGATCGCGCGCGATGCCGTGATCGGCACCATCGAAAGCATCCCGCGTCCGAAGCGCAAGGACCAGGCGCTGGTGAGCGAGGCCGTCCGCCGCAGCGTCCGCGCCGCCGTCAACCAGGCCTGGGGCAAGAAGCCCATGTGCTCGGTGCTTCTGACGGTGTTATAGACTGGACGAGATGTCGCGTGCCGAACGGAGAGCCTGGAAATGATCGGCCGCCTGAACCATGTCGCCATTGCCGTGCCGGACCTCGAGGCCGCGACGCAGGTCTACCGCGACACGCTTGGCGCGCGCGTGTCGGAGGCGGTCGACCAGCCCGAGCATGGCGTGACCACGGTGTTCATCGAGCTTCCCAACACCAAGATCGAGCTGCTCGGCGTGTTCGGCGAGGGATCTCCCATCGCCGGCTTTCTCGAGCGAAATCCGAATGGCGGGATTCATCACCTCTGCTACGAGGTCCCCGACATCAAGGCCGCGCGCGACCGGTTGGTGGCGCAAGGCGCGCGCGTGCTCGGGCAGGGCGAACCCAAGATCGGCGCGCACGGGAAGCCGGTGCTGTTCCTGCACCCGAAGGATTTTTGCGGCACGCTGGTCGAGCTCGAGGAGGCGTAAGCGATGACGCTCGCCTTCGCGCTCGCGCTCTATTTCATCATCTGGTGGATCGTGCTTTTCGCCATGTTGCCGATCGGCGTCCGCACCGCAGAGGAGGCAGGCGAGAAGACCGCGCCGGGGACGGCCGAGAGCGCGCCGCATATGCCGAACCTGCTGCCCAAGATGGTGGCGACGACCGTCGTCGCGAGCATCGTCTTCGCCGCGCTCTACGCCATCATCGTGCATCACGTGATCACGCTCGACGACATTCCGTTCTTTCCGCGCTACGAGCGCGTGCAGTGACCCGCCAAGAGCGGTGGCGGAAGGCTGACGGCGCGAGTTGGCTTTGGGCAAAAAAAAGCAAGGCCGTTAGGCCTTGCTTGAGTCACGCACTCCTTATCTCCTAAGCCAACAAGGCTCGCTCGTCGTTACGACAATCGAGATTTGCTGGCTTAAGAGCGGCTGCGCCCATGCGTGAAGCAAGATCGGCGCGCCTGGAGTTACTTCCTCCCAAGACTTGGACCTAGTCCAATCTCAACGCCTGACTTCGAGATCGCAACTGGTCCCGAACTCTCTGACGTTGTGGGCCGGACCCTACGCTAGCCGCGCCAAATTGTCACCATGATTGTGGCCGGCGCGCGCGCGTTTGTGCCACGGCATGGAGCGAACCCGCTGCGTAGGCTAACGTCCCGTTATCGTGAGAATTTTTGCCGCGAGCCGGAAGTCACGATTCCGGCATCAAACGCGGCACGCAAGAGGCATCGGCGGCGCGCATGCTCTACCTCCCGTTGCGCCCTCCGGGCAGGCCTGTCGCGATTTGATTGCGCTGCCATAGTCCCATCTTGCGGTCGGAAGGCGCAGGCATCCCGAGGATTGCTTACGCGCGCGAAAGTAAGCTATTAGCCGCGACGGGGCCGGCGGGGAGGGAGACCCTCTCCGCGTAAGGCATGGCTCATTTCACGGGCGGCGCGAACCCGCAAGCCCGCCAAAAACCGCCAGAAATGGTGCCCATGCGCCTCAGCCGGTATTTCCTCCCGCTTCTCCGCGACGATCCCAAGGAAGCCGAGATCGCCTCGCACCGGCTGATGCTCCGCGCGGGGCTGATTCGTCAGGCAAGCGCCGGCATCTATTCGTGGCTGCCGCTTGGGTTTCGCGTTCTCAAGCAAAATCGAGCAGATCGTGCGCGAGGAGCAAGACCGCGCCGGCGCGCTCGAGCTTCTCATGCCCACCATTCAGCCGGCCGAGCTCTGGCAGGAGAGCGGCCGCTACGAAGTCTACGGCAAGGAGATGCTGCGCATCAGCGACCGCCACGAGCGCGCAATGCTGTACGGGCCCACCAATGAGGAGCTGATCACCGCCATCTTCCGCGATGCGGTCAAATCCTACAAGGAGCTGCCGCGCATCCTCTATCACATCCAGTGGAAGTTCCGCGACGAGATCAGGCCGCGCTTCGGCGTGATGCGGGGACGCGAGTTCCTGATGAAGGATTCCTATTCCTTCGATCTCACCGTCGAGGACGCGCGCAAATCCTACAACAAGATGTTCGTCTCCTATTTGCGGACCTTCGCCCGGATGGGGCTGAAATCGGTGCCGATGGTCGCCGAGACCGGACCGATCGGCGGAAATTTGAGCCACGAGTTCATCATTCTCGCCGACACGGGCGAGAGCGAGGTCTATTGCCATCGCGATCTCGTCGAACTCGAACCGCCCGGCGCCGACATCGACTATGACGGCGATTTGTCGCCGATCGTCGAGACCTTCACCGGCAAATACGCCGCGACCTCCGAGAAGCACGACGCCGACCGTTTCGATCGCGAAGTGCCGGCCAAGGACCGCGTCACCGCGCGCGGCATCGAGGTCGGTCACATCTTCTTCTTCGGCACGAAATATTCGGAAGCGATGGGGTGCAAGGTCCAGGGGCCGGGCGGCGAGCTCGTCACGGTGCAGATGGGCTCTTACGGCATCGGCGTGTCGCGGCTCGTCGGCGCCATCATCGAGGCCTCGCACGACGATGCCGGCATCATCTGGCCGCAAGCCGTGGCGCCGTTCGATGTCGGGCTGATCAACGTCAAGACCGGCGATGCAGGCGACCGATGCCGCTTGCGAAGGTCTCTACGGCAAGCTTCAGGCTGCGGGCCTGAGCGTGCTCTATGACGACCGCGACGATCGGGCAGGGGCCAAATTCGCCGCCATGGACCTGATCGGCCTGCCCTGGCAGCTCGTCGTCGGGCCGAAGGGCGTGGCGTCGGGCGAAATCGAGCTGAAGCAGCGCGCGACCGGCGCCCGCCATAGTCTCACCTTCGAATCCGCCTTAAATCGCCTCCTTCAATCGGCGAGCGAGGCCGAGCAAGGAAGCCGCATGAGCGCAGAGACCGGCACCCGGGCCTTCGCCCCCTTCGAGTGGATGGTGGCGCTCCGTTACCTGCGGGCGCGCCGCAAGGAGGGCTTCATCTCGGTCATCGCCGGCTTCTCCTTCATCGGCATCATGCTTGGCGTCGCCACGCTCATCATCGTAATGGCGGTGATGAACGGCTTTCGCCAGGAGCTGTTCAACAAGATGCTCGGCCTGAACGGCCATGTCGTGGTGCACAGCCTGGCCAATTTCACCGACTACGACGACGTGGCGGACCGGGTCCGTGCCGTGCCGGGCGTCAAATTCGCGCTTCCCCTGGTCGAGGGGCAGGTGATGATCTCGACGCCCTCGACACTCGACCGGGGCCTTGGTGCGGGGCTTGCGCGAAGCCGACCTCAAGCAGCTCAAGGCCATCTCCGACAATATCCGCTTCGGCACGCTGGACGGTTTCGACAAGGCTCCCGGGCTTGCGCTCGGCACCCGGCTCGCCAACGAGCTCAACGTCAAGGTCGGCGATCAGGTCTCGCTTCTGACCCCGCGCGGGGCCGCGACCGCGCTCGGCACCGCGCCGCGGGTCAAACGCTATCCCGTCGTTGCGATCTTCGAGATCGGCATGTCCGAATACGACGCAAGCATCCTGTTCATGCCGCTCAACGAGGCGCAGCTCTATTTCAATCAGCCCGGCACGGTGACCGTGCTCGAAGTCGTGCTCAATTCTCCTGACGATGTCGCAAGGCTCGCGCCCCAGATCATCACCGCCGGCGGTTCGAGCATCTATGTCACGGACTGGCGCCAGCGCAATGCGACCTTCTTCACCGCGCTCCAGGTCGAGCGCAACGTCATGTTCCTCATCCTCACGCTGATCGTGCTGGTCGCCGCGCTCAACATCATCTCAGGCCTCATCATGCTGGTGAAGGACAAGGGCCACGATATCGCCATCCTGCGCACCATGGGGGCCACCCGCGCCGCCGTGATGCGCATCTTCTTCATCACCGGCGCGAGCATCGGCATCGTCGGCACGCTTGCGGGCCTGCTGCTCGGCGTGCTGGTCTGCGCCAACATCGACCGCTTGCGCGGGTTCGTCGGCTGGCTGACCGACACCGAGCTGTTCGCCCCCGAACTCTACTACCTGACGCAGCTTCCGGCCGAGATGGATCCGGCCGAGACCGTTTCGGTCGTCGTCATGGCCCTCGTGCTTTCGATCCTTGCCACGCTCTATCCGTCTTGGCGCGCTTCGCGTCTCGATCCCGTCGAAGCGTTGCGTTACGAGTAGGGTCTGAAGGTGGATAGCAAGATGTCACCGGTGCTTCGACTTGAGCGGCTCGACCGCGCCTATATCCAGGGCAATCGTCGCATCGATGTCTTGAAGGGCGCCACCGCCGCCTTCTTCCCCGGCGAAACCGTGGCTCTGCTCGGGCCGTCCGGCGCCGGCAAGTCGACGCTGCTCCATATCGCCGGCCTTCTCGAGCGGCCCGACGGAGGCCAGGTGATCATCAACGGCGTCGATTGCGGCGAGCTCACCGACAACGAGCAGACCCGCGTGCGCCGCATGGAGGTCGGCTTCGTCTATCAGTTCCATCACCTCCTGCCGGAGTTCTCGGCGCTCGAGAATGTCGTGCTGCCGCAGCTCATCCTTGGTTTCCGCCGCGACCGCGCCGAGACCCGGGCCAAGGAGCTGCTCGGGGCGCTCGGTCTTGCAGAGCGCTGGGATCATCGCCCGGCACAGCTCTCGGGCGGCGAGCAGCAGCGCGTGGCCATCGCCCGCGCCGTCGCCAACGAGCCGAAAGTGCTGTTGGCCGACGAGCCCACCGGCAATCTCGACCCGCATACGGCGCAGCTCGTGTTCGAGCAGCTCCTGAAGCTCGTGCGGCAGTCGGGCGTGGCGGCGGTCGTGGCGACGCATAATCTCGACCTCGCCGCCCGTATGGACCGCACGCTTCGCCTGCATCGAGGGGCGCCTCGTCGAGGAGGAGGTGGTCGTGGCAAGGGCGCAAGTCGTCTAGCGCGCTCTGCCTTGATTAGAACAAAAGAAGAACGTAAGATCACCTGATCGGGCCTCGGAAAGCGGGGATAAGCCGACGGCGGGCCCGTACGCCCCTTCGATACGGCTCTCGAATCTTCCAGGCTGAGGCGCAAGGCGGCTAGAAACGGAATTGTCAGGCATGGCGAGCGACACGCAGCCCTTTGTGCATCTTCGCGTGCACTCGGCCTATTCGCTGCTTGAGGGCGCGCTGACCATCCAGAAGCTCGCGGCGCTCGCGCGCGCCGATGCCGCGCCCGCACTAGCCCTGACCGATACGGACAATCTCTTCGGCGCGCTCGAGTTCTCAGAGGCGCTTGCCGAGGCTGGCGTCCAGCCGATCATCGGCATGACGCTGTCGTTGACGTTCACCGGCGAGCAGCCAAGCCCCATCCCCGGGGGCGACCACTACAGGCCGCGGGCAGAGGGGCGCATCGCGCTGCTTGCCAAGGACGCCCAAGGCTACGCCAACCTCATGCGCCTCTCGACCGATGCCTATTTCGCCGCAAGCGAAACGGGCGAAGCGGTCACTTCCGTCGCCGATCTTGCCGCGCGGGCCGATGGCCTGATCGCTCTCAGCGGCGGATTGGAGGGGCCGATCGATGCGAGCCTCGCCGAAGGCAATCCGGAGCTTGCCCGCGCACGGGCGGACCAGCTCAAGCGCATTTTCGGCGACCGGTTCTATATCGAGCTCCAGCGTCACGGGCTGCAACAGGAGCGGGCTGTCGAGCCTCAATTGCTGAGGCTCGCCTATGACCTCGACCTGCCGATTGTCGCAACCAACGAGCCCTATTTCGCGAGCGCCGACGACTTCGAGGCGCATGACGCGCTGCTCTGCATCGCCGAGGGAAGCTTCGTCGCGGTCGATGACCGGCGCCGCCTGAGCCCCGAGCATTCCTTCAAGACGGGCGAAGAGATGAGGGCGCTCTTCGCCGATCTCCCCGAAGCGCTGGACAACACGATCGAGATCGCGCGCCGCTGCGCCTACCGGCCGCTGCAGCGCCAGCCGATCCTTCCGCCTTTCCTGGCCACCGGCGTTGCTTCGAGCGCGCGCGCCGAAACCGAGGCGGCCGAGCTCAGGCGCCAGTCCGAACAAGGCCTGAGAGACCGCATCGCCCAGCATGGCACGGCACCCGGCTCCGACGCGGAGGCTTACGCCAAGCGTCTCGCCTTCGAGCTCGATGTCATCACCGGCATGAACTATCAGGGCTATTTCCTCATCGTCGCCGACTTCATCAAATGGGCGAAGGCGCAAGGTATTCCGGTCGGGCCCGGCCGCGGCTCCGGCGCGGGCTCGCTCGTCGCCTACGCGCTCACCATCACCGATCTCGACCCGATCCGCTTCGGGCTGCTGTTCGAGCGCTTCCTCAACCCCGAGCGCGTGTCGATGCCCGATTTCGACATCGACTTCTGCCAGGACCGGCGCGACGAGGTGATCGCCTATGTGCGCGAGCGCTACGGCGCTCATCGCGTGGCTCACATCATCACCTTCGGCAAGCTCCAGGCCCGCGCGGTGCTGCGCGACGTCGGCCGCGTGTTGCAAATGCCCTACAGTCAGGTCGATCGGCTCTGCAAGCTCGTGCCGATGAACCCCGCCAATCCCGTCACGCTCCAGCAGGCCATCGCCGCGGAACCCCGGCTCCAGGAAGCGCGCGACGCCGAGCCGATCGTGGCGAAGCTGCTCGATATCGGCCTGCGCCTCGAAGGCCTCTATCGCCATGCCTCGACCCATGCCGCAGGCGTCGTCATCGCCGACCGTCCCTTGATCGATCTCGTGCCGCTCTACCGCGACGCCCGCGCCCAGCTGCCGGCGACCCAATTCAGCATGAAATGGGCGGAAGCGGCCGGGCTGGTAAAGTTCGATTTTCTCGGGCTCAAGACCCTCACCGTGATCGAAACGGCGCGGAAACTGATGGCGCGGCGGGGCATCGAGCTCGATCCGGCGGACGCTTCCTCTCGACGACGCCGCGACCTACGCGCTGCTGCAAAAGGGCGACACGGTCGGCGTGTTCCAGCTCGAAGGTCAGGGCATGCGCGATGCGCTCCGCAAGCTCAAGCCCGACCGCTTCGAGGACATCATCGCGATTGTGGCGCTCTACCGTCCGGGACCGATGGACAACATCGATTCCTACGTGAACCGCAAGCATGGGCGCGAGGCGATCGAGACGCTCCATGCCATGATCGAGCCGATCCTTCAGGAGACCTATGGCGTCATCATCTATCAGGAGCAGGTGATGCAGATCGCGCAGGTGCTCTCGGGCTTCTCGCTCGGCGAGGCCGATCTGCTCCGTCGCGCCATGGGGAAGAAGATCAAGAAGGAGATGGCGGCGCAGAAATCGCGCTTCATCGACGGCGCGGTCGGGAACGGCGTGGACCGCGCCCGCGCCGAATACATCTTCGAGCTGGTGGCGAAGTTCGCCGGCTACGGCTTCAACAAATCGCATGCCGCGGCCTACGCCTTGATCGCCTATCAGACCGCTTATCTCAAGGCCAACTACCCGACCGAGTTCTTGGCGGCGTCGATGACCCTCGATATGGGCAACGCCGACAAGCTGAGCGGCTTTGCGCAGGAGGCGCGCCGCCTTGGCTTGCGCATCGAGCCGCCCGCGATCAACCGTTCGGAGGTCGATTTCCTGCCCGGCGACGGCGCCATCCGCTATTCGCTCGCGGCGCTGAAGAATGTCGGCCGCCAGGCGGTGGAGCATCTGACGCAGGAGCGCGAAGCACGCGGACTTTTCCGTGACGTCTCGGATTTTGCCCGGCGCATCAACCCGCGCGTGATCAACAAGCGCGCCCTGGAGACGCTTGCCGCCGCCGGCGCCCTCGACGAGCTCGGGCTCGATCGCGCCACCGCCTTCGCCAATGTCGATCGCATCATCGCCGCCGGCAACCGGTCCGTCGAGGCGACCGCCGACGGCCAGGACGATCTCTTCTCGGGGGCGGAGCAGATTCCGCCTCCGATCGAGCTGCGCCCTACGAAACCCTGGGTGCCGACCGACCGGTTGTCGCGCGAGTTCGAGGCCGTGGGCTTTTTCCTCACCGGCCACCCGCTCGACGACTATCACGACGTGCTCGAAACGCTCGGCGTCGAGCCGTGGGTGGAATTCGCCGCCAAGGCGCGCCTTCGCCGCGTGGTGGGCACGCTCGCCGGGACCGTGCTTCATGCGCGCGAACGCAAGGGCAAAACCGGCAATCCTTATGCCTTTGTCGCCTTCTCGGACCCGACCGGTCAGTTCGAAGCGGTGGTGTTTTCCGAGGCGCTCCTGGCGTCGCGGCCCCTGCTTGAGCCCGGGACCGCGGTTCGGCTCGACGTCGAGGCCGAGGCCGACGGCGAGAGCGTCAAGGTCAGGGTCCAGCGCTTGGCCTCGCTCGAGCGCGCGGCCGAAGCTTGCCACGCCGGCATGAGGATCTACGTCGAGGATATTCGCGCTCTGGCGTCTCTTGCCGAACAGGTGGGACCGGGCGGCGGGCAGGGCCAGTTCCGCCTCGTGCTTCGCCTCGACGACCTCTCTCGCGAAGTCGAGTTCGTGCTGCCGCAAGGGATCAACTCGACACCGAAGCAGAGGAGCGCACTCAAGCTCGTGACCGGCGTAGCCGCGATCAGCGCTCTCTAAAGGGATGTCAGGGCTCAACTTCCCCGAGCGCCGGGCTTGCCAAGGCGGGATGCCATCCCTATAAACCGCACCATCTCACACGCGGGATGCTCAGCGTCACCTAGGCTTTCTTTAGCCTTTGCGCTCGCTCCGGTGATTTGGGGCTAGGCCTCTTGGGGTCGAAGCCCCGGTCTTCCTGTCCCGCGGCGGCAGAACCGGAAAAAGGAGTTCGCAGTCCAATGGCACTGCCCAATGTTTCTATGCGCCAGCTCCTCGAGGCGGGCGTCCATTTCGGTCATCAGACCCATCGCTGGAACCCGAAGATGGAGCCGTTCATCTACGGGTCCCGCAACAACATCCACATCATCGATCTCACCCAAACCGTGCCGCTTCTGCATCAGGCACTGCTTGCCATCTCCGACGTCGTGGCCAAGGGCGGCCGCGTTCTCTTCGTCGGCACCAAGCGCCAGGCCTCAGAGGCCGTCGCCGATGCCGCCAAGTCGTGCGCGCAGTATTTCGTCAATCACCGCTGGCTCGGCGGCACGCTGACCAATTGGCGCACCATCTCCAACTCGATCAAGCGGCTCAAAACGCTTGAAGAGATGCTGCAAGGCGAGGCGCACGGCCTCACCAAGAAAGAGCTGCTCCAGCTCACGCGCGAGAAGGACAAGCTCGAGCGCTCGCTCGGCGGCATCAAGGACATGGGTGCGCTGCCGGATCTGATGTTCGTCATCGACACCAACAAGGAGGCAATTGCCATCGCCGAGGCGCGCAAGCTGCACATGCCGGTGGTGGCGGTGGTGGACTCAAATTGCGATCCCGACGGGATCAGCCATCCGATCCCCGGCAATGACGATGCCGGACGCGCCATCACCCTCTATTGCGACCTGGTCGCGCGGGCCGCGATCGACGGGATCGAGCGGGCGCAAGGCGCTGTCGGAACCGATCTCGGGGCCGCGGAAGAGCCTGCTGCGGAGCCGGGTCTTGCCGGCGAAGACGCGGGCGAAGGCCGGGCGCCTGATGCCGATCGCCGGCCGCGCAGGAGACCCGCGCGTGGCGACATTAGGGGCCCAGGCAGAGGCAAGAGCGACGGCAGGAGGGCTCCCCGGAAACCCAAGGCCGCGGCGTCGACCGAAGGGGGAAACGAGGCTCAGGACGCCTGAGCGTAACGCCTGGCATTGACCAAGCGGGGACGGAAGCGACAGAGGCTAGGAATGGCGACGATTACCGCGACCATAGTGAAGGAGCTGCGCGACAAGACCGGCGCGGGCATGATGGATTGCAAGGCGGCACTCGCCGAGACGGGTGGCGACATGGAGGCCGCGGTCGATTGGCTGCGCGCCAAGGGCCTTGCCAAGGCCGCCAAGAAAGCCGGGCGCGTCGCAGCCGAAGGACTGATCGGGCTTGCCGCCGACAGCAAGGAGGCCGCGCTCGTCGAGGTCAACTCCGAGACGGATTTTGTCGCGCGCAACGCGACGTTCCAGAACATGGCCTCGGGGATCGCGAAGGCGGCGGTCGCAGCCAAGGGCGATCTCGACAAGCTGCTCAAGGCCAAGTTTCCGGGCGGCAAGTCCACCGTGGCAGACACCGTCAACGAGATGATCGGCACGATCGGCGAGAACATGACGTTGCGCCGCACCGCCTTTCTTGCCGTCAAGAACGGCACGGTGGCGAGCTACATGCACAACACGTTGGCGCCGGGGCTCGGCAAGATCGGCGTCATCGTGGCGCTTGAGTCGAAGGGAGAGCCGAAGCAGCTTGCGGGGTTCGGTAAGCAAATTGCCATGCACATCGCCGCGGCCAATCCACAAGCCGTCGACGTCGAGAGCCTGGACAAGGCCCTGATCGCACGCGAGCGCGCAGTGCTGACCGAGCAAGCCAAGGAATCGGGCAAGCCAGCACCCGTCGTCGAGAAGATGGTCGAGGGTCGCTTGCGCAAGTTCTACGAGGACGTGGTGCTGCTGGCGCAAGCCTTCGTGCACGATCCGGAGACGACGGTGGCGAAGGCCGTGGCCGACGCCGAGAAGGCGGCAGGCGCACCGATCAAGATCTCGGGCTTCTACCGGTTTGCGCTTGGCGAAGGAATCGACCGCGCCGGCGAAGAGGCGGCATAGGAGCGGAGATCACCTTTGGCGGGGAGCGGGCTGTTTGCCGAGCTCCATCGCAAGCGGGAGGAAGGTTGATGGCAGGGGCGGGAGCGTCCAAGAACCTTCGCTATCGCCGCGTGCTGTTGAAGCTCTCGGGCGAGGCGCTTGCCGGCGCCAAAGGCTACGGCATCGATCTCGATGTGCTTGCGCCGATTACGCGCGACATTGCCGCGGCGGTCGCCGCCGGCGCCGAGATCTGCCTCGTCGTCGGGGCCGGCAACATCTATCGGGGCCTGATGGCGACCGAAGGGGGCATGAACCGTGCGCGCGCCGACTACATGGGCATGCTGGCCACGGTGATGAACGGGCTTGCCCTGCAAACCGCGCTTGAGCGTCAAGGGGTGCCGGCGCGGGTGCTCTCGGCCATTCCCATGCCCACCGTGTGCGAGTCCTATATCCGCGACAAGGCGCTCGACCATTTGGCCAAGGGACGGGTGTTGGTCTTCGTCGGAGGCACCGGCAATCCCTTCTTCACCACCGACACGGCGGCGGCGTTGAGGGCCGCCGAGATGAGCTGCGACGCGCTCTTCAAGGCGACCCAGGTCGACGGTGTCTACAGCGCCGACCCGCGAACCAAGCCCGCCGCGCGCCGCTACGACCGGCTCTCCTACGATGACGTTCTTAAGCAAGATTTGCGCATCATGGACGGGGCCGCGATCGCGCTTGCCCGGGACAACCGGATTCCGATAATTGTGTTTTCCATCAAGAATCAAGGCGGCTCTGATGGACGTGTTGAAAGGGCAGGGTTCCTCGACCACGATCGATGGCGGAGGGGCGTAGGCGACATGGCTGGCTTCGACCTGAAGGAAATCGAACGGCGCATGCGTGGCGCTCTCGGCGTGCTGAAGCAGGAGTTCGGCGGCCTGCGCACCGGTCGCGCCAATGCGAGCCTTCTCGACCCCATTAACGTAATGGCCTATGGCAACCCGATGCCGCTCAATCAACTCGCCACCGTTAACGTTCCCGAGCCCCGTCTCATCACCGTGCAGGTTTGGGACCGGAGCCAGGTCGGTGCCGTCGAACGCGCCATCAGAGAGGCGGATTTAGGGCTCAACCCCGTCGTCGACGGCCAGCTCTTGCGGCTCCCGATCCCGGAGCTGAACCAGGAGCGGCGTCACGAGATTGCCAAGGTCGCGCACAAATACGCCGAGCAGGCCCGTGTGGCTGTGCGCAATGTCCGCCGCGACGGCATGGAGCATCTCAAGCGGGCCGAGAAAGAGCACGAGATGAGCAAGGACGAGCACCACGCGATGTCGACGAAGGTGCAGGACTTGACCGACAAGGTTATCAAGGAAATCGACGAGGCCCTTGCCAGCAAGGAAGCCGAAATCATGCAGGTCTAGCCAGGCGGGGGAGTGGACATGAACTTGCCCCTAATCCGGAGCAACCCGACGTGACGCTTGCGGTCGATAAGCTTGCGTGGCAGGCGGCCGACAGACCGGCCGTAGGCCATGTCGCGATCATCATGGACGGCAACGGACGCTGGGCCGCCGAACGCGGCCTGCCCCGGGTCGAAGGCCATCGCCAGGGCGTCGAAAGCGTAAGGCGCACGGTCGACGCCGCGCTCGAGCTCGGCATTACCCATCTCACGCTGTTCAGCTTCTCCTCGGAGAACTGGGCGCGCCCCCGGCAGGAGATCAACGACCTGTTCGGCCTCCTGCGCCGCTTCATCCGCCGCGACCTGGCCGATCTGCACAAGAACGGTGTGAAAATTCGCGTGATCGGGACGCGAGGCGGACTCGAGGCGGACCTGCTCAGGCTGATCGACGACGCCGTCGAGCTCACCAAGAACAATACCGCGCTCAATCTGATCATCGCCTTCAACTACGGGGCCCGCGACGAGATCGCCCGCGCCGCGCGCCGCATCGCCGAGGCCGTAGCCCAAGGGTCTCTTGCGCCGAGCGACGTGACCGAGGAAGCGCTTCGGAACATTTCTCGACACCGCCGATCTTCCCGATCCCGATCTCCTCATCCGCACGAGCGGCGAGCTGCGGCTGTCGAACTTCCTCCTCTGGCAGCTCGCCTATGCCGAGTTCGTGTTCGTCGACACCTATTGGCCCGACTTTTCGCGCGAGCATCTGGAAGCGGCGCTCGTCGAATATCAGCGGCGCAACCGCCGCTTTGGCGGCACCTCGGCGAGATCGACCGCGTGACGCTGGCGGGAGCGCACGCCGGCCGACAGCGGGAGATCGTGCTCCGCGTGGTCTCGGGCGTTGCCCTCGCTTCCTTGGCGCTCGGCGCCACCCTCTTCAGTCCCTGGAGCTTTGTCGTACTGGTCATCGTGGGGGGCGGGCTCGTCGCCTGGGAGTGGGGACGGCTCACGCGCGGCAACGGCTTCGACGGCACAGCCTTGCTCAGCGCCGTCAGCGTTGCGGCACTCGCGATCTGCATCGCGCTTGGCCGCCCCGATTACGGGGCCTTCCTCCTTGCCGCGGCAGCGGCGGCGATCTGGCTGTCGGGTCGCGGCCGATCCAGACCGTGCCTGGGCGCTCGCCGGCCTGATTTACGCCGCGCTCCCGGCTGCTGCCTTGGTCTTTCTTCGCAGCGATCAGGCGCTTGGCGCCGCCGCCGTGATCTATCTCTTCGCCGTCGCCTGGACCACCGACACGGCCTCTTACGCCGCCGGGCGCCTCATCGGCGGCCCCAAGATCGCCCCCGCATATCTCGCCGCGGAAGACCTGGACCGGGTTTGCTGCCGGCCTGCTTCTGCCTGCGCTCGTCGGCTTCCCGTTCGCGATCCTGCTCAAGAGCGGTTCGGCCTTGCGGCTTGCGCTCGTGAGCGTCGGACTTGCCTTGGCCTGTCAGATGGGCGATTTGCTTGAGAGCTGGGTGAAGCGCCGCTTCGGCGCCAAGGACTCAAGTCAGCTCATTCCCGGCCATGGCGGTTTTCTCGACCGCATCGATGGGTTCCTGCTCGCCGCCGTCTTGGCGAGCCTCATTGCGCTCCGCGAGCCCGGCGCTCCCGGCCGCGCGCTGCTCATTTGGTGAAGTTATTGCCCCATGTTTCCGTCCCGCACCGTCGAGATTGAACCGAGAGGAGCGCGCCCGCGGCGCATTTCCGTCCTCGGCGCCACCGGCTCGATTGGCGAAAGCACGCTCGATCTGATCGGGCGCGACCCGTCTTCGTATCGTGTGGTCGCGCTCACCGGTGGACGCAACGCCGCGCGCCTTGCCGAACTCGCAATTCTGCATCGCGCCGAGCTTGCGGTGATCGCCGACCCCGAAGGATATCCGGCGTTGCGCAGCGCGCTGTCCGGCACGGGGATCGAGATTGGGGCAGGGGAGGCGGCGCTCCTCGAAGCGGCAGGCCGGCCCGCCGATTGGGTGATGGCGGCGATCGTGGGGGCGGCAGGCCTGAAGCCGACGCTCGAAGCGGTGCGGCAGGGAAGCCTCACCGCGCTCGCCAACAAGGAATGCCTGGTCTCGGCGGGGGACATCTTCATGGCCGAGGTCGCCCGCGCCAAAGCCACGCTTCTCCCCGTCGACTTCCGAGCATTCCGGCAGCCATGCAGGTGATGGCGGGCGCAGCGCTTGAGCGAATCGAGCGGGTTTGCCTCACGGCCTCCGGCGGCCCCTTCCGCGATTGGAGCCTCGATGCGATGAGGGCGGCGCGGCCCGAACAGGCCCTCAATCATCCGAACTGGTCCATGGGGCCGAAGGTGACGATCGATTCGGCAACCCTCATGAACAAGGGTCTGGAGCTTTTGGAAGCGCACCACCTGTTCTCGCTTCCCGCCGCCAAGCTCGACGTTCTGATCCACCCGCAATCGATCGTGCACTGTCTCGTTTACCTTAGCGACGGGTCGGTTCTGGCACAGATGAGCTGCCCCGATATGCGAACGCCCATCGCCTATAGCCTCGCCTGGCCGGAGCGCATGCAGGCACCGACCAAACGGCTCGACTTGGCCGAGCTCGGCACGCTGACCTTCGAGGCGCCTGACGTTGAGCGCTTCCCGGCGCTGCGTCTCGCCCGCGAGGTTCTGGCCGCGGGCGGGAGCGCCGGCACGGTGCTCAACGCCGCCAATGAAGTGGCGGTGGAGGCCTTTCTCGGCCGCAAGATCGGTTTCCTTGCCATCGCCGCTCTGGTTGAGGCGACGCTCGAATCGGGCGCCGATCTCATCGGACGTCATCGCCGCAGCGTGGAGGACGTGCTCGCTATTGACGCGGAAGCCCGGGCGCGGGCGAGCTCTTTGCTGGCGCGGTTTGCATAAGCCGCCGGGAGCCACTAAGTAGTCTCAATCTGCTGCTTGAACCGCTCCTCTCACCGCGGGTTACAACCCGGTCCCCCGGCGCAATGATCATCTACTCGATCCTCGGTTTCTTGTTCGTCTTGACCGTCGTCGTGTTCTTCCACGAGCTCGGTCATTTCCTGGTCGCGCGCTGGTGCGGGGTCGCGGTCAAGACCTTTTCCATCGGCTTCGGTCCAGAGATCGTGGGATTTACCGACCGGCATGGGACGCGGTGGCGCCTGTCGTGGATTCCGCTCGGCGGCTACGTGAAATTCATCGACGACGAGAATGCGGCAAGCGCCGGTCAAAAACCGCTCGAGCGGCTCACGCCCGAAGAGCGCAAGGGAAGCTTCCAGAACAAACCCTTGGCGTCGCGCGCCGCAGTTGTTGCCGCGGGTCCAATTGCCAATTTTGTTCTGGCCATCGCCATCTTCACGGCGATCTTTACCCTGTTCGGCGAGCGCATCACGCCGGCTAAGGTTGACAGCGTGACCCCCGGAGGCGCGGCGGAACGCGCCGGCTTCCTGCCAGGCGACCTCGTGATCGGCATCGACGGCGAGAAGATCGAGAGCTTCAGCGAGATGCAGCGCATCGTCGCAACGAGCGCCGACCGGCCGCTGCATTTTGAGGTCGACCGGGGAGGCAAGACGATCGACATCACCGCGGTACCCGAGCGCAAGGAGGTCACCGACTATTTCGGCAACACCGTGCGTCAGGGGCTGCTTGGGATTGCGCGGAGTAACGCGCCCGGTGACTCGATCCTAAAGCGCCATGATCCGCTGACCGCTTTCGGCATGGCCGTGAAGGAGTGCTACTTTATCGTCTCGCAATCGCTCGCCTACCTCTATGGCGTCGTGACGGGACGCGAGTCTGCCGACCAGCTCGGCGGGCCGATTCGAATCGCCCAAATCTCCGGACAGGTCGCGAGCGTGAGCTTCATCGCACTGATCAATCTCGCCGCCGTGCTCTCTGTCAGCATTGGGCTTCTGAACTTGTTCCCGATACCGATGCTCGATGGCGGTCATCTTCTCTTTTACAGTATCGAGGCGATCAGAGGCCGCCCCTTGAGCGAAAGCACCCAAGAAATCGGCTTCCGGATCGGTCTCGCGCTGATTCTCATGCTGATGATTTTTGCAACCTGGAATGACTTGATTTACAACAAGTTATTGTGAGACTAGGGGTCACCGAGGAGATCCCGAGCGGGGGCTGAAAGGCCCCCGTTGGCACGCGGGGGATAGGAACCCAAAATCGGCCACAAAAGGTGGCCAATTTTGCGTCTAAAGCCGTAGCGGCGGCGGGGAATCGGCTTAGAGGGGAAGACACCAGTAATGGTGCGGAGGACGTTGGCCAGAGGGCTGCTTGCGGCCCTCCTTGTGTTGAGTGCCGTCCCGCTCTCGCTGGGTCTTAGCGCGAGCCTTGGCGATTTTTGCGCGCGCGCCCAAGGCGCTATCCAGAATATCCGCGTCGAAGGCCAAAAGCGGGTCGACCCGGAGACGATCCGCTCCTATCTGACCTTCTCCCCAGGCGACGCCTACGATGCCGCCCAGGTCGACGAATCGCTGAAAGTGCTGTTTGCCACCAGCCTGTTTCAAGATGTCCGCATCCGGCGCGAGGGTGCCAACATCGTCGTCGTCGTTGTCGAGAACCCGATCGTGAGCCGGGTGGCCTTCGAAGGAAATCGCGAGATCGAGGACGACAACTCTGGCCTCGGAGGTGCAGCTCAAGTCGCGCGCCGTCTATACCCGCGCGCGCGTGCAAGCCGACGTCCAGCGCATCCTGAACCTTTATCGCCGCCAAGGTCTCTACGGCGCACAGGTCGATCCCAAGATCATCAACCTCGATAGCAACCGGATCGACGTGGTGTTCGAGATCGCCGAGGGCCCGACCACCAAGGTGCGCGCCATCAATTTCATCGGCAACGCCGCCTTCAGCGATTCGCAGCTCCGCTACATCATCTCGACGTCGCAAACCCACCTTCTGAGCTTTCTCAAGGGCACGAATATCTACGATCAGGATCGCCTCAGCCTCGATCGCGAGTTGCTCAGGCAGTTCTACATGAAGAGCGGCTACGCCGACGTCCGCATCGTCTCGGCTACCGCCGATCTCGATCGCGACGGTCGCGGCTTCTTCATCACCTTCACCATCGAAGAGGGGGAGCGTTACCGCTTCGGCACGATCGGGGTTGAAAGCGCCCTGCCTTCGCTCAAGACCGAAGCTCTCGGACCCTACATCCTGGTCAAAAGCGGAAAGTGGTTCAACTCCGAGAAGATCGAAAAGTCGACCGAGGCGCTGACCCTTGGCGTGTCCCTCCAGGGCTACGCGTTCGGCCAAGTCAAGCCTCGCCTCGACCGCGATCCGTCGACCCGAACGGTCAATATCGTCTTTGTCGTCGACGAAGGCCCGAGGATCTACATCGAGCGCATCAACATCGTCGGCAACATCCGCACCGAGGATCACGTCATCAGGCGCCAGTTCCGCCTTGCCGAGGGTGACGCCTTCAACCGCTTGCTCGTCGAGCTTGCACGCAAGAGATTGCGGGCCCTGGGCTTTTTCAAGACCGTCGAGGTCGAGGCCGAGCCCGGCAGCGCGCCGGATCGTGTGGTCCTCATGGTCAAAGTCGTCGAGCAGCCGTCCGGCGAATTGTCCTTCGGGGCCGGGTACTCCAGCAGCGAGGGCGTCATCGGTGACGTCGCCATCACCGAACGCAACCTGATGGGCAAGGGTCAATATGTCAGGCTCGGATTCTCGGGCAGCCTCGACCGTGCCCAGGTGGAGTTCAGCTTTACCGAGCCCTATTTTCTCGATCGCAACCTTTCCGCCGGCTTCGACCTATTCCACAAAGAAGTCAACCTGACCGACGAGTCGTCATTCAGCCAAAGCGACACCGGCGGCAATCTCCGTCTTGGCTTCCCCATTGCCGACAATACCCAGATGGGTCTCCGCTACCGCTTTTCGCAACAGGACATTTTCGACGTGGCGAACAATGCGTCCCTCGCCGTCAAGCAGGCTGAGGGCGTTTCCATCGTTTCGAGCGTCGGTTACACCGTCGCCTACGACTCGCGAAACATCCCTGCCGCTCCCACAAGCGGTTACTTCGCCTCGTTCTCGCAAGATTTCGCCGGCGTCGGCGGCGACGTGCAATACATCCGGTCGGTCGTCGATGCGCGCGCCTACCGCCCCATCACCAACAAGATCACCTTGGTCGGCCGGGCCCAGGCCGGCGCCATCGAGGGCTGGGGCGGCGAGGACGTGCGGCTAACCGATCTGTTTTTCAAAGGTGGCGAGACCATCCGCGGATTCAAGCGCGCCGGGTACGGCCCGCGCGACGCCTGCCAAGATCCCATCACCGGCGACAGAGTGGGCAACTGTTCCAGGGACTCCCTCGGAGGCAAGCTATTCTGGGCGACGACGGCGGAGGTCCGGTTCCCCTTCCCGTACATTCCTGAAAGTATCGGCATGCAGGGCGCCTTTTTCGTTGACGCGGGATCGCTGTGGCAGCCGAGCGAGCTTGCCTTGGACGCCGTCGCCGAAGAAGGCAGCTTTATCCTCGATTCCGCCGAAGTGCGCATGTCGGCGGGATTCGGCCTCATCTGGCAATCGCCCCTCGGTCCGCTCCGCGCCGATTTCGCCGAGGCCCTGCTCAAGGCGGATTTCGACAAGACCGAATTCTTTCGCTTTGGCGCTTCGACAAACTTCTAAAGCGGGCGATTTCCCGCTATGGCTTCGGGCCATGGCCCATGCCGCGGCGTTGCCCGCTCTGCAAAGAACTTGATGGAACATCCAGGCTTCTTCGAGCGTGCGGGCCCTTTTTCCTTAGGGGCTGTCGCCGATGCCGTGAACGCCAAGGTGCCCGACGGCATCGATGCCGGTGTCGCCATCAAAGATGTCAGGCCTTTGGACGGCGCTGGCCGGGGCGACTTGTCTTTTCTCGACAATCCGAGATACGTGCCGCTCTTTGCCGCGACCGCCGCAAGTGCCTGCCTGGTCGCGCCGAAATTCGCCGCCCAGGCTCCCTCCCTCACGGCGTGCCTGATAACGCCTGAGCCTTATCGCGCTTTCGCGCGCGCGGTTCTCCTGTTCTATCCTGAGGCCATCATGCCCAAGGTCGCGGCTCCAGATGGCGCGGACCGGTCGCCCGCGATTCATCCGAGTGCCGCCCTTGAGCCTGGAGCAATCGTCGAGCCGGGAGCGGTGATCGGACCCGAGGCGCGCATCGGGCGCGGGACGACCATCGCCGCCGGCGGCGTCATTGGCTATCGCGTGCATATCGGGCGCGACTGCTATGTCGGCCCGAATGCCTCGATCACCCACGCGCTCCTCGGCAACCAAGTGACCATCCACGCCGGAGCGGCCATCGGTCAGGATGGGTTCGGCTTCGCCATGGGCAAGAGCGGCCATATGAAAGTTCCGCAGATCGGCCGCGTCATCATTCAGGACGGCGTCGAGATCGGCGCAAATACCACCATCGACCGGGGTGCCTTGCGCGACACCGTGATCGGTGAGGGCACCAAAATTGATAATCTGGTGCAAATCGGGCACAACGTCGTCATTGGCAGGCATTGCGTGATCGTGGCTCAGACCGGCATCTCCGGGAGCGCCGAAATCGGCGATTTCGTGGTTCTCGGCGGCCAGGTCGGCGTCGTCGGCCACGTCAAGATTGGCGCTGGCGCGCAGATTGCCGCGAGCAGTAATGTGCGGGGCGACGTGCCCCCGGGGGTGCGCTGGGGCGGTACGCCTGCCAAGCCGGTGCGTCTCTGGTTCCGCGAGCTTACTCTGCTGCAAAAGCTTGCCGAGCGAAAGGATTTGAAGCTTGATCAAGACGAGAGCGGAAGCGGGACCGGTGCATAGGCAGTGCGGCGCCTTCCGAGGAGTTGGCCTTTATGAATGAGAGCGGCGTCAAGGCGAAGCTCGGGAGAGCGGAAACCACCGACATCCTGAAGCTTCTACCGCATCGTTATCCTTTTCTCATGGTCGACCGCATCGTCGACATGGACGGCGATCGCTCCGCAACCGGCATCAAGAACGTGACCTCGAACGAGCCCTATTTCCAGGGCCACTTCCCCGGTAATCCCGTCATGCCCGGCGTGCTGCTCATTGAGGGCATGGCGCAAACCGCCGGCGCGCTGTGCTTGCGCCATCTCGAGGAGTTCAAGGAGCCGCCGCTGGTCTATTTCATGGCGATCGACAAGGCCCGGTTCCGCCGCCCCGTCGTGCCCGGCGATACCGTACATTACCACGTGCAAAAAATGCGACATCGCGGGCGGGTCTGGCGCTTCCGGGCGCAAGCCCTTGTCGACGGCAACCTCGTCGCCGAAGCCGAGGTAAGCGCCGTGATCGTCGAGACTTGAAGCCAGGGCGAGCATGGTCAACATCCATGCGACCGCTGTGGTCGATCCAAGCGCAACACTTGGGACGGACGTCGAGATCGGTCCCTTTTGCGTCATCGGACCCGATGTGAACCTCGGCGACGGCGCCGTGGTGCATTCGCATGCGGTGATCGTGGGCCGGACCACGCTCGGGGAGGGCTGTCAGGTGTTCCCGTTCGCCTCCATCGGCCAGGCGCCCCAGCACGTGAAGTATCACGGCGAGCCGAGCACCCTCACCATCGGCCCGAAGACGACAATCCGCGAGCATGTCACCATCAATCCCGGCACCGAGGGCGGCCATATGGCGACGAAGGTCGGCGCCAATTGCCTGCTGATGATCGGCGTCCATATCGCTCATGATTGTGAAGTCGGCGACAACGCCACGCTGGTGAACGGAGCAACCCTCGGCGGTCACGTCTCGATCGGCGACGGCGTGATTATCGGCGGCCTGTCGGCCGTGCACCAATTCGTGCGCATCGGCGCCTACGCCTTCATCGGCGGCATGTCCGGCATTACCGCCGACGTCATTCCGTTCGGCATGGCCATGGGCAATCGCGCCAATCTTTGCTGGGCTGAACATTGTCGGGCTCAAGCGCAAGGGTTTTCCGCGGGAGCAGATCCACGAGCTCCGTCAGGCTTATCGCATGTTGTTTTCCAGCGAGGGAACGCTGAAGGAGCGGCTCGATGACGTCGAAAGCATGTTCTCGGCCAATCCGCTTGTTGGGCAAATCATCGACTTCATGAAGACCGATTCCGGTCGCTCGTTCTGCGTCCCGAACAATGCCGCAGCGCCGGCGACGGCCTGACCGGACCGCCGACCCGTGCCCGAGTCACTCAAAATCGAAGGCCCGCTCGGAATCATCGCCGGGCAGGGTTCGCTGCCGAGCCTGCTTGCCGAAGCGGCGTCAGCCCGGGGCTTTCCGCTTCATATTGTTGGCATCCGCGGCGAGGCGCGCGACGAGATCGAGAGGTTTCCTCACACTTGGGTCAAGTGGGGTGAGATCGGCAAAATGTTCCGTGCCCTCAATGACAACGGATGCAGGGACCTCCTCATCATTGGCGGCGTTACCCGTCCGGATTTTTCCAACTTCCAGCTCGATCTCGGCGCCATCAAGACCCTGCCCTTCATCCTGAGCCTGAGCAAAGGCGGGGACGACCATGTGTTGTCGCGGGTCGTGCGCTATTTCGAGGAAAAGGGATACCGCGTCCACGGGGTCGGCGCCGTGGCGCCCGAACTCCTGGCGGGCGAGGGGGTTCTCGGCAGCAAGACGCCATCGGCCGAGGATCAAGCCGATATCGAATTGGCTGTGCGCGTGGTCGCGGCCCTCGGGCGTCTCGATATCGGCCAAGCCGCCGTCGTCGCCAGAGGTTATGTCCTCGCCGTCGAAGCCGCTGAAGGGACCGACGCGATGCTCGCGCGCTGCGCCGAACTGCGCGAATCGGGACGGACGGGCCGGCGCGGCGCGGCCGGCGTCCTCGTCAAGGTGCCGAAGCCCGGACAGGAAGAGCGCGTCGACCTTCCCGCCATAGGCCCTGACACGGTGAAGAAAGCGGCGGCAGCCGGTCTTTCCGGCATTGCGGTGGCAGCCGGACACGTGCTGATGGCCGAGCGCGCCGCCACGATCGCGGCCGCCGACCGGCACGGGCTGTTTCTGCTGGGCGTGTCTCGACCGGAGCTGGACGGCGCCTAACGCTGGTCCATGGGGACGTAAGCGCGCTCGGTCGCTCCGGTATAGAGCTGACGCGGCCTGCCGATGCGCTGCATGGGATCGGCAAGCATCTCCTTCCACTGGGCGATCCAGCCCACGGTGCGGGCGATGGCGAACAGCACGGTGAACATCTCGGTCGGGAAGCCGAGCGCCTTGATCGTAATCCCGGAATAGAAGTCGATATTGGGATAGAGCTTCTTGCGGACGAAATAGTCGTCGGAAAGCGCGATACGCTCAAGTTCGAGCGCCACTTTCAGGATGGGATCGCTGCGGTGACCGACGGCCTCGAGCACCTCGTGGCACGTCTTCTGCATGATCTTCGCCCTGGGATCGTAGTTCTTATAGACCCGGTGGCCAAAGCCCATGAGGCGGAACGGATCGTCCTTGTCCTTTGCGCGCTTGATGAATTCGGGGATGCGGTCGACCGAGCCGATCTCCTGCAGCATGGTCAGCGCAGCCTCGTTGGCGCCACCATGGGCCGGACCCCACAGGCAGGCGATGCCCGCCGAGATGCAGGCGAACGGGTTGGCGCCCGATGACCCGGCAAGCCGCACCGTCGAGGTCGAGGCGTTCTGCTCATGGTCGGCATGCAGGATGAAGATGCGCCGCATCGCGCGTGCGAGCACGGGATTGACCTTGTACTCTTCGCACGGCACGGCGAAGCACATGTGGAGAAAGTTCGCGGAGTATTCGAGCTCGTTCTTGGGATAGATGAAGGGCTGCCCGATCGAATACTTGTAGGCCATGGCTGCGATCGTCGGCATCTTGGCGATCATGCGAACGCTCGCCATCTCGCGCTGCGCCAGATCCTTGATGTCGATCGAGTCGTGGTAGAAGGCCGACAGCGCCCCGACCACGCCCACCATGACCGCCATCGGATGCGCATCGCGCCGGAACCCGGTATAGAACCGCGTCATCTGCTCATGCACCATCGTGTGCCGGGTGATGCGTTCCTTGAACTCCTTGAACTCCACGGCTGATGGCAGCTCGCCGTAAAGCAGCAGGTAGGCCGTCTCGAGAAAAGTACCCTGCTCGGCAAGCTGATCGATCGGATAGCCGCGATAGAGCAGGATGCCCTTGTCGCCGTCGATGAAGGTGATCTTCGACTCGCAGCTCGCCGTCGAGGTGAAGCCCGGGTCGTAGGTGAAGCAGCCCGTGTCCTGGTAGAACGAGTTGATGTCGATGACGTCGGGGCCGAGCGTGCCCTTGCGGATGGGCAAGTCGTAGCGGACGCCGTCGATCAGGACAGTCGCCTCGTTAGCGCCCGACGCGCGGAGGTTCTCTGCGACGCTCATCTCAAGCTCCTTTGACCATCGTCGCCCCCGGCCCGCCGATTGGCGAGTGGGCGGCAACGGGATTGTTGCACTGCCACATAATCGCGCTGTTTGTCCCGCAGCGCAACAACCGGCCTTGCCCAAATCTTAAGCAGGCCTACTTGCATGCACTTGATCGCGAAGGCGGGCAAGCGATTCCTCGCGCCCAAGGACCTCGAGCACATCGAAAATACCCGGGGAAATCGTCCGTCCGGTCAAGGCCGCCCGCAGCGGCTGAGCCACTTTGCCGAGCTTGAGCCCCGCCGCGTCGGAAAAGTCCCGGACGGCGGCCTCGAGACCCGTTTGCGTCCAAGGCTCGACCGATTCGAGCCGCGGGAGAAGGCCGGCGAGAGCATCGCGCCCCGATTCATCGAGGAGCTTGCGTGCCCCCTCATCGAGGGCAAGCGGGCGTGTCGCGAACAGGAAGGACGCGTTGTCGAGAAGCTCGACGAGCGTCGTGGCCCGCTCTTTCAGCCCCGGCATGGCACGCTCCAATTTGCGCCAGCCCTCCGCGCCGATCCGTTTTCCGAGCGCCGCGCCGTCCGGGAGGTCGGGGAGGAGGGCCCGCAACCGCGTCACGATCTCGGCATCCGGCATGGCGCGCAGGTAATGCCCGTTCAAATTCTCGAGCTTGGCGAAGTCGAACCGCGCGGCGGAGCGTCCGATCGCATCGAGATCGAACCATCGGACCATGTCGTCGGTCGACATGATCTCGGCATCCCCATGGCTCCAGCCGAGCCTGACGAGATAGTTGCGAAGCGCGGCCGGCAGGTAGCCCATGGCGCGATAGGCTTCGACGCCGAGCGCCCCGTGCCGCTTCGACAATTTGGCGCCATCGGGACCGTGGATCAGCGGCACATGGGCATAGATCGGCGTGTCCCATCCGAGCGCCTTGAAGATCTGCGTCTGCCGGGCGGCATTGGTGAGGTGGTCGTCGCCGCGAATGACATGGGTGATGCCCATGTCATGATCGTCCACCACGACGGAGAGATTATAGGTGGGGGTTCCGTCGCTGCGCAGGATCACGAGATCGTCGAGCTCCTTGTTGGCGAACACGACCCGCCCCTGGACTCGGTCCTCGATCACGGTCTCCCCTTCGCGCGGCGCCTTGAAGCGGATGGCAGGCTCGATCCCCGCCGGCGCCTCCGACGGATCGCGATCGCGCCAAGTGCCGTCATAGCCGGGCGCGCGGCCTTCGGCGCGGGCGCGCTCGCGCATGGCCTGAAGCTCCTCGGGGGTGGCGTAGCAGCGATAGGCTTTGCCCTCGGCAAGCAGACGCTCTGCAATTTCGCGATGGCGTTCGGCGCGTGTGAGCTGGTAGAGCGGCTCCCCGTCCCAATCGAGCTCGAGCCAGCGCAACCCGTCGAGGATGGCGAGAATCGCGCCCTCGGTGGAGCGCGCCTGGTCGGTATCCTCGATGCGAAGCAGCATCTTGCCGCCCTTGGCGCGCGCATAGAGCCAATTGAACAGCGCCGTGCGCGCCCCGCCGATATGCAGATAACCGGTGGGCGAGGGTGCAAAACGCGTGACGATTTTTTCGCTCATGGGCGCTTCTTGGGCCGTTCCGATGCGGGACTAGGGGCTTGCGGGGGCGTGATGTAGCATAGGGGTGGATGCGGGGTAAGGGCAGGGCAGGGACTCCTCTGCTCGCGGTCTGAGCATCGGCCATGTGGCGGTCTGGCGAAGGGGAGCGGGACAAGCACGATCGCGTCCACGGGGGACGGCGGGAAGGGGTTTTGTCTGCGATCCTCGCCGCCTCGGCCCGCGCGCTCGAAGCGGAGCGGGACCGCTGGATCCTTTGGGTCCCGGTGCTGTTTGCCGCCGGCATCCTCTTCTATTTCGCTCTCGCCGACGAACCGGCGCTGCGCTTGGCGCTGGCGCTCCTCCTTGGCGCGCTCGGACTGAGCCTTGCGGTGCGCCATGCACGGCTCGGGCTCTGCATCGGCGGGGCGGCACTCGCCTTTGCTTCAGGCTTCGCCATCGCCAAGCTCCGCACCGAGACGGTGCGGGCTCCCGTGCTCATCCACGAGCTCCGCTATGCCAAGGTCGCGGGCTTCGTCGAGGTCCGTGAGCTGCGCGACAAGGGACGAGCGAGGATCACGCTGCGAGTCCTCAGCCTCGGTGAGCTCAAGCCCGACGAAATCCCTTACCGCGTCCGCATCAGCATGCCCGAAGCCTATGCGGCAAAGGCGCGGATCGGCGAGGCCGTCACGCTGCGAGCGACGCTTCAGCCGCCGCCCGAGCCCATCGAGCCCGGCAGCTTCGATTTCGCGCGCCAAGCCTGGTTCGCCCGCCTTGGCGCCACCGGCTACGCCACGAGCAAGGTGGCGCCCCTCGACGGGGCGCCCGCCCCGCCTTGGGACCTGGCCGCCTGGTCCGGTGTCGATGTGCTGCGGGCGGCGATCAATGGCCGCATCAGGACGGCGCTCCACGGCGAGACCGGCGAGATCGCCGTCGCTCTCATCACCGGCGAACGCGGCGGCATCTCCGAGAAGGTGACCGAATCCATGCGCGATTCCGGTCTCACCCATATCCTCTCGATCTCCGGCCTGCACATGGCCATCATGGCGGGCACGGTGTTCTGGCTGGCGCGCGCGCTGCTCGCGCTCGTGCCCAGGCTCGCGCTCCGCTATCCGATCAAGAAATGGGCGGCCGCCGCGGCGCTTGCCGCCGCCACCTTCTATCTTGCCCTGTCCGGCGCCGCCGTGCCCACGGTTCGCTCGTGGATCATGATGAGCATCGTGCTGATCGCGGTCATGCTCGATCGCCCGGCGCTCACCATGCGCAACGTCGCGCTGGCGGCGCTTGCGATCCTCATTGTCTCCCCTGAATCGCTGTTCGATCCGAGCTTCGAGATGTCGTTCGCCGCGGTCGTCGGGCTGGTCGCTCTTTATGAATGGCTGTCCAATCGGCACCGCGACGGACTTCGCGACGCAAGTCCGGTCTGGCGAAGCGTTCACCGCGGCGCGATCCTTGCGGGGGCGCGGCAGCCACCACCCTGGTCGCCGGCACCGCCATTGCGCCCTTTGCGCTCTACCACTTCCATCGCATGACGCATTACGGGCTCGTCGCCAACCTTATCGCGGCCCCGCTCGTCAGCATCTTGATCATGCCGATGGCGGTGCTGAGCCTCGCCGCCATGCCTTTCGGCCTCGAGTTCTGGCCGCTGCAAGTGATGGGCGCCGGCATCGACCTGATGGTGGCGACGGGCGAATGGGTGGCGTCCTGGCCGGGCGCCGTCTCGATCTTGCCGCAGATTTCCGGCCTGGCGCTCGTCCTCATCGTGCTCGGCGGCCTGTGGCTTTGTCTGTGGCAGACACGGGCGCGGGCGCTCGGCCTTCTCATCGCCGCTTGCGGTCTTGCGCTCGCACCTCAAGGCGAGCGCCCCGATGTGCTCATCGAGCGCGAATGGCGACACGGCGGCGCTCAGATCGGCGACCGGCAATCTGGTGTTTCCTCCGGCGACGGCTGCGAGCTACAGCGCCGAGAATTGGCTGCTTGCCGACGGCGACGAACGCGACGTCGCGAAGGCAGCCGATGACAGCGTGTTCCGCTGCGACTCGTTGGGCTGTGTCGGCGAGGTGAAGGGAAAGATCGTGGCGCTCGTCCGCCATCCCGGCGCGCTGGAAGAGGACTGCCGTCTGGCCGACATCGTCATCGCGCCCTTCACCATCGGCAAGAAGTGCCGCGCCGCACGCGTCATCGTCGACCGGCGCATGCTCAGGAAAGAAGGCGCCCATGCGCTCTATATCGAGGGTCTTTCGATCAGGACCGAGACGGTCGCCGCGGCGCGCGGGCGGAGGCCCTGGGTGCCCGATCGCGACATCGTCGCCTGGAAGCCGACGTTTTCCGCCGGACAGGCCCCTTCCGGCAGCGCGGACGGCGGTCGCGGCGCGCGAGCGGCGCTCGGACGGCGATCCTGGCGAATGAGCTTTAGTAGCGGCGGATCAGCCCGACGAGGCGTCCCTGGACGCGCACGCGGTCGGGGCCGAAGATGCGGGTCTCGTAGGCCGGGTTGGCGGCTTCGAGCGCAATCGAGTCGCCACGGCGGCGCAGGCGCTTCAACGTGGCTTCCTCCTCGTCGACGAGCGCCACGACGATATCGCCGTTGCTGGCATCCTCGCATTTCCTGACGATGATGGTGTCGCCCTCGAGGATGCCCGCCTCGATCATGGAATCGCCTTTGACCTCGAGCGCGAAATGCTCGCCTTTGGTGAGGAGCTCGGGCGGCACCTCGACGGTGCTGAGCCGCGTCTGGATCGCCTCGACGGGGACGCCGGCGGCGATACGGCCCATCACCGGCACGGACACGGTCTGGGGCAGGCTCTCGCCTTCGGCCACCTGGGGAACGCGCCCAAGGCTTCCCTCGATCACGCTCGGCGAGAAGCCGCGGGCGCGCGCCGCAAGCCCCTGGGGAACGGAATCGGGCAGGCGCACGATCTCCATGGCGCGGGCCCTGTGGGGAAGGCGGCGGACGAAGCCCCGCTCTTCGAGCGCCGTGATCAGCCGGTGAATGCCCGATTTCGACTTGAGGTCGAGCGCCTCCTTCATCTCGTCGAAGGAGGGCGGCACGCCGGTCTCCTTCAACCGCTCATGGATGAACATGAGAAGCTCTTTTTGCTTCGTTGTGAGCATCTGGTCCCCTTCGAGCGGTAAGGCCTCTCCGTCGAGGCCCCGACAATTCGTTGCGGCTGTACAAATCATGAACAGTCTATCTGTTCTGTTTGTGTTCCGCAAGGGCCTAACCCCCAAGATGGGGTAGCCTTTCGCTCGCCTTCTGATGCGATTCGCGTTGCTAGGGGATTAACCGAGAGAGTGCGCACGCTATCGGAACAGTGGATCACGCTATCCGAGGCGGCTGGCCACCGTCGTTATTTGCTCGGCGGTCTGGCTATCACCGCGCTTACGATTGTCGATTGGATTTCGGGGTACAGCTACATGAGCTGGCTCCTCGGTATTCCATCATGGGCTGTAGTAACGATTGTTGCGCTGGCCGCCCTGGTTGTATGGCTGCTCCGATACGCGACGACATTGAGGCAGGCGCGGGCACCGAAGATAGCCCTCACCTATGAGGACAATGCGGCGTTTAGAAAGTCCGTTATTCTCAAAGAGAAGTCAGCGAACGCAGTTGTTCAATGGGAGGCAATCTCAATACGGGGGCTTGCCAATGCCCTGGGCGATTTCCCAATCAATAACTGCACACCGTGGGTGACGAAAATTGAGTTTAAGCGAAAGCGGGGGCGAGGCTTTACCGCCGTGGCCCCGCATGAACGCATAAAACTCCAATGGGCCTTAGAGAGGAACGGATTTCACCCCACGACGCTAGCGGCAGGGGTACCTACTTACTTCGGCATCTTACGTGCGGAAAAGCTCTCTGATTCTTTCTCAGTGCCGACTGAGGTTAAATCGTTCTCGCACCCGCCACGTTTCAAGGACCACGGAGTTTATCGGATAACGGTCGCCGCAACCGGGGATGCCTCTACCACCGCCACCATGCGTTTGCTTGTGACGTGGAATGGGCAATGGGATCAAATCAGGGCGGAACTCGATGGCACGCGGCAAACATCTCAGCCTTGAAGAAGCCCGCAAAAAGAAGGGTGGGCTCGCTCGCTTCGCCAAGGAGCATCCGAGCAAGCCTTAACCGCGGTCGAGCGGCACGATCCTGACGCGAGCGCCGCGCGGGAGCGCGGGCGCATTGGGCGGGCGGACGATGAGGCAATCGGCGCGCGCGAGCGCGGCGACGAGCGAGGAGTTCCTGCGAGGGCAGGGGAGTCACGATCCGCACCCCGTCTTCGCGCCACGCCGAGATCGCCCGCATGTAATGCTCGCGCGGCCCGTTGGCGGCAAGCGCCTCGCCGAGGAACGCATCGGGCTCACGATGCTCCTCTTCGCTCGCCCCAAGCAGCCCCCTGAGCATGGGCACGAGAAACACCTCCGCGCAGATCAGCGCCGAGACCGGGTTCCCCGGCACGCCGAGCACCCTCTGGTTCCCCATCCGGCCGAAGAGCAGGGGCTTGCCGGGGCGCATGGCGATCTTCCAGAAATCGAGCTCGAGTCCCTCCGCTTTGAGCGCGGCCGCGACCAGATCGTATTCGCCGACAGAGGCTCCGCCGATCGTGACGAGAATGTCGGCCGCGCTTCCGGCGCGGGCGAGCGTGACGATGCTTTCCGGCTCGTCCCTGGCAATGCCGAGAGGCATCGCCTCGCCGCCATGGCGCGCGATCAGCGCCGCAAGCCCTATTGGGACCGAGGAGACGATCTGGTCGGCCGCGAGTTCCGAGCCCGGCGGCACGACTTCATTGCCGGTGGCAAGGATCGCCACCAGCGGCTTGCGGCGTACCGGCAGGTCCGCCCGGTTCGTGGCTGCGGCGAGCATCAGCTCGCGCGGCCCAAGCCGCGTGCCCGCGGTCAGGAGGATCTCGCCCTCGGCGAAGTCCTGCCCGCGCGGGCGGATATGGGGGCCGCCTGAAGCCTCCTTGATGACGACGGACCCCGGCGTCTCGTCGGCGTTCTCCTGGATGACGATGAGATCGGCGCCTTCGGGAACCGGTGCGCCGGTAAAGATGCGCACCGCCTCGCCAGGTCCCACGACGCCGCGGAAGCCCGCGCCCGCCGCGGACCGCCCGATGAGCCGCAGCGTTGCCGGAAGCGCCGCGACATCCGCGGCGCGGACCGCGTAACCGTCCATCGCCGAGCTATCGAAAGGCGGCTGCGTCAATCCTGCCGCGACATCCTCTGCGAGCACGCGGCCGCTCGCGTCTTCAAGCGCCACGCGCTCGGCGTCGAGCGGCGCGAGCCCCTTTGTCACGCGGGCGAGAGCTTCGGCAACGGAGAGAAGAGCCATCTTCCTCAACGGCGGAAGGTGCCCGAGCGCCCGCCGGTCTTTTCCGCAAGACGGATGCCTGAGAACGACATCGCCCGATCGGCCGACTTGCACATGTCATAGATGGTGAGACAGGCGACCGAGACGGCGACCAGCGCTTCCATCTCGACCCCGGTCTTGGCGTCGACCTTGGCGGTCGCGGTGACGGCGAGGCCGGGCGGATCGCGCGACGGCTCGAACGCGACCGTAACCTCCGTCAGCGGAAGCGGATGGCAGAGCGGGATCAGCTCATGCGTCCGCTTGGCGGCCATGATCCCGGCGATGCGGGCCGTCGCCAGCACATCGCCCTTCGGCGCCTGCCCTGAAAGGATCAGCTCGAGCGTCGCCGGCGCCATCGCAACGAACCCCTCGGCACGGGCGCTGCGCGCGGTGATGTCCTTGCCCGACACATCGACCATGCGGGCCTCGCCCTTGTCGTTGAGGTGGCTGAGCTTTGCCGTCATTGGGCCGCCTCCGCGCGCGTCGAGCGACCCGGTCAGAAGCGCGCGGGTCGCCGCCGTAACGTCCTGTTGCCGCATGAGGCTCTCGCCCACGAGGAAGGCGCGCACGCCCGAGCCCGAAAGGCGGTCGAGGTCGGCATGGGTGAAGATGCCGCTCTCGGCAACGACCAGGCGATCGGCCGGCACGAGCGGCGCCAGGCGCTCGGTGGTGGCGAGCGTCGTGGCGAAGGTCTTGAGGTCGCGGTTGTTGATGCCGATCAACGGCGTGTCGAGCCTGAGCGCGCGGGCAAGCTCGGCCTCGTCATGCACTTCGGCAAGAACGTCCATGCCGAGAGCGCGGGCGGCTTCCGTCAGGCGCCGTGCCGTCTCATCGTCAACCGCCGCCAGGATGACGAGGATGCAATCGGCGCCGAGCGCGCGGGCCTCCACCACCTGATAGGGGTCGATCATGAAATCCTTGCGCAGAACCGGCAGCCTCGCCGCGTCACGCGCGGCGGAAAGATGGGCGGGGAGCCCCTGGAAGGACGGCGTGTCGGTCAGGACCGAAAGGCAGGCGGCGCCGCCCTCCTGATAGGCGCGAGCAAGCGTCGCGGGATCGAAATCGGCGCGGATCAGCCCCTTCGAGGGGCTCGCCTTCTTGATCTCGGCAATCAGCGCGTATCCGCCTTCAGCAAGCCGCGACCGCAACGCGGCCGCGAAGGGCCGCACGGCGGATTGAGCATCCGCCTTGGCCCGCAAGGCGGCTTCGCTCGCCGCCCGCTTGGCAGCCTCCACCTCCTTGCGCTTATAGGCGAGGATTTTGTCGAGCACCTGTGCCATGGCTCACACTTTATCATGGCTGAGCTTAACGAGCGCTTCGAGCACGGCGCGCGCTTTGCCGCTATCGATCGATTGCGCGGCGAGCGCCACGCCGTCGCGCAAGGTCTTGGCCTTGCCCGCGACGAGCAGCGCCGCCGCCGCATTGAACAGGACCACGTCGCGATACGGACCGGGCTTCCCTTCCAGAACGGCGCGAAGAGCGGCCGCGTTCTCTGCCGCGTCCCCGCCGATCAGATCTTCGGGCCTCGCCTCGGGCAATCCCGCATTTTTCGCCGCGACCCTGAACGTCGAGACCTTGCCGCCATCGAGCACCGCCACATGGCTGATGTCCGTGGTGGTGAGTTCGTCGAGACCGTCGCCGCCATGCACGACCCAGGCCCTCTCGGTCCCGAGCAAGGCGAGAACCCGCGCGATGGGCTCGACCCAGGCCTCGCTGAAGACGCCCACGATTTGATATTTCACCGCGGCCGGGTTGGCGAGCGGGCCAAGCAGATTGAAGATCGTGCGCGTGCCGAGATCGGTCCGCACCTTGGCGACATGTCGCATGGCGGCGTGATGCGCAGGCGCGAACATGAAGCCGAGCCCGCAAGCTTCGATCGAGCGCGCGATCGTCTCGGGTGCGCATTCGATATTGACGCCGAGCGCGGCAAGCACGTCGGCCGAGCCCGAGCGCGAGGAGATCGAGCGGTTGCCGTGCTTGGCGACGGGGACGCCCGCGCCGGCAACGACGAAAGCGGCGCAGGTCGAGATGTTGTGCGTGCCCTTGGCGTCGCCGCCCGTGCCGCAAGTATCGATAGCGCCTTCCGGCGCGCGGACCTTCACCGCGCGAGCCCTCAGAGCGCGGGCGGCGCCGGCGATTTCTTCCACCGTCTCGCCGCGGACGCGAAGCCCCATCAGAAACGCGCCGATCTCCGCCTCGGTCGCGGCGCCGGACATGATGAGGCCGAAGGCTTCGGCGGCTTCCTGCTCGGTGAGCTTTTCGCCGTCCGCCACTTTGCGAAGGACAGTGCCGAGATCCGCAAGCGTCTGCCATGCTCGCGCGCGCGGGGCTAGAGCGCACCGGCCGCTTCTCGTTGCGCGGGGCCGCGCGCGCGCCGCTCGACGCGGGCGAGGTCGAGAAAGTTCGCAAGCAGCTGATGGCCGTGCTCCGAGGCGATGCTCTCGGGATGGAACTGCACGCCATGAACGGGGTAACGCGTGTGCTGGAGCCCCATGATCACGCCGTCGCCCGTCTCCGCCGTGATCTCCAGAGGCGTCCGGCAAGCTTGCGCGCTCGACCACCAGCGAATGGTACCGCGTGGCCGAGAAGTCCTGCGGGATGCCGGCGAACACGCCTTTTCCCGTGTGGTGGACCTTCGACAATTTGCCGTGCATCAGGGTGGGGGCGCGAACCACGCGGCCGCCATAGACCTGGCCGATGGCCTGATGGCCGAGACAGACGCCGAGGATCGGCACCACGGGCCCCGCGCGGGCGATCAGCTCGAGGCAGATGCCGGCCCGGTCGGGATCGCAAGGCCCGGGCGACAGCACGATCGCCTCCGGCGCCTCGGCCAGGACCTCATCCACGGTGATCTTGTCGTTGCGATAGACGCGCGTCGAAGCGCCCAATTCGCCGAGGAAATGGACGAGGTTGTAGGTGAAGCTGTCGTAGTTATCGATAAGCGTCAGCATCGGGTGGTGTTACGCTTGCGAGCTACGCCCCGTCAAGGCGTGCGGGGATCGACCTTAAACCCTCTCTTCTCTGCCTTCCCGGTGTCATTCCCACGAGAGCAGGAATCCAATTGCTTGGCCATTTAGAGAGTCAGGGGTTACTGGATTGCCCGGTCAAGCCGGGCAATGACAAGGAAAACCCTGAGTGGGTTTGATCCTCGGCTCGCCACTTCCCGGTGTCATTCCCGCGAAAGCGGGAATCCAGTACTCACCATCCTTGGCTAAGTCCCAGACAGCAGGGGTTACTGGATTGCCCGGTCAAGCCGGGCAATGACAAGGAAAATCCTGAGAGAGAATGTCGATATTGCCCGGACCTTAATCCTCTCTCCCCTGCCTTCGCCGGAGCGAAGCTCTGCCTTCGCACAGGCAGGACGCGGGAGAGGTGTATAGACCTAGGCGCGCACATCCTTCGGCGTAAGGAACAGGTTCAAGGTTCCGCTGTTGACCGCGACGCTGTTCCACAGCCCGTTTGCGAAATTGATCACGGCAAGGCCGGCGGTTGGGTATTTCGCGCTCAGGCGATCCCGGAAATGTTTCGGGCCCGCGCCCACGAGATCGAGCGCGAAAGCGTGGATCTCGGGATTGTGCCCGACCAACATGACGCGGTTTGCGCCGGGTTGCACGCCGTGCAGCATGTCGAGCATCTCCTTGGTGCTGGCGTGATAGAGCGCGTCCTCGTAGACGATCTTGGGTTCGACGCGGAGCTCCGGCAGGACGAGGTCGAGCGTGTCGCGGGTGCGCCGCGCCGAGGAGCAGAGCACGAGCTCGGGATCGATGCCGCGCTCGGCCATGGCCTTGCCCATGAGCGGCGCGTCGGCCACGCCCCGCGTGGCCAGCGGCCGGTCACGATCGTGCAGCGTGGGATTGCTCCAGCTCGACTTGGCGTGGCGGAGAAGAGCGAGCGTGAGCATCGGGCGGTGCTTATTGGCCGCGCTTGGCGCGCGCGGCAAAGCGCACGGCTTCGTCGGCGGCCTTGAACAGCGCGCGCGCCTTGCTCACGCATTCGGCCTGCTCGCGCTCGGGCACCGAGTCGGCGACGATGCCGGCGCCGGCCCGGACATACATCGTCCCGTCCTTCACCACCGAGGTCCTGAGCACGATGCAGCTGTCCATCTCCCCGCCGGCCGAGAAATAGCCGACGCAGCCCGCATAGGGACCGCGCGCCTCATCCTCGAGTTCGTCGATGATCTCCATGGCGCGCACTTTCGGCGCGCCTGAGACCGTGCCGGCGGGGAAGCCCGCCATCAGCGCATCGACGGCGTCGAAACCGGAAGCGAGCCGCTCCCTCGACATTCGACACGATGTGAATCACCTGGCTGTAATATTCGAGGAAGAACGAGTCGGTGACGCGCACGCTGCCGATCTCCGCCACACGGCCGACGTCGTTGCGGCCGAGATCGAGCAGCATCAGATGCTCGGCGCGCTCCTTGGCATCGGCGAGCAACTCCTTGGCAAGCGCCTTGTCCTCCTCCGGGTCAGCCCCTCTTGGCCGCGTGCCGGCGATCGGCCTGATCGTGACCCTCCCGTCGCGCACCCTGACGAGAATCTCGGGGCTCGACCCCACCACCGCGAAGGCGCCGAAATTGAGGTAGTAGAGGAAGGGAGAAGGATTGACGCGCCGAAGCGCGCGATAGAGGGCGAAAGAGGGAAGGGCGAAGGGCGCCTCGAAGCGCTGGCTCAAGCACCACCTGAAAGATATCGCCGGCGGCGATGTACTCCTTGGCGCGCTTCACCTTCGCCATATAGGCCTCGGGGCGCGGTGGCGGCCTTCGGCTCCGGATGCGCCGCGCGCGGTCGAGCTCGCTCGCATGCGGAAGCGGCTGCTCGAGCCGCTCCAGGACGAGGTTGAGACGGTCGGCCGCGCGTGCATAGGCCGCCTTGGCGCCGACCCCCGGCGCCGGCCTCACCGGCGTCACCACGATCATCTCGTCTTTGACGTTGTCGAAGATCACGATCAGCGTCGGCCGCACGAGGATGCTGTCGGGAAGGCCCAGACTGTCGGGCTTCTCGCCCGGCAAGCGCTCGATCAGCCGCACCGTGTCGTAGCCCATATAGCCGAAGATGCCGGCCGCCATGGGCGGAAGCTCGGGCGGCAGAGCGATCGCCGATTCGGCAAGGAGCGCGCGAAGCGATGCGAGCGTCGGCAACGGCGACGGCGCGAAGGCGCTCGGCGATCCGACTGCGGCGCCCGATTGATTTCAGCCACCGCGCCGTCGGCGCGCCAGATGAGATCGGGCTCGCAGCCGATGATGGAGTAGCGGCCGCGCGTGGCGCCGCCTTCGACCAGATTCCAGCAGGAAACTGTTCGGCCGCTCATGCGCGAGTTTGAGCATGGCCGAAACCGGCGTCTCGAGATCGGCGACCAGGCGGGTCCAAGCCACCTGCGGCGCGCCTTCGTCGTAGCGGCGTGCGAAGCTCGGAAAGTCCGGCTCGATGGGGTGACCCCCGCCTTGCTGCTCGAAGCTGCGTGACGGAGGCTTTCGCCGAGCTCATGGCTCCTCGTCGCGGCCGATGAGCTTGGCGAGGGCCTGCTGATTGACGGTGACGCCGTAGCGGTTTTCCAGCGCTCTCGGAATACTCGTCGATGGCGTCCTGGCTCATGAGCAAACCGACCTGCTTGTTGAGCCGTTCGAGGTCCTTCGTCGCACTGAGCGGCTCGGGCGGCGTGACTTTGTCGACCTGGAAGACGATGCGGCCTTCATCGACGCCCGACGGTCCCGACCCGTAACCCTTCTCGGGCAGGGCAAAGGCCTGCGCCACCGAAGCGGGCAGCACGTTGACGGTGATGCTCTCGCGCTTCAACGGGTCGCTGGTCAGCACCTCGACATTGAGGTCCTTGGCGATATCCTCGAGCGTCTTGCCGCCGTTCAGGCTGTTGACCAGGTCTTGCGCATATTTCGCCGCCTTGGTTCGCGCCTCTTCGGCCCGCCAATCCTTGGCGACCTCGTCCTTGACCTGATCGAAGGGCTTGAGCTGCTCGGGCACGACGCCCAGCACCTCGTACCAGATCACCCCGTCGTCCTGCGCGTCGATCGGATCGTTCTCGACCCCGGCATCGGTGGCGAAGACCGCGTTCAGAAGCTCCTTTTGCGCGGGCAATGTCACCATCGACCCGTCCGGCTTGCGGCCCTCGCGGTCGACCTGGTCGACTTAGCTGGTAGCTGAGCTTGAGCTTGTCGGCGATCTCGGCGAGGGTCGCCCCCGACGCCAGCAGGTCCTCGATCTTGTCATGCAGGTCGAGGATCACGCTCGAAGCGCGCTCCTTGAGGAGCGCCTTTTCGAGATCGGCCTTGGACTTCTTCGAGAGTCGGCGTCTTGCCGGGCTGGATCGCCGTCACGCGCAGCAACACGATGCTCCCGAGCTTGCCCGTGACCGGCTCGCTCACCTTGTTGGGTTCGAGCGCGAAGACCGCCTCGGCGATGGCGGGATCGGCAAGATCGGCGCGGCTCAGCGTGCCGAGGTCGATATCGGCATCGCTCAGGCCTTGCTCCTTGGCGACCGCCAAGAAATCGGTCCCCGACTGTATCTTCTGATAGGCGGCATTGGCCGCGGCGAGGTCGGGGAAGGGGATCTGCTGGATCAGCCTCTTCTCGGGCGTGCCGAGCTTGTCCTTTTTGGCTTCGAAGGCGGCCTTGATATCGGCCTCTGTGATCTGAACCTGATCCTTGACGGTTTCCGGGCGTCACGGCAAGGACGCCGATCTTGCGGAACTCGGGTTGCGTGAACTTGCTCCGGTGATTCTCGTAGTAGCGCCTGAGGTCCTCATCGCTCGGATCGGGAATGGTCCCTGCCGCGCTCGACGGCACCAGCACGTAGCGCAGTGTGCGCGACTCGCCGTTAAAGCTGTTGAGCGCATCGACCAGCATCGTCGGGCGTGTTGACCACCTCGCCGATGGTGGTGAGGATCTGGGGCCGCAAATTCCGTTCGCGCATCGACGCAAGAAAGCTCTGTTCGTTCATGTTCGAGCGAGTACAACGCCTGCTGGAAGGCGCCCGGGCTGAAATTGCCGGTCGCGTCCTTGAAGGCGGGATCCTTCATGATCGTCTTCGAGCAGCGCGGCGTCGCTGATGCCGAGCTTGAGCGCACGGCGTATGCATGTCGATCGCGGCGCCCCCGACCAGTCGCTCCAACACCAGCCGGTCAAGTCCGAGCGCGCGCGCCTCTTGCAGACTGAGGCTCCGCCCGGCTTGAGAGCTCATCTACTTTGAGCACGTCCTGTTGGGCGCGCATGTATTCCTGCGGCCCGATCTTCACGTCGCCGACGGTGATAATGTCCTGCGTGCCGTAGCCCTGGAACCACCCGGCGGGAAACCAAATGATGAAACTCGCAATCAACACGAGGACGAAGCCTACGCCGATGACGCCTCCCGCGCTTTTGCGCAATGTGTCGAGTGCCACGCTGTTGCAACCTTCCATTCGCTATTTGCCAAAGCCGCGCTGGCGTCCGATGCTAGGACCTCCTCGCGCGGCGCGGCATCATAGGTAGCAAGGGCAGCCCGGCAAGGCAGCGTATTGCTCAAGGTCTTGGCAAAGGGTCGAAAAAGGCGCTCTCCAGCGGGCGCGGGTGAGGGGGAATTGGCAGCGAAGAGGCCGCTCGTCGCCGGCAATTGGAAGATGAACGGGCTCGACGCCGCCTTGGGCGAGCTCCGAGCGCTCAAGGAGCGCCTGGCCCAGGGTCCGGCTCCGGAGGCCGGATATCATGGTTTGCCCGCCGGCGACGCTTCTCACACGGGCGCGTGACGCGCTTGCCGGAAGCGACATCATGCTCGGTGCGCAGGACTGCCATCCGCTTCCCGCCGGTCCTCATACCGGCGATATCTCGGCCGAGATGCTTGCCGATGCCGGCGCAAGCGCCGTGATCGTGGGGCACTCCGAGCGGCGCAGCGATCACGGCGAGAGCGACGCGCTAGTGAACGCCAAGGCGAGGGCCGCCTTCCGTGCCGGGCTTGCCGCGATCATCTGCATCGGCGAGACGGCGCAGGAACGGCGCGAGGGCGCGACGTTGGAGGTCGTCGGCCGCCAGCTCGAAGGCTCGCTCCCGCGCGAAGCGCGCGCGGCGAACTGCGTGATCGCCTACGAGCCGGTTTGGGCGATCGGCTCGGGCCTCACACCGACGCAAGCCGACGTCGAAGCCGTGCATCGCTTCATTCGCGCCGAGCTTCGCCGCTTGCTCGGCAGCGCGGAAGGCCGCGACCTGCGCATCCTTTACGGGGGGTCGGTCAAACCTGCCAATGCCGGCGAACTCCTTTCCGTTCCTGACGTGGACGGGGCCTTGGTCGGCGGCGCAAGCCTCAAGGCGAGCGATTTCTACGCTATTCTGTCCGCTTATTCGCGGCCGGCACACCTGCTAAGGCCGACGCGAGCGGGGTTGGCAAATGGGGCGATATTCGCCATGCTGTTGCGGCAGGGGGACGATCCGGCGGGATATTGCGATGCCGATGCTGCGCATCATCGTCGTGGCGCTTCTTGCCGGGAGTTTTGCCGTGCTGCCCGGCGCGGGCGCTTCTGCCGAACCTTTGGACAAGGAGTCCTGTCTCAAGCTCGAACGAGAGCGTGCCAGGCTGCTCACGCGCGAGATGAAGGCCGCGCTTGAGCGCGGACCAGATTGGGTGAAGGACCATCTCGACACCATCGAAATCGAGAAAGTCCGGGAGTTCCTCGGCGTCGAGGAGACGATCGAGTTCCGCTGCCGCGGGGGCGGCGTGGTCAAACCGGGAGCGGGCCCTGTGAGCGCGGACGGCGTCCCGTTGCCGGATCGCAAGCCCGAGCTTCCACCGAGTGCCGTGGCAAAGGCCGCTCCCGACATGCCGTTGCCGGACCGCAAGCCCGGTTCCTCGCCTCCGGCGATGGGCGATGTCGAGCCTAGCCAAACCGTGGCAGATTCGGATAAGAGAGCGCCTTCGAAGCCGGAAGCCACACGATGACCACTGTTATTCTCCTGATCCACGTCATGATCGCCCTGGCGCTCGTGGGCGTCATTCTGTTGCAGCGTTCCGAAGGGGGAGCCCTTGGCATCGGCGGGGGTGGCTCGGGCGGCTTCATGACCGGGCGCAGCGCCGGCAACGCCCTCACCAAGACCACCGCGGTCCTCGCCGCCTGCTTCTTCGCCACCAGCCTCGCGCTCTCGATTCTCGCGGCCAATCAGAAGCCGGCCTCCACGATTCTGCCGAGCGGAGGAGGGGGGCTCGCACCGCTGCAAATTCCGGGCGGCCCCGCGCCGGCTTCCCCGCAAGCGCCGCCTGCACCGCCCGCGCCCCAGGCCCCGCAGTCGCAGTAACGTAAACAGCGAACTCCCCGGGGATAACGCGCGCGAGCGGCCGGCCCAATTGCTGTTTGGGACTACGACTCAGCCGCGTTTCGGTGTATGGTCGAGGCCCATGGCGCGGTACGTCTTCATTACCGGCGGCGTGGTTTCCTCACTCGGCAAGGGGCTGGCCTCGGCGGCGCTCGGTGCGTTGCTGCAGGCTCGCGGGTTTGGCGTGCGCCTGCGCAAGCTCGATCCCTATCTCAATGTCGATCCCGGGACCATGAGCCCCTATCAGCACGGCGAGGTGTTCGTCACCGACGACGGCGCCGAGACCGATCTCGACCTCGGTCATTACGAGCGCTTCACCGGCCGCCCCGCCTCTCAGGCCGATAACGTCACCACGGGGCGGCTCTACCAGGAGATCATCGCCAAGGAGCGCCGCGGCGACTATCTCGGCGCGACCGTGCAGGTCATCCCCCACGTCACCGACGCCATCAAGGCCTTCATCACCTCCGGCAATGAGGGCGTCGATTTCGTGTTGTGCGAGATCGGCGGAACGGTCGGCGATATCGAAGGCTTGCCGTTCTTCGAGGCGATCCGGCAGCTCGGCAACGAGCTGCCGCGCGGATCGACCGCGTTCATCCATCTCACCCTGGTGCCGTTCATTCCAAGCGCGGGCGAGCTCAAGACCAAGCCCACGCAGCATTCGGTCAAGGAACTCCGCTCGATCGGTATCCAACCCGACGTCCTGCTCTGCCGCACCGACCGGCCCTTGCCCAAAGACGAGAGGCGTAAGATCGCGCTGTTCTGCAACGTCCGCCCCGAAGCGGTGATTCAGGCGCTCGACGTTCCGAGCATCTACGACGTGCCGGTCGCCTATCACGCCGAAGGCCTCGACCGCGAGGTCCTGGCCGCTTTCGGTATCACCTCGGCGCCGGAGCCCGACCTCGAGCGCTGGCGCGAGATCGCCGAGACCGTCGCCAATCCCGACGGCGAAGTGACCGTGGCCGTGGTCGGCAAATATACCGGGCTGAGGGACGCCTATAAATCGCTCAACGAAGCGCTCGTCCATGGCGGCATCGCCAACAAGGTGAAGGTGAACCTGCAATGGATCGAGTCGCAGACCTTCGAGAGCGAGGACGCGTCAGCCTATTTGGAGGACGTGCACGGCATTCTTGTTCCGGGCGGGTTCGGAGAGCGCGGCTCCGAAGGCAAGATCCGGGCGGCCCGTTACGCGCGCGACCGCCGCGTCCCTTATTTCGGCATCTGCTTCGGCATGCAGATGGCGGTCATCGACGCCGCGCGCGAGGCCGGCATCGAAGGGGCAAGCTCGACCGAATTCGGCCCGACCGAGGAGCCGGTCATCGGCCTCATGACCGAATGGATGCGGGGCGAAGAGCTGCAGAAGCGGCAGTCGAACGGCAATCTCGGCGGAACGATGCGGCTCGGCGCCTATGATGCGGTGCTCGCCAAGGGCAGCAAGGTCGCCGAAATCTACGGCACGACCCGCATCTCCGAGCGCCACCGTCATCGCTTCGAGGTGAACATGCGCTACCGCAACAAGCTCGAAGCGGCGGGCTTGCGCTTCTCCGGCCTCTCGCCCGACGGGCTCCTTCCGGAGATCGTGGAGATCCCCGATCACCCTTGGTTCGTCGGCGTGCAGTTCCATCCCGAACTGAAATCGCGGCCCTTCAGTCCGCACCCGCTTTTCGCCTCGTTCATCGGCGCCGCGGTGGAGCAGAGCCGGCTGGTCTAGCCGGCCCTGCTGCCGTTGCGGCTAGCGGCGTTTGCGCGGCGCTGACGCCGCGGGCGGAACGTCGGATGACGCTCCGCCGCGCTGGGGGATGACCTCGTCTGCCGCGAGGATGCCGGACTTGAACAAGTAGCCGGCGATTCCCGCACCGATCAGCGGCGCGACGATGAAGAGCCATACCTGGCCGAGAGCGCCGGGATTGGTGCCGGCGCCGATCAGAGCGGGCGCGAGCGAGCGGGCGGGATTGAGCGAGGTGCCGGTGATCTTGAGGCCCCACAAATGAATCGCGATCAAAGTCAGCCCGATGGCGAGCCCGGCGAGGCCGACCGGTGCACCCCTCTGCGTGACGCCGAGGATGCAGACGAGGAACAGAAAAGTGCCGATGACTTCGTAAAGGAAGGCCGAGGCGAGGTTGAACTCGCCGAGATAGCCCGGTCCCCAGCCATTTTGGCCGAGCGATCCGTCCCATCCGGCGGCCTTGCCCGTCATGATCAGATAGAGCACGGCCGCGCCGGCGGTGGCGCCGAGCACCTGAGCGATCACGTAAGCGATGAAATCCGACGGGGTCATCCGGCCCGCGACCAGAACGCCGAGGCTCACCGCCGGGTTGATGTGGCAGCCCGAGACCTGGCCGATGCCGTAGGCCATGGCGACGATGGTGAGGCCGAAGGCTGCGGCGATGCCGAAAATGGCGATGGCGCTCTGCTCGCTCCCCAATCCTGAGATTGCGACAGCTCCGCAGCCGACAAGCACGAGCGCAAAGGTTCCGATGAATTCCGCTATTGCCTTTTTCATGATGGTGTCCCCCTGAGAAGATGCGCCATGATGCCAGACGACGCGGGCCGAGCCTAGGGAGCAATGTTCCGAACGATGCCGGGGGCGCAACCTGCTTCGAGGATTGCCTTGCGCGGCACGCTCGTGTCTTTCACGGGCGATCCGTTTCTCGTCGGCCCGGACGACGCCGTGACGGACGAGAGCGACGGACTCCTCATCTGCCGCGATGGATTGATCGAGGCGGTCGGGCCTTATCGCAGCCTGAGGCGTGAGCTTTCCGCCGATGTTCCTGTGACGGACTATTCCGGCTGCATCATCTCCGCCGGCTTCATCGACGCCCATATCCATTACGTTCAAACCGGCATCATCGCCGCGCCGGGGAAGCGGCTGCTCGATTGGGTCAGCGACTATGTCTATCCGGTCGAGGAGGCCTTCGCCGACGAAGCGCATGCGCGTGCTGTCGCGTCGTTCTTCTGCGACACGCTGCTCAACAACGGCACCACCACGGCCTCGGTCTATTGCGCCGTCTATCCGCAATCGGTCGACGCGCTGTTTGCCGAGGCCGAGAAGCGCAACATGCGGATGATCGCGGGCAAATGCATGATGGACCGCAACGTCCCCGAAGCGTTACGCGACACCGCCAAGACCGGCTACGACCAGTCGAAGGCGCTGATCGGCAAATGGCACGGCAAAGGACGGCTGCTTTATGCCGTCACCCCGCGTTGGGCCGGGTCGAGCACGCCGGCGCAGCTCGAAGCGGCGGGCTCGCTTTGGCGCGAACACCCGGAGCTTCACGTGCAGACCCATATCGCCGAGACCGAAGAAGAGTTGGCGTTCATCGCCAAACTTTTCCCCGAGCGGAAGGACTTCCTCGACATCTACGAGCATTACGGCTTGGTTGGCCGCCGCGCCGTTCTCGGCCACGCCATCTGGTTCTCCGAGTCCGAGTTCTGCCGCTGCCACGAGCGCGAGGCCTCGATCGCCCATTGCCCGACCTCGAATATGTTCCTCGGCAGCGGCCTGTTCCGTTTGCGCCAAGCCAAGGACCGGAACCGTCCGATCCATGTCGGGATCGGCACCGATATCGGCGCCGGCACCAGCTTCTCGCAACTTGCGACCTTGAACGCCGCCTACAAGGTCTCCGCGCTGAACGCCGCGCCGATCACCGCGTTCGAAGGGCTCTATCTTGCCACGCTCGGCGGCGCGCGCGCTCTCGATCTCGACGATCGCATCGGCTCGCTTCGGCCGGGACGGAGGCCGATCTCGTCGTGCTCGATCCGGCCGCGACCCCGCTTCTCGCCTTTCGCACGGCGCGCTCGCAGTCTCTCGAAGAGACCGTGTTCATCCTGATGACGCTCGGCGACGAGCGGGCGGTTCGCGCCACTTATGTCGGCGGCGCGCTTGCCCATGCGCGTAGCCCTGTTGACGCTTGAGCGTAAGGGTCTCATGGTCCGGCCATGAACGACGCCATGAAACCGGTCCCAAGCGCGGCCGTCGCGGCCGGAAACGCGAAGTTCGGCAATGCCCTGCCGCTCGCCTTGATCGCCGGCCCTTGCGCGCTCGAGAGCCGGGCGCATGCGCTCGAAACGGCGGCGGCGCTGAAGGAGATCGCGGCGAAGCTCAAGATCGGCCTCGTCTATAAGAGCTCCTTCGACAAGGCGAACCGCACGAGCGCCGCAAGCGCCCGCGGGCTCGGACTTGACGCGGCGCTTCCCATCTCTCGCCGAGATCAGGGAGAGCGTCGGCCTGCCAGTGACCACCGACGTGCATGAGCCGGCGCAATGTGCGCCCGTGGCCGCTGCGGTCGATCTCCTGCAGATCCCGGCCTTTCTCTGCCGCCAGACCGATCTCCTGATCGCCGCTGCGCGCACCGGCAAGCCGGTCAACGTCAAGAAGGGTCAGTTCCTCGCGCCATGGGACATGAAGAATGTCGTGGCGAAGCTCATCGCCGCCGGCAATCCCAACGTGCTCGTCACCGAGCGCGGCGTCTCCTTCGGCTACAACACGCTCGTCTCCGACATGCGCGCGCTACCGATCCTCGCCGAGACCGGCGCGCCGGTGATCTTCGACGCCACCCATTCGGTGCAGCAGCCGGGAGGGCAGGGGACGGCGAGCGGCGGCGAGCGCCGCTTCGTGCCCGTGCTCGCCCGCGCGGCGGTGGCTGTCGGCGTGGCCGGGCTCTTCATCGAGACGCACCAGGATCCGGACCGCGCGCCGTCAGACGGTCCGAACATGCTGCCGCTTTCCGCGCTCGCACCGCTGCTCAAGGAGCTGATCGAGATCGATCGCCTGGTGAAGCGCCAGCGCCAGTGACCAATGCATCCTTCGAGGCTCGCTTCGCTCGCAGCTCAGGATGACGGCACGGCACCGTGAGGCTGACACCTTACGTCTCCTGAGGTGGCCGCCGCAGGCGCCCTCGAAGGACGAAACCGTGAAGCTTCGTGCTGCAAGTCATCAGCCCCGGCCGCGATAGGGCTCGATCCCCTGGTCCGGAATCCACACGCCGTCAGGCGGCGTGCCGTGTTGCCAGAACACGTCGATGGGGATGCCGCCGCGCGGATACCAGTAGCCGCCGATCCTGAGCCAAGCAGGATCGACCAGCGCGACGACACGCTTGCCGATGCCGACGGTCGCGTCCTCGTGGAAGGCGCCAATGTTGCGGAAGCTCGCCAGATAAAGCTTGAGCGATTTCGATTCCAGCAGCCAGGCGCGCGGCGCGTAGTCGATGACGAAATGGGCGAAGTCGGGCTGGCCCGTGATCGGGCAGAGGCAGGTGAATTCGGGGCAGGTGAAGCGGGCGACATAGACCGTGTCGGGATGCGGGTTTGGCACGCGCTCAAGCTCGGCCTCTGCCGGCGTCTTGGGCAGCGGGGTCTTGGCGCCGAGCTGTTTCAGACCGCTGATCTTCCGCGCCATCGCCTTCACTCCGCCGCAAGCTTCGGACTGCGGGCCGCGATAGACGCAGCCTTCGTGACACGACTCCCGCGCCACTTCGATCTCGGCGAGGCCCGGCAAGCGGTTATGCAAGCGGTCCCACAGCCACATGGCGATCCGCTCGAGCGTCGGCAGGGACAGTCCCTCGACCTCGTTGAGCAAGCGATGGTCGAGCGCTTCGCGCACATCGCCGACAGCCGCCTCGACCGCGTCGAAGGGCATGACGAGACCCGTATTCCCGTCAGGGTCGCCGTCGATGGTCACGCGCACCTTGAAAGAGTGTCCGTGCACCCGCGCGTTGGGGTGGCCCGGCGGTGCCGAGGGCAGGAAATGGGCGGCCTCGAAGCCGAATTCCTTGTAGATACGCATGGCCGTCGTTTAGGGGATTTTTCGTTGGCCAAGCCAGGGCTTAGGGCAGCCCGAGCAGCTTGTGGGTCTGCAGGCTCAGGCGCCATTTGGGATGCGCGCGGCAATAGTCGATGGCGGCGCCGAGATGGTTCGCCGACTTCTCGCCGTCGGCTTTTGGCTGGAGCAGGAAATGGGCGAAGTCGAGGCCCTCGAACATGCGCGGGTCGAGCGCCTCTTGCGGGTAGACGAGCTTCAGCTCATCGCCCGAGCGCTGCGTGAGCGGCGCGTCTGCCTTCGGGCTCACGCAGATCCAGTCGATCGCGCGCGGCACGGGCAGGGTGCCGTTCGTCTCGATCGCGATCGCGAAGCCTTGCGCATGCAGCGCCGCGATCAGAGGCTCATCGACCTGGAGCATCGGCTCGCCGCCGGTCAGCACGACATAAGGCGGCGTCCCCGAATTGCCGCGCCAAGCGGCACGACAGGCGCGTGCCAGCACTTCGGCTTCCGCGAACTTGCCGCCGCCCGGCCCATCGGTGCCGACGAAGTCGGTGTCGCAGAAATTGCACGTGGCAGCCGCGCGGTCCTCTTCGCGGCCCGACCAGAGATTGCAGCCGGCGAAGCGGCAGAACACGGCCGCCCGGCCGGTCTGCATCCCTTCGCCCTGAAGCGTGTAGTAGATCTCCTTCACCGCATACATCGCCGGAACTTGGTCCCTAACCGCGTCGAGGGCAAGAGGAAGCAGTCGGCGGAACTCAGCGCGAAACGGCCTCAGCACCTGCGCGCGCGGCCTGCCACGCGGCGAAGCCCTTGGCGCGAAGCTCGCAAGCCGGGCAGGCCCCGCAACCATAGCCCCATTCGTGGCGCCGTCCGCGCTCGCCGCGATAGCAGGTATGCGTCTCCTCGATGACGAGATCGACGAAGGCCTCTCCGCCGAGCCGCTCGGCAAGCGCCCAGGTCTCGGCCTTTGTCAGCCACATCAGCGGCGTCTCGATGGTGAAGGGAATCTCGGTGCCGAGCCTGATCGCCTGCTCGAGCGCGCGAAGCGTCGCGTCGCGGCAATCGGGATAGCCGGAGAAATCCGTCTCGCACATGCCGCCGACAAGCGTGGCGAGCCCGCGCCGATAGCCGAGCGCCGCCGCATAGACGAAGAACAGGAGGTTGCGCCCCGGCACGAAGGTCGAGGGCAGGCCTGAGGTGAGCATTTCGATCTCGGCATCGGAAGTGAGCGCGGTTTCGCCGATGGCGCCGAAGCTCGAAATGTCGATGACATGGTCGGGCCCGAGCCGCGCCGCCCAGGCGGGGAAGCGGCGGGAGATCTCCGCGCGAACGCGCTCGCGGCATTCAAGCTCCACGCCGTGACGCTGGCCGTAATCGAAGCCGACGGTCTCGACTCTGCCGTAACGGTCGAGCGCCCAAGCCGAGGCACACGGTCGAGTCCTGCCCCCCGGAAAAGAGCACCAAGGCGGAGCCGGAAGGTCCTTCCGTCATAGGCTCTTGCCGTCGAAGGGCGTGAGCGCCAGCGCCTCGATCTCCACCCCTTCGAGGCAGCGCGCATTGACGCCGATGCCCTCGGTACCGTCTTCGCCGCGCCCCGTCGCGAAGGACGAGATTCCGCAATTCCGGCAGAACAGGTGGTGGATGGCTTTCTTGTGGAACTGGTAATCGGACAAGTTCGTCTTGTCCCGATAGCAGCTTGAACTGAGCGGGTGCCACATAGGTCCAAAGCGCGCCGCGCTTCTGGCAGATCGAGCAATTGCAGGAAAGGACAGGCTCGAGAGTCGTCGTGACTTGATAGCGAACCCGGCCGCAATGGCAGCCGCCGTCATAGGTTTGCAGTTCCGGCACAGCGCTGTCTCCTTACGCCAAAACCCTTGCACTCCCCCTTGAACCCGATAGAAAAACCCGCGCGGGGCGAGCGTGTCACGGGCTGTCGTGGCAATCAACCCGACAACGAAGGAACCACCATGACCGCAATCGCCACGATCATCGGCCGGGAAATTCTCGACAGCCGCGGCAACCCGACCGTGGAGGTCGATGTCGTGCTCGATGACGGCCATCATGGTCGCGCCGCAGTTCCTTCGGGCGCCTCGACCGGCGCGCATGAAGCGCATGAGCTTCGCGACGGGGGCGCCCGTTACGGCGGCAAGGGGGTCAAGAAGGCGGTCGAAGCGGTCAACGGCGAAATCCGCAAGGCGCTCTCGGGCGTGGACGCGGCCGACCAGCGCGCGCTCGACCAGCGCTTGCGCGATCTCGACGGCACCGAGAACAAGAAGCGGCTCGGTGCCAACGCGCTCCTTGGCGTGTCGCTGGCAACGGCCAAGGCCGAAGCGAACGCGCAAGGCCTGCCGCTCTATCGCTATGTCGGCGGGGAGGGGGCGACGCTGCTGCCCGTGCCGATGATGAACATCGTCAATGGCGGAGCGCATGCCGACAATCCGATCGACTTCCAGGAATTCATGGTCGTGCCCGTCGGCGCGGCAAGCATCGCGGAAGCCGTGCGCATGGGCGCCGAGATCTTCCATGCGCTGCGCAAGGCGCTGAAGAGCGCGGGCCACAACACCGCGGTTGGCGACGAAGGCGGCTTCGCTCCCAATCTCGGCTCGACACCCCAGGCGCTCGACTTTGTCATGGCGGCGATCAGGGAGGCGGGCTACAGCCCCGGCGATGACGTTTATCTCGCGCTCGACGTTGCCGCGACGGAGCTGTTCGACAACGGCCGCTACGCGCTGAAGGGCGAAAATCGAACGCTGACCGCCGATCAGCTCATCGCCTATTACGGCGAGCTCGTCGCGAACTACCCGATCTTCTCCATCGAAGACGGCATGAGCGAGGACGATTGGGACGGCTGGCGGGGACTGACCGAGGCGCTCGGCGACCGCGTTCAGCTCGTCGGCGACGATCTCTTCGTCACCAATGTCGCGCGGCTCAAGCAGGGGATCGACCGGGGCATCGCCAACGCCATCCTGGTCAAGGTCAACCAGATCGGCACGCTGTCGGAGACGCTCGATGCGGTGCGCATGGCGCAGGAAGCGGGCTATGCCGCGGTGATGTCCCACCGGTCGGGCGAGACCGAGGATGCGACCATCGCCGATCTCGCCGTCGCCACCAATTGCGGGCAGATCAAGACCGGGTCGCTCGCCCGGTCTGACCGCGTGGCGAAATACAACCAGCTCATCCGCATCGAGGAGGAGCTTGGCGCCAAGGCCCGCTATGCCGGGCGCGCGGTGCTGAAGCGGGGGCGGTAACGTCCGCTTAACGGCTCGCGCGCAAACTCTTGCCGATGCGGTTCACGGCTTTCATCTTTCCGCTTTTGGCCTGCGGTGCGGCGGGCTATTTCGCCTATCACCTCCAGACCGGCGATCATGGCCTTGACGCGCGCGCCGATCTCAACGGTCGCAAAGAGGTGCTTGAAGGCGAGCTTGAGGGGCTGAAGGCGGTCAGACTGAGGCTCGAGCGTGACGTCGCCCTGCTTCGCCCCGAGAGCCTCGATCCCGACATGCTCGACGAACGCGCCCGCGCGATCCTCAATCTCGCCCATCAAGACGACCTCGTCATGCTGAAGCGCCGCCAGCCTGTGCCAGGCGCCGCGCCCCCGAAAAAGCGCTAAATCCGTTCAGGGGATTTCCGGCTCGTGCTAGCCTCGGAGCGAATCCGAGGATCGCAGCGATGAGCCGAGACCCGTGACCACGCCAAGCCTGAACCCCGGCGCCGCCAATCTCTGGCTCGGCGACGGCAATTTCGGGCGGCTCGAACCTGCCGGGACGCCCAAGCCTCACCCCCGAGCAGGAACGCTCCGCCTATCGCCTCATGCTGCTGATCCGCAGATTCGAGGAGAAGGCCGGGCAGCTTTACGGCATGGGTTATATCGGCGGCTTCTGCCACCTCTATATCGGCCAGGAGGCGGTGGTCGCCGGCATGCAAATGACGATTTCCGACGGCGACCAGGTCATCACCGCCTATCGCGATCATGGACACATGCTCGCCGCCGGCATGGAACCGAAGCGCGTGATGGCCGAACTGACCGGCCGCCGCCATGGCTATGCCAAGGGCAAAGGCGGCTCCATGCACATGTTCTCGGTCGAGAGGAACTTCTATGGCGGCCACGGCATCGTCGGCGCGCCGGCGCCGCTCGGCACGGGCCTGGCCTTCGCCAACAAATATCGCGGCAACGACCGTGTGTGCCTCACCTTCTTCGGCGAGGGGGCGGCCAATCAGGGACAGGTCTATGAGAGCTTCAACATGGCGTCGCTGTGGAAGCTTCCCGTGATCTACGTCATCGAGAACAATCACTACGCCATGGGGACTCCGGTGAAGCGCAGCAGCGCGCGGGCCGAGGAGCTTTACCATCGCGGCTCGGTGTTCGGCATTCCCGGCGAGCAGGTCGACGGCATGGACGTCGCCGCGGTGAAGGCGGCCGGCGAGCGCGCCGTTGCCGCGGCCCGCCGCGGAGAGGGACCGAGGATTCTCGAATTGCTCACCTACCGCTATCGCGGCCATTCCATGTCGGACCCGGCCAAGTACCGCACGCGCGATGAGGTCCAGGAGATGCGCGAGCAGCGCGATCCGATCGAGCTGCTGCGCAATCGTATCCTTGCACAAGGCCGCGCGAGCGAAGCTGATTTGAAGGAGATCGATCGCGAGGTGCGCGCGATCGTCAACGAGGCCGCCGAGTTCGCCCAGGCCGATCCCGAGCCCGACCCCGCCGAGCTTTACACCGACGTGACGGCGAATTGAGGCGACTGCCGAGCGACTGATGCCAACCGAGATCCTCATGCCGGCGCTGTCTCCCACCATGGAGGAAGGGAAGCTTGCCAAATGGCTGGTGCGCGAGGGCGATCCCGTGCGCGCGGGCGACGTCATCGCCGAGATCGAGACCGACAAGGCGACCATGGAGATCGAAGCCGCGGAGGACGGAAGACTCGGCACGATCCTCGTTCCCGAGGGCACCGAGCATGTGAAGGTCAACCGACCGATTGCGCTTCTCGTTGCCGACGGCGAGGAGGCGCCGGCGCCCGCGCACGTTGCGGCGCGGCCCTCGGCCGCTTCGCAGGACGTCCCGGCGGCAGCGCTGCGCGTCGAGGAGCCTCCGCCCGATCTCGGCGAGGTTCCGCCCCTGGTGGAGGAGGCGCCGGCCGGCCCGCAAGTGGCCCCGCGCCGAGCCTGAAGCCGAAGTTCCGCCAGGGACGGCGACGGTCAAGCTCACCGTCCGCGAGGCCCTGCGCGACGCCATGGCCGAGGAGATGAGGGCCGATCCGTCCGTCTTCGTCATTGGCGAGGAGGTCGGCGAGTACCAGGGCGCCTATAAAGTCACCCAAGGTCTGCTCGACGAGTTCGGGCCTTCACGCGTCATCGACACGCCGATCACCGAGTATGGCTTCGCCGGAGTCGGGGTGGGCGCGGCCTTCGCCGGGCTCAAGCCCATCGTCGAGTTCATGACCTGGAACTTCGCCATGCAGGCGATCGATCACATCATCAACTCCGCGGCCAAGACCCTCTATATGTCCGGCGGCAAGATGCATTGCCCGATCGTGTTCCGCGGACCTAACGGCGCCGCCGCCCGCGTCGCCGCCCAGCACAGCCAGGACTTCTCGAGCTGGTATGCCCACGTGCCGGGGCTGAAGGTCATCGCGCCGTACAGCGCCGCCGACGCCAAGGGCCTGCTCAAGGCGGCGATCCGCGACCATGGCCCGGTCGTGTTCCTCGAAAACGAGATTCTCTACGGCCAGAGCTTCGATGTCCCCGACCTTCGCGACTTTGTCGTGCCGATCGGCAAAGCGCTTGTGGCGCGCTCGGGGCGGCACGCCACCATCGTCTCCTACTCGCGCGGCATGGCTTATGCGCTCGACGCGGCCAAGCGCCTCGCCGAGGCGGGGATCGAGGCCGAAGTGATCGACCTCCGCACCTTGCGCCCGCTCGACATGGAAACGGTGCTCGCCTCGGTGCGCAAGACCAATCGCCTCGTCACCGTCGAGGAGGGCTGGCCCGTCTGCTCCATCGGCTCCGAGATTTGCGCCCGTGTCGCTCACGAGGCCTTCGATCATCTCGATGCGCCGCCGCTTGCGGTCACCGGCGCCGACGTGCCGATGCCTTACGCGGCGAATCTCGAGAAGCTTGCTTTGCCGTCGGTGGATCAGGTCGTCGCTGCCGTGAAGTCGGTCTGCTACCGGACATGATGCCCATGGCCGACGCTTCGATGGACTGGAAGACGGGCGGGTGTCATTGCGGCGCGGTCCGTTTCGAGGTGCTGGCGCCCGATGAGGTCGTGGCGCGAGAGTGCAATTGCTCGATCTGCCGCATGACGGGCTATCTCCATCTCATCGTCGAGAAGGAGCGCTTCCGCCTCGTGCAGGGCGCCGACAGGATCACGACCTACGGCTTCAACACCGGCACGGCCAAGCATCATTTCTGCTCGATCTGCGGCGTGAAGAGCTTCTACATGCCGCGCTCGAAGCCCGACGGGTATAGCGTCAATCTGCGCTGCCTCGACGACGGCCAGGTCCGTATCGCCCGCATCCTTCCCTTCGACGGCCGGAATTGGGAACAGGCCTTCGCAGCGGCGGACGGAAAGGTGTGAGCCATGGCGACGCAAATCCTCATGCCGCAGCTCTCGCCCACCATGGAGGAGGGGACGCTCGCCAAATGGCACGTCAAGGAGGGCGACTCTGTCCGGAGCGGCGACGTGGTGGCCGAAGTCGAGACCGACAAGGCGACCATGGAGGTCGAGGCTGCCGAGGACGGCGTGATCGAGAAGCTGCTCCTCGCGGAGGGCACCGAGCATGTCCCCGTCAACCATCCCATCGCGCTCTTGGCTGTGGAAGGCGAGGGGGCCTCGGCGCCGCAGCCGGCGGCGGCCGCTCCCAAAGGAGAGGAACTGCGCTCTCGCCCCGCAGAGACGCGGCCTTCTTCTGGCAGCGCCAACTTGGCGCCAAATGAGGCACCCGCCGCGAAGGGCGCGGTCGATGACCGTTCGGCCGAAGCGGTGCTCCGGCAGATTGCCGAACAGATCCGGCGAAACGGCCGGGCCGGTCACGACGGCACCCGCATCTTCGCCTCTCCGCTCGCGCGGCGGCTCGCGCGCGAGCTTGGCCTTGAGCTCGTAAGCCTCGACGGCTCCGGACCTCATGGACGCATCGTCAAGGCCGATGTCGAGCGCGCCGCTGCGCGGCGCGATGCGGGAAGCAGAACCCGTCGCGCCGGCAACGCCCAGGCCTGAAAGCGGTCGAGCAAGCGCCCGAGCGCCAGTCGCGAGAACTCGTCGCGCGGCGCGAAGAGCCGGAACCGCAGCGCCTGTCCGATAGCCAAGTGCTCGCGCTCTATCGGCCGGGTTCTTACGAGATCTTGCCGCACGACACGATGCGAAAGATCATCGCCGAGCGGCTCACTTTGTCGAAACAGACCATCCCGCATTTCTATCTTGCCATCGATTGCGACCTCGACGCGGTGCTTGCCGCCCGGACGCGGCTCAACGCGCTCGCGCCCGCAGCACGGCCCGCGTGCCTTCAAGCTCTCGGTCAACGATTTCATCATCAAGGCCATGGCGATGGCGCTGCAATCGGTGCCTGGCGCCAACGCCACCTGGACCGAGCAGGGGCTGTTGCGTCATCGCGCCTCCGACATTGCGGTCGCGGTGGCGCTCGAAGGCGGCGGCCTGCATACGCCGGTGATCCGCGACGCCGAGATCAAGAGCCTGTCGGAGATCTCGAACGAGATGCGCGATCTCGCCGCCCGCGCCCGCTCGAAGCGGCTTGCGCCCCACGAATATCAGGGGGGCTCGACCACCATCTCCAATCTCGGCATGTACGGCATCGACCGCTTCGATGCCGTCATCAACCCGCCGCAGGCCTCGATCCTCGCGGTCGGCCGCGGCGAGAAGCGCGCCGTGGTCAAGGACGATGCGCTCAAGATCGCCACCATGATGAGCGTGACGCTCTCGGTCGACCATCGCGTCATCGACGGCGCGCTCGGCGCCGAGCTGCTCGCCGCCTTCAAGGCCCATATCGAAGACCCGGTGACCATGCTGGTGTAGTGGTGCTTCGCATGAACCCCGCTGCCCTCTTCAGACCCGCCACCAAGGCCGACGCTTCGGCGCTCGCGGTGCTCGTCGATATCGCCGGTGAAGGCATGCCGGCCTATATGTGGAGCACGCTCGCCGCACCCGGCCAATCGGTGCTCGAACTCGGCCGCGAGCGCGCTCAGCGCGACAGCGGCGGTTTCTCCTGGCGGAATGCCGTGGTGGCCGAGATCGGCGGCGAGGTGGCTGCTTGCCTCGTCGGCTACCGCCTCGACGATCCCTACGATCTCGGAGCCCTTGCCGGTACGCCGGAAATCGTCCAGCCCCTGGTCAAGCTCGAAGCGAAGTCGCCGGGATCCTGGTATGTGAACGTCCTTGCCACCTTCCCCGAGTTTCGCCGGCTCGGAATCGGTGCGAAGCTGCTCGATATCGCCGAGAGCAATGGGCGCGAGGCGAGTGTGCCTGCTCTGAGCGTGATCGTCGGAAGCTGGAACGAGGCCGCCATGCGCCTCTACGGCCGCGCCGGCTATGCCGCGGTTGCGAGCGAGCCCGCCATCCCGTTTCCCGGATCTCCCAACAAAGGCGACTGGGTCTTGATGGTGAAGTCGCTCCAGAATGGGGCCTGAAGGAGATGGCGGCACAATGACCGCGACCCGTTTCGATCTCGCCGTCATCGGCGCCGGGCCCGGCGGCTATGTCGCCGCCATCCGCGCGAGCCAGCTCGGCATGAAGACCGCGATTGTCGAGCGCGAGCATCTCGGCGGCATCTGCCTCAACTGGGGCTGCATCCCGACCAAGGCTCTGCTTCGCACCTCGGAGCTTTACCGGGCGATGCGGCACGCCGCGAGCTTCGGTCTCGCCGCCGACAATGTCCGCTTCGATCTTGCCGGCGTGGTCGCGCGGAGCCGCAAAGCGGCGGAGCGGCTGTCGAACGGCGTCGCCTATCTCATGCGCAAGAACAATGTCACGGTGATCGACGGCACGGCGCGGCTCACAGGGCAGGGGCGCATTGCCGTCACGGGAAAGGGGGGCGAGACGCTGCCCGATATCGAGGCCGGGCACATCATCGTCGCCACGGGAGCGCGCGCGCGGACTTTACCCGGACTTGAGCCCGATGGCAGGCTGATCTGGACGTACCGGGAGGCGATGGTCCCGCAGAGCTTCCCGCGATCGCTTCTCGTCATAGGCTCTGGCGCCATCGGCATCGAGTTCGCGAGCTTCTATCGAAGCCTCGGCGCCGAGGTGACGGTGGTCGAGATGCTGCCTCGCATCCTTCCGGCCGAGGATGCCGAGATTTCAGCGCTCGCCCGCAAGGCTTTCGCGCGGCAAGGGATCGCGATCCATACCGGCACGCGCGTCGAGCGCCTGGTCAAGGACGCCGAGACCGTGACGGCGCATCTCAGAAAGCCCAACGGCGATGCGGAGGCGCTGACCATGGCCCGCGTCATCCTCGCCATCGGCATCACCGGCAATGTCGAAGGGCTCGGGCTCGAACAGCAGGGGGTCAAGGTCGAGAACGGTCATATCGCCGTCGACGAATGGTTCCGTACCGGAGCCCCGGGCCTTTACGCCATCGGCGACGTGGCGGGGCCTCCTTGGCTCGCGCACAAGGCAAGCCATGAGGGCGTGCTCTGCGTGGAGAAGATCGCCGGCGTCGAGGGCGTGCATCCCTTGGACCGCAACGCCGTCCCGAGTTGCACCTATAGCGCCCCGCAAGTGGCGAGCGTCGGTCTCACCGAGGAGGCGGCAGGGGGCGCGGGCTATACGTTGAAGATCGGCCGCTTCCCCTATTCCGCGAACGGCAAGGCGATCGCCCAGGGCGAAACCGAAGGCCTGGTCAAGACCATCTTCGACGCGAAAACCGGCGCGCTGCTCGGCGCTCACATCGTCGGCGCCGAGGCGACCGAGCTGATCCACAGCCTCGTCATCGCCAAGACGCTGGAGACGACCGAGGCCGAATTGATCGCCGCCATCTTCCCCCATCCCACATTGTCGGAGATGATAGGCGAATCGGTACTCGACGCTTACGGCCGCGCGCTCCATATCTAGGTCGCGGGGCTTGCGGGCAGGGGTGCCATAGGCGCAATCGAGGAGGTCGACCATGAACGAGGCGCAAACGTTGTTATCCATGCCGGGCGTAGGCTTCATCGGCATGCTGATCATCGGCATCATCGCCGGCTATATCGCCGAGAAGGTCACCTCCAGCGACCACGGCCTTTTCACCAATCTGCTCGTCGGCATCGCCGGGTCTTTCGTCGGCGGCAATCTGGCCGCTGTTCTGAACGTTGAGTTCTACGGCTGGCTCGGCAATTTGCTCGTGGCGTCGATCGGCGCCATTCTCCTCTTGTGGATCTGGCGTGCCATCAGAGGCCCGTCAGATCGACCGTAACCGTCTGGAGTTCGCTGTGACCGTCGTTGACGGCTTGGACCGGGCAACGGCGCGGCCGCGCCATCCGGAGAAGGCGCGGCTGCCCGACACGCCCGTCCTCAAGAAACCGAGCTGGATCCGCGTGCGCGCACCCGGTGCGCACGCCTTCGAAGCGACGCGTGCGATCTTGCGCGAGCATCGCCTCACCACGGTATGCGAGGAGGCATCCTGCCCCAATATCGGCGAGTGCTGGGGAAAGCGCCACGCCACCTTCATGATTTTGGGCGACACCTGCACCCGGGCTTGCGCCTTCTGCAATGTGCGAACCGGCAAGCCCGGCGCGCTCGATCCTTACGAGCCCGCACGGGTGGCGCAAGCCGTTGCCGCGCTCGATCTCGCTCATGTCGTCGTGACCTCGGTCGATCGCGACGATCTTGCCGACGGCGGCGCCGCTCATTTCGCGGCCACCATTCGCGCCATCAGAACGGCGCGTCCGGATGCCAGCATCGAAGTCTTGACGCCCGACTTCCGGCGCAAGGAGGGCGCACTCGAGATCGTTCTCGATGCCGCGCCCGACGTGTTCAACCACAATGTCGAGACCGTGCCCGCGCTTTACCGGCGCATTCGTCCCGGCGCCGACTATCGGCATTCGCTCGCGCTCCTGTCGCGCGCCAAGGCGCTCCGTCCCGATCTCTTCACCAAGTCCGGCATCATGGTGGGCTTGGGCGAGACGGAAGGGGAGGTCGTTGCCGTGATGGACGATCTCCGCGCGGCGGGCGTCGATTTCCTGACGATCGGGCAATATCTCCAGCCGACGCGCAAACATGCGGCCATCGACCGCTTCGTCACGCCGGAGACGTTCCAGTCTTACAAGCGGATCGCCGAGGACAAAGGCTTCCTGCTCGTGGCATCGAGTCCCTTGACCCGCTCCTCCTACCACGCCCCGCAAGATTTCGCGCGGCTCAAGGCGGCGCGCCAAGGCGCGCCCGGCGCCTGAGGCGGCGCATCGGCAGACCCTCATGCATGTCTACGAGACCACCCATCCTGTGGCGCACTCGGCCGAGGACATGTTCGCGCTGGTGGCGCGGGTCGAGGACTATCCGAAATTCCTGCCGCTCTGCGAGGCGCTGGAAGTCAAGCGCCGCGAGCCGCGCGACGGCGTAGAGGTGATTGTCGCGACCATGACGATCGGCTACGGCCCGATCAATGAAAGCTTCACCACCAAAGTGCATCTCGACCGCGCCGCCCGCAACATCCTGGTCGAGTATCTCGACGGACCGTTCACGTTTCTGGAGAACCGCTGGCACTTTCACCCGACCGGCAGCGAGAGCTGCGAAATCGCGTTCTATATCGCCTATGCGTTTCGCTCGCGCCTGTTCGAACGGCTGGTGGGAGGGCTCTTCGCCAAGGTGGTGGAACGCTATACCGCCGCGTTCGAGGCGAGGGCCGATGCCGTCTATGGTCGAAAGGCGGCGGCTCTCGCCTCACAACAGTGACAGCAGGAGTTCGAGCGCGCGCTCGACGCTCAGCCGCCTGATCTCCGTCCTGCCGCGATCCCCAAACCGGACGCATGCGCTGTGCATCGCCTCATCCCGTCTTCCGGCGGCGAAGCACACGAACCCGACCGGCTTCTCGTCTGTCCCGCCATCGGGTCCGGCAATGCCCGTAACGGCGACGGCGAGGCTTGCATGCGAATGGAGCAGCGCGCCTCCGGCCATGGCCCGCGCCACGTCCTCGCTCACGGCGCCGTGGCGCTCGATCAGCCAGAACGGCACGCCGAGCAACTCGCTCTTGGCGCTGTTCGAATAGGTGACGAAACCGCGCTCGAACACGTCGGAAGCGCCGGGGATGGCGGTGAGCGTTGCGGCGATCAGCCCCCCGGTGCAGGACTCGGCGGCCGTTACCGTTTCGCTGCGCGCGCGGCACGCTTCGAGGAGCTTCGCCGCTTGGGCCAGCAGCCTTTCGTCGATCGCGACAGGGTCGGTCATGGCAGGCTCACCGTTGCGGTCGCCGTCGCCGCGATCCCTTCGCCCCTGCCGATGAAGCCGAGCCCCTCATTGGTGGTGGCCTTGACGCTCACCTGAGCGACGTCGAGACCGAGGATTGCGGCGATGCGCTCGCGCATCCGATCGCGATAGGGCCCGATGCGCGGGGCCTCGCACAGCAGCGTGATATCGACATGCACGATCGTACCGCCGCGCTGTTCGATCCTCGACGCGGCGTGTTTGAGGAACAGCTCGGACGGCGCGCCGCGCCAGCGGGCGTCGGAGGGGGGAAAATGCACCCCGATATCGCCGTCGGCAATGGTGCCGAGCAGCGCGTCGGTCAGCGCGTGCAGTCCGACATCGGCGTCGCTGTGGCCGACCAGTCTCTTTGGATGGGGAATGCTGACGCCGCACAGCGTGACGGCATCGCCGGGCCCGAAGGCATGAACGTCGTAGCCCGAGGCGACACGGATCGTGCCGGTGCTTCGCTCGCCCTTTTTCTGCACCAGCTCGTCGGCGATCCGGAGATCCTCGGCCGTGGTGAGCTTGCGATTGCTCTCGGCACCCGCGACCAGCGCGACATCGAGGCCGAACCATTCGGCAACGCCGCAATCGTCGGTGAAGTTGCGGCCCGGCTCTTTCGCGGCGGCGCGGTGCGCCGCAAGGATCGCGTCGAACTTGAACCCTTGCGGCGTCTGCGCCTGCCACAAGCTCTCGCGCGCGACCGTCTCCGTCACGCGGCCGTGCTCGGCACGCTTCAGGCTGTCGGTGACGGGGAGAGCGGGGAGGACGCCTTGATGCGTGTCGAGACCGTCGATGACGCGGTCGATCAGTTCGGCCGGGACGAAGGGCCGTGCCGCGTCGTGGATCAGAACGGAGGAGGGGGCCGCGCTTGCGAGCGCCTCGAGACCGGCGCGCACCGAGTCCTGGCGCCGCGCACCTCCCGCCACCGCCTCGCGCAGGCGACCCGTATAGGGCTCGCTTGCGGCGCGGTAGAGCGCCTCGTCATCGGGATTGATCACGACGAGGATGTCATCGACGCTCGGATGCGCCGCAAAGGCGGCGATGGTCTTAGCGATCATCGGCACGCCGCCGATCGTTGCATATTGCTTGGGACGATCTTCCGCGCCCGACGCCCTGACGCCGCGGCCCGCAGCGACGATCAGCGCCGCCACGCTCACGCAGAGACCCTCGGAAAGGATAAAAATATGAATGACATCAACACATTGCTGCACTGCGGCAAAACGATTATTGCCGCCGCTTGGATTGACCCATATCCTGCCCAATTAAAGCTCATGGGATCTTCTTGCATAAAAATTGTGCATGACCGGTCTGGCGGTTCCTGCCAAGGATACACCGCTTGAACGCATCGGCCAAAAAGCAGAACGCCCGGCCGATCCTCGACGCGCCGATCGAGATCGCGCTTCTCGGAGCGCTGCCGCATCCGCTGCTCGTCATCGGCAACGAACTCGCCATCGATTTCGCCAACACCGCCGCCGAGGATTTCTTCCAGATGAGCGCCGGTATGCTGTGTCGGCGCTCGCTCGCCGAGATTGTCGCGTTCGGCAGCCCGCTCATCGCCCTCGTCGAGCAGGTGCAGCGGAACGGCGTGACCGTGAACGAATACGGCGTCGAGCTCGGTTCGTTTCGCTTCGACGCGCCGAAGCTGGTCGATCTCTATGGCGGACCGGTCGCCGAGCTGCCCGGTCGCGTTCTCGTCATGCTTCAGCAGCGCAGCATGGCGCAGATGATCGAGCGCCAGCTCACCCATCGCGGCGCCGCGCGTTCCGTTTCGGCCCTCGCCGCCGTGCTCGCCCACGAGATCAAGAACCCTCTCTCCAGCATAAGGGGCGCGGCGCAACTTCTCGAGGGCGACCGCACCGACTCCGACCGCACCCTGACCCAGCTCATCTGCGCCGAGTCCGACCGCATCTGCAAGCTCGTCGACCGCATGCAGATTTTCGGCGATGAGCGCCCATTGCAGCGCGACCCGGTCAACATTCACGACGTGCTCGATCATGTGAAGCAGATTGCGCGCACCGGCTTCGCCCGCCAAGTCAAGATCGTCGAGAATTACGATCCGTCGCTGCCCCCGGTGCCGGGGAACCGCGACAAGCTCATCCAGGCGTTCCTCAATCTCATCAAGAACGCGGCGGAAGCGATCGGGGAGGGGAGGGCCGACGGCCAGATCACGCTCACCACCTCGTTCCGTCCGGGCGTGCGTCTCTCGGTTCCGGGAAGCCAGGCGCGTGTCAGCCTGCCGCTCGAGATCGCGGTCGAGGACAACGGCGCGGGCGTGCCCGCCGACCTGATGCCGCATCTGTTCGATCCTTTCGTCACCACCAAGCCGTCGGGGACCGGGCTTGGCCTTGCGCTCGTCGCCAAGATCATCGGCGACCATGGCGGCATCATCGAATGCGACTCGCGGCCACGCGCGACCGTGTTCCGCGCGCTGATGCCGATGGCCGAAGGCGGTACGACGCGAGCGGGAGGGGGTTAGCGGCGCATGAGCAAGGGCAACATCCTGATCGCCGACGACGACGCCGCCATTCGCACCGTGCTCAATCAGGCTCTGGCCCGCGCCGGTTACGCGCCTCGTGTCACCGGCAACGCGGCGACCCTGTGGCGCTGGATCAGTCAAGGTGAGGGCGATCTCGTCATCACCGACGTGCTGATGCCCGACGAGAACGCTTTCGATCTCATTCCCCGGGTCAAGAAGTTCAGGCCCGATTTGCCCATCATCGTCATGAGCGCCCAGAACACCTTCATGACCGCCATCACGGCGGCCGAGCGCGGCGCCTACGAGTATCTGCCAAAGCCCTTCGACCTCAACGAGCTCGTCGCCGTTGTCGGCCGCGCGCTCGCCGAGCCGAGGCGGAAAGCGCAACGGCTTCCCGCCGAAGCGCCCGAGGGTTTGCCGCTCATCGGGCGCTGCGCGGCCATGCAGGAGATCTACCGTGTGCTTGCCCGGCTCACACAGACGGATCTGACGGTGATGATCAGCGGCGAGTCGGGGACCGGCAAGGAATTGGTCGCCCGCGCGCTGCATGAATACGGCAAGCGCCGCAACGGAGCCTTCGTCGCCATCAATATGGCGGCGATCCCGCGCGAGCTGATCGAGTCTGAGCTGTTCGGCCACGAGAAGGGAGCCTTCACCGGCGCCCAGAACCGCCATGTCGGGCGTTTCGAGCAGGCTGAGGGTGGCACGCTCTTCCTCGATGAGATCGGCGACATGCCGATGGAGGCGCAGACCCGTCTTTTGCGCGTCTTGCAGCAAGGCGAATACACCACTGTCGGCGGCCGCACGCCGATCAAGACCAATGTGAGGATCATTGCCGCCACCAATCGCGACCTTCGGCAGCAGATCGATCAGGGCCTGTTCCGCGAGGACCTGTTCTACCGTTTGAACGTGGTGCCGCTCCGCTTGCCGCCGCTCCGGGAACGGCTCGAGGATATTCCCGATCTCGTCCGTCACTTCCTTGCCACGGCCGCGCGCGAAGGTTTGCCGCCGAAAGGCTTCGAGCCCGCGGCGATCGAGCGGCTGAAGCGCTATCATTGGCCCGGCAATGTGCGCGAACTCGAGAACCTGGTGCGGCGTCTCTCGGCGATTTACGCCCAGGATGTCGTCACCGCCGATATGGTGGAGAACGAGTTGGCAAGCCCCGGCCGGGCCCCGTTTCCCAACGCGGCCGAGGCACCGGGCGATCTCTCCGAATCGGTCGAACGCTTTCTCGCCGACTATTTCATCGGCTTCGGCCCGGACCTCCCGCCTGCCGGCCTCTACAGCCGCATACTGCGCAAGATCGAGTTTCCCCTGATCACGGCCGCGCTCGCCGCCACGCGCGGCAATCAAATCCGCGCCGCGGATCTCTTGGGGCTGAACCGCAACACTCTGCGCAAGAAGATCCGCGACCTCGGCATCAAGGTGATGCGGACATCGGCGGATTGAGACGAAGCGCTAAGATCGCAACACCTTGATTTTACCGCGTTATAGTTTCTTTCACGGCGCGCGGTTGCTTGCGGGCTCAAAGCCTGCTTAACTGTTTGTCGCCAAAGCGCCACATTGTGATTTTATTGCACCATTCTGAGGCGGACGCTCCCAAAAGCAGCGGTAGAGTTCGAGGGGGAGAGCAGGGGAATGGCATTCGGTGGAGTCTTGCAGTCCTTGGGCGCCGCAGGCGAGCGGCTGGCGGGCGGCCGCAAGCGCAAGACCGTGACCCACTCTGCTGCTGAAACGAGGGAGCCTGACCAAGCCGCGGCGGACAGCGCATCCTCCGGCCCGCGCCCCGCGCGCCGCCGTCTCACCTTCACGCTCGGTCTCATCACCGTCGTGCTCTCGCTGTGCTCCGGCCTTGCCACCTATCTGATCCTGACCGGCCTCACCCCCATCAAGCCGACGGACAACGTCGTGGTGGGCGTACTCTTCATCAATCTCGTGCTGGTCCTGGCGATGATCGTCATCATCGCCTGGCAGGTGACCGGACTGTGGCTCGCCCGCCGACGCCAAGCCGCCGGCGCACAGCTTCACGTCCGCATCGTCAGCCTGTTCAGCGTGATCGCGCTCGTACCCGCGATTCTGCTTGCCATCTTCGCCAGCATCGCGCTCGGTCGCGGCCTCGACTATTGGTTCTCCGTCCGCACCAAATCCATCATCCAGAATTCGATCGAAGTCGCCACGGCCTATCTCAAGGAGCATGACCAGGTCATCCGTGCCGATACCGTCGCTATGGCGAAGGATATCGACGAGGCAGTGGAGTTGGCAAAGTCTCTGCCGCAAAACTTCGGCCCTTTCCTCAGCGCCCAGGCCGCCATAAACGCGTTTCCCGTCGCCTACCTCATCGACGGCGAGGGGAAAGTTCTTGTCACAGCGGCCTCTCTTCCGAACCTGCCCTACAGGAAACCCGCCGAAGGAGATCATGGCGCTCGCCAAGGGGGGTCCGCCGGTCCCGATTTCTCTGAGGGAGACCAATATGGTCGGCGCCATCAAGGCCCTGAAGAACTTCAACGACACCTATCTCTACGTGATGCGCCCCGTGAACGCGCGCGTGATACAACACGTCAACACCACGCGCGCCAATGTCGCCGAATATCAGCGGCTCGAGCAGCGGCGCACCGGCGTCCAGGTGGCTTTCGGCCTGATGTATGTGGCCATTGCCTTGACGCTCCTGCTCGCGGCCATCTGGATCGGCATGTGGTTCGCCGGCCGCCTTGTGGCGCCGATCCGTCAACTCATGGGTGCGGCGCAGCAGATTTCGCAAGGCAACCTCGCCGTCAATGTCGATGTCCGCCCCGGCGATGGCGACCTCGCCGTGCTCGGCTCGACCTTCAACGACATGACCGCTGAGCTCAAGAGCCAGCGTGACGAGCTGGTCGGCGCCAATCTGAAGCTCGACGATCGGCGGCGGTTCATGGAAGCGGTTCTATCGGGCGTGACCGCGGGAGTCGTCGGCATCGACAGCCACGGCATCGTGACCCTGGTCAATCGCTCGGCCGAGACTCTGATGGAGATGAAGGAAGCCGATCTCACCGGTCAACCGCTCGCCAAGGCCGTCCCCGAGTTCGCCCCGGTGCTCAAGCGCGCACAGAAGCAGGGAAAGCGTCTCGTCACCGATCAGGTCACGTTGCGGCGCCGTGGTTCGGAGCGCAATTTCGCCGTGCGGGTCACCAGCGAGGGCCAGGACCAGGAGGTGCAAGGCTTCGTCGTCACCTTCGACGACATGACCGAGCTCGTCAGCGCGCAGCGAAGCACGGTCTGGGCCGACGTGGCCCGCCGAATCGCCCACGAGATCAAGAATCCGCTGACCCCGATCCAGCTTTCCGCCGAGCGCATCCGCCGCAAATACGGCGATTCCATCACCAAGGACCGCGACGTGTTCGATCAGTGCACCAACACCATCATTCGCCAGGTGGCGGATATCGGTCGCATGGTCGATGAATTCTCGGCCTTCGCGCGCATGCCGAAGCCGGTGATGGAGCGTCACGACGTCCGCGACATCGTGCGCGAAGCCGTGTTCCTGTTCCAGGTGAGCAGGCCGGAGATCGCCTTTGAGCTCGATCTTCCCGACAAGCCGGTGGTGGCGCTGTCGGACCGGCGCCTTCTCGCTCAGGCCGTCACCAATCTCGTCAAGAACGCGAGCGAGGCGATCGACGCGGTCGTCGAGGCGGATGCCTCCCGCGCCGGCGGTGGACGCATCGTGGCCAAGGTCCGCACCAGGGGAGACCACGTGCAGATCACCGTCATCGACAATGGCTGCGGCCTGCCCAAGGAGAATCGCGAGCGGCTTGTCGAGCCCTACATGACCACCCGCACCAAGGGCACCGGACTTGGCCTCGCCATCGTCCACCGCATCACCGAGCAGCATGGCGGGACGCTCACGCTCGCCGATGCGCCCAAACGCAACGGCAAAATCGAAGGGGCTTCGGTGCGCATCGATTTTCCGACGGGCGAACGCGAGGCGGCAAGCGCAGAGGAAGTCATGCCCGAGCCGGGCGCTCCCCTGCATTCCGATGCAATCGAGAGCTCCGCCGAGGTCGACGAGGAAGAGGGAGTGACCCATGGCGTCTGACATTCTGGTCGTCGATGACGAAGCCGATATCAGGGACCTGATCTCGGGTATTCTCGAGGACGAAGGTCATTCTACGCGGCTCGCCAAGGACAGCGACGAGACGCTGAAAGCAGTGGAAGAGCGGCGTCCCTCGCTGGTGATCCTGGACATCTGGCTCCAGGGATCCAAGCTCGATGGACTCGAGTTGCTCGACCGCATCAAGAAGTCCCATCCCGACCTTGCCGTAATCATCATCAGCGGGCACGGCAATATCGAGACGGCGGTGGCGGCCATCAAGCGCGGCGCTTACGACTATATCGAGAAGCCGTTCAAGGCGGATCGGCTCGTGCTGATCACGGCCCGCGCGCTCGAAGCCTCGCGGCTCCGCCGCGAGAATCGCGAGCTGCGCGAGCGGAGCAGTTACTCCTCTGAGATGATCGGCCGCTCGGCCGCAATCAACCAACTGCGCCAGGCGGTCGACAAGGTGGCCCCGACCAATAGCCGGGTCCTGATCACCGGCCCGTCGGGCTGCGGCAAGGAACTTGCCGCGCGGGTGATGCACGCAAAGTCCTCCCGCGTCGAGGGTCCCTTCGTGGTGATGAATGCCGCCGCCATGGTCCCCGACCGCATGGAGCTCGAACTATTCGGCACGGAGGAGGGCGCGGGCTCCGGTCCCCGCAAGGTCGGTGCGCTCGAGGAGGCCCATAACGGCACGCTCTATATCGACGAGATCGCCGACATGCCGCTTGAGACTCAGGCCAAGATCCTCCGCGTCCTCGTCGAGCAGCGCTTTCAAAGGCTCGGCGGCGGCCCCAAGGTCCATGTCGATGTGCGCGTTGTCTCCTCGACGAGCCACGACCTTCAAAAGGAGATGAGCGCCGGCCGCTTGCGCGAAGATCTCTATCACCGGCTTAACGTCGTCCCGATCAGGGTCCCCGGCTTGGCCGAACGGCGCGAGGACATCCCCGAGCTCGTGCGCTACTTCGTGCAGACCATCTCCGTCGCATCGGGCCTTGCGCCCCGCCGCATCGGCGACGACGCCATGGCGGTGCTGCAATCGCACGACTGGCCGGGCAATGTGCGTCAGCTCCGCAACAATGTCGAACGGCTGATGATTCTCGTAGGCGGCGATCCCGAGACGGTCATCGCGGCCGATATGCTTCCCGAGGAGATCATTTCGCCCGTCCCGCTGTCTCCCAATGGGGGCGAGCATTTGATGTCGCTTCCCTTGCGCGACGCCCGCGAGATCTTCGAGCGCGAATATCTTCTGGCCCAAGTCAACCGGTTTGGCGGCAATATCTCCCGCACGGCCGAGTTCGTCGGCATGGAACGGTCGGCCTTGCACCGCAAGCTCCGCGCGCTCGGGGTGAATTCAAACGAGCGGAGCCCGGCCTGGCGCTAACTGGCCGGATCGGCAGGGCCGCGGGGAGGGGAGGACCAAGTTCTTTCGCATCAGACCTCTTGCGGGACGGCCCGATAATCGCGTCTAATGCTCGAAGCTGGCCCGGCAGAGGCCACAGACCGGCGCCAAGAAAGAAGCGTAAGCGTCACCAAAGGGACGGGGAAGCCCATGGCAACAGAACGCGCGCAAAGCCTCCAGGACACGTTTCTCAATCACGTTCGCAAAGCCAAGACGCCGCTCACGATCTTTCTCGTCAACGGCGTCAAGCTCCAGGGCGTGGTGACCTGGTTCGACAATTTCTGCGTCCTTTTGCGTCGGGATGGGCATTCCCAGCTCGTCTATAAGCATGCGATTTCGACCATCATGCCGGGTCAACCCATTCAGCTCGCAGAGATTTCCGACGCGGAAGGTGCCGCTGAGTAATTGCGCCCGACCAATCCGAAAGAGCTGAAGCGCAAGGACAGGCGAACGAAGCGCGAGCCGGGCGCCCGGCGCCGGCAAGGCCGCATGAGGGCGATGGTGCTCTTGCCGGTCCCAAACAGGGCGCGGGCGAGGGCTGGCGTGGCGAAGCGAAGCTGTACCTTCGAGCGATCGCCGCAGTCGCGCCTTGAAGAGGCGATCGGGCTTGCCACCGCGATCGATCTCGATGTGGCGGCAAGCGGGCTTGTCCCGCTGCAAAGTCCGCGCCCCGCGGCGTTGTTCGGTTCCGGCAAGATCGAGGAACTGAAAGGAGTCGTGCGCGCCGAGGATGTCGGGCTCGTCATCGTCGATCATCCGCTCACCCCCGTGCAGCAACGCAATCTCGAGACCGCGTGGGGGGTCAAGGTCCTCGATCGCACCGGCTTGATCCTCGAGATCTTCGGGGAGCGGGCGCGGACCCGGGAAGGGCGCCTGCAAGTCGAGCTCGCCCATCTCGTCTACCAGAAGAGCCGGCTGGTCAGGTCGTGGACGCATCTCGAACGCCAGCGCGGCGGCTTCGGCTTTCTTGGCGGACCTGGCGAGACCCAGATCGAAGCCGACCGCCGCGTCATCGGCGAGCGCATCGCCGTCATCCGCAAAGAGCTGGAGCAGGTGCGCCGCACGCGCGGCCTGCATCGGAAGGCAAGGGGGCGCGAGCCTTACCCGTCCGTGGCGTTGGTGGGCTATACCAACGCCGGCAAGTCGACCCTGTTCAACGCCTTGACCGGCGCCTCCGTGCTCGCCGAGGACATCCTCTTCGCCACGCTCGATCCGACCATCAGGTCTTTGCCGCTTCCCGGCGGCTCCAAGGCGGTGATGTCCGACACCGTGGGCTTCATCTCCGAATTGCCGACCACGCTTATCGCCGCCTTCCGCGCCACGCTCGAGGAAGTTCTGGAGGCGGACCTGATCCTGCATGTTCGCGATATCGCCGGCGAAGCGAGCGGAAGCGAACGCGCCGACGTCAACACCGTCCTGTCGGAGCTTGGCATCGAAGCGGAGGGAGAGCCCGGCCGCGTTCTCGAAGTGTGGAACAAGTCGGACCTTCTCGATGAGGCGGCGTTCCGGCGGGCGAAAAGCGAAGCGCGGCGCGCGCGCGCCGTTCTCGTCTCGGCCGTGACCGGTTCAGGCTTCGATGCGTTGCGCGCCGAGATCGAACGAAGGCTCAATCTGCGCAGCGAGACGGTCGAGATCGCGCTCAAGCCCGAGGAGGGCGCGCTGTCGAATTGGATCCACGAGAATTGCGAAGTGATTCAACGGCGCGCCGTGGGCGAGGGGATCACGGCGCTCCGCGTCCGTGTCCCTCGCGAAAAGCGAGAGAGGCTCGCCCGCCTCGCCGGTGCGGCGCGGCTCAGGCTCGCCGCCGAATAGCCTAGCCCTTCCGCTCGCTGGCCTTCGCCTCGTCCCAGAGCCGATCCATCTCCTCGAGCGTTGCGTCTTCAGGCTTGCGCCCGTCCATCGCCAGAGCCGTTTCGACGTTGCCGAAGCGACGGATGAATTTGGCGTTCGCGTCGCGGAGCGCCGCTTCCGGATCGATGCCGAGATGCCGCGCAAGATTCGCCATCACGAACAGGAGATCGCCGAACTCCTCGCTGATACGCTTCGTCCGATCTTTCGCCGCTTCGTGCGCCCCGACCGCCGCTTTCAGCTCGGCTATTTCCTCTTCCGCCTTCGCAAGCACGGGCGTGACGCTCGGCCAATCGAACCCGACATCGGCCGCCCGCTTCTGAAGTTTCACCGCGCGCGAGAGTGCGGGAAGCGCGAGCGGAACATCGTCGAACCGGGAGCGGTTAGCCGCGGGCCCGCGCGCCGCTTTCTCCTCGTCCTTGATTCGGCCCCACATATCCGTCGTCATGAACGCATCGCGACTTGCCTCGCCGAACACGTGCGGGTGCCGCCGCACCATCTTGCGCGCGATCCCATCGACCACGTCGGCAAAGGCGAACGCGCCGTCTTCCGAGGCCATCTGCGCGTGATAGACCACTTGGAGGAGGAGGTCCCCGAGCTCCTCCTTGAGCGCCTCCGCATCCTCGCGCGCGATGGCGTCGGCGACCTCGTAAGCCTCTTCGATCGTATATGGGGCGATGGTGGCAAAGTTCTGCGCCACGTCCCACGGACAGCCTGTGTCCTTGTCGCGCAGCCGCGCCATGACGGCGAGGAGGTCGTCCAGCGTGTAGCGCCTCTCCGGCCCTTCAGTCATTGGCGTCGTCAGGAGCGAGCCTATTGCGGGAAGCACGAAAATTTCCTTGGAATATCAGATGGATGGCCGAACGCACGGTTTCTGCCCCAAGGCCGGGATTCGCATAAGGTATATTATGGAAAATTTGCTCGTGACCCGGTCGCGAAGCACCAAGCCACTCACCGTCGCTCGTAATGCTCGGAGATCAACTGGTCGAGCAGCCTCACGCCGAATCCCGATCCCCAGCTTCGATTGATCTCGCTGTCGACCGACGACATCGCCGTGCCGGCGATGTCGAGATGCGCCCACGGCGTTCCTTCCTTGATGAAGCGCTGGAGGAACTGCGCGGCGGAGATCGAGCCGCCCCACTTGCCGCCCGTGTTCTTCATGTCGGCGACCTTCGAGTCGATCATCTTGTCGTATTTCGGCCCGAGCGGCAGGCGCCACAATTTCTCGCCCGACAGCTCGCCCGCAGCGATCAGCCTCTGCGCAAGCTCGTCGTTGTTGCTGAACAGACCCGCATGTTCCTTGCCGAGCGCCACCATGACGGCGCCGGTGAGCGTTGCGAGATTGATCACGGTCTTCGGCTTGAAGCGCTCCTGCACGTACCACAGGCAGTCGGCGAGCACCATGCGGCCCTCGGCATCGGTGTTGAGCACCTCGACGGTCTGCCCCGACATGGACGTGACCACATCGCCGGGACGCTGCGCGCTTCCGCTCGGCATATTCTCGACGAGACCGATGACGCCGACGACGTTAACCTTCGCCTTGCGCGCCGCAAGCTCGTGCATCAGTCCGACGACACATGCCGCACCCGCCATGTCGCCTTTCATCTCTTCCATGCCGGCCGCGGGCTTCAGCGAGATGCCTCCGGTGTCGAAGGTGACACCTTTGCCGACGATGGCGATCGGTTCGCCGCCCTTGGCGCCCGCGCCTTTCCATTGCATGACCACCAAGTGACTGGGCCGCGCGCTTCCCTGGCCTACAGCGAGCAGCGCATTCATGCCGAGCTTGTGCAGGGCGCTCGGTCCGAGCACGTCGACCTGCACGCCGCGCTTGGACAACGCCTTGGCGCGCGCGGCGAACTCGGCCGGGCCGAGCACATTGGCGGGCTCGTTAACGAGATCGCGGGCAAGCGTCACGCCTTCGGCGATGGCGCGCGCGGGCGCAAACGCCTCGCTTGCGGCTTTCGGATCGGCGCAGTGAATGACGATCTTCTTCAGCGTCCGGCTGTTTGCGTCCCTGCTCTCGCCGTCCTTCTTGCGCGCTTTGCTCTTGTACTTTTTGAACTTGTAGCCGCGGAGCTGCGCACCGAGCGCGAAGTTTGCGACATCCGCCGGTTTGATCTCGCCGCCGGCGATGTCGAGGAAGATATGAGCGGCGGGCGCCTCCTTGCCGCTGAGCAACCCCCGCACCGTCCCGCCGAGATTGAGCCAATCCTCTGAGCTGTGCTCACTCGCTTTGCCCATGCCGACAAGCACGAGCCGCGAAAGTTTCAGTCCTTGCGGCGCGATGAGATCGACGCTTTGTTCCTTATTGCCTTTGAACCCCGTGATGTCGGCCGCCCGCGTCAACTGATTCTTCGACTTCTTGTCGAAGTTCTGTGCTGCCTGACTGAGCTTGCCGCCCTCTTCGGCAAAGACCACGACCACGTCTTCGGCTGGCGCGGTCCTGCTGGCAAAGGACAAGCTCGCCTGCTCGCTCACCTCGAGGCACTCCTTCGCTGCCCTGCCGCAAGGTTTCGGGCAATCAATCGCGACGCGCCCCAGATGCGCCGGGAACGCTGACTGGTGCAGTATTGCAACAGCGGCAGGAAATAACAGCGGCCTTAGGTAAATCCTGTCTCAGGTGAAAGCAAGCCATTCCAAAAAGGCCGAAATTCCGCCATCTTGGGCTGGTGAGAATCGTGTTTGGCACCAGGGGGTTGGTGGCGCCTAGAGCAGCGTCGCCAAGGTGGCAAATCGGGGGACTTGCGGGACGGCGATGACGCTCTTCGGCCGCTATCTGTTCCGGCAGACGACGAATGCATTTCTCGTCATTCTGCTCACGCTGACGCTCGTCGTCTGGCTCGCTACAGCCTTGAAAGAATTGAGCTTAATTACCTCCCGCGGGCAAGGCATCGTGCTCTTCCTGCAGATGACGATGCTGAGCCTCCCGAGCCTGATGGCGCTGATCGCCCCGAATGCGATGCTCATGGCAGCGCTCTACACGCTCGACCGAATGAACGGGGACAGCGAGTTGATCGTGATGACGGCCTCAGGCGCCCCCATCTGGCGAATCGGTGCTCCCCTCCTCGCCCTTGCTTCGATCGTGTCCATCGCCGTCCTTCTGGCCAATCTCTTCGTGACGCCTGCAAGCATGCGCGCCTTGCGCAGTTTCATCACCCATGTGAGAGCCGATCTGATCTCGCAAGTGCTTCAACCAGGACGATTTTCCAGCCCCGAGACGGGGCTCACCTTTCATATCCGCGACCGCAGCCTGAACGGCGATCTCCTCGGACTCCTGGTCCATGACGAACGCGACGGCAAACAGGTGATGAGCTACCTCGCCGAGCGTGGCCGCATCATCGACAACGACGAGGGCTCTTACCTTGTGATGCTCGGGGGTTACGTCCATCGTTACAACAATGAAGGCGAAGATAAAGACGTCCAGATCGTCGCTTTCGACCAGAATATGCTGGATCTCTCCGAGTTTAGCCCAAAGGATAACGGCGGTAAGGATCTCCGGCCGCGAGAGAAATACACGGGCGAGCTGATCAGTCCCGACACGACCAACCCGGCCTTCCAACGGAATTACCCGCAGCTTCGCACCGAATTGCACGAGCGGCTTGCGACGCCGCTCTATCCCCTGGTCTTCGCCTTCATCGCCATTGCCTTTCTCGGCCACGCCCGCACCACGCGGGAAAGCCGCTGGGCGCAGATTCTCGCGGCCTTCGGCATCGCGGTTCGTCTTGCGCGTTGCAGGCATCACCGCCGGCAACATGGTCGCGCTGAACGCATGGGCGATCGCGCTTGTTTACGCCATTCCGCTGGGGGCGATTATCGTTGCGGCCTGGGCGGCGCACGTTAAAATGGCGCCAGAGCTGCGGTCCAGACTGAGCTTTGAGCTTAAGTTCCAGCCAAAAAACATAAAACTTTGGGCCGGTAGAGGGATGCACGCGACGTGAGAGCGCAGATGCCAGGCATCAGTGCAATGTGGACGCTTGCGCGGTATTTTTCGCTGCGCTTCTTCATCGCCATGTTGGCGATGTTCCTGCTCTGTTGCGTGCTGATCTTCTTCGTCGACTTCATCGAGATGCTCCGTCGTGCCGGCAACTATTCCGGCGATGTTCCAGGTCTCCTGCTCGCCTGGATGACGCTCCTGCGTTTGCCGTCCTTTTCCGAGCTCGTTCTCCCCTTCGCCGTTCTGATCGGCACGATCGGCATTTTCCTGATGCTGAGCCGTTCCTCCGAACTCGTCGTGCTCCGCGCCGCCGGTATTTCGGTGTGGCAGTTCATGCTGCCCGCAATGATGGTCGCCTTCCTGCTCGGCGTCGGATTCGTGTTGCTCTACAATCCGATTGCGGCCCTCGCGCGCGGCGAAGCGGAACGGCTCTACGCGGCCGCCTTCGAGCGCGGCGAATCGTTGCTCAAGACCAAGAATGCCGGTGCTTGGCTGCGCGAGGACGGGGCCGACGGTCCGTCGGTGCTCCATGCTGTCGAAGTTCTCAATCAGGGTCTCGATCTCCAGGGCGTCACGGTGTTCCAGTACGACCGCGAGCATGGCTTGACCGAGCGCATCGAGGCCAAGCGGGCCGTGCTCAAGGACGGAAGGTGGGAACTCGACGACGCGTGGGTGAGCGCGGTCGGCCAGGAACGCGCGTTCTACAAGCGCTATCTGCTCAGCACCTATCTCACGCCAACCCAGGTTCGCGACAGTCTCGGCACGGTGTTCTCGATTTCGTTCTGGGACTTGCCGAACTTCATCCAGATCGCCGAGAAAGCGGGCCTTCCCGCCACGCAGTACCGCGTGCAGTACCAGCTGCTTTTGTCGCGGCCCTTCCTCCTCGTCACCATGGTGCTCATCGCCGCCACGTGTTCGCTCAGGGGATTCCGTTTCGGCAATGTGCAGATCAACGCGGTGTTCGGGCTCGCCGCCGGTTTTGCCTTCTTCGTCTTTGCCGAGATCTCGCGCAACTTCGCCATGGCCGGCCTGACCTCCGCAGTAGCCGCCGCATGGGTGCCGGTGATCGTCGCGGCCTCGCTCGCGCTCACCGTGCTTCTGTACAAAGAGGACGGATGATGGCGGGCGCGCGCGCAAATCGGATGCTCATGCGCCGGGCCAAGCCCGGCCTTGCCGCGTCTAAAGGCGGTGCGTTCTTGCGCCTGCGCGCCGCGATTTTTGCCTGCGTTCTCGCCGCCTTTGCCGTCCCCCTCGCCTCGTGGCAACCGGCTTTCGGTCAGGCGCAAACCTCGCTCGAACAGATTGTCCAGCCCCCGAAGATCGACTCCTCGGAGCCGATGCTGCTCCAGGCCGATGAGTTGATCTACGACAACGAGAACGCCAGGGTCACCGCCGAGGGCAATGTCGAGCTCTATTACGGCAACTACACCCTGCTTGCCGATCGCGTGGTCTACGACCGCTCCGCCAACACGCTCTCTGCCGAAGGGCAACGTCCGCATCAAGGATCCCGACGGCGCTGTGATCACCTCCGACCAGATCACCCTGACCGACGACTTCCGCGACGGCTTCATCGACGCGCTCAAGCTCGTCACCAAGGACGACACCCGCATCGTAGCGGCCTCCGCGTCACGCCAAGCCGGCAACGTCACCGTATTCCAGAAGGGTTGGTTTACGCCTTGCAAGCCCTGCGAGAAGCATCCAAACGAGCCGCCGACGTGGCGCATCCGCGCCGGCAAGATCACTCACAAGCGCGACCAGGCCACCATCACTTTCAAGAACACGTTCTTCGATTTCTTCGGCATGCCGGTAATTTGGGTTCCCTATTTCCAGATGGCCGACCCGACCGTTAAGCGCAAGTCTGGCTTCCTCATGCCGAGCTACAGCCATTCCAACTCGCTCGGCAACACCGGGCAGGTCCCCTACTATTTCGCGCTCTCGGACCATTACGATTTCACCTTCGCCCCGATGTACACGGAGAAGGCGGGAACGCTGCTGCTCGGCGATTGGCGGCACCGCCTGTCGAGCGGCGCCTATCGCGTTCAGCTTGCCGGCGTGTGGGATGAAGGCACGATCGACAGCCCGACCGAAGGAGACTTCCGCGGCAGCATCAAGACCGAGGGCAAGTTCGCGCTCAACCCCTATTGGGGCTGGGGCTGGGATGTTCTCGCCGAGACCGACGAAACGTTCCGCCGGTTTTACAACCTCGACAGCCGCCTCAAGACCGATCGCGTCTCGCAAATCTATCTCGAGGGCTTGCACGACCGCAATTATCTCTCCACGCGGTTCTACAACACGCAAAGCCTGCTGTTCACCGACGAGCCGTTCTCCGACGCCACGGTGTTCCCGATCATCGACTACAACTACATCGTCAATCGGCCGATCATCGGCGGCGAACTGAGCTTCAACTCCAACGTGATGGTGTTCTCCAACGAGGAAGGAGTCGATTCCAACCGGCTTGATCGTGGAGGGTAATTGGCGGCGTCAGATGATCGATGGCATCGGGCAGGTCTATACGCCCTTCGCGCAACTCCGCGGCGATATCTACGGCATCAACGGCATCGACAGAGGTCTGAACGGCTCCGAGGACTTCGCCGACAATGAGAAGGATGGCAGCAACGGCATTCTGCGCGGCAACGCCCTCGCCGGCATGGAGTACCGGTATCCTTTCATCGCCAGCACCGGACCCGTAACCCATGTGGTTGAGCCGATCGGCCAGATCATCGGCCGGCCCGATTCGGTGGGCGACCAGAATGAGATCCCCAACGAGGATGCTCTGAGCCTCGTGTTCGACGACACCATCCTGTTCGACATCGACAAATTCTCCGGCTACGACCGGATCGAGACCGGGACGCGCGCCAATGTCGGCATGCGGTACACCGCTCAGCTTCGCCTCCGGTGCCTACGGTCGCGCCGTCTTCGGCGAGAGCTATCAGATCGCCGGGCAGAACGAGTACGACACCGATTTCTATCGTACCAGCGGCCTGGCCTCCGATGCCTCGGACTTTGTAGGCGGTCTGTACGTTCAATCGGCGTCGTTTGTCGGCTTCTCGGCCCAGTCGCGTTTCGATGATGCAGAACTTCGACATCAAGCGCACCGATCTTGCCTCTTGGGCGCGCGTCGGGCCGGCGCGGTCAAGGTGAACTATGCCGACGTCACCGGCGAACCGGGACTTGCCGATGGCGAGCCGCGCGAAGAAATCGTGACGGCCGGCACCCTGGCGATCACCGAGCTTTGGTCGGTGCTCGGCAACTTCCGCTACGACCTCGAGACCGCCAAACCATCACGGACGGCCTTGGCGTCCGCTACCAGGATGACTGTTTCCGGTTCGACGTGACCTATCAGCGGTCCTTCATCCGCGATCAGGACATCGAGCCGGACCAGCGCTTCCTCGTGAACTTCTCGCTGAAATATCTCGGCACTTATCAGCTCGCGACCGAAGCAACCGACGTGTTCGACGCAAGTGGGTCTGACACCAACGACTAGGCGAATGAGGTCTGCGTTTCACTCAGGGGCAAAGGGCCGGCGCCTGGGCGCGGATCGGCGCAGCCTTGTCTTATCGGCCCGGGTTTGTCGCCGCGCTCCTTGTCGCGGTTCTGATCGGAGGTCTCGCCGCCGTCGCCGCCCAGGAAGTCTCGATCAAGATACTCGTCAACGACGACCCGATCTCCGACTATGACATCGACCAGCGCGAACGTTTCCTCGCCATCACCACCCAGCAGCAGCCCTCGCCTGCCCTCAAGAAGCAAGCAGCCGACATGCTTATCGATGAGCGGCTGCAAATTCAAGAAGGCCGCAAGGTTTCCGTCACCGCCGCCGAGGAGGATGTGACGAAGATCCTGAAGACATGGCGCAGAAGAACAACCTCGACGTCGATGGGCTCGCGACCGCGCTCGGCAAGGCCGGCGTCAACATCAAGACGCTGAAAGATCGCATTCGCGCCCAGCTGGTCTGGCAGCAGACGGTGCGGCAGGAAATTCCGCCGCGACATCCAGATCGCAGACGTGGATGTGGAAAAGGCGATGTCGGAGGCGGGTGCGACGGCGGAGGGTGGGGCGGCAGCGGCGGCGGCGGAACCGGCTTTGCAGCTTCGCCAAGTGAAATTCGCCATCCCCGCGGGCGCCGACCAGAAGACCATTGCCGCGCGGCTTGCGGCAGCCGAGTAGTTGCGCGCCCGGTTCGGATCCTGCGCCGAGCTTGCCAAAGGCGTCGACGGCGCCAGCGTGAACACGCTCCAGGACCATAAGGCGGCTTCTCTGGCCCAGCCCGCGCGGCTTCTGGTGATGCATGCCAAGGTCGGGCAGATGACGCCGCCGACCATTGCCCAGGCCGCCGTCGAACTCTACGCGGTCTGCGGCAAGCGTTCGGCACCGGGACAGCGACACGGCCCGCGAGCAGGCGCAGCGCCAATTGTGAACCAGGAAATGGGGCTTCGCGCCGAGCGGCTGTTGCGTGATATCCGACAGGAGGCCTTCATCGAATACCGCTAGGGCCGTTTTTCGTGCTAGCGGAAGCCCATGGCTCCCGCCGACCGTCCCTTGGCGCTCACAATTGGCGATCCCGCCGGGATCGGTCCCGACATCACGCTTGCCGCTTGGACAGCGCGCACGCGTGAGACGATTCCCTCTTTTGTGCTGATCGGCGACCCCGCCGTGCTCGCCGCTCGCGCCCGGGCGCTCGGCCTCACGGTGCCGATTGCCGAACTCTCCGAGATCGGCGACGGCCCCGCCCGTTTCCCGCATGCGCTGCCCGTGCTCCCCGTCGCGGCCCAAGCCGAAGTGGTGGCCGGAAGGCCCGATCCGTCCGCAAGCCCTCTCATCACCCGGTCGATCGAATGCGCCGTCAGTCTCGCGCAAGCGGGAGCGGCGCGTGCGGTCGTGACCAATCCCATCGCCAAGGCCGTGCTTTACGGCGCGGGCTTCGCTTTCCCCGGTCACACGGAATTTCTCGCCGCTCTCGCCTCACCGAAAGGAAATCCTCTCCATCCCGTGATGATGCTCGCGAGCCGCTCCTTGCGGGTGGTTCCGGTCACGATTCACGTTCCCCTCAAGGACGTTCCGGGCCTGCTGACCCGCGAGCTGATCCTTGCGACCATCGCAATCGCGGCCACTGGCCTCACCCGCCATTTCGGCGTGAAGCGCCCGCGCCTTGCCGTCTCGGCGCTCAACCCTCATGCCGGCGAGGAGGGAAACCTGGGCCGTGAGGAGATCGATATCATTGCGCCCGCGGTCGAAGCGGCTCGGGCCGCAGGCCTCGATGTCGCGGGCCCCTACCCTGCCGATACGCTGTTTCACGACGGCGCGCGCGAAACTTACGACGCCGCGATCTGCATGTACCACGATCAGGCGCTCGTTCCGTTCAAGACGCTCGCTTTCGAGGAGGGCGTCAACGTGACGCTCGGTCTGCCCTTCATACGCACCTCCCCGGATCACGGCACGGCATTCCGCCTTGCCGGCACGGGCAAAGCGAGCCCGCGCAGTCTCATCGAAGCTCTGCGTCTTGCCGCCGCCATGAGCGGTGAGGCCGAGGCGCGGGCGTGAGCACACAAGACGGGCTCCCGCCGCTCCGCGAGGTGATCCGCGAGTTCGGCTTGGCGGCGAAGAAGAGCCTCGGCCAGAACTTCCTGCTCGATTTGAATCTGACCAGGCGCATTGCCCGTGCCGCGGGGCCTCTCGAGGGCGTGACCGTGGTCGAGATCGGGCCCGGTCCGGGCGGCCTCACCCGCGCCCTGTTGCTCGAAGGCGCCGCGCGTGTCGTCGCCATCGAGAAGGATCCGCGCTGCCTTCCGGCGCTCGATGCCGTCGCCAGGCATTATCCGGGGCGCCTCGAAATCCTTTCCGCCGATGCAAAGGCGGTCGACTATGGCGGGCTTGACCTTGCCTCCCCCGCGCGCATCGTCGCCAATCTTCCCTATAGCGTCGCTACGCCGCTCTTTATCTCCTGGCTGAAGAGCGATCCCTGGCCGCCCTGGTTCGACCGGATGGTTCTGATGTTCCAGCGCGAGGTCGCCGAGAGGATCGTCGCATCGCCGGGCGGCAAGGATTACGGGCGGCTTTCCGTCCTGTCGCAGTGGCGCACATCGCCGCGCATCCTGTTCACGCTCCCGGCTCAGGCCTTCACGCCGCGGCCCAAAGTCGACTCGGCCGTGGTCGAGCTTGTCCCGAAGGTTGAGCCGCACCCGCCTTGCGATGTCGCCGCGCTCGAGCGCGTCACCGCCGCTGCCTTCGGCCAAAGGCGCAAGATGCTGCGCGCCGCACTCCGCCAGATCACGCCCGACAGCGAGGCTGTCCTCTTAGCGCTCGGCATCGACCCCAAGGCGCGCGCCGAGGAGCTTCCGGTCGCCGCCTTCTGCCGCCTCGCCAATGCGCTTCCGCCCGCGAGCAGCAAGCGTTAGAGCTCGGCCAGCAAGTTCTGCACGAAATCCTCGAGGCCCGTCAGCCGCGTCCGGCGCTGGCGCTCCGCGGCAAGGATCGCGCGCACCGCCGCCACCGATTGCTCGATGTCGTAATTGATGACGACGTAGTCATAATCCTGCCAGTGCTGAATCTCGTTGCTGGCACCGAGCATCCTGCGCCGCACCGTCTCGGGAGGGTCTTGCGCGCGCACATTGAGTCGCTGCTCGAGGTCTTGCGCCGTGGGCGGAAGAATGAACACCGTGACGACGTCATCCTCGGCCTTCGCGCGCAGAGAAGCGGCGCCCTGCCAATCGACATCGAACAGAACGTCGCGCCCCTGTGACAGCGCCTCTTCGACCGGTTTTCGCGTCGTGCCGTAGAAATTGTCGAACACGACCGCCCATTCCAGGAATTCGCCGTGGTCGCGCATCCGCGTGAAGGTGTCGCGATCGATGAAGTGATAGTCAACTCCGTCCCGTTCGCCTTGGCGCTTCGCCCGGGTGGTATGCGAGATGGACATGGCGATGTCCGGCTCATTCTCGGTCAGCCGGCGCGCGACCGTCGTCTTGCCCGCGCCCGAGGGCGACGACAGCACCAGCATAACTCCCCTCCTGGCGATGCCCCGCTCCATCTCCCTCACTCGATGTTCTGAACCTGCTCGCGCAGCTGATCGATGACGGTCTTGAGCTCGAGCCCGGTCCGCGTGGTTGCGATATCTGCGGCCTTGGAGCAGATCGTGTTGGCCTCGCGGTTGAACTCCTGGGCCAGGAACTCGAATTTGCGTCCGACCGGCTGGGCGCTGGCGATGAGTTCGTTCGCTGCCGCGACATGCGCGCGCAAGCGGTCGAGCTCTTCCTGGATGTCGGCCTTGGCCGCCAACAGCAAAGCTTCCTGGTGGAGACGTTCCGGATCGAGCGTCGAGCCTGCCTCGGCGAGCCGCGCGATCTGCTCGCTGAGGCGGACGAGCATCGCCGCCGGCTGCTGGGCCGCGGTGCCGGCGGCCTCCTCGATCAGTCGCGCTATGGTCGAAAGCTGTTTCTCGATCACGGCCTGAAGCCGCTCTCCCTCGGCCCTTCGCGCACGCACGAGATCATCGAGCGAAGCCGCAAGGCTCGCGATCATGGCATGGCTCAGCGCGGCAAACGCCTCTTCGCTCTCCTCCCCTTCCGCCGTTTCCACCACCCCCCGCATAGTGAGCAGCGTGTCGAGCCGGGCATCTTTGAGCCCGGTAAGATCCTTGGCGCGCTCCGCCACGGCCTGGGCCTGCTGGAGCGCCGTCTGGTTCAGCCTGATCTCCGTGCGTCCGGCCTCCCGCTTGACCCACAAATTGATGGAACAATTGCCGCGCGCGAGCTTCTCTTGCACAAGCGCGCGCGCCCTGATCTCGAGCCCCTCGAATCCGGAGGGAAGACGCAGACGCAGGTCGAGCGTGCGGCTGTTCACGCTGCGCGCTTCCCAGTGCCAGCTCGTATCCCCGTGCACGCCGTCGGCGCGGGCGAAGCCAGTCATGCTCTTCAGCGTCATCCGGTCGCCAAGCCCCCGCCCGCGTGCATTCCAAGCTAGCCGCTTATAAGCCGAGTCGCGCGCCGGCGGCAGCTTGCGCGTGCCGCCTAGCGGTTCGGATTCCGCTGCGGCGTGGGGACCGCCTCCCCGCCTTCGGCCTCCGCTCCGGCAAAGGGATGCGCGCTATTGTTCAGCGCCGCCGGGTCGACAAGGACGTCGGACGTGACCGTCGGATCGGCGTCCGCGGCGCTGGACGTCCCGTTAGGTGTAACTTGATCTCGCGGCGCGGCCGTCAGCGCCCCGGTGGGCGCCCCGGCGGCGGCGGGACCGCCGGCGGCGGCTTCTTGAGCGGCTTTGGCCGCAGCCTCCTCCGCCTCTCGCGCCCGAATCTCGCGCTCGACCTTTCGCCACTTGACGACATTTTTATTATGCTCGTCGAGCGTCGGCGCAAAGACGTGACCGCCGGTGCCGTCGGCGACGAAATAGAGGTCGTGGGACTTGGCCGGCCGCAGCACCGCCTCGATCGCGGCGCGGCCGGGATTGGCGATCGGGGTCGGCGGTAAGCCATTGATTTGATAAGTATTATAAGAGCGTCTCGCGGTCCACCTCCTCCTGCTGAATGGGATGGTCGAGCGCGCCTTTGCCGCCCACGAGCCCATAGATGATGGTCGGATCCGACTGGAGCCGCATCTTCTTCCTCAGCCGGTTCTGGAACACGCTCGCGATGAGCGGGCGTTCATCCGCCCGTCCGGTCTCCTTCTCCACGATCGAGGCCAGGATCAGCGCCTCTTCTGGCGTTGTCACAAATATATCCGCAGTGCGGGTCGGCCACACCTTGGCAAGGAATTTCGCCTGCGCCGCCCGCATGCGTTCGACGATGTCCTGCCGCGTGTCGTTGCGGCCGAATTTGTACGTGTCCGGCAGCAGCGTTCCTTCCGCGGGTATCTCGGTGATCTCGCCGCGAAGCTCCGGGTGCGCCATTAACTTCTGCACGATCTGGTAGCTGGTCAGTCCTTCGGCCAGCGTGACCTTGTGCTCGATCGACTTGCCCTCGACCAGCGTATCGAGCACATCGCGCATGGTCGCGTATTTGCGGAACTCGTACTCGCCGGCCTTCAGGCTCCCCTGCCCCTTCAGATACATAAAGTAGAGGATGCTGGTCATGAAGACGCGCCGGTCGTCGATAATGCCGTCATGCTCGAGACGCTCGGCGATGGCGCTCACGCCTTCGCCCTTCGGGACGGCGAAGACGGTTGACGTCGCGAGTGGGCCCGGTTGGTCGAACTGCACCTTCACCCAATAGAAGACGGCAACGCCCAGGCAAGCCAGCAAGAAGACAAAGGTCATGAGACCGTCGAGCATCCGCAAGAACGGGTGCGGGATCGGGCTCGGGCTCGTCCCATTCGGGCGGCGGCTCGGGCGCCCGCATCGGCTCGAGGGCCTCGGCGGGGCTGCGCGGCAGGGCTGGGCCGGGCGGTGCTGGCGCACTCGGCGGCAACCGTCCATCGTTGTCGTTAGCCGTCGACGGCAGGTCTCTGGTGAAGGACATGGCTAATAAGCCCGTGCGCAGACGATGCCAACGACTTGAAGTCGAAATATGGCGAAAGGGAGGTTCAAGCGGTGCGTCAGGCGTTGCAACGCCGAAGGATCAGCGAGGCGTTGGTCCCGCCGAATCCGAAGGAGTTCGACAGCACCGTGTCGATGGTCCGGCGCCGCGCCTGGTGCGGCACGAGATCGATCGCCGTTGCAACCGAAGGGTTGTCGAGATTGAGCGTCGGCGGGGCAATATTGTCGCGGATTGCGAGCGCCGAGAAGATTGCCTCGACTGCGCCGGCCGCCCCCAGACAGATGGCCGATGGCCGACTTGGTCGAAGACATGGAGACCTTGCCCGCGGCATTGCCGAAGAGCCGCTCGACCGCGGCAAGCTCGATCTCGTCCCCCATCGGCGTCGAAGTGCCGTGGGCATTGATATAGTCGATATCGGCCGGATCGATGCCGGCGCGCTTCACGGCTGCGACCATGCAGCGATAGGCCCCGTCGCCGTCCTCGGCGGGCGCGGTGATGTGGAAGGCGTCGCCCGATAATCCATAACCGATGATTTCGGCATAGATCCGGGCGCCTCGCGCCTTGGCGTGCTCGAGCTCCTCGAGCACCACGACCCCGGCTCCCTCCCCCATCACGAACCCGTCGCGATCGCGGTCATAGGGGCGCGATGCGCGCTCCGGCTGATCGTTGAAATTGGTCGAGAGCGCGCGGCAGGCGGCAAAGCCCGCGATCGCCAACCGGCAAACCGGCGACTCGGTGCCGCCGGCGAGCATCACATCGGCATCGCCGAGTTGCACCATCCGCGTGGCGTCGCCGATGGCGTGCGCGCCCGTCGAGCAGGCTGTGACCACGGCGTGGTTCGGGCCTTTGAGGCCATGCTCGATGGAGACATAGCCGGCAGCGAGATTGATCAGCCGGCCGGGAATGAAGAACGGACTGACCCGGCGCGGTCCCTTCTCGGCAAAGAGGAGCGAGGTCTTCTCGATACCCTGGAGGCCGCCGATGCCGGAACCGATCAGCACGCCGGTGCGGATCTGGTCTTCGTAGGCCGTCGGCTGCCATCCGGCATCCTCGAGCGCCTGAGTGGCGGCGGCCATCGCGTAAACGATGAATTCGTCGACCTTGCGCTGCTCCTTCGGCTCCATCCAGTCGCTCGGATTGAAGCTGCCATTTGAGCCGTCGCCGTGCGGGACCTGGCACGCCACCTGACAAGACAGGTCGGAGACATCGAAATTCTTGATGCGGCGGGCGGCGTTGTGGCCGGCGACCAGACGCTCCCACGTGATCTCGTGACCACAGCCAAGCGGCGAGACGATACCCAAGCCTGTGATGACGACACGTCGCATCGCGCTTCGCGTGATCCTCGCGGGAAACCAATCTCGAGCCGTTCGAAGGGCTCTTGTTTGTCACGGCGGGACGGCAGAGCTCAGCGCGCGTCCCCCGCGCGAAGTCGCGTCAAGCGGCTGTGTTCTTCTCCAGGAACTTGATGGCGTCGCCGACCGTGAGGATGGTCTCCGCCGCATCGTCCGGAATCTCGCAGCCGAATTCCTCCTCGAAGGCCATGACCAGCTCGACGGTGTCGAGGCTGTCGGCCCCGAGGTCGTCGATGAAGCTTGCGTTCTCGGTGACCTTGTCGGCTTCGACCCCGAGATGCTCCACGACGATCTTCTTTACGCGCTCCGAGATATCGCTCATGTCCGCCTCACCCGTCCCTTACTGTCGGTCCTAAGCCTCGCCCGTCTGCTTACGCTGGCGGCTGACGCACCCCCGAGCGGCAAGTCTAAGAGGGTTGATCGCGGCGGGATTGTCGTTTGTCAAGCCCCCACGAAGCGGCCGCTTGCGTATCATACTTTGAGTAGCCTTGCCAGAAGCCCGCATCCCGGAAACGGCACCCGCCAAATCGTTCCCGGCAAGGCCTATTACTCGTTACAACTCATGCGCTTACACCATCACCATGCCGCCGTTCACATGCATCGTCTCGCCCGTGATATAGGCGGCCTCGGTGCTGGCGAGGAAGGCCACGGCTGCGGCCACGTCTTCGGGCTTGCCGAAAGTCTTGGCCGGGATTGCGGCTGCGATCATCTCGACTTGCTTGGGCGTGAGCGCATCGGTCATGGGCGTCTTGATGAAGCCGGGCGCGATGCAGTTGGCGGTGATGCCCCGGCTCGCCACTTCCCGCGCCAGCGACTTGGTCATGCCGACTAATCCCGCCTTCGATGCGGCATAGTTCCCCTGCCCCGGATTGCCGAACACCCCCGAAATCGAAGCGATATTGACGATGCGCCCGTAACGGCGCCGCATCATGCCGCGCAAGATGCCGCGGGTCAGCACGAACACCGAGGTGAGGTTGACCGAGATCACGTCGTCCCACTCCTCATCCTTCATGCGCATGAACAGATTGTCGTGGGTGATGCCGGCGTTGTTCACGAGGATGTCGACCTGGCCGAGCGTCTTTTCCGCCGTGTCGGCAAGCGCCGCCACCGCCGTCCGGTCGCGCAGGTCGCAAGGCAGCACAAAGACGCGCGAGCCGAGTTCCGCGGCAAGCGCCTCCAGGCGCTCGGCCTTGGTGCCCGAGACGGCAACTTGAGCGCCTTGCGCGTGCAGCACCTTGGCGATCGCGCCGCCAATCCCGCCGGTGGCGCCCGTGACGAGCGCGCCTTTTCCTGTCAGGTCGAACATCGAAGCCTCTCCTCTTCCTGCGCCTAGCCGGCGAGCGACGCCGCCGCGCTTTCGACTTCTTCCGGCAAGCCGACGCTTTTGGCCTCGATCCCGTCGAAACGCCGGGCAATTCCCGTGAGCACGCGTCCGGCGCCGACTTCATACACGGTGCCGACGCCATGCTCCTTGAGATAGAGCATCGTTTCGCGCCATCGCACCATGGAGGTCACCTGTTCGACGAGACGCGCGCGAATGATTTCGGGATCGGAAATGGGCGCCGCGAGCACATTGGCCACGAGCGGAACAGCGGGCGGGTCGATCCGTCACCGCGGCGAGCGCCTCCCGCATGACCTCGGCCGCAGGCTGCATCAGCGCGCAATGGAACGGGGCGCTCACCGGCAAGCAGCACCGCGCGGCGCGCGCCGAATTTCGGCGCGAGCGTCACCGCCCGTTCGATCGCGCGCTTGGTGCCGGAGATCACGACCTGCCCCGGCGCATTGTCGTTGGCGGCCTGGCACACTTCGCCCTCGGCCGCGGCCTTCGCGAGCTGCTCGGCCTGGGCGAGATCGGCGCCGAGCAAGGCCGCCATCGCTCCCTCGCCAACGGGCACCGCCTCCTGCATGGCGCGGCCGCGCGTCTTGAGCAGCCGTGCCGTATCGGCAAGGCTGAGCGCGCCCGAAGCGGCAAGCGCCGAATATTCGCCAAGCGAATGCCCCGCCACATAGGCGACTTTGCCGGGAAGGCTCAGCCCCTTGTCGGCGAGCACGCGCATCGCCGCGAGAGAGACCGCCATCAGCGCCGGCTGTGCATTCTCGGTGAGCGTCAGCTCGCTTTCCGGCCCCTCCCACATCAATCGCGACAGATTCTGCGACAGCGCCGCGTCGATCTCCTCGAACACCGCGCGCGCGGAAGGGTAAGCCTTGGCGAGCTCGGCTCCCATGCCGACAGCCTGGCTTCCCTGGCCGGGAAAGATGAAAGCGATGCTCATGATGGGCGTATGGCGGGGCTCGCGGTTCGGCCAAAGACACCGTTTCAATATTTGCTGTCAAGCGAGGCTTGCTGCGGCGGGTGCATTGCGCCCGGGCTTGCGATAATCGCCAACCGAAAAGATAACGTACGCCCACAATCGCTCATGCTAGAACAGCGTTTCGACGGCAATCGCCGGTCAAGCCACAGGGAGAAGCATCGATGAACCGCCCCGTTCTTCTCGGCGCTGCTGATCGCAGCGTTCGGCATCGCGAGCGCCGGCGGGTCGCTTTTTGCCGCCGACCCTGAGCCCTGGCCTTGGAAGTCCAAACTCCCACCCGATCCGGCGCTCGTCGTGTTGACCTCGGTCGAGGACGTGACCGCTTCCATCAGCAAATCCGACCCGCCCACGGTGACCATCACGGTTAACGCCTCGGCGCCGACCCCAAACTACAGCGAGCTTCGGCTGACGCCGCGCATGGGCGATCCCAAGGACCTCATCTTCGCCTTCGACGCCAAGGGGCGCCCGCCCCAGGATCTCTCCACGCAAGTGATCACACCGGTGAGCTTCACCGTCGAGTACACCGATGCGCCGATCGATATGGTCGGAGTGGTCGAGGTCAACGCGCAGGGCAATTGCAAGGCGTTCTCGCTGACCGAGAACAAGGCCGTTGCCTGCACCTCGCAATCGGCCGCGCAATAGGCGGCATGCGCCTGCCCGGCACTTGCAAACGCGGCGCGAAGTCTTATAAGACCGCCACTAGCAACCGCTCCGGTCGGAGGCTGAACGGAGGACCGCTCGAACAGCGGCAGGCGTGAAAGCGCCGTCCTCCCGTGTCTCCGCTCTCTGGGTCGTCTCTTGGGCCTTTCCTTCTAAAGCGCCCATGCGAGGCTTCGCGCCGGAGCAACGAAGAAGGAAAGGCGTCAATGCCTCTCTACGAGCATGTATTTCTGGCGCGGCAGGATATTTCCGCCCAGCAGGTTGAGTCCCTCCTCCAGGATTTTCGTTCCATCCTCGAGGAGCGCGGCGGCTCAGTCGCAAAGACCGAATATTGGGGGCTGAGGTCGCTCACTTACCGCATCAAGAAGAACCGCAAGGCGCATTATGCGCTGTTGAATATCGATGCGCCGCATGAGGCGGTGACCGAGCTCGAGCGTCAGATGCGGCTTTCCACCGACATCATCCGCTTCCTGACCGTGCGGGTCGATGAGCATGATCCCGCGCCGTCGCCGATGATGCGGCGCGCCGATCGCGACGAGCGCGAGGGCCGCGGCGACCGCGGCGATCGCATCGCGGGACGGGCGGCGCGACCGCGCACCGCGATCGCGATTTCGCCCCGCGGGAGTCGCGCGGCGGAAGCGAACTCGAAGTCAACGAGACGAGCCAGGGTGAGGAGGAGGTCACATGAGCATGACCCAAGTCCAGGCGCGTCGTCCCTTCTATCGCCGGCGCAAGACCTGTCCCTTCTCCGGCGACAAGGCGCCGAAGATCGACTACAAGGACGTGAAGCTGCTCCAGCGTTATGTCTCCGAGCGCGGCAAGATGGTCCCGAGCCGGATCACGGCGGTGTCGGCCAAGAAGCAGCGCGAGCTCGCGCGAGCGATCAAGCGCGCGCGGTTCCTCGGGCTTCTGCCCTACCTTATTCAGTAGGAGGTCTGAAGCCTTAGCGAGCGCCAAGATTTCCAGAAGTTGGGGCGGACCAACCCTCCCCTAACCGCTTGCGAAGGAGGCGGGACAGCGAATCGATGCCAACACACCTCATCATCGGCATAGGCTCAGGGCTCGTATCGGCGGCGTTGTTCGCCTCCGCCGCAACCGGCACGGCTTTCGCCGCCATGCTTTTCTATCTCGCGCCGCTCCCGCTCTGCCTTGCCGGTCTCGGTTGGGGCGGCGCAGCGGCGCTGATCTCGGCGCTGACCGGCACGATCGTGGTCGCTCGTGGCACTTGGCCCCGCCGCGGCCGCGGCCTTCGCGGTCTCAATCGCCGCGCCGATGGCGCTCTTGACCCATCTTGCGCTTCTGTCGCGCCCCGTCCACGACCTCCGAAGGTCAAGGCAGTGCCGCGCTCGAATGGTATCCGCCCGGCCGCATCGTCGGCTGGGCCGCGCTCATCGCCGGCCTGCTCGCCGCCGTGCTCGTGCTCTTCCTGGGCTACGACCAAGACAGCTATCGCGCGTCGATCAGCGAGTTCCTGAACCAGAGTTCGCTGAAGGATCTCGACCGCGACGGCACGCTCTTCACCGAGGAGAACATCGCGAATCTCTCGGGCATCATAGCGCGGACGCTTCCCGCCGCTTTTGCCATTGTCTGGCTCACCATCACCCTGTTCAACCTGTGGCTCGCCGGTCTGATCGTCGACGCCTCGGGACGGGCGCTCAGACCCTGGCCCGACCTTCACGCGCTGGAACTGCCCAACGCGTTTCTGCTGATCTTCGCGGCGGCGCTCCCAGCGTCCTTCCTGCCGGGCCTGCCCGGATTGCTCGCGACCGGCCTCGCCGGAGCGTTGCTGTTCGCCTACACGCTACAGGGATTGGCGGTGATCCACGTCTACAGCCGCGGCATGCCGCTTCGCGGCTTGCTGCTCGCCACCGTCTATCTCGGGATTTTGCTGCTGGGTTGGGTTGCCATCATCGTCGCCATTATCGGGCTGGCCGAGCCGTCTTTGGGCTTGCGCCGGCGCGCGGCGCAAGGTGGCCAGCCGCCCAAAGGCGGCGGAACGATCTGACAATAGGAGTGTCGAACATGGAAGTGATCCTGCTCGAGCGCATCGGACGCCTCGGACAAATGGGCGACGTCGTCACCGTCAAGGACGGCTTCGCGCGCAACTATTTGCTGCCGCAAGGCAAGGCGCTTCGCGCCACCGAAGCCAATCGCAAGCGCTTCGAGCGCGAGCGCGCGCAACTCGAGGCGCGCGACCTCGAGCTCAAATCCGAAGCCCAGACGGTGGCGGCGAAGCTCGACGGCCGAAGCTTCATCGTGATCCGCCAAGCCGGCGACAGCGGCCAGCTCTACGGCTCGGTCTCGACCCGCGACGTCGCCGACGCCGTCACCGAAGGCGGCTTCACCATCGAGCGGCGCCAGGTGATGCTCGACCGGCCGATCAAGACGCTTGGCGTTCATGCGATCCGCGTCCAGCTCCACGCCGAGGTCGAACCTCACATCTCCGTCAACGTGGCCCGCTCGCCCGACGAAGCGGCGCGGCAGGCCCGCGGCGAGGACGTGACGCGGGGGGCGACCGACCGAGGCCGAGGAGGACGCCGAGGCCGCACGCCGTGCCGCCGAGGCGTTGTTCGAAGAGGGCGCACCGGCCGAGCTTGGCGGCGAGGAGCCGGCAGAAGGAAAAGCAGGCTCCTAACTGCGCTCCTTGTGGGCGATCCCACGATCTCCCCGCTGTTCACAGACCCGGCATCTAGCCGCCCCCTTCCTTTGCGGTAGTGTCGCACCATGAGCAACGCACTGATTCGCCCGCTTCAGCCGGAGACGCCGATCTTCCGCGAAGCGCCCCACAATCTTGAGGCGGAACAAGCCCTTCTCGGCGCCATCCTGGTGAATAACGAAGCGATCGACCGCGTCTCCAATTTCCTCAAGCCCGAGCATTTCTACGACCAGCTCCACGCCCGCATCTATGAGGCGGCAGCCAAGCTGATCCTGAGCGGCAAGCGCGCAACCCCGATCACGCTCAAGACCTTCTTCCAGGCCGAGCTCCCGGCGGGAGAGCTTTCCATCCCGCAATATCTCGGGCGTCTGGCGGCCAACGCGACCACCATCATCAATGCCGAAGATTACGGCCGCACCGTCTACGATCTCGCCATCCGCCGCCAGCTGATCCAAATCGGCGAGGAGATGGTCAATACCGCCTTCGACTCGCCCATCGACGCGCCGCCATCGGTCCAGATCGAAGATGCCGAGCAGAAGCTTTACGAGCTGGCAGATACCGGCAAATACGGCACGGGCTTCGAGCCCTTCACAGCCGCGCTCACCTCCGCCATCGACATGGCCGCCAACGCCTACCGGCGCGACGGCGGCCTGTCCGGTCTTGCCACCGGCTTTACCGACCTCGACATCCGCATGGGCGGGCTGCAGCCGTCCGACCTCATCATCATCGCCGGACGTCCCGCCATGGGCAAGACGGCGCTCGCCACCAACATCGCCTATCACGTCGCCAAGGCGTACCGTCCCGGCACCGATTCAGAGCAGGTGCTCGACGGCGCGGTCGTGGGGTTCTTCTCGCTCGAGATGTCGGCCGAGCAGCTCGCCACCCGCATCATCTCCGAGCAGGCGTATATTCCCTCGGAGCGAATCCGCCGCGGGCGCATCGATGCGGAACAGTTCGACCGCATCGTCGAAGTGTCCCAGGAGTTGCAGCATCTCCCCCTCTACATCGACCAGACCGGCGGCATCACCGTCGCCCAGCTTGCGGCGCGGGCGCGGCGGCTGAAGCGCCAGAGGGGGCTCGGCTTTATCGTGGTGGACTATCTCCAGCTCCTGTCCGGCTCTTCGCGGCGCGCGGCAGAAGGCAGGGTGCAGGAGGTCTCGGAGATCACCACCGGGCTCAAGGCCCTCGCCAAGGAGCTGCATGTCCCCGTCCTTGCGCTTTCGCAGCTCTCCCGCCAGGTCGAGCAGCGGGAGGACAAGCGCCCGCAACTTGCGGATTTGCGCGAATCCGGCTCGATCGAGCAGGATGCCGACGTGGTGTTGTTCGTGTTCCGCGAGGAATATTATGTCGAGCGCAGGCAACCCCGCGAGAACACCGAAGAGCACAAGCAGTGGCAAGTAGAGATGGAAACGGTGACCGGCAAGGCCGACATCATCATCGGCAAGCAGCGCCACGGACCCACGGGCACGGTGACGCTGCAATTCACGCCGGAGTTCACGCGATTCAGCAATCTCGCGGCGGAGGAGCGCCTGCCGGAGCGGCGCGCGTGAGCCGCGAGCGCACGCACGGGGTCCCCTCGGGCGCGCGCGACGAAGGGCCGGGCGACACCGCCATCCTCACCATCGATCTCGATGCGGTCGCCGCCAACTATCGCGCAATGCGCGATCTGGCGGCCCCTGCCGAATGTGCCGCCGTGGTCAAGGCCGACGCCTACGGGCTCGGCATGGCTCGGATCGCCCCCGTGCTCTGGCGCGCCGGTTGCAAGACCTTCTTCGTCGCCACCCTCGAGGAGGGAGAGCATCTGCGCACGCTCCTGCCTGAGGCGACCATCTACGTGCTCGCCGGACTGATGCCCGGCACGGCCGAGCTCTACCGCACCCATGGCCTCCGCCCCGTGCTGAACAGCGCCGATGAGGTCGGAGAGTGGGCGGCGTTCTGCATCGCGCACGACGAAAGGCTCGCTTGTGCCGTGCATATCGACAGCGGCATGAATCGCCTCGGTCTTTCGGCCGAAGACGTCGAGCAGATCGCGGCCGAAGGCGGACCTTTGGCCGGCGCTGACGCTGTCGCTGGTGATGAGCCATCTCGCTTGCGCCGACGAGCCCGACCATCCGAAGAGCGATGGGCAGCGACGGATGTTCGACCGGCTTCGCGCGCTTCTTCCTGCTGCGCCTGCGAGCCTCGCCAATTCCCCCGGCATCCTGCTCGGTCGCGACTATATCTATGATTTGGTGCGGCCTGGTCTCGCGCTCTATGGCGGCCATCCCCGCCGCCATGGCGCAAATCCGTTCCGGCCGGTGGTGCAGCTCAAGGGACGCATCCTGCAACTGCGCGATGTCGCTCAAGGAGAAACCGTCGGCTACGGCGCGAGCCGGACGATACGCAAGCCGGCGCGGGTCGCCGTCGTCTCCGTGGGCTATGCCGACGGTTTCTTACGCGCCTTATCCGTCGCCGACGGCGAGGAAGGCTTCGCCGGTTATCTCGGTCCTCATGCCGCGCCGCTCGTGGGCCGCGTCTCCATGGACCTCGTCACGCTCGATGTTAGCCTCGTGCCGGAAGCGCTCGCGCAGCGCGGCGCTTGGGTCGAGCTGATCGGACCGAATGTGCCGGCTCACGTGCTCGCCGCCCATGCGCGCACCATCGATTACGAGGTCCTCACCAATCTCGGCCGGCGCGCGCTCCGGCGCTATCTCGGGGGCTGAACCCGATCCATGGCCAAAGCCTCGCGAGCCTTCGTCTGCCAGGCCTGCGGAGCTGTGACCACCCGCTGGTCCGGCAAATGCGGCTCCTGCGGCGAGTGGAATTCCATCATCGAGGAGAAAACGCCATCCGCGTCCCCCGCGCTGATTGCCATCAAGGGGGGCAAAGGGCGGCTTGCCGCGCTTGAGACCCTTGCAGCCGCGACCTTCGAAGCCCCGCGCCTATCCCACCGGCATCGCCGAGCTCGACCGGGTTCTCGGCGGCGGGCTCGTGCCGGGCTCCGCCGTGCTTGTCGGCGGCGACCCCGGCATCGGCAAATCGACCTTGCTGCTCCAGGCAGCGGCGCGAAGCTCGCCGAATCCGGCGCGCGCGTCGTGTATCTCTCCGGCGAGGAGGCGCCGGCGCAGATACGCATGCGGGCGGCGCGTCTTGGGCTGAGCGACGCGCCGGTCGCTCTCGGCAGTCGAGACCAACCTCGCCAACATCGTCGCCACTTTGGGCAGCGCGGCGCCCCCTGCCCTCGTCGTCATCGACTCCGTGCAGACGCTCTGGTCGGAGGGCGTGGAAGCGGCGCCCGGCACCATCTCCCAGCTCAGAGGCTGCGCCTCGGCCCTGATCAGCCACGCCAAGGGCAAGCGGCTCCGCCCTCATCCTTATCGGCCATGTCACCAAGGACGGCCAGATCGCCGGTCCGAAAGTCATCGAGCACATGGTCGACACCGTGCTGTCCTTCGAGGGTCTCGAGCGGCCACCAGTTCCGCATCTTGCGCGCGGTCAAGAACCGCTTCGGCCCGACCGACGAGATCGGCGTGTTCGAGATGCGCGAGCAAGGCCTCAAGGAAGTGGCAAACCCCTCCGCCCTGTTCCTGAGCGACCGCGAGCAGGGCGCGCCCGGCACTGCCGTATTCGCCGGCATGGAAGGGACCCGCCCGCTCCTCGTCGAGATCCAGGCGCTCGTGGCACCCTCTTCCCTCGGAACGCCGCGCCGCGCCGTGGTGGGATGGGACCCCAATCGTCTCGCCATGCTGCTTGCGGTGCTGGAAGCGCGCTGCGGCGTGAGGCTCGGCGCCCATGACGTCTATCTCAACGTCGCCGGCGGGCTTGCGCCTCAATGAGCCGGCGGCCGATCTCGCCGCCGCGGCGGCGCTGCTGTCGTCCATGAGCGCCAGTCCCGCGCCGGAAGACACCGTCTATTTCGGCGAGGTGAGCCTGACCGGGGCGGTGCGCGCCGTAAGCCACATGGACCAGCGTCTCAAGGAAGCCGCCAAGCTCGGTTTCACCAGCGCGGTCGTGCCCGTCGCGGCCGGCGAAGGCGACCGGGAAACGAAGGAAATGCGCCTCCTGCCGCTGTCGCAATTGGACGAGCTTGTGGCTCTATTGTGCACGTCGCGGGTGTAAATTCGGGCGCCCCTGCGACAATCCCGCCGGCGAAGGCCTCAACGATTGCCCCAAGGGGCCATTTGTGCTTCATCGCCGGGAATCGTGATAGTGTGCGCCGCCCTCGAAGGAGCCTCGCGACGTGCCCATCTCCTGGCTCGATGTCATTCTTATCGCCATCATGCTCATCTCGGGCTTCCTCGCGATGGTGCGCGGGTTTACGCGCGAGGTCCTGTCGATCTTCTCCTGGGCCGTGGCCGCCGTCGCCGCCCTCTATCTCACGCCCAAATATGCCACTCTGCTGGAGCCCTATGTCGGCAATCCCAGCATCGCCCAGATCGCCTTCGCCGCCGGCGTGTTCATCATCACGCTGATCGTGGTGAGCCTGATCACCTTCCGCATTTCCGACAGCGTGCTCGACAGCCGGGTCGGCGCTCTCGACCGCTCGTTCGGCTTTATCTTCGGCTTGGTGCGCGGCTTTCTGCTCGTCGCAATCGTCTTCATTCTGTTCAACGCACTGGCCCGCGACCAGCCGGAGTGGGTGCGCAGCGCACGCTCCTACCCCATTCTTCAGAGTACGCAGCTCGCCATCGAATCGCTGCTGCCCATGAATCCGGAGCAGTTGTTGCCGGGATCGGAGGACGGCCAGCAGGAGGGACAGCCCGGGGAAGCGACAACCGGGCGCCCAGCCGGAAGGACAGCCGGAGGCCCCGGCCGAGGCCCAACCGGACCAGCCGTCATGAGGTTAAGTTTCAAGGAAATGTGTCGCGTCGCGTGCCATTGAAGCGCTCTTTCGGGGCGCCTATTTACTGGGAGGAGGCTTGAGGCCCGTGACAGAGCACGTTCTGACCAAGGAGCCGAACTGGCTCGAAGAGGACCGGCTGCACGAGGCGTGCGGCGTCTTCGGCATCTTCAATCATCCCGATGCCGCGGCGCTCACGGCGCTCGGACTCCATGCGCTCCAGCATCGCGGCCAGGAAGCGGCCGGCATCGTCAGCTTCGACGGGAGCCATTTCCACACCGAACGCCGCCTCGGTCTTGTCGGCGACCATTTCACCTCGCGGCCGGTGATCGACAGGCTGAAGGGCGACATGGCCATCGGCCATGTCCGCTACTCGACCTGCGGCGACCCGGTCTTGCGCAACGTGCAACCGCTCTTCGTCGATCTCGATTCCGGCGGCTTCGCGCTGGCGCATAACGGCAACCTCACCAACGCGCTGACTTTGCGCGAATCCCTCATCAAGAAAGGCGCTATCTGCCAATCGACCACCGACACCGAGGTGATACTCCACCTCGTCGCGCGCAGCGAGAAGCAGCGTTTCGTCGAGAAGTTCATCGAAGCCCTGCTCCAGGTCGAAGGCGCCTATGCTCTCGTCGGGCTCACGCATAAGAAGCTCATCGGCGCGCGCGATCCTTTCGGCATCAGGCCTCTTGTTATCGGCAGGCTCGGCGAGGCTTGGGTGCTGGCGTCGGAGACTTGCGCGCTCGACATCATCGGCGCCGAGTTCGTGCGCGAGGTCGAGAACGGCGAGGTCGTGGTGATCACCCGCGAAGGGATCGAGAGCCACCGCTTCGTGCCGAAATACCCGTCGCGACTCTGCATCTTCGAATACATCTATTTCGCCCGGCCCGATTCCATCGTCGGCGGACGCTCGGTCTACGAAGTGCGCAAGGAGATGGGACGGCAATTGGCGCGCGAGGCGCCGGCCAATGCCGACGTGGTCATACCCATCCCCGACTCGGGCGTGCCCGCCGCCATCGGTTATTCGCAAGTATCGGGGCTCCCCTTCGAATTCGGCATCATCCGCAACCACTATGTCGGCCGCACCTTCATCGAGCCCGAGCAGCGCATCAGGCAGCTCGGCGTCAAGCTCAAGCACAGCGCCAACGAAGGCCAGGTCCAAGGCAAGCGCATCGTGCTGATCGACGACAGCGTGGTGCGCGGCACGACCTCGGTGAAGATCGTGCAGATGATGCGCGAGGCCGGCGCCAGCGAAGTGCATATGCGGATTTCGAGCCCGCCGATCACCCATCCCGATTTCTACGGGATCGACACGCCCGATCAGGACAAGCTGCTCGCCGCCCATCGCAGCCTGGAGGAGATGCGGGAATTCATCGGGGCCGACTCGCTTGCCTTCCTGTCGGTCGACGGCATCTACCACGCCATGGGCTTTGACGGCCGCGACAACGCCCATCCGCAATTCACCGATCATTGTTTCACCGGCGAATATCCGACGAGGCTCAGAGACCGCGAAGGGCCCCCGCAGCAGAAGCAGCTCTCCTTCCTCGCCGAGGTCGGTTGAGTTCGGGGCGACTCACAGACCGCATCGCGCTCATTACCGGCGCTTCGCGCGGCATCGGCCGCGCAGTGGCGCGAGAAATTCGCCGAAGAGGGCGCGCATGTGCTGCTGCTCGCCCGCAACCGCAAAGCGCTCGAAGAGGTTGACGATCGCATCAGGGCGGCCGGCGGCAAGGCCACGCTCATTCCTCTCGACCTCGCCGACGGCAAGGCCATCGACGCGCTCGGGCCTTCCCTCTATGAGCGCTTCGGCAGGCTCGACGTGCTGGTGGGCAACGCCGCCATCCTCGGCCGGCTCTCTCCCCTCACCCATGTCCCGTCGGAACTGTGGGAGAAGAGCTTCGCCGATCAACGTCACCGCGAACTGGCGGCTGATCCGCACGCTCGATCCGCTGCTTCGGCGCTCGGACTCCGGCCGGGCGATCTTCGTCACCTCGGGCGCGGCGGGCGAGGGTCGCGCCTATTGGGCCCCCTACGCCGTGACCAAGGCCGCGCTCGAAGTTCTTGCCAGGACCTATGCCAACGAGACGAGCGACAGTGCCATCAAGGTGAACCTGATCGATCCCGGCGCCACAGCGACGCGCATGCGCGCCGAAGCCTATCCGGGGGAGGATCAGTCGAAGCTCCGGACGCCCGCGCAAGCCGCCGAGGCCTTCGTCCCTCTCGCCATGCCCGACTTCACCGAGACGGGCCGGATCGTCGAGCTGCGTAGGTCCCGCTACTCTTCGGCCGTCAGCACCATGCCGTCATAGGCGGGCTCCACGCCTTCGGGGAGCTCGCCCCGCAACCGCGCATAGTCGAGATCGACATGCATATGCGTGAGCACCGCGCGCTTCGGCTTCATCCGCGCGATCCAGGCAAGCGCCTGCTCAACCGAGAGATGGCTCGGATGCGGCGTGTAACGCAGCGCATCGAGGATCCACACATCGAGATCTTGTAGCGCTTCCAGCGACTCCTCGGGGAAATCGCTCACATCCGGCGAATAGGCCACGCCCCCGAAGCGAAAGCCGAGCGTCTCGCCCGCGCCGTGGATCTGCCGGAACGGCAGCGCCGCGATGACGCCTCCCGCCCCGGATATGTGAACCGCCTCGCCTGCCCGAATCTCGTGGCTCTTCAGGATCGCCGGATATTCGCTGCCGGGCGGCGCCTCGAAGCAATAGGAGAAGCGCGCGCGGAGCAGCCTGCCAGTGGCCTCGTCGTGATAGACGTCGACCCGGCGATTGCCGTTGTAGGCCACCTGGCGCAGATCATCGATGCCATGCGTGTGATCGGCATGGTCGTGCGTGTAGAGCACGCCGTCGAGCCAGGCGGCGCCTGCATCGAGAAGCTGCTGGCGCAGGTCCGGCGTGGTGTCCACCAGCGCCGTGGTTTTTCCCTTGGGCCCGTCGCGCTCGACAAGCAGCGCGCAGCGCTTGCGCCGGTTCTTGGGCTCGGCGGGATCGCAAGCGCCCCAATGATTGCCGACGCGGGGCACGCCGCCCGATGTGCCGCAGCCGAGGATGGTCAGCTTGAGGCTCATGCGGCGCTTTGCGGCACGTTCTGCAAGACGCGGGGAACCTTCTTGAACAGCCTGAAGAAATTGTCCGTGGTGACCCGCGCGATCTCGCTCTCGTCCACGCCGCGCAGAGCCGCAAGCCGCGCGGCGACATGGGCCACGAAAGCAGGCTCGTTGGTCTTCCCCCGCATCGGCTCAGGCGCAAGATAAGGCGCGTCTGTCTCGACCAGGAGACGGTCCGGCGGCACGGTCAGCGCGATCTCGCGGAGCGCGCCGGCGTTCTTGAAGGTGAGGACGCCGGAGAAGGAGATGCTGCCGCCGAGCGCGAGCCCCCGTCGCGCAAGATCGGGTCCGCTGGTGAAGCAATGAAGCACGAAGGGAAACGGCCCCTTTGCACTCTCCTCCTCCAGCGCGGCGGCGATGTCGGAATCGGCCTCGCGCGCGTGGATGACGAGCGGCAGCCCTGTTTCGCGCGCGGCGGCGATGTGGGTGCGGAAGCTCATACGCTGCACGTCGCGCGGGCTGTGGTCGTAATGATAGTCGAGGCCGGCCTCCCCGATCGCCACCACCTTGGGATGACGCGCGACCGCGACGAGCTCGGCCACGGTGACGTCGGGCTCCTCCGCAGCGTTGTGGGGATGCGTCCCGATCGAGCAGAACACGCCTGGATACGCCTCGACGATGGCCTTCAGCGCATCGAAGCGACGAACACGCGTCGAGATGGTCACGATCGGGCCGACACCGGCGCTCCGCGCACGGTCCAGCACCGCGTCGAGCTCGCGCTCAAGCTCGGGAAAGTCGAGGTGGCAGTGGCTGTCTACGAGCATCACGGAAAGATGAAAGACCAATATTCTTCAAGCTGCTAGGTTACGTGGGAAGCCGGCTCCAGCCTATGTGCAGCATTTGCACGAACGTGACAACAAGGCGCTCCGGCGCGCGGCTTACGGTGAAGGAAACCAATGCCGAGAAACACTTCCATCTTTCGTCGCCTCCACTTCGTCGCGATGGCCGCCGCTGCTGCGCTGCTCTGCCTCGGTACAGACCCGGCCGCGGCCGCGTGCAGCAAGAAAGTCGTGATGTACAACGCCGATTGGTGCCCCTATTGCCGGCAAGTCAGGACCATCCTCGCGCGCAACGGCATCAAGTACAGCATGTTGGACGCGACGACCGAGCCGGTCCAAGCCGCCATGATCCGGCGGTTTGGCGACACCGCCGTCCCGCGCACCGTGATCGGCGGGGTCGTGGTCGAAGGCGTCGACGAGGCGCGCATCAAGCAATTGTGCCGCTAGTCCCGGAGCACTACGACGCCGTGGCCTCGCTGTCCGCCTCGACGTAACGCGGGAACACGGGCGCCGGCGGGGGCAATGACGTTCCGCGCTTCCAGCCTCCCTTCGGGTCCAAGCGCGGCGAAGTCGCGCGCCGACGCCGGCACGCCGAGCTGATCGAGCAGCCTGCCCGCGCTCTCCGGCATCGCCGGCTGCACCAGGATCGCGATCTGGCGCGTGACCTCAGCCGTGACATAGAGGATCGTCTCCATCCGCTCCGGATCGGTCTTCTTATGCGCCCAGGGCTCCTCGCTCGCGAAATAGCGATTGGCGTCCGCGACCACAGCCCACACCATCTCGAGCGCCCGATGAATGGCGAACTCGTCGATGGCGGCTTCGACGCGGGGCAGAAGTGCGTCGGCCGACGCCAGGATGGTCTCGTCAGCGGCCGTGAACTTGCCGGGCTTCGGCACCGCGCCGCCGCAATTCTTGGCGATCATCGACAGCGAGCGTTGGGCGAAATTGCCGAGATCGTTGGCGAGATCGGCATTGATGCGCTGCACGATCCCGTCACGGCTGTAATTTCCGTCCTGGCCGAACGGCACCTCGCGCAAGAGAAAATAGCGGAGCTGATCCGTGCCGTAATCCTTCGCCAGCGTGAACGGATCGACGACGTTGCCGACCGACTTCGACATCTTCTCTCCGCGGTTATAGAGGAAGCCGTGGCCGAACACCTGCTTCGGCAGCGCCACGCCCGCCGACATGAGAAAGGCCGGCCAGTAGACGGCGTGAAACCGGATGATGTCTTTGCCGATGATATGCACGTCGGCAGGCCAGTAGCGCCGGAAGGTTTCCGAACGATCGTCGGGAAAGCCGACGCCTGTCAGATAGTTCGTGAGCGCGTCGACCCACACATACATGATGTGTTTCGGATCGCCGGGCACGGGGATGCCCCAATCGAAAGTCGTGCGCGAGATCGAGAGGTCCTGGAGGCCCCCGCGCACGAAGTTCTTCACTTCGTTGGCGCGCGTCTCCGGACCGATGAACTCCCGGATGCGCTTCGTAATAGGCAAGCAGCTTGTCCTGATAGGCCGAGAGCTTGAAGAAATAGCTCTCCTCCTCGACCCACTCGACCGGCGTTCCCTGCGGCGAAAGCTTGCTTCCGCCGGCCCCATCCTTCAGCTCGCTTTCGTCGTAATAGGCCTCATCCCGCACCGAGTACCAGCCGGCATATTTGTCGAGATAGATGTCGCCCGCCGCCTGCATGCGCCGCCACAGCTCCTGGCATGCGCGTTTGTGCCGCTCCTCGCGCGTGCGGATGAAATCGTCGTTGGAGCAGGCGAGCACGCGGACCATGTCGTGGAACTTGGGCGTGTTGCGGTCGGCAAGCTCGGCCGGCGTGATGCCCTGGGCCTTCGCCGTCTGAAGCATCTTGATGCCGTGCTCGTCGGTGCCGGTGAGGAAGAACACGTCGTGGCCTTGCAAGCGCCGGAAGCGCGCGAGCGCATCCGTGGCCACCGCCTCATAGGCATGGCCGATATGGGGCGCGTCGTTCGGATAGGAGATGGCAGTGGTGATGTAGTAGGGCCGCTTGTCTGCCATGACGGCAGGAATAGCCCTTAGCCCCGCCCGTGGGCAAGCGCGCTGGCATTCTCGCTAAACAGGATGTTCCCGGGCCAGCTGCTGCAGGCGGAACCAGCTCTCGAGCAGGAGGAGCCCGCGATCGAGATTAAGCGCCTGCGCCTCGGCCTTTGCCTCCGAGATTGCCTCCCACGCTTCCGCCCAGCGGGCGAGATTGGCAGGCGAAAGGAGCCGCGCGGCGAGCCTCTCCTCGTCCACTGTCACCCCCTCCCCGTCGCCGTGAAGCGGATCAGCCGCTCGATCAGTCCAAGAAGAAGCGCAAGATAAAGATCGAAACGCTCGCTTTCGGCGGCGCCGGCGAGCCGGTCGACGAGGCGGTGAAGCCTCGGTCCGTCGATCTCCGGCAGACCGCCGAGGGCGGCAAGGATCTCGCGATAGAGTTCGATGCCCGCGCTTGAGACGAGTTCGAGCGCGCGCCGCACGCTTCCCTGGCTCAAGGCAAGCGCCGTCGCACAGCGTCTTGGCATCGGTCTTGTGCCCGTCGCGTTCGAGCGCCGTCGCGCACCGCCTTCTCCAGGTCGTCCTCTGCCAAAGCCGCCACCCGAAGGGTGCGCGTGCGCGAGCGGATGGTGACGGGAAGCCGCCCCTCGGCGCTGGAGATGAGGAGGAACAGGGTCCTCGGCGGCGGTTCCTCGAGCGCCTTCAGGAGTGCGTTCGCCGCGTTCTGGTTCAGCTCATCGGCCCGGTCGACGACGACGACACGCCAGCCCCCCTCGCCCGCCGAATGCCCGAGAAAGGCGCGCAAGCGCCTGACCTCCTCGACGCCGATCCATTGCGAATAGCGCTTCGACTTCTCGACCCACGAACGCCGGATGAGAAGGAGATTGGGATGCGACAGCGCCGCGACCTTGCGGAAGACCGGATGATCGCGATCGAGGGCTTGCCGCGCATCGCCCTGCTCGCCCTCCGCCGAGAACGGTGCGGGCGAAGCGATAGGCGAGCGTCGCCTTGCCGATACCCTCGGGCCCGACGATGAGCCAGGCATGGTGCAGGCGTCCGCTGTGCAGCGCATCGTGAAGTTCACCGAGCGCCGCCTCGTGGCCGAACAGGCGCATCGACCTCGCGCGGCGATGCGAATCCTTCGAGCCGATCGGGCTCGATCGAGCGCTCCGCGCGTTCTCTCCGCGGTGAGGCTCATGGGTTTCAGGCGCTGCAGGACGACTTCCCACACATCCTCGGCGACCATGGCCTCGGGCTGGCTCGCATCGATGACCACGCAGCGCTTCGGTTCTTCCTCGGCGATATCGAGGAAGGCTCTGCGGATGCGCTCATGCTGCATCAGCTCCTGGCTTTCGAAGCGATCCGGCGCGGTGCCGTTGCGGCGTTCGGCGGCGCGGGCAAGTCCCGCTTCGGGCGGAATGTCGAGGATGAAGGTGATATCGGGCGAAAAGTCCCCGACGGTGAGGCGTTCCAGCGCGTTGATCAGCCCCCGCGGTACACCGGCCGTCGATCCCTGATAGGCGCGCGTGGAATTGAAGAAGCGGTCGCACACCACCCATTTTCCCTCGTGCAGCGCCTGCCCGATCGCTTTTTCGATGTGATCGGCGCGCGCCACCGCGAACATGACCGCCTCGGCGAAGGGACCGAACTGCGAGACGCGGCCCGACAGCAGCGCTTCGCGGACCTCCTCTGCGGCCGGCGAGCCGCCGGGCTCGCGCGTGGCGAAGACCTTTCGCCCGGCGCGCGCCAGGCGGTTGGCGAGTATCCCGGCCTGCGTCGACTTGCCGGAGCCCTCGCCACCCTCGAATGTGATGAATCTTCCGGCTGTCGCCGCTCTCGCGCTGCATGGTTACAACAGCCAGCCGAAGGCAAGTACGAGCAGAGAGTCGAGCCCGCGCATGGCGAAGTTGCTCTGGCCGATATCGTCGCCGGCATAGAGCGGTATCTCGTTGGTCGCCTGCGACTCGACGGAAGTGACCCGGAGCACCGCCACCTGATCGCCCTTGCGGATCGGGGCCTTGATCGGGCCCTGATAGACGATCTCAGCCGCGACCTTCCCGGTCGCGTTCACCGGCAAGATGATGTTGATGTCGCCGTTTCCGACCAGCGGCACATAGTGCTTGGTGCCGCCCCACACCAGCGCGTCGCTCACCGTCTGTCCCGCATCGAAAAGGCGGAACGGCCTGAAGCTCTTGAAGCCCCAATCGAGAAGTCTGCGCGCCTCGGCCTCGCGCTCCTTCGCCGATTCGACCCCGCCGACGACGACAATAAGCCGCTGGTCGCCGCGCTTGCCGCTCGCCACCAATCCGTATCCCGAACTCCTTGATGAAGCCGGTCTTCAAGCCGTCCACGCCGATATCGGCGAAGATCAGGGGATTGCGGTTCATGAACGTGAACTTGTCGCGGTACTTGAAGTCCTTCTGTCCGAAGAAATGATAGTACTCCGGGTAAGTGTAGATCAGATGGCGGGCCAGCGTGGCGAGATCGCGTGCGGTCATCAGATGACCCTCGGCCGGCAGCCCGGTGGCGTTGACGAACGTCGATTTCTCGAGCCCGATGCTGCGGGAATATTCCGTCATCTGCTTGGCGAAGGCTTCTTCGGTCCCGCCAATTCCTTCGGCGAGGATGATGGCGCCGTCGTTGGCGGACTGGACGGTGACGCCCTGGATCAGGTCGTTGACCGTCACCATGGAATTGAGCGGCGCGAACATCGCCGAGCCGCCTGACGGTGCGCCGCCTCTCCGCCACGCGTGCTCGCTCACCTTGAATTGGTCCTCGAGCTTGAGCCGCCCGGCCTTCAACTCGCGAAACACGATGGCAAGCGTCATCAGCTTGCTCATGCTCGCCGGCGGCGCGAGCGTATCGGAATCCTTCTCGAACAGCACGAGATCGGCGTCGGCATCCATGAGAATGGCGCGCTTCGCCTTGGTTTCGAACGCGACAGGCGGAGGCGCCGCGTGCAATGTGGCCGCGGCGAAGCCGGCGCCGAAAGAGAGAACGGCGCCTATCGCTGCGATCTTGATCCGTCTGTCAAGGCGCGAGGCGTGCACGGGCTGACCGGGCTCGGATTAAGTTTTTGCGGCCGCTGCGCACGGCCGCACGCGGCAAATATCGAGCGCTCGCACGCAAAAATCAACCCGGAAGCCGCGCGGGGAGATTTCTAGTTCTGCGACACCACTTTGGCGTCCCGGTATCCGGCCTTGCGTCACCTTCATCAAGGCCGCCTTGGCTTCGTCGGGTCCGAAAAGGGTCCGACCCTGACGCAGAAATAAGAGCTCTTTGCGCACGGCGATCGAGGCCATTTCGACGGGCGCAATGGCCGAAAGCGTCGCCCGCGCGCGCTCGGCGTTGTCCTTGTTCTTGAACGTGCCGGCCTGGACCATCAATCCCGGGACCTGCACTTCGGTCCCTACACTTGGCCGGTATGGCGCCCGTGACTTGAGGCGGTGGCGGCGCAGCAGGACGTAGCTTGGCCGCTGCCACTGAAGAGCCAGGTTCTCGGGATTCTCCGCCGGAAGCCTTTCGCTTCCGGCGATGCGGATCGAAGCGGCCTTCGGCGCTTTTGCCTTGCTCGCGACCCGCGCCCAGCTCTGATTTGCGAGATAGGCCTGCTCGTAGCTGTCATTGCCGTTCAATGGAGCGCGGCCGAGATACTTGACCCGCACCGTCGCCGTGCCGTGGTTGCGGAAGCCGAGCGCCTCAGCCGAGCGCCGCGACAGATCGATGATCCGGTCGCGCGCGAACGGCCCGCGATCGTTGATGCGGACGATGAGGGAGCGCCCGTTGTTGAGATTGGTCACGCGCGCATAGACGGGAAGCGGCAGCGTCGGGTGAGCCGCCGACAGGCGATCCATGTCGTAGATCTCGCCATTGGCGGTGCGGCGCCCGTGGAACAACTCGCCATACCAGGAGGCGCTGCCGACGCGGTCGTAAGCGGGGTCTTCGCGCGGCGAGTACCGGAGCCCCGCCACCTCATAGGGCTGGCCGACCTGGTAATAGCCTCCGCCCTTGGGCACCGGCTGGCCGAGCGGGATGATGCGTTCTCCGAGCGGTTGGCCGTTTCCCCCGACCCGCAGCCTCCGAGGCCAAAGGCGAGAGCGGTGCCGAGCAGGAACGGCACGGCCAAGCCGAGCAGGCTTACGCCACCAACACGCCTGGCCGTCTCCGGCACAGGCTGACCGACCCAACGCAACGTCCATTACCCCCGACAGGCCTCTGGAAAGGCAGGCGCACCGCCTCCCAGGGCCGGCGCGATCGCCGCCGGCCGCCCTCGCCCGACTGTCGGCCAAAGAGCGTTAGGAAAGGATGAATCTAGGGGGCCGCGCGGGGCTCTACCCCGATCCTTTGGAGGCAGGAGGCGGCAACCTCATCGAATGTCCGGCTCGCATCGATCACCGCGAAGCTTTGCGGTCCGATATCGTATCCGCGCTGAACATCGACGAGTTCGACGGTCGCGTCAGAGACATCCGCCGTCCTTGCCGCGATCCGATCGCGCAGGATTTTTGCCGGCGCCTCGAGCCAAAGTCCCGTGAATGGAACGCCCCGGGCTCCGGCCAGCGCCGCGAGAGCCTCGCGTTCCTCGGGCCTCGCATGGACGGCATCGACGATCACCGCCTGTCCCCCTTCCAGAGCCATCAAGGCGCGCTTGCGGCACGCGGCGTAAACCTGCTCCGTGACCTCTTGCGTATAGGCTTCGGGCGGCAGCCTTTCGAGCGGCGACGCGCCGAACAAGCGCTTCCGCTCGACATCGCTTCGCACATGCACCGCGCCCGGGAAAGGCGCCGATGTGAGGGGCGATCGCGCGGGCCACGGCCGACTTGCCGCTCCCCGACAATCCGCCGATGGCAATGAGGCGCGGCGAAGGGAGACGCGAGGAAATTTTGCGCCAGATCGAAATAGGCGCGGGCCTCCTCTCGCACGGACGCCGCCCGATCGGGCGCCGCCATGCGCGCGCGCAACAACTCGACCTTGGCCCTGACCGCCGCCCGCATGGAAAGGAACAGCGGCAGCGCCGCAAGTCCTATGAGATTGCCGGTCTCTCCGTCTGCATCGAGATAGGCGTTGAGCACGGCGTTGGCGTGAGGCATGAGCCCGCGCTTCCCGAGATCCATCAAGAGGAAGGCGAGATCGTAGAGAAGGTCGATGGTGGCGAGCCGGTCATCGAACTCCAGCGCGTCGAACAGAACGGGCGAACCGTCGATCTCCACGATGTTGCGCAAATGGAGATCGCCGTGACAATGGCGCACGTAGCCTCCGCGTGCGCGCGCCGCAAGCAAAGGCGCAAGCGCGGTGAGGCTTTGCGCGGCTTTCTGCGGCAAGCGCCCGCGCCCTTTGCGGCGGAAAGACCGCGGGGTGGGCGGCAAAGGTTTCGGCATTGTCGCCGAGCACACCCTCGAGCTGCCGCACAGCCTGGTCGGCCGACAGCACCCGGTCCGCCGAATTGTGGAAAACGGCGATGACCTCGGCAAGCCGCGGCATCGATGCGAGGTCAAGGCGACCCTCTCCCGCCATGCTGTCATAGAGGCTCGCTTGATCGAATTGGCGCATCTTCAGCACCCATTCGACCGCCTCTCCGTCACCGCCGAGGCGAAACATGCCGTTATCACCGATGGTTACCGGCAGGACCTCGAGGTAAAGCTGAGGCTGCCGTCCGCGCATTGACGCGGAGTTCGTTCAGGCAGGCGGCACGCCTCTTCTTGAGCGTCGAGAAGTCGAGAAAGTTGTATTTGACCGCCCGCTTGACCTTGTACGCAAAGGCGCCGGCAAGAAAAACGACCGAGGCGTGGGTCTCGATGCGCTCTACGGTTGCGGGCGGCGGAGTGTAGGCTGGAGGCCGGCCCAGGAAATCCAGCACTTTGGCCTGTTGGGAATCGGCCTCTCCCATGGGTTAACCATAGCACGGGAATCGCGTGCTCCCTGGGCCACAGGCCCTTTGAAATACCTAAGGAAACTTGGCTGAGCCCTTGCTGGGCAAAGGTTAACTCGGTAACGTCTTTGCGGACGGGGCGGGATTGGCGGGAATCAACCTGCAAAGCGCCTCTCGGAAAGGCCGAGCGGTCTCGTGATGTCGGGGTGGACGACATGGGCAATCGCGCTCGCGATTGCCGGTCTCGCCATGGGCGAAGCCGCGCCTGCTCTCGCCGCCGACGGCACCACCGTCGCCGTGCAGCGCCTCGGTCCTCCCGAGATCGAAGCGCGCCGCGAGGCTCTCCTCAGGCAGATGCTCTCGCGCCCCTCCGATCTCGATCTCGCCTTCGAATACGCAACGCTCTCCTCGCAAGTCGGCGACTACGAGGGCGCGATCTCGACGCTCGAGCGCATGCTGATCTATGCACCCAACACGCCGCGGCTGCAGCTCGAGCTTGGCATTCTCTACTATCGCCTCGGCGCTTACGAGGTTGCCCGCTCCTATTTCGAGCAGGCGCTTGCCAATCCGAGCGTGCCGCCGAACGTCGCCGCGCAGATCCGCCTCTATCTCCAGCAGCTCGCGCTTGCCGCCGATCCTCCGGCCTTCTCCGCCACGATCTTCTCGGCCATCCGCTGGGAGAGCAACGCCAATTCGGGTCCGGGCACGCAGAACGTGACGCTCAACGGCTTCGACTTCACCCTCGACCAGAACGCGGTCGGCCGCGCGGGCTGGAGCGCGCTCAATATCGGCACGCTCCATTACGGCTTCGAGCTGAAGCAGGGAGACCGGATCGAGTTCGACGCGCTCGCCTACAGCACCGCCTATTTCGATTCGAGCCTCAACGATATCGACCTCGATTTCTTCGAGCTGACGCTCGGGCCGAGCTTCAACATGAAACGCTGGGGCTGGGACAAGACGCGCGTCTATGTCTACGCCATCGGCAATCTCGCCTATCTCGGCTACGACGAGTATTTTTCCGCGCCCGGCGCCGGCTTGCGCCTGTTGACCATCGGCGATCGCAGCGTTCTCGACGCCCGGCTCGAGACGCCGCTACCGCGATTTCGAGGAACTCGAGGGACCTTCCCACCAACTCGCTCTATACCGGCGAGCAGACGCGCGGCGGCGCGACCTACTCCTATTACGTGACGCCCGCCATCGTCTTGACCGGACAGGCCTACGTGCAACGCGAAGACGCCGAGGTCGGCTTCTATTCCGACTGGGAGCTCGCGCTCTCCGGCGGCTTCGCCTGGACCTTCAACAATCCGCTCTGGCAGGCCCGCTTCCCGTGGACTTGGCAGCTTGGCGGCGGCTGGATCGGCCGCGATTACGACGATCCCGATCCGACCATCAATCCCACCAAGGCGGAGGAGGATCGGCAGTGGTGGGCGCGCACGGCGCTGGTCATGCCGGTGGCCGAGACCTGGGCGCTCGTTCCCCAGGTCGAATATCGCGACCAAGACTCCAATTACGACATTCGCAAGTTCGATGACTTGATGGCTCTTATCGGGGTGCAGAAGAGATTCTGAGGAACGCCATGACGAAACAATCGAGGCTCATGGGACGGGTGTTGGGCGCGAGCGCCGCGCTTCTTTGCCTGTCATTGGCTGTTAGCGCCGCGATCGGTCCTGCCGCGGCCAACAAGGTCGGCGTGGCAGCCGCCGTCAATCCCGATGCCTTCTCGAGCCTCGCCGGCGCGCCGCAATCCCAGCTCAATATCGGCAAGTCGATCTTCTTCAACGAGCGCATCAACACCACGGACAGCGGCTTGGTGCAGGTGCTTCTGGTCGACGGCTCGACCTTCACCGTCGGCCCCGACTCCGACCTCGTCATCGACAAATTCGTCTACGACGCGAACAAGGGAACGGGCCAGATCGCGGCCTCCTTCTCCAAGGGCGTGATGCGCTTCGTCGGCGGCAAGATCTCGAAGAGCGACAACGCCGTGAACATCAACACGCCGGCCGGCGCCATGGCCGTCCGCGGCTGCATCGTCCTGACCCAGGTCAAGGGCCCGAACGTCTCCGCCATCCTGGTCTTCGGCGACTACCTCAAGATCAAGAACTTCGTCGTTTACGAGCCTGGCAACGGCGTCTTTTTTTCCGCGAACGGCAACGCCGAAGTCAAGAAGGCGACCGGAGCCATCATCAGCGGCATGATGGCCGGGCTGACCAGCAACAATAACCAAGGCAACAACGGCGACCCTGGGAACAAGACGTCGAATCCCGGCTCGACGCTCCAGCTGGTCGACACCGCGAGCCTGAACGAGCTGATCCAGAACGCCAACACGCAGGAGGTCGTCGACTCGGCCAAGGTCGAGGAGAAGCCGGCAGACCCGACGTGCCGGAGCCGCCGCCGCCGGAGGTGAATTGCGGGGAACGCCGGAGACAGCTCCAGGGCTATGCCGGCGGTATTTATACGCAGACAGCCGGTGGAGCGGCCACGAACGATTCAACCGGATCGGCACGGTGAACAATCGGAGTGCCGATGAGGTGAGTTTCACCTTCAACGAAGATGGCGAGACATTCTCCGCCCGCCACAGGCTTCATGTCGGCGCACCTGGCGACGATGAGGGCGGCATCCTGATCAATTTCGGCGACGGTCTCAACCGCCGAACGACCGAGGAGTTCCCCCGCTCGTTCATCGCATCCAGACACAGGAGGGCTCCTTGCTTTCGACGGCGCTGACAGTCATGACACCGTCTTCGCATGGAGCGTGGCCGACGCAGAGGCGTCCAGCTCGATCAGCGATACGACCGCGAGCCGTCCTCATCAGCCGACGCTTTGGCAAGGCTCCGACGAAGGTGACTCCAAGCGAACGCCGTTTGAGTCAGGACGAATCGCGGCAACCGACGTTCGTGTGCACTTGGCGAGAACTGCTGACTTCATGAAATGGGGCGTGTTTGGCGCGGCTACCTTCGCTTTGCGAGGAGGCAGAGCAGCGAAACCGCGCGTCGAGGTCGCAATCCTCGGCTTTTGGGTCGCGGGCGACATCGTCCGGCGCTGTCGGCGATCTGCCCTTCGACGGTGACTGCGAGCTATAGCGGCGGCGCCGTCGGCACGGTGCAGACCAATTTGTCTGAGTATGGTAACCGTACGTCGCCACCGGCGACATGGACATGAGCTGGGACTTCGGCAAGCGCAGCGGCGATCTAAAGATCAGCAATTTCGACAAGTCGCACTTTCGGATGGCGGCCTGACCTTCAGCGGCGATCTGTGCGCGCCGGGCGTGACCGACGTGCGGCCGCGAACCTTCAAGGGTAATCACTTCGGCGGCAAGCTGACCGGCCAACTTCCGAGTGGACACGCGAGCCCACTGCGGCTCGCGACTTGACGGCTTCATGTGGCGTCACGGATCCTCGTCAACCGAGAAACGGGCAAACCCATCAGGGAAGCACGCCGCAAGGCGTGATCGGCAATTGGGGCGTCGGCAACAATCGCTATCAGGCCTCCGGCATCTTCGCCGGTAAGCCGCAACTAGTTACCCACGGACGCAATAGCGCCGAGCTGCCGTCGAGCGGCAACTCGAGCCTTGTCGGGACGGCTCCGCTCACCCATATGACGCTCGTCACTTCGGGACGGGGATCATGAAATCGTCAGCGCCATCAATGGCTTGGCCGCGCGCCTGCGGGGTCCTGCTCATCTCTCTCTTCACCCTCCAGCCTTCTCTTGCCGCCGAGCGTGTGGGCGTCGCGGCGGCCGTCAAGCCCGACGCGACGAGCCAACCGCCGGGCGGCGGCACCGCGACCCTCAAGATCGGCAAGTCCGTCCTCTACAACGAGCGCATCGACACCTCGTCTTCGGGCGTGGTGCAGGTCCTTCTGCTCGACGGCTCGACCTTCACCGTCGGCCCGGGATCGAGCCTCGTCATCGACAAGTTCGTGTACAACCCTTCCAGTGGTCGCGGTGAATTGGTCGCAAGCTTCTCCAAGGGCGCGCTCAGATTCGTCGGAGGCAAGCTGTCGAAGACCGCGCCCGGCGTCACGGTCAAGACGCCGGCCGGCGCGCTCACCGTGCGCGGTGGCATCGCGCTCATTGCGGTTGACGGAGCGAACCGCGCGGCAGCGGCCTTCGTGTTCGGCGATTTTCTCGCGCTCAGGCGCGACGGACGGCTCGACAGGGTGAGGCCGGGCCAGATGTTCGTCGTGTCGGGCCCTGGTCCGGCGACGGCGCGGGCGACCACGTCCGCCGATATCAACGGCCTTCTCGCCGCGGTGTCGGGCCAGAAGATCAAATTCGCGGGCAAGCCCGTGAAGGGCAAACCTTGGCCGAAGTATTACGGCATCCAGCCGACCGGCGCCTATCCCGACGAGCCGTTTGTCAAGGAGTTGTACTATAGCAATGCGAGCACCGGCCTGATCCTGAGCGGCGCGACGAAGGTGCCGGTGCGGGTTCCGCCGCCGCCACCACCACCGCCACCGCCGCCACCCGACCTCACCAATCTCAACAATCTGCGCTAGGCCGCCCGTCAACCGCCCGATCCCTGGCTTTCGGCCGCTGATCGCCTGCCCTTGTCATGGCGGCGGCGGCAACCGATATAAGTCGTCCCCTCCACCCGGCGCTATATTGGTACCCTCGAGACGGCGTAATGCGTGATCCGAAACACCAGATGTGGGCCGAGGCCTGCGCCCTGCTCAAGCAGGCCGAGCAGCTCCATCGCCAGTTCTTCGAGCCGTCGCGCGAAGGGACCCGCGCCGCCCGTTGGGAGCCGCCCGTCGATGTGTTCGAAACGGACCGGGAGCTTTGGATCATCGCCGCCCTTCCCGGGGTTGCACCGGAGGCGGTGCGCGTCGAGATCGAAGATTCGATCCTGATCATCGCCGGCACGCGCCCCCTGCCCTGCCGGGGTCGCAGTGTCAACATCGTGAGGCTGGAGATCCCTTACGGTCGCTTCGAGCGGCGCATCACTCTCTCCTCCCGCCTGCGTCTCGCCGAGCGGGACCTTCGCAACGGTTGCCTCTTTTTGACGTTCGCCAAGCTGTAGGTTTTTCGAGTCTGACCGAGCATGAATGAAACCGAACATGTGACGCCGCAATCGGCCGATGCACCGAAGCCGGCACCCAACGCTGCAGCGGCCTCTTCCAAGAGGTCCGGCGAGCGAGGGATCGGCCGAGGTCAAACTGCCCGAGGGCGCGCTGATCCTTCTTCCGACGCGCAACGCGGTGCTCTTCCCGGGCATCGTGGTGCCGCTTACGCTCGGCCGCGAGCAATCGATTGCCGGCGCCCAGGCGGCGGCGCAAGGCGACAAGCCCGTGGGCGTGCTCCTGCAAAGCGATCCCTCGGTCGATACGCCGGGGCCCGAGCATCTTCATCGCGTCGGCACCGTCGCCGAGATCTTGCGCTACGTCACCGCGCCCGACGGCACCCATCACCTGGTTGCCCGCGGGTCGCGGCGGTACCGCGTGCTCGAATTCCTGCCGGGCTACCCCTTCCTCGCGGCCAAAGTCGAGGAGATCGGCGAGGCCGAGGTCTATTCGACCGAGATCGCCGCCCGCATGCACCAGCTGAAGGAGCGGGCGAGCGAGGCCATTTCGCTCCTGCCCAACGTGCCGCAAGAGGTTGCCGGCGCCATCGAGCAGATGCAGTCGCCCTCGGCGCTCGCGGATTTCATCGCCAACGTGTCCGATCTCGCTCCGGCCGAGAAGCAGGACCTGCTCGAGACGTTCGACGTCGGCGCGCGTCTCGACAAGCTGCTGCGCTACCTCGCCCAGCAGATCGAGGTGTTGCGGCTGTCGAAGCAGATCGGCGAGCAGACGCAAGAATCGCTCGCCGGCCGCCAGCGCGAGCACATCTTGCGCGAGCAGCTGCGCCAGATTCAGAAGGAACTCGGCGAAGGCGAGGACGGCCAGGCCGAAATCGCCGAGCTGCGCGAGGCGGTCGCAAAGGCTGGCATGCCGGAGGAGGCCGAGAAGCAGGCTCTGAAAGAGCTGAAGCGGCTCGAGCGCATGCCCGAGGCGTCCGCCGAGCACGGCATGGTCCGCACCTATCTCGATTGGCTGATCGAGCTTCCCTGGTCGGTCCTCTCGGAGGATCGCATCGACATCGCCGAGGCCCGCCGCATCCTCGATGAGGACCATTACGGCCTGCCCAAGGTCAAGCAGCGCATCCTCGAATATCTCGCCGTGCGCAAGCTGAACCCCGAGGGCAAGAGCCCGATCCTGTGCTTCGTCGGCCCTCCCGGCGTCGGCAAGACGTCCCTCGGCCAGTCCATTGCCCGCGCCACGGGCCGCAAATTCGTGCGGCTCAGCCTCGGCGGCGTGCATGACGAGGCCGAGATCAGGGGCCATCGCCGCACCTATATCGGGGCGCTCCCCGGCAACGTGATCCAGTCGATCCGGAAAGCGGGCACGCGCAATCCCGTGATGATGCTCGACGAGATGGACAAGCTCGGCGCGAGCTTCCACGGCGACCCTTCATCGGCCCTTCTCGAAGTGCTGGACCCGGAGCAGAACAACACGTTCCGCGACAACTATCTCGCGGTGCCGTTCGATCTGTCGCGGGTCATGTTCATCGGCACGGCGAACGTGCTCGACCAGATTCCCGGGCCGTTGCGCGACCGCATGGAGGTGATCGAGCTCCCCGGCTACACCGAGGACGAGAAGGTCGAGATCGCCAAGCGCTATCTGGTGAAGCGCCAGCTCGCCGCGACCGGGCTCACGCCCGAGCAGTGCGAGATCGAGGAGGACGCCATTCGCGCCATCATCCGCGATTACACGCGCGAGGCCGGCGTGCGGAACCTCGAACGCGATATCGGCGCGCTGTTGCACCATGTCGCCATGCGCATTGCCGAAGGCGACACCGACCGCATGCGGATCGGCGCCGATCAGCTGCACTCAATCCTGGGCGCCCGCCGCTTCGAAAGCGAGGTGGCGATGCGCACCTCCGTGCCCGGAGTGGCGACAGGGCTCGCCTGGACGCCGACCGGCGGCGACATCCTGTTCGTCGAGGCGGCCAAGGTGCCCGGAAGAGGCAAATTGATCCTCACCGGCCAGCTCGGCGAGGTCATGAAGGAAAGCGCGCAAGCGGCCTTGAGCCTGGTCAAGGCGCGGGCATCGACGCTCGGCGTCGATCCCGGCCAGTTCGAGAGGTCCGACATCCATGTGCATGTGCCGGCGGGTGCGATCCCCAAGGACGGCCCAAGCGCCGGTGTTGCCATGTTCATCGCGCTCACCTCCCTGCTCACCGGGCGCACGGTGCGGAGCGACACCGCCATGACCGGAGAGATCTCGCTGCGCGGCCTCGTGCTGCCGATCGGCGGCGTGAAAAACAAGGTGCTGGCGGCCGTTCGCGCCGGCATCGGCACCGTGCTGCTGCCCGAGCGCAACAAGAAGGACTATGAGGACGTGCCCGAGGCCGCGCGCAAGGCCGTTCGCTTCGTCTGGCTGTCCACGGTCGACGACGCCATCGAGGCGGCGCTCGAGCCTCTGCCGAAATCCGAGACGATTACGCCCTCCGACGAGCAGCGCCGCACCGCCAGCTTCTAGCCGCGAGCGACTAGCCGCGAGCGACTAGCCGCGAGCGGCTGAGTGTGTCCGCCGCCGTCCAAGGCGCCCGGGTTTGAGGGCCCAACCCCTTGTCTTAGCGGCATTTATGCAACAATGGGACCCCTCCGCTTCTTGCGTTCACGGGGCAACTTCCGCTGCGGTCGCTTGGCGCTTATGATTGGGGTTCTTAAGAGGACGGGGGATGCGACTACTCTTTGGCATGATCCTCGGCGCCCTGCTCACGGTCGCCGCAGCCTATATCGCCGACGCCAGATCCGATCCCCTTCAGGGGACGAGGATGGTGAACTGGAACGTTGTCGGTGAAAGGGTGAACGACCTCACCGTCGACTTGCGGCGCATTTGGCGCGACTTCACCCGGCAAATCACCGGACCGCCTTAAGCCGCCCTCGTCAGCGACCCGGTTCGGACAGCAAGGCGCCAAAATCGGCCGGGCTGCCGCTGGCATTGGTCGGCAGCTCGACGCGCTCGCTCGGCTCGGACGTCGGCGCGCTCTGCTGCTTCGGCAGCTGCCGTTCTTTCGGACCTTTTGGATGCGAGCTCGACCGCTCCGACGCCGCGTCCCCGACCATGTTCATTCCGGTGAGGAAGGCTGCGGCGCTGCCGATGACGACGACGATGCCGCAGATCTGGAGAGCGCGGCGCAAGATCGCCCGCTCCGGCGCTTCCATGGCCACGGTCCTGTTGATGTAGGCGAGGAACGAACTGAGCAGCGCGGCGACGGCCCCGCCGCTGAAAAGCACCATCGCCGCCGCCACTTTGCTGTCGACGCTCGACTCGGGAGCGTTGCCGAGGATCGCCAGCAGGACGAGCGCCGCAGCGCCATTGAGCAGAACGAGAAAGGCGAGCGCCCGGGCGCCGAACCGGTTCCGCTCCCTCTCGATGAAAATCGGGTCGAGGCGCGGATCGGCGGGTCGCGTGGTGTGCGGATGGGCGGGGCTCGTCGTTTTTTGTGGCATGCGCGCCATAATCCCTCAGCTTTGGGCCGCATTGTGACCGTGTGGCGACCAGTCACACGTGTCGCCACTGCGCGTCAAGGCTCACAGACTACGCAGAAACTGGCGGAGACGGAGGGATTCGAACCCTCGATACGGCTTTAGACCGTATAACGGTTTAGCAAACCGCCGCCTTCAGCCTCTCGGCCACGTCTCCGGCAAGGCTTTTCAATTAGTTGCTTTGGCCCCGAGTGGCAACATTGGCGGACCTGCCATCAGATTGCAACTGCGCTCCAATATCAACGTTTGACGCCGCGATTGGATGGACCGCGTGGCGGGGCGAAGCTTCGGCTACAGCGAAGATTTGATCGCTTTGAGGAGTTGGAAGCGCATGGAGCCGGTGTTGCTCCGAAGCGCGATCACGAAGCGCACCCGCCCATGCTTGGAGGTGTCCGCGTAGCCCGCCAAGGTGCGGACGCCGGAAAAGGTGCCGGTCTTGAAGAGGGCGCCGTCGCCGCTGCGAAGCAGCGTGGCATGGGGCTCGAAGAGGTGCAGCAGCTTGGCAAGGCCGCGGGCCGTGAAGCGATTGCCGCGGCTGATGCCCGAGCCCTCCACCAGATGGATGGACTCGGCGAGGCCGTTGGCGGCAAGGATGCCGTTCGCGACCCTGAGCGATTTCTCGAGGCTGACGGGTCCACCCAGGGTTGCCCCGATCTCCAGGAAGACCTGGTTAGCGACGTAGTTGTTCGAGCCCAGGAGCATCCCCTTGAGGATCTCCGAGAGCGTGCGCGACTGGCGATGAACGTAGATCGGCTCCAGGCCAGCTGGCACGGTTCCGGTCGTGATCTCGCCCTTGACGCTGCCGCCTTCCCGCTCGATGAACGCCGCAATCAGCTCGCCGGCATATTGCAGACCCAGCGCCGGGTCCTGGGTCAGGCTGATGCGGCCTCGACCTTTAGGGCCCCTCGCCCGGAACTGGCTGATCGCGAGCGGGGTGATCGGCGTTTGCTTCTCGGCGGAAAGGACCGTCTTGCCCTTGCGCACCGCGGCGATGGTGTTGAAGTTCACCGCGAGCGCCGAGTTCAGCGCGTCGTAAGCCTCGTCGGTGTCCTCGATGCCCGGGATGCGGAGGGCGGAGGGGTAGTAGCTCGCGTCGAGCACGATGCCGGTGAGCGGCTCCTTGCCGGTCGCGGCAACCAGCCCGCGCGCGAGTGGCGCCAACTCCTCGGAGATCAGGAAGGGATCGCCGCCGCCGCGCACGTAGAGCTTCCGGTCGCCGTCCACGTAGAAGCGCGTCTGGAAGCGGTAGTCGCCGCCCAGCACCTCCATCGCCAGCCAGGCCGTCACGACCTTGGTAACGGAGGCCGGGACGAAGGGCTCCTCGGCATTTTGGGCCACCAGCTCGTTGCCCTTTTCGTCCATCACCAGCACCAGCCCCGACGGAGCCATAGCCGCGATCTTCTCCTTGGCGCCCGCCAAGGCCGGGGCGGGCAGCAGGAGCAAGGCGAGGACGAGCAGGCGAGACCACATGGCCACTTCAACTCGGGATCGGGGATGCGGGGACTATGGGCGGGACTATAGCAAGGGCGAAAGGCCGCGGACACAAGCGTCGGGCGCCGGCTTCCCCGGCTCAACGCGCCAAGGGGCTAGCAGACCATTTAGAACTCTAATCGTTGGGTGCGACACGATTGTTGATAAACAACCAAGTGAACTCCGGGGTAGAGGGAGCCGGGTTCCCGAGCCAGGCTTCGCGCGTGGACCAAAAGTGATCGATGCCGCAAGCCGGACACGTCAGGAGTGAGCGAATGTCGGGAAGTTGAGCGAATGTCTCGGCATCCATCTCAATGCCCGTTGAAAATTCGCAGCCCGTGCTAGGGCACCTGACCATCAGGATGTTTACTTGCTTCATCGGCTCCCCATTTTGCCGTTACGGCGGCGGCGAATGGCCTCTAACATCACTTTTCCTCGGTGAGCAAACAAAAAGGGCGCAGCCGAAATGGTCCATTTGGGACCACACTTACGCCAAACAACACCTTTATCGACGCGCTCTCGAAGCGAACAGCTCACCAGAAGCTCGCGGAGGAACGCCTACGAACCCTGATCGGCACTTCGACGCCGAGCAGGGCGAGATCGACCAGGACCCACCTGGGAACAACCCTGGCGACGGGGCGGGCGACTAACCACCGTTTAAATCAAGATTGAAGGGAAGACGACGATGCGCGTTATGATCGCCGCCGCCATTGTGGTGTTTGGACTAACGACTACTGCTCACGCGGATTTGCGCTACTATATCGACCACGACGTGTTGCGCAAGAACGACGCACCGACGCTGCTCCATCGCGCGATGCGTGACATTGGCAGGAACCCAACTGGATGGTCGCATCGATGGTGCGGACGGCAGATGGCGATGTGGGTCGGTGAAGGTCCGAACCTCGCGCGGGCTTGGGCGCAGTACGGGAAGCCCACGGCCCCGAAGCCAGGCGCCATTGGGGTGATGAACGGACATGTGGGCGTCGTGAAGGAGGTCAAGGGCCATCGCGTGATCCTGGTCTCGGGCAACCACTCGGGAAAGAGCGGGAAGCGTAAGGTCGGTGTCGGAAGCTATTCTAGGAACCGCTTCATCGCCTTTCGGGAGCCATAGCCACTCTGAGGGCTGATCACGTTGTACGGGGCGGCACCGAGCTCCAAGCGCCGGGTTTTGCGACAAGATAATTCCCCTTTTCCGCCCAACCATGACGGTCCTGCCTGTGCTAGACTTGTCGGCAATCGGGACGGGAGAGGGAAACCCCGCGCCATGCCTTCGCCGGTTCGCCGAAAAGCGCCGATCCTTGCGGCCCTCGCCGCGTGCGTCTCTGCTTGTGCCGCTTCGCCGGCCTTGGCCGAGGAGGCAAGATATTGCGTCACCTGCACCAATCCGGATCAGACGTATATCTGCCGCGTCACGGCCGGAGGTTCCAAGCCGAGCGACGCGCTCAAGCTCTATTGCGTGATCCGCACCGCCAGAGAGGGCCATCATGCCTCGTGCTCGGCCGTCCGGCGTGCGGCCTGCGACGGCATCGAGAAAGTCTATAGCTATGAGGGTCCGATGCCCGAAGATCTCGCGTCGGATCCGCGCGTCAACAATGTGCGGGAAAGGATCGAGCAGGAGCGCAAGGCCTTCGACACGCCGAATGGCGATGGACCCGACACGCTCGTCAAGTTGACCGGCCGCGCGGTGAGTGCCTCGCGGCAGCGGTTGCGCAACGCACGCGGCGCGCTCGGCGGCTCATCGGATCCCGCCGATCAGCCGCTTCCGCAGGAATCTCTGCAGGGCGAGTCGCCAACACCGCTCGCCGCCGGAGAAGCGCCGTCAGCCTCTCCCGATACGACGCAGGCCTATGCCGCCGAAGGAACAGACACCTCCCGCCCCGGCTTCGCGCGCAGGAGCTATCGCTGCGTCATGTCCCTGTTCCGCAATTGCAGGGGCGATCCGGCCGAAACCGAGCCGGTCCCCTAGACCCGCGGAAACGCCCTTCGCCTAATTGGTTTGCAGCCACTCGCGAGCGAGTTTCTGCGCCTCGGCGATCTGCTCGCAAGACATCTCGCGCGCGAGCTCGATGCGACGCATCAACGCCGCCGCGCTGCCCCGCGTCGCCGCGAGATTGAACCATTTGTGAGCGACCACGAGATCGGCGGCGACATCCCGCCCGGTCGCATAAAGCATCCCCAACTCGTACAGTGCGTCCGGAGCGCCCGCCTGTGCGCCAAGCCCCGCCGCCTCTGCCGCAATCTCCATCCGTGCCATGCTGTGACTTGCCCCCACTTTTTCGCGTAACTGAGAGACTGCCGAATATTTGCGTGATTATCTCGACGTTCTCAGGCGCTCTTTCGAACCACCCACGCGACAATCATGAGAGAGCATTTTCAACAACGTCTGAATGCGCATGCTTAATGCCGAATAACCAAATCTATACAGCCCGGTAACATCGGTTTACGTCGCACCTTCCGTCGCACGCGGCTGAAGAGCGTCGCGTTAAGTTTTTGCGGCGGCAACGCTTCCTTGACCAATCGAAGTGACGGGCCGCTAACCAAAATCAGAATTGAGAGCCGAGGTAAGATTGCCGGCTGCGCGCCGATTCCGGGCGGAAGCCCTGCATTCAAGCCAGCAACACCGTCGATCCGGTGGTGAGCCGAGCCTCGAGATCGCGGTGGGCCTCCGCGGCGTCAGCCAAGGGATAGGTCTGGTTCACGGCGATCTTGACCGCGCCCTTGGCAATGACGCCGAACAGCTCGTTCGCCGTCGCCACCAGTTCCTTCCGCGTGTCGATGTAGTTGGCGAGCGACGGGCGCGTCGCGAACAGCGAGCCCTTCTGCGACAGGAGCGTGACGTTGAACGGCGGCACCGGGCCCGATGCCTGGCCGAAGCTCACCCACATGCCGAGCGGCTTCAGGCAATCGAGCGAGGCCGGGAACGTGTCCTTGCCGATCGAGTCATAGACGACATCGACGCCCTTGCCCTTGGTGTATTCCTTGACCTTGGCCACGACATCCTCTTCGCGAATATTGATGGCGTGGGCGCAACCATGCGCCCGCGCAATCAGCGCCTTGCCGGCCGAGCTCACCGTTCCGATCACCGTCGCGCCGAGCGAAGCGGCCCATTGGCAGGCGATGAGGCCGACCCCGCCGGCCGCGGCATGGAGCAAGAGCGTGGTGTCGGGGCCGACTTTATAGGTGCGGCGCAGGAGGTATTGCGCCGTCATGCCCTTGAGCATGACGGCGGCCGCAATCCGGTCGCTGATTCCTGCCGGAATTTTGATCACGCGATCGGCTGCGATCAGGCGTTCCTCGGCATAGGCGCCGATATTTCCGGCATAGGCGACGCGGCGCCCGACCTTCAGGTCCCTCACCCCCGCGCCGACTTCCGTGACCACGCCGGCGCCTTCCATCCCCGGGATGAAGGGAAGCGAAGGCTGAGGATAGAACCCCGTGCGCATATAGACGTCGATATAGTTGAGGCCGATCGCCGACTGCCTGAGCTTGACCTCTCCGGGGCCTGGCGCGCCGACCCCGACCTTCTCCCATTTGAGGACTTCGGGTCCGCCATATTCATGAATGCGGATGGCGCGGGTCATTCAAGCCCGAGCTTTTTCTTGATCAGCTCGTTGACGGCCTGGGGGCTCGCCTTGCCGCCGGTTGCTTTCATCACCTGTCCCACGAACCAGCCCGCGAGCGTCGGCTTCGCGCGGGCCTGTTCGGCCTTCTCGGGATTGGCCGCGATGACCTGATCGACGGCCTGCTCGATGGCTCCCATATCGGTGACTTGCGTCAGTCCCCGCGCCGCGACGATCGCTTCAGGCTCGCCGCCCTCGGTCCAGACGATGTCGAACACGTCCTTGGCGGTCTTGCCGGAGATCGTGCCGGACTTGATGAGGTCGATGATGCTTCCGAGCTGCTCCGCGCCGACCGGACTGTCGACGATGTTCCGCCCCTCCTTGTTGAGGCGCCCGAACAGCTCGTTGACGACCCAGTTCGCCGCCTGCTTGGCATCGCGTCCCTTGGCGACCGCCTCGAAATAATCCGCCGATTCTTTCTCTGCGATCAACACGTCGGCGTCGTAAGCGCTTAGCCCATACGCGGCGATGAAGCGCGCCCGCTTCTGATCCGGAAGCTCGGGCAGATCGCGCGCAAGCCGATCCACGTAATCTTGCGTCAATTCGAGCGGCAGGAGGTCGGGGTCGGGGAAATAGCGGTAATCGTGCGCCTCCTCCTTCGAGCGCATCGAGCGCGTCTCGCCGGTCTTGGCGTCGAACAGCCGCGTCTCCTGATCGATGACGCCCCCCTCCTCCAAGATCTGGATTTGACGCCTCGCCTCATGCTCGATGGCCTGCCCGATGAAGCGGATCGAGTTGACGTTCTTGATCTCGCATCGCGTGCCGAAGGGTTCGCCCGGCCGCCGCACGGACACATTGACGTCGGCGCGGAGCGAGCCCTGCTCCATATTGCCGTCGCAGGTCCCGAGATAGCGCATGATGGTCCGCATTTTGCCGAGAAAGGCCTTGGCCTGTTCCGCCGAGCGGAGGTCGGGTTTCGACACGATCTCCATCAAGGCGACGCCCGAGCGGTTCAGGTCGACGTAGGAATAGAGCGGGTGCTGATCGTGCAGGCTCTTGCCCGCATCCTGCTCGAGATGCAGCCGCTCGATGCCCACGGTCACCCGCTCGCCGCCCGCAAGATCGACGATGACCTCGCCCTCGCCGACGATGGGGCTCTTGTACTGGCTGATCTGATAGCCCTGGGGCAGATCCGGATAGAAGTAGTTCTTGCGGTCGAAAACCGAATTCAGATTGATCTTGGCCTTGAGCCCGAGCCCGGTGCGGATCGCCTGCGCGATACAGCCTTCGTTGATCACCGGCAGCATGCCGGGCATGGCGGCGTCGACCAGGCTCACGTGGTTGTTCGGCTCGCCGCCGAACGCGGTCGAGGCCCCTGAAAACAGTTTGGCGTTGGACGTGACCTGGGCATGCACCTCCATGCCGATCACGACCTCCCATGAGCCCGTGGCGCCTTCGATGCGATTCGATTTCTCTGCTTTTTGATCCATCGCCAACGACCGCCTTGGCGGCTACTTCTCCTTGTCGAGCTGAAGGCGGAGCTTTTCCTCCTCATACTGGATGAACCAGCCGATCATCTGCCGCCACAGCGCCTCGGCGAGCTCGGGGGGCAGACCGTTCTCGGCCGCCCGTGCCCGCACTTTGTCGATCACCTGCTGCACGCGCCAGGGGACCCGCGCCTCGGCAGGCGCGTTCTTGAGCTGCCAGGCCCGATCGACATAGGTGAAGCGCTCGCCGATATGATCGACCAAGGCCATATCGATGCGGTCGATCTCGGCCCTCACCTCATCCATTGTTCGGCAGTCCTTTGCCTGTCGCGGTGTCATGGCGAAATTCCTTCAGAGCGAGTTTGCGGGCAGAACGGCGTCTGCCTCGATCTCCACCAGCCAATCCGGACTGATAAAGCCCGTCACCTGGAGCATTGTCGAAGCCGGCCGGATATCGCCGAAGAACTCCCCGTGCACCCGTCCCACCGCCTCCCAATGGGCGACATCGACGAGGTAGGTCCTGGTCCGGATCACGTCTTTGACGCTCGCGCCGGCGTCTTCGAGCGCCTTCGCGATAATCTCCAGAATGGCGCGGGTCTGCGCCGCCGCGTCGCCGATCGCGACCGGCTTGCCGCCGGAACCGGCGGCGGTGCCGCCGACCGCGACGATATTGCCGACGCGCACGGCGCGCGAAAAGCCAATGATCGGCTCATAGGGGCTGCCCGAAGATACCAGGAGGCGCGCGGTATTAGACTTGCTCATGCGACCTTGCTCCACCAATCATGCGGCTTGGCGAGCGGCCCCGCCGCCTCTTCGATGACGCGGCCTACGCGGAACAGCGTCTCTTCGTCGAAGGCCTTGCCGATGAGCTGGAGCCCAAGCGGCGTCCCTTCCGACGAACGCCCGGCGGGCACGCTCATCCCCGGCAAGCCCGCCATATTCACCGTCACGGTGAAAATGTCGTTGAGATACATCTCGACCGGGTCGCCCGATTTCTCGCCGAGCGCAAAAGCGGGCCCGGGGGTGGTCGGCGTCAGGATCGCATCGACACCTTCGAACGCGGCATCGAAATCGCGCTTGATCAAGCTTCGCACCTTCTGCGCCTTGAGATAATAGGCATCGTAATAGCCCGCCGAGAGCACATAAGTCCCGATCAGAATGCGGCGCTTGACTTCCGGCCCGAACCCCGCGGCGCGCGTCTTTTCGTACATCGCGATCACGTCGGTCCCCTTTTCCCGCAGGCCGTAGCGCACGCCGTCATAGCGGGCGAGGTTCGAGGAGGCTTCGGCGGGGGCGACAATATAATAAGAGGGGAGCGCATATTTGGTATGCGGCAGGCTCACCTCCTTGATCTTGGCGCCGGCAGATTTGAGCCACTCCACGCCGCTCTGCCACAAGGCCTCGATCTCGGGGGCCATACCGGGCACGCGGTATTCCTTGGGGATGCCGATGGTCAGTCCCTTCACCCCCTGCCCCACGGCCGCCTCGTAGTCGGGCACGGGAAGATCGACGCTCGTCGTGTCCTTCGGGTCGTGGCCGGCCATCGCCCGCAAGAGAATGGCGGCATCCTGTACGCTGCGGGCAATTGGCCCGGCCTGATCGAGCGAGGACGCGAACGCCACGATTCCCCAACGCGAGCAGCGGCCGTAAGTCGGCTTGATGCCGACCGTGCCGGTCACGGCCGCGGGTTGGCGGATCGAGCCGCCGGTGTCGGTCGCCGTCGCGCCCATGCTGAGCCGTGCGGCCACCGCGGCCGACGATCCACCCGAGGAACCGCCGGGCACGAGCTTCGCGTTCGATCCTTTGCGCCGCCAGGGATTGACGACCGGCCCGTAATAGCTCGTCTCGTTCGACGAGCCCATGGCGAACTCGTCATTGTTGAGTTTGCCGAGCATCACCGCGCCTTGCGCCCAGAGATTTGCCGTCACCGTCGATTCATAGGTGGGCGTGAAGTCGTCGAGGATATGCGAGCACGCGGTGGTGCGGACGCCTCTCGTGCAGAACAGATCCTTGATGCCGAGCGGGATGCCTTCGAGCGCACCCGCCTCGCCCTTCTTGCGGCGGGCATCGCTCGCCTCCGCCATCTTGAGCGCGCGCTCGGGCGTCGGCAGCACGAAAGCGTTGAGCGCCTCGTTGCCCGCTTCGATCGCCTCGATATGGGCTTGCGTCAATTCTTGCGACGAGAACGACTTCTCGTGCAAGCCTTTGCGCGCCTCGGCGATGCTCAGTTCGGTGAGTTTGCTCACGGATCTCCCGGTTCAGCTTTCGGGGCCAATCAGGCTTTGTCCCCGGCACGGCCCTCTCGGCGCCGAGGGCCCTATTCGACGATCTTGGGGACGACGAAATAGCCCTCATCGACCTGCGGGGCATTCTTCAAGATATCGGCGGCACAGAAACCGTCGGTGACCTCGTCCTTGCGCTTTTTCATGGTCATGGCGGCGACCCGCGTCATCGGCTCGACCGCGCTGGTGTCGATCTCGTCGAGCTGAGCCACCCAATCGAGGATGCCGGAAAGCTCCTGCTCGAGCCGAACTTCCTCCTGCTCGGTAATCGCAAGGCGGGCGAGGCGGGCGATGCGGCGGACGGTGGCGCGATCGACGGACATGGGGTGAAAAATGGTTCGCTTGTTTCAGGGCTCGTCTAGCACCGCGCCGCGGAAGCGGCAACTTCGGTTCAAGTCAGGCCTCGAAGGGGACGCCCACTTCGGGCACCAGCACCTTGTCTCGCCCCAGCTCCGCGATGAATTTGTCGGGGGTTTGGTCGAGGACCGGGAAAGTCCCATAGTGGCAAGGCACGATCAGCTCGAAGCGAAAGAAGCGCTTGCAGGCGAGTGCCGCCGTCTTGGCCCCCATGGTGTAACGGTCGCCGATCGGCACCAAGCCGATCTTTGGCGCGTAGATTTCGCCGATCAGCCCCATATCGGAGAAGATCGCCGTATCGCCCATGTGATAGACGGTCCTCTCCCCGCGCGGGGCGATGATGAGCCCGCAACAGGCCCCGAGATAGACCGGGCGACCATCGACCATATGCGAGGCCGAATGCCAGGCCGGGACGAAGGTCAGGTCGAAATCGACATGATGGAGCGTGCCGCCGGTGTTGCCGGTATCGATATTGTCGACCCCGTTGCCTCCGAGATAGGTCGCGAGCTCGTGCACGGCAAGGAGCTTGGCACCCGTCTCCTTGCAGATGCGCACCGTATCCCCCGTATGGTCCTCGTGCCCATGGGTGAGCGCCACGTGGGTCACCCCGCCGATGGCCATGAGCGGGGGAATTGCGGCCTTCTCGAAGGTGGCGTTGCCGGTAAGGAAGGGATCGATCAGGATGCTGCTTGAACCGGTATCCACACGGAAGCAGGAATGGCCGAACCAGGTCATTTTCATGCTTGTTGTCCTCTGATGTGCCCCTCGTGACTGTAGCACCTCTCGTTGCAATCGAAGACCTGCCCAAGCGGCTCGCCGCCGAGGCGCGGCTGCTCGGTCTCGACCTCGGCACCAAGACCATCGGCATGGCGTTATCGGACGTGAGCCGCTCGGTTGCAACGCCCTACCGGACGCTGAGCCGAAGCAAGTTCACCGTCGATGCCAAGGCGATTGCGGCGACGATTGCCGATAACGGCGTCGGCGCGCTGGTGATCGGCCTTCCGCTCAATCTCGACGGCTCGGAGGGACCCCGCGCGCAATCGACGCGCGCTTTCGCGCGCAACCTCGCCGCGCTGATCGACGTGCCCATCCTGCTTTGGGACGAGCGGCTGTCGACCCAAGCCGTCGAACGCCACCTCATCGACGCGGGCGCCTCCCGCAAGCGTCGCGCCGAAGTGATCGATCGCATGGCGGCGGCCTACATCCTGCAAGGCGCGCTCGACCGGCTAAGACGCCTGACTGCCGCGAGTTAGTTACATCAGATAGCCCGTCGGGGCATCGGGGCAGGCGCCCAAGCCGCAGATGAAGAGCGTGGAGAAGATATTGCCGACCGCAACGACGATGAAAGTGACGAGAGCGGTGAGCGACAAAACGTCGAGGCGGCTCGACCACGGCTCGGGGCGCGCGAATTGCCGGTCGTCGAACAGGAGGATGGCGCTGCCGACGATCATCAGCACGAAGGCGATGAACGCCCAGGTATAGAGATGCATGCCGAAGACGGCATTGCCGTATGAGCCGGTGCCCGGGACGATGTGGATCAGGATCTGGCGCATGGCGATGGCGCCGCCTGAGGCGGCACCCAAGATCGTCATGCCGTAATGGCTCGGACGCGGGCCAAAGAGAAGATTGAGCACAAGGCCGAAGCCGGCTGCGATGAAGCCGGCCCTCTGCAGAATGCATAGGGGACACGGCAGGTCGCGAAACCAGAGCTGGTCGATAAAGGCGAGTATCAGGACCGTGTCGACGGCGATCAGTCCCAGGGCATTGAGAAGCCGCGATAGGTCGCTCGGCACCGCCGTCCCCTGATCAAAGCACGATGTTCAGGGCGTCGCTATAATGGACGCGGAACAAGACAAGCAGAACCACGAGGCCCGCGACCCAGAAACCCATCGCGACCCCGCGCTGCCTGAGCCAAGCCGCGCCAAGCCCGCACGCAAAAAGGAGAAACGGCAAGCTCATCATGATGCGACTCCGCCGTCAGAGCAGGGGCCCGCGCCAGAGCGCAGCGGGCCGCACCTCGTATCGATTCGTTGACCGAGACTTATGGAATTTCCGCGTGCTGGCAAGCGTGAAAGGCGGAGCCGTCGCTTGCTCGCAAGGAAAGAGGCCGCTGAAGAGATCGGCGGCCTCGCAAACAAGCAGCCTCAAAGCCGCTCCGTTTGCATTAGCGGGGCCTGCACGCGCAGTGATTCGCCGCGCCGACACTTAGCAACCGCCTGGATCGTTGACCAAGTGCTCTTGCCGCGATCATCCGCACTCAACTGCTGCATGCATGGCAAACAAATGAGCAAGGCGCCGCTATTGAAGTTTCCCGACGCCAATTCGCCGTGTCCGCCGTCAAGCCGCCACTCTTGCCGCCTCCTTCGTGCCGGTCTATACAGTCGCCTTTGATGACCTTAGCGGCGACAACCTCGAACGCCTCCTTCCCTCACCGCCATCTTCTTGGAATCGAAGGGCTTTTGCCCGCGGAGATTGTGGCGCTGCTCGATCTTTCCGAAGAGGCTGCCAAGCTCGGCCGGCAAATCGACAAGAAGCGCGACGACCTTCGCGGCTGTACGCTGATCAATCTCTTCTTCGAGGCCTCGACCAGGACGCAGAGCTCGTTCGAACTCGCCGGCAAGCGGCTGGGCGCCGACGTTATGAACATGTCGGTCGGCACATCCTCGGTGCAAAAAGGCGAAACGTTGATCGATACGGCGGTGACGCTGAACGCCATGCGTCCGGACCTTCTCGTTGTGCGCCATCATGCCGCCGGCGCCGTCGAGCTCCTGTCGCAAAAGGTCGATTGCTCGGTGATCAATGCCGGCGACGGGAGTCACGAGCATCCGACCCAAGCCCTGCTCGACGCCCTCACCATCCGCCGCCACAAAGGGCGCATCGAGGGGCTCATCGTCGCCATCTGCGGCGACATCCTCCATTCGCGGGTCGCGCGCTCCAATATTCTTCTGCTTAACGCGCTCGGCGCCAGGGTTCGCGTCGTGGCGCCGTCCACCCTGCTCGCCTCCGGCATCGAGCGGCTCGGTGTCGAGGTCTATACCTCGATGCGCGAGGGGTTGGTCGACGCCGATATCGTCATGATGCTCCGGCTCCAGCGCGAGCGCATGACTTCGAGCCTGGTCCCGACGCAGCGCGAGTACTTCCACTTCTTCGGCCTCGACTACGAGAAGCTCGCCCGCGCGAAGCCCGACGCGCTTGTCATGCACCCGGGGCCGATGAACCGCGGCGTCGAGATCGACTCAAACGTCGCCGACGACGCCCGCAGCGTCATCCGCGAGCAAGTTGAGATGGGCGTGGCCGTGCGCGTGGCGGTGCTGCAGGCCTTGGCCCGCCATCTGCCGAATCGGTGAGCGATGCCGATGCTTAGCCAGGACCAACATCCACGCTCGCGGGCTGCCGCCTTCGTCAATGCCCGGCTTGTCGATCCGGCCTCGCGCCTTGACCAACATGGCGGCGTCCTGATCCGCGACGGCCTCATTGCCGATCTCGGGCCGCACATTCAAGCCCGCACCGTCGGCGATGCCGAGATTGTCGATTGCGGCGGCTACGTCCTCGCGCCCGGCCTCGTCGATATGATGGTCTTTACCGGCGAGCCCGGACACGAGCATCGCGAAACGCTGGCCACGGCGAGCCGCGCCGCCGCCTCAGGCGGCGTGACCACGATCGCCTGCATGCCCAACACCGATCCGGTGATCGACGACGTGGCGCTCGTCGACTTCATTCTGAGGCGCGCACGCGACACGGCGCTCGTCCATGTGCATCCGATGGCCGCCATGACCAAAGGCCTTCTCGGCGAAGAGATGACCGAGATCGGACTGCTCAGCGAGGCCGGCGCCATTGCCTTCGGCAACGGCAAGAACAGCCTCGCCAACGCCAAAGTCATGCGCAACGTGCTCGCTTACGCCAAGGATTTTGGCGCGCTGATCGTGCATCACCTCGAGGATCCCTGGCTCGCGAAAGATGGGGTGGTGAACGAGGGCGAGGTCGCGACCCGGCTCGGGCTGCGCGGCATTCCCGCCGCCGCCGAGATCATCATCCTCGAGCGCGATATCCGCCTGGTCGAGCTCACCGGCGGCCGCTACCACGCCGGGCAGATCTCCTGCCGCGCCTCCCTCGACGTCATTCGCGCGGCCAAGCTCATGGGCCTGCCTGTCACCTGCGGCGTGTCGATCAACCACCTCACTCTCAACGAGAACGACATCGGCCCCTACCGCACCTTCTTCAAGATGAAGCCGCCGCTCAGGTCCGAGGAGGACCGCCGCGCCATGGTCGAGGGCGTAGCGGGCGGCGACATCGACGTGATCGTTTCGGCGCACGATCCGCGGGGCGCCGAGGGCAAGCGCCGCCCCTTCGCCGAAGCCGCAGATGGCGCCGTCGGCCTTGAGACCATGCTCGGCGCGGCCCTCAGCCTCTATCACAACGGCGCTGTCGACCTTCCCCAGCTCTTGCGTGCCCTCAGCACAAACCCGGCCGACCTGCTCGGACTTCACGGCGGACGCCTCATCAAGGGCGCTCCAGCCGACCTTATTCTGATCGATCTCGACAGGCCCTGGGTGGTCGAGCCGGAGCGGTTGCGTTCCAAGTCCAAGAACACGCCCTTCGACGGCGCGCGGCTCCAAGGCCGTGCCGTTGTCACGATCGTTGCCGGGCGCGTGGTCCACAACTACGCTGACGGCGCGGGCCCTTAGCTCCGCCCTCAGGGACGGTCATCGATGTCTCCCCCCGATTGGAGTGGCGTCTTCGTCTATCTCTCGGCCTTTTCGGGCGGCTATCTCCTGGGGTCGATTCCCTTCGGTCTCGTACTGGCGAAGGCCGCCGGGCTCGGCGATTTGCGCGCGATCGGCTCCGGCAATATCGGGGCGACCAATGTCTTGCGCGCCGGAGGCAAGGGACTTGCCGCGCTGACGCTCCTTCTCGATGCGGCCAAGGGCACGGCAGCCGTGCTGATTGCGGCACGTTGGGGCGAAGGCGCAGCCCTCGTCGCGGCGCTCGGCGCTTTCCTCGGCCATCTCTTTCCGGTCTGGCTCGGCTTCAAGGGCGGCAAAGGGGTCGCCACCTATCTCGGCGTTCTGCTCGGCCTCTATTGGCTTGCGGCGGCGGTCTTTGCGGCGACGTGGCTTCTTGTCGCTCTCGTCACGCGCTATTCCTCGCTCGCTGCGCTCGCGGCGAGCGGGGCCAGCGTGCTGCTGCTTGCGCTGATGGGACAGTGGCGCCTTGCGGCCCTGCTTCTGCTGCTCGCGGCTCTACTTTATATGCGCCATGCCGCGAATATCGGCCGCTTGGCCAGAGGCGAGGAGACGCGCATTGGCGAAACAAAACGGTAAGGCGTCGGAGCCCGCAAAGCCCGCCCCACGGCTCAGCCGTGGCCAGCGTCTTGCCTGGCTCCGGCTGATCCGAAGCGAGAATGTCGGGCCTGCCACCTTCCGTGCGCTCGTCAACGAGTTCGGCGGCGCCGAGGCGGCGATTGCCGGGCTGCCGGTGCTGTCCCGGCGCGGCGGCAGAGCCCACGACATCCGGCTCTGCACCGAGGCCGAAGCCGAGGCTGAACTTGCGCGCGCCGAAAGCTTGGGTGCAAGCCTCGTCGCTCTTGGCGAGCCGGGCTATCCGCCCGCGCTCGCCCACGTCGAGGCGCCTCCGCCCCTGCTCTACATCAAGGGCCGAGCGGATCTCGCCGCCATCCCCATCGTCGCCATCGTCGGCGCCCGCAACGGGTCCGCCGTCGGGCAGAAATTCACGCGCCAGCTTGCAAGCGAGCTCGGGCTCGAGGGTTTCGTCATCGCCTCTGGGCTCGCCCGCGGCATCGATACGGCGGCACATCGCGCCGCGTTGGAGCACGGGACGATTGCCGTGCTTGCCGGCGGCATCGACGTTGTCTACCCGCCGGAGAACGAGGATTTGCAGCAGGTCATCGCCGAGCGCGGTCTCCTCATCAGCGAGCGGTCTCCGGGTTTCTCACCAAGGGCACAGGACTTTCCCCGCCGCAACCGGCTGATCTCCGGGATCGCGCTCGGCGTGGTAGTGGTCGAAGCGGCCGAGCGCTCGGGCTCGCTGATCACGGCGCGCCTCGCGGGTGAACAGGGACGGGAAGTTTTCGCCGTGCCGGGCAGCCCGCTCGATCCCCGTTGCGCCGGCACCAACAATCTCTTGAAGCAAGGCGCGGGCCTCGTCACCTGTTCGCGCGACATCGTCGAGGCCTTGGCGCCGATCCTGGGCCGCCCAACGCCGCCGCCGACAGGGCTTGCCGCCGCCGACGAACACAAGACGCCCGAGCCCCTGCCCGACATCCGCCGGACCGAACGGGAGTTGATCTTGAGCGCGCTCGGGCCAAGTCCCGTCGATATCGACGAGCTGATCCGTACGACCGGGGTCGCGACGAGGAAGGTCCAGATCGTGCTGCTCGAACTCGACCTCGCCGGACAACTCCAGCGTCATGGCCAGCAGCTTGTCTCGCTGAAACTTTAGGGGCGGCGGCCCCCTCTAGCGGCGAGGGATCTTTTGAATCTTGGCTTCTTCCAGCGCGACACTGATCAGATAGGCGAGAAAGGGCATCTGTGCGCTTGTCGCGACCTGCGTCAGACCCTCGAGCATCGAGGCGATATATTCCGCGGCCTCCTGATGCGAGAGTTCAGGCCCTGCGCCTGGAGGGCTCGAACCGCCTAAGGGAGGCCCGCCCCCCGTGCCTGACATTGGCCACCGCCTTATTTTTGCGCCGATTAGCGTTCAACCCCGCCCTGAAGCGTTGATTTCGGCCGCGGCGGTCCGTCCAAATGCAGTCACTTCAGCCGATATCTCAGAGTTGCTGTAGTTAGCTATGCTCGTATAAGTTGTCAATCCGCTTCGGGTAGATTTGACAGTTGCGTCCCAAGGCACCATTTTCCGGCGCATAGCCGAGGTTCGGCGGAACCTCCTTGCCCTCAGCCCGACGCATGTTGCGCGGCTAGGAACGTCTTAATGAACATCGTCATCGTCGAATCGCCCGCCAAGGCAAAGACGGTCAACAAGTATCTGGGGCCCGGTTATCGCGTGCTCGCCTCCTACGGCCACGTGCGCGATCTCCCGTCGAAAAACGGCTCGGTCCTTCCCGACAAGGACTTCGAGATGCATTGGGACGTCGAGCCCAAGGCCGCCAAGCGCCTCGACGAGATCGCCAAGGCGGTCAAGGGCGCGAGCAAGCTCATTCTCGCGACCGACCCCGACCGGGAGGGCGAAGCCATCTCCTGGCATGTGCTCCAGGTACTGGACCGCAAGAAGGCCTTGGCCGGCGTGCCGGTCGAGCGGGTCGTTTTCAATGCGGTGACCAAGGAGGCGGTGCTCGACGCCATGCGCCACCCGCGCGCGATCGACGGGCCTCTGGTCAATGCTTACCTCGCCCGCCGCGCGCTCGACTATCTCGTGGGCTTCACCCTGTCGCCGGTGTTGTGGCGGAAATTGCCCGGCGCCCGTTCCGCCGGCCGCGTGCAATCGGTTGCGCTCAGGCTCGTTTGCGATCGCGAGCTCGAGATCGAGCGATTCAAGACGCAGGAATATTGGTCCCTCCTGGCCGAGCTTGCCACGGCCGAGAAAGAGACTTTCCAGGCGCGGCTTGTCACCGCCGACGGCAGGAAACTCGAAAAATTCGACATTGCCGACGAGGCGACCGCCCTTCGCCTGAAAGCGGCGCTCGAAGGCGGGCGCTTCGCCGTCGCCAACGTCGAAAGCAAGTCTCAGCGGCGCAACCCGGCCGCGCCCTTCACCACCTCCACCCTTCAGCAGGAGGCCTCGCGCAAGTTCGGCTTTTCGCCGCGCCAAACCATGCAGCTCGCGCAACGGCTTTACGAGGGCGTCGATCTCGGCGCCGAGGCCGAAGGTCTCATTACCTATATGCGCACCGACGGCGTGCAGATCGTGCCCGAGGCGGTTGCGAGCATTCGCAAGCTGGTGACCAAGCGTTACGGCGATCGCTACGTGCCCTCCTCGCCCCGCCAATACGAGAGCAAGGCCAAGAACGCTCAAGAGGCCCACGAGGCCATCAGGCCGACCGACTTCAGCAAAGACCCTGACACGGTCTCCCGCTACCTCGAAGGGGATGCGGCCAAGCTCTACAAGCTTATCTGGCAGCGGACCCTGGCAAGCCAGGCGTCGAGCGCCGAGATCGAGCGAACCACCGCCGATATCGACGTCGCCGGCAAGGACGGCAAGCCTTACGGCGTGAGGGCCACCGGCTCGGTCATCCGCTTCGACGGTTTCCTCAAGATCTACGAGGAAGGGATCGACGATGCCGTGGGCGAGGACGGCGCTCTGCCTGCTCTCGCCAAGGGCGACAGGCTCGACCCCCGCACGATCGAGGCGAAACAGCATTTCACCGAGCCCCCGCCCCGCTACAGCGAGGCGACCCTCATCAAGAAGATGGAGGAGCTCGGCATCGGCAGGCCCTCCACCTATGCCTCCACGCTCAACGTGCTGCGCGATCGCGAATATGTCCGCATGGACAAGAAGCGGCTCGTGCCTGAGGACAAGGGACGCCTGGTCACCGCCTTCCTCGAAAGTTTTTTCAGCCGCTACGTCGAATACGACTTCACCGCCGACCTCGAGGAGAAGCTCGATCTCATCTCCGCCGGCGCGCTCGAATGGAAGGACGTGCTGCGCGATTTCTGGCGTGAGTTCATCGCCGCGGTCAATGACATCGGCGATTTGCGCATCACCGAGGTGCTCGATGCGCTCAACGATCTGCTCGGGCCCCACATCTTTCCCGATCAGGGCGCCGGCACCGATCCCAGAGCCTGCCCGGCTTGCGCCGTGGGGCGTCTCAGCCTCAAGGTCGGCAAGTTCGGCGCGTTCATCGGCTGCTCCAATTATCCGGACTGCCGTTACACCCGCCAGCTCGCCGATACCAATGGCGAGATGGCATCTCTCGCCGAAGGCAAGCTGATCGGCTCCGATCCTGAGACCGGCCTGGACGTCACGCTCCGCACCGGCCGGTTCGGGCCTTACGTCCAGCTCGGCGAGCAGAACGGCGCCGAGAAGCCGAAGCGCGGCGCGATCCCCAAGGGGACCGATCCGCAGGATGTCGGCCTTGACCGGGCGCTCGCGCTGCTCTCCCTCCCCCGCGAGGTGGGGCTGCATCCGGAGTCGGGCAAGCCGATCACGGCGGGCTTCGGGCGGTTCGGACCTTATGTGCAGCACGATGGCAAATATGCGAGCCTCGGCACCCCCGAGGACGTGTTCGAGATCGGTCTCAATCGCGCCGTCACGCTTCTCGCCGAGAAGGCGGCGTCTTCGCGCAGCCGCCGCAGCGCCAATGTCATCAAAGATCTCGGTGCGCATCCGGAGCTTGGCGGCAAGGTCCAGGTTCTGACCGGCCGCTATGGGCCTTACGTGAAGCACGGCAAGGTCAACGCTACGCTTCCGCGCGACCGCGAACCCGAGCAGGTCACGCTCGAGGAAGCCGTCGCGCTGGTCGCCGCCAAGAGCGCCAAAGGTGGGGCCAAAAAGTCGGCGCCTAAGAAACCGGCCCGCAAGTCCGGGAAGAGCAACAAGGAGGCCGTCGAGGAGACGGCAGGCTGAGCGGCAACGGTGGCGAAACTCAAGGGGGCCCCGCGCAAGAAGACGGCAGGCAAGCTTCCTTCGCGGCAGGACATTCTCGACTTTCTGGCGACGGCCAGCCGCGAGGCCGGCAAGCGCGAGATCGGGCGCGCCTTCGGGGTCAAGGGCGGCGACAGGATCGCCTTGAAGGCCATGTTGCGCGAGATGACCGATGAAGGGCTGATCGCCGGCTCGCGCCGCAAATTGACACGGCCCGGCGCGCTGCCGCCCGTGACGGTGATCGAGATAACCGGCCGCGACGCCGACGGCGAGTTCATCGCGCGGCCTGCGGTCTGGGACGACGCGCACGCTCCGGCGCCCCGTATCCTCATGGTCGAGGGCAAGCGCGACTCGGATCCGGTCGCAGGCCTCGGCGACCGCGTCCTGGCGCGCATCACCGCGCGCGCCGGCGATGCCGATTACCCCTATCAGGCGCGGACCATCAAGCGACTGGCGCGAACCGGGCGGAGCCTGCTTGGCATCTTCCGCGCCCTTGCGGGCGGCGCCGGCGTGATCGATCCGGTCGACCGCAAGCAGCTCAGGGAGTGGCCGGTGGCGCGCGGCGGCACGGGCGACGCCGAACATGGCGAGCTGGTGCGCTTCGAGATCGCACGCGCCTCACGCATGGGCGTGCAGACCGCCCGCGTGACCGAGCGGCTCGGCAATCCCGAGGCGGAACAGATGACGAGCCTCATCGCCGTCCATGCCCACGGCATTCCGGATCGCTTTTCCGAAGCCGTGCTTGCCGAGGCAGCTTCCGCGAGAGAGCCCGATCTCAAGCGCCGGGAGGACCTCCGGCACCTGCCTCTCATCACCATCGATCCTTCCGATGCCCGCGACCATGACGACGCCGTCTTTGCCGAGGCGGATCCCAACCCTGCAAATCGCGGCGGTTGGGTGGCAATCGTCGCCATCGCCGACGTCGCCTCTTATGTGCGGCCGGGAAGCGCTCTCGACAGGGAAGCGAGGAAGCGCGGCAACTCGGTCTATTTCCCCGACCGCGTCGTCCCCATGCTTCCCGAACGCATCTCCAACGACCTTTGCTCTCTCGTCGCGAACGAGCCACGGCCCTGTTTTGCGGTCCGCATGGTGTTCGACAAGGACGGGAGCAAGCTCGGCCACCGCTTCTTCCGCGCCGTCATGCGATCGGCGGCGAGCCTCACCTACGAGCAGGCGCAAGCCGCGATCGACGGGCGCACCGACGACCTCACCGCTCCCCTGCTCGATAGCGTCCTCAGGCCGCTATGGGGCGCCTATGCCAGCCTCAACTTTGCGCGTACGCAGCGCGGGCCGCTCGAGCTCGACCTGCCGGAACGCAAAATCTTGCTGGACGACACGGGCCGGGTGCGCGGTGTCGCCAGCCCTCCCCGGCTCGATGCCCACCGTCTGATCGAGGAGTTCATGATTGCCGCGAATGTCGCCGCGGCGGAGACGCTCGAAGCGAAGCGGTCGCCGCTGGTCTATCGCGTTCATGACAGCCCCTCGAAGGAGAAGCTCGCTTCGCTTGGGGAGTTCCTCGCGACCATCGGGATCAAGCTGCCGAAATCGGGCACGCTCAGGCCCACCCACTTCAACCGCGTGCTGGCCGATACGCGGGCCTCCCCGACCGCCGAGCTGGTCGGCGAGGTCGTTCTGCGGAGCCAAGCCCAAGCCGAGTACGCGGTGAACAATTTCGGGCATTTCGGCTTGAATTTGCGCCGATACGCCCATTTCACCTCGCCGATCCGACGCTATGCCGATCTCGTCGTGCACCGCGCCTTGGCGCGGGCGCTGGGCCTCGGGAATGACGGCTTGACCGACACCGAGATTGGCGAGCTCGAGCAGGTCGCGGCTCATATCTCCGACACCGAGCGCAGGGCCATGGCGGCCGAACGGGAGACCGCCGACCGCTTGATCGCCGCCTATCTCGCCGACCGGATCGGGGCGACATTTCAGGCGCGGGTTTCGGGCCTGGTGCGGACCGGCCTGTTCGTCAGGCTCACGGAGACCGGCGCCGACGGTTTCGTCCCGGCCTCATCGATCGGGCACGAGTATTTCGTTCATGACGAGGTGCGGCACGCACTCATCGGCGAGGACACGGGCCTCGCCTACCGGCTCGGCGACCCGGTTGAAGTCCGGCTGGTCGAAGCCATTCCGACGGCTGGAGCGCTCCGCTTCGAAATGCTGAGTGAAGGGCGCCTCATCGGCCCGCGACCGAAGGGCGCGCGGAAGCCGGGCGACAGAGGAAAGGCGCAACGCTACAAGGGAAAGCCCCGCCGGCAAGGAGGCCGGGGCTCCCGCAAACGCCGTTAGCGTTCCATGGCTGGAGCTTCGAGGATCATTTTCTGATGCAGGACCAAACCGGATCTTCGCGGATCCACGACGATGATCGGTTACACGCGGACCGGCCGATCTTGCCTGCGCTGCTCCGCGGCGCGACGCTCAAGTGCCCGGCATGCGGCGTGGGCGCCATGTTCCGGCGCTACCTCAAGGTCGCGGATCACTGTTCCCATTGCGGCGAGGCGCTGCATCATGAGCGCTCCGACGACGCCTCGCCCTACTTCACAATTGCGATCGTGGGCCATGTCGTGGTCGGCCTCGTGCTCGCGGTGGAAATGGCCTACCGCCCCCCGCTTTGGCTGCACGCCGCGCTATGGCTGCCGCTCACCGTGATCCTTGCGCTTCTCCTACTGCCTTGCGTGAAGGGAGCGATCGTGGCGCTGCAATGGGCGCTTTGCATGCACGGCTTCGATCCTCACGGCGAAAAGGAGGCGGGAGCGGAGCCTGATCCCGCGCGCGATTCGCGGCGCCCGCGCCGCCTTGACTTCCCGCCCTGAGCGAGTAGGGTCGCGCCGAAATTGCCTATTGCGTTGTCGAGGACCACATGGCCAAGCCTGTCACCCAGAAGATCAAGCTCGTGAGTTCAGCCGGGACGGGCTACTACTACGTGACCAAGAAGAACCCGCGCAATCAGACCGAGAAGCTCGTATTCAAGAAATACGATCCGGTGGCGCGCAAGCACGTCGAATTCAAGGAAGCGAAAATCAAGTAAGGCGGGCGCTCGAGGCCAGTCCTCCGCTCTGCAGTCGGCCCCGCGGCCTGCCGAGGCTGTTAGCGGGCAGATTCGACGTGGCCGGCGGGGCGGACCGCCAAGCCAAAGACCGTCAATTGGAAAACTGGTCGTTTGACTTGGTGGCCGGCCGAAACGCGGCGCTAACGAGGAGGCCACTCAACCGCGCTCCGGCCGGCCGAACCCTACGGACCCAGGAGATGCGGCGGACCTGAGCATTCCGCAGGGTTATCGCTTGTGACGAGGGGAATAAGAGGTTTGGACGCGCTCGGAACTTCGTGCTTGTCGATCCCAACCCTCAATTGCCTCCCCGTCGAATTGACTTCGGTATTCCGATCATAAGACAGGCAGAGCCTGGACGAAATCAATCCTAATTGTGCGCTTAATTATCTTAAAATGCCAGGCATTGTAAACCCTTAACCTTAAGCCTTCAGGTCACACGTAAACTATAAAAGTGTCTGCGGCGGCGGATTCGGCCCCCGGAACCGGCGGGTATCAAGTGATTCGCGAGGGGCCACATCAGCCAACCCTATCGAGCCTGGACCGCAGCCCCCGCCAGGTGCCCCCACCGCGTTTGGCGGCAGCATTCTCGTTCGGCTGCGACGACTGGTCCCGGTCTCGCTACCGGGCTTCGCCGATGAACTGCCTGATCGTGTCGAGGAACATCGAGACCGAGATCGGTTTCGAGATATAGGCCTCGCAGCCCCCTTCCCGGATGCGCTCCTCGTCGCCCTTCATGGCGAAGGCCGTGACCGCAACGACGGGAATTTTCCGCAGCTCGTCATCCTCTTTCAGCCATTTGGTCACTTCGAGCCCGGAGACCTCGGGGAGCTGGATGTCCATCAAGATAAGGTCGGGACGATGCTCCCGCGCGAGCTTGAGTGCCTCCATGCCGTTCCGCGTCTGGAGCGTCTTGTAGCCATGGGCATCGAGCAGGTCATGAAACAGCTTCATGTTCAGCTCGTTGTCCTCGACGATCAGAACGGTCTTGGTCATCGGCCTCGGTCCCGGCGATTCACTCGCCCCATGATGAGCGATCTCGGAGAAACGCGCCATGGCGCTCGAAGACTGTTTGAGCCACCAAAGCATCGTCGTTCGGTCCCCTCCTCTTTCCGCGCCCGGTGGATTTCAGCGCAAACCGGTAACGAATGTGTTTCCAGGACCGGTAGAGCCTGAAATTGCAGATAATAAGACCAGCAACGCGCCTGCGGCCTAGGGCCCTGGGACGGCTGCAAAGTGGCCTTTCTGGGCCGTCAGCGGCACTCTGGCGTCTTGAGATATTCGAGCGCGGTCAAGGTCCCGTGGACCGAGAATCCGCCATAGTCGATCAGGAGCTCGCGGCTCACGCCATTTTCGTAGAGCCGAAAATCGATCTGATAGCTCGGCGTGAGATCGCCGGACTTGTCCTCGAAATAGCCGATCGACACGGGCCACGAGGCAAGCTCGCTCAGCCCCTTCTCTTTGGCGATGGCTTCAATCTTGGCGTCGGCACCGGGCAGCACCGTCTGCCCGATGACGGCGGTGGTCTCGTAGACTTTTCGTCCCTTCTCGGAGCCGTCGTAGATGCGGGCTTGCAACAGCGCCTGACCGGCCTCGGCTCTCTCGATCAGGGCAAGGCTGTGCTGGGTCGGAAACAGCACCGGCCCCGAAAGCTTGAGCTCGGCCTGCGAGGGCTGGCTCAGCTTGACCTCGATCGCTTCGTTGGGGGTCTCGCGCACCGCACGCCCCATGGTCACGTCCCCGAGCTTATCGTTCACATATTGCGAGGATTGAAAACGGAACTTCCCGCCGTCGCCCTGCTCCCACGTCGAGGACCTGAGATCGGTCACGTTGGTCTGGTCTTGGGCATCGGTCATTTGCGTGACCATGCGCATGTTCAGCGAATACCCGTCGCATTGGGAGCCCGTAAACTCGAAGACCATGCGGCCGTCGATGCCGGTGATGCCGCTAATGCCGGAGGCCGAGCGCGTATCGTCGAGCGTCATTTCATAAACGGCGCGATGCGCCACGAGCTTGTTCGGCTCCTTTGGGGCGAGCGCCTGGGCGTAGCCGGCAAGGATCGCGCCGAGCGGCGAGACCGCGAGCAACACCAAAACAAGCCGTCCCCTGCAACCGACCATGCTCTCTTCGGTCCTCCGGTCCCGTGTCCCCGGGCCCGAACTCGAGCCCAAGCGTTTTTCGCACCAACGTCCATGCCGGACAAGAGGCGGCCTTTTGGCCGCTTCTTGCGCGCCGATGGTTTTTGCTTGATGGTTGAGGGCCTTAAGCGGCGCGCACGAGGTCGGAGGAACGATGGCGGGAGAGATCGAAGCACGGCTGAAGGCGTTCGACCTCGTCCTTCCCGAGGCGAGGGCCGCAATCGGCAGCTATGTCCCCTTTCTTCACCTCGGCGGCCAGCTCTTCATATCCGGTCAGCTGCCGCTGATTGAAGGCAAGGTCGCCGTCGCGGGCAAGGTCGGCGCCGAGCTCGATACCGCCCAAGGCCAGGAGGCGGCGCGGCTTTGCGCCCTCAATATCCTGACCCAGGCCAAAGCGGCCTTGCGCGATCTCGACCGCATCGTCCAGTTGCTCCGCCTCAACGGCTTCGTCAATGCCGCTCCCGGCTTCGCCGACCATCCCAAGGTGCTCAACGGCGCATCGGACCTGATGGTCAAGATCCTGGGCAACAAGGGGCTTCATACGCGTATTGCGGTCGGCTGCGCCAGCCTGCCGCTCAATGCTGCCGTCGAGGTCGACGCGATTTTCGCGGTAGACTAGGCCCTCGTAGCTGAATGGCCCCCATGGCCGAACTCTATTGGTTGAAGCGGCCCTTCGCCCATCGCGGCTTGCACGATGCGACCAAGGGCGTCATCGAGAACAGCGCCTCGGCGGTGAGCGCGGCCATGGGCAAGGGCTTGGCCGTCGAGGTCGACCTGCAATGCGCCGCCGGTCACATGCCGATCGTCTTTCACGACGCAACGCTCGACCGTCTCACGGACGAGACCGGCGCGGTCGCCGCGCGCAGCGTCGAGGCGCTCGCCGAAATTCCCTTGCGCAACAGTTCGGATCGCATTCTCTCGCTTCCGGCCCTCCTCGGCCTCGTCAATGGCCATGTGCCCTTGCTGCTCGAGGTGAAGAGCACCTGGACACGCGAGGGCAAGTTCGAGGCCAACATTGCCGCGATGCTTTCGTCGTATAAGGGACCCGTCGCGGTGATGTCGTTCGATCCTTACGCGCTCGCATCGTTCCGCGAGGCCGCGCCCAGCCTCCCGCGCGGGCTCGTCGCCGAGCGTTTCGAGGAGGAACACGATTGGCCGCAGCTCACGGCCAGGCAGCGGCTTGTCATGCGCCATCTGCTCACCGCCGCCATCGCGCGGCCCCACTTCATCGCCTACGATGTCAAGGCTCTGCCCGCGCTCGCGCCGCTCATCGCCCGGACCCTGTTCGGGTTGCCGCTTCTGACCTGGACGGTGGGCACGGAGAAGGAACGCGAGCGCGCGCTGCGCTACGCCGACGCCATGATCTTCGAAGGGATCAAAGCTTAGCCATGGGCGATATCGAACAGCCTCAACATCCCGGCGGCGGCGAAAGCCCCGGCGAGACGTTTGCGTTGCGCATCGCCTCGCGCATCGGCGATGTCGCCGCCGCCGATTGGGATGCTTGCGCCGGAGGAACGGCAACCGTGCCCGGCGCTCATCGCCCGCATAACCCATTCATTTCACATGGCTTTCTGATGTCCCTGGAGGAAAGCGGCTCGGCCGCCGCCGCGACCGGCTGGCTACCGCATCATCTGCTCCTCGAAAATCGGTCGGGCGATCTGATCGGCTGCATGCCGTGCTATCTCAAATCTCATTCGCTCGGCGAATACGTCTTCGATCATGGCTGGGCCGACGCTTATGCGCGCGCCGGGGGCCGTTACTATCCGAAGCTCCAGGCGTCCATTCCCTTCACGCCTGTCACCGGGAGACGCTTGCTGATCCTTCCGGGAGCGAACGAAGCAGAACGTGAAGCGGTCTTGTTGCAGGCCGCGATCCAAGTCACCGAGCGGCTCGGGCTTTCCTCGCTGCACGTCACCTTTCCCACCCGGGAGGAATGGGAGCTCGCCGGCGCGATCGGCTATCTCAAGCGGACCGACCAGCAGTTCCACTGGCGGAACGAGGGCTACTCGACCTTCGACGATTTCCTCGGTTCGCTTGCCGCGCGCAAGCGCAAGGTCATCAGAAAGGAACGCCGCGAGGCGCTTTGCGACGGCATCGTTATCGAATGGGTGACAGGAGGCGACATCACCGAGGCGCATCTCGACGCCTTCTTCGCCTTCTACATGGACACGGGCTCGCGCAAATGGGGCTCGCCCTATTTGACGCGGTCCTGCTTCAGCCTGCTCGCCGAAACAATGGCCGACCGCATGCTGCTCGTCCTCGCCAAGCAATCGGGCCGCTACGTCGCCGGCGCGCTGAATTTCATCGGCGAAGACGCGCTCTACGGCCGTTACTGGGGCGGCATCGGTCACCACCCCTTCCTCCATTTCGAGGTCTGCTATTACCAGGCCATCGAATTTGCCATCGCGCACAAGCTCGCCCGCGTGGAAGCCGGCGCCCAAGGGGCGCACAAGCTCGCGCGCGGCTATTTGCCGGTCGAGACCTATAGCGCGCATTACATCGCCGACCCCGGCTTGCGCCGCGCCGTCGCCGATTACCTGAAGCGCGAACGGCCGGCGGTGTCGCGCGAGATCGCGCTGCTTGCCGGTGAATCGCCCTACCGCCGTAACCGATAGTGAACACCGGAAATCAAATAGCGTCCCTCGTCATGGCCGGGCTTGTCCCGGCCATCCACGATTGCCCCGTGGTGAGGCTTAATTCGTGGATGCCCGGCACAAGGCCGGGCATGACGAATTCTAGTTTCGGGAAAATTCAGGTATACGGCTCAGATGGCCTACGATGAGAACAACATCTTCGCCAAGGTGCTGCGAGGCGAGATTCCCTGCCACAAGGTCTACGAGGACGACGACACGCTCGCCTTCCTCGACATCATGCCGCGTGCCGACGGCCATGCCCTCGTCGTGACCAAGGAGAAGGCGCGCGACCTGTTCGACATCTCGCCGTCGGGCCTCGCCAAGCTCATGGCGGTGGTGCAGAAGCTCGCGCCGAAGATCAAAGAAGCCATGGGCGCCGAAGGCGTTCTGATCCAGCAGTTCAACGGCGCCGCCGCCGGCCAGACCGTGTTCCACCTTCACGTCCACATCATTCCGCGCAAAGACGGCGAGACCTTGAAGCCGCACGCCGGAAAGATGGCGGACCAGCCGGGTCTGGCGGCCATCGCCGAGAAGATCCGGAAGAAGCTCTCCACCTAAAGGCCTGCATCCTTCGCGACGCGGCCTCGTACTTTTTTCCCGCTCTCCCCTTGAGGAAGAGCACGCGAGCGCGCTGTGGCGCGCTAGTAGCGACGCGGTTGCGCTTGAAAGTGCGCGAGCGGTGAGGGGTAAGCGGGCGAAGCCCGCGTCAGACTAAAATCTCATCGCCCTCGCGACCTCCACGAGGCGGATTGACGCGTGCCGCTGTCGGCGCGCGGGTGAGCGGCTCGAGCGTCTTGAGCGCGCCCGGCGCTCCTCAGCATGAGGGCATTGTCTGCTATTTCGAGCCGAGGGGAACCTTGGGCACGAGGCTCGCGCCGACGCTCCGGTTGCGGCCGCTCCGCGGCTTGCGCGCGCTCCGCCTGACGCGGGGCTTTGGCGCGCCCGACTTCGGCGGTCCCTTGGGCCCTCCATCCTCGGGGTCGTCGCCGTCCGGCTCGCTCTCCTCCTCCGGAGAGCGCGGGCGCACCGGCGTATCCGGTTTGAGATATTCGAAGCCGAGCACCTTCTCGACCCCCTTCTCCTCGACCAGGACCCTTACGATGCCGCCCTCCTTCAGCGCGCCGAACAGGATCTCTTCGGCCAGCGGCTTCTTGACGTGCTCCTGAATGACGCGGGCAAGCGGCCGGGCGCCGAACTTGTCGTCATAGCCCCGCTCGGCCAGCCACGTGTTGGCCTCCGGCGTGAGCTCGATGGTGACGTTGCGGTCGCCGAGCTGCGCCTCGAGCTGGAACACGAATTTCTCCACCACCTTGGCGATCACCTCGGGCGTGAGATTGCTGAAGGCGATGACCGCGTCGAGCCGGTTGCGGAATTCCGGCGAGAACATGCGGTTGATCGCTTCCTCGTCGTCGCCCTCGCGTTTGGAGCGGTTGAAGCCGATCGCAGCCTTGGCGAGGTCGCTCGCCCCGGCGTTGGTGGTCATGATGAGGATGACGTTCTGGAAGTCGACCCGCTTGCCGTTATGGTCGGTGAGCTTGCCGTGATCCATCACCTGCAACAGGATGTTGAACAGGTCCGGATGCGCCTTCTCGATCTCGTCGAGCAGCAGCACGCAATGCGGATGCTGGTCGACGCCGTCGGTCAGGAGTCCGCCCTGATCGAAGCCGACATAGCCGGGCGGCGCGCCGATCAGCCGCGATACGGTGTGGCGCTCCATATATTCGCTCATGTCGAAGCGGAGCAGCTCGACCCCGAGCAGGAGCGCGAGCTGGCGCGCGACCTCGGTCTTGCCGACGCCGGTCGGCCCTGAGAACATGTAGCAGCCGATCGGCTTGCCGGGCTCGCGCAGTCCCGCCCTCGACAGCTTGATGGCGGCGGCCAGCGCCTCGATGGCCTGCTCCTGGCCGAACACCACCCGCTTCAAATCCTGGTCGATCGCGCGCAGCACCTCGGCGTCGGACTTCGACACCGTCTTCGGCGGAATCCGCGCCATGGTGGCGATGGTCGACTCGACCTCCTTGACGCCGATGATCTTGCGCCGCTGCCGCTCGGGCACCAGCATTTGCGAGGCGCCGGTCTCGTCGATCACGTCGATCGCCTTGTCGGGGAGCTTGCGGTCGTGGATGTATTTCGCCGACAGCTCGACCGCCGACTTGATCGCCTGGCTGGTATAACGGACGCGGTGGAAGTCCTCGAAATAGGGCTTTAGCCCCTTCAAGATCTCGATCGCATCGGGCACCGACGGTTCGTTCACGTCGATCTTCTGGAAGCGCCGCACAAGCGCCCGGTCCTTCTCGAAATGCTGGCGGTACTCCTTGTAGGTGGTCGAGCCGATGCAGCGGAGCGTGCCCGACTGAAGCGCGGGCTTGAGCAGGTTCGAGGCGTCCATGGCGCCGCCCGAGGTGGCCCCCGCCCCGATCACCGTATGGATCTCGTCGATGAACATGATGGCGCCGGGATAGGCCTCGATCTCGCGCATCACCGCCTTGAGCCGCTCCTCGAAATCGCCGCGATAGCGGGTGCCGGCGAGCAGCGCGCCCATGTCGAGCTGGAAGATGGTGGAGTTCGACAGCACTTCCGGCACGTCGCCCATGACGATGCGGCGCGCCAAGCCCTCGGCGATTGCCGTCTTGCCCACCCCGGGATCGCCGACGAAGAGCGGGTTGTTCTTCTGGCGCCGGCACAGCACCTGGATCGTGCGCTGGATCTCCGGCCCGCGGCCGATCAGGGGATCGATGCGGCCGGCGCGGGCCTTCTGGTTGAGATTGATGCAATAGACCTCGAGCGCATCGGCCCCGCGCTTCTTCTCGTCGCCGCCCTCGACCGTGGCCGCGTCGTCCTCCACGCCGCGCACGGCGCGCGGCTCGGACATGCCGGCCCGCTTGGCAATCCCATGGCTGATATAGTTCACCGCGTCGAAGCGCGTCATGTGCTGCTCTTGCAGGAAGAAGGCGGCGTGGCTCTCCCGCTCGGCAAAGATGGCGACGAGCACGTTGGCGCCTGTCACCTCTTCGCGGCCCGACGACTGCACGTGGGCCACGGCGCGGTGAATGACACGCTGGAAGGCGGCCGTCGGCTGGGCGTCGCCATGGCTGTCAAGCACCATCGCCGAAAGCTCGTTGTCGACATAGGAGGTGAGCTTGTCGCGCAAGAGATCGATATCGACGTCGCAGGCGCGCATCACCGCCGCCGCATCGCGATCGTCGAGCAAGGACAGCAGCAGATGTTCGAGCGTGGCGTATTCGTGGCTGCGCTCGTTGGCGTATTGCAACGCGCGCCGCAGAGCCTGCTCGAGACTGGTTGAAAACGAAGCCACTTAGATCCTCACTCCTTCTCCATCGTGCATTGCAACGGATGCTCGTGCTGCCGCGCGAAACTGGTCACTTGCGCCACCTTAGTCTCCGCGACCTCGTAAGTGTAGACCCCGCAGATGCCGACGCCCTTCTGATGGACATGCAGCATGATTCGGGTCGCTTCCTCTGGCGGCTTGTTGAAGAACCGCTCGAGCACGTACACGACGAAATCCATCGGCGTGTAGTCGTCATTCAGCAGCAACACCTTGTAGAGGCTCGGCCGTTTGGTCTTCGGCCGGGTCTTGGTGATGATATGGGTGCCGGTGTCGTCGCCCCGGCGAGGATCGCCGTTCCGCGCCATCGTCAATCCCTATGTGGCCTCTCGTTGCTCATCTGCCAAGGCGGGCGGTCGCGCTCTCTGCTCATGCCCTCCATTCTAGCTTCAACGCGCGCCGCCGCAAATCCGGGGTGCCCGTCACCTTAACATAGTGCGACTTGCCGACAGGAAAACGGCAAAAAAAGAAAGACCCGGGGCCGGCCCGGGTCTTTTTCACTTGGGGAAAAGATGGAAGTAGTGGGTCGCCCTAGGCAAGCTTCTTGGCGAAGGCCGCCTCGACCGGCTTGTAGGCATCCTTGGCGAGGCCGGCATACATCTCACCGAGCTTGGACATCTCGGCGACGTAAGCATCGTAGGCCTTTTTGGCATACTGGGACTGGATCTCGATCGCCTGCTCGACCGACTTGGCGCCGATCAGCTGCTCGAAAGCGCGGGTCGAATCCTCGAACGCCTTCTTGGAATAGTCGGTCACTTCTGCGGCAATGGCCTGGAAGCCTTTGTTCATCTCGCCGAACGAACGGACGGCGGCGTCGAAGCCGTCTTTGCCCACCTTCTGGAACTCTTCGAATCCTTTAAGCATATGAGCCCTCTCTCGACAGGATTACGCGATTGCTGCGAACGCGGCCGATATATATGCGTTGCACAAAAGAAATCAATAGAAATTTTTTGCACTGCACAATTGCTCTCGAAGACCTGCCTTAACGCTTTGGCAAGATGCGAATTTTAGCCTTCTTCTTGCCGTTTGAGGCGGTATATTCGAGGCGGCGCCTCGGCGGCGGGTAGCGCCGCGTTCGCGCGACGGGGACGGGTCGTTAGGCGGGGGACGTTTTGGCCCTTTCGAGGTCAGTGGGGAGCTTCAGGCTTGAGCGGTGGATCGAGCTGCGCCGCGCCTGGCGTCTGGCGCCGGCGCTAGTGCTCGTGCTTGCCGGTCTGACGGCGCCTGGCGCCGAGGCGGCATCGCGGAAGTCGAGAGCCGCGACCCCGCGGATCGCGGCCTCCATCGTCGTCGACATGAATACGGGGTCCATCCTTCATGTGGACGCCGCCGATACGCCGCGTCATCCGGCCTCGCTGACCAAGATGATGACCCTCTATGTGCTGTTCGGATACATGCGCGCCGGCAAGGTCACGCCTGACAGCGAGCTCCTCGTGACCCCCCATGCGGCGAGCCAAGCCCCGACCAAGCTCGGCCTGAAAGCCGGCGCGACCATCAAGGTCAGCGATGCCGCCAAGGCTCTCGTGACCCAATCGGCCAACGATGCCGCCACGACCATCGCCGAAAATCTCGGCGGCACCGAGGAGAACTTCGCCCGCGTGATGAGCGACACGGCACGGCGACTCGGCATGACCAGGACGGTCTTTCGCAACGCCTCCGGCCTGCCGAACGATGAACAGATCACCACCGCGCGCGACATGGCCACCCTCGCCGCACATCTGATCCACGACTACCCGGAGTTCTACGGCGTGTTCGAGACGCGCCATTTCAGTTTCAAGGGCCGCAGGTACCGCAATCACAATAAGCTGCTGTTCGGCTACAAGGGCACCGACGGGATCAAGACCGGGTACACAAGGGCGAGCGGCTTCAACCTCGCCGCCTCGGTGCATCGCGGCAACAAGCACCTTGCTGGCGGTTGTGCTCGGCGGCAGGACCGGCAGCCAGAGGGACACCGCGACCCGCGGCCTGCTCGACAAGCACTTTCCGAAGGCGTCGGAGACCAAGCCCACGCCCGCGCAGCGCATCGCGTCTCTGGTCGGGGCGCCGCCGCCGCCGCTCCCGGCGATCAGGAAGCCGGTCTTGGCGCTGGCGGCTGCGGCACCGGGTCCGGCTCCGGTCGGAGCTCCCGCCCAAGGCGATATCGCCGAGCCGACTTCGTCCCCAAAAGCGCGCGTTGCCCTGAGCGGCCCGCGGGCGAAAGCTGCCGCCAAGCCGGTTCGTTACGCCGGTGCCTATCACGTCCAGGTCGGGGCCTTTACGTCGCAGGCCGAGGCCGAAAACCGGCTCGGCATGGTCCAGCAGCGCGCCGTCAGCCTGCTGGAAGGACGCCTGCCCTTCACCACGTCCTTCATGAAAGGGAACCAGGAGTGGTACCGGGCGCGGTTTGCCGGCTTCTCGCAGGACGATGCTCGAGCCACCTGTGCGGCGCTGAAAAAACTGTCCCTCGATTGCGCGGTCATGCGCGCCGAGTAGCGGCTCGCGTCACCCGCGGCTGAGCAACACCTCCTTGGCCTCATTGATCCGCGCCGCGAGATAGGTCGATCCGCCCTGGTCGGGGTGCATCTTCATCATCAGCCGGCGATGCGCCTGCTTGATATCCTCCGCTTTGGCGTTAGGACCGATTCCGAGCACGGCGTAGGCCTCCTCCGCGCTCATGCGCTGGGCGCCGGCCTGCCCTTTTCGGGGTCCCCCGCGTTCGTCGCCGGCTGAGAACCGCTCACGCCAATCCGGAAGGCGCCAGTCGAGATAAGCTTCCATGACCGCCGCTTCGGGCGCGCCCTCCCCGCGCAGCTCGGCAAGAAGCGCCATCGCCTCGCGATCGCTGAGCGCGGAGAGCGGTCGGCCTGCAAATCGACCGGTGAGGCATTTGCCCTCCATGTGCCCGCTATCGTGGTCGAGCTCGATCTCGAGGCGATCGGTCTTGATCTGCGACCTCTGGCCCGGTGCCTTGCGCGCCGAGCCGAAGGGATCGCCGAGCCCAAAGCCGCTGCTCTGCCGCAGCAGCGAGAAGCCGAACACCGCAAGCGGGATAGCCACAGGCAGCGCGCCACGCAGGATCAGGAACCCCGCCGCGGCGAGCGCCGCGACGCCGCCCATCTTGCGGAAGGCGGCGGCGAGAATGCGAGGATTGGCAAACGCAAGTTGCCGCCCGGCAAGAAGAAGCAGGACGAGGATCGCGCAACCGACAAGGAAAAAGGCCATGGTCTGCCCGTCAGCGGAGCTGCTCGAGAAGACGAAGGGCCGCATTGCTCTTCGTCTCGTCGCTGAAATTCTCCAAAGCCTTGCGGCCGCCGGTGGCATAGACCGCGACGGCCGTGAGAAGCTCGCGGAGCTGTCGCGCGGAACCCGCATCGAAACGGCAATAGGCGCCGCGCGAGAGCCGCGCGATCTCCCTGAAGGCGCGTTCGGCCTTGGGATCGTGGCCTTCCTGGAAGAGGAAGACGGGCACGCCGATCAGCCCCAGTTCGCCCGCAAGGTTGGCCAGCCGGTCCACATCTTCCTCCATGCAGTCGCCGACATAGACGAGCGCATTGACCTTTGCGGCCTCGCTCTCGCGCCTGGCATGAGAGAGCACCTTGCCGATCTGGGTGAAACCGCCTGCGCAGGCCACCCGGCGCATGAGACTTGCCAGCGCCTCGGGATCGCCGACCCATTTCGACGCCTGGCATTCGTTGAAGCCGCGGAAATAAACAAGCTGCACGTCGAGACCGCCCACGGCCTTGACCGCCTTGAACATGTCGGCCTGGAGTTCGAGCGCGAGGTCCCAGGAGGGCTGCCGGCTCATGGTCGCATCCATGGCGAAGATCAGCCGCCCGCGGCCGGAGCCCACCGGTTTCAGGCTCCGCACCTCCTTGAGGAAGGCGTCGATCTCGCCCCGGGTCGAGCGCCCCGGCGCGACCTCGCCCTGATTCTGTTTTGCGGGGGCCTTAGGCTCGGCCATCCCCTTCGCGCTCCGTAGACGACAAGACCAAGTATAGATGGACCCTCGAAAGGGTGCGAACAATGCCGGATCGCAAGATAGCGCCGCTCGGCCTCGCGGGGGAATCCACGCCTTCCCCTAATGGGGAGGATGGCGAAGCTTGAGCGCAGCGAAAGCTGAGTCCCTCTCCCCTTGCGGGAGAGGGTGCCCCGGCGAAAACCGGGGCGGGTGAGGGGTTCTTTATTTGACTTCGCTTCTCCCTTCCCCCCTCCCCGCGCCAAGAGGCGCGTGTGCTCCCCCTCAAGGGGGGAGCCGAAGTTGGTCGTCGCGCTTCGACAAAACATGGCTCGATCGCCGCGATCTTGCGCGAGCGCGCCGGCGGCGCCGGACCGGCAGTTGACGTCGGGGCAAGCCTCTTTATGGTCGCGCGCAAAGAGGCACACGATGAGCGCCACCGCCGTCCGGACCGTCAGCGATCTCAAGCGTCACCTTGGCCCTTGGCGGAAGGCAGGCGAGAGCATTGGGCTCGTGCCCACCATGGGTGCGCTGCACGAAGGGCACCTCTCCCTCGTCGCGCTCGCCAAGAACAGGGCCGATCGCGTCGTCGCCTCGATCTTCGTCAACCCCATCCAGTTCGGCCCGCGCGAGGATTTCAGTCGCTATCCCCGCGACGAAGCCGGCGATCTCGCCAAGCTCGGCAACGCCGGCGCCGACCTCGTCTTCGCTCCCGACACCGCGGAGATGTATCCCGACGGCTTCAGCACGAAAGTGTATGTCGGGGACCTGACCGAGGATTTGTGCGGCGCCTCCCGGCCCAACCATTTCGACGGCGTCGCGACCGTCGTCGCCAAGCTCCTGCTGCAATGCGCCCCCGACCTCGCCGTCTTCGGGGAGAAGGACTATCAGCAATTGCTCGTGATCAAGCGCCTGGTGAGCGACCTCAATATTCCGGTCGAGATTATTGGCGGTCCCATCGTGCGGGAGGAGGACGGCCTCGCGCTGTCGTCGCGGAACGTCTATTTGTCGCCCGAGGAGCGCAAGATCGCCCCCCTTCTCCATCAGACCATCTACGCGGTGGCCGCCGACCTGAGCAAAGGGCGCGGCGCCGACGACGCAGCCCAAGCGGGACGCTTCAAGCTCGAGGCGGCCGGCTTCCGGGTCGATTATGTCGCCGTGCGCGATCCCGAGACGTTGAAACGGCTGTCCGGCCCGGTGAAACGCGCGCGCGTTCTAGCGGCTGTCTACCTCGGCCGGACACGGCTGATCGACAACGTGGCAGTGCCCGGGCCTACCACTCGATAAGGCGAAGCTCGCGCAACTCTTTGCGCATCGCCCGCGGCATATCTTCAGCTTCGTCGGCGAAATTCTTTGCGTCCGGCGGCGCATCGGCGAATTCGAGATAACGCCAGCCCTGGAAGGCGCGGCGGGGCTGCGGCCTCGTGGGGACGAGCTCGGTGTCGAGCACGATGCCGCAACAGCTCGTGCCGTCGTCCTTGACGTCGGCGCGAAGATCGACAATGCGCTGCCGCACCAGCACAAAGCCCTTGATCACCCAATAGAGCGAGCCGCCGTCGAGGATTTCGTCGCGCCGCCGAGGGGTTTGAAGGGTGCGATGACAATGCTCGGGCGTCTTTCCGGCCTGCGCCAGGCGCTTGAGCCGCCGCGCCTGCCACTCGGCAAGCTCCCGCGGCGTCTCGACACCGACACAAAGTTTGATGAGATGCACCGTCATCGGCGTCAATGGGCCATGAACAAGGGGATCGTCGCCTCTTCGAGCACGGTGAGCGTCACCCCGCCAATGATGAACTCGCGCCAGCGCGAATGGTGGAACGCGCCCATCACGATCAGCGTGGCGCCAAGCTCTTTGGCGGTCGCCAGCAGCGACCTGCCGATATCGCCTTCGCCTATTTTGACCCGCATCGCCTCGGCCGTGACGCCGTGACGTTTCAGATGCGCGATCATATCGTCGGTGGGAACGACCCGCTCGTCCCCCTGCTCCGCGACGATGCCCACGAGGAGAACCACGCGGGCCGCAGCTCTAAGGAATGTCAGGGCGTCGTTGATCGCCCGCGCGGCCTCCGCGCTTCCATCCCACGCCGCGACCACGGTTCCTTTCAGCGCAAGCCTGTCAGGCGCCGCCGGCACGATGATGACCGGTCGTCCCGACGCGAACAGGCAGCGCTCGACGAGCGCGTATTGGCCCATAAACGGATCGCCGTCGCGTGGTTGTCCGAGAATTGTAAGGCCGACATGACGGGCCGCGTGGGCGAAGTCGTGCGGAAACTGCTCGATGATGCCCTGCATGAGCCTCGATTCGGACACGACCCCCGCCTCCTTGGCGCTTCCCTCGAAGGCCGTGAGCGCGCCGGTGCCTTGCATCTTCATGGTCTCGAGCACCTCGCTCATGTCGGCGAAGCCCACATCGGCGCCATGGAGCGGGAGGAGAGCGGTGGGTGCAAAGGCGATGCCAAGCAGACGGGCGTCATGCTCCTTGGCCAGCGCCACCGCGAAATCAACCCGCGCCTTGGTCGCCTCGGCACCGTCCAAATAGAGGAGAATATCCTTGAGCCCCATGCCCTATGCTCGCTACCATCCGGCGTTATCGACTTTCAGATCACGAATGGTTTACGGCCGCACACGCAAAACTTAAGTGCCAGGGTCACAGAGCTTTGAACAGGAGTGACGCAACCCTGGTTTTGATCAAGGCTATAGCTCGCTTGGCGGCTTTCCGCCACGAATGCCTCGAACTCATGCACAGGAGTGGAACATGAAGCTCAATCGAAAGTCCGGTGCCAAGATTGCGATGACCGCGGCGGCCCTGCTCGTTTCTGGAGCCTTGATCGGCAGTGCTGCGGCCGTCGAGTTTAAGGGACGCTGCTTCGGCGTCAACGGCTGCGCCGGCAAGGGCGCTTGCAAGAGTACGAAGAACGACTGCAAGGGCAAGAACGCATGTAAGGGCCAAGGCTGGATCGAGATGCTTCAGAAGGATTGCGAGGACCAGAAAGGCCAGTTCGAAGCGAGCTAAACACTTAGAGGAGGCCGGCTGTGGCCCTTCGCGGCCGGCCTCCCCGGTATCTCAGGAGCCGAGGCCATGATCAGCGACAAGCCTCCTTATCTCGGCTTTGGCTTGGGGCTCAGGCCACAGCATTATCGAGAGATCCTCGACGGCTCTCCCGCCATCGATTGGTTCGAGATCATCTCCGAGAACTACATGATCGAGGGCGGCCAGCCTTTGCATATGCTCGACCGGATCTGCGAGCGCTATCCCGTCGTCATGCACGGCGTCTCGCTCTCCATTGCCTCGACCGCCCCGCTAGACATGGCGTATCTCGGCGCGCTGAAAATCCTCGCCGAACGCGTCGAGCCCAAATGGATCTCCGATCATCTGTGCTGGACAGGCGTCCACGGCGTCAATCTGCACGACCTGCTTCCCATCCCTTACACCGAAGAGGCGTTGAACCACGTCGTTGCGCGTGTCGGCCAGGTTCAGGATTTTCTCGGGCGCCGGCTCACGCTTGAGAACGTGTCGAGCTATGTCAGCTTCGGCCAATCGGAGATGACCGAGTGGGAGTTCGTGAGCGAGGTGGCTAGGCGCGCCGATTGCTGGCTCCTGTTCGACGTCAACAATGTCTATGTGAGCGCCTTCAACCACGACTTCTCAACGAGCGATTTCCTGCACGGCGTGCCGCGCGATCGTGTCGTCCAGTTCCATGTCGCCGGTCACAGCCACGAGGAGAGCCACATCATCGACACCCACGATCATCCCGTGTGCGAGGAGGTGTGGGACTTCTACCGCGAGACGGTCGCTCATTTCGGCCCGGTGTCGACCATGATCGAGCGAGACGACAACATCCCGCCGCTCGCCGAGCTTGTGGACGAGCTCGACCATGCGCGGGCGATCGCCCGCTCGGTGCTGGACGGGAAGCGGCTCGAAGCCGCGGAATGAAAACCCTTCGCGAGATCCAGGACAGCTTCCAGCGCGGCATCCTTGCCGGCGACGACGCCATCCTTGCCGAGGTCAAGGACAGCGCCAAGGAAAAGCGCAAGGTGCTGTTCGGCGTCTACCGCAATGCTTATGTCGCAAGGCTCGCCGAGATCGTCGGCGAAGACTACGAGCAGCTGCACGCCTATCTCGGCGACGAGGCTTTCGCCAAACTGGTCAAGGCCTACATTGCCGCCAATCCGTCCGACCGGCGGAGCGCGCGCTGGTTCGGCCGACACCTCCCCGCTTTCGTGCGAACAACCGAGCCCTACGCCACGCATCGCGAGGTTGTCGAGATCGCCGAGCTCGAGAAGGCGCTCACCGATGCTTTCGACGGTCAGGACGCCGAACCGCTTCGCATCGAGGCGCTTGCGTCACTCGTGCCCGAAACCTGGCCGAAGCTCGTCTTCGTGCCGCATCCGACGGCAATCCGTCTCACCTTCAGCACCAACGCCGCGGATATCTGGTCCGCGCTCAAGAGCGAAAGCGTCCCGCCGAAGCCTAAGCACCTGACCGAGCCTCAGGCGATCCTCGTCTGGCGGCAGGCGTTCATGTCGCGCTTCAGGCCGCTCTCGGCCGAGGAGGCGATGATGTGGGACGAGGCGGCGAAGGGCGTCCGCTTCGGCGTCTTGTGCGAGATGGTGGCGACCTTCGCCGGCGAGGACGAGGCCGAGCTTCGCGCCGCGTCCTACCTCAAAGGCTGGGCCGACATGGGGATGCTGGCGGGCTTCCGGACGGCGTAGCGCCCGGGCGCGCGAGGTCGCAGCCCGCTAGTGCGCGCGGGCGCGGCGCCGGAAACAGCGCATCGCTTCGTCCCCTGAGCCAATAGGCGAGAAGCCCGAACCATTCGCGCGCCGCGACATCCACCCGGCGCAGACCCTCCGACACCTTGTCGAAGGGCCGCGTGAGGTCCGCTTTTCCGCGCGTGCGATAATCGACCGGCCAGGCCTCGACCTCAAAGCCCGCTTGGCGGAAGGCGCCGATGGCGCGCGGCATGTGATAGGCCGAGGTGATCAGGAGCCAGCGTTTGCCGGGGCCAAGAGCGCCGCTGCGGGTGAGTTCACTCTTGAGGAAGGCCGCATTTTCGTAAGTGTCGCGCGACTTGGCTTCGAGGATGAGCCGGTCCCTCGGCACGCCAAGCGCGGTGAGCAAGGACTCGGCGCCCTCGGCCTCGCTGTCGGATTTGTACAGAATGCCGGCATCGCCGCCGGAGAAGGCGATGAGCGCCTCAGGGTGACGGCGGAAGAGGACCGCGGCTTCGAGCAAACGTTCGGCCGCCTCGTTCAGTGCCGGGGCGCCGCGCGCCGCGCCCACGAGCCTGTCCTCCGCGCCGCCGAGAATGATAAAGCCCGTGGGCGGCGGCGCATCGAGATCGGCACGCGGAAACCGGTCCTCGAGCGGCAGGATCAGCGCGTTGCCGAGGGGAGACAGACCGGCAAGCAGGAGCAAGGCAGCGCCGATCGTGACGAAACGCCGGCCCCACCGTGCCCATCCGGTCCAGATCAGAATAGAGCCGTAGCCGATCAGGAGCGCGATCAGCGTGGAGGGCTGCAGCAGGAAGCCGAGAACCTTGGCGAGATAGAAGAACATGCAAGCGCCCTACACCAGCCACAAAGCGGCAAGCCCGAGAAAGGCGAAGAAGCCGACCACGTCTGTCACGGTCGTGACGAACACGCCGGAGGCGATGGCCGGATCGAGATCAAGCGCTTCAAGCCCGAGCGGGATGAGGATGCCGGCCAAGGCGGCGGCCACAAGATTGACGATCATGGCGACCCCGATCACGGCACCGAGCTGGCCGCTGCCAAACCAGAAGAAAGTGATGGCGGCCATGATGATGGCAAAGAGCAACCCGTTGAGCAATCCGACCGCGGACTCGCGCAAGATGACCCTGAGCGCGTTGGCCGGGCCGAGATCCTGCGTGGCCAGGGCCCGCACCGCCACCGTCATGGTTTGGGTGCCGGCATTGCCCCCCATCGAGGCCACGATCGGCATGAGCACGGCGAGCGCCACCATCTGCTCGATCGTCGCCTCGAACAGGCTGATCACGACGGAGGCGAGGATGGCGGTGACGAGATTGGCGAGAAGCCAAGTGAAGCGATGGGTTGTCGTGCGCCACACCGAGTCGGAAACCGATTCTCCCGCCACGCCGCCCATCCGCAAGATGTCTTCCGAGGCCTCTTCCTGCACCACCTCCACAACGTCGTCGGCGGTAATCACGCCGACCAGCCTGCCGCCGCCGTCGACCACGGGAGCGGAGGTGAGATTGTAGCGCTCGAATTCGCGCGCCACCGCCTCCTGATCGGCCTCGACCGGGATCGGATGCATCTCGCGCTCGGTGATCGACTCGATCAAGGCCGGCCCTTTGGACCGGAGCAGATGACTGAGCGCGACCGAGCCGAGCAAATGATAACCGGGATCGACCACGAAAATCTCGTAGAACCGGTCCGGCAGATCCTCGGCCGTTCGCATGAAGTCGATCGTCTGCCCCACCGACCAGAAGGGCGGCACGGCGATGAGGTCGGTCTGCATGATGCGGCCGGCCGAATCCTCCGGATATTCGAGGCTGCGCTCCAGCGCGAGACGCTCGAAACGCGGAAGCTTGGCCAGGATGTCGCTTTGCTCGTCCTTGTCGAGATCCTCGATGAGATAGACGGCGTCGTCGGACTCAAGCTGCTGCAGCGCTTCGGCCACTTGCTGGGCGGGCATGACCTCGAGCACCTGGTCGCGCACCGCTTCGTCGAGCTCGGGAAGCGCCGTGGCATCGAGATCCTGGCCGAGCGTGGCAATGAGCGTCGCGCGCTGCTCGGGCCTGAGCAGCTGGATGAGATCGGCAAGGTCGGCCCCGTGCAGCGGAAGGGTGAGTTCGCGCAGTTTCGCCGCATCGCCGGCATCGATCGCGGCAACGACGGCGTGCAGGAACTCGGGGCGGATTCCGCCCTCATCGTCGCGCAGTTCGACCTCGCCTGCGGCATCCTGCATGGCTCGTCCGATCGCCGGGTTTAAGCGTCAAGCGGGAAGGGCCGCGGGGTCCGCGGGAGCGGGAATGGCGCTGGAAGGAACGAATTCCCGCTTCCGGGCCTGCGATGACAGGCGCGGCCTGGCCGTCACTAGACCCTTGTTGGGGCGGAATTTCCAGCCAAAAAAAGCCGCCCGACTGCGCGAGAGCTATCGCCCGCGGCGGGTCGCGGAACGTGCAGCCATGTCTATCGATCTGCAGAGCGGCACATTGCCGCGACAAGCCGCGTGTCTGTCGCAGGGGTTTCTACGTCGGCAGCAATAGGCGTTTCGGTCCGACATCGACAAAGCCCGCCCCGGAGCTATGCCGCCGGCGGGGCACCGCCCTCGAACGACGTGCCAGAGGCCGCGTCGTCATAAGGGGCTCGCTGGAACGAGCACCCCTGAGTGCGGCAAGAATCCCACGCGGCACGACTTGACACCATCCCAGTACCATCCATATACCATCTACTCAGATGGAGATGTTCGAATGGCGGCCGAAATTCACAAAATCCGCGATCGAGCCGACGAAACCGAAAAGATCACGATCAACCTGGGCTACGTCGACCTGGGACACATCGATTTGCTGGTGCAGGAGGGCTTTTACTCCAACCGCACGGACTTCATTCGCACGGCGATCCGCAACCAGCTTGCAGCCCATGGCGACGAGGTCCGGAAATCGATTGTGCGGCACACGCTGGAGCTTGGCCTCAGGCACTATACACGCGCGGATCTGGAAGTTCTCAAAGCCGCCGGTGAAAAACTTCACATTAAAGTCCTCGGCCTCGCCACCATTGCCCCTGATGTGACGCCTGCGCTCGCTGTGGCGACCATTGAATCGATCACGGTGCTCGGCGCCCTTCACGCGAGCAAAGAAGTCAAGAACGCGCTGGCCGATCGCATCCGATGACCCGCGCGAAATCCTCCCAACCCTCAAGGACACAAGACATGAACATGGAATTTGCGGATGCCATGCGCTCGGCAATGAATTTGATGCAAAGGCAGAAGCTCGTCGAAGCAACGCATGTCATACAAGGCGCATTGTCAGGCGGGAAGCCCGTCTCATCCGAAGCGCCGAGCGAAGCGCAGGTCATGCGTCTCGCCATCGAGAACAAAGTCATCGACCTGACAGCCGAGGTCATTGAGCCGGAGCCAATGGCATCCGCTGAACCGACGACGGACCCGGGTCAAGTCCAGTCAAGCCCGCTGCGCGCGGCTCTCGACAAGTTCCGCCACATCGAGGTCCCACGTTTCAATCTTGATGGGTTGAAAGTCGGGAGGGCGCGCGCGGCGCTCGAGATCCCTGAAGGTGCTCAATACCTGAGCAGGTCTTTTGCTTGCGCGGCCGGCACTCGCAACTACAAGCTCTATATTCCGCGCCGCACTCAGACAGGCAGACGCGCCTTACTCGTCATGCTGCATGGCGGGACGCAGGATGCTGACGACTTCGCGGCAGGGACCCGCATGAATGCTCTCGCCGAGGAGCATGGATTTATCGTCGCCTATCCGAGCCAGTCCAAAGCCGCAAACGCATCTTTGTGCTGGAACTGGTTCAGCCCCGAACACCAAAAGCGTGGGCGTGGTGAGCCGGCCATCATTGCCGGGATCACCAGGGAAGTCGTCGTTGATTATGATGTCGATCCTGCCCGCGTGTTTGTGGCCGGCCTGTCCGCCGGAGGTGCCATGGCGGCGGTGATGGGCGCGACCTATCCCGATCTTTACGCCGCGGTCGGTGTTCATTCCGGGCTGCCTTACCGGTCGGCGGCCGATCTTCCTTCAGCGTTCGCGGCCATGCGTGGCGATGCGAGACAAGGTCGGCGGCCGAGGAAATCGCGCAGCATTGGCGCCGACAGCCCACGCATTCGCACCATCGTCTTTCATGGTGGCGCGGACAAAATCGTCCATCCTTCGAACGGCGCAAACATCATCGCGGAGGGGACTTCTGAGAGCATCGATCGGCCGCAGAAAGCCGCTATTCGCGCACACACGCGGACAGTCACCCGTGACAAGACCGGGGCGGTCGTCCTTGAGCAATGGCTTGTCCACGGAAGCGGGCATGCCTGGTCCGGCGGGAGCTCGGAGGGCACTTATACGGATCCGCATGGCCCAGACGCCTCGCGCGAAATGCTCAGATTCTTTTTGGGAGAGCCCCCTGCGAGGGTCTGATTGCCCGCCGGAAAAGGCTGGTGAGCGCATCCCCGAAAGGAACTGGTGCGGTCGAGAGGAATCGAACCTCCACGGGCTAAGCCCACAGCGACCTCAACGCTGCGCGTCTACCATTTCCGCCACGACCGCAAGGAGTTCCGGAGCGTCGAGCTACCGGCATATGGCTATAGGCTGACCCTGCTGCAAGCAAGGTCGGGCTGCCTTAGCAAACCTGACTATGGCGTGCAAGGAGAGGCTTGCCACGCCGGATTTTGGCCTTCACAACCGGCCTTATGGCAGCGCTTTCGGCAAAGACCAGCGTGCTTCCCGCCGCTCAGCCGCGGCGGGATGTGGAATGGCTGAGGAGCCGGCGCCTCGTGCCCTACGAGGAGGCCGTCGCCGTCATGGACGAACGGGTGGCGGCGATCGCGCGGGGCGAAGCGCCTGATTGCGTGTGGCTGTTGGAGCATCCGCCGATCTACACCGCCGGCACCAGTGCCGCGCCGGCCGAGCTGCTGGCGCCAACCCGCCTCCCCGTGTTCGTGAGCGGGCGCGGCGGACGCTTCACCTATCACGGCCCCGGCCAGCGCGTCATTTATGTGATGTTCGACCTCGCTTCGCGCGGGCGCGACGTGAGAGCCTTCGTCGCCTTCCTCGAAGACTGGCTGATTGCGACCCTCGCCCGTCTTGGCGTCGAGGGCGGGCGGCATCCGGGCCAGATCGGCGTTTTCGTGCAAGGGGCGAAGATCGCGAGCATCGGGCTGCGCGTGCGCCGTTGGGTCACGCTGCACGGGGCGAGCCTCAACGTGGCACCCGAGCTTGAGCATTTCTCCGGCATCGTGCCTTGCGGTCACCCTGACACGCCAACGACGAGCCTCGCCGCACTCGGCGCGGAGACCGACATGGACAAGGTCGATGACGCGCTCCGTGCCGCCTTCGAGGAGACATGCAACGTTGCGATCAGCGCCACTTCGTGCCGATGACCCTGAAGCCTGGCGCCACCGAGCCGCCTTCTTGCACGACCGTCACCGTGGTGACCTCCGCATTCTTAGGGCCGTCGGCGCAGCGCCGCAGCATCTCGGCGACGACCCCGGGCGGGCCTGAAAAGGTGGCCTCGACGCTCCCGTCGCCCATGTTGCGGACCGTTCCGTCAAGTCCGAGCCCGCGTGCCGTCTGTTCGGTCCAGGCGCGGTAGAAGACCCCCTGCACGCGGCCTTCGATCCTCACGCTGACGGTCCGCCTGTCGCCGGCCTTCTCAGTCATTCCGATCCTGCATCCGCGAAAGCGGGCATCCAGTCATCAGCGGTCTCACCGAGCCATATGGGCTAAAGGCTACTGGATTGTCCGGTCAAGCCGGGCAATGACAAGGAATATCAAATCGTCATGCCCGCGAAAGCGGGCATCCAGTCATCACCGGTCTCGCGGAGCCATATGGGCTCAGGTTACTGGATTGCCCGGTCAAGCCGGGCAATGACAAGGAATATGGCGTGCGCCTAACCCTCAAGCGAATTCGAGGATCACGGCGTCGACATTCAGGCTGTCGCCGGGCTTGGCCATAATCTTCGAGACCTTGGCGTCGCGCTCCGCCTTCAGCACATTCTCCATCTTCATCGCCTCGACCACGCAGAGCGGATCTCCCGCCGCGACCTCCTGTCCTTCCGAAACCGCGAGCGAGATCATGAGACCCGGCATCGGGCAGAGCAGGTACTTCGACGTATCGGGCCGCTCCTTGACCGGCATCAGCGCCGCAAGTTCGCTCTCGCGCAAGGTAAAGACCCGGGCCGGAACTTCGACGCCCTGATAGGTGAGCACTGCGCCGTTCAGGATCGGCCGCACCTGCACGGCGGCGGCCACGCCGTTGACCGTCCCCTCCCATACGGGAGCGCCAAACCACCACGATGAAGCAAGCGCGATCCGCCGTTCCTTCTCGCCCGTGCCCTTGCCGCCGATCGTCACGGTTATGCGACCGTCGAGCGTGCCGTCGACCGTGACGCCCACACGCTCGGCGCCAAGCTCGACGATGCGCGTCTCGGCGAAGCGCACAGGCTCGCCATGCATCTGCTGAGTAATGGCGCGGCGCCGCTGATTGCTCACATGATCGACGGCGGTCGCGACGGCGACGAGCGTGTCGCGGACCGCGCCTTTTGGCTGCTGCGGCTTGAATCCGTGCGGGAATTCCTCGGCGATGAACTTGGTGGAGAGACGCCCCTCCTTCCACCGCTCGTTCCGCATCAGAACCGCCAAGAACGCGATATTGTGGCGAAACCCGTCGATGGCGAATGCGTCGAGCGCGTTTCCCATGTGCTCGATGGCTTGCAGCCGCGTCGGCGCGTGGGTCACGAGCTTCGCGATCAACGGGTCGTAATAGACCGAGATCTCGCCGCCTTCTTCCACGCCCGAATCGAGCCGCGTCGTGATGCCTTCTTCGGTCCCGAGCTTGGGCGGCCGGTAGCGCACCAGCCGTCCCGTCGATGGCAGGAAGTTGCGCTCCGGGTCCTCGGCATAGATGCGCGCCTCGACGGCCGAGCCTTTGAGTTTCACGTCCTTCTGCTTGATGGCGAGCTTCTCGCCCACGGCGACTTTCAGCATTTCTTCGACAAGATCGAGTCCCGTGACGAGCTCGGTGACCGGATGCTCCACCTGGAGCCGCGTGTTCATCTCCAGGAAATAGAAGTTGCGGTTCTTATCGACGATGAATTCGACGGTCCCGGCGGAGTCGTAGCCGACGGCCTTGGCAAGGGCGACCGCCTCCCCTCCCATCGCCTCGCGCGTCTTGGCATCGAGGAAGGGGCTCGGCGCCTCCTCGATGACTTTCTGGTTGCGCCGCTGGATCGAGCATTCGCGCTCGCCGAGATGAATGACATTGCCATGCTTGTCGCCGAGCACCTGAATCTCGATATGACGCGGCTCCTCGATGTACTTCTCGATGAAAACGCGGTCGTCGCCGAAGCTCGACTTGGCTTCGCTCCGTGACGAGGTGAAGCCTTCGGCGACCTCCTTGGCGCCATAGGCGATGCGCATGCCCTTGCCGCCGCCGCCGGCCGACGCCTTGATCATGACCGGATAGCCGATCTCCCCGGCGATCTTGACCGCCTCCTTGGCGTCCTCGATCACGCCGAGATGTCCCGGCACGGTCGAGACCTTGGCTTTGGCGGCGAGCTTCTTCGACTCGATCTTGTCGCCCATAGCCTCGATGGCCGTCACATTCGGCCCGACGAACGCGATGCCGGCTTTGGCGAGCGCGCGGGCAAAGGCCGCATTTTCGGAGAGAAACCCGTAGCCCGGGTGGATGGCCTCCGCACCGGTCGCCTTCGCCGCGGCCACGATCTTGTCGATCGCGAGATAGGACTGCGCGGCCTGAGCCGGACCGATAAAAACCGCCTCATCGGCCATCTCCACATGCATCGCGTCGCGGTCCGCCTCGGAATAGACGGCCACGGTGTTGATGCCGAGCCGCCGCGCGGTCCTGATGATGCGGCAGGCGATTTCGCCCCTATTGGCGATGAGAAGCTTGGAGAACATGCGGTCCCGGGCCCCCTACTGCTAGGGCATTTTCTAGAGGCTCGCCGGGAGCGAGTAAACTGAATGAAGCGCTCTCCGAGGGACTGCTATTCGGCGGCGGGCGGGAACCGCGGCCGCCGTCGGGGGCGTTTTGCGGCCCGGCGCTCGGGACCATGGCTCGACGAAGCGGCGGCTGCCGCCGAGCTGAAGGCGTGGGCCTCCGAGGAGACAGCCTCCTCCGCCCGGGCAGGCTCTGCGGGGCCAAACCCGGCTTCCGGCAGGAGTTTTGGCGGGGTATCCCCCACCCCCGCCGGAGCCGCCGACATCGCCGCGCCGGCCTTCTGGTGGTCCCTGGCAAGATATGTATAGACCGCCGGTGTCACGAACAGCGTAAACAGCGTGCCGATCGTCATGCCTGCGGCGATCACCACGCCGATGGCGAAGCGGCTGGCCGCACCGGCGCCTCCCGCGATCAGGAGCGGGATCATGGCCACCACCGTCGCCGCCGTGGTCATCAGGATCGGCCGCAGGCGCAACGAGGCCGCCTCTTCGATCGCCTCGCGGCGGCTATGGCCCTTGCTCCTCCTGGAGCTTGTTCGCGAAGTCCACCATCAGGATGCCGTGCTTGGAGATCAGCCCGATCAACGTCACCAAGCCGATCTGCGTATAGATATTGATGGTGCCGAGCCCGGCATTGAGCGGAATGAGCGCTCCGAAGATCGAGGTCGGCAACGCGATCAGGATGATGAAGGGATCGCGGAAACTCTCATATTGCGCGGCGAGCACCAGGAAGATGACGATCAGCGCAAACACGAAAGTGTAGACCAGCGTGCTTCCTTCCTGCACGAACTGACGGCTCTCGCCCTGGAAATCGTAGGTGAAGCCCTCGGGGAAGTCCTCCGCCTTCTTCTTGAGGAACTCGATCGCCTCGCCCACGGTCCGTCCGGGAAACGGGACGGCCGAGAGCGTCGCCGAGTTGAGCTGCTGGAAATTTGTGAGCGCGTTCGGCTGCACCACCTTGGTCACCGACGCCACGTTCGAGAGCGGCACGAGCGTGCCGGCGCTGGTGCGGATCTGGTAGCGGGTGAGCCAGTCCTCGTTCAGCCTGAACTCGCGCGGCACTTGCGGGATGACTTGATAGCTTCGCCCGTAGAGGTCGAACAGATTGACATAATTGCCGCCGAGCAGTGTCGCGAGCGAATTGCCGATATCGGCCATGGTGATTCCGAGCCGGTTCGCCTTGTCGTGATCGATATGGAAGTCGATCTGAGGCGTCTCGAAGCGGAGATCGGAATCCGAGAAGATGAACATGCCGCTCTCGCGCGCGGCTGTCTCGACACCGGCGAGCACATCGGCAAGCTCGCGGAAGTCGCGCGTGGTGGTGATGACGAATTGAACCGGAGGTCCGCCCACCGAGCCCGGCAGCGGCGGCGGCGAGAATGTCAGAGCAAGCGCCGGCGCGATCCCGGCAATCTTCGGCTGGAGTTCCTGGAGCACGGCCTTGTGGTCGCGCTCCCTCTCGCCCCAGGGCTTCAGCAGCATGCCGGCAAAACCTTGATGAACGTCCCCCATGCCGTTGATGGCGAACACGTGCTCATTCTCCGGCACGGCGCTGAACACGCGGTTGAGCTGGTCCGTCGCCGCCTCGAGATAGTCGAGATTGGCGTATTGCGGCGTCTTCACGATGCTGAAGAGGATGCCCTGGTCTTCCTCCGGCGCGAGCTCCCGCTGCGTGGTCATGTACATGAGGCCGGTCGCGGCGATGACGCCGACGAGAACGAGGAGCATCACCGGCCGGTAATTGAGGGAGCCGTTGAGCCGCCGCCGATAGCGCTGCTTGAGGCTATCGAACATCCAGTCGAGCCGGCGGGTGAGCCAGCCCTGCTTCTCCTGCTCGTTTTGCGCCCGCAAGAGTTTCGAGCACATCATCGGCGATAGCGTCACGGCGATGACGCCGGAGACCACCACCGCGCCGGCAAGGGTGAGGGCGAATTCGCGGAACAGCGTTCCTGTCAGTCCCGAAACGAAGGCGATCGGCGCATAGACCGCCGCGAGCGTGATGGTCATGGCGACGATGGGATAGAAAATCTCCTGCGCGCCGAGAATGGCCGCGTCGCGAGGCTTTATCCCCTGCTCGATGTGGCGATAGATGTTCTCGACCACGACGATGGCGTCATCCACCACCAGACCGATCGCGAGCACAAGCGCCAGCAGCGTCATCAGGTTGATCGAATAGCCGAGCGCCGCAAGCATGGCGAGCACGCCGACGAGCGACAACGGGATGGTGACGATGGGGATGATCGTCGACCTGAGATTGCCGAGGAACAGGAAGATCACCACCACGACGATGATCGCCGCCTCGCCCAAGGTCTTCATCACTTCCCAGATCGAGGCGCGGATGAAGTTGGTGGCGTCGTAGGCGATGGCCGCTTCGAGCCCCGGCGGCAGCTCACTTTGGATTCCCGGGAAGGCCTTGCGCACATCGGTGATGACGGTCAGCGGATTCGCGGTCGGCGTGGCGTAGACGCCGATGAACACGGCCTTCAGCCCGTCAAAGGTCGAGGAGGAATCGGCGTTCTGCGGCCCGAGCTCAATGTCGGCGATTTCCCCAAGCCTGACCAAGGAATCGCCGCGAGCCATCACCACCAGCTTGCCGAAGGACTCGGGGGTTTCGAGCGACGTCTTGGCGTCGATATTGGTCTGGACGAAGTCCCCCTTCACCTGACCCGGGGCCGAAGTGAAATTGTTGGCGGCAAGCGCGATCCGCACGTCGAGCGGCGTGACCCCGAGCGCGGCCATGCGATCGGGATCGAGCCAGATGCGCATGGCGAAGACCTGGCCGCCGAGGATCTCGGCATTGGCCACGCCGTTGACGGTCTGCAGCCGCGGCTGCACCACGCGGGTCAGGTAGTCGCTGATCTGCGAACCGGTCATCACCTTGGAATTGAAGGAGAGGTACATCAATGCGTACCCCTCCCCGGTCTGCTTGGTGACAACGAAGTCGTTCGCCTCGCGCGGCAGGATGCTCTTCACCTGGGCGATCTTCGACAGCACGTCGGTCATGGCCCGGTCGGGATCGGCGTCGAGCTTCAGGTTGAGCGTGACCGTGCTCACATTCTGCGTGGATGACGCGGTCAGCGTGTCGATGCCTTCGGCGCTCGCCACCGCCTGCTGGATCGGCACCGTGATGAAGCCTTGGATCAGATCGGCATTGGCGCCCGGATAGGACGTGGTGACCGTGATCGTGGTGTTGGACAGTTCCGGATATTGCCGGATCGGCAGCTTGAAGCCCGCCTGCGCCCCAATGAGGAGGATCAGCAGACTGACGACCGTGGCGAGCACCGGGCGCTTGATGAAAATATCGGTGAAGCGCATGGCCTTACTGCTTCGGCAGCTCCGCCGGCGGCTTCAGCGCGCCCGAATTGTCGACTTTGATGGTGATGCCCGGCTGCAATTTGAGCTGACCGCTGGTGACCACTTCCTCGCCCGCCTTGACGCCTTCGAGGATGGCAACCCGGTCGCCCTGCGCCGGCCCTACGCGCACGAAGCGGCGTTCCACGGTGAGCTTGGGCTCAGCCGGAACGGCGCCGACCGGGGTTGCGTCGGCCGCCACGGCGGAGGAGGCGACCGGTTCGGTCGCGGCGATCGGCGTGGGCGTCGCCACGGGTTCTGGCGCGCCCGTCTTCACCACCCACACGCTGTCGCCATAAAGACCGTAGGTCACCGCCGTTCGCGGCACCGTGACGAGTTCCTTGGCACCGCCCGCGAGCACGGCGACATTGGCGAACATGCCCGCCATCAGCGCGTGGTCGGGATTGGGCACGATCGCCCGCACCATCAAAGTCCGGCTGTCCTGGCTGAGGCGTGCATCGAACGCCTCCACCTCGCCCTTGAAGGACCGGCCCGGGAAGGCGTCGGCGGTCAGCTCGATAGCGCTTCCGATCATGAACTTGCCGACGGTTGCTTCGGGCACGGGAAAGTCGACCCAGATCGGGTCGAGCGCTTGCAACCAGACAAGACCTCGCCCCGTGGAGACGTATTGTCCCCTCTCCACGTTGCGCAAGCCGAGCCGGCCGGCGAAGGGCGCGGTAACGTTCTTCTGCGCGATGATGGCCTCGACGCGCTGCACGTCCGCGAGCGCGGAGTCGCGCTTGGCGATGGTCTGATCGAGGATGGCCTGCGAGACCGCGCCCCTCTCGACCAGATTCTTCTGGCGCTCAAAATCGAGATTGGCCTGCGTATGGGTGGCCTTGTTATCGGCGAGCTCGGCCTCTTCCACCGAGGTATCGAGCTTCACCAGCCTCGCGCCTTTCTCGACGTCGTCGCCGCTCTCGAAGAAATAGTCGGTGACGATGCCGCCCACCTGAGGCGCGACATCCACCCCTTTGATGGCGATCAGGGTGCCGATGGCGGGAATCCGCTCGACCCAGCTCTCGGTCTTGGCGGCCTCCGTGGTCACCGTCACCGGCGGCGGGACCATCTTCGCCATGAACTCGCCGATCATCTTCGGCTTGAAGACGAGATTGAAATAGCCCAGTCCGCCGAGGAACAGGCCGACGATGATAGCGGCAATGACAAAGCGTTTGATCATGATGCTATTTTGCGCGGGCCGGGTCCCAGGGCCTGCTCAAACTCTAGCCAGGGGAGAAGGCTAAATTGCGCCGCCCGACACCGGAGGCATCATCGAAACCTAAGCAGCCTTTCCGCCGTGCGCAAGCCAAAGAGCCCGCAACCTTGGCCTCGGGATCCATGATGATTCGGGGCCGAATTTAGGCCTTTTTGGTCTGTTTCTCCGCCATGCCGCTTGCCATGATGGAACCGTTACAATCACCTTATACATGCGAGAACTCCCCGCATGCGCGCAAGGTGCGCCTCCTTGCCGCAGAGATTGACGCCGAGCCGCGCTACTCGCCGAGGAAGCCCTGCATCGCCCGCGCGATGTCGTTATCGGGCGGCGTGCGCCGCGCCGCGGGCGTCGAGGCGTCAGCCTCGCCGAGCGGCGGCTGCTTGCTCTCCGGCGGCGGCTGCGGAAATCCCGTCGCATCGCCGAACAAGGCGACGGCGAGCTTGCGGTCAAGCCCATAGACGTCGGTGAAAGTCTCGACCTTGCCGCCCTCGTCCGCCACCGCCGTGAAATAGACCATATGCACCGGGAATTTCCGCTCGAGTGCGACCGAGCTGTTGACGCCCTTGTCCCACAATTCCTTCATCCGGCCTTCCGCCCATCCGTTGCTCTCGGCGAGAAGGATCGAGGCGAATTTATCGGGCTTCTCCATGCGGACGCATTCATGCCCGATCAACCGCACCGACTTCTTGAAGTATTTCTTCCGCACCGGAAGGGTGTCGTGCATGTAGACGGTGTGCCGGTTGGGATAGAGAAACTTGACCTTGCCGAGATTGTTTTGCGGCCCCGGCTTCTGCGTGAAGGTGTAGGCGAGGCCGTTGACCCGGTTCCAATCGACCTTGGTCGCGTCCACGGGCCGACCGTTGTAGCTCACAAAGAGCTTGTGCGATTTCAGGATTGAATAGTGTTTACGGCGCAAGGGCGGCAGGATGTTCTCTTTCACCACCGTCTCGGGCGCGTTCCAGTCGGGATTGAACACGATGGTCGTCATCGGCGCGGTGAAGATCGGCGTGGCGTAGCCGATGGTGCCGACCAGCGTCTTGTCGGCAAAGATCGTTTTGCCGTCCTTGACCACGTAAAGCATGAACGCGGCCGCATTGTTCAGCACATAGACGCTGCCGAGGGTCTCCGGCATCCAGCGCCAGCGCTCCATATTGATGAGAATGCGCTTGACGTCCTTGCCGTCGCTGGCCGGATTCTCCCCCGCCTCGTCCGTGCCGCGAACCTTGAGCAGCGCCTCGCGCAAGCGCACGAACTGCTCGTGCGTGGGATGAAGCGAGCGCAGATAGGCGTCGGGCGCCTCCGCCGTCTCGATTTCGGTCAGGATCGTCTTCGGGTCGCGCAAGGGCGGCGTTTGATCGAACAGCGCGCTGACCGCGGAAGGGGTCAGCCGTCCGCCGCGGGCGAAGCGGGCATATTTCAGAATGGCGAGATCAAGCTCGATCTCGGCAAGCGCCTGCGCCTCGGGGGTGGCCGGCAGCGCGTCGGCAGGCGGGAGCGCGAACGCGCCCGCGTCGAGGCCCCACGCCCCCGCCCTTTCGATCTCGAACAGGGCTTGGTGTCCCCTGGCCGAAAAGCCCATTTCCGTGACCCACAAGGCGGGGCCCTGTCTCTCGCCATAGAAGGATGCGAGCGCGGCGAGATCGTTCGCATGCGCGCCTTTGCCGATGGCGGGGTCCGCGAGCTTGGCCCTGATGAGAGCCACCACGGGGTCTTCGGGCGCGGGCGGCGAAGCCACAGCGTCAGCGGGGTCTGAAGGGGCAGCCTCGGCGGGCGCGGGGGCGGCCTCCGGCGCAGCCTCTGGCACGGCCTGTGGTGAGGGCTCGGGTGGCGCCACCGGGGCGGCTGGCGCGGGCTCGGCTTCCGGCCCAGGCGGGAGGGCGGGAATCTGTGGCTCGAGCGTCGCTTCCCGAGCTTGAGGCTGCGGAGGCTCGGCTTGAACCTGGGCGCGCGCGAGCGTGCCCGTCAATGCCAAGGCTGCGGCCATACCCAACAGGACAGTTGCCAGGAAGCGCCGGCGCATCCCCGTACCCTCATTATCTTGAAAGAAGTTAGCCCGAGATCGGGGTTTCGGCCACCCCCCTCGCCCGCACTGCCGGTGCCGCCGTCGCCACGATCCAAGGCCGCAACGCGGTTAGAAGCCTGAGCGCGGTTAACGCAAACTCGAAGCATTTGCTTCCCTCCCAATTCATCATTGACGGAAGAAACGCTCGGCAGCGGCCGCGCAACTTCACAAACTTCGCGCGAAGTTTCGCCAAACCTATTGTCCGCCCCGTCCGCCGATGACATGGAGTTCGTTGCAATGATTGAAACCCTGCGACACATCACGACGCCGAAGCCTCAGTCGCAAAGTCCCGAGGGTTCCCCCGACGAGGCCATCGAGAGCCTCGCTCTGGCCGGCGTGGCGGCAATCCAGCGCCTCATCGCCGATCGCAATAATCTGCGCGAGAGCGTCAACGCTCAGCAACACGACCTGGCGGCCCTCAACGCCGCCAACGACGAGCTTCGCCGCCGCCTCGGTTTGGTCCGCCAGCAATATTTGGAGCTCGGCGGCCGCATCCTGGCGCAACTCGAGCAGTTCGATAAGGTCACCCGCGAAGCGATACAGGACAACCCGTCACCGGCGCCCGCTCCCCACGACGACGCGAACCTGATCGCTTTGGCCCACCGCCTCAAACCGAACACCGGACCGGCGCAGCCGGCGTGATCCGGCCCACGAGGGTAGAGGGAAATTGCCCCGCTCCTCGTGCTTCGAGGCGCCCTTCGGGCGCACCTCAGCATGACGGCGCTGGTGCTGTGACCACCTCACCCTGAGCAGGGCCGAAGGCCCGTCGCGAAGGGTGCGCCCCTTCTTCCCGCTCTCCCCTTGTGGGAGAGCACGCGCCGCTTGCGGAGCGGTGAGGGGTCAGCGGGCGAAGCCCGCGTCGAGAAGATTCACCCCTCACCCTTCCCGCCATTCGTCGCGCTTCGCGCGCCGGGCGGGAAGCCCTCTCCCTCAAGGGGAGAGGGACTCATGGGCACTCCTCGTGCTTCGAGACGCGCGCTTGCGGCGAGCCGCCGCGCGCTCCTCAGCATGACGACGCTGGTGTTGAGATCACCTCCCCCTGAGGAAGGCCGAAGGCCCGTCTCGAAGGGTGGGGTCTAAAGCGGGATGTTGTCGTGCTTCTTCCAGGGATTTTCGACGCGCTTGTTGCGCAGCATCTGCAGCGCCCGGGCGATGCGCTTGCGCGTACCGTGCGGCAGGATCACCTCGTCGATATAGCCGCGCTCGGCCGCCACGAACGGGTTGGCGAAGCGCGCCTGATAATCGTCGATGCGCTTCTTGATCTTGGCGGGATCGCCGAGCTCGGCGCGATAGAGAATCTCGACCGCGCCTTTGGCGCCCATCACCGCGATCTCGGCCGACGGCCACGCATAGTTCACGTCGCCCCTGATATGCTTCGACGACATGACGTCGTAGGCGCCGCCATAGGCCTTGCGCGTGATCACCGTGACCTTCGGCACCGTCGCCTCGGTGAAGGCGAACAGGAGCTTGGCGCCGTGCTTGATGAGGCCGCCATATTCCTGGTCGGTGCCCGGCAGAAATCCGGGCACATCGACGAAAGTGATGAGCGGGATATTGAAACAGTCGCAGAAGCGCACGAAACGCGCCGCTTTGCGCGATGCGTCGGAGTCGAGAACGCCTGCGAGCACCATCGGCTGGTTGGCGACGACGCCGATGCTGCGCCCCTCGATGCGGGCGAAACCCACGACGATGTTGCGGGCGAAGCTCTCCTGGATTTCGAAGAAGTCGCCCTCGTCGACGACCTTGTGGATCAGCTCCTTCATGTCGTAGGGCTTGTTCGGATTGTTGGGGATCAGCGTGTCGAGCGACTTCTCCATGCGGTCCCAGGGATCGCGGGTGGGAAGCTCGGGCACGCCAGAGAGATTGCTCGACGGGAGGAAGTCCATCAGCCGCCGCATTTGCAGCAGCGCCTCGACGTCGTTCTCGTAAGCGCCGTCGGCGATCGACGACTTCGTCGTGTGGACGACTGCCCCGCCCAACTGCTCCGCGGTCACCTCCTCCTTGGTCACCGTCTTGACCACGTCGGGGCCGGTGACGAACATGTAGGAGGTATCCTTCACCATGAAGATGAAGTCGGTCATGGCGGGGGAATAGACGTCGCCGCCCGCGCACGGCCCCATGATCAGCGAGATCTGCGGGATCACGCCCGAGGCAAGCACGTTGCGCAGGAAGACCTCGCCATAGCCGCCGAGCGCCGCCACGCCCTCCTGGATGCGCGCGCCGCCTGCGTCGAACAGGCCGATGATCGGCGCCCGGTTCCTGAGCGCCATGTCCTGGATCTTGACCATCTTCTCCGCATGCGCCTCGGACAGGGAGCCACCGAACACGGTGAAGTCCTTGGCGAAGACATATGTGACCCGGCCGTTGATCGTGCCCCAGCCGGTGACCACGCCGTCGCCTGGCACGCGCGACTTCTCCATGCCGAAATCGATGCAGCGGTGCTCGACATACATGTCGAACTCCTCGAAGGAGCCTTCGTCGAGCAGGAGCTCGACCCGCTCGCGCGCGGTGAGCTTGCCGCGGGCGTGCTGCGCCTCGATGCGGGCGGCGCCCCCTCCGACCCGCGCCTTGTCGCGGCGAATCTCAAGTTCTTCAATGACTTCCTTCATAAGCCCAATTCCCGAGGTAACGACTCCGCTCACGGTGCATAGCATGGGCCTTGAGTCCCGCAAATGCCGGTCATCCCCCCTCTCCCCTTGCGGAGGGAAAAGCGCGCTCCTCAGCATGGGTGCGTTTTCTGTTGTTTCCTCACCCTGAGGAGGGCGCGGAACGCGCCCGTCTCGAAGGGTGCGCTTAACGTAAGTGCGTGCTTCGAGACGCGCCCTGCGGGCGCTCCTCAGCATGAGGAGTTATTTCTTCCCTCTCCCGCGAGGGGAGAGGGAAACAGGGCGTCAGGCTTTCAGCAGCGACAACAGCCGGGCGGCGGCGGCGAAATCGCGCCGGCGCGCCGCCCGCCGTGCCGCCGCTTCCGCATCCTCGCCCCATTGGCCGATCTGCCAGTCTTCGTCGACATGGGCGGCCTGCCACGACTCTTCCGGCGTCATCCACGCCTCCGCCACGGCAAGAGCGAGCAGCGCCGAGCCTGAGAGCGCCGTCATCACGTGGAGCGCCGCAAGGCTGAACGGGTCGCGGCCCAGCAGCCTGTCCTTGAGCCGGTCGAGCGAGGCTTGCGGCTGCGCGATGTGAACGATGCCCTCGCCAAGCGTGAGCGGCGCGCCGAGTGCGGATTTGGCCCAGGCGAGAATCGGGTCCCAATGTTTGCGCTGCGCCTCGATGAGCCCGCGCGGAGCATCGGCGCGATAGCAGAGAAGATCGGAGCCGGCATAGGCCATGATGTCTTCGATGACGGCCTGCTCGCGGCCCGACACGCCGTCGATCGCGCTATTGGCGAGCTTTGTGAGCGGCATCGTTGCGGGATCGATCCGCTCTCCTTGCGCCCGCCACTCCTCCGCCACGGCCTCGGCAAGCGCGCGCGTCGGCAGAACGAGCGGCGCCTTGCCGGGGGTGCGCACCGTCTTGCCGTCGAGCAGCAAGGCAAGGCCCGCTCCCTGATCCTCAACGGCAACGGTCTTGTAGAAGCGCTTGGGAAGACTCGTTTCTCTTCGCGCCCCGCCAGACGCTTTACCAGGATCGTTCATGCGCTTCAGCGCGCCGGCGGTTGCTTGCGGCGCCGCCGCTCTTGGTGACGTGGAATTTCCTGCGCCATCTTTTCGTAATCCTGGCGCAACGCCTCAAGCTCGCGATCGTCGAGCTCCTCGAGATTGAGCAGCCTGTTGCTTGCGCTTTGCGTCACGCGAATGAGCTCGTCGAGCTTGATCTGCATGGCGGTGGTGTCGCGGTTCTGCGTGTTCTGGATCACGAACACCATGAGAAAGGTGACGATCGTGGTCGCGGTATTGATGACGAGCTGCCACGTGTCGCTGAAGCCGAACAGCGGTCCCATGGCGCCCCAAAGGAGGATCGCGAGCACGGCCAGGCTGAAGGCGACCGGGCGCCCGGTGAGGTGAGCGACGTGTTGCGCGAAGCGGGCAAACCAGGTTGGTTTCGAATGCATGATGTCGCCTCCCGATGTGTCGACTGCGCTCCCGGTATCATACCGCGTCAGGGGACAAGATCGGCCTCCGAGCCATCCCGAAAATCGAAAAGGGCGAAGCTTTCCTTCATATGGTCGGGCAGCGGCGCGGTCACGTCCACGACCCCCTCTCCGGAAGGATGGGGAAAGCTGATGCGCCGTGCATGCAGGTGGAGCTTGTTCTCGACGCCCTCGGGAAGCGCGGCGCCGCTCGGATATTTGGCATCGCCCAGGACCGGATGGCCGATGATGGCCATATGGGCGCGGAGCTGGTGCTGCCGTCCGGTCACCGGCTTGAGCGAAACGAAGGAGACGGTCTGTCCGGCCCGGTCGACGACGGCGTAATGGGTCACGGCCGATTGCGCGACCTCCTGCTCGCCGGGCCGCGCCTTGCGCACCCGGTCGCCGTCCGGTCCCCCTGCCTTGACCAGCGCCGCCTCGATCTTGCCTTGCTGCGGCTTGGGCACGCCGTGCACCAGGGCCCAATAGATCTTGCGCACGGAGCGGGTCTGAAAGGCGCGGCCGAGCTTGGCGGCGACCGCCCGCCGCTTGGCCACGACCAGCACCCCCGAAGTGTCGCGGTCGAGCCGGTGCACGAGCCGCGGCCGCGTCTCAGGCCCGTCGCCCAAGCCTTCGAGCAGGCGGTCGATGTGACGCGGCGTCTTGGTCCCCCCCTGCACGGCGATGCCGGGTGGCTTGTTGAGGATGAGGAGATCGTCATCCTCATAGAGCGTAATGGCGGAAAGGAAGTCGCGGTCGCTCTTCGACAGGTGTCGCGGCGAAGGGGGCGGCACGACATCGGGGAGCGGCGGCACGCGGACCTTCTGGCCCTCGGCAAGCCGCGTGCTCGACTTGGCCCTCGCGCCGTCGACCCTCACCTGCCCGGTGCGCAACAGCTTCTCGAGCCGGCTATGGGGAAGCTCCGGGTAATGAGCCTTGAACCAGCGGTCGAGGCGCATGCCGCCTTCGGCCGCGCCGACATGCCTCGTCTCGACACCCGCCATGGTCAGAGCGCCCGCACCGTGGCAAGACGGTCGAACAGAGCGCCAATCGGCAGTCCGGCCCCAATCGAGAGAAGGCTCTTCACCGTGGCGTTCGCCTCTTCTTGCGCAGCGCGGCGAAGCGCTCGAGCCGCGCGCTTAGCTCGGCCTCGAAGCCGTAAGCCGTCGGCGCATAGAAGCTCTGCCGCGCCATGCCCTCGGGGAAGTAGTTCTGGCCGGAGAACGCCTCGTCCTGGTCATGGTCGTAGGCATAGCCCTTGCCGTAACCCTCCTGCTTCATCAGCCGGGTCGGAGCGTTGAGGATATGCTTCGGCGGCAACAACGAGCCGCCCTCCTCCGCCGCGCGCTGCGCCGCCCCGAAGGCGACATAGGCGGCGTTCGATTTCGGCGCGGTCGCGAGATAGACGGTCACCTGGGCCAGAGCGAGCTCGCCTTCAGGACTGCCGAGAAAATCGTAAGTGTCCTTGGCAGCGATTGCGTGCACGAGGGCGTTGGGATCGGCAAGCCCGATATCCTCGACCGCCATCCGCACCAGCCGCCGGGCGATATAGAGAGGGTCTTCGCCGCCGGCGAGCATCCGCGCAAGCCAATAGAGGGCGGCGTCGGCATCCGACCCGCGCACCGATTTGTGCAGCGCGCTGATGAGATTGTAATGGCCGTCCTGGCTCTTGTCGTAGATCGGCGCCCGCCGCTGCACGAGGCCGATGAGGGCTTCGCGGTCGAGCGGCGTCTTGGCGCCCGCATCCTGGGCGAGGAAGACATCCTCGGCGAGATTGATGGCGCCGCGGCCGTCGCCGTCCGCCATGTTGACGAGGGCGGCCCGCGCCTCCGGCGTCAGCGGCAGTTTGCGCCCGGCATGGGCTTCCGCGCGCTGAAGCAGGGTCTCGAGGCCCGCCTCGTCGAGACGCTTGAACGTGAGCACGCTCGCCCGCGACAGCAGCGCCGAGTTGAGCTCGAAGGACGGGTTCTCGGTGGTGGCGCCGACAAGCACGATGGTCCCGTCTTCCATATGCGGCAGGAAGGCGTCCTGCTGCGAGCGGTTGAAGCGGTGGATCTCGTCGACGAAGAGCAGCGTGCCGCGTCCTTCTTCGCGGCGGGCCTTCGCCGCATCGAAGACCTTGCGCAAATCCTGCACGCCGGAATGGATGGCGGAGAGCTGCTCGAAATGGAGGTCGGTGACCTCGGCGAGAAGCCGCGCCACGGTGGTCTTGCCGGTGCCGGGCGGACCCCAGAAAATCACCGAGGAGAGCCGCCCGGCCTTGACCATGCGCGAGAGGATGCCCTGCTCGCCCAAGAGATGATCCTGGCCGATGACCTCGGAGAGGGAAGCGGGCCGCAATCGGTCGGCAAGAGGACGTGGCGCGGTTTCGGCGAGTCCCGCGGCCTCGAACAGAGTGGCGGCGGCCTTTTTCATCGCTCAGCCCTGGATGGCGAGATTGAACACTTTTCCCCCGCGCTCGACCGAGAGGCGCCAGGCCCCGTTTGAGGCGGCAAGGACGGTCGAGAGTTCCGCCACCGATTCCACCTTCTCCTCGTTGACGGCGACCACAATGTCACCGCGTTTGATGCCGAGCCGCGCGGCCGGCGTCCGCTCCGTGACTTCGAGCACGACGACCGCCTCGCGCGCATCGTCGTCCATGCCGATCTCCTGGGCGACGGCGGGAGAGAGGTTGGCAACTTTGCAGCCGGTCAGAGGATGGCGGCCGAGCAGGTCGCGCACATCCCGCGGCGGGTCCTCGACCGGGGCGACGAGAACGACGCTCGCCTTCAGCTTCTGCCCTTTGCGGATAACGCCGACCTCGGCCGATCCGCTGATGCCTTTTGTCGCGAAACGGTACTGGAAGCCTTCGGGGTTCTGCACCGGCTTCTCGTCAACGCTCACCACGACATCGCCCGCGCGCAAGCCGGCTTTGGCCGCCGGACCTTTGCCATGGACCCTGGCGATGAGGGCGCCCGCCGGCGCTTCGAGCCCGAGCGTTTCGGCGATATCGGGGGTGAGCGTTTGCAGCGACGCGCCGAACCAGGGCCGCTGCACCTTGCCGCCTTTCAGCGCCGACTGAACCACGAGCCGCACCATGTTGGAGGGAATCGCAAATCCGATACCGTGCGAGCCGCCGCTCTTGGAGAAGATCGCGGTATTGATGCCGACCAAATGCCCGTCCATGTCGACGAGAGCGCCGCCGGAATTTCCGGGATTGATCGCGGCGTCGGTCTGAATGAAGAACTGATAGTCCGAGATTCCGACTTGGGTGCGGGCGAGCGCCGAGACGATGCCGCTGGTGACGGTCTGCCCGACCCCGAACGGATCGCCGATGGCCAGCACCAGATCGCCGACTTCGAGACCGTCCGAATCGCTGAACGCGATCGACGGGAAGACGACGCCTTGCGCCTCGAGACGCAGCACCACGAGATCGGACTGCTCGTCCTTGAGGATGAGCTTGGCGGGAAATTCTCGCCCGTCGGCAAGCGCCACCGTGATCTCGGCTTCCCCGCCGCCTTGAATGACGTGATAGCTGGTGACCACGACCCCGTCCGCGGCGACCAGCACGCCCGACCCGAGCGAGTTCTGGATGCGCTCGCGCGGAATGCCGAACCGCTCGCCGAACAGCCGCCCGAAGAACGGATCGTTGAAGAACGGAGAGACCATTTGCGCGACCCGATGGCGCACATAGACATTGACCACGGCCGGCGCCGCTTTCTTCACCACCGGGGCAAAGGAAAGCTTGAGCGCCTCCGGGCTCTCCGGCACCGTCCGCTGTGCCAGGGCTTCGACGGACAAGGCGAGCAGGGCGATGCAGGCAAGCAGCGCCACAGCCCTGAATTGGGCGGCCGATTTTGCCAAGAGTTTCATTGTCGTTTCTTGCTCGGTAACCAACGGGCCCTGCGTTTCCTATAACGCATGAAGCTGGCGCCGAATACGACCGATTCAAGCCCTGCGGGACTTGCCCGCCCTCGTGTTTTCAATAAGATGCGCCCCGCGCGTCCCTGCGAAAGTCAACGAACCAGTGTGGAGAGAAACGCATGCGTATGATGAAGCTCGCCTTGGCCGCAAGCCTTGCCGTGGTGATCGGCAGCGGTTCGGCCTACGCCATCACCGTCAAGAAGAGGATTGAGGCGCCCGGCCTGCCTGCCGACGTTTGGGTCGTCGCCGGCGAGACCTTCTGCACGATCAAGACCTGGCATCCCGCGGTCGCCGCGTGCGAGGAGACCAAGGAAGGCGACGTGACTTTCCGCACGCTGACGCTGAAAGACGGCGGCAAGATCAAGGAGAAGCAGACCGGCACCGAGGATCTCTCCTACAGCTACGAGATCACCGAGAGCCCCCTCCCCGTGAAGAACTACTCGTCGAAGCTTTGGGTCGAAGAGGACGACGAGCCTGACCGTTCGGTGATCTACTGGCAGTCTGAATTCGACCCCGCCGACGGGACCAGCGAGGAAGACGCCAAGAAGGTGATCACCGGGATCCTCGCTGACGGTGTCAAGGGGATCAAGAAGAACGCCCTCGCGGCCTGGGACATCAAGCATCCGGAAGATGCTCCGGACGCCGACGACGACAACGACGATTAAAGCATCAAGGGCGCGCCAAACGGTGCGCCCTCAGTCTCTCTGCTCAGTGTCAAAAATCCGGCGAAGGGCCCGGGAAGATCGCGCGCCTACGCGGCGGCCTTGTCGTCTTCGGCGGCTTCGTTTTGCGGCGGTCCGGAGTCGAGCCCCTTCGCCGCGGGATCGCGATCGACAAGCTCGATCACGGCCATCGGCGCGGCGTCGCCGTAGCGGAAGCCGGCCTTGAGCACGCGCGTATAGCCGCCCGGCCGCGCCGCATAGCGCGGCCCGAGCGTGTCGAACAGCTTTGCCACCATGGCCTCGTCCCTGATGCGGGCGAAGGCAAGACGGCGCGCATGCAGGTCGCCCTTCTTGGCGAGGGTAATCAGCCGGTCGATCACGCGCCTCAGCTCTTTGGCCTTCGGCAGCGTGGTCGCGATCTGCTCGTGCTTGATCAGCGCCGTGGCAAGGCTTGCAAACAATGCGCTGCGGTGCGTGGCGGTGCGGTTGAGCTTACGGCCTTGGTTGCGATGGCGCATGTTCGAAAACCTTCGGTCTGCAGGGATCAGTTGTCAGAGATTCAGTCATCAGAACAATCTGATCTCTGAATTCTGATCTCCGACACCTGACTAGTAATGATCCTCGAAGCGCTTGGCCAGCTCCTCGATGTTCTCCGGCGGCCAGTCCGGCACTTCCATGCCGAGATGGAGCCCCATTGAGGCCAGCACTTCCTTGATCTCGTTCAGCGACTTGCGGCCGAAATTCGGCGTGCGCAGCATCTCCGCCTCGGTCTTCTGGATGAGATCGCCGATATAGACGATGTTGTCGTTCTTCAGACAATTGGCCGAGCGGACCGACAATTCGAGCTCGTCGACCTTCTTCAGGAGCGCGGCATTGAACACGAGCTCGGGCTGGCGCTCGAACGGCATTTCCTTCTTCGGCTCTTCGAAATTGACGAACACCGAAAGCTGGTCCTGCACGATGCGCGCGGCGAGCGCGATCGTGTCCTCCGGCCTGACCGAGCCGTCGGTCTCGATCTCCAGGGTGAGCTTGTCGTAGTCGAGGATCTGCCCCTCGCGGGTGTTTTCCACGCGATACGACACCTTGCGTACCGGGCTATAGAGCGAGTCGACGGGGATGAAGCCGATCGGCGCGTCGTCCGGGCGATTGCGCTCCGCCGGGACATAGCCCTTGCCCGTCGAAGTGGTGAACTCCATGCGGATCGCGGCGCCCTGGTCGAGCGTGCAGATCACATGGTCGGGATTGAGAATCTCGATATCGGCGCCGGCTTCGATGTCGCCGGCGCGCGCCACGCCCGGACCCTCTTTTTTGAGAACCATGCGCTTGATGCCCTCGGCGTGCTGGCGCAGGGCGATTTCCTTGATGTTGAGGACGATATCGGTGACGTCCTCGCGCACGCCTGGAATCGAGGAGAACTCGTGCAGCACGCCATCGATATGCACCGACGTGATGGCGGCGCCTTGCAGCGACGACAACAACACGCGGCGCAGCGCATTGCCGAGCGTGAGCCCGAAGCCGCGCTCAAGCGGATCCGCTACGACCGTGGCGAAGCGCTCCGGGTCGCGGCCGGGAAGGACGTTGAGCTTGGTGGGCTTGATGAGATCTTGCCAGTTCTTCTGCAGCACCGGTGAAGCCCTTTCTTGATCGACGAGCGGGGCGGCCTGCCCCAGCTTCCGTAAGTTCTCTTGCAACATGAGCGGCCTAGCCTGCCTTTTCTTTAGACGCGACGGCGCTTGCGCGGCCGGCACCCGTTATGCGGTATCGGCGTCACGTCGCGGATCGTGATGATGTTGAAGCCTGCGGCCTGCAGCGCCCGAAGCGCCGACTCGCGCCCCGAGCCAGGTCCCCTCACCTCGATCTCGAGATTCTTCATGCCGTGTTCCATCGCCTTCTTGCCGGCGTCTTCGGCGGCCACCTGCGCGGCATAGGGCGTGGACTTGCGCGATCCCTTGAAGCCCATGGTGCCGGCCGACGACCAGGAGATGGCGTTGCCCTGCGCGTCGGTGATGGTGATCATCGTGTTGTTGAAGCTCGCATGCACGTGGGCGACGCCCGAAGTGATGTTTTTCTTCTCGCGGCGACGAACCCGCGTCTTGTCCTTGGCCATGCCTTAATCCCGCGTTTACGAGTTGACGCCGGACGCGAGCAGGCGCTCGCGCCGCTCAGCTGCGATCTATTTCTTCTTTCCGGCGATTGGCTTGGCCGGGCCCTTCCGCGTGCGCGCATTGGTATGGGTGCGTTGCCCGCGCACGGGCAATCCGCGGCGATGGCGCAAGCCCCGGTAACAACCGAGATCCATCAGCCGCTTGATATTCATGGAGACATCGCGCCGGAGGTCGCCTTCAACCACGTAATCGCGATCGATGACCTCGCGGATCTGCATGATCTCCGATTCGGTCAACTGGCTGACGCGCCGCTCGGGCGGGATGGCAACCGTGGCACAGATGTGCCTGGCGAAGGTGTCGCCGATGCCATGGATATACGTCAGAGCCACCTCGACCCGCTTGTTGGTCGGGATGTTCACGCCTGCGATTCGGGCCACGTAGTCGTCTCCTCGCGCACGGCCAACGTGCTGAAACCTAAGCCGAAATAACCAATCGAAAACGCAACGAGACCGACCGCGGACAGGCTCTACCCCCGGGGACCGGTCAGTCCATTATCCATGTAGCCGGGCTTATGTAGCGATTCCGCTTGACAAGGTCAACCGGCCGCTTTTGCCGGTTTTTTCGCCCTATTCGTCGAGCGCCCGGCCGATTTCCTCCGAGACCGACCCGATAGCGGCCATGCCGTCGACGGTCCTGACCTTGCCCTGGCGCGTGTAGTAGTCGATCAGGGGCTCGGTCTGGGCGTGGTAGGCCTTGAGGCGCGCGCGCACCACCTCCTCGTTGTCGTCGGGGCGCCGGACGAATTCCTTGCTCCCGCAACGGTCACAGACTCCCGGCACGCGCGGCGTCTTGTGCACGTCGTGATAGCCCTCTCCGCATTTGGCGCAGGCGAAGCGGCCGCCAATGCGCTCAACCAGCGCCTCGTCATCGACGTCCATGACGATGACCCGGTCGAGCGCCTTGCCGCGCTCTTTGAAAAGCCGGTCAAGCGCCTCGGCCTGGGCGAGCGTACGGGGAAACCCGTCGAAGATGAAGCCCGGCCCGCTCGTGTCCTCGTCCAAGCGCTCGGCAATCAAATTGATGACCAGCGCGTCAGGCACGAGCTGCCCGCGTTCCATGATGTCGCGGGCCTTGCGGCCGAGCTCGGTGCCGGCGGCGACGGCGGCGCGGAGCATGTCGCCGGTCGAGAGCTTGATCAGCGACCGCGACTTTTCCAGGAGCTTCGCCTGCGTTCCCTTGCCCGCGCCGGGAGGGCCGAGCAGGACCAGGTTCATCGCCGCCTCGCCCCTTTGAGCCGCGCCCGCTTGATCAGGCCTTCATACTGGTGAGCGAGCAGATGGCTCTGGATCTGCGCCACGGTGTCCATGGTGACGCTCACCACGATGAGGAGCGACGTGCCGCCGAAATAGAACGGCACGGCCGCATAGGAGATCAGCATCTCCGGCAGCACGCAGACGGCGGCGAGGTAGAGCGCGCCCACCACGGTGATCCGGGTGAGGACATAGTCGATATATTCCGCCGTTCGCTCGCCGGGTCTGATACCGGGCAGGAAGCCCCCGTACTTTTTCAGGTTCTCCGCCGTGTCCTTGGGGTTGAACACCACAGCGGTATAGAAAAACGCGAAAAAGATGATCAGGGCCACGTACAGGATGATGTGAAGCGGCTGGCCCATTCCGAGCATCGCAGTGATGCTGTTCAGCCATTCCGGTCCTTGGCCCGCGGAGAAATTCGCAAGCGTGATCGGCAGCAGCAACAGCGAGGAGGCGAAGATCGGCGGGATCACGCCCGCGCTGTTGAGCTTGAGCGGCAGGTGCGAAGAGTCGCCCTGGAACATGCGGTTGCCGATTTGGCGCTTGGGATACTGCACCAAGAGCCGCCGCTGTGCCCGCTCCATGAAGACGATAAAGGCGATGACAAACACCGACATGGCCAGCAACACGACAATCAGCGCCGTCGACAACGCGCCCTGACGGCCGAGTTCGAGCGTGCCGATCAATGCCGAGGGCAACTCGGCGATGATGCCGGCGAAGATGATGAGCGAAATCCCGTTGCCGACGCCGCGGGCGGTGATCTGCTCGCCGAGCCACATCAGGAACACCGTCCCGCCGACCAGCGTGATGACGGTGGTGATACGGAAGAACCAGCCGGGATCGACCACCACGTTCCCGGCGCCCTCCAATCCGAGGGCGATGCCGTAACCTTGCAAGGCTGCAAGCAGCACGGTGCCGTAGCGCGTGTACTGGTTGATCTGCCGGCGTCCCTGCTCGCCCTCCTTCTTGAGCTGCTCGAGATGCGGCGAGACGGTGGTCAAGAGCTGGATGATGATCGATGCCGAGATATACGGCATGATGTTCAGGGCGAAGATGGCCATGCGCCCGATCGCGCCGCCCGACAACATGTTGAACATGCCGAGGATGCCGGACTGTTGCTGCCGGAACACGTCGGCAAGCGCCTCGGGATTGATGCCGGGGATCGGGATATAGGTGCCGAGCCGATAGATCAGGAGCGCACCGAGCGTGAACCAGATGCGCTTCTTGAGCTCGTCGGCCTTGGCGAAGGCGGCGAAGTTGAGGTTGGAGACGAGCTGTTCAGCGGCGGAAACCATCGAAACACTCTTTCCTTAGCGAGCATCGGCGAGGCGGCGCATTCGCTCTCCTCGCCTCACTCGGACTTGTCCTTCTTGTCGGGCTTCGCTTTCGGCGCTTTGCCCTCGCCCCCGTCTTTCGGTTTCTTCGCGGCGCCCTCTGACTCGGCCTTGCTCTGCGCGGGCCCCTCTTCTTGAGCCGCCTTGGTCTCTTCAGCCTGAGCCTGCTGAGTCTTGGACTTGCCGCCCTTCTTCGGGGCTGCTTTGGCGGCCCGCTTTGCGGCGCTGCGCTCGGCCTTGATCTTGTCGGCGGCGGGCCGCTCCCGCCCAGTGATGGATTTCAGTGTGACCGTGCCGCCTTTGGCCTCGACCGCCTTGATCGCGCTCTGCGAGGCGCCAGTCACCTCGAAGGCGAGCTTGGCCGTGAATTCCCCTTTGCCCAGGAGGCGCACGCCGTCCTTCTCGCGCCGGATGAGACCGGCCTCCTTCAAAGCAGCCACCGTGATCGGCTTCTTGCCGTCGAGGCGGCCGGAATCCACGGCCTGCTGGATGCGGCCGAGATTGAGCTCGTTGAATGTCTTGGCGAAGATATTGTTGAAGCCGCGCTTGGGCAGGCGCCGGTGCAGAGGCATCTGGCCGCCCTCGAAGCCTTTGATCGAGACGCCGGCGCGAGCCTTCTGACCCTTGGTGCCCTTGCCCGATGTCTTGCCCAGGCCTGAGCCGATGCCCCGGCCGAGCCGTTTCCTGGCCTTGGTGGCGCCCGGCCGGTCGCTCAACGCATTCAATCGCATGACGTCTTTTCCTTAGGCCTTGGGCTCGTCATCGACGATCCGCACGAGATGGCTGACCTTGGCCACCATGCCCCGCACCTGCGGGCTGTCGATGAGCGTGCGCCGCTTGTGCATCTTGTTGAGCCCGAGCCCGATCAGTGTGGCGCGCTGGGTCGCCGGACGCCTGATCGGGCTGCCGATCTGCTCAACGACGATGGTCTTTCTTTTCGATGTCTCGGCCATTCGGCAAACCTTCCGTGCTGCGGGCTTAGAGCTTACGCCTCGGCAGCGCCTGCGGCGTCGCCCGCGCCGTCTCTCCGCCGCGAAACGATCTCGCTCACCTTCTTGCCGCGGCGCGCCGCCACTCCGCGCGGGCTGTCCTCATGGCGCAGCGCGTTAAAGGTCGCTCGCACCATATTGTAGGGATTCGAGCTTCCCAGCGACTTGGCCACCACGTCCTGAATACCGAGCGTCTCGAACACCGCGCGCATCGGGCCTCCGGCGATAATGCCGGTGCCGGGAGGCGCGGCCCTGAGCACGACCTTGCCCGCGCCATGCTGGCCGGTCACGTCGTGATGCAACGTGCGCCCCTCGCGCAAGGGAACCTTGACCAGGTTGCGCTTGGCGGCCTCGGTGGCCTTGCGGATGGCTTCAGGTACCTCGCGCGCCTTGCCGTGACCGAAGCCGACGCGCCCCTTCTGATCGCCGACCACGACCAGCGCCGCGAAGCCGAAGCGCCGGCCGCCCTTCACCACTTTCGCCACGCGATTGATGTGCACCAGCTTGTCGATGAACTCGCTGTCGCGATCGCGATCGTCACGGTCTCTTGATTGCGGGCCTCGTGCCACGGTGGATCCCTTTCCGAATGAAACTAGAAGTTCAGGCCCGCTTCACGGGCGGCGTCGGCGAGCGCCTTGACGCGCCCATGATAGAGATAACCGCCGCGGTCGAACACGACGTCCTTGACCCCCGCCTGCAACGCCCGCTCCGCCACGAGCTTGCCGACGGCCTGAGCGGCGGCGAGATCGCTGCCCTTCGGCAAGGAACCCTTGAGGTCCTTGTCGAGGGTCGAGGCGGCAGCCACGGTCTTGCCCGCTTTGTCGTCGATCACCTGCGCGTAGATGTGGCGCGAGGAGCGGAACACCGAAAGGCGCGCCCGCCCATTCGCCGCACGCTTCAGCGTGTGACGTACCCGGCGCGAGCGCCGCATCAAGCTTCCATTCAACGCGCCCATTGCGATCGTCCCGCTACTTCTTCTTGCCTTCCTTGCGGAGGATGAACTCGCCCGTGTATTTGATGCCTTTGCCCTTATAGGGCTCCGGCGGCCTGAACTGCCTGATCTCGGCCGCGACCTGACCCACTTTCTGCTTGTCGATGCCCGTCACCACGATCTCCGTCGGCTTCGGGCATGCGATCTGAATACCTTGGGGGATGGGATAGGCGATATCGTGGCTGTAGCCGAGCTGAAGTTGGAGATTGGCGCCCTGCACCGCCGCGCGGTAGCCGACGCCCGTGATCTCCAGCCTCTTGCTGAAGCCTTCCGTCACCCCGGCGATGAGATTGGCGACGAGCGTCCGCGACATGCCCCACATGGCCCGGGCTTCCTTCGTGTCCTCGCGCAGGCCGATCTCGATCCCGCCTTTGTCGAGCTTGGCAACGATGGCGTCGGTGAGCACGTGCTTGAGCTCGCCCTTGGGGCCCTTGATCTTGACCTCTTGGCCGTTCACCGCTGCGGTCACGCCGCCGGGAACTGCCACGGGTTTCTTGCCGATGCGCGACATGGATCAAACCTTCGTCCGAAACTCTTGTCCCTAGAACACGTTACACAGGATCTCGCCGCCGACATTCTCTGTCCGCGCCCGGGCATCCGACATGACACCTTTGGGCGTCGACAGTATGGCCACGCCGAGACCGTTGGCGACCGTGGGTAAATCCTTGACGGAGGAATAGACCCGCCGGCCCGGCGTCGACACCCTCTTGATATCCTTGATCACCGGCTCGCCGTCGAAATATTTGAGCTCGATCTCGAACTCCGACTTGCCGCCCGTGTAGTCGACCCGCGCATAGCCGCGGATATAGCCCTCCTCGGCCAGCACATCGAGCACGCGCTCTCTGAGCTTCGAGGCCGGCGTCGTCACCTTGGCCTTGTGCCGCATCTGTGCGTTGCGGATGCGGGCCAGCATATCGCCTAGTGGATCGTTGATGCTCATTCGATCGTCCTACCAGCTCGACTTGACCATGCCGGGGATCAGTCCCTGGCTTCCAAGGTCGCGCAGCGCGATACGCGACATGCGCAGCTTGCGGTAATAGCCGCGGGGGCGCCCCGAGAGATCGCAACGATTGCGGATGCGCGTGGGCGAGGAATTGCGCGGCAGCTCCGCGAGCTTGAGCCTGGCCGCGAACCGCTCCTCGGCCGGCAGGGACCGGTCGGCGGCAATCGCCTTGAGCCGCGTCCGCCGCGCTTTGTATTTCTTGGCGAGGCGGCGGCGCTTGTTGTTCCGCTCGATCATGCTCGTCTTTGCCATTCATGTCCTCCTGTCGCAGCCTGGCGTCGGCCTAACCGCGGAACGGAAAATTCAAACCCTTGAGCAGCGCGCGCGCTTCATCGTCGGTGCGCGCTGTCGTGCAAACCACAATGTCCATGCCGAGCACGTCTTCCACCTTGTCGTAGTCGATCTCGGGGAAGATGATGTGCTCCTTGAGCCCGATGGCGAAATTGCCGCGGCCGTCGAAGCTCTTGGGATTGAGCCCGCGGAAATCGCGCACCCGCGGCAGGGCAATATTCACCAGCCGGTCGATGAACTCGTACATGCGGTCCTTGCGCAAGGTCACCTTGGCGCCGATGGCCATGCCCTCGCGGAGCTTGAAGGTCGCGATCGACTTCCGCGCCCGCGTGATCACCGGCTTCTGCCCGGCGATCCGGCCAAGATCGCCGGCGGCGGCCTGCACCTTCTTGGAGTCGGTGATCCCCTCGCCCACGCCCATGTTGAGCACAACTTTTTCGAGGCGCGGCACTTGCATCGCGTTGCTGTAGCCGAACTCTTTGGCCAACGCGGCCTTGAGCACCTCGTTGTAGTGCTGCTTCAGGCGGGGGACATACGCCTTCTCAGCCATCGATGACCTCTCCCGAGCGCCTGGCGAACCGGACCTTGCGCCCATCCTTCAGGAACTTGTACCCGACGCGCGTCGGCTTCCCGTCCTTGGGATCCTCGAGCGCGAGATTCGAGATATGGATTGCGCCCTCCTTGGCGATGATGCCGCCCTCCTGCGCCGCCGTCTGGCGCTGGTGGCGGCGGACCATGGCGACGCCCTTGACGATGGCGCGGTTCTCCTCCGGTATCACCTTCACGACCTCGCCCTTCTTGCCCTTGTCCTTCCCGGTGATGACCACGACATGGTCGCCCTTCTTGATCTTGAGCTTCGCCATCACAAGACCTCCGGCGCGAGCGACACGATCTTCATGTGCTTCTTGACTCTCAGCTCGCGTGTGACCGGGCCGAAGATGCGGGTGCCGATCGGCTCGCCTTGCGGGTTGATCAATACCGCCGCGTTGCGATCGAAGCGGATGATCGAACCGTCGGGCCGGCGCACGCCCTTGGCGGTGCGGACCACCACGGCCTTCATCACCTGGCCCTTCTTTACGCGGCCGCGCGGGATCGCGTCCTTGACCGAGACCACGATGGTGTCGCCGATCGAAGCGTATTTGCGCTTCGAGCCGCCGAGCACCTTGATGCACTGGACGCGCCTCGCACCCGAATTGTCGGCGACGTCGAGATTGGTTTGCATCTGAATCATGGCATTTTCGCCTTCAAACTCTTTTTCCGCTACCGCGCCGCCTGCTCGCGCGGCACCACCGTCCACCGTTTCTGCCTGGAGATCGGCGGGCATTCCTCGATCCACACCATCTCGCCCACCTTGAACTCGTTCTTCTCGTCATGGGCGTGATAGTTCTTGCTCCGTCGCACGGTCTTTTGCAGCACAGGATGGGTGAAGCGCCGCTCGACGCGGACCACCACGGTCTTGTCGTTCTTGTCGCTCACCACGATTCCTTGCAGCACGCGTTTCGGCATCGTCTTGTCCTAACTCTTCGCCTTTGGCTTCGTCTTTGTCTTTGGCTTGGCCTTGGCTTTCGGCGCAGTCTTGGCCTTGGCCTTGGCCTTGGGCGCAGGCGCCGGCTTGGTCGCGCGGCTGCCGGGCCTCGGCCGAAGGCTTCTGCCGCGCAATGGTGCTGATCCGGGCGATGTCGCGTCTGATCGCTCGCACCCGCGAGGTGTTCTCGAGCTGGCCCGAAGCCGCCTGGAAGCGCAGGTTGAACTGCTCCTTCTTCAGCTTGACCAACTCGTCGGCGAGTTGATCGGGCGTCATGCCGCGGACCTGTTGCGCCTTCATGACTTGGCCTCGATGCGCATCACCACGCGCGTCTTGATCGGAAGCTTGGCGGCCGCGAGCCTCAGCGACTCGCGCGCGACCGGCTCGGTGACGCCGTCGATCTCGAACATGATGCGTCCTGGCTTGACCCGCGCCACCCAGAGCTCGGGCGTGCCCTTGCCCTTGCCCATGCGAACCTCGGTCGGCTTCTTCGACACAGGCACGTCGGGGAACAGCCTGATCCACACCCGGCCCGAACGCTTCATCTGGCGCGTCATGGCCCGGCGCGCCGCTTCGATCTGGCGCGCGGTGATGCGGGCAGGCTCCTGGGCCTTGAGCCCGAACGTGCCGAAATTGAGCGTGGCCGCGCTCGAAGCGGCGCCCTTGATGCGCCCCTTGTGAGCCTTGCGGTATTTCGTCCGCTTCGGTTGCAGCATGATCTAAGCCTTGCCTCTCGCCTAACCTTGCGTCTGAGCCGGTTCGCGGCGTCCGGTGGACCGCCCGCCTTCCTGTGCCTCGAGCGCCTTGTTCTCCTGGGCCATGGGATCGTGCTCCATGATCTCGCCCTTGAAGATCCAGACCTTGACGCCAATTATGCCATAGGCGGTGCGCCCGAGCGCCGTGCCGTAATCGATATTGGCGCGCAGCGTATGCAGCGGCACGCGCCCCTCGCGATACCACTCCATGCGCGCGATCTCGGCCCCGCCGAGCCGCCCGCCGCAATTGATGCGGATGCCGAGCGCGCCCATGCGCATGGCCGATTGCACCGCCCGCTTCATGGCGCGGCGGAACGCGACACGGCGTTCGAGCTGCTGGGCGATGCCTTCGGCCACGAGCGTGGCGTCGATCTCGGGCTTGCGCACCTCGACGATGTTGAGATGCACCTCCGAGTCCGTCATGGCGGCAAGCTCGCGCCTCAGCTTCTCGATATCGGCGCCTTTCTTGCCGATGAGGATACCCGGCCGCGCCGTGTGCACCGTCACGCGGCACTTCTTGTGCGGACGTTCGATCACCACCTTGGAGATGCCGGCCTGCTTGCGCGACTCCACAATGTGCTCGCGCATCTTCAGGTCTTCGTGGAGGAGGCGCGCATATTCGCCGCGCGCGGCGTACCAGCGCGAATCCCAAGTGCGGTTGACGCCGAGCCTGAGCCCGATCGGATTGACCTTCTGTCCCATTAAGCGGGCTCCTCGATTTGACGCAGCACGACGGTAATCTGCGCGAACGGTTTCTCGATGCGGGCGGCGCGGCCCCGCGCCCTGGCGCGGATGCGCTTCATGACCAAGTTCTTGCCGACATAGGCCTCGGCCACGACGAGCGCGTCGACATCGAGGTCGTGATTGTTCTCGGCGTTGGCGACGGCCGATTGCAGCGTCTTCTTCACGTCCTTGGCCGCGCGCTTGCGCGAGAAGGTGAGATCGGCGAGAGCGCGATCGACCTTCTTGCCGCGGATGAGCTGGGCAAGCAGGTTGAGCTTCTGCGGGCTCACGCGCATGAGACGCGTCACGGCCCTCGCCTCGTTCTCTTTAAGCGCGCGCTCGCGCTGCGGCTTGCCCATTACGCTTCCTTGATTCTCTTCGCCTTGCGGTCCGCGGCGTGGCCGTGGAAGGTCCGCGTCGGCGCAAACTCCCCGAATCTGTGCCCGATCATGTCTTCGGTGACGAGCACGGGGATGTGCTTGTGACCGTTGTGCACGCCGAAGGTCAGCCCGACGAATTGCGGCAGGATGGTCGAGCGGCGCGACCAGATCTTGATGATGGCGTTCGAGCCCGAGCCGCGCGCCTTCTCGGCCTTCTTGAGCAGATATCCGTCGACGAACGGGCCTTTCCAGATCGAGCGTCCCACGTGAACTATCCCTTCTTCTGGTGGCGGTTGCGCAGGATGAACTTGTCGCTCGACTTGTTCGAGCGGGTCTTCTTGCCCTTGGTGGACTTGCCCCACGGCGTCACCGGGTGGCGGCCGCCCGAGGTGCGGCCCTCGCCGCCGCCATGCGGATGGTCGACCGGGTTCATCGCCACGCCGCGCACCACGGGCTTGCGGCCCTTCCAGCGCACGCGCCCCGCTTTGCCGATCGAGATGTTGGTATTGTCGGGATTGGAGACGGCGCCGACGGTCGCCATGCACTCGGCCGGCACCATGCGCGTCTCGCCGGAATTCAGTCTGAGGATGGCGTAGCCCGCGTCCCGGCCGACAAGCTGCACATACGTGCCGGCGGCGCGCGCAATCTGGCCGCCTTTGCCCTTCTTCATCTCCACGTTGTGGATGATGGTGCCGATCGGCATGTTGGCGAGCGGCATGGCATTGCCGGGCTTCACATCGGCGCGGAGATCGGCGATCACGGTGTCGCCCGGCGACAGCCGCTGCGGCGCGAGAATGTAGGAAAGCTCGCCGTCTTCGTATTTGATCAGCGCGATGAAAGCCGTGCGGTTTGGATCGTATTCCAGCCGCTCGACGGTGGCCGGCACGCCGAGCTTGCCGCGCTTGAAGTCGACCTTGCGATAGGTGCGCTTATGCCCGCCCCCCCGGTGCCACATCGACACGCGGCCCTGATTGTTGCGGCCGCCGGTCTTGGTAAGTCCTTCGGTCAGCGCCTTGACGGGCTTGCCCTTCCACAGATTGTTGCGGTCGACGAGCACGAGCTGCCGTTGCGAGGGCGTGGTCGGTTTATAGGTCTTGAGCGCCATCTTCGTCAGATCCTCGTCGTCACGTCGATCTTGTCGCCTTCGGCGAGCCTGACGATCGCTTTCTTGGCGTCTTGCTGCTTGCCCCTGACGCCGCGGAAGTTCTTCCTCTTGCCCTTGCGCGTCAGCGTATTGACCGACAGCACCTTGACCTTGAACAGCGCTTCAATGGCGGCCTTGATCTCGGGCTTGGTCGCGTCGCGGCGCACCTTGAACACGACCTGATTGGACTCCGAAACGGCGGTCGCCTTCTCGGTGATGACCGGCGCCAGGATCACGTCATAGGCGGTGGACGCGCTCATTTGAACCGCGCCTCCAACGCCTCGATCGCGGCTTTGGTCAGCACCAGCTTCTCGTGCCGGAGGATGTCGTAGACATTGATGCCCTGGACCGGGAGGACGTCGACCTCGGGCAGATTGCGCGCGGCCTTGGCGAAAGCCTCCTGCACCGACGCCCCGTCGATGATGAGCACGGAGCCGAAGCCGAGCTTGGCGAAGCGAGACTTGAGCTCCTTGGTCTTGGCGTCTTTCAGCTCGCATTTGTCGATGACAATGAGGGTCTCGGTCTTGGCCTTGGCCGACAGCGCATGCTTGAGCGCGAGCGCCCTCACCTTTTTCGGCAGTCCGATGGCGTGGCTTCTCGGCTTAGGCCCGAACGCCTTGCCGCCGCCTCTGAAGATCGGCGCCTTCTTGCTGCCGTGACGTGCGCGCCCCGTACCCTTCTGGCGGTAGAGCTTGGCGGTCGTCCCGGTGATCTCGGAGCGATCCTTGACGTGGGCCGTGCCGCTCCGGCGCTTCGCGAGCTGGTAGCGCACCATGCGTTGCAAGATGTCGGGACGCGGTTCGAGCCCGAACACGTGATCGGGAAGATCGACCGTGCCCGCTTTTTTTGCGTCGAGAGTGGTGACGTCGGCCTTCATCACTCTTGGCTCCCGCTCTCCACCGTTTCGGCTGCGTCCGTCTCGGGTTCCTCGGCCTTGGCCTTCTTCGCCTGTTTCGGCTGATCGCTCTTGCGGAAGGCGCCCGGCTTCGGCGCCGTCTCCGGCAGGCTGCGCTTGACCGCGTCGCGCAACAGCACCCAGCCGCCTTTGGCCCCGGGCACGGCGCCGCGGATCATGATCAGCCCGCGCTCGGGATCGGTCTTCACCACCCGCAGATTCTGCGTGGTGACGTTCACGTCGCCCATGTGGCCGGCCATCTTCTTGCCTTTGAACACCTTGCCGGGGTCTTGGCGCTGTCCGGTCGAGCCGTGGCTGCGATGGCTCGCCGACACGCCGTGGCTTGCACGCAAGCCGCCGAAGCCGTGACGCTTCATCGGTCCGGCGAAACCCTTGCCGATCGAGGTGCCCGATACATCGACATACTGGCCCTCGACGAAATGGTCGGCGGTGATTTCAGCCCCCACCTCGATCAGATTGTCGGGGCTGACGCGGAACTCGGCGAGCTTCCGCTTGGGCTCGACATTGGCGACGGCGAAATGTCCGCGCGCCGCCCGGCTCAGGCGCTTCACCTTGGGCCGCCCGGCGCCGAGCTGGAGCGCGGTGTAGCCGTTCTTCTCAGAGGTGCGATGGCCCACCACCTGGCAATGCTCGAGGCGCAGCACCGTCACCGGAATGTGCTCTCCGGCATCGGTGAAGATCCTGGTCATGCCGACCTTCTGCGCGATGACACCTGATCGCATTGGTCTGTTGTCCTTGCCTCGTCGCGCGCGCCGCTAAAGCTTGATCTCGACGTCGACGCCCGCTGCGAGGTCGAGCTTCATCAGCGCGTCGACGGTCTGCGGCGTCGGATCGACGATATCGAGCAGGCGCTTATGCGTGCGCATCTCGAACTGCTCGCGGCTCTTCTTGTCGATATGCGGCGAGCGATTCACGGTGAACTTCTCGATACGGGTCGGCAGAGGAATAGGGCCGCGCACTTCCGCGCCCGTCCGTTTCGCCGTATTCACGATCTCCTTGGTCGACGCATCGAGGATGCGATGGTCGAAGGCTTTGAGCCTAATTCTTATGTTCTGACTTTGCATCCCGATGGCCTCAAATTTAGAAGCGCGCCGCTTGCGGCGGCGCGCCTCCCTGTCTCCCTACTCGATGATGGACGCCACGACGCCGGCACCCACGGTGCGGCCGCCCTCGCGAATGGCGAAACGGAGCTTCTCCTCCATGGCGATCGGCACGATCAGCTCGACCGTCATGGCGATGTTGTCGCCCGGCATCACCATCTCGGTTCCTTCCGGCAGATGCACGACGCCGGTCACGTCGGTGGTGCGGAAGTAGAACTGGGGACGGTAATTGCCGAAGAACGGGGTATGACGCCCGCCCTCCTCCTTGGTGAGGATATAGGCCTCGGCCTTGAACTTGGTGTGCGGCGTCACCGAGCCGGGCTTGGCCAGTACCTGGCCGCGCTCCACCGCCTCGCGATCGACGCCGCGCAGCAGGCAGCCGACATTGTCGCCCGCCTCGCCCTGGTCGAGCAGCTTGCGAAACATCTCGACGCCGGTGACCACGGTCTTGGTGGTCGGCTTGATGCCGACGATCTCCACCTCTTCGCCGACCTTGACGACGCCGCGCTCGATACGCCCGGTGACCACCGTGCCGCGGCCCGAGATCGAGAACACGTCCTCGATCGGCATGAGGAACGGCTTGTCCTTGGGGCGGTCGGGCTGCGGAATGTAATCGTCCACGGCCTTCATCAGTTCAACGACCGAGTTCTTGCCGACCTGCTCGTCCTTGCCTTCGAGCGCGGCGAGCGCCGATCCCTTGACGATCGGGATCTCATCGCCGGGAAACTCGTATTTGGAGAGGAGCTCACGGACCTCGAGCTCGACCAGGTCGAGCAGCTCCGGATCGTCGACCATATCGACCTTATTGAGATAGACGACCAGCGCCGGCACGCCGACCTGGCGGGCGAGCAGGATGTGCTCGCGCGTCTGCGGCATCGGTCCGTCGGCCGCCGACACCACGAGGATGGCGCCGTCCATCTGCGCCGCGCCCGTGATCATGTTCTTGACGTAGTCGGCATGGCCGGGACAGTCGACATGGGCGTAGTGCCGCTTGTCGGTCTCGTACTCGACATGTGCGGTCGAAATGGTGATGCCGCGCGCCTTCTCCTCCGGCGCCTTGTCGATCTCGTCATAGGCGGTGAATTTCGCGCCGCCCTTTTCGGCCAACACCTTGGTGATCGCGGCCGTCAACGTCGTCTTGCCGTGATCGACATGACCGATGGTCCCGATATTGCAATGCGGCTTCGTCCGCTTGAATTTTTCCTTAGCCATGCTGGCTCTCCATCTTTCAACACAAAGTCAAACTCGTCCGAGGCCGTTCTCGGCCTCAAAAACCGGTTAGGCGAACTTCGCCTTCACCTCCTCGGCAACACCTTGCGGCGCTTGCGCGTAGTGATCGAACTGCATGGTGAACTGCGCCCGGCCCTGGCTCATCGACCGGAGATTGTTCACGTAGCCGAACATATTGGCGAGCGGCACCATGGCGCTGATCACCGAGGCGTTGCCGCGCGTCTCCTGGCCGCGCACCTGTCCGCGGCGGCTGGTCAGGTCGCCGATGATGCCGCCGACATAATCCTCCGGCGTCACCACCTCGACCTTCATGATCGGCTCGAGCAGCTTCGGTCCCGCTTTGAGCGCGCCCTCGCGGAAGGCGGCGCGGCCGGCGATCTCGAACGCCATCACGCTCGAATCGACATCGTGATAGGCGCCGTCGGTCAGCGTCACCTTGACGTCGAGCATGGGGAAGCCGGCGAGCACGCCGGATTCGACGACGCTCTGCACGCCCTTCTGCACGCCCGGGATATATTCCTTCGGCACGTTGCCGCCGACCACCTTGTTCTCGAACTCGTAGCCCTTGCCTTGCTCGTTCGGCTCGATCGTCATCTTGACGCGGGCGAACTGGCCCGAGCCGCCGGTCTGCTTCTTGTGGGTGTAATCGACATCGGCGCGCTTCGACACGGTCTCGCGGAAGGCGACCTGCGGGGCGCCGACATTGGCCTCGACCTTGAACTCGCGCCGCATGCGGTCGACGATAATGTCGAGATGAAGCTCGCCCATGCCCTTGATGATGGTCTGGCCGGACTCATGGTCGACCGAGACGCGGAACGAGGGATCTTCCTGGGCCAGGCGGTTGAGCGCCACGCCGAGCTTCTCCTGGTCGCCCTTGGTCTTGGGCTCGACCGCGACCTCGATCACGGGCTCGGGGAACTCCATGCGCTCGAGCACGATGGGCTTGGTCGGATCGCATAGCGTATCGCCGGTGGTCACGTCCTTGAGACCGGCAAGCGCCACGATGTCGCCGGTGAAGGCTTCCTTGATGTCCTCGCGGTGATTGGCGTGCATCAGCAGCATGCGGCCGATGCGCTCCTTCTTGTCCTTCACCGTGTTGACGAGCGTCGAGCCCGACTCCACCTTGCCCGAATAGATGCGCGCGAAGGTGAGCGAGCCGACGAACGGGTCGTTCATGATCTTGAAGGCGAGCATGCGACAGCGGCGCGTCGTCGCGCGGCGCGCGCGTCGCCTCCTCGCCGGTCTTGACGTCGATGCCCTTGACCGGGCGGCACGTCGAGCGGCGACGGCAGAAAATCGACCACCGCGTCGAGCAAGCGGCTGCACGCCCTTGTTCTTGAAGGCCGAGCCGCACAGGATCGGCACGAAATGGCTGTTGACGGTGCCCTTGCGGATCAGCGCCTTGAGCTCGGCCTCTGACGGCTCCTTGCCCTCGAGATAGGCTTCGGTCGCGGCCTCGTCGAGCTCGACCGCCTGCTCCACCAGCATCTCGCGATATTTCTTGGCCTGATCGAGGAGATCGGCGGGAATGTCCTCGTCGTGGAAATTGGCGCCCAGCGCCTCGTCGTCCCACTTGACCGCCTTCATGCGGATGAGGTCGATGATGCCGGTGAAGCTCGACTCGACGCCGAGCGGGAGCTGAAGCACGATCGGGTTCGCGCCGAGGCGCTCCTTCACCATCTGCACCGACACGAAGAAATCGGCGCCGATCTTGTCCATCTTGTTGACGAAGATCATGCGCGGCACGCCGTATTTGTCGGCCTGGCGCCATACCGTCTCGGTCTGCGGCTCAACGCCCTGGTTGGCGTCGAGCAGAGCGACCGCGCCGTCGAGCACGCGCAACGACCGCTCGACCTCGATGGTGAAATCGACGTGGCCCGGCGTGTCGATGATGTTGATGCGCTTGTCGTTCCAATAGGCCGTGGTCGCGGCCGACGTGATGGTGATGCCGCGCTCCTGCTCCTGCTCCATCCAGTCCATGGTGGCAGCGCCGTCGTGCACCTCGCCGATCTTGTGGCTCTTGCCGGTATAGTAGAGGACGCGCTCGGTGGTCGTGGTCTTGCCGGCGTCGATATGCGCCATGATCCCGATATTGCGGTAGTCCTCGAGGGGGGTCGCTCGCGGCATCGTCGGTCCTTGACTCCGTTACCAGCGGTAATGCGAGAAGGCGCGGTTGGCCTCCGCCATGCGGTGGGTGTCCTCGCGCTTCTTCACCGCGGTCCCGCGATTGTTGGCGGCATCGAGCAGCTCGCCCGAGAGGCGCTCGACCATGGTGTTCTCGTTGCGGTCGCGCGCGGCGGAGATGATCCAGCGGATGGCGAGCGCCTGCCGGCGATCGGTGCGCACCTCGACCGGGACCTGATAGGTGGCGCCGCCGACGCGCCGCGACCGCACTTCCAGCGCCGGCATGACGTTGCGCAGCGCCTCGTGGAACAGCTCGACCGGATTCTGCTTGGCCTTCTTCTCCATCTGGTCGAGCGCGCCATAGACGATCCGCTCGGCGGCGGACTTCTTGCCTTCCTTCATGATGCTGTTCATGAATTTGGTGAGCACGATGTCCCCGAACTTGGGATCGGGGATCACCTCGCGCTTATCTGCTCTACGCCGCCTCGACATCTCGTCTGGTCCGCTTTCCTCAACGCAAAACGACCCAATTACTTGGGTCGTTTGGCTCCGTATTTCGAGCGCCGCTGCCGGCGGTCGCTCACGCCTTGGGTGTCGAGCACGCCACGAATGATGTGGTAGCGCACGCCCGGAAGGTCTTTGACGCGCCCGCCCCTGATCAGCACCACCGAGTGCTCCTGGAGATTATGGCCCTCGCCGGGGATGTAGCTCGTCACTTCGAGCTGATTGGTGAGGCGGACGCGCGCCACCTTGCGGAGCGCCGAATTGGGCTTCTTCGGGGTCGTGGTGTAGACGCGCGTACAGACCCCCCGCTTCTGCGGGCAGGCCTGCATCGCCGGCACCTTGTTCCGCTTGACCGGCTTTTGGCGCGGCTTGCGGATCAGCTGTTGTATCGTCGGCATCGCTGCCTTTTCGTCCAATCGTTCTTGTGGGCGAAAAGCCCACATCATCTAGAGCCGAAGTGCGGGGCCTGTCCCCTCGCCTTCGGCCTTCAACACAGAGGACCTTGGAGGGCTCAAGCCCCCAAGATCATGACCCCGATGTGATCCCGGTTAGTCCGGCAGCGTCTAACCCGCGCCCGAAGGCAACCTGAAATTGGGCTACCGCCTGCCGCGAAAGTGCGCGCGTTGTAACAGGCCGATTCTTCCATCGTCAATAGTCAGCAGCCAGAAATCAGAGGCCGGAAACGAGAAGGCATGACGCCCGGTTTCCGGCCCCGGCTTTGTTTGGTTTTCCGGCTTCGCGATCCTAAGTCGAAGCGCCCTCCTCGGCCTCCTCGTCCTCCCGGCCGAGGCGCTCCGCGGCGGCCCGCTTGCCGCTCCTCGAGGATCAGCTCGTCACGATGGGTGGCGATCTGGTTCAACCGGGTCAAGCGTGCCGCCGGTTCCGGCCGGGATCAGCCGCCCGACGATCACGTTCTCCTTGAGGCCCTCGAGCGTATCGGACTTGCCGTTGACGGCGGCATCGGTGAGCACGCGGGTGGTCTCCTGGAACGACGCCGCCGAGATGAACGAGCGGGTCTGCGAGCGAGGCCTTGGTGATGCCGAGCAGCACCGGCTGTCCGGTGGCGGGCTTGCCGCCGGCCGCCTCGACCGCCGCATTGGCGTCCTCGAAGTCGATCCGGTCGACCTGCTCGCCCTTGAGGAACTCGGTGGTCGCCGGGGTCGTTCGACCTCGATCTTCTGCAGCATCTGCCGGACGATCACCTCGATATGCTTGTCGTTGATCGTCACGCCCTGGAGCCGGTAGACCTCCTGGATCTCGTTCACGAGATAGTTGGCCAGCTCCTCGACGCCCTTGATGGCAAGGATGTCGTGCGGCGCGGGGTGGCCGTCGAGCAGGAACTCGCCCTTCTCGATGCGGTCGCCCTCCTGCACGGCAAGATGCCGGCCCTTGGGGATCAGATACTCGACCGGCTCCTGGCCGTCGTCCTCGGGCACGATGGTGATGCGCCGCTTGTTCTTGTAGTCGCGGCCGAGCTGCACCGTGCCCGAGACCTCGGCGATGATGGCGTGATCCTTGGGCCGCCGCGCCTCGAACAGCTCGGCAACACGCGGCAGACCGCCGGTGATGTCGCGGGTCTTGGCGCTCTCCGTCGGGATGCGGGCGAGCACGTCGCCGGCCATCACCTGATGGCCGGGCTCGACCGACAGGATCGCATCGACCGGCAGCAGGTAGCGGGCCTCGCCGCCGCGCGACAGCTTGCCGACCTTGCCCTTCTTGTCCTTGATCACCATGGCGGGCCGGAGATCGGCGCCGCGCGGCGACGCGCGCCAGTCGATGATCACGCTGTTGGTGATGCCGGTCGACTCGTCGCGCCGCTCGCTGACCGACACGCCCTCGACCAGATCCTCGAAGTCGACGGTGCCCTCGATCTCCGTCAGCACCGGACGGGTATAGGGATCCCACTCGGCGAGCCGGTCGCCGCGCTTGACCTTGACGCCGTCATCGACGCGCAGATGCGTGCCGTAAGGCAAGCCGGTGCACGGCGCGCTCGGTGCCGTCCTCGTCGAGCACGACGAGCGGCGGTGTTGCGGCCCATGACCATGAGGCGGCCTTGCGAGTCCTTGACGACGTTGCGCTGCTTGATCTTCACCGTGCCGTCGAAATTCGACTCGAGCGACGACTGATCGACCACCTTGGCCGACGCCACGCCGCCCAGATGGAAGGTGCGCATGGTGAGCTGCGTGCCCGGCTCGCCGATCGACTGCGCGGCGATGACGCCGACGGCCTCGCCGAGATTGACCGGCGTGCCGCGGGCGAGATCGCGCCCGTAGCATTTGGCGCAGATGCCGTTGCGGGTCTCGCAGGTCAGCGCCGAGCGGATGCGCACTTCTTGCACGCGCGCATCCTCGAGCGCCTCGACCTGCTCCTCCTCGATCAGCTCGCCGGCCTTGATGACCACCTTGCCGGTCGACGGATTCTTGACGTTCTCGGCGGCGGTACGGCCGAGCACGCGCTGGCCGAGCGACACCGTGACCTCGCCCGCCTCGAGAATGGCGCGCGCGGTGATGCCTTCCGTCGTGCCGCAATCGTCCTCGGTGACGATGCAGTCCTGCGCCACGTCGACGAGACGCCGGGTGAGATAGCCCGAGTTGGCCGTCTTCAAGCGCCGTGTCGGCCAGACCCTTGCGGGCGCCGTGGGTCGAGTTGAAGTATTCGAGCACCGACAGCCCCTCCTTGAAGTTGGAGATGATCGGCGTCTCGATGATCTCGCCCGACGGCTTGGTCATCAGGCCGCGCATGCCGGCGAGCTGCTTCATCTGGGCGGGCGAACCGCGCGCGCCCGAATGCGACATCATATAGATGGAGTTGATCGGCTTCTCGCGGCCGGTCTTGGGATCGCGCTCGACCGCGGAGATGCGCTTCATCATCTCCTTGGCGACCTGCTCGGTGCACTCCGTCCAGGTGTCGACCACCTTGTTGTACTTCTCGCCGCGGGTGATCAGGCCGTCATTATATTGCTGCTCGTACTCGCGCACGAGATCGGACGTCTTCTGCACGATGGCGTCCTTGGTCTCCGGGATCACCATGTCGTCCTTGCCGAAGGAAATGCCGGCGCGGCAGGCATAGGCGAAGCCGAGCCCCATGATCCTGTCGCAGAAGATGACCGTCTCCTTCTGACCGCAGTGGCGATAGACCACGTCGATCATGTTGGAGATGTCCTTCTTGGTGAGCAGCCGGTTGACGAGATCGAAGCTCACGTTCGGGTTCTTCGGCAGAAGCTCGCCGAGCAGCATGCGGCCGGGCGTCGTGTCGTAGATCTGCGACACCGGCTTGCCCTTGGCGTCGACGCGTGATGAAGCGGCCTTTGATCTTGGCGTGCAAGGTCACGACCTTGGCGTCGAGCGCGTGATGGATCTCGGCCACGTTGCCGAACATCATCCCCTCGCCCGGCTCCTTGTCCATGGCGAGCGACAGGTAGTAGAGGCCGAGCACGATGTCCTGCGATCGGCACGATGATCGGCGAGCCGTTGGCCGGATGCAGGATGTTGTTGGTCGACATCATCAACACGCGCGCCTCGAGCTGCGCCTCGAGCGACAGCGGCACGTGCACGGCCATCTGGTCGCCGTCGAAATCGGCGTTGAAGGCGGCGCAGACGAGCGGATGCAGCTGGATCGCCTTGCCCTCGATCAGCACCGGCTCGAAGGCCTGGATGCCGAGGCGGTGCAGCGTCGGCGCGCGGTTGAGCAGCACCGGATGCTCGCGGATCACCTCATCGAGGATGTCCCAGACCTCCGGCTTCTCCTTCTCGACCAGCTTCTTCGCCTGCTTCACCGTGGCGGCATGGCCCTTGGCGTCGAGCCGCGCATAGATGAAGGGCTTGAACAGCTCGAGCGCCATCTTCTTGGGCAGGCCGCATTGATGCAGCTTGAGCTCGGGCCCGACCACGATCACCGAGCGGCCCGAATAGTCGACGCGCTTGCCGAGCAGGTTCTGGCGGAAGCGCCCCTGCTTGCCCTTCAGCATGTCGGCCAGCGACTTCAGCGGCCGCTTGTTGGCGCCGGTGATGACGCGGCCGCGCCGCCCGTTGTCGAACAGCGCATCGACCGCCTCCTGCAGCATGCGCTTCTCGTTGCGGATGATGATGTCGGGCGCGCGCAGCTCCATCAGCCGCTTCAGACGGTTGTTGCGGTTGATGACGCGGCGATAGAGGTCGTTCAGGTCCGAGGTGGCGAAGCGGCCGCCATCGAGCGGAACCAGAGGCCGGAGCTCCGGCGGAATGACCGGAACCACGGTCAGGATCATCCACTCGGGCCGGTTGCCGGACTGGATGAAGGCCTCGACCACCTTCAGGCGCTTGGCGAGCTTCTTCGGCTTCAGCTCGGAGGTCGACTCGGCGATCTCGACGCGGAGATCGGCGGCGATCTTCTCGAGATCGAGGCCCTTGAGCAGCTCGCGGATGGCTTCGGCGCCGATCGCGGCGGTGAACGAATCCTCGCCGAAGTCCTCCTGCGCCTTGAGATAGTCCTCCTCGCTCAGAAGCTGGAGCGGCTTGAGCGAGGTCAGGCCCGGCTCGAGCACGATGTAGTTCTCGAAATAGAGCACGCGCTCGAGATCCTTGAGCGTCATGTCGAGCAGAAGCCCGATGCGCGACGGCAGCGACTTCAGGAACCAGATATGCGCGACCGGCGCGGCGAGCTCGATATGGCCCATGCGCTCGCGCCGGACCTTGGCGAGCGTCACCTCGACGCCGCACTTCTCGCAGATGACGCCCTTGTACTTCATGCGCTTGTACTTGCCGCACAAGCACTCATAGTCCTTCACCGGACCGAAGATGCGCGCGCAGAACAGGCCGTCGCGCTCCGGCTTGAAGGTGCGGTAGTTGATCGTCTCCGGCTTCTTGATCTCCCCATACGACCAGGACAGAATCTTCTCCGGGCTGGCGATGCCGATCCGGATCTGATCGAAATTCTGCTGCTGGACCTGAGGACTGAAGAGGTTGACGATTTCCTGGTTCATTCTCTTGTCTCCAACGGGCGGCCTGTGCCGCCCTTCGGTTGATCGCCTTAGCTAGTCGCGTCGCCCAAGCGGGCGATAATCATTCGGCTCGCCGGGCGCGGCAGTCGCGGCCGGGCCGGCTGTTCCTCGGGCTGCGGCTGCACCAGCTCGACATTCAGGCCGAGCGCCCGCATCTCCTTGACGAGAACGTTGAACAACTCGGGGATGCCGGCCTCGAAGGTGTCGTCGCCGCGCACGATGGCCTCGTAGACCTTGGTGCGGCCGGCCACGTCGTCGGACTTCACCGTGAGCATCTCCTGCAGCGTGTAGGCCGCGCCATACGCTTCGAGCGCCCACACCTCCATCTCGCCGAAGCGCTGGCCGCCGAACTGCGCCTTGCCGCCCAGCGGCTGCTGGGTGACGAGGCTGTAAGGCCCGATCGAGCGGGCATGGATCTTGTCGTCCACGAGATGGTGGAGCTTCAGCATATAGATGTAGCCCACCGTCACCTTGCGCTCGAACTCCTCGCCGGTACGGCCGTCGTAGCAGCGTGACCTGCCCCGAAGTATCGAGGCCGGCGGCTTCGAGCAGCTGGGTGACGTCGCCCTCATGCGCGCCGTCGAACACGGGCGTGGCGACGGGCACGCCGGCCTTCAAGCTCTCGCTCACCTCGATGACCTGATCCTCCTTGAGCGCGGCGATGGCCTTGTCGTCGCCGTAGATCGATCTTGAGCATCTCCTTGAGCGGCTTCGCCTTGTGGGTCTGATAATAGGCTTCGAGCGCCTCGCCGATCTTGCGGCCCAGCCCCGGCAAGCCCAACCGAGATGGGTCTCCAGGATCTGGCCCACATTCATGCGGCTCGGCACGCCGAGCGGATTGAGCACGATGTCGATCGGGGTGCCGTCCTCGAGATACGGCATGTCCTCGATCGGCACGATCTGGCTGATCACGCCCTTGTTGCCGTGCCGGCCGGCCATCTTGTCGCCGGGCTGGATCTTGCGCTTCACCGCGACGAAGACCTTGACCATCTTCATCACGCCGGGCGGCAGCTCGTCGCCGCGCTGGAGCTTGTCGACCTTGTCGACGAAGCGCTGCTCGAGCCCCTTCTTGGCCTCTTCGTATTGGCGGCGGATCGCCTCGACCTCGGCCATCGCCTTCTCGTTCTTGAGCGCGATCTCCCACCAATGGCTGCGCGCCACGTCGTCGAGCAGCGCCTCGGTGATCTTGGCGTCCTTCTTGATGCCCTTCGGTCCCTTGGCCACGACCTTGTGCATCAAGCACGTCCTTGAGGCGGCCATAGACGTTGCGGTCGAGAATGGCGAGCTCGTCGTCGCGGTCCTTGGCGAGCCGCTCGATCTCCTCGCGCTCGATGGCCATGGCGCGCTCGTCCTTCTCGACGCCGTGGCGATTGAACACGCGCACCTCGACCACCGTGCCGGAAACGCCCGGCGGCAGTTTGAGCGAGGTATCGCGCACGTCGGAGGCCTTCTCGCCGAAGATGGCGCGGAGCAGCTTCTCCTCCGGCGTCATCGGGCTCTCGCCCTTGGGCGTGATCTTGCCCACCAGGATGTCGCCCGGATTGACCTCGGCGCCGATATAGACGATGCCCGCCTCGTCGAGATTCTTCAGCGCCTCTTCCGAGACGTTGGGAATGTCGCGGGTGATCTCCTCCGGCCCGAGCTTGGTGTCGCGCGCCATCACCTCGAATTCCTCGATATGGATCGAGGTGAACACGTCGTCGCGGACGACGCGCTCGGAGATGAGGATGGAGTCCTCGAAGTTGTAGCCCATCCACGGCATGAAGGCGACGAGCACGTTGCGGCCGAGCGCAAGCTCGCCGAGATCGGTCGACGGACCGTCGGCGATGATCTCGCCCGCCTGGACCTGGTCGCCCACGCGCACCAGCGGCCGCTGATTGATGCAGGTGTTCTGGTTCGAGCGCTGGAACTTGCGCAAATTGTAGATGTCGACGCCCGACTTCGACGGATCGGTCTCCTCGGTAGCGCGGATGACGATACGGGTCGCGTCCACCTGGTCGACCACGCCGGTGCGGCGGGCGCCGATGGCGGCGCCTGAATCGCGCGCCACCACCTCTTCCATGCCGGTGCCGACCAGCGGCGCCTCGGCGGTGATCAGCGGCACCGCCTGACGCTGCATGTTGGAGCCCATCAGAGCGCGGTTGGCGTCGTCATTCTCGAGGAACGGAATGAGCGCCGCCGCCACCGACACGAGCTGCTTCGGCGACACGTCGATGAGATCGACCTTCTCCGGCGGCATCGAGCTCGACGTCGCCGGCATGACGGCAGACGATCAGGTCCTCGGTGAAGGTGCCGTTCGGCGCAAGCTTGGCGTTGGCCTGGGCGATGATGTAGCGCGCCTCCTCCATGGCCGAGAGATAGACCACTTCGTCGGTCACCTTGCCTTTGACCACGCGGCGATACGGGCTCTCGATGAAGCCGTATTTGTTCACCCGCGCGTAGGTCGCGAGCGAGTTGATGAGGCCGATATTCGGTCCCTCCGGCGTCTCGATCGGGCAGATGCGGCCGTAATGGGTCGGATGCACGTCGCGCACCTCGAAGCCCGCGCGCTCGCGCGTGAGCCCGCCAGGCCCAAGCGCCGACAGGCGCCGCTTGTGGGTGATCTCCGACAGCGGATTGGTCTGGTCCATGAACTGCGAGAGCTGCGACGAGCCGAAGAACTCGCGCACCGCGGCGGCGGCGGGCTTGGCGTTGATCAGGTCCTGCGGCATCACCGTGTCGATATCGACCGAGCTCATGCGCTCCTTGATGGCGCGCTCCATGCGCAGGAGACCGACGCGATACTGATTCTCCATCAGCTCGCCCACCGAGCGCACCCGGCGATTGCCGAGATGGTCGATGTCGTCGATCTCGCCCTTGCCGTCGCGCAGACCGACCAGCGTCTTGATCACGGCGAGGATGTCCTCCTTGCGCAAGGTGCGCACCGTGTCGGGCAGCGTCGAGGTCGAGACGCATGTTCATCTTGACGCGGCCGACGGCGGAGAGGTCGTAGCGCTCCGAATCGAAGAAGATGCCGTTGAACAGCGTCGCCGCGGCTTCCGGCGTCGGCGGCTCGCCCGGGCGCATCACCCGGTAGATGTCGAGCAGCGCCTCCTCGGGATTGGAGTTCTTGTCGATGGCGAGCGTGTTGCGGATGAACGCGCCGATATTGACGTGATCGATGTCGAGGATCGGGATTTCCTTGAGACCGAGCTCCGTCAGCGTGGCGAGCAGCTTGGCGTCGAGCTCCTCGCCCGCCTCGCCATAGATCTCGCCCGTCTCCATGTTGACGATGTCCTGGGCGAGGTAGCGGCCATGCAGGTCCTCGTCGCTGACCAGAAGCTCTTTCAGGCCCTCATCGGCGAGCTTCTTGGCGAGCCGCGCCGTCACCTTGCGGCCGGCCTCGATCGCGACCTTGCCGGTCTTGGCGTCGATCAGATTGCTGGTCGGCTTGATCCCGCGCAGGCGGTCGGGCCGGAACGGCATGCGCCAGCCGTCCTTGGTCGCCTTCAGCGAGATGCGGTCGTAGAAGGTGGACAGAATCTCCTCGTCCTCGAGTCCGAGCGCATAGAGCAGCGTCGTCACCGGCAGCTTGCGGCGCCGGTCGATGCGCACATAGACGATGTCCTTGGCGTCGAACTCGAAATCGAGCCACGAGCCGCGATAGGGAATGATGCGCGCCGCGAACAGCAGCTTGCCCGAGGAATGGGTCTTGCCGCGGTCGTGGTCGAAGAACACGCCGGGCGAGCGGTGCATCTGCGAGACGATCACGCGCTCGGTGCCGTTGATGACGAAGGTGCCGTTCGACGTCATGAGCGGCATGTCGCCCATATAGACGTCCTGCTCCTTGATGTCCTTGACCGAGCGGGCGCCGGTCTCCTCGTTGACGTCGAACACGATCAGCCTGAGCGTGACCTTGAGCGGCGCGGCATAGGTCATGCCCCGCTGCTGGCACTCATCGACGTCGTATTTCGGCGCCTCGAAGGCGTAGCGCACGAATTCGAGCTGCGAGCGCTCGCCGAAATCCTTGATGGGGAAGACCGAGCGGAACACGGCCTGCAGGCCCTCGTCCCGGCGGCCGCCCTCGGGCTCCTTCACCATGAGGAATTGATCGTAGGACTGCTTCTGAACCTCGATGAGGTTCGGCATCTCGGCCACTTCGTGGATCTTGCCGAACATCTTCCGCAAACGCTTGCGACCGTTCGAAGTCTGCTGCGCCATATGGTCCTCTTAGGCTCGTGACGACGGCTCGCCGGAACTCTCCGCTTTGACGAAAGCGGGAAGTCTGGCGAATCGTCACGTCACGCGTTGTTTGGTGGGTTTTGGCCCGGGCGAACTACCATATATTGGGCTCGCCCGGGCAACTTTCAACCCACCGGTTACTACTTCAGCTCGACGGTCGCTCCGGCGCCTTCGAGCTGCTTCTTGATCTTCTCCGCCTCGTCCTTGGAGACGCCTTCCTTCACGGCCTTCGGGCGCACCTTCGACCAGGTCTTTGGCCTCTTTCAGGCCGAGGCTGGTGATCGCCCGTACCTCCTTGATAACATTGATCTTTTGAGCTCCAGCCGCAGCCAGGACGACGGTGAATTCCGTCTTCTCCTCGACCGGTGCCGCGGCGGCCGCGGCCCCGCCGGCGGCCATCATGGCCACCGGAGCGGCGGCCGAGACGCCCCATTTCTCTTCGAGCAATTTCGCAAGCTCTGCGGCTTCGAGCACGGTCAGGCCCGAAAGCGTATCCACGATCTTCTGCAAATCTGCCATCGACTTAATCCTCGTCGGTTTGACTCTCGTGACTTCGTTAGGGTCGGCGTCACGCCGCCTGCTGACGTGCCATAGGCGCCGAACACGCGCGCAAGCTGCGCACCGGGCTCGTTCAGTGTGCGCGCGATCTTGCTCGCGGGCGCCTGAATGAGACCGATCAGCCTGCCTCTGAGCTCGTCGAGCGAAGGCAAGTCGGCAAGCGAGCTCACGCCCTTGGCATCGAGCACCGTTGGGCCCATCGCTCCGCCGAGGATCACGAACTTCTCGTTCGCCTTGGCGAATTTGACGGCAACCTTCGGTGCCGCCATCGGGTCCGCGGAATAAGCGAGGCAGGTCGGCCCCTTAAGCAGATCCGCGATGCCCTTGGCGTCGGTGCCTTCGAGCGCGAGCTTGACGAGCCTGTTCTTCGCCACCTTGACCCGGCCGCCAGCGTTTCGCATCTCGCTGCGCAGTTTGGTCATCTGGGCGACGGTCAGGCCCGCATAGTGAGCGACGACGACGACGCCGGTCTTGGCGAAGACGTCGTGAAGCGCCGTCACGACTTCGCGCTTCTCTGCTCTCTCCAATGCTCACTCCGTCTGTTGCGGGTCGGGAGCACAAGCTCGAGACCCTCGGCTACACCGTGCCGCGAGAAGTGAGGGGCTAGGCATCAAGCCGGCCCGCCTCTTCAAGCGGCGCTTCTCTAGCCTGTCCCGCCCGCGCGCCAAAACGGCGCAAGAGCCACCTACGAGGTTCAAACCGATCTTCAGGTCGCGGCGAACCGCGACCCCAAAACCGTTCGTCTCCCGTCTCATGCAGGCCCGAAAGGCTTAAGCGGTCGCCCGCACCTGCAATCTCGGACAGGTTTGGACCGCCTGCATCGCAAGCGGTCCTTCGGAGCCGATCGCCCGACCCCGAAACCCTTCAACTAGCCCGCGCCTCCGGTGAGGCTCGCAGGCTCGATCTTCACGCCCGGGCCCATGGTCGAAGTGACCGCGACCCGCTTCAAGAACGTGCCCTTGCCGCCAGACGGCTTGGCCTTCATGACCGCCTCGACGAAGGCGCGGATATTCTCAACGAGCGCCTCCTCGGTGAAACTCGCTTTGCCGACGCCGGCATGGATCAGTCCCGCCTTCTCGACGCGGAACTCGACCGCGCCGCCTTTCGCCGCGCGCACGGCCGGAGCAATATCGGCCGTGACCGTGCCGACTTTTGGGTTGGGCATCAGTCCGCGCGGGCCGAGCACCTTACCGAGCCGCCCGACCAGTGGCATCATGTCGGGCGTGGCGATGCAGCGGTCGAAATCGATGACGCCTTTCTGCACCTGCTCGACAAGGTCCTCCGCGCCCACCACGTCGGCGCCCGCCTTCTTGGCCTCCTCGGCCTTGGCGCCCTTGGCGAACACGCCCACTCTGAGCTTGCGGCCGGAGCCGTGCGGCAACTGGCAGACGCCGCGCACCATCTGGTCGGCATGGCGCGGATCGACGCCGAGATTCATCGCCACCTCGATGGTCTCGTCGAACTTCGCCTTGGCCCCGCCTTTGACGAGCTTCACCGCTTCCTCGAGCGGGTAGAGCTTCTCGCGGTTGACCTTCGCCGATGCCTCGCGGAACCGTTTGCCGGGCTTGCTCATGGCTTACTCCTGCACCTGTAGGCCCATCGAGCGGGCGGAGCCGGCGATGATCTTCATCGCCTGCTCGATGGAGCTGGCATTCAAATCCTTCATCTTGATCTCGGCGATCTCGCGCAACTGCGCCTGCGTGACCGTGCCCGCGCCGGCGCGTCCGGGCTCCTTCGATCCCTTGCCGATCTTGGCCGCCTTCTTCAGGAGATAGGACGCCGGCGGCGTCCGCATCTCGAAGGTAAAGGAACGGTCGGCAAAGACGGTGATCACCGTCGGAATCGGCGAGCCGGGCTCGAGCTTCTGCGTCGCCGCGTTGAACTGCTTGCAGAACTCCGGGATGTTGACGCCGCGCTGACCGAGCGCAGGGCCGATCGGCGGCGAGGGATTGGCCTGCCCTGCCGGCACCTGGAGCTTGATGTAACCGTCGATCTTCTTCATTCCTCAATCTTCCCGCGTCCGGCCGCTTGACCGGCTTACAGTTTCTCGACCTGTGCATATTCGAGCTCGACCGGGGTCGGCCGGCCGAAAATCGACACCGCCACTTTCAGCCGCGCGCGCTCCTCGTCGACCTCTTCGACCAGGCCGTTGAACGATGCGAACGGACCGTCGGCCACGCGGACCTGTTCGCCGATCTCGAAGGTGACGGACGGCTTCGGACGCTCGACGCCCTCCTGCACCTGCTGGAGGATGCGCCCGGCCTCCTCGTCGGTGATCGGAATGGGCTTGTTCTCGGTTCCGAGGAAGCCCGTGACCTTGGGCGTGGACTTGATGAGGTGGTAGGTCTGATCGTTGAGCTCCATCTTGACGAGCACGTAGCCCGGAAAGAACTTGCGCTCGGAACTGATCTTCCGGCCGCGGCGCATCTCCACGACCTCCTCCATCGGCACCAGCACCTCCTCGAACATGTCCGAGAGCCCGGCCGCGACGGCGCGCTCCTTGATCAATTCGGCGACCTTGCGCTCGAAGTTCGAATAGGCGTGAACGATGTACCAGCGGTTTGCCATGTGACGAATGCCGACCCCTAGCGGCCCAAACCCAACAAAAAGGTGACGAGCGCGCTCAAGACCCAGTCGGCGGCGAGAAAGAACACTGCGGCGACGATCGACATGACCAGCACCATGGCGGTGGTGATCACCGTCTCCCGGCGCGTGGGCCACGTAACCTTGGCGACCTCGGTCCGTACCTGTTGCAGAAATTCGAAAGGATTCGTCATCGCCATTGTTAGTCTCTGCCGCCCGGACCTTGCCTCATGCTTCGGACTTCGCGCCTCAATCGTGGCAGGAGTGGAGGGACTCGAACCCCCAACCCCCGGTTTTGGAGACCGGTGCTCTAGCCAGTTGAGCTACACTCCTATCGCTCGCTCCATCTTCGATCCAAGCCGCCATTTACCTGCCATCTCAGCCACATGGGCGGCCTAACCTGCTGGAGCGGGTGAAGGGAATCGAACCCTCGTCCTCAGCTTGGAAGGCTGCTGCTCTACCATTGAGCTACACCCGCATTCCATCTCGCGCATGAAAGAGTGGTTGGTGGAGGGGGTAGGATTCGAACCTACGTAGGCATAGCCAACGGGTTTACAGCCCGTCCCCTTTAGCCACTCGGGCACCCCTCCTTGAGCAAGCTGGATTGACTGGTGGTTTTAACCAAGCAAAAACGCCCCGCCGAGGGCCGGCAGGGTCCGCCATGTCTTGGTTTATGGGTAGCGCGTCGGCCGGTGTCAACTGTAAAGCAGGGGGTTAGGGCGAATTTCCAAACTGCTATCGCGGTGTATTCGACCTCCCTTCTTGGCGAGATGTCACGGGCTCGATGCGGCGGCAAAGATCAGGACAGAATAGGCCGGAAAGACCGGGCCGGCGGGCGTGCGCCGCGCCATGAGGCCGCCGAGCGCGTCAGGCTCTTCGGATTGCACGCGGTCGAGGCCGCGCTCGCCAATCCGCGGCGAAAGGTGGTGAGGGTGCTTGCCACCGAAAACGCGGCTCACAGGCTTCAGCCCCTCCTCGCCAGCCGCGGGCTCGACGCCCGAGCCTGCCAGTCCGAAGGACCTCGACCGGCTTCTGGGCCCCGACACGGTCCATCAGGGCGTCCTCCTCGATGCCGAGCCCCTGCCCCCTCTATCGCTCGACGATGCCGAGGCCGGCGGCATGCTGCTCGTGCTCGATCAGGTGACCGACCCGCAGAATGTCGGAGCGGCGTTGCGCTCGGCCGCGGCGTTCGGGGCTTCGGGTCTGGTTCTCACCGAGCGGCACAGCCCGCCGCTTTCCGGCGCGCTCGCCAAAGCCGCAAGCGGCGCGCTCGACATCGTACCGGTCATCCTCGTGAAGAACCTCGCGCAAGGCTTGGCGGCGCTCGGCGACGCGCGGCTTTCTCAGGGTAGGTCTCGCGGAGGAGGCGAGCACGACTCTGGAGGAAGCTCAGCTCACGCGTCCCGCTTGCGCTCGTGCTCGGCGCGGAGGGCAAGGGCCTGCGGCAGCTCACGCGCCAACATTGCGACCTGGTCTGCCGCATCTCGACGCAGGGCACTTTTGCGAGCCTCAACGTCTCGAACGCCGCCGCGGTCGCATTGCACTGGGTCGTGCTCAAGGCTCGCTAGCCCGCGCCTCTTTGAGCGCTGGGGAATCTAGCGCCGAATTCTAGTTGCAGAACCGCCGCCCAAAGGAATTGTACCAGCACTGCCGGCGCCAGTAGCAATTGCCGGGTCCCGGGAAGCAGGCGGTGTAGAGCGGCTGCTTCCAATAAGGATAAAACCGCGTCGGGTAGTAGATGAAAGCCTCCCCGCCGCAGCCGGCCTGGCCGCACGGCGGCGGAGCGGCAAGCGCGTTCGCGGGGTTGGCGCAGTTCGGCCCGCAGGGCAGCGGCGCCGGTTTCGGAACATAAACGAAGCGCTTCGTTGGAATCGGGTTCGGCGCGGGCACCAGGTAGGCGCCGCAGGGGCCGATGCATCCGCCCCCGGGTGCTCCCAGATCCGGCAGGCCTTCGGCGCGGGCTCCGCCAATGGCAGCCAGGCTCAGAAGAACCGCGATGAGAGTGGCAAGATTGAAGGCGAATTTCATGGCTTACGGCTCCACCTGTCAGCCTCCGGAGCCGACCGTGAGTCGCAGCGGAGGCACCCCGGAAAGTACGCTTCCGGGGTATCCGTGTGGTTAATGACTGCTCTTGAAAGGAACGGGGGAGCGCGCCGGACGGCCGCGCCACTTATTTGACGTAGCGGTCGGGCCTGGCGCCGCGGCGGCCGTGAGGCTCGAGATAATGGAAATAGGGCATGCAGCGGGCATGGCCGTCGAGCGCCGTGGTGTAAGGCCGGTAGAACCACCAGTAAGTGCGCGGATAGCAGTAGAAGGACTGCGCACGATGGCGGTGCAGCACGCGCTCCTCGATCCGCCCCGCAGCCGCAATGAGCGCAGCCTCAGCCTGGATGGCAGAGGGCGCGGCGCCTGCTGCGTACCCGGGTTCGGACGTCGCGAAAACGGAGAAGCAAGCGGCTATGATGGCAAAGCCAAGCCGACGATAACCCATGCTCATCCCCCCTGAGCAGCCCCCCTTGGGCGGACTTAAAGTCTAAGAGACGGACGTGTCGAAGGCAAGCCTTCGGCAACCATGAGCCGCTTTGAGCGTTGCCCCCGCGTCACGCTTTTTGACAGTGAGGTAGGCTGGCCGGTCAAACCGAGCGGGTGGACCCCGAATGTCGCACCGGCGCAATTGCTTGGAACAAGGCTCGTCCGTTCGGAGTTCCCCAAGTCCCCGCTCCCCCTCAAAAGAAGGAACGACCCCATGTCATCAACCGAAAGCGATCGCCCAGGCGCAGCGAGGCGCGGTCCCGTCGCCCGCGATGCCGACGAACTCGCCAATCAGGTCGATGCGATTCGCGCCGATCTCCAGAACCTGACCTCGACCGTCGGCAAGATCGCCAACAAGCAGATCAGCCGGGCGCAGGACAAGGCGATGGAGACCGCGAGCGATGCCGAGGAAGCCATCAGGCGGAACCCCTTCCAGGCGGTCGCCATTGCCGCCGGCCTCGGCTTTCTGTTCGGTGTCTTCACCCGCCGCTAGGTCGAAGCGTCCATGCTCCGCTCGGCGCTCGCGCTGCTGTCAACGCTCCAGATCGGCCTCCGCATCCGCGAAGCGATCGAGCGCGGGCTCCGGCAAGCGATCCTCGTTGCCGTAGCCGTACTCCTGCTGGTTGCGGCCGCGTTCTTCGGTCTGCTCGCGGGCTACCAGACGCTGGTCCTATCGCATGGCTTCAGCCCGCCAGAGGCCGCTGCCACCGTCGCCGCCGCGCTTGCCGCGCTCGGCCTGATCGTCCTCGCCGCGTTCCTTCTCCTGGGGCGCCGGCGGAAGCCGGCCGCGGCAAGCCCGATCGCGAGGGCGGGCGAAGGCGTGGGCCTCATCGATCAGGGCTTCGGCAAGGCGATGCAGCAGGTGGGGCCCGTGGGGCTGCTTGCCATCGCCTTCGTCGCCGGACTTTTGGCGAGCCGCCGCAGATAGCTCCGAGCCGCCCGCGATCCCCCGTACAGCAAAACGAAGCCCGTCAATCGACGATATGGAAGTCGGGATCGTGCTCTTCGCGGAAGCGATGAGTGGAAAAGCGCCGGCAACGGGTCTAAGACTTCGGAAGCGAGCCACTCGTGGCGAGCCACTCGCGGCAGAGCCACTTGCGGCGAGCCTCTCGCGGACGATCGCCAGTTGCCGGCTTAGCTCAGCAGGTAGAGCGGCTGATTTGTAATCAGTAGGTCGGGGGTTCGAGTCCTCCAGCCGGCACCACCAAGCGCAAGACATCGCAGCGTGATGTTGGCAGCCCAGCCCGGCGGTCTCTTAATAATTGCGATCCTTTTTTGGTGGAGACCCAGCGCTCGCATCTGCCAGGCAGTTGGCGATCCAGGCTTCCTTTTCATCGGCCCTAAGGGCGGGCAGCACACGTTCCGCAGCGCGTTCGCAGGCGGTTCTTGCTGCCTGTGAGACACCGGCGACAGCCGGAGGCGTCAGCACGGCCAGCGTCAGAGAGGCGACGCACGCGCCAATCGTCAGGGATTTCAGCTTCATCGTGTTTCCTTTCAAGAATGGTGCGGGGGACGATTATAGCGCCGATCGGAGGGCGCGGCCTCATGACTCTTCGCTATGACCTTCGCCTCTTCTTGTCGAAGCGCAGCAATAGACTCCCGCTCGCCCCTTGGGGGAGAGCACGCGAGGCGCGTCTTCGATGCGCTACTGTTTCGCTACTTGAGCGCAAGGGGCAGCGGTGAGGGGTCAGCGGCGAACACGCGAAGCGTGAAGCCGCGTCACGCAAATCACCCCTCACCCTTCCCGCCTTTCGTCGCGCTTCGCGTGGCGTGCGCGGGAAGCCCTCTCCCTCAAGGGGAGAGGGAAGCTGAAGCGATCTGTCATACTGAAACGCGCGCTTGCGGCGAGCCGCCGCGGGCTCCTCAGCATGAGGGCGGGGTGTATTCACCAGTTGTAGCGCATCGCGCCTCTGCCGCTGATGCCGGAGGTCGCATCGCCGACGCCCGCTTCGGCGGGTGGCTTCGACCTTGCCAATTTTCGCCTAGCTCGTTTGCGGACCTGGTGCAGGTTTAGGAACCCCGTTCTTGGGCATCCTGCAACCTGGGAGCGGCGTCATCACGACGTCGACCTGCGGGTCGTATTTGTTCATCGCGCCCGACGCGGCATCGACGCCGACACCGATGATGCCGCCAAACACAATGTTGCCGGCGGTCATGATCTCGGTGTGAGAGCCGAGAGTGCCGACGGCGGGGCTATAGCATTGGGCCGTGCAGGAAACGGCGACACTGTGCCTGCTCTTGGGCAGGACCACATTGGCAGGCGTTTGAACCGTTCGCGTGCCAATGCCCGGCGATTGGAGCTGGCACATCGCCCCGGGGACACCAGGCGTGTTCACGGAGACCTGCTGGTCTGTCCCTTTGACAATGGTCGAGCAACTACCGAACTGAATGGATATCAAAGCGACTAAAGTCGCAGCCCCTACACGACTCATGGTCAGCCCTCCCCCTAAAGGCCAGGCGCCCCTCACGTGTAACCTAGGAGTTTATCAACCTATGCGCGAGTGCATTTTTGCTACACCCGAGCAGAAATTGCGATGGACTCCTCCCGCGATCTGCCTGCGCGAAGCCGGGGGTTTCGCTCCGGCAACGGCAGGGGGATCGGGAGTTGACGCATGCCGTCATCCTGAGGTGCGAGCGGAGCGAGCCTCGAAGGATGACGGTTTCGCGCTGCATCCTTCGAGGGCCGTTTCGCGGCCGCCTCAGGATGACGGTGAATTGCGGGTCTTGTCGGATCGCAGCAATAGACTCCCGTGCGGCATGCGGCACGCCGCGAAAGCCCCTAGCTCTCCAGCTCCAACAGATGGTTCTCGAGGATTTGGCTCTTGTAGTCCCAGGGGCCGTTGATGCCCTCGAGCATCAGGTACCATTCGGCGGTCTGGACCAGGACTTCCGCGCTGATCGTCCCGCAGATCTGCCCCGCGATGACGTTCACGCCGTAGCGTGCGGCTTCCGATTTCAGCAGATTGAACACGCGGTGGATCGGCGTCTTGAGCGGATTGCTGATCTCGCACGAGACCGCAACGCAAGCCTTGCCGGTGCGCCGATGCGTCTGCGGCAAGCCGATCACGCCCTGGATGTTGGTGAACCCGCCGGTCTTGCCGCGCACGTAGCTTGCAAGCTTCTTCGCGATCGACAGATCCGTCGTGTCGAGCACCACGTTGAAATAGGCATCGTGCTCCTCGACCGCGCCGACGATCGTCGCGCCCGCGGTCGGATGCAGCTTCGCGGGGCCGAGATCGGGCGCGCGCGAAGGATCCTTGAGCACCGCCTCCTTGAGGCCCTCGTAATTCCCTTTGCGGATGAAGGTGAGTCCTTCGTTCTCGGGCTTGCGCGCGTTCTTGCCGGTGAAATAGATCGGCACCGCATAGCGCTTGAACAGCTCCTTGCCGAGGTCCTCGGCGAAATCGCGGCATTCCTCGATCGTGATATCCTTGGCGGGATAGATCTCGATCGTATCGACGGCGCCGATCCGCGGATGAGCGCCGCGCTGCTTCTCCATGTCGATGAGCTCGTAGGCCTTGCCGGCGGCGGCGAGCAGCGCCTCCTTCATCGGCTCCGGCCGCCCGAGCGCCTCGATGGGAAGGCGATCGAAGTCCGGATCGGGCTCGTAGCCGATGAGCTTCACGCCGGTCCGGCCGCGAAACGGGTCGACGATCTGCTCGATGACCTCGCGGCGCGTGCCGTCGCTAAAGTTCGGATCCGAAAGGATGTACTGAGCCATGCCGGCCCTCCCTGTGTTGGAAACCCATCGCGGCGGGCTTGAGCGCCCGCCCGGCCCGATTTCGCTTCCTGGAGCTCATGCAATGCGGCAAACAAGGCGTTCAATCCGGGCAAACGAGTATAATCCCCGACGGCAGCGCGAAGGAACGCCCTCGCTCGACAAGGACCGATCATGAAGCCGATTCTCGTCCTCCAGAACGACCCACATGAAGGCGCAGGCACGGTGGCGACGTTGGTCGCCGAGCGTGGTCTTGAGCAACGCACGGTTCTCGGCTGGGAAGCGGACGATGCGAAGCTTCGGAGCGACGCATTCTCGGCCCTCGTCGTGCTCGGCGGCGCGCAGAGCGCCTATGAGACGGATGAATATCCTTACCTTTCCGGCGAGATGCAGCTCTGCCGCGACTTCATCGGCGAAGGCAAGCCGATCGCGGGTTTCTGCCTCGGCGCTCAGCTCCTTGCTTGTGCCGTCGGCGGTGAGGTGGTCGCGGGCAAGCGCAAGGAAATCGGCTGGTACGATCTCATGCTGACCGAGGCCGCGGCCAACGACCCGGTGATGCAGGGGCACCCAAAAACGCTCCGCTCCTACCATTTCCACGGCGACATCATCGCCAAGGTCCCCGGCGCCGAGAGGCTCGCCTATTCGGACATGACCGAATGCCAACTGTTCCGATACGGCAGCGCCGCCTACGGCTTCCAATATCACGCCGAGGTCGATCGCTCCCTGCTCGAGATCATGTGCCGCAACAATCGCGATTACATGGCGTCAAACGGTTTCGACGCGGACGCGGTCATCGGCGAGAGCAAGACGCGCCTGCCCGCATTCGAGCGGCAGTGCCGGATCGTGCTCGAGCGCTGGCTCGATTTGGTCTAGGCCGGGTGCGGCGGCGAGGCCCTCGCCGCACGCGAGGTTATCCCCCTCCCCAACCGACCGACCCGCGTAAGAGGGGATGCACTCTAATAATTGCTCAGGCTGTCGGTGCCCGCCCCGAGCACGCGGTCGAAATCCCGGCGTTTTTGCTCCTGAACGGCCGCCTGTTGCGCCCGCGCGTCGGCCATGGCCTTGCGGCAAGCCTCATAGGCCGCCTTGTCCGCACCGCTCTTCTCGCGGCAGGTCGCGACGTCGTCGCTCTCTTCCCCCGCCAGCTCGGCCGCCCGCGACGCCTCGTTCTGCGTGGCGCAGCCCTGGACGGCTTCTGCGGTTAGGAGCAAACTCAAGACGACGAGGAAAAATCGCACGTTGCCGGTCCCTCTTCTCATACCAACGTCGCCCGACTTTTTGGCCGTTTGGTGGTGCGGAGGATCGGCGGCAAAGCTTGGACTTGACGGGCTTGGCCTTCTGGGGGGACGCTCCTTTGCGGGACGCGCGCCGGGGGACGCAGGGGATGACCAGATACGTGCTTTTGGCCGTCGGGCTTCTGCTCGCTCTCGCCGTGGGCGTCGCTCGGGCGCAAACCACGACGCAACCCTCGACGACGCAACGCTCCACCACGCAACCGACGCAACCCTCCACGACGCAACCCTCGACGAGGCAAGACCGGTTCCGGTCGATCAGACCGAGCCAATCGCCTTGCGGCCCCGGGAGCCAAAGCGTCCGCGTCTGCGACGACGACTTCCGCTCCTGTAGCAGCATTTGCGTCGCCCAGACCCTCGACCCGACCTTCGACACGACAGGCTGCGGCCTGAAATGCTGCACCCAGTTCAAGGCGTGTCTCAGCATCAGGGGTTGCGCCACGCTCACGCTCGAATGCTTTTAGCGGGGTCCACAACAAGAGACAGTGCGGGGCTAGGATCCCTTGGCCCCGGCCACGATCTCGGCGAGTTGCCGCTCCAGAAACGCGGGCGACAGGTAGTGGATGAAGGACTTCTCCTTGCCTGCCACCTCGTATCGGACTTTGAGCATGATGCCGCCAAAGGTCGAGAGCACTTGCTCGGGGGTCATCCCGCCATCCGCCTGGAACGGGAAGATCAGCGCGAACTGTGCCTGCGGCGGGATTGCGCCGGGCACCCCGGGCTCAAAGGTTTTGCCCGCGCCGGCCTCCTCGTCGCCGGCAACGACACGCATCGCGAGTTTGACCTCCCTCGCCTGGTGATCCGCCTTGATGATGCTTTCGACCGCATCGAGGGCTTGATCCGACAGGTTGACCCCGCCGATGGCGAACCCCTTGATGCGCATGCCTTGCGGCGTGCCCCCAAAAGCGAACACCGCGCGCTCGTCGAGCGTAAGACTGTCGTGCTCGAACAGCCAGGCGATCGGCTCAGCGGGCGAGGCAGCGGCGACGGATGGTTTTCCGGCACGGAGCAGGAAACCCCCTCCCAGCATCAAGGCGCCACTGACCAGCAAGAGAGCCCCGGCGATGATGAGCATCTGGCTCAGGTCAAATCTCCTTGCGAATTGAGGCGAGGATAACGCGTTTTCGGCCTCGGCCGCAGAGGGCTTTGCCCGGGCGAGCACCGACTTCGTGTAAAGAGCGCCTGTCCGGATCTGGGTCCCGACAATCGTTCCCGCCTTGGCAACCCGCTCCGACAATGTCGGCGCGAAGGCATGTGCCCTGGCCGCGGCGGCTGAGAAAACCGGCTTCATTCTCTCGCCGGTCGCACGCGAAAGACTGTCCACCTTCGCCAACAGCGATGGAACATTGGCTTCGAGCCATGCTCGGAAGCCATTGGAAGTGCCTCTGGCAGTCGCTGCGAGACCGCCGAAGCGCCGCGCCAGGAAGTTGCCCGCCGCCGGCGCCACCGCGTGGAACGCGGCGCCGACGCGAGCGGCTCCACCTGCGAGCAGAGAAAGAACGAAGAGAACCGCGCTACGCACCGCTCTCCCGGCCGAAAGCGCGATGTGCGAGAGAGCCCCTCCCGCATAGAGCGCGGCGTCGCGGAGCTTCGCCCCGACCCAGCGCAATCCACTCGCCGCGGCAGCGTCGATGGAATTCAGGCCGCCGACGATGACCGCGATCGACCGCCGGATCCCCATGCGCACGGCGAAGACAACAGCGGCGACGCGATCCTTGACCGAACGAACCGCCGCCTGAAGCCTGGCCCGGCGGTGTGCCCGCTTCTGCTCCCGACGTGCGACCGCCTCCTCGCGCTCGCGCGCGCGCTGCAACCAGCGGGCAAGCCGTTCGCGGTCGGACTCGACCGCCGCTGCTTGAGCCGTGAGCCAACGCTGGTGGTCGCTGAGATCTTCCTTCGCCGAGGACAGAACCTCGCCGGATCGGGCGACCGTCTGCTTGATTCCGGCGACAGCCGCCTCGAAGGCAGCCGCGGTCTCCCCGTCGGAATCCCGATCCGGCGGAGGCCAAGCGCGTTTCTCACGCATCGGACCGGCCATAATTTGCGACCCCGCCCGTGGCGAGCCTCATGCGGCCCAGGACCACGCGACTCCAGGGAGACTTCTTCGACGTTTGCTAATTGAAGCTTCCCGCTCCCTGCCGTGGAAGCCTCAAGCCGCGCAAGGCTGCCGCCAGCCATCCTTGCCACCACAAGAGGCGCGATGCGAGTGCCACTCCGGCGAGAACGCAGGGACGGGGAACGCCGGGGATTCAGCCAGGCCAACGTGGCTGGGCAGCTCTCTCGCGAGGGCCTAGATTAGTCCCCAAACCCGTTATGGCCTATTACTTTATGGCCCGGAGCACTGAAGGTCGATGAACGTTGCGCGTTTGCAACGCCCCGGGGCTCACGCGGGCGTGTCGCGCTGAACGGAAGGCGCGAAAACCCCAAACTGGCCCTGGTTTCCCCGCCTCCCCGCTCCTACGTTTCCCCCAATCAGCCTTTCCTCCAAGAACCGAACGGGAGCAGATTGTTGACGAAGCCCCTGACCCCACCCTTCCGCCTCCTCGCGATCGCAACGCTCGCAGCCCTTGTTCTCCTGCCCCCTAGCGCGCGGGGCGAGGATACAAAGCCGTCGCCGCAGACCGGGGCGGCCGCACAACCGGCGGCTGGCGAGCAGAGCGGCACGTCGCAGCCCACGGGCAGCGATACAGCGCCCGTTCCGCCCGCCTCGACCACGCAACACAGCATCCATCTCGCCGGCGTCGAGATCCCCTACAGCGCGAAGGCCGGCACGCTTCCGCTCCGCGACGCAAGAGGCAAGGACCTGGCCGATATCTTTTACGTCGCCTATATGCGCGAGCCGCAAGACGCGAAACGGCCGATCAATTTCGTCTTCAACGGCGGGCCGGGCGCGGCCTCGGCCTATCTTCACCTCGGCGCCATTGGCCCCAAATCCGTTGCGGCGAGCGCCAAGGGGGAACTGCTCGGCCCCCCTCCCCGCCTCGTCGCCAACGATGCGAGCTGGCTCGACTTCACCGATCTGGTGTTCGTCGATCCCGTGGCAACCGGCTACAGCCGCGCCCGCGACGGGAAGGACGAAAGCGATTACTTCGGCGTCGAGCAGGACACGCAGGCGCTCGCCGACTTCATCCGGCTTTACCTCACCGATGCAGGACGGCTCGGTTCACCGGTGTTCCTGACCGGTGAAAGCTACGGTGGGTTCCGCGGCGCGACCATCACGCGCGCGCTGCAGAAGACCGGCGGCATCTCGCCGAGCGGTCTCATCCTCATTTCACCGGCCCTCGAATTCTCGCTTCTGAGCGGCGAGGATTTCGACCCCCTGCCCTGGGCTCTCGGACTTCCCTCTTTCGCCGCGGTCAATCTCGAGAGCAAAGGCGTCACCGGGCGCGAGGCGCTTTCGCAAGCTCTGAAGGAGACTGAGCGCTACGCGTTGAGCGACTATCTCGTTGCGCTTGCTTCGGGTGCCGTGCAAGGCGCCAACGCGGCGAGCGACGAGGTGGCGCGGCTGACGGGGCTTTCGATCGAAAGCGTGCGCCGACACTTCGCCCGCATTCCGCCCTCGCTCTTCATCAAGGAATTCGATCGCGCCAACGGCCAGGTGCTGAGCCGCTATGACGGAAGCGTCGGCGGTCCGGATCCGAATCCGGCGAGTTCCTGGCCGCACGGACCCGATCCCGTGCTCGATGCTACGGTTCCGCTGTGGACCGGCGCCTTCGTTCAATATGCGCGGGACGAGCTCGGCTATAGGACCGACGCGAGCTACACGCTGCTCAACCGTACGGTGCGGGGCAAGTGGGATTTCGGAACGAGACCGACGCGCCAAGGCTATGCCGGCGTGCTCGACGATATTCAGGAGGCGCGCGCCGCCAATCGCGGGCTCGAAGTATTTATCGCCACGGGCTATACCGACTTGATCACGCCCTATCTTGCGCCGGCCTATCTCGTGAACCAGCTTCCGCCGCTCGAGGGCGCAAGCCCGATCGTGATCGAGACCTATGCCGGCGGCCACATGCTCTATCTCCGCCCGGAGACGCGCCGCGCTCTCAAGGTCGATGTCGAGGCCATGTATGAGAGGGCTCTCAAATCTTCGCCGCAAGGCTGAAGGCGAAGGCGAATGCCCTCTGGTGAAGGGCAGGAGCGGATCGGCTAAGATGCCGATTCGGGAGAATAGGCGACAGGGGGGTGCGGCGATGGCAATCCGCGGTGCAGCGTTTGGCGTGCTCTTCCTTGCAGCGGCGGCTTCTGCATTCGCCCAGGACCAGACCGCTGCGCAATCGGCGGCGGCGGAGCCGCAATGGACGGAATTCCGATCGCCCGAGCGGGGCTTCGCCGCGACTTTTCCCGGCACGCCCAAGATGACGAGCGCACCGGTCGAGGGTCAAAACCCGCTGCTTCAATACGACTTCCAGGTGAGCCTGGGAGAGGACACCGTCTATAGCGTCGTGGTGTTCGAATATCCGCCCGGCAGAGGACCAAGTCCCGATAACGACACTTACGTCAAGCTGGTCAACGCCTACGCCAAGGGCAGCGACTCCCGCCTGCGCAAACGTGGAACGGCGACCATCGCCGGATATCCGGGCTTTGAAGCGATCTCCGACGACAAGAAGGGCAAGCTCAGTCACCTGATCGCCGTCATTCCCTCCGGAGACCGGATCTTTATGCTGGTCACGGCCGGCCCCAAGGCCCACGCCACCAGCGATGGCGCAACGCGCTTTCGCGACTCGTTCCGCCTGCTCGGCGGTGGCGATACCTCGCCCGGGCAGTCGGCCGCCACGCCCCCGCCCGAGTAGCGCGTCGCGCGCCCAAGCTACGCCGCCTGAGGCTTGCGTAGCTCCTCGACGAAGCTCTGTACCTCCCGCGCCGGTGCCGGCGTGAACAGGCTCACCCCGATCGTCACGAGAAAGCCCATCGGCACGGCGAAGAGGCCGGCAAAGTCTCTTTTGACGCCGGCCCAATTGGCGACCCCTCGTGCCGCGTCTTCCCAGAGGGCCAAGGCTGCGGCTCGCGTCGTGTCGTCGGCAAGGTAATAGCTCTGTCTCAGGTCGTAATACCGCGCGGCCTCGTCGGCCGTGGCGCCGGAGAGGAAGCTCGACGTCTCGTAGAAGGCGAACGGAAAGTAGCGCGACGCCAGAATGTAATAGAGACAGACGGCAAGTCCGGCGAGCATGCCGGCAAGAGCGCCCTCGGCGCTCGCGCGCTTCCACCAGATGCCGAGAATGAGGGCGGGCAGAAGCGTGCTCGCCGCAAGCGAGAAGGCGGCGGCGGTCATGGCGAGGACCGCTTCCGGCGCGGTGAGCGCCGCCCAGGCGGCAAGCAACGCGACCGCCAAGATCGCTCCCCGCGCAACGAAGATGCGGCGCTCGGTCGAGGCGGTGGACTGCACGACTTTATAGTAGAGATCGTATGACAGAGCGTTGGCCGCCGCGAGCACGAGCCCGCTCCCAAGCGCAAGCAGCGCCGCGATCGCGCCCGTGGCGGTGAAACCGAAAGCGAGGATTGCCGAAGTGTCCGCTGTTGCGCCCGGCGCTCGCTCGAACAGCGTGAGATAGGGCGCCCCGACGACACACAGCGCCGCGGTGAACGGCAGCGCCCACAGGAACGACGTCCGTGCGCCTTCAATCGACGGCGTGATGAGGGCTCGCGCCAGGAGATGCGGCAGTGCGGCTATTCCGGCGGCGACACAGAACAGCAGCGCGAAACGGTTGAGCCCGTCCTCGGCCGTGAACGTTTCGAGCTTGAGTGCCGAAAACGCCGCCCCAAGCCTGCCGGCATCGAGCACGGGAGCAAGCGCGCCGTATTGCCATAGCAGGAGCGCCACGGCCACCAGGGAGGCGGAAAGCGCCACCGCGTATTGGAGGATCTGCGTCAGGCTTGCCGAGCGCATGCCGGCGGCGAGGCTGCAAGACAGCAGCATGGCCACGGCGAGCGCAACACCCGTTCCGAGGTCGATGGCGAAGATGCGCGTTGCGAGAGTGCCCAGTCCCAACACGGTGAGCGCAAGAGCCGGGAACGTGCAGAGGATCACGGCAAGCACCGCAAGCGGCCTGATCCCCGGCTGATTGAACCGCTCGCCGAGAAAATCCGGAACCGTATAGCCGCCGAACTTGCGGAGATAGGGCGCGATGAGGAAGGCGACGGCCACGAGCCCCGCGGCTGCGCCGATCGCAAGCAACGAGGCCCCGTCCCAACCCTGGCTCAGCGCACCGGCAAAACCGGCAAAGGCGAGCACAGGGACGAGGCCGATCGCGATTGCCACGCCGTTGAACAGCGGGGGCACGAGCCGTCCGGAGACATAGAAGTCCGAGACGGGCCGCCTGAGCGCCACGGCACCCGCCCTGGCGTAAAGCGCCAGAACCAACAAAACCAAGAGTTGGATTGTAAGCGTGGGAGCCTCCCCCTGATCGCAACTCTTTTATGCGCCAGCGCCCATGCCTTGAGCGCCTGCTGCCCGGCCGCGGGGCAACTTCGCACAGAAGCTCGGCAAACTGAATGAAAACCGGGGCGCCGTTTGCTTCCGGCAAGCGCTGTAGCCCTAAGCCCGAACCTCGATTAGCATGGGGCGGCCGCATGGCCATGGTGCCGTTCAGATTTTCTTAATGTGCTATCCACTTAGCGTTCATGCACGGATCATGCAACTCGGAACCAGGCTTCTTATATCTAGCGTGCGGAAATTTGCGCCGATGCCGGCGCCGCATTCGGCTGCTATTGCCAGGCATCAAGGGCGCAAATTCCAGGGAGGACGACCCGACCACCCGATCAGGAGCGGGTAGGAAGAGGCAACAGTCATGACCAAGATCATGAGCCCCGAGGAATTGGAGCAGGAGCTTCGCGCCATCGGCGCCGAGCGCTACCACGACAAGCATCCTTTTCATAAGCTGTTGCACGGCGGCAAGCTGAACAAGGGCCAAGTGCAGGCCTGGGCGCTCAACCGCTATTGCTACCAGTCCGCGGTGCCGCGCAAGGACGCCGCCTTGATCAGCCGGTGCCATGATCGGCAGCTCCGGCGCGACTGGATCCACCGCATCATGGACCATGACGGCTATGGCGAGGAGGAAGGCGGCATCGAGCGCTGGCTGGTTCTGACCGACGGGCTCGGGCTCGACCGCGACTACGTCGTTTCGACGAAAGCAGCGCTGCCCGGGACCCGGTTTGCGGTGGAGGCCTATGTCGATTTCGTGCGGGAGAAGACCCTGGTCGAGGCGGTGGCCTCCTCGCTCACCGAGTTGTTCGCCCCCAAGATCCACAAGGAACGGATCTCGGGCATGCTCGAGAACTACGATTTCATCAGCGACGAGGTGATGGCCTATTTCAAGCGCCGCCTGACGCAGGCGCCGGACGATGCGAATTTCGCGCTCGAATACGTCAAGCGCAACGCGCGCACGCCGGAGGCGCAGGCCGCGGCGCTCGATGCGCTCCGATTCAAATGCAACGTGCTTTGGGCGCAGCTCGATGCGTTGCATTACGCTTATGTCGAGCCCGGGCTGATCCCGCCGGGCGCTTTCGTACCGGGCAAAGCATGAGCGAGACCACGTCCCCTGCTCGCCTCATTGTCGCACGGGAGACGCGACCCCATTTGCCGGCTTATCTCAAGCTCCGTCACGACGCGGGGCGGGACCGGTGGATCTTGTTGGCGCCCGAACGCGTGCTGACGCCCGACCAAACCGCCGTCGCCGTGCTGAAGCTGTGCGACGGCAAGAGAACGGTGGACGAAATCGTGACGGTTCTCGCCAAGGAGTATTCGGCGCCTGCTGACGTGATCCGTGCCGACGTGCTCGATCTGCTCCAGGGCCTGGCTGACAAAGGATACATAAAGGGATGAGCGAGGCGCTTAAGGGCAACGGACATTGCGAAACGGTTGTCGTCGACGACGAGCCGACCGAGGGTGTGAGCGGGAGCGCGTCGGAGGCGCTCTGCGCGCGCGCGCCGGTCGGGCTGCTCGCCGAGCTCACCCATCGCTGCCCGCTGCAATGCGCCTATTGCTCGAACCCCATCGAGCTTGAGCGCGTCAACAAGGAGCTGTCCACCGAGATGTGGTGCTCGGTGATGACACAGGCCGGCGCCATGGGCATCCTCCAGGTGCATCTTTCCGGCGGCGAGCCTACCGCGCGCAAAGACCTGGAGGAGATCGTCTCGGCCGCGTCGAAGGCCGGCCTCTACAGCAACCTGATCACCGCCGCCGTCACCCTCAATCGCCCCCGTCTCGAGGATCTCGCCAAGCGCGGGCTCGATCATGTCCAGATCTCGTTCCAGGACGTCGACGCCGAGAACGCCGAGCGGATCGGCGCCTATCCCGGCGCCACGCAGAAGAAGCTCGACGTCGCACGCTGGGTAACCGAGCTCGGTCTTCCCCTGACCATCAACGCCCCGATCCACCGCCAGAACATCCACAACGTTCCCCGCTACATCGAGCTCGCCGTCAAGCTCGGGGCGCAGCGTATCGAAATCGCTCACGTTCAGTATTACGGATGGGCCTATCTCAATCGCGCCGCCCTGATCCCCACCTATGACGAGACGCTGAAGTCGATCGAGTTCGTGGAGCGCGAGCGCGAGCGGCTGAAGGGCGTGCTCACCATCGACATGGTCGTGCCCGACTACTACGCCAAGCGGCCGAAGCCCTGCATGGGCGGCTGGGCCAAGGGCTTTATGAATATCACGCCGGCCGGCAAGGTGCTTCCCTGCCATGCCGCCGAGACGATCAAGACGCTGTCGTTCGACAACGTGCAGGATCGCCCGCTTCTCGACATCTGGCTCGACTCAGAGGCCTTCAACGCCTTCCGCGGCACCGGCTGGATGAAGGAGCCGTGCCGGTCTTGCGCCTTCAGGGACATCGATTTCGGCGGTTGCCGCTGCCAGGCCATGGCCATCACCGGCGATGCCCGCAACACCGACCCGGCTTGCGCGCTCTCCCCCTATCACGGCGAGATGGTGCGGCTCGCCCGCGAGGAAGCCTCGCTGCCGCCCGCGCCTTTCGTCTACCGCAATCCGCGCAACGCGGCGGAAGCGGCGAAGGCCGAACGCCCGCTCGTCCCTGCGGAATAGGCCGGGCTTTTTTCCCCAATACTGCTTGCAAGATTGCTATTGCGCCGCTGCGTCAAGCCAGAACCGCATCGGCAGGCTGTGTCCGTGCACCTCCGGACAGGACGCGATAGGCGTGCGTTACGGCAAGCAAGGAAACCGGTGCGGATACGAAAACGCCGACAATGAAAGCGAGAAGGCCGAGCAGATTGATGAGGAACAGCAGTAGGAGAAGTCCAAGTAGGCTCCACCGATATCCGCGCGTCATACGGGCGCTCTCCTTCATGGCCGCGATCGGACCGAGCTCGCGGTCGATCACGAGGAAGCCTGCAAAAATAAGCGTCAGGAAGACGAGCACGCCGAATACGATGATGAGCGGGATGCCGATCGCGAGACCGCTCTCAAGACCCAGCATGGCAACGAGAGAGAGGACGAGCAGGAAGCCAGCCACGAAAATGAGTGTGAGGAGAATCGTCAGGACGAGATATTTCCAGAACGTGCGAGGATGCCAAAGCGCGGAAAGCTCGACCGTATCGGGATTGTCGTGCGCGGCGAGCGCGAAAGCCGTAACACCCATGCTGATAAGCGTGCTGAGCGCGAGAGAAACCAAACTGTCGAAGAATGCCAACTCCTCGACAGATCCACCCGACAGGTGATCGAGCGCACGGCTGAAGCCCTCGACCAAGGCCTGGGCGATTACGATGAGCAGAAACGCGCCGATGAAGAACCAGGGGCGCTTCTTGAAGGTCTCCCAGCCGAAGCGGATCGCGGATGTGACCGAGAATCCCATCGGTCGCAGGATAGCACGCAGGCAGCGTTAACGGGAGCAAAGCCCGACACGCCCGGAGGGTGCACGGGGCGCCACTGGGAGTCCCTAAAGGGCCGCCTAAAACTGCCGGGCTGCCGACGCGTGGCACCAAATTGTCCCGTTCCGGTTTCCGCCTTGCAATGCCGCTTTCTTTGTCGCTACGATGAGGTTAAGGCCGCTCGGCCCAGTTTCTCGACCCCTGCGGCCAAGCGCCGGCCTTGGTGCGATTTCGCTGACTGCCGGCTCTGGTTCTCGCGTCACTCGGTCCTAAAACCCATGCCTCTTCGTTCCACGTTGTCCCGCCGCACGTCCAGGCGGCCCGGCCCGTTTCTCGGCCTTGTTGCGGCGCTGTCGCTGCTCGCCGGCATGGCGCTAACGCCGGCCACCGCGCACGCCGAAGACTCTCCCTCCCCTCCCGCAAAGGGCGACGCCGCGAAGGACAAAGAAGGCGGCTTCACGATCCAAGTGCCGCAGTCCCCACCCTTGACCCCGCTTCCGATCGGTTACCTCCGCGAGAGTGTCGAGCATCCGCGTCCCGCCTCGCGTCTCGACGTCGAGCCGAAAGACGCAGGCATTGCCGGGGCTAAGATGGCGGTGGAGGAAAACAATGCCGGCGGCCGCTTCACCGGCCATCATTACAGCGTCGATGTCAGCACCGTCTCCTCCGCCGAGAAAGCCGTCGAGGCACTCGAGAAATTCCTTGCGAGCGGGCACAACTACATCGTCGTCGACGCGTCCGCCGACACGCTGCTCAAGCTTTCCGACTGGGCCAAGGGCAAGGACATCCTGCTTTTCAATATCCGCGCCACCGACGTGTCGCTGCGGCAAGAGAACTGCCGCGCCAACGTCATGCATATCGTGCCTGACCGATACATGCTCGCCGACGCGCTGGCCCAATATCTCGTCACCATGAAATGGACCAATTGGCTGCTCGTGCACGGCTCGACCCCGGGCGACCTGGCCTATGCCGACGCGATCAAGCGTGCGGCCGGCCGCTTCGGCGCCACCATCGTCGATACGCGCGAATATAAGGACACGTCAGGAGGGCGGCGCGACGATGTCGGCGCCGTTCCACCGGGCAAGCAGGCCGGTCTCGACGCGGCCTTCGCCGCCACGCCCGACTATCAGGTGATCGTCGTGGCGGACGAGGAGCACGCGTTTGGTCCTTATATTCCCTATCGCGGCGGCGGCGATCCTCGGCCGGTGGCCGGCACCACCGGCCTCATCGCCTCCACCTGGAGCCCGGGCCACGAAAAATGGGGCGCGACCCAAGCCAACAACAATTTCGAGAAGGACTTCCATCGCCTGATGTTGCCCATCGACTATCAGGCCTATGTCGCCACACGCGCCATCGGCGAAGCGGTTACGCGCAATCCCGGTTCGGACTTCGCCACGGTCGCAGCTTTCATCCGCGGTCCCGAACTTCAGCTCGCGCCGTTCAAGGGCATCAAGCAGCAATTCCGTCCGTGGGATGGGCAATTCCGGCAGCCGATCATCATCACCACCGACAAGGTTCCGGTGTCCTTCTCGCCGCAGCGCGGCTTTCCGCATGCGAGCCATCCGGAAATCGAGGTGGACACGCTCGGCATCGACGAGCCGGAGAGCCTGTGCAAGATGTGAGGCGGGTCCCGGCGTCTTCACCGTTCCGCCGCGGCGGCCGCGATCATGTTGCCCTTGTCGTCCAGCACGGGCACGTTATAGCTCTGCAGGATCACGTTGATCTCGCCCTGGTTTGCGGCGATGAACTTGTTGATCCTGTACTTCCACTGCGGCTCGTTCGGCTTGACCCCCATGGTGATGCCGTAGATGGTGCGCGGTCCAGCTTTCTCCTTCACCAGCGGCACGAGCTTGAGCGGCGCGCCGGCGCGTTGCGCGTAGTAGCCGCCGACCGGCCCCCACAGGATTCCGGCATCGAGCGCGCCGGAGGCGATGTCGCCGATCATCGTCACGGCGGCCTTTGAGGCGCCTTCTTCGGATTGGATCTCGAACGGCTTCGCGTTCGCCACCAACCCATGCATGGCGAGGATGCTCGCCGGCGGCGTTCGCGCGAAGAAGCCGAGGCGCTTGCCCTTGAGCCTTGGGTCGGCGAGGCTTTCGACATCGCCGAGACTGGCATCGTCCTGGCGATAAAGCAGGAGGTAGGACGTATAGTAATAGGGATTGGTGTCCTCGATCAGGCCGGTCCCTTGCGCGTAGCCCATAACGAGATCGCAGGCTTCGCGTCCCATCGTATTGGGAATGTAACCCGTCGCCTCCTCGAACCACGAATACTCGATCCGTGCATCGAGTTTCTGCGCGATCAGCTCGGCGAGCTTGTTCTCGAAGCCTTCGCCCTTGGCGTTCGAGAACGGCATGTTGTCGGGATCGGCACAGACGCGCAATGCGGTGCTGTTGGTTTGTTCGGCGCCTTCGGCGCGCGCACCGATAAGGACGGCGAGGCCAATGCCGGCGCCGACCATCATCCGGACCCAAGCCGGTTTCCGTTCTTGCTTCGCCACGAGCGACGGGCTGCTCACCGCGACGTCTCCGCAACTGATGGACTTCAACCTAGCACAAGGCCCAAAACGACCAGGGTCAGGTCGCAAGCGACGATGATTTCGCGCTGGGAATATGGCCCTGCGTTGGGAGCGCCGCCAGCCTGCGCGACATTAAACTTCTCTGACAGAGAGGGCGGCGAACCGCGATCGCGTCAGTCTTGCGCGGCGCATTTGGCCATGTTCTCGGCCCGCTCGATGCCCGTCGGATAATGGGCGCCGGTCTGGGCGGAGCCGAAACTCAACATCGTCTCTCCCGCCGATTTGATGCCGTCGGTCTCGTTTTTCGATTTCAGCAATTTGACGGCGCAGCAATCGGCGTCGAGCTCCATCTGCTTCAGCGCCGGCGCAAGATAGAAGAACCGCTGCGGACCGACCTGACCGAGGCCCCCGCCGAAGCGTTCCATATGGCCGAGGGAATGATGGCAACATTCATGCGCCAGCAGGAACCGGCTATAAGCCGGATGGTCAGCCAGAGTGTATCCGCTCACGACGATGGCGGGCTTGCCGCTCGAATCGCGCATGGACATCGCCTGCTCGGGAAGATCCCGCAGCATGTAGGTGGGAATGTCGCAATACGGATTCTCGGTCTTTGACATCCACATTCTGCCCGCTTCCACGCTGCCGCAAGACAGCGCGAGACCCGCTGCGGCCGCAGCAGCAGCGACGAGCGGAAGACGCATCCTGCGCAATCCGTTGCGGAGTCCTGGTAAGACTGTGTTCGTCGTCAACGCGCTCTGCATGACCGGACCATCAAAGGCATTCCACGTCAGGGCGTTACCCGTACGGGGATCAACTTTGGGGCACCAAGCCGCCCAAGTTAGTTGAGCCTTGACCCGGTCGTCACCGGCAAAAGGACGCAGGACACATGGATGTGAACGGGATTGCCGGCTAGGTCTGCATGAGCCGCCCTGGCCCCGGCCAGAACTTGGCACTGGAGCGGCACGGCGCCATTGGATAGGTTCTGGCAACTCGCGCCGGTCCGGCGCGGATTTGCATTGCAAAGCAAGCACCGGGATGGGTCCGCGCCTCCTCTATGTCCTCATCTTGGGGACGGTCATCGTCGCCTCGCTGGCCTTGCGCGTCTGGGACCCGACCCCGGTCGCGCAGGCTGCGCTCGCTCGTTTTCGACGCCTATCAACGGTTGAGCCCGCGCGTTTTCGATCCGGCGCTCCCCGTGCGCATCGTCGACATCGATGAGGACTCGCTGAAGGCGGTCGGCCAATGGCCTTGGCCGCGTACGGTGCTTGCCGATCTCGTCGACAAACTCGCCGCGGGCGGGGCCGCGGCGATCGGCTTCGACATCGTCTTTCCGGAGCCCGATCGCATGTCGCCCGCCAATGCGCTGCGCTTCTGGCCGAAATCCGAAGCCGTACAGGGCTTGAGGGAGGAGATCGAGAGGCTGCCGTCGAACGACCAGGTCTTTGCCGAGGCAATCGGCAAGGCTCCGGTCGTGCTCGGTTTCATCGCCGCACCGCAAGGCACCTCAATTCCGGACATCAAAGCGGGCTTCGCTCATGCCGGCGACGACCCGAAATCGTTCGCGCCCTACTATCCCGCCGCGGCGGCAAGCCTCAAGGAGTTACAGGACAAGGCGCAAGGGTCGGGGTCTCTCAACTGGATACCCGAGCACGACCAGATCATCCGCCGCGTGCCGATGGTGATCCGCGTGGGCGACGCGCTCTATCCCTCCTTCGCCGCCGACATGCTGCGGCTCGCCCAAGGCGCCTCGACCTATGTCGTAAAATCGTCAGGCGCAAGCGGCGAGAAGGCCTTCGGCGAGAAGACCGGCATCGTCAAGGTTCGCGTCGGCGACTTCGAGGTGCCGACCGAGGCGAACGGCCAGATGTGGATTCGCTTTACCCCCGAAACCAAGGAGCGATACCTTCCAGCCTGGAAAGTGCTCAATGGCGAGATCGGCGCCGACGACATCGCGGGCCGCATTCTGATCATCGGCACGAGCGCGGCGGGTCTGCTCGATCTGAGGGCGACGCCTCTTGAGGCCTCGGTTCCCGGAGTTTCCTTGCACGCCCAGGCCGTCGAGCAAATCCTGCAAGGGACTTTCCTGCAACGGCCCGATTTCGCCACGGCCGCCGAGCTCCTCTATATCCTCGCGCTCGGCGCGCTCATCGCTTTCCTCATCTATCGCCTCGGCGCGCTCGGCAGCGCCGTGCTGTGCGGCGCCGCCATCGCCGCTGTGATCGGCGTGTCCTGGTACGCGTTCAAGGTTTTTGGCTGGTTGGTCGATCCTATCTACCCGGCGATGGCCCTCGCCGCGATCTATCTCGTGGGCACGCTTGTCGTGTTCCTGCGCACCGAGCGGGAGCGCAACCGGGTGCGCAACGCCTTCTCGCATTACATGGCGCCAGCGCTCGTCAAACGGCTCGCCGACGACCCCTCGCGGCTCAAGCTCGGCGGGGAGACGCGCGACATGACGCTCCTTTTCAGCGACGTGCGCGGTTTTACCACCATCTCCGAAGGCCTCGACGCGGAGGAGCTGACCCGTTTTCTAAACTCGCTGTTTACGCCCTTGAGCAACATCATCCTCGATGAGCAGGGCACAATCGACAAGTTCATGGGCGACGCGGTGATGGCCTTCTGGAATGCGCCGCTCGAGGACAAAGCCCATCCGAGCCATGCCTGCAATGCGGCGCTGCGGATGATGAGCGAGATGGAGCGCCTGAACGCGCTCTGGCAGGAGGAGGCCGAGGCGAAAGGCAAGCCGTTCAAGCCGGTCAAGCTCGGCATCGGGCTCAACACGGGCGTCTGCTGCGTCGGCAATCTCGGCTCTGAGACGCGGTTCGACTATTCGGTGATCGGCGACAACGTCAACGTGGCCTCGCGGCTCGAGGGACAATCGAAGACCTACGACGTCGGCACCGTGGTCGGCGAATCCACCACGGCGCGGGCGCCCGACTTCGCCTTCCTCGAGCTCGATCTTCTCAAGGTGAAAGGCAAGACCGGGGCGACGCGGGCCTTCGCGCTCCTCGGCGACAGCGCGCTGAAGCAATCACAGGGCTTCATCCGGCTCGCCGAGCGGCATGGCGAGTTTCTCGCCCGCTACCGTGCCCGGGACTGGGACGGCGCCGAGGCCCTCGCCAGCGAATGCGAGAAACTGAACACCTCACGCCTCGACAGGCTCTACGCGCTTTATCGCGAGCGCATCGCCCATTTCCGCATGAACCCGCCTCCGCCGCAATGGGACGGCTCCGCCGAGGCCCTGTCGAAATAGCGCCGATGCCGGAACTCGCTCTCCTCGTGCTTGCCGCCGTCGCCGTGCTCTTGGTCAAGCACGCGGTTGCCGATTTCTACCTGCAGACGCCGTACCAATATTTGAACAAGGGGATCTACGGCCATCCCGGCGGTCTGCTCCATTCCGGCATCCACGTCGCCCTGACCCCGGTGGTCTATCTGCTGCTGGTCCCAGGCTCGCTCCTTCTCGCCGGGGCCATCGCGGTCGGCGAGTTCGTGGTCCACTATCATGTCGATTGGCTCAAGGAGCGGATCACCAACCGCAACGGCCTGACGGCGCAGGACCGCGGCTTCTGGTACGCGCTCGGCACCGATCAGCTCATTCACGGGCTGACCTATGTCGCGATCGTCGCCGCGTTGATCGCGATCATCCCCTAGAGCAAGGCCGAGATTTCCCGATTGGCGAATTCGAGCCGGTCTGACAGGAGCCTGATGATGAGCTTGTGCAGGGCCGCGGCCGCCGCCGGGTCTTCGTCCTGCATCCGGTCGAAAGCCGTGCGCGTGAGCCGATAGACGATGGTCGGCTCCTCGGCAATCACGCTCGCCGTGCGCGGCACGCCGCGATAGAACCCCATCTCGCCGACCACCGTGTGCCCGACCATGCGCCGCAGCCTGATCGGGCGTCCGTGCTCGTCGATGATGGTGATGGCAACGCTGCCGGAGGCCTGAAACACCACGGAATTGGCGGGTTCCCCTTGACGGAACAGGAACGCGCCGTTGTGCAGTTCCTCGCGCTCCATGTACGAGGCGATGCGCGCGAAATCGACCGTGCCGCCGAATTCCGATTCGAGCCAGGACTCGAAACTATGGGTCGAAGCCGCGCCCACCTCGTGATGCATAAGCAGCATGTCCTCGCACCATTCGATCGCCTCGTTGCGGCTGCCGAAGACCTGATGCGGCCGGGTGCTGCCGAAGAAACCCGCTCTCTCGAATCCCGCCCGCATGCTGTCGCTCAAGCCCGAGAACCCGAGCGTGACGTCGTGCTCCTCGCAATAGTTGCGGAGCTTGACCAGGCTGAGCACCGCGGAGGTATCGAGGCCTGGAACGGCGCCGAAATCGAGCACGATATAGCCCACGGGTTTTTCATGCTGCGCCTCGATCACCCGCTTGATCCGCTCGAACAGGCCGTTTGACGAGCCGAAGAAGATGAAGCCCGAAAGCCAGAAGACGTGGACGCGCTTGCCCTCCTCGCGCAACAGCCGCGACTGCTCCGGCGAGCGCTCGACATTGCTCGAAAACTCCTGGCGTGTGAGGTGACGCCTGATCACGCCGATGCGGCTGTAGCTCAGCGCGAACATCAGGCAGGCACCGATCACCCCGAGCACGACCCCCATGAAATAACCGAAATTGATGATGACCAGCGTCATCATCCCGGTGAGGGCCCATTCCATCCACGGGCTGTCGGCCGGCGCGTTCCACAACTCGAAGAGGATCACGGCACCGAGATAGATGAGCATCCCGGCGAGAATGGCCTTCGGCACCATGCCGCCGACATCGAAGCCGGAAAAGAGGATGAGAGCGCAGACCAGTCCGACAATGGCACCCGCCCACCGCGTGGTGGCGCCCGACTCGTCCAACAGCAGGCAGGCGTTCATCGACAACGACCCGCCGAAGCCCCCGAGCACGGAGGCGAGCAGATTGGCGAGACCGTTGGAGCGAAACTCCTGATCGAGGTCGCCGGATTTCTGCCGCGCGACTTCCAGGCTCGACACATCGAGCAGGAGCGCGATGGCCATGACGCCGCAAAAGGAGCCGATCTCGGCGCTGCTTTGCGCGATCACGCCCCAATCGACCTGGTCGCCGACCATGGCACTGAGCGGCCACCACAGAGTGAGTTGGCCGAGCTCCGGCAGAAACCAGGCGCCGCGCACCGTATCGTCGCTGACGATGCCGAACAGGCTGCCGTTGACAACGAAGAGAAAAGCGAAGAACGCGATCGGCAGGGCAAGATAGCCCGGCACCCATCGCGCCAGCATCGGGATGGCGACCGCAAACAGCATGGCGATGAGGATCTGCGGGCCATAGAGCTGCGAATAGAGCAGCGCCCAACTCGAGGGGAGCAGCGTGAGATCGGTCTGCGTCACCACCTCCATGCCGCCGGTGATGAGCAGGATGCCGGAGGCGGCGAGGAAGCCGCCGACCACCGGGTACGGGATAAAGCGGAGCCATTGCCCAAGGCGGAGCGCGCCGACTCCGTAAAGCAGGACGCCTGTGAGCAGCGTGCTGACCGAGAGCGCGACCAGGATATTGACGATGATCTGATCGGTGCTGGCGCCCTTGGCGGCAAGGGCGGTGGCGATCGAGGCGGCGAGCACGCTCATCACCGCCACGGCCGGCGAGTCCGCTCCGCCGATGACGGGAGAGAAGGTCGAGGTGAGCGCGATCACGATGCAAGTGACCACGGTCCCCATGATCAGCCCGGCAAGCCCGAGCGGAAAGCCGCCGGCCAGATCGCCGGTGAAAATGAGCGCGGCGAACGAGATGCAGTAGGCAATCTGCACCACCGCGGAGATGACGCCGGCCATCGCGTCTCGCCCAAGCGTAGACGCGTCGATATTGCGCGGGCGACGGAGCGCGAGATTCGCCAACAGCGACAAGGGCGTTATGAGGGGGGCTCGAGTTGAATAATGCCGATCATGGCTGGCGTGAGCCGCGATGGCAAGCCGCAGGTCGACGCGCCCGGAACGTTCGCATTTGCGGGCAGAAACGCCCGGGCTGCGTCGAAAGCGTACGCATTGCGCGACGCGCTCAAGGAGACGAAGCGTTGTCCGTTCTCACGCGAGCGACCGCGTCGAGCCAGCCGCCATAGCGCGCCTCACGCTCGGCCTCGGTCATGATCGGCTCGAACGCCCGCGCGGGAACCCACGCCTTCGCCAGCGTTGCGGCATCGCCGAAGAAGCCGGTTGCTTGCCCCGCGTGGTAGGCCGCTCCGAGAGCCGTGGTCTCGGCGTTGAGCGCCACCTCGATCCTCTGGCCCAGGATATCGGCGAGCCTTTGCAGGAACCAGGCATTGGCCGTCATGCCCCCATCGACCCGCAAGGTCGAGGGCGCCGCGATGCCGCTTGCGGCGATGCCGCTCGCCGCCATGTCTTGCCGCATCGCGGCGAGCAGATCCCGGGTTTGGAAGGCGACGGCCTCGAGCCCTGCCGCAACGAGATCCGCTTTCGATGCGGCGCGGCTGAGCCCGAAGATGGCGCCCCGCGCGCCCGGATCCCAGAACGGCGCCCCAAGCCCCTGGAAGGCTGGGACGAGGTAGATGCCCGCTTTGGGATCGGCCTCGCGCGCCAAAGCCTCGCTCTCGGCCGCAGATGCGATAAGGCCGAGACTATCCCTCAGCCACTGCACCGTGGCGCCCGCCATGAAGATCGCGCCTTCGAGTGCATAGGTCCGCCGCCCCCCGATCTGATGGAAGATCGTCGAAAGCATGCGCGTCGCCGACGCCACCTTCTCCCCGCCGGTATTGGCGAGCACGAAACAGCCGGTGCCGAAGGTCGCCTTGAGCATGCCCGGCTCGAAGCACGCTTGCCCGTAAGCGGCGGCCTGCTGGTCGCCGGCCACGCCCGCAATGGGAATGGCGGCACCGAAATGCTCGGGCGCGCTCCGTCCGAAATCGCTTTGCGTGTCGCGCACCTCTGGCAGCATCGCGCGCGGCACGCCGAGTCGATCGAGCAGCTTTTCGTCCCAGCGCCCCGTCCTGATGTCGTAGAGCTTGGTGCGTGCGGCATTGGTCGCGTCGGTGGCGTGCAGCCTGCCGCCCGAGAGCCTGAACAGGAGAAAACTGTCGACCGTTCCGAAGCACACCTCCCCTGCCCGCGCACGCGCCTCGAGGCCCGGCACATTCGCAAGCAGCCACGCGAGCTTGGTGGCGGAGAAGTAGGGGTCGATCACGAGGCCGGTCGCTTGCGCGACGTGTTGAGCCCACCCTTCGCGCTGAAGCTCGCCGCAGAGCTCCACGGTGCGGCGATCCTGCCAGACGATGGCATTGGCGAGCGGCCTGCCCGTCGCCCGCTCCCAAACGATTGTGGTCTCGCGCTGATTGGTGATGCCAATTCCCGCGATCGCATCGGCCCCAACTTCGCGAAGCACGGCGCGGCCGACCTGAAGCACGGACCGCCAGATCTCCTCGGGATCGTGTTCCACCTGGCCCGGCGCAGGATAGAGCTGGGTGAGCGGAACCTGCGCGCTTGCGCGAGCGTGCCCTTTGCGATCGAACAGGATGGCGCGGGTGCTCGTCGTCCCCTGGTCGATGGCAAGGACGAAAGCCGCCCCGCTCATTACCGCCCCGTGCTTCCCGTCTGGTTCGCGATCCAGCCGCAATATTCGGCGCTGCCGCCCTCCGTCGGCAGCACAAGCAGCGCCGGCAGCTCGTAAGGATGGAGCCGCTTGATCTCCGCGAGCACGGCCTCGGTCAGCGCGCGCCGCGTCTTGACGATCATGGCGACCTCGCTCGCCTCCTCCCGGGCTCCTTTCCACTCGTAGATCGAGATCATCCCCGGGAACATGTTGACGCATGCCGCGAGCCGCGCCGCCACGAGCGCGCCGCCCACCCGTTTCGCATCGTCGAGGCCGGGGAAAGTCGTATAGATGAGTTGAGGCCGGTCTTCGTTCGTCATGAATTCACCATTCGCCGTCAATTTCGAGGCACTTGCTTTTGCAGGGCGCACTCGCGTTTATAGTGCCCGCTTCTGACCCAAGCTCCAAGCGCCGCGACAGGATCATGCCCCGCTTCGACAAGATCGCCTTCGTTGCCAGCGAGACCAAGGAGGCACAGGATGCGCTTAAAGCTCTGACGCAGCGCTACGGCAACGCTCCCGTCGCCGCGGCCGATGCCATCGTCGCGCTGGGCGGCGACGGGCTGATGCTGCAGACCATGCATCGCCATCTCAACAGCCGCACGCCGATCTACGGCATGAACCGGGGCTCCGTCGGCTTCCTGCTCAACGATTATCGTGAGAGCAACCTCAAGGAGCGGCTGGAGGCGGCCGAGAGCACCGTCATTCACCCCTTGCGCATGACGGCGCACGAGCGGCACGGCGCCACGCACGAAGCGCTCGCCATCAACGAGGCGTCGCTGTTCCGGCAGATCTATCAGGCCGCCAAGCTCAGGATCATCGTCGACGGCAAAGTCCGCATGGACGAACTGATCTGCGACGGCGTCCTGGTTTCGACGCCCGCCGGCAGCACCGCCTACAATCTTTCGGCCCATGGACCGATCCTGCCGATCACCGCGCCGCTTCTGGCGGTGACCCCGATCAGCCCGTTCCGCCCGCGGCGCTGGCGCGGCGCCCTTCTGCCCAACGACGCTAAAGTCGTCATCGAGGTGCTCGAGCCCGAAAAGCGCCCGGTGAGCGCGGTGGCCGACCATACCGAGTTTCGCGATGTGGTCAGGGTCGAGGTGTCCGAGGAGAGCGGCATCGACATTTTCATGATGTTCGATCCCGGCCATACGCTGGCCGAGCGCATCCTCTCCGAGCAATTCGGCTACTGAGCTTCTTTCCGCTCCCCCTTGGGGAGACCACTCAATTTAGCTCCCCCCTTGAGGGGGAGCACACGCGCCTCTTGGCGCGTGGAGGGGGGTTACAGGAGAAGCGCTCGCAAGCGCGAGGAGTTTTGCGTTCGACCCCCCTCCCTGGCCCTCCCCCTCAAGGGAGGGAGGGGAAAATGCGACGTGTGGAAAGGGCTAGCGAGCTCCTCAGCATGACGTGTTTTGTGTGTTCCTCGTCTGGTCATCAACGGATTGGCCATCGACCTCAAGGGGCCCAGGACGAAACGACGTCGGCGAGATCCGGCCGTTCCCGATCCTCGGGCTTTTCCGTCGGCGTGCCGACATAGACGAAGCCTGCGACGCGCTCGTTCGCGGCAAGCTTAAGGACCCGGCGTACGCCCTCGCTGTAGCCGCACCACTCGGTGATCCATTGCGCGCCGTAGCCGAGCGCGGCGGCGGCGAGAATCAGGTTCTGGCACGCGGCGCCGGCCGAGAGGATTTGCTCCCAGTCGGGCGCGCCCGGGTTCTTCACCACGCGCGAGATCACCGCGATGACGAGCGGCGCGCGCAAGAAGCGCTTCTCCTCGTTTTCGAGCCGGAAGGCGCCGGGCTCCTCCTCCTCGGCGCGGCAGATTTCGGCGAGAGACTTTCCGAAAACGGCCCGCGCCTCGCCCTGGAACAGGAGAAAGCGCCACGGCGCGAGCTTCTTGTGGTCCGGCACGCGCGTGGCGGCCCGCAACATCAACTCGAGCTCCGCCGCATCCGGGCCGGGGCCGGTGAGGCGGTTGGCGGAAACCGAACGGCGCGTCAGCAAAAGGTCGAGGGCAGGATTGGTCATGGGAGGAGCGGAGCAACACCAGGAGCGTGCGGTTTCCTTGCGAAGGCGGCCCCTGAATGGAGGGTTGCATCGGGACGGGAGTGGGAGGCTTAAGAGTGCCCGGTACCCCAAATCGGCCTCATTCACAAAGGAATTTCGCCCCCTGCACGCGGGAAACGGGGGTATAACAGCTTGCGGGCGACGCGGATCGGAGCGATCGCTATGCGGGGGAAGCGCCGCGCCATGCTTAGGCTCATGCTCTTGCCCGCCGTTCTTTTCGGAGCCGGCGTTGCGGCGGCCGAAACCGCGCCTCTCTCATCGACGAAGGGCGTTCGCCCTGCCGCCATGGTCGTGCTCGATGCTTCGAGCAGCATGAACGCCAAGACCGGCGGCGTGAGCAAGATCGTGTCCCTTCGCACCGAGCTTGGCCAGGCCGTGGCGGCCTACGGCGATCGCCTGTCCTTCGGGCTCGTTGCTTTTGGCCATCGCAAGGCGTCGAATTGCGCCGATAGCGAGATCGTGGCGAAACCGGGTGAACTGACCGCCGAGACCCAAAACAAGCTGCTCGGCAAGATCAAGCCGAAAGGCCAGGCCCCGATCGCCGCCGCCGTGAGCGACGCCGCCAAGGGGGCACAGGCCCAAGACCGGCTCGATATCGTCCTGATTGCCGATAGCGGCGATAGCTGCGGGGCGGATCTATGTTCGACGGCAGCAGCCATGAAGGAGAAAGCGCCGGGCCTCCGCGTCCACGTGATTGGCTTCGGCGGCAAGGAACAGGAGCTCAAGCCTTTGAGCTGCCTCGCCGAGGCGACCGGCGGAACCTTCGCCGCCGCGGCCAAGGCGAGTGAGCTGAAGCAAGTCCTTGCCACCGTCCTCGACGCTGTCGTCAGTCCGCCGCTTGCTTCGCCGCAAACCGCCGCGACCGGTGACAGGGGGCCCGCGCCGGAAACGACCGGTGCGCTACCGCTCGGCACCGCCGCCTCACGGATGATCGATCTCGATGCGGCAGGGGCTCAGGCGTCGACGCAAAGCGCGCCGGCTGAGCTTCCGCAACCAGCGCCCGCGGCGGCGGCTCAACCTGTGCCGCAGGCCCCGCATGCCTCTGCCGAGACGGCCGTGCACAAATCGGCATCGCCTCCGCCGGGCGCGACCGCGGCGCTCGCTCCGTCAGCGCCCGTCGCGGCAGGTCCGGCCGGGCCCATCGCGCCGAAGACGTCCACGCAAAACTCGGCCGCGCAAATTCAGCTTCCCGTTCCCGTCACTTTCAAGGCCCTCGTCGCCGAAACGGGACCGCGCCTGCAATCGGGGCTCACCTGGCGCGTCTACGAATCGAAGACTTCGCCGGAGGGCGCCGGTTACAAGCTGCTCAGCACCCACCGCGACGCGATGCCGACCGCGGCATTGCTGCCCGGCGAATATCTCGTCAATGCCGCCTACGGCCTTTCCAATCTCACCAAGAAGATCAAGGTGGAGAGCGGCCGCTCGATCGAGGAGACCTTCGTCCTCAACACCGGCGGTCTGAAACTCGCAGCACTGCTTCCCAATGGCGAGCCTCTCCCCGAGAGCGCCGCCCGGTACGACATCCGTTCCGACGAGCAGGACCAGTTCGGCAATCGGCAGATGGTGTTTCGCGACGCCAAGCCTGGCGTGGTCGTCAGGCTCAATGCCGGCGCCTACCGCATCGAGTGCCTTTATGGCGACGCCAACGCCACGGTCAGAGCCGACGTCACGGTGGAGCCCGGCAAGGTCACCGAGGCAACCCTCAAGCAGACCGGCACCAAGACGACGTTCAAGCTCGTGCAGACGCTCGGCGGCGAGGCGCTGGCCGACACCAAATGGACGATCCTCACCTCCGCCGGCGATGTCGTGAAGGAGAATGCCGGGGCTCTTCCCACCCATATCCTGGCGCCAGGGAGCTATGCGGTGATCGCCGACCATGCCGGCGAGAGCTTCACCCGCAAGTTCAGCATCGAGGCAGGCGAGGCCAAACAGGTCGAGGTCGTGGTCGATGACGGGCCGACTTCGGCTGAGGAGCTCAAGGCGCTGACCGATCCGCCCGAACTGCCTCCGCCGCCCGCCGGAGGCGTGGTGGCAGGCGATGGCGCGACGCCTTCGCCCGGCGGAGGGGTGGCGTTTGACGGCTTCTCGGCAACGAAGCCGGGCGACCCCAATGCGCCCCTGATCAATCCTGGCGCTCTGCTGCGCCCCGCGCGCTAGGCGCATCAGCAACTTGCCTCCTTACCTCCCCCTCGTGGGAGCGCGGGACTTCCCCTCTCCCCTTGAGGGAGAGGGTGGCGGAGCCGCTCTCGCGCTCAAGCAGCGCAGCGTAGCACATCAATCAAGAGCGGCGAGCCGGGTGAGGGAGGTCATTCGACGCCGCTTCCACGCTAGCGTTTCGCGGCTTGCCCCTCACCGCGCTCGCACCGCGAGCGCGTGCTCTCCCTCAAGGGGAGAGCGGGAAGCGTGTTCGCCCCGATGATCGCTCGTGGTCGAGCAGCCATTGCTTTCGCGCAAGTCCTCCGCCGTAACCGGTGAGCGAGCCGTCGCTGCCGATCACTCTGTGGCAGGGGATGACGAGCCCGCGATAATTGTCGCCGATCGCACGCGCCACGGCACGCACCGCCCCCGGTTGGCCGATGGTTTTGGCGACGTCCGCATAAGAGCGTGTTTCGCCGGGCGGGATCTCCAAGAGCGCGTCCCAGACGCGCCTCTGGAATTCCGTTCCGCGCCGGGCAAGCGGCAAGTCGAACGACTTTCGCGTGCCGGAAAAATATTCGGCGATCTCGGAGGCCGCCTGATCGAGCATCGGATGGTCGCCCGGCACGATGGCGAACCTGGTCTTCTTCCTCAGCCGGAGGATCTCGCGCTCCAGTCCCCGCCGATCGACCCAATCGAAAACATGCAGGCCGCTCTCGTCCGCCAAGGCGAGGATGGCGCCAAGCGGCGAATCGATCCAGCGGGCGAACAGGCAGTGCACGCCGCTTGCCTTCGACGGCGCCGCCCCGAACAGCCTGGCAAAGGCTTCGCGAAACCCGCTCGATGACTCAAATCCGTATTCGAGTTGTGTGTCCAACACGCTGCTCCCGTTCCTGACGGCCGCGAGCGCAGACCCCATGCGCCGCGAGCGTTGATAAGCCTGAAATGACATGCCGAAATAGCGCTGAAACTGACGCCGGGCGGTCGATGGCTCAATGCCCATCGCCACCAGGTCACGATCGCGCAACGGCTCCGACGGGCGCTGCTCGACCCGCTTGCGCAGCGCCTCGACCAGTTTCGGGACGTTGCCGGTGGCGTTCATCGGCCGGCAGCGCAGGCAAGGACGATAGCCCGCATAGAGCGCCTCCTTGCTGCCGCGAAAGAATTCGACGTTCTTGCGCAAGGGCTTTCGAGCCGGGCAGACCGGCCGGCAGAAGATGCCGGTCGTTTTGACCCCGACGACGAAAATGCCGTCATAAGACGAATTGCGCCGGCGCAACGCCCGCCAGAACTCGTCCGTCCGTTTGGTGAAGTGTTTCGTGCTCATGGCACCAAACCTAAGCAATCGCGCCACGCCATGCGACCGATTTTTGGGCAGCAATTTTTTTTGTCCGGCCGTGCGAAGGCGTGGCTTCCCGCCCCCTTGACCCCGCTGCGCGGCTTTCCCCTCACGGCTCGCTTCGCTCGCGTGCTCTCCCCCAAGAGGAGAGCAGAGAACGAACTATCGCGCTCTAGCGTAGGCGAATTTGCGGGAGCGGGATTTATAGGCCTGGCTCAGGCGGTCATCGCGAGAGCGAAGCAGCAGGCCCTCCTCGGCGAGATGTTCGAGATCGAGCAACCGGTCCTCGGCTTGCTTGTGCGCGATGATTTCCCCGGTGCGAAGGATGTGGGCGACGTCGATTCCAGCCTCCGCCAAGGCGCGACCGACCAGGAGGAAGCGGTGGCATTCGAGCGGGTCGGCCTCGGAGCACATCACAGCCAAGCTCTGTCGCGCCGCTTCCTCCTCGAGCCGAGCGAGCCCAAGCCGGAATTCGGGTGACGCGGCCATCTTCTCGTAATCGGCCACGCCATCCGTATACACATCCGGGGCTTGCGGGCGTCCGCCGAGCGCGTTGCCGAGAAAAATGTAGGCGGCATTTCGCGCGGAAAGCCTGGCCGCCAGTTCGTTCTTGTTGAAATGGGGCGAGAAGCGCGAGCGCGGCACCGAGCGGATGTCGGCGATCGCTTCCACGCCGGCATCGGCAAGGAGCGCCGCGAACCGGTCCCAGGAATGCCGTGAATGACCGATGGTCAGGATCGGGCGAACCCGCGTCATGAGGTTGACTACGCGGCTTTGGTCGCGAGGGTTCCATGCAGATCGGGCGGCACCGCTTCGTCTGCGAGCATGTTGACGGCCGCATCGAGCGGCATCACCTGCTGCTCCTGGCTGCCGAGCCGCCGCACCGAGACCGTGCGCTCTTGCGCCTCGCGCTTTCCCACCACGAGCAGGACCGGCACCTTGGCGAGCGAATGCTCGCGCACTTTGTAATTGATCTTCTCGTTGCGGAGATCGGCCTCGGCGCGAAGGCCTGCCGCCTGAAGCGCACCAAGCACTTCCTCGGCATAGGGGTCGGCCTCGGAGACGATGGTCGCGACCACGGCCTGGACCGGAGCGAGCCACAGCGGCAAGTGCCCGGCATAATGCTCGATGAGGATGCCGGTGAAGCGCTCGAGCGATCCGAACATCGCCCGATGGATCATCACCGGCAGGGTCTTCTCCCCGTCAGGCCCGATATAGAAGGCGCCGAGCCGCGCGGGCAGATTGAGATCGACCTGGATGGTGCCGCATTGCCACTCGCGGCCGATCGTGTCGCGGAGCACATATTCGAGCTTGGGGCCGTAGAACGCCCCCTCGCCCGGATTGAAATCATACGTCAGCCCGGCAGCCTCGACCGCTCGCTTCAACGCCGCCTCGGCCTTGTCCCATACGGCGTCGGCCCCGACCCGCTTGTCCGGCCTGTCGGCGAATTTGATGCGCACATCGGTGAAACCGAAATCGCGGTAGATCGCGAGCAGCTGCTCGTTCAGCCTCACGCATTCCTCGGTGATCTGGTCCTCGGTGCAGAAGATATGCGCGTCGTCTTGCGTGAAGTGACGCACGCGGAGCAGCCCGTGCAACGCGCCCGACGGCTCGTAGCGATGGACCTTGCCGAATTCGGCGATGCGCAACGGCAGGTCGCGATAGCTCTTGAGACCATGCTTGAAGATCTGCACATGGCCGGGGCAGTTCATCGGCTTGCAGCAATAGATGCGCTCGTCAGGCGTCTCGGTGACGTACATAAGGTCGCCGAACTTCTCCCAGTGGCCGGATTGCTCCCACAGAGAGCGCTCCATCATGTCGGGCGAGTTGACCTCGACATAGCCCCATTCCTGCTGGCGGCGGCGCATATAGTCGATCAGCGCCGTGAACAGCGTCCAGCCCTTGGGATGCCAGAACACCGCGCCCGGCGCCTCTTCCTGGAAATGAAACAGGTCCATCTCGCGGCCGAGCCGGCGATGATCGCGCTTCTCAGCCTCTTCGAGCTGGTGCAGGTACGCCTTGAGATCCTCCTCGCTCGCCCACGCCGTGCCGTAGATGCGCTGGAGCATGGGCTTGGTCGAGTCCCCGCGCCAATAGGCGCCGGCGATCTTGAGCAGCTTGAAGCCCTTGCCGACCTTTCCCGTCGAGGTCATGTGCGGGCCGCGGCAGAGATCGAGCCACTCTGCTTGCGAATAGACCTTGATCTCCTCGCCTTCGGGGATGGCGTCGATCAGCTCGAGCTTGAACGTCTCGCCCTTGTCGCGGAACAGCTTCTTCGCCGCCTTGCGGTCCATCACCTCGCAGGTGAAGGGCGAATCGCGGGCGATGATCTCGCCCATCTTGGCTTCGATCTTCGGCAAGTCGTCGGGCGTGAAGGGCTGGTCGCGCGCGAAGTCGTAATAGAAGCCGTTCTCGATGACCGGGCCGATGGTGACTTGGGTGCCGGGGTAAAGCGCCTGCACGGCTTCCGCCATCACATGCGCCGCGTCGTGGCGGATGAGCGGAAGCGCTTCCGCGTCGTCGCGGGAGAGGATGCGGATGCGCGCATCCTTTTTGATCGGCTCGGCGAGGTCGCGCGTCTTGCCGTCGAGCTCGACCGCCACCGCCTTCTTGGCGAGCGACTTCGAGATCTGTTCGGCGATGTCGCGGCCCGTAACCCCGGATTTGAAGCTGCGGGCCGAGCCGTCGGGAAATGTCAGGGAGATTTGCGACATAGGCGTGCTCCTCTCACTCCTGCGTACCGGCGCAGGTAAGAGATCGTTGGAAAAGCCATGGTGTTTTTACCGGGAATCGGGCGCCTCGTCACGCGCGCAAATCCGCCATCGCCCGTAGCGCCAGGGCGCGAAGGGGTGATGCGTGCCGCGGAGATCGGGCACAGGGTCGAAGCCGTGGCTGCCCCATGGATGGCAGCGACAAAGTCTCGCAAGCGTGAGCCAGCCACCTCTCCACGCCCCGTTCGTCTCGAGCGCCTCGCGCGCATAGTCCGAGCAAGACGGGAGGTATCTGCAGTTTACGCCGAGCAGCGGCGAAACGGCGTAGCGATAGGCGGCAAGCGCACCAAGCAGCGGCGCTTTCACCACGCGGCCGAGCTTGCTCATGGATAAAGCTCCCCGTACTTCGTCTTTTCGCCGGGCGTTGCCATGCTCAAGCTCTCCCCGACCCATTGGCGAATCGGACGGCGCTCAAGCCGGTCCGGCATGGGCGCGGTCTGTGCTCTCACGGCGGCTCGCCTCGATTTTGGCGATCGCCTCCTCGACGGCGTCGAACACGAGAAGGGTCGAGGCATGGCGCGCTCTATAGTCGCGCACCGGCTCAAGCACCGCGAGATCGCTCCACCGGCCTTGCGGGGGCGGCCCGCCCTCTTTCAGCATCTTGCGCATGGCGGCACCGACTTCACGCAGCTCCTCGGCGCTGGAGCCCACGATCTCCCGTCCCATCACCGAAGCCGAGGACTGCCCCAAGAGGCAGGCCTTCACGCTTTGGCCATAGTCGCTCACCACCTCCCCCTCCATGGCGAGATCGACCGTCACCCTGCTGCCGCAGAGCTTGGAATGCGCCGTGGTCGTGGCTTGGGGCTCGGGCAGCCTTGCCGTCCGCGGCAGCGCCGCGGCAAGCTCGAGAATGCGCTGGCTGTAGATGTTGTCCGGCAGTGTCATGCGCGTGTCTTGGGTCGGTCTGAGGCTCGCCTTGCGGGTGCAACCACCGCATTATATATGCAGCTTGGCCTTAGGATGAGAGGGGTGTTCCGGGGCATGACCGCGCGATCGAAGGTTGACGAGCACGCTATAGTAACCCCAACTGAAAAAGGTTGAACGGCCTCAAGTCTGTTCGGCACTAAGGTAAGGAACGTCTCGAGGAGCCATGGACGCCACGGTTAAGAAGTTCAGGACCGGGCCGCAGGCCGACATCGGCCGCGAGGCCGGTATTGTGCGCCCATCGCGCGAGGAAGCCGAGGAGGCCGTCCGCACGCTGATCGCCTATGCCGGTGACAATCCCGACCGCGAGGGCTTGCGCGAGACGCCGCGCCGCGTCACCTCGGCCTATGACGAGTTCTTCGCCGGCTATCGCGAGGACCCGCACGAAGTGTTGTCGCGCACCTTCGATGAGGTTGCGGGCTACGATGACATCGTCATGCTCCGCGACATCGAGCTTCACTCCCATTGCGAGCATCACATGATCCCCTTCGTCGGCAAGGCTCATGTCGCCTATTTCCCGACAGACCGGGTGGTGGGCATCTCGAAGCTTGCCCGCGTGGTCGAAGTTTTCGCGCGCCGCTTGCAGACGCAAGAGACCATGACCGCCCAGATCGCCGAGACCATCGACAAGGCGCTGAAGCCGAAAGGCGTGGCGGTGATGATCGAGGCCGTGCATCAATGCATGTCGATCCGCGGCGTGAAGAAACCCGACGTGGCCACGATCACCACCCAGTTCACCGGCATCTTCAAGGAAGATCCCGCGCAGCAGGCGCGCTTCATGATGCTTGCGACCGAGCGCGGCCGCCGCTGACGCGCGCCGGCCCGAGGATATCGCGGTGAGCAAGGACGCACCCTTCCCCGCCCCAGAGAGCAAAGCCGCGAGCGAGGAAGGCACCGTCTTCGCCCCGCGATTCGACCGAGACGGCCTTCTCCCCGTGGTCACGACCTCGGCCAAGACAGGCGAGGTGCTGATGCTCGCCCACATGAACGCGGAGGCGCTCGCCCTCACCATCGAGACCGGGGAAGCGCATTACTGGTCGCGCTCGCGCGGGCGCCTTTGGCGCAAGGGCGAGGAAAGCGGCAACACGCAGCGCGTCGTCGAGATGCGCACCGACTGCGATCAGGACGCAATCTGGCTTATTGTCGAGACGGCGGGCGCCGGGGCCGCCTGTCATACGGGACGAAGGACCTGCTTCTATCGCGCCATCCCTGTCGGCACCGCGCCGGGCGGCGGTCTGTCCTTGCGCTTCGTGGATACCCCGGAAGCGATCCATCGTCATCCTGGCGCCGCAAAGGGAACCTTAAAGAGTCCGAGGTAAGCTGCCCCCGAGATTCGCTCGCATTCGGTCAGGTGGGCGAGCGGGCCCCTGCGGCACGGGTGTTGACCATGGCGAGTACGGGACGACCGACGATTGGCCTTGCGCTTGGCGGCGGGGCCGCGCGCGGCTGGGCCCATATCGGGGTGCTGAAGAGCCTCGTCTCGGCCGGGCTTCTGCCCGATATCGTCGCCGGCACGTCCATGGGGGCGGTAGCCGGCGCCTGTTACGTCACCGGCAGGCTTGGGGCGCTGGAGGACTTCGCCACCGGGCTGACGCGCCGCCGCGTATTCGGCTTTCTTGATTTCAATTTCGGCGGTTCGGGGCTGATCTCCGGGCAGCGTCTGAGTGCGCGGCTCGAGCGCCATTTGCAGCATTTCGACATCGAACGGCTGGACCGGAGATTCGTGGCCGTCGCCACCGAGCTCGGCACCGGACACGAAGTCTGGCTCAGTAAGGGAAGCCTGGTGAACGCGCTGAAGGCCTCGTTCGCGCTCCCCGGCATCTTTCGCCCCGTTCAAATCAACGGCCGCTGGTTGATCGACGGCGCCCTGGTCAACCCAATCCCGGTTTCCGTCTGTCGCGCGCTTGGCGCCCGCATCGTCATTGCCGTCAATCTGGCCAGCGACCCCTTCGGCAGAGGCGGCGTCATCCATGATTACCAGGCGTTCGATGAACCCCCGGCGACGGTGGAGGATCCCGAGCTTCCCGGCAGCAATGGCCGTGCGGCGGTGCATCTGCTGCACCGGCAGATTTTCGGCAGGAGCGACGGTGCGCCCGGCATGTCCGCGGTGATGATGGACGCCATCAATATCACGCAGGACCGCATCGCCCGCTCACGGCTCGCCGGCGATCCCCCGGATATCACCATCACGCCCAAGACGGGCGGGATCGGGTTGTTCGAATTCCACCGGGCTTGCGAAGCGATCGAACTCGGCGTCAGGGCGACCGAGAAGCAGCTCGACGAGATCAAGATCGCCGTGCGGGCGCTTGTGGCCTAAGCCGCTTAGCCGGTGGCGATGTATTCGCGCATCGCCGCCGCTTCCATCTCCGCTTCGGCGATCCGCATCCTCACCACGTCGCCGATGGAGACGAGCCCGATCAACCGGCCCCTCTCGACCACCGGCATGTGGCGAAATCGATGCGCCGTCATTTGCGCCATCAGGCGGTCGATGGTGTCGGCTTCGCGGCACGTCACCACGGACTTGGTCATGCACCGCTCTACCGGCTCCTTGAGCACGTTCGACCCGGCGCGCGAGATCTCGCGCACGATGTCGCGCTCCGACACGATACCGATGACTTTGCCGTCAGAGCCGGTGACGACGATGCAGCCGACGCCGTGCACGCCGAGCAGCTTGGTGATTTCAAGCAGCGTAGTGTCGGGTGCGGTCGTGAACACGCCCCGGCCCTTCTGCTTCAGGATTGCGGCGACATTCATGCGCGTCTCCTCCAGCCCGGGAGCTTCGTCCCGTTGGCTGCGACATTCTGTCTCGGAGCCGAGGCACGCGCAAGAGAGCGGGAAAACGCCGGGGATTCAGCCACCTAGAGCTGAAGCGGCTCCCCATCCTCCCGCCCGGCCTTGTCGAATGCGCCAAAAATGAGCAGCCCGCAGAGAAACCCGCCGATATGGGCCTCCCAGGCGATGCCCCCCTCCTCTCCGGCGAGGCCGACGCCGCTCAGCCCGAAATAGGCGTTGAGCGCGATCCAAAGGAGCAAGACCGCGAGGAAACGCTTGTCGCTGAGCGTCTGCCCGAGGCTCATGCGCGGTGCCGTGACAAAGTCCGGCACCCGCTGTCCCGGCGAAGGCTGCGCCCTGAACATGAAGCGCAAGACGCCCGCCATCTGGCCGGAGATGGCGGCCGAGGCGCCGACGACCGGCGCCATATCTCCCGGATGGAACACAAGGTGGGTGAACGCCCCGGCGATCCCGCACAACACCGAAAAACAGAGAAAGGCGAGATCGCCCATGCGGCGGGCGACGGCGCTGCCGATTGCAAGCATCCAAAGCAGGTTCACCACGAGATGCACCCAACCGGCATGCACGATCATGTAGGTCACGAATGACGTGACCGCGGTGACATATCCACCGGGAAGCTCGAGCGCGGCGCCGCTATAGCGCGCGGGGATGAAGGCGAGCGCGAGCAGCAGGGTGATTTTCGCTTCGTCGGGCAAAACGCTCTTGGCGATTTGGACACCGGTCAAGAGCGCCGCCGCGCCCGCTACGCTGCGCGGGACGTTGAGGGCGGGTTCAGACCGGGTCATGGCCTAGCCCTCCGGAACAGCTTGTATCCAATCGCGGTAACTCCATTGTCCGGCAGTCGCGCGCTTCTGCGCCGCCGCGATGCCGGCATGGTCCCTGCTTAATCGGCCCAAGATCATTGGAGGATCGGCCTCGGTCCAAACAGGTGCCGTTTGCCCCGGCGTGCCGGGGAGAATGAACGTGACTTGGTCAAGGATTGGCGTTCGCGTCGGGTTGGGTCATGCAGCAGCTAACGAGCCGGCAGCTTTACGCGTATTGGGACCGCTTACGCAATGGGCGTCCTGCGCCAGCTCGCTGCGAAATAGAGCCGGCAAAAATCCCCGCGCTGTTATCGGAGACCTTCATCGCCGAAAGCGTAGGGGATCGCGTTTATCGCTTTCGGCTCGCCGGCACGCGGATTTGTCAACACTTCGGACGCGAGCTGAGGGGTACGGACTTGCTTGGCCTGTGGGCGAATGACGACCGCGAGGCCCTGGCCCACCTGCTTCGCGCCGTATGCATAGATGCCGCTGTGGGATACGGCAACTTCCGCGCCTTCGCACGCATTGATCGCAAGGTAAATTTTGAGTTTCTGATCTTGCCGCTCACGCCGCGAAGCGGAAATGTGAATCAAGTGCTAGGAGCCATCACCGCCATCGAGCTGCCCTTCTGGCTCGGCACCGAGCCGCTTCTGCGGCAAGAGCTGGTCGGGCTCAAATTGCATCGGCCCGATGCTGCGCCTTCATTCGGCAAGCGCGCCGGCGCTGAGGTGATCGACCTTGATAGCCGCCGCTTCCGCGGCGCCGAGAGAAGCCGCGCTCAATAGCGGCGAATATCGTCCCGCTGGATTCCCAAAATTTTAACCAAGGCCCGGACGTTCAGGTTTGGGTAGGCGTCGCTAAAGAACCCCTACCAATACGCCTCCAAAGCAAACTGCCGTTTTATCCGGATCTCAAAATCTCTTTGCGATAGTGCGCCCAACAATAAGGGGGGTGCAGTGCAATGAAACGGTTTGTCGTAGGCGTCGCCTTTTTGATGTTTATCTCGTCCATGTCGGCCGACGCCACCAACGATCATGCGATCAGTCTGGTGCCGGGGCCGCAGGCGCAGAAGATCGCCTTCATGGGATCTTTTGGCGATACGCTGCCGCCGATCGGTTATGTGACGTTCTGCCGTGACAATCGGTCGGAGTGCCGCCCGGCGCAGCGTTTCGCCGACGGGATCCAGCTCACCGCGGCGAAGCTCGAAGAGATCGAGAAGGTGAACGATGCGGTCAACGCGACCGTCGCTCCGATCACCGATCTTGAACTCTATGGGAAGCCCGAAGTCTGGGCTTACCCCAGCGGCAACAAGGGCGATTGCGAGGACTATGTGCTGCTCAAGCGCAGGCTCCTGATCGCGCGCGGTTATCCTGAGAGCGCGCTCCTGATTACCGTCGTCCGCGACGAGAATAGCGAGGGCCACGCGATCCTGACGGTCCGCACCGACCGCGGCGATCTGATCCTCGATAACAAGCGCCGCGAGGTGATGCGCTGGGCCGACACGCCCTACACCTTCGTCAAGCGGCAGTCCGAGCGTAACCCGCTCCTGTGGATCTCGCTTCTGCCGCCCGAAACCGCACCGCAGACGGCGGTCTCAGCCTCTAACAGCAACTAACTGGAGAATCCCCCAAATCTTGGGGACATCAGATAAGGCCCGGTGACCATCCCCCCTCCCCGACCCCACCGGGCCTTACTCGAGCCGGCCTCCGCAAGGAGGCCGGCTCATTTTTTTGCCGATCGCACGCTGAGATTTGAAGAGGATCGCGCCCGCCAAGACGGCGAGCCGCGTCAGTCTTGCAGGTCAAAGTCGAGGATCGCCATCTGGAACTGATAGGCGGTCTCGCCCTCATCGTCGTCACGAAAGAGGATGCCGATGAACTCGTCATCGACAAAGACCTCGGCAGAAGTCTTCCTTGCGCGGGCGTTGCCGCACCTGCAACTCAGGCAGCCGGAACACTTTCTTGAGATAGCGTTCGAGTTTGAGGATCTCGTCCCGCGTCACCGCTTACCCCCTCTGGTCCGCAAGATCGAGCTTGCCTGATGCTGGCCGCGCTTAGTCGAGGCCGGCTGCGTCATCACCCGCAACCATCTGGTCCATGGCAAGCGCGGGTTCCTCGCAACCGGCGAAGCCAATCTCGCGGGCGGGTACCCCCGCCACGGTCCGTCGCGAGGCCACATCGTTCACCACGACGCTGCCCGCGGCAACCCTGGCGCAATCGCCAACCTTGATGTTGCCGAGGATCTTGGCGCCGGCGCCGATCATCACGCCGCGGCCGATCTTGGGATGGCGGTCGCCTCTCTCGTTGCCGGTGCCGCCGAGGGTGGTGCCGTGAAGCATCGAGCAGTTGTCGCCGATCACCGCCGTCTCGCCGATGACGATGCCCGTGGCGTGGTCGAACATGATGCCTCTGCCGATCACGGCCGCGGGGTGGATGTCGACCTGAAGGAAACGCGACGTCAGACTTTGGAGATAGAGCGCGAAGTCCTTGCGCCCCGCCTTCCACAGCGAATGGGCGATGCGATAGGTCTCCAGCGCGTGAAAGCCCTTGAAATAGAGCAAGGGCTCGATGAGGCGGCTGCAAGCCGGGTCGCGCTTGGTCACCGCCAACAAGTCGGCGCGAAACGCTTCGCCGAGCGAAGGGTCGGCCGCGAGCACTTCGTTGAACAATTTGTGCAGAAGGCCGGTATCGATGGTCGAGTGCTGAAGCCGGCGCGCGAGCCGATGGCAGACCGCATCTTCGAGCCGGTCATGGTCCAACACCGTCGCGTAGATGAAGCCTCCGAGAGCGGGCTCGGCGGCGCTGATCTCCTCGGCCTCGCGCCGGAGCTGGCTCCAGATCGGATCGTAGCTCTTGATGTGCGGCTCTTTGGCCGCAAGGGGTTTTGACATCGGAACCTCACACGGCCCGTTTCTGCAAATTGGGCCTGGCCGAACATCGAACTAGCACTCAACTAAGCCCGCCGGGTTAAAAAGTCGAGCACGCCTTGCTTGAAGCGAGGGTCGCCCACCGCCTTCATATGGTCTCGCCCTTCGATATCAAGGAGTTGAGCACAAGGGATCAGGTTTCTCAGCTCCGGGCCCGAGCCCGCGATCACATCCTCGCTCCCGGTCGCGATCAGGGTCGGCGCGGCGATGCGGGCAAGATCTTCGGCGCTGATCTTCTCGCGCGGACCGCGCATGCAGGCGGCGAGCGCCTTGAGATCGCTTCCCGTCTTCTCGGCGAAGGCCCTGAAGCTGCGCGCCGTATCGTTGTTGACGTCTTCAATCGTGGGCGCTTCGAGAGCACGCGCGATCGGACCGGTTCCCACCATGCCGCGAACGAGATTGATGCCGGCGCCCGCCAGGATGAGGCTGCGCACGCGCTCCGGATGCGCGAGAACCAGAAACGTGGCGATGCGCGCACCCATGGAGTAGCCCATGACATCGGCGCGGTCGATATTGAGATGGTCGAGCAGCCGGCGCGCGTCCTCGGCCATGGTTGGCGCGCCGTAATGGCTCGGGTCGTAGAGCTTCTCGCTTTGCCCGTGCCCGCGATTGTCGTAGGCGACGGCCCGGCGCGATGCGGCCGTCAGCGTGGACATCCAGTGGGAGTCGCGCCAATTGGTCGCGACATTGGAGGCAAAGCCGTGGATCAGCAGGATCGGGTCTCTTGTGCCCTCGTCGACATAGGCGATCCTCACGCCATCGGAGTCAAAACCCTGCATTCTGACCTACCGCTTTCTCTCGTCCCTCACTATGCTCGCCGCCGATTTGCCATAGCGAGAAAGACGAGCAGCATCCATGGCGCAAACCCTCGTGCCTCATTTCGTGAACGACAAGGGCGTCGACCGGATCAGGATCGGCGTCAAGGAGTTTCAATGCATGGGGGCAACGCCGCCGTTCGATCATCCGCATGTCTATCTCGACATGGGCGACGAGGCAGAGATCGTCTGCCCTTACTGCTCGACGCTGTTCGAGCACGACCACGGGCTCAAGGCAACCGAGACCGACCCACCCTCCTGCATCTACACGGCGACCGCCCCACCGGGGGCGCCCGCGGCCTGAGGCCGGCGCTTCCATGCCCAAGCAGGCACTCATTGCCGGCGGCGGCGTTGGCGGACTTGCGGCGGCCATCGCGCTCGGTCGCCGGAACATCGCCTGTGAAGTCCTCGAGCGTTCTGATTTCGCCGAGGAGTCCGGCGCCGGCATTCAGCTCGGTCCCAATGCCACACGCGCTCTCGATGTGCTGGGCGTGCTCGATGCGATCGAACCTCTAAGTTTCAGGCCCGAGGCGATTGTCGTTCGTGACGGCGTCTCGGGCCGGGAGCTCACGAGGGTCGCGCTTGGCGGGACGGCCACAGACCGCTACGGCGCGCCCTACCTGACGTTGCGCCGCGCCGATCTTCACGCCGGACTGCGCGCGGGATCGGCTGATCTTCATTGCGTCACCTTGAGGCCCGGATTCGAACTTGCCGCGATCGACGCGCAAGGAGCCGGCGTCGTGGCGCGCGCGGCCGATGACAGCGAGGCCAGTGGCGCGTGCCTGATCGGCGCCGACGGCATGTGGTCGGCGGTGCGCCGGATCGTCAGCCCGACGGCGAGCTTGCGCTTCGCCGGTGCGACAGCATGGCGCACGCAACTGCCGCGCGACAATCTCGCTCCCCCCTTCGCCGAGCCCGTGGTCGGACTTTGGCTCGGCCCCCGCGCGCATCTTGTCCATTACCCGGTCTCTGGCGGCGCCGAGCTCAACATCGTCGCCGTCACCGCAGGCGGCGCGGCCTGGCAGGGCTGGGCACAGTCAATCGATGCGGCGACGTTGCTCGAAAGCTTCACGCGTTGGACCAAGGATGCGAAGTCGTTGCTTGAACGGGCGCAAAGCTGGCGCGGCTGGTCGCTCTATCGCCTCACCCGCCTCAAACGCTGGAGCGCGAGCGCCGTCACGCTGCTCGGCGACGCCGCCCATCCGGTGTTGCCGTATCTCGCGCAGGGCGCCGCTCTCGCCATCGAGGACGCCGTCACCCTCGCCGCTTGCATTGCGGAAAGGCCCGGCGATCTCGTTGCCGCGTTTCGGCGCTATGAGCGGTTGCGCCGGCCACGCGTCATGCGCGTTCAACGGGCCGCGCGGCGCTTCGGTTGGGCCTACCATCTCGACGCCCCGTTGGCTCAGGCGCGCAATCTCCTTCTCGCGCGAAGGAGCGAAGCGTCGGCTCTGTCGCGCTTCGACTGGCTCTATCGGCCCGGAGACGAAAGTCAGTGAGGCTCCGGCTGCGGACGCAGGCCGATGAGAACCGCGGCGCCGGCGAAGGCCGAGAGCAAAGAGCCGGCAAGCACGGCGAGCTTGGTCACGGCCACGCGTTCGTCATCGGCAAAGGCGAGAAGGCCGATGAAAAGGCTCATGGTGAAGCCGATGCCGCACAGGAGCGCCACCCCGTAGATGGCGCGCCATGACGCACCCTCGGGCAGACGGGCGAGCCCCATCCGGCTCGCGGCGAACACCGCGATCATGATGCCAACCTGCTTGCCGAAGAAGAGACCGGCGATGATGCCGAGCGATAACGGCGCGAGCAGCATGTCCGCGCTCGCACCGGCTAGCGACACGCCGGCATTGGCAAAGCCGAACACCGGAAGCACGAAGAAGGCGACCCACGAGGCCAGCCTGTCCTCGAGCACCCAGAGCGGAGAGCCGGAAGCGTCGTCCCCGGGCGTGCCGAGCGGTATGGCCATGGCAAGAACGACACCCGCAAGCGTGGCATGGATGCCCGAAAACAACATCGCCGCCCACAGCATGACACCGAGCAGCAGGTAGGGTGTCAGTCGCACGACCCCGAGCGCATTGAGGCCGAACAGCGCCGCAGCAATGAGCGCGGCAGCAGCAAGCGCGAAGAAGGAGAGACCGGAGGCATAAAAGGCCGCGATGATCACGATTGCGCCGAGGTCGTCCATGATCGCAATGGAGGTCAAGAAAACCTTGAGCGAGTGAGGAATCCTCGAGCCCAACAGCGACAACACGCCGAGCGCGAAGGCGATGTCGGTCGCGGTCGGGATCGCCCCTCCCCGCCAATTCTCCGGAGACTGCGAATTCAGCGCGAGGAAGACCAGGGCCGGGCCGATCATGCCTCCACCCGCCGCCAGCAGCGGAAGCGTGCGTTGCGGCCAGCTGTCGAGTTCGCCGGCAAGAAGCTCGCGCTTGATCTCGAGTCCGACCAGCAAAAAGAACAGCGCCATCAGCCCATCGTTGATCCAATGCAGCACATCGAGGCCGGCCAGTTTGGTGTGAAGGAGCGCAGCGTACCCGGGGGCAAGCGCCGAATTGGCGACGATCATGCCGAGCGCGGCACTCGCCATCAGCGCGAGGCCGCCCGAGGCCTCGGACTCGGCGAAACGTTGGAACGTCGAGCGTGCTTGCCGAATGAAGGGCATGAAGCTTCGGTTTGGCCCTCGGCTCGTTCCTACGGGCTCGAGCCGCTCCTGGCAAATTGCTTGCGCGGCGGAGCCTTTGCCCTATTGCGACAGTTTCTTCGCCTGTTCGAGATGCTGCCTGATCCGCTCAGTGGCCGGTCGCATCGCCGCGCCGGCTCGCCTCGTAGAGGAACCAGACGCGCCGCTCGGTCTGGTCGATCCAGACTTCGATCAGGCTCGTCGTCGCCACGTCGTTCTCCTCATCGCACAAATCGTGCGCCTCGCGCAGGCTGGCGATGAGCGACTGGTTGTCGGATCGGAGCTCGGCCAGCATGTCGAGCGGATCGACGTACTCGGCGTCATTATCGGGAATGCGCTGGAGCCGGGCGATTTGGCCGATCGAATGCAATGTCGTGCCGCCCACTTTCCGCACCCGCTCGGCGATCTCGTCGGTCATGGCGAAGATTTGATCGCCCTGCTCGTCGAACAGAAGATGGTAGTCGCGGAAGTGCGGCCCGCTCACGTGCCAGTGGAAATTCTTGGTCTTGAGGTAAAGCGCGAAAACATCGGCGAGCAGCGCATTGAGCGCGCCCGAAATGTCGCGGCGGGCATTGTCGCCGAGATCGGTTGGCGTCTGAAGCGGGGCTTTGCGGCGTTCCTTGACGTCCTTGTTCATGGCAATCTCCAGGGTGGGGTTGGGTTACCAGCGTCCATATAAGCAACGTGCATATAAAGGAACAGGTTGCCTCGGGTTTAGTTGACGGCGGCGCAACTGTTGCTGAACTATGGAAATCGTGGCCTTCTCCTCTATGCTGCTTCTGCGATCGAAGGAACGCCGCGATGTTCATTGCCATGAATTGTTTTAGAGTCCGCAAAGGGTCCGAGCACGATTTCGAGCAGGTCTGGCTCACGCGGGACACCCATCTCGGTGGCGTGCCGGGCTTCATCGCGTTCCATCTCCTGAAAGGGCCCGAGCGCGACGATCATGTGCTCTATTCCTCGCATACGATATGGGCTTCGGAAGCGGCTTTCCTCGATTGGACACGCTCCGAGGCGTTCCGCAAAGCGCATGCAAGCGCAGGCGGGAACAAGCCGCTCTATTTCGGCCATCCCGAGTTCGAGGGCTTCACCGTCATCCAGGAGGTCGGCGCGAAGCGCGCTTCGAGCGCCGCCGTCAATTGACGCGGGCCACCTGCACCAGGTTGTCAGAGAAGGTCGGCGCCCGTCCGAGCCCGCAGAATTCGGCCGAAGAGATCGAGTTCACCGAGCCGTCGGAGCGGTTGAGGCTCCGCCAATAGCCGAGCGTCGCCACGATCACGCCGTCGCGCACGTCGTCGGTGATACGGGCAAGGCCTTCAAAGTCGCCGCGATCGTTATAGACGCGCACCGGATCGCCTTCGCGGATGCGCCGCGCCGCCGCGTCCTTCGGACTCATCATCACGAATTGCTCGCCCTGGCCTTTGATCTTGTGCGGCTCGTTGGCATAGCAGGAATTGAGAAAGCCGTGGCTCTTCGGCGATATGACGTTGAGCGGATAGCGCTCGGCGAGATGCGGGTTGGTGGCGGGGCTCTCCCGCGGCGGCACATAGCCGGGGAGCGGATCGACATCTTCGCCCGATTGCATCGCCTCGTACATCATGCGGAAGGGCGGCGCGACGAAGTTCTTGGCGTTCTTGAGCAGGAACTCGACCTTGCCCGAGGGCGTGGGGAAGTTGCCGTTCACATGCGGCAGCCGGTCGTCGGGCGTGCCCACGGCGAGATGGAAATAGCCGTGGCGACGGAAATACGCCATGTCGACGCCGGCCATTTGCGGCGCGTCCCACTTCAAGTAGTGCGCGGCGAGCTCCATGTCGCTCATCTTGAACTGCGGATCGTCGAAGCCGAACGCGGCGGCGAGCAGCCGGAAGATCTCGGCATTCGACTTGGCTTCGCCGCGCGGCTCGATCGCCTGCTCGTTGATGGTGAGATAGAAATGGCCCCAGGAGAACATCATGTCGTCGTGCTCGCCGGCCATGGTGGCAGGGAGCACGATGTCGGCGTAGGCGGCGGTGTCGGTGACGAAATGTTCGGCGATCACGCAGAACAAATCCTCGCGGCTCAGCCCCTTCACGATCGTGTTGGTCTCCGGCGCCTGGCTCACCGGATTGGTGTTGTAGACGTAGAGGCCCATGACCGGCGGATCGAGCTTCATGTCGCCGACGAGCGCGCGGCCGAGCTGGAGATTGTTCACCACGCGGGTGCCGGGCCTGATGAAATCGGGGCGGGAGACGCGCGCCCAATCGACCGGGAACTCCCACAGCGGCATCTGCAACAAGCCGCCGCCGACATGGCGCCATGAGCCCGCGAGCGCAGGGATGGCGCATACGGCGCGGATGGTCTGGCCGCCGCCGGCATGGCGTTCGAGCGCGACACCCATGCGGATGACGGAGGGCTGAATGGTGGCGAATTCGCGCGCGAAGGTGGCGATGTCCTGCGCCGGGACGCCGGTCACCTTCTCGACATAGTCCGGCGTGAACTCGGCGGCGCGGGCGGTGAGCTCGGGGAAGCCAACGGTATGCTTCTCCACCCACTCCCGGTCGATATGGCCGTTCTCGATCATCGCGGCGATGATGCCCATGGCGAGCGCGCCGTCGGTGCCGGGCTTCGGCATGATGTGCCAATCGGCCTGCTTGGCCGTGCGCGAGCGGTAGGAATCGATCACCACGATCTTGGCGCCGCGCTTCTGCGCTTCGAGCACGAACGGCCAGTGATGGAGATTGGTCGAGATCGAGTTGCAGGCCCAGAGCACGATGTAGCGGGAATGAACGAAGCTCTCCGGATCGACCCCGCCGGTCGGGCCGACGGTGAGGAGCCAGGCGGTCGATGAGCCCGAGGCGCAGAAGGTCTTCTCGTTGACGGTCGAGCCGAGGCGGTTGAAGAAGGCATCGCCCGCGGTCAGGCCCTGCACCAGACCCTCATTGCCGAGATAGGAATACGGCATGATTGCCTGGCTACCGTAGCGCGCGATGATGTCCTTCCAGCGCGAGGCGATCTCGGCGATGGCCTCGTCCCAGCTGATGCGGGCAAACTGCCGCGATCCTTTGGGCCCCACCCGGCGCAACGGGTAGAGCACGCGGTCGGGGTTGTAGTGGTGGTCGTGATAGTCCTTGAGCTTGACGCACAGGCCGCCGCGCGTCATGGGGTGCTCCTTGTTGCCCCTGACCTCGACCAGCCGCCCGTCTTCCACCTCGTAGATCATGGCGCAGGTGTCGGGGCAGTCATGCGGGCATCCCCCGAAGAATTGCGTGCGCTTCGGCTGGTCGTTCATCCCGCAAACCCTCCATGGCGATCTTTGAGGCGGTCGAGTTCGATCAGCCTACGGGGCGAAGGCGCGCTTGTCGACCCGCTATCCAGATGCGCAAGGCACTACCCCTCTCCCCTTGCGGGAGAGGGTGGCGCAGCTTGAACGAAGCGACGGCTGCGCCCGGTGAGGTTTTCCAACGCGTCATACCGGCGGAAGCCGGTATCCAGGCTCGCAAGCGCAGTGCATGCCGCTTCTGGTTTCCGGCCTTCGCCGGAGTGACGCATTAGGCGCGGACGCCAGCTTGACAAGTTCTCGACCCATCGTCAGGTTTCGCAGCCTCAACCGGGCAGGGTCCGTGCACGCGACAGCAATCAAGGTCTTGCGATCGTTCTGCCGGCGCTCGCCCTCTCTTCCGGCCATCCTTGCGCTCATCGCCTCGCTGAGCGGCGCGCACGCCGCCGGCGACACGCCCGTAGGCTCGATCAGCGACGTCGAAGGTGCGGCGGAAATCGTCTCGGCCGGTCAGAGCACGCGCGCGGCCGAAGGCGCCGCCGTGCTTCTGAATGACGAGCTCACGACCGGTGCCGACGGTCATCTGCAGGTGACCTTTCGCGACGAAACGGTGCTGACGCTCGGGCAGGACGCGCGCGTGGTGGTCGACCGCTATGTGTTCGATCCCGAGCAGGGCGTGGGCGACGTCCTCCTGACCACGACGCAAGGGGCGTTCCGCTTCGCCACGGGGCGGATCAAAGAGCTGAGCGCAAAAAATATTACCGTCACGACCCCCGTCGCCGAGATCGGTATCCGCGGCACGGAATTCTGGGGCGGACCGGTCGACGGCGAATACAGCGTTCTGCTCCTTGCCGGAGAGATCAACGTGAAGAATCAGGCCGGCACGGTGACCCTCAACAAACCGGGACTCGCCACCGTGATCCGCTCGCGGCTCCAGGCGCCACTCCGCCCGAGCGTGTGGTCGGTCGACAGGATCGAACGCGCACTGACGCGGACCGTGACGCGCAAAGGACTGAAGACACTCGAGCGCGATCTTCGCAACTTCAATATTCCCGGTCTTCGTGACGGCAAAGACCGGCTCCCCGACCTCCTCAAACCGAAACGGCCCGACGCCATCAAACCGCGAGCGTTGAAGAAGCCGAGAGAATGGGAGCCTAAGATCGGTCCAAACGGTCCGCAAAAGCGCCTGCGCCAGCCTCAGTTGCGGATACCTTGGTAGCGTCAATGATAGCGCGGAGGCCGGGAGTCGAACCCCTCCCACTTTGGACAGGCGATGGTTGACGCATTTTTTCCAGGCTATGCGAAGCGATTGGTTTCGATCGGAGAGCAACGAATTGGCGTTCATGTCGGCGGAACCGGCCCCGCGCTCTTGCTCTTGCACGGGTATCCACAAAACCACGCGGCGTGGATCAAGCTCGCCGCTCCTCTCGCGAGACGTTTTACTTGCGTGATCGCGGACCTTCCCGGTTACGGCGCGAGTTCGATCCCCGCCGACACACCGAGTCACGACACTTTTTCCAAGCGCCACATGGCGGCGCTTCTCGTCTCGACCATGGCATCCATCGGCCACAAAGAGTTCAGCGTGATGGGGCATGATCGGGGCGCGCGCGTCGCCTATCGGATGGCCCTGGACCATCCTGCATCGATCCGAAGCGTCGTCATCGTCGAAATCATCCCCACCAGCGATATGTGGGACGCGTTCGATGCCGGCATGGCGATGAAGGGCCTATCATTGGTCCTTCCTGGCGCAGCCCTACCCCTTGCCGGAAACGCTGATTGCTTCCGATCCGGTCTTTTATCTCGATTGGACGCTGCAGAGCTGGACCAAGGCGAAGAGCCTTGATGCGTTCGACGTGCGCGCACTCGAGAGCTATCGCCGGCAAATCCGCGATCCCGCGCGCGTTCACGCCATGTGCGAAGACTATCGTGCCGGCGCCTCGATCGACCGGAGACTTGACCTCGAAGACAAGGCGCGAGGCGCAAGGATCGCAGCGCCAGTGCACTTCATTTGGTCGAAATCGGGATTCCCCGCGACAACGGGTCATCCGCTCGGCCAATGGCAGAGCTGGACCGACAAACTCACGGGAACGGAAATCGACTGCGGACACTTCGCGCCGGAAGAAAACCCAGATGACCTCTTGGCGGCGGCATTGCCGTTCTTGGACGCCAATTCCTGAGTCATAGGCCGGTGGTGTCAACGCCGGGAGCAACACACCGCCTGCGGCACCGCGCTAAGGGCTTGCTCTGAGGCCTTCGATGGCGATGACCTGCTCCAGGAGCTCGGGCCCGACCGAGATTGTGCCCGCAAACGGACTGCTATAGGCCGCGATCAGCAAGAGCGAGAGCGCAATGCCCGAGGCGAAGAGCGTCAGCGCAATCGCGCAAGTGAGCCGGTTATCGCTGTGCACCATGGAGATGGCGATCAAGGTGCAAATCGCTTGAAGCAACAGCGCGGCCCATTTGATCGGGGTGACGGTCGTTTGGGAGAGGATGATACGGTGACGGCGCGCCTCCAGCGCCTTTTCGAGCGCCGCCACGATTTCGCGCTGCGCCGTTCTCTGGCCGTCATCGGCAGGCTTCAAGGCAAGCGTGCTCTTCAAGGCTTCGATGAGGGTCATAGGCAGGTCCGCAAGCGTGACGTCTTGCTGCGCCATGCGCGGCCATTCCTCCTTCACCGCTCCCTCGATATGCCGATTCATGAGGGAACGAAGGCGTGCTTCAGGCTCGCCGGGAAAGATTGCCGCGAGCAGCACGACCGCGCGAAGCGCACTGGCTTCCGTCGCGACGGCGGCTCTTGCTTTCTCGAAATCGCTCCAAACCTGAGCGGCAATGAATCCAACCAGCAAGCCGAAGATAATGCCGAGCGGCGGCAACATTCCGGGAGAAAGGGCTTTGAACGCGCGTGCGCGATCGTTCACAGCGAGCCTCGTCACAACGAAATAGATGCCGGCAGCAACGAGGTATGTGCCCGCGACGACAACGACAGACATCAACGGCACAGGTAAGTTGAGCAGCCGGTCGCTCATTGCCGACCTTCGAAGACGATGCGCTGTGGCTCGCGTACTAGCATAAAACGGGCACGCTCTCGTCGAAGTTTCGCTTCAGCGCTCTCAGCGCCTTCTCGGGCGAGCCCCCCGCAACGGCAAAGCCGATGCCCGCGGTGGAGCCCGAAAGGGGGTTTTCCTCTGGGGTTTAGTCTCTATGTCCCTGTCAGTTCCACCATGTTCGCGAAAGCGCCACACGCGCCAGCAACGCCAGTCGCCCGGCAATGCCTCTGACCGCGCGCGAGGGAGAGCGCGGCGAGAGCGGAGAAGGCTTACAAATCAGCATCGAAGGCGCTTTAAGCGCGTCGTTTACCATGCCGTGTCGCGCGGACAACGTCTGGAGGTCTGCCCGGAGCAGACATGCCCGAGTGTCGCACGGGTGTGCCCTGGAATGGTCACAGGAAAACACTACCGTTGGGACGCGTTAAAGTGAGTGGGGGGTCGATGTCTGACTTCGCAAAGATCAACAGAGCGCTCGCCTACCTTCGTGAGGAGATTCCGACGGCCGACATATCGGAGAACCCGGTCGTCACACATCCCCACAACACCACGCGCGCGATCCCAGAGCGCCTGCCGCCGGCAAAGATCAAGGACCTTTCTCGGCTTGAGCCTTCAAGAGCAGTGGCGACAACTGCCGTTCAATGGGCCGCCATTGCCGCGACGATCGCGCTTTGCACCGCTTCCTGGAACCCGGTGCTGTATGTCCTCGCGGTCCTCGTCATCGGCTCGCGCCAGCATGCGCTGCTCATCCTTGGCCACGATGCGTCGCACTTCCGCACACTCAATGTGCGCTGGCAGAATGATCTCTTCGCCAACCTCTTCATGATGTGGCCGACCTTCGCCTCCGTCGAAGGCTTTCGCAAGTTCCACGGCACGCATCACCAATACACGAACCTCCCGAACGATGGGAACCGCCACATCTGGTACACCCACGAGGCTGCCGGCGACCTCGCGCCCGATTGGCAGTTTCCCAAGACGCAAATGGGTCTTGTGTGGATTCTTTTGCGCCGCGCCGCATTTGTCACCGGGCTATTCTGGATCGTGCGGGGCCTGGTCGGCTCGACCCTCATTCCGACGCCCGGCTGGATGCGCGCCGCTCGCTTCGGCTTCTATGCCGGAAGCGCCGCGGCGCTCACCTATTTCGGCGCCTGGTACGCGTTCCTGCTTTACTGGATCGTGCCGTTCTCCACGTGGCATATCGCGGCGCAGTACATCCGGCTGATCTGCGAGCACAGCGCGGTGGTGAGCGATGAGGAAGAGTATGCGATCACCCGCACGACGATCCCGACTTGGCTGGAGTCGATCTTCATCCTGCCGTGCAATGTCGGTTATCACCTCGAGCATCATTGGTACCCGAGCGTTCCGTTCTACCGACTGCCGGAGCTGCATCAGGCGCTGATGGAGCGCGATGGGTTCCGCGAGCACGCGGTCGTCAAGCGTTCGGCTTTCGCTTCACTCGGCGCGTGCGTCGGGGAAGCCGCCGCATCGAGGGTGGGTCGGAATCCAAACCGACAACCGGCAGCGCTGCATTAGAAGTGCTGGAGCAAATAGGGCGCGAGCTGTGCCCTGGCCGCATTTGTGTAGTCACATCGAAGAAGAGCTGAGGACGACCCTGGGGTTGGACCAATCCCTCACAAACGCCGGCAAAGCGAAAGGGCCGCCTGGCCTTGGCGACCCTTTCTGAACGTCTACTCGGCCTGGGCGACAACACCGTTACTCGCTACGAAAAAACCAGCGCCCGGAGACCGGCTTTATACGCAGGATATGGGAGGGCGGATGCTGGTTTTCAATAAGGCCTGGCATCTCTGCGCTCCTGAAGCAGTAGCGCTGCCGCACGGCACTGTGGTCATGTGCCTCCCCGCTACGACCAACCCGGTGACATGCTTGAGGGCATACGAAAGGGTTGGTGCGGACGCCGGGAGTCGAACCCGGACGGGGTTTCCCCCACAGGATTTTAAGTCCTGTGTGTCTACCAGTTCCACCACGTCCGCGAGAGCGCGGTGACAAGCGCCGGGCGACGGTGCCAGAAATCCCGCGCCAAGGGAACGCCGGCACGCCGCTTGAAACTGGCGTGCCGGTGGCGTCCGTGCAAGGCGACGGGGCGATCTCGTAGGATCTAGGTCGGGAAGAAGGGCTTTCGCTCACCCTTGTCTTCCGACGTTTCGGCCACGTCCGCCTCTTCCGCATTCACCGACGCGACCCGTTCAGCCTTCTCATCCGCCGTTTCGAGCTCGTCCGCAGCGTCTCTGTTGGCCGACGCGACCCTCCCGGCCAGCGGCTTCGGCGCCGGCGGCCCAGCCGGAGGCATGAACGCGACCGGCGTTCCGCTGCGAAGCTCGGCAGGTTCGTCGGCAATCGAGATTGTTCGAGACTGAGCGAGCTCCAGAGGCGGTCCGCCTTCGAGGCTCGCTCTCATCAGGAGGAACAGCACGAACGCGTTCAGGATATGCCAGGCGGCATGCGTCCCGATCTTGCGGCCTTCGAGCACCACCTTGTCGCAGAGCGCAAAATCGAGCGAGCGAAGGGTAACGGAAACGGCGAAGATGGCGGCGGCCGAAAGCAGCCAGGGCGCCGCTTTATGCCCACGCTCGGACAGCGCGAGGCCGATGGCGATCAGCCCCGCCAGCGCCGGGAAATAGAAGAGGCTGCCGTTGAGGCACGGCTTGAGCCTTTCGGCATCGAGACCGGTGAAGCTGATGACCCCCCCTTCTCCGCAGCGCACCTGCATGGTGATGGCGACGATCGCCGTGAAGCCGATCACCAACAAGGTGGTCCATGCCGGAGGGACGCCCAGGAAGCGATTGAGCGCCAAGCCGAGATAGACCAGCATGAACACGCTGATCGGCACGACATCGGCAAGCGCGGCCGCGCTGTTGGCGTAGAGATGAAAGGCGAGGCTGCCGAGGCCGATGAACAGGACCAGCACCGGGAGCAGAAACTGGTCGGCGTTCCGCTCCTCCGGCGGACGCCGCAGGACGATGAGGAAACCGGCGAGCGCGGCCAAAAGAAACGCAACGTTGCTCAAGGCGTTCACCGGCTCGGCCAGCAGCGCCTCGTTCGTGCCGCGCTCGCAATATTGGAAGACACGCTCGCCGAATGTCATGGACCCTCTCCTACCGCTCGCCCCTCCACGAAAGAGGTCTCGCCGGCTTGCGGTTCCACCGCCCGCCTCCGATCCTTGCGGTTTTCGCGCTTATCTCCGAGCCGCATCGGTCCTCCACCGCCCATGGCCTGCGATCGACGGTCGCGAACCTGTTTGTCTACGGCATGGCCCTGCCGTTCGCATCCGTCGTGCCGGCCGTGCTTTGCGGCCGCTTATTCGGGCGGGGAGCCGTCATCTTCCGCGGGGGCCCCTTCCGCCGGGACCTCTCCGTCTGCCGGAACCTCTTCGTCCTCTTCCGGCAGGAATTCCTCTTCCGGTATCTCCTCGATATCGGTGCCGATGTCGGTCGGAAGCCCGAGGCTCGTCCGGCAGCGATCCTCGAAGCTCTCATTCGCATTCATCAACTCTTCGAGGGTCGGATAGCTTTCCACGTCGGCGTCGCTGATCTCCTCGTTATGCATCTTAGTCAGCATGTCGATGTCATTCTGGCTGAGATTGTTCTTCTCGAGCTCGGCCGCCACGCACTCGCAATACGCCTTTGGCTCCACTTTACCTTCGTCGAAGCCCGGATCGTCGGTGATGCTGGGGTCCTCACTGCACGCGGCGATGAAATCGCTCGTGTTGAGCTTGGCGGCCTCGGCCTCGCCGGCGCAAAGGCAAAGACCGGCAAAGGCGCCGAGCGCGACGAGGCGCATGAAGACTGTCTTTGGCATGCCTGCGCCCTCCCCTCGACCTGACCTTATGTCTGCGCGTGAGCGGCAGCCGTCAAGACTAAGGAATGACTCGCCCTTTAGGCAACAGTAGGGCCGCCCATTAACGATTACAGACGGTTTAGCTCTTGGCCGGCGGCGCGACCCGAATATGCAACTCTTTCAGTTGCTTAGGCGAGACCTCGGAGGGCGCACCCATGAGCAGGTCCTCCGCCTGCTGGTTCATCGGAAACATGACGACCTCGCGCAGATTCTCCTCGCCGCAAAGCAGCATGACCATGCGGTCGATGCCGGGCGCGATGCCGCCATGCGGGGGCGCGCCGTATTGGAGCGCGCGCAACATGCCGCCGAAGCGCTTCTCAAGTTCCTCTTTGGGATAGCCGGCAATGGCGAAGGCCTTCTCCATGATCTCGGGCTTGTGGTTCCTGATGGCGCCCGACGACAGCTCGACGCCGTTGCAGACCACATCGTACTGGTAAGCGAGGATATCGAGCGGATCCTTGGTCGCGAGCGCGTCGAGGCCGCCTTGCGGCATGGAGAAGGGATTGTGCGAGAAATCGATCCGCCCTTCTTCCTCGTTCCACGCATACATCGGGAAATCGACGATCCAGCAGAAGGCGAATTGATCCTTCGCCGTCAGCCCGAGTTCGTTGCCGATCTTCACGCGCGCGCGGGCAGCGAAATCGGCGAATTCGTTCGGCAATCCCGCCACGAAGAAAACGGCATCGCCGTCGGCGAGACCGAGCTGCGCCTTGATGGCCTCCGTCCTCTCGGGCCCGATATTCTTGGCGATGGGCCCCGCCCCTTCTCCTTCGCGGAAGAAGATGTAACCGAGGCCGGGCTGCCCTTCCTCTTGCGCCCAGGCATTCATGCGGTCGCAGACCGCACGCGAACCGCCGCCTTTCGCCGGGATCGCCCAGATGCGCGTGTTCGCGTCCATCTCGATCATGCCCGCGAACAGTTTGAACCCCGAGCCACGGAAGTGTTCTGTCACGTCCTCTATCTCGATCGGGTTGCGCAGGTCGGGCTTGTCGGTGCCGTATTTGCGCATCGCTTCGGCATAGGGGATGCGCGGAAACTTCTTGGTGACGGGTTTGCCGCCGCCGAATTCCTCGAACAGGCCGCGCAGGATCGGCTCGACCGTGTCGAACACATCCTCCTGGGTCACGAAGCTCATTTCGAGGTCGAGCTGGTAGAACTCGCCGGGCGAGCGGTCGGCGCGGGCGTCTTCGTCGCGGAAGCAGGGGGCGATCTGGAAATAGCGGTCGAAGCCCGCGATCATGATCAGCTGCTTGAATTGCTGCGGCGCCTGCGGCAGCGCGTAGAACTTGCCGGGATGGACCCGGCTCGGCACCAGGTAATCGCGCGCGCCCTCGGGCGAGGAGGCGGTGAGGATCGGCGTCTGGAACTCGAAGAAGCCCGCGTCGCGCATGCGCTTGCGCAACGACCAGATGATCGCCTGCCGCTTCATGATATTCGCATGCAGGGTTTCGCGGCGAAGGTCGAGGAAGCGGTATTTGAGCCGCGTCTCCTCGGGATAGTCGGGCTCGCCGAAGACCGGCAGCGGCAGCTCCTTCGCCTCCGACAGCACATCGAGTGACTTGATCCTCACCTCGACCTCGCCGGTCGGCAGGTTGGGATTGACCGTCTCCGGCGTCCTGGCGACGACCTCGCCCTCGACCCGCACCACCCATTCGGGCTTCAGCGTCTCGGCAATGGCGAAGGCCGGTGACTTCGGGTCGGCGACGGCTTGGGTCAGGCCGTAATGATCGCGGAGGTCGATGAAGAGGAGGCCGCCATGGTCGCGCACGCGATGCACCCAGCCCGATATGCGAACGGCCTTGCCGACATCGCCTTTGCGGAGCGCGCCGCAAGTGTGAGTGCGATAGGTGTGCATGACCGGGATCGGGCGGGGCTGTGCCGGAAGGAACGGAAAGTGCCGCGGAACAGCGCATGGGAGAACCCCGTTGTCAAGGCGAGCGGGCGCTCCAAAACCAGGATCCTGGCGGCGGATTGACGCTGATTTTTGCGCGTCACCGCTCTTGGCCTTGCGCGCGCGCTTGGGCTATACCCGCGCCCATGAACCTCATCTCCAGCACCGAGGAACTCGCCGAGGCCTGCGCCCGGTTGGGAAGCGCATCCTATGTGGCGATCGACACCGAGTTCATGCGCGAGCAGACCTTCTGGCCGCGGCTCTGCCTGATCCAGATGGCTGCGGACGGGACCGAGGTTCTGGTCGATAGCCTTGCGCCCGGACTTGATCTCACCCCGTTCTTCGAGCTGATGGTCTCCGAACGGGTCCTCAAGGTCTTCCACTCTGCGCGGCAAGACATTGAAATCGTACACCATCTGGCCAACGTCATTCCCCACCCGATCTTCGACACTCAGGTCGCTGCCATGGTGTGCGGCTTCGGCGAGGCGGTGAGCTACTCGATGCTGGTGAAGCGCCTCTTGAACCGCAACCTCGACAAGACCTCGCGCTTCACCGATTGGAGCCGCCGCCCGCTCTCCGAGCGCCAGTTCACCTACGCTCTCGGCGACGTCGTCCATCTCCGCGACCTCTACCCGAAGCTGAAGGCTCAACTCGACAAATCCGAGCGCGCGAGCTGGCTCAATGAAGAGATGGCGGTGCTGACCGACCCGGCCACCTACGAACTTCATCCCGAGCACGCCTGGAAGCGGCTCAAGATGCGCATCAAGACAGCGAAGTCGCTTGCCGTGCTCATGGAGCTTGCCGCCTGGCGCGAACGCGAGGCGCAAACGCAGGACGTGCCCAGGGCGCGCATCCTGAAGGACGAGGCGCTTTACGACATTGCGAGCCAAGCGCCGCGCACGATCGAGGATCTGGGGTCCTTGCGCAGCCTGCATAACGGCTTTGCCCGCTCCATGCGCGGCCGCGCCGTGCTCGAAGCGGTGGGGCGCGGGCTCGAACGCGATCCCGAGACCATCCCGCCGATCGAGCGGGGGGAGCCTATGCCGCCCGAGGCGCAGGCCGTGGTCGATCTGTTACGGGTGCTGCTGAAAGCGCGGGCCGGCCACCACGGTGTGGCTCCCAAGCTCATCGCCACCAGCGACGAACTCGAAGAGATCGCGCGCTCCGACGGCGTCGACGCCCCGGTGCTGCGCGGCTGGCGCAAGAAGCTGTTCGGCGACGATGCGCTGGCGCTGAAGCGCGGAGAGCTTGCGCTCGTCATCAGGAAAGGCGAAGTCGCGGTGATCGCGCCCGAGGAGTTGGCCGTCGAGTCGCTAGCCGCGAAAAAGCCAAAGGACGGCGCTTAGCAACAAGCTGACCAAGACCGCCGTGGTGATCGGCAGATAAATCACCACACCGCCCCGGTCGATCACGAGATCGCCTGGCAAACGTCCGAGCCCATAGCGCACGCTGAGAAAGGTCAGGGCGATCACCGCCAAAAGAAAAATGACCGAGGCGCCGATAGTCTTCATCGCTCTTCCCCGCCTCGATGTCTCGTGATCCGCATCCTGACGTTGGCGCGGAGATCGGGCGGCAGTTCTTCGAGCGCGCCGAGGAGCAATTTTAGCTCGGCCCTGAGCCCGTGAATCTGGTCGATCAGGTTGAGCAGGACCGGCACGTCCTCTTCGTCAAAGCCAAGCTCGTCTTCGAGATTGCAGATGAGGGTCGCCCGCGCCAGATCCGCCTCAGAATAACTCTCCGCCGCCTGGTCGGCCGGCTTGATCCAACCTTGCGCCACCCATACCTTCAGCCGGGTGACGGTGAGGCGCTGCACGCGGGTAAGGAGATCGCGTTCCGAAAGCATCACGCCTGCTCCTTGAGCTTGCGGCGCGGATCGTAGCTATGACCCTGCCGCCATTTCTCGGCGAAGCTCTTGAGGTCCTCATCGATCCGCTCCGGCAGCACGACGCTGAGCCTCACCAGCTGATCGCCGGCCGCGCCTCTCGATTTCACGCCGCGACCCTTGAGCCTGAGTGTTTGCCCGGTGTTTGAGCCTGGAGGCACGGTGACGGACACAAGGCCGCTGATGGTCGGCACGTCGACCTTGCCGCCGAGCACCGCCTCGTCGAACGTGATCGGCACCTCGACGACGATGTCGTCGCCCTCGCGCTTGAACACGGGATGAGGCCTCACACCGATTTCGATCAGCGCGTCGCCCGGTTCGCCTTCGCCAAAACCCGGGGCGCCCTTGCCTTTCAGTCTCAGCACTTGGCCGTCGGTAACGCCGGGCGGAATGGTGACGTCGAGCGTGCCGCCATCGGGCAGCGTGATGCGCGTCTTGGTTCCGTTCACCGCATCGAGGAAGCCGACATCCAGGCGATATTGCGCGTCCTGCCCGCGCATGGAGAAGCGGCGTCCGCCTGTGCTCCCGCGCATCCCTCCCCGCTCGCTGAATAAGTCGCCGAACAGATCGCTGAAGGCGCCGATATCCTCATAGCCCGCAGTCGAGCGATAGCGCGCGCCCTCCTCGCCTCCGGCATATTCGCGGTAATAGCGCCGTTGCGGGGTCTCTTGACCCGATGCGTCGATCTCGCCCCGGTCGTAGCGGCCGCGCTTCTCCTCGTCGCCGACGATGTCATAGGCGGCGGTGATCCTCTTGAACCTCTCTTCCGCCGACTTGTCGCCGGGGTTGAGGTCTGGATGCAGCTTCTTGGCGAGCTTGCGATAGGCTTTGGTGATGTCCCCGGCCGACGCCGTCTTGGCGACTCCGAGCACGGAATAAGGATCTTCTGCCATCGACAAATCTAAGGCTTGAGTGAAACCGAGGAGTTAAGCTTGCCGCTTAAGGTCAACGCTCCGGAAACGGATAACGGTTCGCGTAAAGGGCATAATGATTTGGGGAGGCAGTGCTGTTCCCGCAAGTCCGGGCTCAACCTGCCGCACGCTGGAACGCCGAGCCGACCCTGATCTCCGGCTCACGGTCGAGCAGTCCGGCAAGCGCCTTGAAACGCCGCTCGACCCGTTCGCCTTCGAGACTGGAATAGGGATCGGGCAAGGTCCACACCAGCCGGTTCCCTTCATAGGCAATCGGCGTATTGGTCAGAACGCCGGGCATGGCGGCCGACACCATGTGAGCGGCGCGGATCGCCGCGCCCAAGATTCGGGCCCGTTTCAGCATGTCCTTATCGACAAGCTCGACAAGCCTCTGGCTCAGCTCGTCCTTCACCAGCCCCTCGTTGCGGTAATAGACCGAGAGTGCAAGGAAGGCGCGGCCGGGATGATCGACCCCGGCAAAGTTGCCATGGGCCACAAGGTTGAGGCTATGAATGCCGCGATAGTCGGGATGGGCGCGCCAGCCGATATCAGAGAGGAGGCAGGCCGCATGGCGCAGCCGCCGCTGCTCCGGGGTTTCGGTGGGACCCGGCGCCCGGAACAATGCATCGGTCCAGAAGCAAAGCTCGTAGGCGCTATCGACGGAACGCGATCGTCTCCGAGCCATGTCGTTGCAGGCCGCAATGAGTGGATCCCTTTGTTTCTCGTCTTCGCCGAGCAGGCTGTAGAGCAGGCCCTCGCGTATACCGAACACCGACACGACGACGGAACGCGGCTTCATCTGCTTGATGAGCCTTTCCAGGACCAGCGCGCCGTAGGGAAGGGTCTCGCGCCGCGCGCTCGAGATGTCGCGGATGCCGGCAAGCGAACTTTGCGATTGGTGATCGAGCAGAGAGGCAAACCGGAGCGCATCGTCGGCGCCGATGCGGTAGTTGTGCATGACGCTTAAGGGATAGTTGGTCTGCGTCATGTGGAGACGCGCCAGCGCCCGCCACGTTCCGCCGATGGCATAGAAATCGCGACCCCTGCCCTTCCCGAGCCATTCGACCTTGGCGAGCTCGGCATCGACGATTTCGCGCGCCTTCTTGAGGCTGCTGCCGGCGGCGTCGATCAGGCGCAAGCCGCCGAGCGGAAGGGTGGCGGCATCGCCGGGTCTGCCTCCCCTCACATCGATCAGCTCGAGGCTGCCGCCGCCCAAGTCGCCGGCAAAACCGTCCGCAGCGTGGATTCCCGATACCACACCAAGCGCGGCAAGCTCAGCTTCCCTGCTGCCCGAGAGCACGGTGATCTTCCCGTCGAGGAGACGTTCGGCTTGGGCAATGAATTCAGGCCCGTTGGCGGCCTCGCGCGCCGCCGCCGTGGCGATCGCCTCGACATGGACAACGCCGAGCTGGTCGATGAGCGCGCGGAAGCGCCGCAACGCCCGCAGCGCGCGCTCGACCGCCTCGGGCGCGAGTCTCCCGGTCGTGGACAACGAACGCCCGAGTCCGCAGAGAATCTTCTCGTTGAAGATCGGCGCCGGCGCCCGGCCGGAGTTCTCATAGACGATGAGGCGGACCGAGTTCGAGCCGATATCGACCACCGCGACCGGGGCGAGTTCAGGGGTTGGGGCCATGGCGGCTGGACGCCTATCCGGCCTCGACCACGCGCGTGAAACGCGACGGCATGTGCTCCCTGAGGGACGTGCCGCGCCCTGACAGGCTCGGATTGGTCATGAAATAGTCCTGGGCGCTGAAGGGTTCCTGGTCAAGTCCCGGATGGATTCGTTCCGAGCTTCCGTCGGACCGCACGCGCCAACTCTGCAGATTGTCCTTGAGATTCGCCACCATGATTTGGTCGAGGATCTGCTCGTGCACGGTCGGGTTCGTGATCGGCGCCATGGCCTCGACGCGACGGTCGAGGTTGCGTGGCATCATGTCGGCGGAGCTGATATAGACCACCGCCTTACGATGCGGAAGACCATGACCGGCCCCGAAGCAATAGATGCGCGAATGCTCGAGGAAGCGTCCGACGATGCTCTTGACGCTGATGGTCTCCGAAAGATCGGGGACGCCGGGTCTCAAGCAGCAGATGCCGCGCACGACCAAGTCGATCTCCACGCCGGCCCGGCTCGCTTCGTACAGAGCGTCGATGATCTCGGCATCGACGAGCGAATTCATCTTCATCCAGATGGCGGCCGGGCGGCCCGCCTTGGCGTGGTACATTTCCTCGCGGATGTGGTCGAGGATGCGGGCGCGGAGGCCATGCGGCGACACGGCCATGGCCTCGAGCTCGGCCGGCTCGGCATAGCCCGTCACGTAATTGAAGATTCGCGAGAGGTCATGGCCGATGACGCGGTCGGCGGTGAAGAACGACAGGTCGGTATAGATCTTGGCGGTAACCGCGTGATAGTTGCCGGTCCCCACATGGCAATAGGTGATGAGCTCGCCGCGCTCGCGCCTGACGATGAGGCTCAGCTTGGCGTGGGTTTTCAGCTCGATGAAGCCGTAGACCACCTGGACGCCGGCGCTTTCCAGATCGCGCGCCCATTTGATGTTGGCTTCCTCGTCGAACCTCGCCTTGAGCTCGACCACCGCGGTCACGGACTTGCCGGCCTCGGCGGCATCCTTTAGCGCCTCGATGATCGGCGATCTCTTGCCGGTGCGGTAGAGCGTCCATTTGATCGCCACCACATCCGGGTCGGCGGTGGCCTGCTTCAGGAATTGCAGCACGACGTCGAACGACTTGTAAGGATGATGGACGACAATGTCCTTCTTGCGGATGGCGGCGAAGCAATCGCCTTGATGCTCGCGGATACGCTCCGGAAAGCGGCTGACAAAGGGTTGGAACTTGAGGTCGGGGCGGTCGGCCACGATCAGCTGATTGGTGTCGGCAAGTCCGATCAGGCCCTTCTGCACGAAGCTCTCGCGCTCCGAGACCTTGAGCTCCTGCATGACGAAGCGTTGCAGCCGCGACGGCATGGTGGCTTCCATTTCGAGCCTGATCACCGAGCCGCGGCGCCGGCGCTTGAGCGCCGATTCGAACAGCCGAACCAGATCTTCGGCCTCTTCCTGCACTTCGAGGTCGCTGTCGCGGAGCACGCGGAACGCGCCCTGGCTTCTCACCCGGTAGCCGAGGAACAGCCTTGACACGAAGATGCCGACCACGGTCTCCAACCTGATGAAGCGGACCGGTTCCTTGGCTTCGCCCTTGCTCGGCAAGCGGATGAAGCGATCGAGCTGCGGCGGGATCGGCATGAGCGCGTGCATGGTGCGCAGCGACCCCTCGCGCACCAGCTCTAGACCCAGCGTGAAGCCGAAATTCGGGATGAAGGGAAAAGGATGGGCCGGATCGACCGCGATCGGAGTCGAGCACGGGAAAGATATGCGCGAGGAAATGCTCCTCGAGCCAGGCGCGCTCGGCCTCGGAAAGCTGGTCCGCGCTCAACACATGAATGCCTGCCTCGGCCAGCAGCGCTTCGAGCCTCACCCAGTTCTCCTGCTGCTCGGCGGTCAGTTCGGCGACGGAGCGATTGATGCGCTCGAGCTGCTCGACCGGGGTCAGTCCATCGTCGCTCGGCGTCTCGATGCCCGCGAGCACCTGCCCGCGCAGGCCGGCGACGCGGACCATGTAGAACTCATCGAGGTTCGAGGCCGAGATCGACAGGAAACGCAGGCGCTCGAGCAGCGGATGGCGCTCGTTCTCGGCCTCTTCGAGCACGCGCCGATTGAAGTTGAGCCACGACAGCTCGCGGTTGAAGAAGCGGCTCGGGCCGAAAGCGGCGACCTCCGGGCTTGCGTCCTGCCGTTCAACCGTTTCAGGCAAACTCATCTTCAACCTATTGATAGTCGGATGCTTTTTGTCGGCCTCGGCAGGGAATCCCCGCGGCTCCCCGAATGTACCCCAGGAACTGTATCACTTACGTTACGCAGCGGGGCAACGGGAGAGCGCCTAGTCTCGCGCCGCCGTTCCCGCAAGCACCTCGGTCACCAGCTGGCGGCTGATCTTGCGCCCCGTGGCGAGAGCCGCGTGATCGACCGCTGCCACGGCCGCCGCTGCCGCCGCCAGCGAGCGGTCCACGTGCAACGCGAGATATGTAAGCACTTTCGGATCGATATCGAGCTGCCGGTCGGCAAAATGCTTGAGCATGACGGTGCGGATGAGCGCCTCGTCAGGAGGCCCGATCTCGACGGCGGGCGATGCATTGAGCCGCGACAACAGGTCGGGCAGCGAGAGCTGCCAGCGGCTCGGCACGCTTCGCGCCGTGAGCAACACGAAGAGCCGGTGCTCCCGCGCCAGGTTGAGAAGATGGAACAGGGCCTTCTCCTCATAGGCGGCACGATCGGCGTCCTCGACGACGAGCGGGGTCCCTGCCTTCATGCGGTCGACGAAGTCCATGCGAAGCGTGTCAGGATTGAGCGCCTCCGCTCCCGAAAGTGCCTGCCACACGCGGGCCAGATGCGTCTTGCCGCTCGCGGCCGGCCCGATCAGAAGCTGAACATGGTTCGACCATTGCGGCCAAGCGTCCAGCAATTTGACCGCCGCCCGATTGCAGTCGCTGACGAGGAAGTCTTCGGCCCCGAGCGCCGCGCGATGCGGCAGATCGAGCGTGAGTTGTGCGAGACTCACGAGGCCCTGACCCGGGAGGATTGCGGCTCGTCGCGTTTGGCCGCCTTTTTCTGCCGCGGGGGAAGCGGCTGGGGCGCGGGCTCGTAGCTCGCCATATGTCCGAGCCACTCCCAGAAATAGGCGCCCGCCGAGGTGATGGTCAACGCCCCGGTCACCCAGATCAGAACGCCGACAAGCTGATGCAGGCCAAGACCAAGGCCGAGTTCCGCCAGCACGACGCCGGCGAGCATGATCTGTGCGACGGTGTTCGCTTTGCTGACGAGGAGCGGCTGCATCGTGAGCGGCCGCGACAACATCCACGACAGCACCACGGCGCCGACGATGAGGATGTCGCGGCTCACCACCGCGATCACGAGCCACACCGGCAAATGGCCCGCGAAGCCAAGCGTGACATAGATGCTGACGAGCAGGGCCTTGTCGGCGATCGGATCGAGATAAGCGCCGAGCTCGCTGTGCCAGCCATAGCGCTTGGCCAGGAATCCGTCTGCCGCATCCGACAACCCGGCAACCAGGAACAGGATGAAGGCCCAGGTCATCTCGTGGGTGATAATCAGCCAAACGATCAGCGGAACGAGCACGATCCGCGCGAGCGTTAGGCTGTTGGGGATATTCACCGAAGCTCCTCCAGACCGTCCTTCGTGGGCTTTGCGGCGCGCCACCCTTCCTGCCGGCAGCTTAGCAGATTCGGGCATTGGACGTGACCGCGCGCCGATCTGCCAGTCTAGCGGGAACGGAGCACAAAGCTCCCCTCTCTCTCACCGAAAACGAACCCGTTCTGGTCGAGTTCCTGCTGCAGGCGGCCGAGCGAGCCGGCATAATCGAAGGTGATGGACGCGGCACGCGCCGACAGCGAATTGACCTCGATCCCCCGGATCCCGGCCACGTTCATCAGCCTTCCGCGGATCTCTTGCCAGTCCTTGAGGCCCGAGAATTCGACCTGCGCCACCACGTTGCGGGGGACCTCGCCCTTTGCCGCATCGGCTTCGCTCCCGTCCGGCGGCTCGGCGCCCGGCTGGGCATTCGCCGCGGCCCCCGGCGCGGCGCCGGCCTGCGTCGTTTTCCAGCGGTTCTCGATGATCCCAAAGGCGATCGCCGCCGCCTCGCGCGCGCCGGCCTTGGGATCGGCGCCAAGCGTGTCGCTGCGCTCCAACGCGACGGGGCCTACGCCGTCGGCACCGGCAAGACGCGTCACGAACGCGGCTCCCGTGGTCTCGCCCACGGCGACGACGAGGGGGCCCGAGCCGTATTCATCTTGCATCTTGGCCAGGGCCTCGGCATCGCCTGCGAGCACGGCTTTGACGGTGTCGAGTCCAAGGCCAGGGCGGGCTCTCAAGATCGTGGCGGGAGTCATGCTATGGGAGAGATCGAGATCCTCCCACGCCCGGCGCCAGCCTTCGCCGCCTTCGCCTGCCAAGGCCCCGCCCGCGATCGTGAGCGGCAGGATTGAGATGGGCGGGGCCCGCTCTTCGCTGAAGGGAAGACTGTAATCTTCCAGGAGCTGCTTGATCGCCTGCTCGTTCACGCTGACATCGAGGGTCGCAACGTAGCGGGTCGTCGAGTTCTGCTCCTTGCGGATCGACACGCCGTTGACGAGGCCTTCGATGTCCTCCTTGGTGAGCCCGGGCAGGTCCGCGTCGACACCGGCCGGAAGCAGGCGCTGAAGCACGGTCTTGACCGCGCGCGACTCGGCCTCGGCCATGCCCGTTGCGCGGGCGGCAACGGCATCCTGAGCGGTGATGTCGACCGAGATCTTGGCGACGTCATAGAGGCTGTCAGCGGCTTGGGCAGCGCCGCCGAAGAAAGCGCCGACGGCAAACCAGGGCAAAAGGAGGAGCCCGACACCCAGTGCGAAAGGTCTCAGTTGCCGTGCCGCCATGTCGAACTCTGCCGCAACGCCCGCCGCATGAAGGCCGCTCCCTGCCCCCTTCGTAACCTTGTGAATGTGGCGGACCCACGGCCTTTTGCGCCTTGACGGGCCTCGCCGGGCACGATTGTTATGCCAAATCGCCCCATTCTGCACCCGAGTGCTTCGGTGCCCGCAACTCCCAAGGACAAGGCTAAGGTGACCTATCGCGACGCCGGCGTCGATATCGATGCCGGTAACGCCCTGGTTGAGGCGCTGCGCCCGCTCGCGGGCGCGACCAAGCGTCCGGGCGTGATCGGGGCCCTCGGCGGTTTCGGAGGCCTGTTCGATCTCAAGGCTTCTGGCTTTGCCGACCCCGTGCTCGTCGCCGCCACCGACGGCGTCGGCACCAAGCTCAAGCTCGCCATTGAGACCGGGATGCATGACGGGATCGGTCTCGACCTCGTCGCCATGAACGCGAATGACATCGTCGTGCAGGGCGCCGAGCCCTTGTTCTTTCTCGACTACTTCGCCTGCGGCAAGCTCGAGCTCGGCGTGGCGACGGCGGTCATCGGCGGTATCGCCAAGGGATGCCAAAAAGCGGGCTGCGCGCTGATCGGCGGGGAAACCGCCGAGATGCCGGGGCTCTATGCGCCGGGCGATTACGACCTCGCCGGCTTCTGTGTCGGCGCGGTGGAGCGCGACCGGTTGCTGCCGCGCAACGACATCGCCGCGGGCGACGTCATTCTCGCCCTTCCCTCCTCCGGCGTTCACGCCAACGGCTTCTCCCTGGTGCGCCGCATCGTCGATACCACCGGGCTGAGTTGGAACGATCCCGCGCCCTTCGCACGCGAGGCGACGCTCGGCGAGGCCCTGCTCACGCCGACCCGCATCTATGTCCGGCAGGTCCTTGAAACGATTCGCGGAACGTCAGCCGTCAAGGCGCTTGCCCATGTCACCGGCGGCGGTCTCACCGACAACATTCCGCGCGTGCTCCCTGAGCACCTCTCCGCCGAGATCGATCTCGACGCGTTTGCGCTGCCGGCGGTCTTCGCCTGGCTCATGCAGGAGGCGCGGCTTCCTCAGGACGAGATGCTTCGCACATTCAATTGCGGCATCGGCATGATCCTCATCGTCGCTCCGGGCGATGTCGAGCGGGTCCTGGAAAGGCTCGACGGCGACGCCATGGTGATCGGCGCCATCGGCGAACGCGGAAGCGGCGCGCCTATCCGCTACACCGGCAAGCGCGCGCGGAGCGCCCCGTGAAGAAGACGCGCGTGGGCGTCCTCATCTCCGGTCGCGGCAGCAATTTGCGGGCGCTGATCGAGGCTTGCAAGGCGCCCGACTATCCCGCCGAAATCGTGCTGGTGGTGTCGAACGTGCCACGCGCGCAAGGTCTTGCCCACGCCGAGACCGCCTCCATCCCGACCCGCGCCGTCAATCACAAGGATTTCGCGTCTCGCGACGCGTTCGATGCGGCGCTGACCGAGGCGCTGGAAGAGGCGCAAGTCGAGCTCTTGTGCAACGCGGGCTTCATGCGTCTCCACACCGAGGACTTCGTTCGGCGCTGGTGGAACCGGCATCTCAACATTCATCCCTCTCTCCTCCCCGCGTTTCCGGGCCTCAACACCCATGCGCGCGTTCTGGAGTTGGGCGTCAAGATCAGCGGCTGCACCGTGCATTTCGTGCGGCCCGAGATGGATACCGGTCCGATCGTCGCGCAGGCTGCCGTTCCCGTGCTCGCGGACGACACCGAGGAGAGACTTGCCGCCCGCGTGCTTGCCGCCGAGCACCGCCTCTACCCTCACGCGCTCCGCCTGGTTGCCTCCGGCGAGGTCCGACTCGAAGGCGAGATTGTCGCGGCGTCGACAGGAGCCAAGGAGAAAGTTCCGCAAGGTCCGCTTTTCTCGCCGTCCCTCGACGAAGGGCTTTGATCGAAAGCATTAACGGCCGTAAGATTGAGCGCTGGACGGGGCGGCATGTCGCACCGCAAAATAGGTGCCGGCCGCTGATGGACATTGCCAGCGGCCGGATGCTAGAGACTGGCCCAATTCAAGGCAGTTTTGCGCCTGTTTTACTAGCGAAAGGCCGCTTTTTCGATCATGGCGGCCGGAATTCGGAAACAGGCCAGCGGCCCCCGGTCCCAACAGCAGGGAGCCTGGGGGAAGGCATAAAATGGCGCATATGACAGTAGCCTATTCTCCATCGCATGGGCTCGGCGAAGAGCAGAGCATTTGGTTCAAGCTGACCCCGCTCCTGAACCAGGAGAACCCCATGCAGGTTCTCATGGCGCTGAGCGACAAATATGGCGGCGTCGTTCCCATCAATCTCAAGAACCAGCGCGTCATGCTCTTGTCGGAGCCGGCGCATGCGGAACGCGTCTTGGTGTCGAACGCCGACAACTATGTGAAATATTTCGAGGGGCTCCGCCCCATCTTCGGCAAGAGCATGATCACCGTCGACGGCGCGCTATGGCAGAAGATCCGCGCGCCGCAGCAGCCCGCCTTCCATCCCAACATGTTCGAGGCCTATTTCCCCTATCTGATGTCGGCCATCGATTCCAAGATGGGGCGCTGGGCGAAATTCGCCTCGACCGGCGAGACCATCGAAATGGTGGAGGAGACCTGGACGCTTGCCGCCGAGATGGTGTGCAGGGCCCTGTTCGACCGCGAGATGCCGTTCAACCCGCATTTCGTGTTCGGCCAGGTCAAGACTTACACCGACGTGATGAACCACAAGTCGATCCGGCTCAAGAACGTGCGCGGCGAGCTCGAGGAGATCACGCAGGAGGACGCCGCCAAGGCCATGGAGGTGTGGGGCCAGATCCCCGAGATGGTCACCGGCGCAGGCGTGCTCGATCATCGCGAGAAGACCCTGCTCAAGATGCTCGAGGAGGCGGAAGGCGATCCCAATTTTCCCGAGTTCGACCGCCAGCAGGTGGTCGATGAGATGAAGCAATATCTGTGGGCCGGGACCGAGACCACCGCGCTCACGCTCGCCTGGTCGCTCTATCTCCTCTCGCAGCACCCCGCGGCGCTCGAGCGCATCAGGGCCGAAGCGCGCGCCGTCTGCGGTGAACGCGATCCGCAATGGAACGAGATCCAGCAACTGTCCTATACGCGCATGGTGATCCAGGAGACCATGCGGCTGTTCCCGCCGATCTGGGCTCTCATCCGGATTGCGGCCGACGATGACGAAATCGAGGGCCGCAAGATCAAGGCGGGCGACAAGGTGGTGATCCTTGCCTATGTCATGCACCACAGTCCGAAATATTGGGACGAGCCGGAGAAGTTCGATCCCGAGCGCTTCGCGCCCGAGCGCGCCAAGAAGCGGGTGAAGTACAGCTATCTTCCCTTTGCCGCCGGCAAGCGTGCCTGCATCGGCGGCGCGTTGTCGCAGATCGAGAATACGCTCGCTCTGGTGCAGTTGCTGCGCCGCTTCACCCCGGAATATGCGGGTCCGGTGCCGGCGAAGATCCATGCGACCGTCACGCTCTGCCCGAAGGGCGGCCTCCCCTTCCGCATCCGCGCCTTGAGCTGACGCCGCGCCGCAAAACTCCTCTCTCCTTGCCTTCGGGCGTATCAACGCATTGTCATGGCGCTAAATATTCATACCCCGCTCTCCCCTTGCCTTCGGCGCATCAAGCGGGACCCATGGTCATGGCGCTAAAATTCATACCCCGCTCTCCCCTTGGGGGAGAGCACGCGCGCCAGTTGGCGCGCGGTGAGGGGTCAGCGGCGAAGCCGCGTCTTCCCCCTCACCCGCCCCGGCTTTCCCGGGGCACCCTCTCCCGCAAGGGGAGAGGGGTTCCAAGAGCCTCAGAAACTCGCTTCGAACATCTGAAACCGCCGTTCCAACTCCCATTGTTGCGCCGCCTTCTCGCTGCCGGAGAGAAAGGACGCGCATGAGGGCGGCGCTTCGGCCGAGCCTGGCGCAGCATTGCGGCATTCCGCAGCGAAGCGCGAATAGTCGCCTTTGCCGGCCCATAGGCTCGCGCCGTCGAGGAAGCTGTATTCCAGGCTGTTGCGAACCATCTCCTTCAGCTCGGCATAGGTGAGCGCATAGTCGGCGACGGCGCGGACATATTCATGGGTGAGGTCGATGCGCTCGATCCCCGCGTCGTCGGTCGAGAGCGCAACCGGCACGCCGAACTGGCGATAGGTCGGCAAGGGATGGCGGTTGCCGCTGACGCCGAGAATCATCGCGTTGCTGGTGAGGTTGATTTCGACGAGCACGCCCTTGTCGGCCATGGTCTTCAATAGCTCGTAAGGACCGTCTTCGTACATGACATCGACGCCGTGGCCGATGCGGTCGGCTCCGGCCTGCTCCACCGCAAGTCTGATGTGGCAGCACAAGCCTTCCGGCGGCACCAGTCCCGGCGCAAGCTCGCCCGCGTGAAGGCTGACGCGGACGTTCGGATAGAGCGTGCGCAAGTACCCGACCATGCGCATATGCTCGGCATAGTCGGTCATGGCGTCGTGCCCGTCCTCCTCGCCCACGAAATTGACGGCCACCACGCGCGGATCGGCTGATGCAAGCTCGAAGCCGAACAGCGCTTGCGCGAACACGAGCTCCTTCGGATTATTGCGGAAGACTTCGTAGATGTAGCGGAGCACGACCTTGCAGCCGGGAGCTTCGCCCGCATCGCCACAGCGGCCGAGCTCCCTGCGCTTGGTCTCAGCCTGGTCCCAGAACTGGCGCGCGCCGGGAATGTCGTCGGCAAGACCCTTGGCGAGAAGGTCCCGACGCAGACCCTGCAAGTCCTCGCGCCACGCCACGTCCTTGGTGATGGAGTCGAGGAGGCGCCATGTCGGCGTGGCCATCAACTCGAGATATTGCATGTTCTGGCGGGCGGCGCGGGTCGCCACCTCGTCGAGCCATTCGCCGGTATGGCCAGGATCGACGCCGCCGAATTTCTTGAACGCGCCAAAGAAATGATCGTGACCGGTATCGCCTTCGGACGCGACGAAGCCGCGCATGGAGAAGGCGTCGATCAACCCATCATACAGGCGCTGATCCTTGTAGACCGTCGCCGCGGGCACGGCGCCCTCCGCGCAGACTGGCGCATCGCTCCCCGAACCTTGCGGCTTGGCAAAGGCATGCGCCGCGACATCGACACAGAGCTTGTCGTCGATGGCGTCCCGGATAAGCGTCTCGGCGAATACGGCGCTGTGCAGATGACTATGAAGCTCGCCGCCCTTCGGCATGCGTTTGAGGAAATCATGGAGAGCGAGCGGATCGCCGCGCAATTCATCAAGCGTTTTGGCGGCATGAAGCTCGGCTTGGCTCAAACCCTCTTGAGCAAACGTTGGCATCGGCGCAGCGAAGACTGCAAGCGGAATGGCAATTGCGACGATTGCGCGCGCGATCCTCATGGAGCTTTCTCATAGCATGAAGGCGGACGCCGGCACCCTCCAGAACCGCGCAACGGAGCGCGCTTATCCCACGATCTCGCTCTTCTTGAAGCAAAGCGCGATCTCGCGCTTGGCCGTCGCGGGACTGTCCGAACCATGCACGGAGTTCCGCTGCAAGTTCACGCCGAAATCCTTGCGGATCGAGCCTGGCGCAGCATCGACCGGATTGGTCGCCCCCATCACCTCCCGATTCCGGGCGATGGCATTTTCGCCTTCGAGCACCTGCAACACGATGGGTCCCGACGTCATGAAGGTGAGGAGGTCCTTGAAGAAAGGCTGGCCCTCATGGACCTCGTAGAATTTCCTTGCGTCCTTCTTCTTCCACCACACGCGTTTCTGCGCGATCACGCGAAGGCCCGCACCTTCGAGGCGCGCGACGATCTGCCCGATAATATTTCGCTCGGTGGCATCGGGCTTGATGATCGAAAGCGTGCGCTCACTGGGCATATGAATAAAGTCCCCCTGATGTCATGGAATGCGCGGCTTATAGCCGCCGCACAGCACAGCGACAAGACGAATGACGAGATGCGCGCCGTTTCCCTCACGCTTTTTGTTGCCAGCGGCCATTGGCGTCCTGCTGCCAATAACTGACGGAATCGCCGCGCGTCTTCGCTTGTTGCCAGGCTTCCCGCGCGCGGGCGACCGCGGCCTCGTCGCCTCCGTCGAAGACATGGGCAATTCTGAGATAAGGCGAAGGATCGGCGAGCGTGGCCCCGTCGACAAGGAAGCGTATCTGCGCCGCGTTTGGATTGTCCTCGCCCGCGGTGAGATAGATCGGTTGCAAAGCGGCGCGCCCGTCGCGCGCCGTCCCATGCGGAAGGAAGCTCTCCTCCCGGTACGTCCATAACCGCGTATCGAGGGCCTCGACCCGCTCCTCGCTCGCAGCCTGGACGGCCGCGCGCCAGCCGCGCTTGAGCGACATTTCAAGCAGCGTCGGCAGCACGTCATCGAGCGTTAGCCGCTCCAGATGATAGAAATAGACTTCCGTGCCGCTTCCCTCGCCCATATCCGATCCTCAGGCAAACGGGTTATCGCCCTTGCGCAGATGCAGTCTGATCGGCACACCCGGCATGTCGAAATTGTCGCGCAAGGAATTCACCAAATAGCGCGAATAGGATTCGGGCAGGGCCTTCGGGCGCGAGCAGAACAAGACGAAGGTCGGCGGCCGCGCATTCGCCTGGGTGATATATCTGAGCTTGATGCGGCGCCCCGAGACGGCCGGCGGGGGGTGCGTCTCGACCGCCGCTTGCAGCCATTGATTGAGCGCGCGCGTCGGAAGCCTGCGATTCCATAGAGCATCGGCGGCAAGGATCGCCGTCATCAATTGGTCGAGTCCCGTTCGGGTCAGCGCCGAGACCGGAACCAGCGCCACGCCCTTGACCTGCGGCAACAGACGCTGGCAGGTCGCGCGCAAGGCGGCGAGCCGCTTCTCGCGATCGCGGACGAGGTCCCATTTGTTGACGGCGATGACAAGAGCCCGCCCTTCCTCGGCGATCAGATGCGCGATCTGGAGATCTTGTTTCTCGAAGGGATGCTCTGCATCGAGAAGCAGGACGACAATCTCGGCGAAACGGATCGCCTTGAGCGCGTCGCCGACCGAAAGCGCTTCGGCGCGCTCTTCGACCCGCATCTTGCGCCTGAGCCCCGCGGTGTCGAACAAGAGCAGCGACCGCCCATCCCACTCAAGGCTCGAAGCGACGGCGTCGCGGGTAATGCCGGCTTCGGGGCCGGTGATCATGCGCTCCTCACCAAGCAGCGCGTTGATGAGGGTCGACTTGCCGACATTCGGTCGCCCCACGATGGCGATTCGCAAAGGACGCGGGGACGCCTCTGCGGGCTCGTCCCCTTGTTCCTCCCCCGCGCCCGTCCGTTCCCGGCACACATGCTCGATCGCTTCGGCGAGCTCGCCGATGCCAAGATCGTGCTCGGCCGAGATCGGCAGCGGCTCGCCGAGGCCGAGCGCATAGGCCTCGTAGAGCGCGGGCTCTGCCGCGCGCCCTTCGCTCTTGTTGACGCCGAGGACGACCGCCTTGCCCGCGCTGCGCACGAGGTCGGCGAAAATCTCGTCGGCCGGCACCACGCCCGCCCGCCCATCGATGAGGAACAGCACGAGGTCGGCGTGCGCGATGGCCGCTTCGGTTTGCTTGCGCATGCGCGCGGTCAATCCCGCATCTCCGGGCTCGAGCCCGGCCGTGTCGATGAGCCTGACCGTGCAGGCCCCAAGCGTGGTCTCGACCTCGCGCCGGTCGCGCGTCAGGCCTGGCCGGTCGTCGACGAGAGCGAGCCGCTTCCCCGCCAGCCGGTTGAACAGCGTGGACTTGCCGACATTCGGCCGTCCAACAATGGCGACGGTGAAGGGCATCGGTGCCTGGCTTCGGAAGATGCGCGGTCTTGCGGCCCGTGGGCAGGGCTAGTTGAGGGCAATCAGTGAGGCGTTGTCGGCGAGGATATACATGCGCCCGCCGGCCACAACAGGCGCCACGAAGACCGGCGTGTCGAGATCGATCTGGCTCAGGAGCTGGCCCGTCCGCGCATCGGCGCCTACCAAAAGGCCGTTGCCGGAGACGACCCAGAGCTTGCCGCCGGCGAGCACCGGTCCGCTCCAGCGCGCGCCTTTCGGAAGCTCTGAAACCCATCGCACTTTGCCGTCGGCCCGGGCGAGCGCAATCAGCTTGCCGGCGAGATCGACGACATAGACGGTGTCGCCCGCGACCCACGGCATCTGGGTGCTGGCGAGATTGCGCGTCCATAAGCGTGCGCCCGACCCTTCCTCGATGGCGATCATTTTGCCGCCATGGCTGACCGCGAACACCATCCCGCGATCGATGACCGGCCGCGCCGGATCGCCGAGAACGGCAGACGCCGAGGTCTCGCTCGAACGCGCCAGGGAATCGCGCCATGTCGCCTTGCCGCTCGCGGCCTCGAAAGCGGCGACGTCGCCGGCCGGAAACGGCGCGACGACGAAGCCGCCGCTCACCGCGGGGCTGACATTGCTGAGCAGCGTCGCCGGTTGCGGCAGTCCGCGCGAGGTCCAGAGCTGCTGTCCGTCCTCGGCGTTGAGGGCATAGAGGATATTGCCGGCCGAAACGAAATAGATCTTGCCTCCTGCGGCCGTCGGCGCGCTGCGGACGGGCTCGCCCACGCGCTTGGACCAGACCACCGCGCCATTGCCGGGATCGATGGCGACGACGGTGCCGAAGCCGGTCGCCGCGTAGAGCCGGCCTCCATCCAACGCGAGCCCCCCGCCGAAGCCCTCTTTCTCCTTCTCATTGTCGGGCGTTATTTCTGCCGACCAGACCCGCGCGCCGTTTGACGTGGAAAATGCCGACACCCTGCCGCCGGCATCGAGCGTGAAGACCTTGCCGTCGGCGACCAGCGGCACGGCGCTCAAGCGACCGCTTGATGACGAACCGGTCCCGGCATCGGCAGACCAGACTTTGCGGACGTCCCCGTTCAGCGCGAGATGGCCGAGGCTGTTGGAAGGGGATCCTCCCGGCTGCGTCCACGAGGCGTTGGCCTGAGGCGCGGGGAGCTGAACCGGCCTTGCCGCTTCGGCCGGATCGATACTGACTGCGGTCGGATCGGTTATGACGGCAATCCGTTCGCCTGGAAGCGGCGCTTCCTTCTTGGCGAAGGGATTCTTGATCTTCTGCTCGAGATCACCGAACGTTCCGCCCCCACATCCCGCAAGACCCATGGCCATAGCTGCCACGAGCCCCGCGCCGAGGAGGCAATCCGGAAATCCCCGTATTCGACCCGAGCGCAACTTCGAGCCACCTCTGGTTCGCACCGGCTAGTTTGCCGTGGTGCTTAACGGCTGCGGCGCCCCCACGATCAGCGCAAGCATCATATTGGCACGTTCCCGCAAGTTTCCAGGCGTCGCTTGATCCTCGGCCAACACGCTGAATTGCCTCTCGGCCTCGCGCATATTCTTGACCCGGTAGGCCGAAAGCCCGAGCAGCTCGCGTGCGGAAAAACGCCAGGCACTATTGGAGTCGGCGAGACCTTTCAGACGTTGCTCCATCTCGGCATAGTCCGCCTGCTCCAATCGGAGCGAAGCCGCCTGAAGCGTGGCTTGGTCTTGTAGGATCGGATCGACCGCGCCATCCTTGGCGAGCGCGTCGTAAGCGGCGACCGCCTTGTCGGTCTCGCCGGCTTTCGCCGCCGCCGCGGCGAGCTGGAAACGCGCCAGCACGCGGTAACCTTGCGGCCCCTGCTCCGCCAAAGCGGCCAGCATCTCGCGCGCCTTTGCCGCGTCGGCGCCGTCCTCCATCCTCAAGGCCTGGGAGAACTTCGCGCCGGCGTCGGCGGCCCGCTTCTCCTGCCAAAACGTCCAGCCCTTGTAGCCGGCGACTCCGGCAACCACGATGGCGGCGGCAACCAGAACATGGACGCCGTATTGGTCCCAAAGCTTCCTGTATTTGTCCTGGCGGACGGCTTCGTCCACCTCGCGAAAGAAGTCACGGTCGCTCATCTTGCAGCGGACTCTTTTTGCTTTGCGGTTATGGCGAGACTGGGCGGCTCGGCCTTGCAGGCCTCAGGCCGTTCCTTATGCCGCCGTATAGTGAAGGCGTCTGAAGCACGCAAGTTAAAGAGCCTTGGGCCTCCCCCCGCAAGACGCGCCGAACGAAGCGCCGGAATCGGGCTAACTGCCTGTGATTTTGGTCTTTTTCGTGACTTCCGCACCTTCGTCGAACATCGGGTAGGTATGCTCCGCGGAAGGAAACGCGCGGTTTCGCACGTCGTTGGCGAAGGCCTTGACGGCGCCCTCGATCCCGGCACCGAGCTGCGCATATTCCTTGACGAATTTCGGCACCCGCGGCGAAAGCCCGAGCATGTCCTCGAGCACGAGGATCTGCCCGTCGCATTCCACGGACGCGCCGATGCCGATGGTGGGAATGTCGATCTGCTTGGTGATGCGCGCGGCGAGAAGCTCGGCCAGAGCCTCGAGCACAACCGCAAAGGCGCCGCCCTCGGCGACCGCCTTGGCGTCCGCCTCGAACGCCGCCCACTCGGAACGCAGCCGGCCGCGCGGCGAGAAGCTGCCGATCGTGTTGATGGCTTGCGGCGTCATGCCGATATGGCTCATCACCGGGATACCGCGCTCGGAGAGATAGCGGATGGTCTCGCCCATTTGCACGCCGCCCTCGATCTTGACCGCGCCGCAACCCGTCTCCTTGATCACACGCGCGGCGTTGCGGAAGGCGACCGGGGGGCTCTCCTCGTAGGAGCCGAACGGCATGTCGACGACGACGAGCGCCCGGGTCGAGCCCCGCACCACGGCTTGCGCGTGCATGATCATCAGCTCGAGCGGCACCGGGACGGTCGTCTCATAGCCATGCATGACCATGCCGAGGCTATCGCCAACGAGCAGCATATCGACATGAGGGTCGATGATGCGCGCGGTATGAGCGTGATAGGCCGTGAGCGCGACGATCGGCGCACCGCCCTTCCGGTTGCGAATGTCCGGCGCGGTCACCCGCCTCAAGGCAAAGTCCTGCGACACGTCCGCTAAGCTCCCCTAACCGAGACCTTTGCTCTCCGTCTTATGGCAGAAATATAGGCGTTTGTGCAGCGCAAAAAAGTGGGCCCGAGAGGCCTATTGCCTCATTGCGCCAGGGGCGCCGAGCCGATCAGGAGCGGATGCAGCCAGATCAAAAAGACGACGTAGAGCGCCGTGCCGAGCACGACCACGATGACATCGTTCTGCGGCTTCACCGGCCCTTGAATTCCGACCCCATGCGGCTCCCGCGATTTGATATTGATGCGGTCATACACCGCGTAGGCGAGGAACGAGCCGAACAGGATCAGGGAGGCGAGGTCGCCATTGGCGATGAGATGGGCGAGCGCCCAGGTTTTGACGGCGACCAGAAACGGATGTTTGAGCTTGGCCTTGATCTGCCCGGGGACGTAGGCCGCGACGAGGAAAATGAAGGCCGGCAGCATCAGCACGATCGCCACCCAGCGGGTCCAGTCCGGCGGCGACCAGATTTGAACGACGGGCGCCTCGGCAAAGCCGTAAACAAGGAGAACGAGGCCCGCGATCGAGAGCAAGGAGAACAGGCCCTTGTATCCGCCCTCGCCGAATCGGCCGACCAGCCGGTCCCGCAAGCCCGGGACCGTGGGCAAAAGATGGAAGCCGAGAAACACGATGATGCCGATGATGAGGAGCGTCATGGGTGCCTACCCTTCGTCGAAGGCATGTTCTAGCCGATTCGCCCTCGGAAAGAGCGAACTCCGGGGCCCTAGCTTGCCCGCGACCTCGGCGTGCGCCGTTGCTCCGCGATCGGCGTGTCGGTCTTCGTCGCGCGCAAGTAGCGCCTGAACACGCGAAGCAAGGACTCGGTGGGCGCGATCTTGCAGTTCTGCAGGAAATCGAAGACCGCGGTGAGCGCTCGCGCCTCGGCCTTCGCATCGACCGGCTCGCGAAGGTCTTCCTTGCCTTCAAGCTCCTGGTCGTGCTCCTGCTCGATCTCGGCCAGTTTGGCCTGCAAGATCTTCCAAGCGTCGTCTCTTCGCATCGTCACGGCACCACGCAATTACGGTTGTCGCGCCGGGGGCATTATAGGCGAGATCGGCGCCTATCTCTATTCTGCGGCTTCCACCTTCGGCCGAAACCGGGGTTGTGGAATTGGGAGCCTATTTTCGCGAGCCGCTTCGAGCCAGCCCTGTATGGCGATACGCAGCTCGGCAACCGCTTCTTCCGGTGTGGCACCGAACGCCGAGCAAGACTTGAGGTCGGGGGCGTCGGCCACCCAACCGCCGTCCTCCTCCGACCATGCGACCGTCATCGCGTAATGAGGCTGCTTCATTTCTTCATCAAGCTTCATCAAGCTTCAGATCGAATTCGACAATCATATCCCGTAGTTGACGCACTTGAAACGGCTTTGCTTCATTGCCGACAGGCTGAACGCTAAAAGCCCGCGCGACCTTTGGGTGAACATAGATATGGTGGCTCCCTCGAATCCGATCGAGACGGAAGCCAAGCCCTAATAACAGCCTTTGGAAGTCTCGAAACTTGATTTGACCTCCGCCGGTGGTGACCTTCGCAAGTATGTCACTTGGCTTTGCCATGCTGGGCCTCCCGAATCGAATGAGTAGCCCAATCTTGACTCCGCCCACACGAGGTTAAACGCGCCCGGCGCGAACATCCCGTGCCGGCCTCCATTCCCGCTGCCGCCGGGCGGAGAGTAGCCGTCACTCCCACTCGATCGTGCCGGGGGGCTTCGAGGTGATGTCGTAGACCACGCGGTTGATGCCGCGCACCTCATTGATGATGCGCCGCGACACGGCCCCGAGAAATTCGTGGGAGAAGTCGTAGTAGTCGGCGGTCATGCCGTCGGTCGAGGTCACGGCGCGGAGCGCGCACACATAATCGTAGGTGCGCGCATCGCCCATCACGCCGACGCTGCGCACCGGCAGCAGCACGGCGAAAGCCTGCCAGATCTTGTCGTAAAGGCCGCGCCGCCTGATCTCGTCGAGATAGACGGCGTCGGCTTTGCGCAGGATCGCAAGCTTCTCCTCGGTCACTTCGCCGGGAACGCGGATGGCGAGCCCCGGACCCGGGAAAGGATGGCGCTTGACGAAGGCGTCGGGAAGTCCAAGCTCGCGCCCGAGCGCGCGGACCTCGTCCTTGAACAGCTCGCGCAACGGCTCGATCAGCTTGAGACGCATGCGTTCGGGCAGGCCGCCGACATTATGATGCGACTTGATGGTGGCCGACGGGCCGCCGGTCGCCGAGACGCTCTCGATCACGTCGGGATAGAGCGTGCCCTGCGCCAGGAACTCGACCGCGCCGATTGTGTCGGCTTCCTCCTCGAACACATCGACGAACAGTCTGCCGATCGTCTTGCGCTTCGCTTCGGGATCGGTGACGCCTTGCAGCGCGTCGAGGAAACGCGGCCCCGCGTCGACAGTCACCAGCGGGATGTTGTAGTGGCCGCGAAAGAGTTCGACCACCTCTTCCGCTTCGCCTTGGCGCAGCAGGCCGTGATCGACGAAGATGCAGGTGAGCTGGTCGCCGACCGCCTCGTGGATCAGCAGCGCCGCGACGGCGGAATCGACCCCGCCCGAGAGCCCGCAAATGACATGGCCGTCGCGAACCTGAGCGCGGATGCGGGCGACCTCATGGCTGCGGAATTGCGCCATGGTCCAGTCGCCGGCGCAAGCAGCAATCGCATGGACGAAATTGGCGAGCAGCGCCGCGCCCTTCGGCGTGTGCACCACCTCGGGATGGAATTGGACGCCGTAGAGTTTCCGTAAATCGTCGGCGACCGCCGCGAAGGGCGCGCCGGTCGAGATGCCGACGGCGCGGAAGCCCGGCGGAAGCCTGGTCACGCGGTCGCCATGGCTCATCCACACCGGCGCCCGCTCGCCGACTTGGAAGACGCCGTCGAAGAGCGGCGTGTCGTCGATGATCTGAAGCTCGGCGCGGCCGAACTCGCGCGCATGCCCGCCTTCGACCGTCCCGCCGAGGGCCGCCACCATCGCCTGCTCGCCGTAACAGATGCCGAGCACCGGCACGCCGGCGGAGAAGAGAGATTGCGGGGCCTGGGGCGTGCCCGCCTCATGCACGCTCGCCGGACCGCCCGAGAGGATGATGGCCTTGGGCAGAACGGGCCCGAGCGCTTCCTCCGCCCTGTTATAGGGCACGATCTCCGAATAGACGCCTGCCTCGCGCACGCGCCTGGCGATGAGCTGGGTATATTGCGCGCCGAAATCGACGATGAGCACGCGTTCCTGCGTCAACCCTTCGCCGCGGCCGGTGTCACGGGCGTCCTCAATCACTTCGATTTCGTCCGTCATGGCCGGTGGTTATAGCAGCGCCTTCGACCAGGCAATGATTCTCCGTCTCGTCATTCCCGATTTAAACACATACCCTCCCCCCGAGCCGCGCGGGACTTGGGCAGGAGTGGCATGGCGGGACGCCTTTCCGGGCAGGACGACTTCGAGGAGCGGCTGCGCCTCAAGATCGCGGCCTATCACGACGCAGCGCTCCTCTATGCCGCAGTGAAGCTCGGCCTGCCTGAACGAATGGAGACGCGGGCCTGGACGGCCGATGCGCTCGCAGCGGAACGCGGCCTGTCGGCGCCGCTTCTGCACCGCCTGTTGCGCGGGTTGGCGAGCCTCGGCATTTGCACCGAGCACCCCGACGGCACTTTCGCGCTCACGCCTCAAGGCCGATGCCTCTTGCCGGGCTCGCCCGCGCGGCTGCGGGAGAAAATCGAGATCGTCGTCGCGCAATATTGGCAACCTTGGGCCAACCTCGCCGCGACCATCGAGACGGGAAGACCCGCTTTCGAGCATGTCTTCGGCATGAACGTCTCTGATTGGCGGCGCGAGCACTCTGCGCATGGTGACCTATTCAACTCTTATTTGGCGGAAGAGACGCTCGCGCAAGCCCCCGCCATCGTCGCGGCGCTCGACGTCTCGGGCGTGCGGATCGTAGCCGACATCGGCGGCGGCTATGGCGGATTGCTCGCGGCGCTTCTGCAAGTGCATGCCGACCTTGCCGGCATCCTGTTCGATCGCCGCGACACGATCGAAGCGGCATTGCCGTTCTTGCAGGCGCAAGGGGTCGCAGGCCGTGTCCAACGCATCGGCGGCGATCTTCGCGCCGCAATCCCTGTCGAAGCCGATCTCTATTTGCTCAACGGCGTGCTCCAGCAATGGGACGATGCGGAGGCCCGCACGATCCTCGCGAATTGCCGCGAAGCGATGCCGGAGGGGGCGCGGCTTGTCGTCATCGAGCGGCTTCTGCCGGATCATGCCGCGGACGACCCCGCCGCCATCGAGCTCGACCTTCACATGATGGCGATCACCGGCGGATCCGTGCGGAGCCGTGAGCATCTGACGATGCTGCTGTCCCAGTCGGGCCTCGCGCTCGCGAGTGCGACGCCGATGCCGTCGGGCCTTGCGGCGATCACGGCCGTACCGGCCTGACCCTGCTCGTGTGCCGGTGCAAATGTCGCCTCATGGCGATTGGCGCGGAGGCCTGCTCCCGGCGGCAAGCGCCTTCATATAGACGATCTTGCTGTCGCCCGGCGCGTAGAAATCGGGAATCCGCGCCTGCTCGCGGAAACCCATGTCGTGATAGAAATCGCGGGTGCCGGCGTAACGATCCGAGGAAGACGTATCGGCATAGATGCGCTTGGCGCCCGCTTTCACCATGGCGGCTTCGGCGCGGGCATAAAGCTGGGCGCCGAGGCCCCTTCTCTGCTCATCGGGCGAAACGACGATCCAAAAGAGATCGAATGCGCCTTGCGTCCCGCGTATCGGGCCGTAACAGGCATAGGCCACGAGGTTTGCTCCGCGCTCGGCCAGCACGAACTGATAGCCCGAGCGAATCCCTTTGGTGAGGCGCTCGTTGACGAGATCGGAGGCGATTTCGACCTCGGCAGCATTGAAAAAACCGGTGCTTGCCACAAGTGATCGAACACGCCCGACATCGTCGACCATCACGGCGCTTCGCCAATCGAGCCCGTTCGCAGCGACGTCGCGGCTTTGGCTCGCACCACGGGCAAGCGCCGGCGCCACCTGTGGTGCCGCAGAACGGCCGGCAACGAGTCCTGTGAAAAAATTCCGGGCGTTGGTGCCGAGCGTCCGCACGCGGTAGCCGCCCTCCTGCACCACCAGCGTGGGATAGCCGTGCTCGCCGATCATGCGCCCGAGAAGCTCGAAATCCTTGCCTCGATTGGACCATGTGCCGGTGGGATCGCCGCGCGCGGTGTCGAAACCGAGCGAGACCACGAGATAGGCCGGCGCAAACCGCCTGACGCGCCGCAGGCCCTCGGTCACGGCGTTGCGGTGCTGCTCAGGCGTGATGTGCTCAGGCAACGGAATGTTGAGATTGAAGCCCGCGCCGGGGCCGATGCCCGTCTCGTCGCGAAACCCGGTGAAGTACGGATAGGCGAAGCTCGGATGGGCGTGGATCGATACCGTCAGCACGTCGGAGCGATTGTAGAAGATCTCCTGCTGCCCGTTGCCGTGGTGATAGTCGATATCGAGAATCGCCACCTTGCCGTAGCGGGCGAGCAGATTGGCCGCAATTGCCGCATTGTTGAAATAGCAGAAGCCGCCGAAGCTGCGCGTCTCGGCATGGTGGCCCGGCGGCCGCACCAGGGCGTAAGCCAGCGGCGCGCCCTCCAGCACCTTGTCCGCCGCGGTGAGCGCGCAATCCACCGCCGAACGCGCGGCGAGATAGGCGTTCTGGTTCAGCGGCGTGAACGTGTCGATGCAGTAATAGCCGGCAAGGACCGTCTCGTCCTTCGGCGCCCGCGCCGGATTGCGTATGGGGAAGACGTAAGGATAGATCGACTTCTTGGGCCCGGCCATCAGGCTCGCCTTGCGGATATAGTCGACCAGCCTGCCGTCGTGCACGGCCCGGATATGCCGGTCGGAATAACGCTTGGCCTGAACCTTCTCCACCAGTCCCGAAGGATCGAGCTCGGCCATGATCGAGCGAATGCGGACCGGCGCCTCGAAATAGCCGCGGTCCAGCACCTGGTGGAAGGCATGCTCGTCGTTGAGCACGAGCGCGATGCGCAGCTCCGACGCCGCGCGCAGCTCCCCTTTCAACGCACGTCGCGTCTTGATGTAGCGCGGCTCGCGCAACCGGACGGGATCGTCCTTGATCGAAATCGACCACCATCCGCACGTAGTCCGGCGGACACTGGTATTTCCGGTCGAGGATCGCGCGCACGATCTTGCTCGCTTTGTCCCGGCCCGGCAGATCGCCCGCGCCCAGCGGATCGAGCACGAGATAAGGCGGATCGGTCGTGCCTGACCGGATCGGCGTTTCGTAGGCCGTGTTGACGATCGGCCGTGCGCCATAGCGCTCGTAGAACTTCAGTCGCGCGGCATTGGCGGCTCTGATGTCGGGATTGGGACTGAGGCCAGGGTCGTCCGGCAGGCATTCGAAATAGAGTTGCGTGCCGAGGGCGCGCGCTTCTTCGCGCACGCGCTCATAAAGCGCCGCCCCGATTCCCGCCCCCATCCGGCCGGGCGCGGTCGAGATGATCTCAAGATAGGAAAAGCCGATATCCGGCGCATACAACAGAAGCGCCACGCCCAGCGTCTGGTCGCGTTCATTCTCGGCCACGAACAGCCGCGACACGAATTTGTGCTTCAGCGGATTGGTGAGCTGGTCCGGCAGCTTGGCGATGTCTTCCTCGGGAATTCCCGGGAATTGCTCGCGCATGATCTTCTGCGCCGCTTCGATGGCCGAGCGGTTCACCGCCGTCGTGGCATCGGCCACCTTGCGGATGCGGAGCATGGGTCAGATGCGAAGCACGTCAGGCGGTGGCTTGCAAGCGCGCGAGCGACGCCTGGATGATGCGGTCGATCATCGTGTCGTAACCGATCCCGGCTTCGAGCGCCGAAGCCGCGAAGCCTGCGTCGGCGCTGAGACACGGGTTCATGTTGACTTCCAGAATGAAGGGCGCGCCGGAACGATCGACGCGGAAATCGACCCGCGCATAACCGTCGAGATCGAACAAGACCCAGCAGCCGATGGCCAGGCGCGTCAGTTCGGCCGCGAGCTCGGGTTCATTCTTCTCGATGCCGAAGCGCCGCGGGGTGCCAAGATAAGGCTGGCTCTCCGGCGTCCATTTGGCGTCGTAATCGGTAATCAGCGGCGCGCCGTGCCCGAATCCCAGGAACACCGTCTCGCGGATGGGGAGCACGTCGACGCCTTGCTGCCCCTCCGTCATCGCGACGGCAAATTCCCGGCCGTCAATATAGCGCTCCGCGAAATGCTCCGTGCGCCAGCGCAGCGTTCGCTCGACGATCGCGCGCGGCGCCTCGGCGGCGCGCATCACCGAGGCCGGATCGATGCCGAGCGAGCCGTGTTCCCAAACCGGCTTGACGATCACGCGCATGTCCGGATCGAGCCCGGTTCCGTCTTGCGACCAATCCGGCGTGGGCAAACCGGCATAAGCGAGCCTGAGCTTGGTGGACGTCTTGGAGAGCGTGTCGAGCCAGGCATTCGTTCCGCCGCCGGTATAGGCAAGCCCAAGCGCGTCGAGCCGCGCCGGCACCATCGGCGCAAGCCGGCAGTCGCCGCCGACCGCTTCGACCAGGTTGAAGACGAGGAGCGGCCGGCGCGAGGAGAGCGCGTCGAGGCCGGCAAGGTCGGGAGCAAGGCCGATGATCTCGGTGGCGTAGCCGAGCCGAGCGATCGCTCCCGCCACCGAATGAGCGGCGACGATCGTGTCGATTTCGTCGGGACGGCTTTGCGTCGCCGCGTGCAGAACCGGGATGAACCCCGCCGTTCCTGTCATCAGGCGCGCTTCCGCGCTTGCGTCACCGCCTTGCGGCTGAGCCCGTAGCGGGCAAGGCCGGCGTCGAGAATGAGGCCGATGAGATCCGTGAATTCGATCCCGTTCTGGGCGGCGAGGATCGGCAGGTCGGAATGCCCGGGATTCAGTCCCGGGAGCGGATTGGCCTCGAGGAAATTCGGGTCGCCCTTCGCATCCGAGCGGAAATCGATCCGGCCTGCGTCACGGCATTGCAGCGCGCGGTAGGCCTCGAGCGCGCGGGCTCCGGCAAGGCGCGCCTCGCCGTCGGAAGCCGGGGCGTAGGTCACGAGCTCCTCGCAGAGCTCCTTGTTGTGGAGCGTATAGACATTCGGCTCGGCATCGGGCTTGAGCAAGATCTCGCAGACGCCGAGCACGCGGGCGTCCTCGCCATTGCCGACGATACCCACGGTGAACTCGCGGCCGGGAAGGTATTGCTCGACCAGGGCCGGCTGCCGGTAGCGTGCGACGATGCGCGCGACCGCATCCTGAAGCGCGCTTTGAGACCGCACCAGGGAGGCCGCCTCGCAGCCTTTGCCGGTGCCTTCGGCCAGAGGCTTCACGAACGCAGGAAAATCGGTCCAGTGCTCAAGCGCGTCCGCGCTCTCTTCCGCCACCGCGAAAGCCGGCGTGGGCACGCCTGCATCGCGCACCAGGCGCTTGGCCACGGCCTTGTCGAGCGCGGCGGCAAGCGTGAGGGGGTCCGAGAAGAGATAAGGCTGATCGAACAGCTCGCAGAGCGCCGGTACTTGCGCTTCGCGCGAACGCCCGCTGACGCCTTCGGCGATGGAGAAGACGATATCGTAGCGTTCGCCCGCGACGAGCCGCGCCGCAAGCGCCTGCCCCCGCCCGACCCGGATCGGCTCGCAGCCGAGTGCCGCAACCGCGCCGGCAAGCGCATCGATGGTCTCAATCGAGTCGAACTCGGCCACCTCCTCCTCCGAGAGGCCGAGCGCGCGATAATCGTCGCGGAGGTCGTAGACGAGGGCGATACGCATCAGACTTGTCCGGCGTCGGGAGTCCGGTTTAGGCCCACCGTCCCATTGGGGTCGGTATAGCGGTAGATCTTGCCCTCGAAGTTCCTCAACAGAAGATCGTCACCCTCGCGGCCCGCGACATAGTCGGGAAGAAGGGGGATCTTGCCGCCGCCGCCCGGCGCGTCGACCACGTAGGTCGGCACGGCATAGCCTGTGGTATGCCCGCGCAGGCCCTGGATGATCTCGAGCCCCTTATCGACGCTCGTGCGGAAATGGGCCGAGCCCGAGATCGGGTCGCACTGATAGAGGTAATAGGGTCTGACCCTCCGCATCAGAAGACCGTGGAACAGGCTCTTGAGCGTCTCGACCTCGTCGTTGATGCCCTTGAGGAGCACCGTCTGGCTGCCGAGCGGAATACCGGCATCGGCGAGCCTCGCGGCCGCTTCCGTGACCTCAGGGGTCAACTCCGAAGGATGGGTGAAGTGGAGGCTCATCCAGAGCGGATGGTGCTTCTTGAGCACGCGGATCAAGGCGCGCGTCACCCGCATCGGCAGCACCACCGGGACCTTGGTGCCAAGCCTGACGAATTCGACATGCTTGATGGCCCGTAGCCGCCCGAGCAGATAGTCGAGCCGTTCGTCGGAGAGCGTCAGAGGATCGCCGCCCGAGATCAAGACGTCGCGGATCTCGGGATGCGTCGCGATGTAATTCAGCGCTTCCTCCCATTGCGGCCGGCTGAAGCTGTACTCGCCGCCGGCCTCGCCCACCATGCGCGAGCGCGTGCAATAGCGGCAATAGGTCGAGCAGAAGCCTGTGGCCAGGAACAGCACGCGATCGGGATAGCGGTGCACCAGCCCCGGCACGGTGGTATGGCCGTCCTCGCCGAGAGGATCGTCGGCCTCGCCCGGTGTCTTTAAATATTCGTCGCCGACGGGAATGTGGGTGCGGCGCAGCGGCTCGGTCGCATCCTCCCGCGCCATGAGGCTCGCGTAATAGGGCGTGATGCCGAGCGGCAGCGAGCCCTGATGGTGGACCACGGCGGCACGCTCGTCTTCAGACAGGACGAAGATGCGCTCGAGCTCGGCCAGCGTGCGGACGCGCGAACGCGTCTGCCAGCGCCAATCGTTCCACTGGGCGGTATCCACCTCGGGATAGAAGCGCTTGCGGAAGGCGCGCGAGAGCGGCCCGATGGGGAAGCGCTCCATGCGCACCACGACGGCATCGAGCCGCGGCGCCTTCGCCGGCGAGGCCGGCGCGGGTGCAAGAGCGTTGATCGGGGATTTTGGCTTGATGAGGAGTTCGGGATGTGGTCGCCTGCGGGCGACCGGGCGGCTCTTCGGCCTCGACCTTGAGCAACTTCATGGGATGTCTGTCCCCTCCGGCTCTCGACGGATCGGCCTTGGCGCCAACCGCCGGCTCTGGTCCGTCAAAAGCCCGAAGTCATTTCAGCGAGCTTGTTGTTAATTTCAAGTAATAACGTGCTCGCGCCCCCATTTTTTTTCAAACGCGTCCCGGAGGATACGCGAGAGCGTTGCGGCGGTCAGTGAGAGCGCTGCATCACGGCGACGAAGAAGCCGTCGGTTCCGTGATCGCGCGGCGTCATCAGCAGCGTCTCGGCGGATCCGTCGGCGGAAGGCACCGGCGTCTGCCCCGGCAAGGACTGCTCCCACAGCTCCGGCCAGGGGATGAGCTTGAATTCGGGATGGCGCGCGAGAAAGAGGTCCACCTGGTCGCTGTTCTCCGACGGCAGGACCGAGCAAGTGATATAGGCGAGGCGGCCGCCCGGCTTGACGAGCTCGGCGCCCTGTTCGAGCACGCTGCTTTGCTCGGCACGCCTCGCCTCGAGCATCGCCGGCGCCAGCCGCCATTTGGCATCGGGCCGGCGCCGCCACGCGCCCGAGCCCGAGCACGGCGCATCGATGAGAACGAGGTCCATTTTGCCCGCGAGCTTCGCCAGCGCCTCGCGGTCGCCCGGCGGCAGCACCTGAACGTTCCGCGCCCCTGCCCGCCTCAGCCGCTCGAAGATCGGCCGCAGCCGCAAGGCGTCGGCATCGTAGGCATAGAGCTGACCGGTGTTCTCCATCAGCGCCGCGAGACCCAAAGTCTTGCCGCCGGCGCCGGCGCAAAGGTCGATGACCTGCTCGCGCGGGCGCGCGCCCGCAAGAATCGTGGTGAGCTGCGAGCCCTCGTCCTGCACCTCGTACCAGCCCTTGCCGTGACCCGGCTCGGCCTCGAGATGAGGACTGCGGCCCGGCCCCGGCTGCTGCTCGACGCGAATGCCGAAAGGTGAGAGCGGCGTGGGCCTGGCCTCGAACCGGCGGAGCGCCTTCAGCACTTTGTCGCGATCCGCCTTCAGCGTATTCACCCTGAGATCGACCGGAGCGCGACGCGCTAGCGCCGCGCCTTGCTCGGCCGCAGCTTCGCCGAAGGCGCGCGCGAATTCGGGTGCGAGCCATTCCGGGTAGTCGCCCCTGACATGAGGGGGCGCAGCCGCGGGAATCTTCGCCTCAAGCCCGGCAAGCTCGGCCTCCGACAGGGGCTGCGGCGCGTGGCGGCCGCCATCGGCGAGACGGGAGACCTCCTCCGGCGTCATCCGCCACTGGGTGAGGAGGGTCCGAAGCACGAGCGCACGCGGGCCCTCCTCTCCCATGGCAAAGGCCGCCGACGCCCGGGTGCGCAAGGTGTCGAACACCAGATTGCCGATCGCAGCCCTGTCGCCCGATCCGGCGAAACGGTGCGAGGCCCCCCACTCCTTCAAAACTTCCGCCGCCGGACGCTTGCGCGCCTCGATGGCGGCGAGAACTTCGATTGCAGCGCTCGCTCTTGCCGCCGGCGTCATCAGGAGCCGGTGAACAGGACGATGCGGCCGATGACGATCACCCACATGAGCAGGAGCGCGATGGCGCCCACGGCAAATACGCCGGTCCGGCGATCGAGGCGATTGGTTGTCACATGGACATAGGCGTGGACGATCCGCGAGAGCACAAACATCCAGCTCAAGAGGAGCAGTGTCACGTCCAGCGTTTGGCTGGCAAACGCCAGCAGCACCACGACGTAGAACAGCACCGGCAGCTCGAGCTGGTTATGGAAGGCATTGGCGATCTGGAGCACGCGCGGCGGCCAGTGCGGCTCGCGCAGCCTGACCTTCTCCGGATCGACCTGGCCGACGCGGATGGCGCGTAGGCGAAGCGCTGCCATCCAGAACAGCAGGACAAAGGTGAGCGCGACCTGCACGAACATCGGCATCAAGATGGCGTGTATCGACATGGGCCCCTCCTTCTCGACCGCGATGCTCGACCGGCCCGCGCCGAACGAGCTAGAGCAATGTCCGCGCCGTTAAGCAAGTCAATCGTGGTCTGCGGCCTTGCCCGTATCGCCGAGCGAACCCGGCGGCTTTGCTCGCTGAACAGCCCGATTTGCTGCAGCCATCCATTGCCCGCAAATCATGGACGGAAGTTCAATTGACGGCCCCCCGGAGCCCCCTCTAAAGCTAGCCCTCAAAGGACCAAAACCAGCCTTCCCCGAGGAGGAGTTCATGCGCGTTCGCGCCCCCCATGCCTTTATCTGTGCGGCTTTTGCCGGAATATTCCTGTCGCCCGCCGCGTCGAGCCTGGCGCAGACGGAAGAGACCAGCCCCTGTTTCAGCGGCGAGGGGACCGTCAAGGAAGTGCTCGACGGTTGCGCGGCTTTCATCGCTTCTGGCTCGACCGACAGCGCCCAGCTGATCAGGGCCCACAGCATCCGCGCCATGGCGCTCTCGGCGACCGGCAATCTCGATGCCGCCCTCGCCGAAATGGATGCGGCGGTCAAGATCGACCCCACCAAGCCCAACCCGCATTTCATGCGGGCGGCGGCCTACCACGCCAAGAAGGACTACGACAAGGCGATGGCCGATCTCGACGAGGCCATCCGGCTCGATGCCAAGCTCGGCGACTACTACCTGTTGCGCGGCATCGTTTACCGCGACAAGGGCGATCTCGAGCGTGCGCTCGGCGATTTCAACGAGAAGGTCAAGCTCGATCCGGACGCCTCGGCCGGTTATTCCAGGCGCGGCGATCTTTACCGGCAGCGCAAGGAATTCGATCTTGCCGTCGCCGATTTCGATCAGGTGATCAAGATCGATGACAGAGACGCCAAGGGCTATATCGGTCGCGGCTGGGTCTTCGTGCTCAAGGGCGATCTGGACAAGGCGGAGGCCGATTTCGACAAGGCGCTCGAATTGCACCAGAACGAACCTTCGGCGCTCGTCGGCCGCGGCGTGGTGAAGAGCCGCAAAGGCAAGCCCACCGACGGGAGCGCCGATCTCGCGCTCGCGCGGAAACTCGAACCGCGCATTTTCGACGAGATCCGCAAGCTCGGGGTCGAGTAGACCGGGCGCATCCCCCTGACTGGCTGAACTGAGGTCTTAACCCTCGCCCGGGTAGTTCGGGGATTCGCGCGTGATGGTCACGTCGTGAACGTGGCTCTCGCGGAAACTCGCCGCCGAAATGCGGATGAACTCCGCGCGCGCCTGGAACTCGGCAAGCGTCCGGGCGCCGGTGTAGCCCATCGAGGCGCGCAAGCCGCCGATCAGCTGGTGCAATACGCTTCCCGCCGGGCCCTTATAGGGCACCTGCCCCTCGACGCCCTCCGGCACGAGCTTCAGAGCATCCTTGATCTCCTGCTGGAAGTAGCGATCGGCCGACCCTCGCGCCATGGCGCCGATCGAGCCCATGCCGCGATACGCCTTGTAGGAGCGCCCCTGATAGAGAAACACCTCGCCCGGGCTCTCGTCGGCGCCGGCGAGCAGGGAGCCGAGCATCACGCAGTCGGCACCTGCGGCGAGCGCCTTGGCGAGATCGCCGGAATATCTGATCCCGCCATCCGAGATCACCGGGATATCGCTCTTCTTCGCCACCTCGACCGCTTCGAGTAAGGCGGTGAATTGCGGCACGCCGACGCCCGCGACCACGCGCGTGGTGCAGATCGAGCCCGGGCCGATGCCGACCTTGACCGCATCTGCGCCGGCATCGATCAGCGCCTTGGTGCCGTCCGCCGTCGCCACGTTCCCGGCCACCACCTGCACGGCATTGGAGTGGCGCTTGATGCGGCGGACCTGGTCGAGCACGAGCCGCGAATGACCATGCGCGGTATCGACCACGATCAGATCGGCGCCCGCATCGATCAGCCGCTCGGCGCGGACAAATCCGGAATCGCCGACGCTGGTGGCCGCGGCCACCCGCAACCGCCCCTGCTCGTCCTTGCAGGCATTGGGGTGCGCCTTCGCCTTCTCGATGTCCTTGACGGTGATCAGCCCGATACAGCGATACTCGTCGTCGACCACGAGGAGCTTTTCGATGCGATGCTGATGGAGAAGCCGCTTCGCCTCTTCGAGGCCGACATTGTCCGTGACCGTGATGAGATTGTCCTTTGTCATCAGCTCCGCCACGGGCTGGTTCGGGTTGGTGGCGAAACGCACGTCGCGATTGGTGACGATGCCGACGAGCCTCCCCTCGCGGCCGCCCTCGCCCCCGGGCTCGACCACGGGGATGCCCGAGATTTGATAATCGGCCATCAGCTTCAGCGCATCGGCGAGGCTCGCCCGCGGATGAATGGTCACAGGGTTCACCACCATGCCCGACTCGAATTTCTTCACCTGCGCGACCTGGGCGGCCTGCGCCTCGGGTTCGAGATTGCGGTGGATCACGCCCATGCCGCCGGCTTGCGCCATGGCGATGGCGAGCCTTGCTTCGGTGACCGTATCCATCGCGGCGGAGATGACCGGGATATGGAGAGCGATGGAGCGGGTCACGCGGGAGGAGACGTCGGCCTCGCTCGGCAGCACGTTCGAGGCCCCGGGCCTGATCAGGACGTCGTCGAAGGTGAGCGCAACGGCGCCGTCGGAGAATTGTCGTTGGTTACCAGGGGTCCGCCCTTCGGGCATCGGCCAACCTCGTTCGCGCTGGCGGCCGTAGCGTGCGCCGCAACAAGGCCACCGGTTGGCGGCCTCCTCTAGCACTTTGCGCCGGGTTTGGGAAGGCAATGCGGAGCCGCCGGCCTAAACCGCCGCCCGGGGCACTCCGTATCAGCGCGCTTGAAGCCGAGAACGGTCGGCTGCGCGCTGCCGGGCCCGAGGTCGCGGCTCCTTCACCTTGACGGCCGGATCGGCGAACAGCCAGCCGAAGAGGTAGGCGGCGGCGAGCGCGCCGATAAGCTCGGCCGCGATGAAGCCCGGCGCGTCGACGGGGTCTATCCCGGAAAACGTGTCGCTGAGCGAACGGGCGATGGTCACCGCCGGGTTGGCGAACGAGGTTGAGGCCGTGAACCAATAGGCCGAGCCGATATAAAGGCCGACCATCGGCGCAAGGGCGCCCGGCCTGAAGCGCAGGCAGCCGAGTATGGTCGCGATCAGTCCGAACGTGGCGATGAATTCGCCGAGCAACTGACCGAAGCCGTCGCGCGAGGTCTCTGAAACCTGGAGCGTGTCCAGGCCGAACATCAGATGCGCCGCCACGGCGCCGAGACATCCGGCCGCAATCTGCGTCGCGACATAGAGAAGCGCCGTGCCCCTTTCGATCTCGCCTCGGAGTAGCATGACCATCGTCACGGCCGGATTGAACTGAGCGCCGGATACGGAAACGAAGATGGTGATGATGACGACCAGTATGGCGGCGGTCGCGACCGTATTGCAAAGCAATGCGAGCGCGACGTTTCCGCCGGCGAGCGTCTCGGCCATGATGCCCGAGCCGACCACCCCCATGACGAGAAAGAACGTGCCGAGCGCCTCGGCCGACAGCCGTCGCTTGAGATCGTTGCTCATTCGGCTTCCTACCCCCATTCCTTTGTCATTGCCCGGCTTGACCGGGCAATCCAGCTGCTCCGGGGAATAACGAACGTCCGTGGCTACTGGATTCCCGCCTTCGCGGGAATGACAGTTGCGGACAACGTCCCTAACAACAGCCGCCGCTCGCCTTGGCGGGCGCCGCCGCATTCGTGGCGAAGGGGAGCGTCGTCCCGCAGCCGGAGAAGATGCCGTAATGCGTGGCGAAGTCGCCGATGAAATCGAAATGCGGGGCAAAGCGTGTGTCGGCCAGCATACGCCACGTGTTGCCGCAGACCGGGAAGACCTTGCCGCGTTCGATAAGGTGATGCCCGTCAAGCGCGAAGGCATCCGGCTCTTCCGGCACGGTCCCCTTATAGATGACGGCCTGGCCGTAATCCTCGCACGCCGTCTCGAGCCCATCGAGCTTGAACAGCCGGTACGTCGCCGAGAAGAACTGCGCCTGGCCGAGCTTCGCGCGCATCGCCGCGTTCTCGACCGCGATGGGACGGCTCGTCACCAGCCGCGGGTCGAGGAAGCCTGCCTGCTTGGCCATGGGCAGGAAATCGTTCCAATAGAGCGCGCCGCCGAGGCACTCGCCATAGAGGACCGGATCCGCCGTGACATGGTCGGGGAGCCGCCGGTCGCAATAGACATCGGCGAAATAGAGCTCGCCACCGGGCTTGAGCAGGTCGTAGGCGCCGCGCAGCACGGCAAGCTTGTCGATCGAGAGATTGATGACGCAATTCGACACGATCGAGTCGAAGCTCGCCGGCGGCAATCCGAGCGCGCCGAGCTCTTCGATATAGCCTTTGAGGAACCTCACATTGGGGCGGCGATAGCCGAATTGCCGCATGTGCCAGTCGACATGCGTATTCGCAGTCGTCAATTGCTCGTCGGTCATGTCGACGCCGGCGACTTCGCCCTCCGGTCCGACCAACTGCGCGATGAGATAGACGTCGCGGCCCGAGCCCGAGCCGAGATCGAGCACGCGCGCGCCTGAAAGCGCGGCCGGCACCACGAGGCCGCAGCCGTAATATTTGGCGCGCACCTCCTCATGCACATTGGCGAGCAGCGCTTCGAGATGCGACGGCACGCCGCCGCCATCGCAGCAGGCCGAGGTCTTCAGGTCCTCGGAGGTTTTCAGGACCTTGCCGTAATAGTCCTTCACCACTTCGAGGTTCATGACGCTGCTCCCATGGTGAGACCTGTATCGGCCGGAACCTTAGCAGCAGGCGTGCGGCCGCGCAGCACAATGAAGATGCACAGTTGCGTGAAGGCGTCACGCGGCGAAGCCCTTAGCCGCGGAAACCGGTGGCGAGCACGTACATCTCGGCGGATTCGGCGCGAGAGGCCTTCGGCTTCACGTGGCGGACCTTGGCGAAAGAGCGGTTGAGCCGAGCCACCAGCTCCCGGCCGGCCCCGCCCTGAAGCACCTTGCAGAGGAAGGTGCCGCCGGGAGCGAGGATGGTTTCTGCGAGGTCGAGCGCGGCCTCGGCCAGTCCCATGATGCGGATATGGTCGGTGGATTTGTGCCCGGTCGCCGGCGCATGCATGTCCGACAGCACCGCGTCGGCCTTCTGCCCGTCCAAAGCCTCGGCGATGCGATCGGCGGCTTGCGGATCGGTCAGGTCGAGTTCGAGCTGGACCACGCCCGCGATCGGCTCCATGGCGGCAAAGTCGACGGCGATGACCCGCCCTTGCCCGGCCATGACCCTGACCCTTTGCGCGGCGACCTGGCTCCATCCTCCCGGCGCCGCGCCCAAATCGACCACGCTCATGCCCGGTCGCAGCAGGTGGTGCTTGTCGTCGATCTCGGCGAGCTTGAAGGCGGCGCGGCTGCGATAGCCCCTGCGCTTCGCCTCTTCGACATAAGGATCGTTGAGCTGGCGCTGAAGCCAGCGGGTCGAGGCGAGTTTCCGCCCCTTGGCGGTGCGCACTCTCTCGGCAAGCTTGCGGTGTCCGCCTTGCCGCGCTCCGCCGCGCCCTTTTCCGGGTTTCACCATATGTTATTCACCCGATGCGGCGCCCGAGCTTGACGCTCAGGCCCGCTTCGTCCCATCTGCAATTTGCCGCCCGCCAACACCTGCCACATGCCCCGCTACTTCGTCACCCTGATCGTCGCCGTCGCCCTGTTCATGGAGCAGATGGATTCGACGGTGATCGCCACCTCCCTGCCGGCCATCGCCGCCGATCTCGGCGAGGATCCGGTCGGGCTCAAGCTTGCGCTCACCTCATATCTCTTGTCGCTTGCCGTGTTCATACCCTTGAGCGGCTGGGTCGCCGACCGTTTCGGCGCCCGCACCGTGTTCCGCGCCGCGATCGCCGTCTTTACGCTTGGCTCGGCGGCGTGCGGCTTCGCCCAAGGGCTTCCGGATTTTGTCGCCTTCCGCATCATCCAGGGCATGGGCGGCGCCATGATGGTTCCGGTCGGCCGTCTCGTCATCTTGCGTTCGGTACCGAAGGCGGAACTGATCTCCGCGCTCGCCTGGCTTACCGTGCCGGCGCTCATGGGGCCTGTGATCGGTCCGCCGCTCGGCGGCTTCATCACCACTTTCGCGTCCTGGCGCTGGATCTTCTGGATCAACATCCCCATCGGGATTATCGGCATCATCCTCGCCACGCGCTACATCGCCGATATTCGCGAGGAGAAGCTGCCTCCCCTCGACGTCAAAGGCTTCATCCTCTCGAGCATCGGACTGGCGGGAGTCGCCTTCGGCATCACCAATATCGGTCAGGGACTGTTCCCGGCGGAGATCGTGCTGGCGCTGCTCGCGGCGGGCGCCATCTTCTGCTGGCTCTATGTGCGCCATGCGCGGGCGACGCCGGCGCCTCTGCTCGATCTAACCCTGCTCAAGATCGATACGTTCTATGCGAGTGTCGTCGGCGGTTTTGTCTTCCGCATCGGCGTGGGCGCGCTTCCGTTCCTGCTGCCTCTGTTCTTCCAGCTCGGCTTCGGGCTGAGCCCGCTCCAGTCCGGGCTCCTGACCTTCGCCGGCGCCGTCGGCGCGATCGCCATGAAGACCACCGCCGCCCCGATCATTCGCCGCTTCGGCTTCAAACGGATCCTGGTGACAAACGCCGCGGTGAGCAGCTTGTTCATTGCCGCCATCGCGCTGTTCACCGCCGGCACGCCCCACGGCATCGTGCTTGCCGTGCTGCTTGTGGGCGGCTTCTTCAAGTCGCTGCAATTCACCGGCATCAATACGATCGCTTATGCCGATATCGACACCGGCGCCATGAGCCGCGCGACCAGCTTCGCGACCGTCGCCCAGCAGCTGTCGCTCTCGGCAGGGGTCGCCGTGGGGGCGCTGGTGCTCGAGATCGAGCGCATGGGCCGCCCCGATGCGCGCGTCGTGGCTGAAGATTTCGCTCTCGCCTTCCTTCTCGTGGCGGCGATTGCGGCAAGCTCCGCGCTGATCTTCATGCGGTTGCCCAAAGACGCGGGCGCAAGCCTCTCCGCCCGGGCCCGCCCCGTTGGGGCCGATCGGGAAACAGCTTCGGAACCCGCCCCCTTTTCTTAGCTAGTGTTGAACCCAGGGTTCGGTGCTCTCGGATCCAATCCGTAGCCGCACCGTCTCTCTCAGGGTCCGAACTGGATCCCGACGGCTTCGCGCCGCGGAGTCTCTGCAACCTCCCCCTGGTGGGGAGGTCGGCGCGCCGCCTATTTTCTACCCTCCCCCTGGTGGGGAGGGACGGCGTCGCTTTTGCGACGCCGGGGTGGGGGGATGAGCAGTTCCCAGCGCGTGAAGTATTCGATCGAAGACACCTTCGAGGTTTGTATCGACGTCATTGTTCCAAACGCGAATGATTCTGAAACCCCCAGCCTCCAGTTTCGCGTCCCGCGATTTGTCTCTCAGGGTCTGGCGTATCTGGGAGTGCTGACTCCCATCGAGCTCGACAACCACTCTGGGATGGTAGCACACAAAATCGACGATGAAGTTCTTGATCGGAGCCTGCCGCCGAAAGTGAAAGCCGAGCTGTCGGAGTTCGCGCAGATGTAGCCAGAGTTTGAATTCCTGGCGGGTCATGCGCTTGCGCATCTTGCGCGCCAACTCATTGGCCATAGCCGTCGACTATACAATCCCCCCACCCGGCGCGCCAAAGCGCGCCGACCTCCCCACCAGGGGGAGGTTTTCTAACTCCCTAGCTAGCGCTGGTGCGGGCGCGCGCCTTGTGCAGGGCCGCGGCGATGGTTGCTCGCCTGCCGCAAGCCCCGCCGGTCATGGCCGTCCTCGGCCATCAGCGTGGCGAGGATGCCCTCGCGCAAGCCCCGGTCGGCCACGCGCAGACGCTGACACGGCCAGATCCTGAGCAGCGCCTCGAGAATGGCACAGCCCGCAAGCACAAGATCGGCGCGCTCATGCCCGATACAGGGCTGGGCCGCGCGCTCTGCGTAGCTCATGGCGATGAGATCGCCCGACACGTCGCGCACGTCGCGGGCGCTGAGCCAGCTTCCATCCACGCGCGACCGCTCGTAGACCGGAAGCTTGAGGTGAATCCCCGAGATGGTGGTGACGGTGCCCGAGGTGCCGAGAAAATGCGCGCAGCGCCCGGCAATCTTTGCGCCGAAGCGGTGCTTGCTCTCGAATTCTCCCATGCCCGCCATCACATCGGCCACCATGGCCTCGTAGCTCGCCGGCGTGACGTCGCGGCCGCCGTGGCGCTCGGCGAGATTGACCACGCCGATCGGCAGCGAGGTCCAGGCGGCAATGCAGCTCTGCACATCGATCCGGTCATGCAGCGTGCGCCGCCAGGGCCGTCCCAATCGCGACAGGTCGAGCCAGATCAGCTCGGAGCTGCCCCCGCCGATATCGAACACCAGGGTGAAGTCGGCGTTGCGGTCGATGAGCGAGGCGCAGCCCGACACCGCGAGCTTGGCCTCCGTTTCCTGGGTCACGATCTCGATGGCAAGCCCGGTTTCGGCCTTGGCCCGCGCGATGAACGCGTCGCTATTCGCGGCGATGCGGCAGGCTTCGGTCGCGATCGCGCGGGAGCGGGTAACGCCGCGGCGGCGCATCTTGTCGGCACAGACCTTGAGGGCGTCGATGGTCCGGCTCATGGCGGCTTCCGACAGGCGGCCGGAGTTCAGCACGCCCTCGCCGAGGCGAATGATGCGGGAGAATGCGTCGATGACGAGGAAGCCCCGGCGCGAAGGCTTGGCGATCAAGAGCCGGCAATTATTGGTGCCGAGATCCAGCGCGGCGTAGATGGAAGGTGCGGTCGCCCGCGGCAAGGCGCCGGAATCGGTGTTGGCCTCGGCTGTCACCTTGAGGCCGTCCGCCGGCGGCGCCGAACGCGCGCGGAATGCGACTTGCGCCGGCCCTTCGCCGCCCGCGCAATCGCCGGTCTCGCTTCGTTTGGCGTCGAGGCCAAGCGAAGCTATGTCAGCCGGGCCGGCATTGCCGCGCGGCCCATTCACGTGTTTAAACCTCTAACCCCGGACGCGCCCGCCTTCTAGGCCCGGCCGACATCCGTTGCGTTGGTCCTATGGCGCTACTCTATCAAGGTCTTGTCCGAGGTAAAGCCGCTTGTTCGGAATCGCTCGAAGCTGGGTCTCGAAGCTAGGTCTTGAGCGCCGCCGCCAGGCGTAGAATAGTCGTCCGCGTCCGCTTGGCCCTCGCGGCAGGCGGCAAAGCGCCCGTAGCTCAACGGATAGAGCACCAGACTTCGAATCTGGGGGTTGCACGTTCGAGCCGTGCCGGGCGCACCAATCCCGTGCCTATGCCGCGACAAGCGGCAAGCCTTTCGCCGTCACTGAATGCATTACTGAATGAATGGCCCTTGGCCGCTCAAGGCTCGTGACGGAGACGACAAATACGCAGGCCGACCGTCCTACCCCTTCTTGCGGTGCGTACGAGGCGCATCCGGTGCCGGACAGAAAAGCGCGTTGAAGCTGCCAGGCTCGGCGATACAGCGGCCATGATGCGTGACCTTCGGATTGTAAATGCCCGTGGCCATCAAGAATGGCACGGACATGATCGCTATGATAAAGCCCATCAGACCCTCCCCCATTTGGCGTACCCCACGCCGCAGCCACAATATCACCTCGCGGCCAAGCTTGATCCATGCTTCCACAGAAAAATGCTGGAGTGTTGCCGGCCGAGCACAGGACTGAAGCAGCTCGCCGGTGCCGATCGGGGTGAGGCGGGCGTGAGACCACTCCGGCCGCTGGTAGGCCGCTGGGACATCGGCGCGCTCGGCCAAAACTCACCCGGCCGTCGCGTCAGGCTCGCCGCAATTGGCGAGGATCTCGGCGCGCACCCGGTTGCGCAGCCGGACCGCGGCGGCAAAGTCCTCGCCGTCGGCCGCGACCAGCGATCCCACGCGGACCGAAACCGCGCCTCTTCGCGGAATCCAATGGTTGCTGCGCAAGATCGATCGCGTCCCTCGCAGCGTGACGGGCAGGACCGTCAAATTCTGACGCGCGGCGATGACAAACGCCCCGAGGCGGAAGGGGAGCAGGCCCGGTGCCCGCGCAAACGTTCCTTCGGGAAGAAAGACGAGCCGCCTGCCGGCCCGCGCGGCTTCCAGCGCCTTGTTCACATCCTCGACGCCGCCTTCCGGATCGGCTCGATCGACGAACAGCGCACCCAATCGCCTGAGGAAGGTGCCCGCGAAGACCTGTCGCTCGAGCTCTTTCTTGGCGACGAAGGCGGGCTCGCCCGGGATGAGCGCCGCAAGGAGGAGCGCGTCGAGATAGCTCGCATGATTGGCCACGACGACGACGTCGTTCTCCTTCGGCCAAGTGCCGGTCATCATTACGCTGATGCCGGTAAGCCAAAGTGCCGCGCGCGAGGTCCCACGGACGAGAGCCCAACGCCTTGCCGAGCTCGGAATGAGCGGAGTCGTGACGAAGAGAAAGGCTCCAGCCAGCACGATCACGCTCCACCACCAAGCCGCATAGAGATATTCGGCTGACGTACGCATCGCCCGGCGCAGTTGCGGCTTCACGCCGGCAACGCCAAGCCGCAGCATCTGCCGCCATGGCGGCTGCGGTCGAAGCATGAGCCTGCCACCCTCGAACAGCTCGCGGGCGGCGGCGCGGCGCAGCTTTCCGCTCGATGTCTTGGGAATGGCGTGAGGCGGGACGAGAACGATCTCATCGGGCGGAGCATCGAGCAGCGGCGTCACCGCGTCCTCGATTCGCGATCGCAGCTCGGCCAAGGCCGCCGCGTCCGTCTCGCGCGTCTCCGCCAGCATGATCACTCTTTCCGTGCCGCGCCGCGGGTCTTGACTGCCGAAGGCGGCGACGCAGCCCTTGCGGATGCCTGGAACGTCGCCCGCCGCCTCCTCGATCTCCGCGGGATAGATGTTGCGGCCGGCGCGGATGATGATGTCCTTGGAACGGCCTGTGAGATAGACCTCCCCGCCCGCGACATAAGCGAGGTCGCCGCTGTTCAGCCAATTGCCGTCGAACAGCTCGCGGGTCCTGGCCGGATTGTCGAAATAGCCGTGCGTGGCGGAGGGTCCGCGAAACTGGAGCCGCCCTTCTTCGCGCTCGCCGAGCTCGCCCGTCGCGCCGACGATGCGAATCTCGTGTCCCGGCAATGGGCGCCCGCACGCGGCAATTTCGAATGCGGTGGGATCGTCGGGTGCCGCAGGCTGCGCCCGGCCCTGCCGCGTGAGCGTGGGGCGATCGACACGATCGAAGAGCGGCGCGCGGCCTAGCGGCGGGAACGCGAGCCCCACCGCATTCTCGGCCAATCCGTAGACGGGCACGAGGGCTTCGGGCTTGAAGCCATAGTGGGCGAAACGTGCCGTGAATTGGCGGATGATGTCCGGCGAGACGGCTTCGGCGCCATTGAACACCATGCGAAGCGAGCCGAGATCGAGACCAGCGATGGCTTCGTCGTCGATCTTGTGCACGCAAAGTCCGAACCCAAAGTTCGGCGAGGCCGAGAGGGTGGCGCCGATGATGATGGATCGCCCACAGCCACTGCTCGGGCCGCACGAGGAAGGTCAGCGGCGACATGACCACCAGCGGGGCGGCGAAATAGAGGCTGCCGAGCCAGGCGCCGATCAGTCCCATGTCGTGATAGAGAGGCAGCCAGCTCACGAACACGTCGGATGAGCTTGCATCCATCGCCGCGCCCATGGCCCGGATGTTTGCCAAGAGATTGGCATGAGTCAGGACCACGCCCTTCGGATCGCCGGTGCTGCCCGACGTGTATTGAATAAGAGCCGTGCCGCCGGCCTGCGCCGCCGACGTTGTGCTTCCGGCTGCCTGGCTCAGCGTCTCAACGCTGACCACGTCGCGCAGGCTCTCGACCTGAAGCTTGAGGAGTCGCGTCAATGAAGCTGCCGCGGGAGGGGCGATGAGCAGCATCGCGCGCGCGTTGCGAAGGATGCCGGCCTGCCGATTGAGATGCTCCTCGATTTGGGAAGGGCGCGCCGGCGGATAGATCGGAACCGGCACGCCGCCGGCATAGAGCACACCGAAAAACGCCGCGAAGAAGTCGGCGCTCGTCGGCAGCATGATCGCGACCCGCTCGCCGGGCTCGAGACCGGCCCGCGTCAAGCCATGCGCCACGGCTCGCGCCTGTTCGGCGAGCCGCCGGTAGGTGAGGCTCGTCTCCTCCCCGTCGCCCTGCCGAAGCACGATATGGACACGCTCGGCGTGCTGGCTTACGTGCCAGTCGAGCACTTCCGTGAGAGTCGTGGCGTGGGCCGGCGCCGTGCCGGCCGCGCCTTCGGCGAGTGGCGCCCCGCGGGTGAGCTCCACGGAAGGCCGCGACGAGGCGCCCGCAAGTGCCGGCAGCAGATCCTCAAGCGTCTCCACCTCGCCCAACAGATGCTCGGGCAGGCGCACGGAAAAGGCGCGCTCGATCCTGAGCAAGAGTTCCGCGCGCGAGAGGCTGTCGAACCCCCAGTCGCGCTCGAGCGAGCTGTTCAATCCCGCTATGCGCCGGCGGTTCGGGTCGAGGTCGCGCGCAAGCCCGCTCGCAATCGCGACCAGGGCTTGGCCTGCGTCTTCGCGGGTCGTCACGCCTGCAACGCTGTCTGAAGCTTCTTGCATCGGCGTCTCAGTCTTAACACTCGGGCCGTGCCGGCGCATCAGCACAGGGCGCCGGATGAGCGCGCCGGACCGAGCGCCGCCGACCCCGCCGTGCTAGACTTTGGTCCATGCGTAAATTCCGTCCCACTGCCCTCCAGCGCGTCGGCATCGTCCTTGCGGTCATCTGGATCGTCATTGCCGGCAGCTGGGGTTGGAACCACGCCTATGATCGAGTCGATGCCGATTTCAAGCAATGCGTCGCCGCGATCAAGGCGGCACCCGACTTGCAGGCCTGCCGCGATGCGCGCAACAGCGCGCTTGCCGTGCCGAGGGGCGTGAGCGCGGCCGTCGTCGCCTTCGGCCCGCTCCTCGTCGTTTGGCTCGTTTGCTACGGGCTCATCCTGCTCTATCGCTGGATCAGGCGCGGCTTCCAGGCCTCAAGCTCGGCCTAGAAGGCAACGCCTACGCCGGCCGAAGCGGCGAGTGCTATGCTTGCGGGATTGGCGCATAGGGGGGCGAGCGATGACAGACGAAGTCCAGACGGGAGCGCGGCACAAGTTAGCGGCGAAGCTGCAAGACTTCACCGGTGCCGCGCGAGACATGACCCATGCCGCTTTGCGCGAGACCCTGAGCTGGAGCGCCTATCAATGGAGCGTGCTTGCGCTTCTCACCGCGATCTTCCTCCTGCTCGCCCTCTCCTACGGCGGGATCAGGGCCGAGCTGGCCGCGCTGAAACAGGACGCGGGCGCGCCGAAGGACCAGGCGGCCATCGAGGCGGAACTCGGAAGGCAGATGTCGGATCTCAAGTCGAGCCTCACGCAGGCTCTCGCCGACATGAAGTCGGCGCTGGAGGCCGATATCGCCAAGATGGGCGCCAAGCTCGACGCGCGCAGCGCGCCGAAACCGGCGGCGCCGCAAAGACCGGCGAGGCAGCGGCAGCAATAACCGGCCCTTCGCGGCGTGAGTTGCCCTTCGCGGCGTGCCTTGCCAACCCGGCTTCGCTGCGGCTAGAACGGCGGACCGCCGAACGCGCGCCTCGCGTGGCTTGCACGGCCGAAGCCCTGGAGCCACATAACGCGCTGGTGGGGGATCGTCTAACGGTAGGACAGCGAACTCTGACTCCGCCAGTCTTGGTTCGAAATCCAAGTCCCCCAGCCACCAATTTACTGAGCTTGCAAGAGAATTTCACGACAGAGATTCCGGCCATACCGGAACAATCGGACAACGCTGCCGGACAAAAATCGGCACACTAACCGCCCCTGCTTAGCGAGCAGGAGTCGCGCCTCACGTCCGCTATGGGTCATTAGCGGAGATTGAGATGGCGTGTGAGGGACGTCCGCTTTACCCCAGAGAGCGGACATGCCCAGCATCGAAATGAATGTCCGCTAAGTGCCATAAGCGGACATACCGGGCCGCACTTTCGCCCGGTTCAACCCATTTGGAGGGCTGCGCCTTCTGAACCGCGACAATCTAGTTAAGTCTTATAGTGAGACCAGCCTGCCCGGCGATTGAGTCGAAATCGTCGTTGTGGTCCGCCCTAAATGCGACATAGACCTGCGAGCGCTCGCCAATATCGAGGTCAATGCCTGCGCGCCCAAATACCGTGGTGCGGGCTTCGTCAAAGGAGAAATTGACGGTCTCGATATTGACCTTGTTCTCGTAATAGAAGCGGTAATCTACGCCCCCCTGCACGAAGGGACGAACCACCGTTCGCTCGTATTGCCACACCGCGAAAAGTCGCGCCGCTACGCTGCCCGAAAATTGATCGATCCTGGCACCCGACAGACGAAGGTCGCCAAACCCAACGTGATTCTCCGCTTCGGCGTCGAGGTAGTTCAACCCAACACGAAAATCCACCTTTGTCGCCGAAGCAACAGGAACGATGATGCCACCGAAGATTGAAGATGCAAAACCCGTTGTATCGAAATCGGTGGAACCCAAATACTTGTCTTTAGGATTCGCTTCGCCGAATTGGCCGGACGCGATGCCAAGTCCATAAATTCCACCATTGGTCAGCAGCACATAACCGCCGCCCGACCCGGCGTTTAGAGTCGCGTCTCCGACGTTTTTAAGGCCCAACTTTTGAAAGGCTGGGTTTGAGTCGAGGTCAATTTCAGAGTTGGTGTAGTTGCCGAATAGCCCCAGCGTTAGCCAGTCGGGTGGCAGGTTCGCTGCCTGCGATGCGTCCACTCGAATACCAAGAGTAACTCCGGCGTCCAAACTGTCGAATCCCAGTGTCCGACCCGCGCCCGGCGATTCTATCTGGAATCCATCATGGGAGGTATGAGAGACCCCGGAAATGCCAAAGCTCATGACGGTCGGACTAACGGTTCGAATAACGGCCGCGGACTGAGTTGCTGGAAGAAGGCCCCCTGCAAAAGCGAAGTCGACGATTTGCGAATTGGTTTGGAGGATAGCGGCGGCAGATGCTGTCGTGATGACTTGTTGAGTCGAAGGCGCTAGGACAGCCACTGCCTGCAGTAATTCGCTACATTCCGACGAAAGAGGAGCGGGACAGATCGCTCCGAGTGTTTGCGCGACGTTGACTGGAAGTTGGAGATCGTCAAGGACCGGGATAATGGAGTTAGAAAGCTCACTCGGCAGATTCGCCTCGAGATCAGCGGGCAGAGGAAGAATTACGAGTTGAGCATCGGCCGGATAAGGGACCAATAGGCGAGCGCTGCGAGCAGGGCTCCAACCGCGCCAACGCGCCGTCGAATGGACTGAACAAACTTCACTTCGGCACCCATACGCAAGCCGAACGCTCTTTTGGCAGTCTGCGATTTCCCCATGCGATGGGCCAGGGTGAAGGTCTTATCAGCTAACTTTTGTTGCTGAGTGTGCCCTCTAAGCCACAGAAATGCCTTTACAAACCGCCGGCCAGGACGTCAGCCGTTGCGCTTATGCGTGGGACCTGTGCTGGCGGCTCAGACGGTTGTGTCTTTCTTTCTGCCCGTAGCTCCGGCGTTTTTTCGGCGCGCAATGGAGGTTTACGGTCAGGGCGAGTTCCTGCCTGTAACTTAGGGTTGGCCTCCCGAACGGTGGGCTTCCTCCCTGGTGCAGGTGGAATCTCCCAAGATTTGGCGGCGGACAGCAGCGGAGCTTCAATCTCAGCCGGGTGGGTTGTGGCTTGTGGAGGTAAGGCGGTTACGGTCACGACAGCAGGTTCGTTTGGTAGTTCTTGAGGCGCCGGTGGCAGTTCGTCAGTTTTCGAGATAGGCAGCGGCCGAGAGGGCAATTCGACGAGCGGCGCTGCCGGTATCACGTGCGGTGGGATGCCCCTCGGAGTGGCGGCCCTTATCTCTGCAGCGGGGGGCATGCGCGTCGACCCATCAATCTCCGCACGCTGAGAGCCTTGTATTTCCTCGGGTGTCTCCGTTGGTGACTTCAGAATCAATTGTGGGATCGGTTATTGCGACCGCATCCGGCAACTCGGCCCGCGGGTGCTGATGTAGACCGCCGACCTTGGATGCCTGCGGTTCATTTCGGCTCGGGTTCGACGGAATGGAAGAGATCACCCCGGAGTTATTACGCTCTGCGAGCAGTGACGTTGATTTGTCGAAGGTCGGAACACCGGTCACCTCCGGTGCCTGGATACGCTCGTCTGTCCGAGCCGTGAGAACAACTACAATGCCGAGAATGAGGCAAACCGCACTACCAACGAACAACGCTCTGCGAGCCGACATGCGACGGGAAGCGGGACGAGACGCGTCGCGTGCCTGCAGCCACGAAGCTGGCATATGCAAATGGACGGGCAAGGTCGTAGAAGCGCTTCCCACGGTATCGTCGATCTGATTTTGCGTGAGGTTACGAGCATGAGTGAGATTGGCGCCGCTCAGATTTGCCTTACTTAGCCGAGCTTCAGCAAAATCGGCATGCTCGAGAACCGCATGGCTTAAATTGGCGTTCTTAAGATTTGCCCGATCCAATTGCGCATGGACCAAGTCGGCGCCCGATAAGTTGGCGGCTTCTAAATTGGCTTCTTTCAACGAAGCAAAACGCAGAAATGCGTCGGGAAGTCTCGCGCGCCTCAAATTGATGGGCCCACCGTGAATCGGACTCCACTGACGCTCGCTTAGCGTCAGGGTTACACCCTTCAGTTCTGGAGATACCGAGGGATTTTGCGCACGCCAATCGTTCCATGCCAGTGGGCCGCGGCGCAGAATCTCCAAATGAACAGGATCAGCCACAATACGCTACCGACAAGTCGTTAGGATCAAGACCACCAAGACACAGGCTTGGCCTTACAACACACCAATCAAGCGGGTGGAGCGCTATGTTCCCGATCTACCCGCGAAACACCCTCGAAGATTGCTCCCTGCTCAACGGTGAGGTTTTGGCACCAGACCTCACCTTCCAGATGGGATCTGGCGTGTAGCACCACACCAGAGGCTCTCACTGCGCCCACGACGCTGCCCTGAATCACAACGTCCTCGGCCATGACATTCCCATGGATTTGAGCGCCCTCGTCCACAAAAAGCGACCGGCAACGAATGTCTCCTTGCACCTGCCCTTTCAGATGAACGTTGCCTCGAGATTCGATGTTGCCATCGATAACTAGCTCCTCGCTGATGGACGAGGAAGGGCCGCTTCTAGCTACGTCGGTCGTTGCCACGGCGTGACGCTTCACTTGTCGACTGGTCCGGCAAAACGCCGAACACGGGCTTTCTCAGGTAGCTTCTTTCCCAGCCGAGGTTAGTGCCCATTTATATTTTGAGACATCATACGATTGGCGTCAATGAAAACCAAATCTTGAGTCGACCCCGTGGTGCCTAAATTGCCGAATTTCCAACTCGCAAAATCTCCGCTTTGAGGTCTGCGCTCAAGAGGCGCACAAGCCGGCAGCGGAAGGCTTGTCAGAAACGGACGGGACGGTGCTTCGGCAGCGTAACGCCGGCATGGAGTAATCCCGCGCTTATGTCCGCTATCGGTCATTAGCAGACATCGGCAAGCGGCTGAGGGATGTCCGCTCTACCCATGAAAACGGACATGCGTCCGATCAATATCCGCTCAGTGCCAGAGGCGGACACGAGGCTTGCGGCTTTCCGCGTTGTGATCACTCGCGGTTTCGCTCAAGTACTCGTGCCCGGGCGCTCAATGCATCGAACCTCTCGGCGCTTTCCAAAAGCTTGAGTCGTTCCAGAGGCGTCAGCTTCAGTTCCGCTGCCTTGGCCCTTAAACGGGCCGCAATTCTCGCGTGTTGATCTGCAGCCAAAAGCATCGAGCCTCCTATGTGGCAGCGTTGCCAGTTTCCAAAGCCGAGCCTTCGCGGTGCTATCTGGTACCATTTCCACGTGTCGATGGCTTGCTGTTTCCAGCACCGAAAATGTGTGACGCAGAAGACGGACGGGGCCTTTCATGGGTTTTTGACTTAGGCATTATCGCGCTCAATGCGACGACGGCCGCCTCTGCAAGTTTCAAAAAGAAAAACTCCTCGCGTATTAGCTCATCGATCTTGCTAAACGGCCCAAGTTGCCCAAGCACGTAACGGCCATCGGCCCTTGGTGTGATCAGCTCCATCTCCATCAAGATCGCCTTCGCGCGCCGCAGCTCTTCCCGGTGCCAACCTAGCTTTAGCGCCGAGTTGCTGATTTCCACAGCAGCGCCATTTAGAAGCCGCTGTTCAATCCGGCGCCAAAGAAACCGAGCACGCTCTCCAGCCTGCCGCGAGGATAGACTTTGATCCCCTGATCACGAAGGTCGGTCTCGATGTTGCGACACCGTTCACGCATCTCCGAAATGGACCAGTTGGAATGGGTGTTTTCGAACATCAGAATTCTCCTCACCAACTTCCGGTGGGCTTGCGCATCTGGCACGAAGGGAATGATCGAACCCCTCAAGCCGCTGGTCAGGCAACCCTAGGGTGGCCTCGGCCGGTGTGTGTCGCCAACGTCACGATGGTGCCACTGATCGCCGCAACAATCGGTAGAGGCTCTTAAACGCACGGGAGGCTCGGATGTGCTCTGTCGCTGTGCACTTCCACAGCTTTCCGGCTCATACGCTCTCGTGGTCACTGCCTCGCAACGTCTCGCGCGGGCGTTTGTGCGCCCAGGCCGGCACCTTGGTGATCGCTTATTTCCTCTGCCGATATCCAGAGCCTATAGCTTTCTAAGCTATTCCTTTCCCCACAACAGTCTCTCTCGTTGGAAGTCTTCGAGTAGGGAGCTATCTCCTTTCTCTTCCTGCTAGGTTCCTGCTTACCAACTACACTCTGAGAACTTGGCACCTTTATTGACGCCAAGGCTGAGATGGCGCGAGCTTCTTGCCGCGCTGCACGTCGCTTGGCGTTGTAGCGGTCGCGTCTGGCCCGCTCGCGCCCGGCCTTGTCGAGGTCAATACTGCCGGTGCGGCGCAGTCCTAGCTGCATCCGCTCGGCGTAGGTGAGATTGAAAATCTTTGCCCGTTCACCGGCAGTGTAATGCCTGGGCGGGGCCTGCATGGCGCGTTCAAGCGCGGCCACGGTAAAGCCGAACTCGTGGGCGTATTTGGTTCCGCCCGATAAGTCGTCGTCGCGCAACCTCAAATCGTTGGTCACCAACCTGAACTGCTCGAAGGTGATGCGCTTCCGGAGGCGACAGATCGCTAACGACTCGCCAAAGAACATGTTGCGCGTGCTGAACGGAATGGGTTTAGGAGAGCGCCTTTGCCGTATCGGTGTCCACGGCTCCAATCGGCAGCAAATCTCGCACATAGTCGTCTAGAAGGCGCCAATGATCCCCCCTGTGGCTGTAGAGGCCAAACCTTCGCCGCCATTGTTCCAAACCGAAAGGGACCGGTCGCTGCTCTTCTGTCCAGGTCCAGGGGCGACGACGTGTGGCTCGGTCCTGCCATACTTAACCTTGCCGCCGAGAGCCTGCGCTACCTCGTCGCGGGGCAGCATCATAGCCATGCCCTACCGGTACGAGCACCGGCGAAGACATTTTGCAGTCCGCCTTTAACCCACTGACGCGCCGCAGGCGTTTTTGGGCTAGTTTTGCAGCTAAGGTGTTGAGTTTGGTCGTGGCCAATGCGCCTGCAAATCCGTGCACACCGGTTCGATTCCGGTCGTGGCCTCCAACATCCGGTCGATATGGAGGGCAATTGGCATGAGCGCCCTCAGCCGCGGTTCCGTGCCGGAGGTATTGGAACGATAGGCGCTCGCTTCGGCGCCTATTTTTTTGGCTTCTTCCTGGCCACCATCTTGCGTTTCGTCTTGATGACGGTCTTGCCCCGCCGCGCCTTTACGACCGTCTTGCTGCGTGCACGCCGTTTCGTCTTCGGTGCCATGGCTGTCTCCCAATGCTATGAGGCATCAGTGTAGCAGCATTGCCGCTAAGAACGCGAGTGCACATAGCCAGCGGGATGCGATAAGCGGTGACACCACGAAAAGGTGCTCACGATGGACGCTCAGTTTCAGTGCAGCCTTTGACACTACGGCCGTCGATCGCGACCGAGAGTCGTATCCTTCTTGGAAGCCAGCGCGGCGGTGTCTTCGGTGTCGGAAATCTCGTCCTCCTCGCCCTTCCTGCGGTGCCACCACACGGTAAGCTGACGCCGCCAGCGCCGCACGATGGGGAGGTCGACCGAGAGCACGAGAAGGCCAAGCGGGATCATCCAGAACCCGAGCACCGGAAGGAAGCCCACGATTCCGCCGACGATGAGGAGGATGCCGATCCCGATGCGGATCGGCTTCGATTTCGGCAGATGCCAATGTCGGTCGAAGATGCGGATCTTAGGGGCCATGGGCTCCCGCGCCGTGGTTGGGTCGAAGGCCGGAGATAGGGTCTAACGCGGGGCGCCGCAACCTCAGTCTTTCGCGCCCGCCGTCCCGCGCCCCCGCGGTATCAAGCGCGCCCGCCGCCATCGCTCTCTTGCTTGAGAAGCCAGGTGTTGACGCGGCCGACCCCTTTCACCTGGATTTCGCCCCGCGGCTCGAACACGAAGCTGTCGCGGAGCGTCTCCCTGACCGCGTCGGAGACTTGAATCTCGCCGGGAAGCCCGTGCGACTCCAGCCGCGAAGCCAGATTCACCGTCTCGCCCCAGACGTCGTAGGAGAACTTATCGCTGCCGATGATCCCGGCCATCAGCGGGCCCGTGGCAAGGCCCGCCCTGATCCTGAGATCGACGCCGTGCGCGGCCGAGAGCCGCTCGACCAGATCGGGCAGAAGCAGCGCCATGCGGGCGAGCCGCGAAAGATGGTCGGACTGCGGCCGGCTAACGCCCGCGACGGCGAGGTAGCCGTCGCCGATGGTCTTGATCTTCTCCACGCCATGCACCGCCGCAAGCCTGTCGAACTCCGTGACGATCTCGTCGAGAAGCGCCACGGTGCGCTTGGCACCGAGCTTTTGCGCAAGCTCGGTGAAGCCGACGAGATCGGTGAAGAGCACCGAGGCGTCGCCGACGCTGTCGGCCACCTTGTCGCCCGGACGCGCCTTGAGGCGCTCTGCGATCGCCTCGGGCAGGATATTGGCCAGCAGCGTATCGGCTTCGGCGCGCGCGCGGTCGGCCATGGTGAAGGCATAGCCAACGATCAGCGCGATGATGCTGAAGGTCGTGGCGGCCGAGGAGATGTAGAGATTCGCGAGCAGGCCGGGATCGGCGGCGATCGCCGCGCGCTCGGGCGGATATAGGAACCAGGCCGCCACATGCAAAACAAGCCCGATCGCGATCATCGCGGCGACGAGGCGGAGCCGGCCCACGCCAAGAACGGCAAAGGCGACCGCGGCGGCGATGATGTAGTTGATCTGGATACCGGAATCATGGCCGAGCGCGCGCACGAAGAAGAAGAGCGCGACATACTCCGCGGCCGCGAGCAGGATCGCCGCGGCGATGTCGTTGATGCGGTGCGCGAGCGGAACGAGGAGCGCGACCGCCATCAACACGACATTGACGACGATCAACGGCAGGTAGGTGGCGAGGCCGTAAGAGGCGAACACGCCGGCATAGACGGCCGAGAAGACGGCGATCAGGAACGCCATGACGTTGACGATGCTGAGCCGCCGGCGGACCGCGCGGGGGTAGCCCGCGGTGCCGAGCTCGGCCAAGCCGGAAAGCGGCCCAAGCCAAGCGAAGAGCGGCGCATCGCGCGCCGCCAACGTTCCGTGTGTCTTCATCGACAAGCTCGCACTAGCGCGCGCAATCGTAGCCGAGCTTGTGGCAGCAGGTCATTAACGGGACTGTTTGGCTTCGCGCCGGGTGGGGGCCACGGGCGGGCGCGACAGCGCCGGGAGGCAGGCGCGACAAGGCGCCTGCGCCTCACTCTCGCGCAAGGCTCTGGAAAGCCCCCTGCCCTTTTGCTATCTACCCTCAGGGCGCCATCGCATGGAACGCCCTGATCCCCGGTAGCTCAGCTGGTAGAGCAAGCGGCTGTTAACCGCTGGGTCGCTGGTTCGAATCCGGCCCGGGGAGCCAGTTTTTTCAAGGGTTTCAGCACCACACCTCAACAGCGTCCATAGTCCAAGGTACGGCATAGGTACGGGCAATTGCCGCGGCCGCTCTAGCCCCGCCCCTTCGTTCTTGCGATGTTGTGTCCGTGCGGGAGCCAAAGGTGAGACTGGTTCCCAAACTTATTGCGACCACTTTGCTCATGGGCTGCAATCAAGTCACGTCACTACCGGCGACACAATGGCGCCCGGGCGCAAGAGGAGTTGATCATGCCCAACCTTCCGTTGGCGGCCACCGCCGTCGCTTCAGTCCTTGTCACCTTGGCGACTGGATCTGTCGCCCAAACGGTTCCCCCCGACCTCCCGCTCGCAGTCATCTGCTTCAATGAGCAGACCCAGACGTGGACGGTCGGCTATCTCACCCTCATCAGCAAGGATGGTTCTGCCACCTACGTCTCCGGAGATCTTTCAGTTACGGTGGACGTCAAGGGCCTAGTGCAGCCGCCCTCTGATCGCCCAGCCGCCGGCGACTGCTTCGGCAAGACCTTGAAGGAGTTGCGCGCTGCCGGCCGCGTCATGGAGTTTAAGCGCCCGCAGTAAGGCGGCCGTTCATTACCTCCGTTGAAAGTGATCGGGCCCGGGAACCTGCTAAGCTAAGCCGTGCCACGCTTCGAGGATTACGAGGAGGCAACCCCATGAAGTTCGTTCCGATGATCTTGGCTCTGGTTTTCGCGACCCCGGCGTTTGCCGCCCCCCAATGGGTTGAAACTGCCTGTTGGCGGGCCGCCAATCGCGTTCTCCCGGCGCTCACGGCGAGGGAAAGGGAAGCCTATATTGCCAATTGCATAGCCGACTGGGTGGCTGGAACGCCGCCGCCGTCACGGGGCAGCAAGAACACAGACCGCAACAGATATTGATCGGCGGGCTCCCTGCATCTGACAAAAAGAGGCGCCCTCCGAAGCGAGCGCCGGACAATTATGCCAAGCACAGCACTGTGATTTCTAGGCCGCACGCTGTGGGGCTAAACTGACGGTTCAAGGAGGAATTCCCATGAAACACGTTGCCAAAAAATCCGGGGCCGCCATTGCGACCGCCGTGGCCTCGCTCATTTTCACGGCCGCCGTTCCGATGGCCGCTCACGCTGAGGCAACAGGCAAGTGCATGGGCGCCAATGCCTGCAGGGGTAAAAGCGACTGCAGCACCGGCGCCAGCGCGTGCGGCGGTGCAACCTCAAACTCCTGCAAAGGCAAGGGTTATCTCCTGCTGACCAAGGCTCAGTGCAACAAGATTCCAGGCACCAAGTTCGTGGCGAAGTAATCCGTCCGATAGGGACGATAGGACAGCAAAAGGGCGCCCGCCGAAGCGAGCGCCCTCTCGAAATCTTACACCACTGGTGCTTACATCTTCGCAGAGCACTTCTTGGCGGTGTCGTCCCACATGCCGCCAGCCTTGTCGCAACTAGCCTTGTCGGTTGCTTTCGTCACGTCTCCAGCCGAGGCGGGGCCTGCAAGGGCTAAAGCCAAGGCCAATACGAATGCAGAAATTGCGGTTTTCATGACGTTTCCTCCATGACGCTGTTACTGCTTGGGCTTAGGAAAAACGGCTGACGCTCGGACTGGTTCCAGCTCCAAATGAAAAGCATTGCAGGCGCCCCTAGGACGTTTGCAGGGGCCTCTCGTGCGAGCCTTGGGCGCAAGACCAAACCCCGCGCGTTCTCTATCGCAATCTTCTGAGCCTCTGTCGCGCGGTCCTGATCTCCTGGCGCGCCGCTGTGCCGGCATGACGCGTCATCGGGGGATGTTAATATGACCGCCGTTTGCTATATCATTGGCCCCAGCCAGTCCTGGTATGGGGTATCGCGCGGCTGGTTAGGCCCGGCCCACCTTCCCTGCACCCCCAGCAGCGAGCCGGGCCGCCTCTCGGCCCGCATTCGAAATATCCTGTCCTCTAAAATGCAACGATGACGAAGCGATGAGAGTGCCGAGCCCAATCTCCACTCTCTGCGCGGCGCTCGCGTCTGTCTTGCTCGGCGTCATCTCCGCAGCCGCGGCCGACAAGCCGTTCACCGATGCCGCTGCGTTCTGCCAGGCGGCCGGCAACGCCGATGCGCCGGATGCGCGCTACACGGGGCCCGTGGTGCCGGATTGGGCGTCATACCGGCGGAAGCCGGTATCCAGAGCAACAAACGCGGTACATGCCGCTTCTAAATTCCGGCTTTCGCCGGAATGACGCATGACATGTTGGGCGAAAAGACCTCGTCATACCGGCGGAAGCCGGTATCCAGCCTCACTAACGCGCCGCGGTCAGGCCGGGACGGCCTCGATCACGCAGATCGGGCGCGACGTCGGCACGACGCGGTTGAGCCGCAAGCCGGAAGCGGCGAACAGCCCCGCGAATTCCTCTTCCGTGCGCTCCTTGCCGCCCACCGTCACCACCAGCATCTCGATGTCGAGCAGCTTGGCGGGCGTGGGCCCGGGTTCGCCGGTCACCACCATCTCGCAGAGGAGCACGCGGCCGTGCCGCGGCAGCGTCTCGCGCATGAGGGTGAGAATGGTGCGGCAATGCGCATCGCTCCAGTCGTGAATGATGTACTTCATCAGGTACGCGTCGCATGCGTCGGGCACGCGCTCGAAGAAGCTTCCCGCCTCGAGGTCGACACGGCCTTCGAGGCCCGCGAACTGCTCCTTCGGCACCGACGCGATCACCTCGGGCCGGTCGAACAGCACGCCGTGCAGATTGGGATAGGCGCGCAGGATGGAGGCCAGCAGCAGCCCGTGGCCGCCGCCGACATCGGCGAGGCGCTCGATCCCGGAAAAGTCGTAAGCCTCGACGATCGCCTCCGCCGCAATCGCGGTCGATGCGGTCATGGCGTTCTGGAAGGTCTCGCATTGCGAGGGCCTTTCGGCGAGCACGTCCCAGATCGGCTTGCCGTAGGCCTTGCTGACGCCGTCTGTGCCGGTGCGCAGACAAGCGGCGATATGTTCATAGGCGCGGGTGGAGAACTCCTCGCCGAACATCATGGCCGTGCAACGCATGGATCCCGGGGCGTCGGTCCTGAGCAGCTCGCCGATCGGGGTGAGCGCGAATTGACGCGGCGGTCCTTCGCGGAACACGCCGAAGCTCGCGAGCATGCGCATGACGCGATAGAGAGAGGGCGCGTGCGCGCCTGCTTTGGCCGCGATTTCCTCGACCGGCCGTGGCTCGCCGTCCATGTGATCGGCAACCCCGAGCCGCGCGACGCCCGACAGCGAATAGGTGAGCTGCTTGCCGAACAGGAGCTGCATCATCGCCATGGTCGGCGGCGGTTGTGCTTCGTCGCGTTCCTTGCCCATGGCAAAAACCTCGCATCCATCCACGCGCGGCATCGATCCACGCACGCATTCGCTGCGAGCGAACTCGATAATTCGCGCAGGAGGCACCATGGTGAGGAAGGAATGAGCCGTCAATCAGCGCGCCGGCGCGGCGACGGCGTCCGCATGAGTTGAGTGAAAGGGTCGGACCCGACCCTTTCACCCCCGTAGACGGCAGCGGGGCACGCGACACTGACCCCCGCCAGAGCCAATTAACACGCGAGGCGCAAGGAGGTTCCACGCCACGTCAAGAAAGCTGCGGGGCGCCCGGAAATCGTTGGGAATCCGCCGTTAAAGGCCACCGAGCTTGCCGCTAGACCGGGACGAATTTCAGCGCCACGCCGTTGATGCAATAGCGCAGTCCCGTCGGCTTGGGGCCATCGTCGAAGACATGACCGAGATGACCGCCACAGCGGCGGCAATGCACCTCGTCGCGTACCAATCCGAAGGCGTAATCGGTGTCCTTTCTGACCGCGCCTTCAATGGGCGCATAAAAGCTCGGCCAGCCGGTGCCGCTGTCGAACTTGGTCTCGGACGAGAACAGCTGCAGGTCGCAGCCGGCGCAGGTGAAAACGCCCTTCCGCTTCTCGTCATTGAGAGGACTGGTGAACGGGCGCTCGGTGTCGGCCTCGCGCAAGACAGCGTATTGATCGGCCGTGAGCAGCTTGCGCCATTCCTCCGGGGCGCGGGTCACCTCGAACGTTTCCGCAGCCGCATCGGCGCCGCCGCGCCATCTGAGAGCGACCCCGCCGGCCACGGCGAGGGTCGCGAGGGCGGCGCCGCCAACAATCATGTCGCGTCGCGTAACCATGATATCTCCTTTAAGTCCTGTCGGGCCTTGCCTGGCACGCGCGAAAGGGCGCCCGCCTATTGGCACGCCCAATTTCAAGGGAAATGTAAGCGTTCAGGCGCGCGCCGCAATTCAACTTGCGCGCACGGACGATCACGACCGAGTGTCGGGAACAAGCCGCCTAGCCGCGCGAGATGACGTGGGCCGAGGGGATGACGATCACGCAGCGCACGCCCTTGGGCGGGAAGGACAAGATCACGTCGCCCTCGAGCGCCTGGCTCACCACCGTCTCGATCATGGCGCCGGCCGAAGCCCGAGCGCTCCGGCGGCGTCACCGGCGGCCCTCCCTTCTCCTGCCAGATGAGCTTCAGCTTGGAGGCCTCCTCGCAGAACTGCCAGCGGATGCTGACCTGGCCGTGCGGCTCCGACAGCGAGCCGTATTTCTGCGCGTTGGTGGCGAGCTCATGCAGCGCCAGGCCGAGATTCTGCACGGCCTCCGGCTTCAGCATCACGTCCTCGCCTTCGATGGCGATCTGCTCGCCGAACCGGTCGGCATGCTCGCCCAATTGCTGCTCGACCAGCATGCGCAAGGACGCGCCATGCCAATCGTCGGCGATGAGGAGATCGTGGGAGGCGCCGATGGCCACGAGCCGGGCGCTGAAGCGATCGAGGAAATCGTCGACCGAGCGGGTGCGCGACGCGGTCTGTCGCGCGATGGCGTGAATCACCGCCAGCAAATTCTTGCTGCGATGGGTCAGCTCCCGCAGCAACAGGCGAAGCTGATCCTCGTTCGCCTTGCGCTCGCTGACATCGACGGCGACCGAGGTGGTGCCGAGCACGTTGATCCTGATCGTCACGGAGCGGCTCGATCAAGAGATAGAAGGAACGCTTGCGGCCGAACAGCTCGAAATTGGTCTCGAGCTGTTGCGACTCGCCGGTGTCCATGGCCTTGCGCTTCGCCGCCATGACGGTCTCGGCGGCTTCCGGGGGCAGCACGTCGGCGTCGGTCTTGCCTTCGAGCTGGTCGAGCGAGAGACCGGCCGGGGCGTTATGCGCCCAGGTGAAGCGCAGATCCTTGTCCTGGCTGAACACCGAGATGGGCGAGCCCGCAGCGCAATCTCGAAGCGCTGCTTGGCTTCCGCCAATTCCTTGGTGCGCGACTCGACGCGCTCCTCGAGCTGGTGCCGCGACGCCTTCAATTCCTCGAAGGTGTGCAAATGGGCGGCGACCTCGGCCTGAAGCCGGTCGCGCGAGGGAAGCCGCCAGAGCTGGGGCGCGAGCCGCCAGATCACGATGGCCGTGGTGAGCGCGAGGACCGCCGCGGCGGCCTTCAACAAGCCCTCGAGCGCGCCGCTCGGCATCCACAGTCCGACCAGCGCGGCAAGGTGATGCGAGGCCCACGGCGAAAATGAACAGGGCGAACAAGGTCACCAGCGCCGTCTCGCCGGAACTGGTCTCCCCCCGCTTCTTGTTGATGTAGAGCAGCGCGACGGGAATGGTCAGCAAGGACAGGGCGATGACGCCATCGGAGACGGCATGAAGCAACACGAGTCCGGAGGCATCCGTTTCTGGCCGGAGCGGCCCTCCCTCTGCGGCAAATGAAAGCCAAGATGTCATAGGATCAGCCAGGACGTCGCGCGGAGCAATCCGCTGCCGTCAAGCCGCGGTGAACAGCCTTGGGTCTCGCAGACCGCGGGGAACGCTATGGTCCTACCGCGGAATTTGGCCGACAGGTTTGCGTTTCGACAAGGCGATCGCACAGGCGCACGCCGGGAAGGCGCGGAACCCTTTCTCGCGATCGGAGTTAAGCTGCGGTTCGAGGGCACGCGAACCATCATCCCGCCCCTCCCCAGCTGCACTCGAACCAGACGCCCGTAACCGTCCTCCCCCGGTTGCGGGCGTTTTCTGTGCGACGGATTATCTGTCGCGCCAAAGCCGGAGCTCGCCCGTCAGAGGATCGCGGCGATGAGCGTGACGAGAAAGACCACAATGAAAATGAAGAACAAGATGCGCGCCACACCGGCCGCGGCGGACGCCACGCCGCCAAATCCGAACACGCCCGCCACCAGTGCGACGCACGGCAAAGATGATCGCCCAAAAAAGCATGTCAGGCTCCTAGCTTTGGATGTCACCGGACGGCTCGGCCGCCCTCCTCCCGTTATCTCAACGCCAGTTGGCGTAATTTTGTTGCAGCGCCGCAACGCGGCGCCGCGTTCTCAGAAATGGGCGACAGCGGCAAGCAGGTCCTTGCCGGTAAACGGCTTCTTCACCAAGGGCGCGCCGCGATGGGCCGACGGCAATTGCTCCCGGCCATAGCCGCTCACAAAGGCGAAGGGGATGTTGCGGGCTTTCAGCGCATCGGCGACGCGGCCGACCGGCTCGCCGGCGAGATGGGCGTCGAGCAGCGCGCCATGCACCTCCTCCTGCGCGATCGCGTCAAGCGCGTCGCCGACCGTGCTGGCCGGGCCGATCACCGCGAGGCCGGCTTGCTCGAGCACGCCGGCGATATCGAGGGCGATGAGAAACTCATCCTCAACGACGAGAATGCGCGTTGCTGCCATCGCTGTCCTGCCTCCCCGCATCGAGCCGCTGCACAGCTCCTGGGCACGAGTTCATTTGATTTACCTCGTTCGATCAAGCCCCCTCGGCGCCGGCCCCTGCACGGCGGAACCTCCCTCAGGCGCGCGCGTTCTTCTTCCACCTGTGGAGCAGGGTGCCTGCGAACATAGCGCGTCTGTCCTTTTTACGAGGCCGCCGCCCGCTAGTGGGAGGCCAACGGAAGGAGTAAGCTTCCATGAATTGGGATCGCATCGAAGGTAACTGGAAGCAGTTCACCGGCAAGGTCAGCGCAAAGCAGCAATGGGGCAAGCTCACCGACGACGACCTCACGGTCGTCGAAGGCCGCCGGGTCGAGCTGGTCGGCAAGATCCAGGAGCGGTACGGCATCGCCAAGGACGAGGCCGAGAAGCAGGTCGATAGCTGGCTCAGCAATATGTAAGGCAAGCCGCCGCGGATTCGCCGCGGCCCCCGCCACGGCGGGCCGCGGCGTGCGCCGCTGCCAGACTGTCTTTCCAAGTTTGAGTTCCGGACATAACGGCGTGGGAAATTCGTGGCTGAGCGTTCCCTGCCGACTCTAGGAGGAGGTAACATGCTGACGACAATTCTCATCATCATCTTGATCTTGATCCTGCTCGGCGCGTTCCCCTCCTGGCCGTACAGCCGGGGCTGGGGATACGGTCCGTCGGGCGTGGTCGGATTGATCCTCGTCATCCTTCTTATTCTATTGCTGCTCGGCAAGATTTAGCTTCTCGTAGTCTGGCGGAGAGACGCCGCCAGGCGCTGACGGCGTTTGGCTTTCGCTTCTTCGCCGGTTACGGAGGCTTCCAAGGGGGGTAACATGCTGACGACAATTCTCATCATCATCCTGATTTTGATCCTGCTCGGCGCGTTTCCGGCCTGGCCGCACAGCCGCGGCTGGGGCTACGGCCCGTCCGGCGTGGTCGGACTGATCCTGGTGATCCTGCTCATTCTGCTGCTGCTCGGCAAAATCTGACGGCCGAGGCCGAGCCATTGCCAGTCCCGGCCTTAGCACGGCCGGTCATGACTGCGTCGGCCGCTGAGCTAGGCGCTCATCTGCGGACGGTCGCGCACATGCGCGCGGCGCTCGAAGAACAGCGCCTGGCTGACGATCGCCTTCACCGTGTCGGGCTGATAGGGCTTGGTGATGAGGAAGGCCGGCTCGGGCCGTTCGCCGGTCAGCAGCCGGTCGGGATAGGCGGTGATGAAGATCACCGGCACCGCGAACGAGTCGAGCATCTCGTTGACGGCATCGAGGCCGGAACTGCCGTCGGCCAGCTGGATGTCGGCGAGCACCAGGCCGGGCTTGTGCTGATCGACCGCCTTGACCGCCTCGGCATGGGTGCGGGCCACGCCGGTGACGCGGTGGCCGAGGCCCTCGACGATGCTTTCGAGGTCCATGGCGATCATCGGCTCGTCCTCGATGATCAGCACGTCGGTGGCGACTTGCGCGGCGATCTCGCGGCCGGCCAGATCGATCAGCTGATCGAGTTGGCGACATCGCGGTCGAGGATCTGCGCCGCTTCGGCGGCGGAAAAACCTTCCACCGCGCAGAGCAGGAATGCCTGGCGCGGGAGCGGCGTGATCGCTTCGAGCTTGCGGTCGACCGCGGTCGCGGCGCCGGTCGGTCCTTCGGGCTTGAGATTGATGCCGACGGAATTCCACAGGCCGAGAAAGGTGCGATAGAGCGCGACCCGCGGATCGAGCGAATTGTCGAACAGCGACGGGTCCTCGATCAGCACTTCGAGGGTCGCCGCCACATAGGCGTCGCCGGCGGCTTGCGTGCCGGCCAGCGCGCGGGCGAAGCGTCGCAGATAAGGAAGATGAGGCGCGATTGCTTTCGACATCGGCATGCAGCATCGGCTTTCGTTGGTGATAAGCCCGGGACAGACCCCTTGTCACAGACCGGGCGGAGGGTGGCAACTCAAAACCGCATCAAGTCGCGATTAACGCGCTTACCGCAATTCCGGTTCCAACAAGTTGGAACCAATTTGAACCGTTTGGACGTTTTAGGGCCCTAGAGGTCGGAGAATCCGGTATCTTGGGTTCGCCGAAAGGGCGAACAGGGGACCGATTGTGGACCGCGAGACAAGCAAGAAGGACCGCCGGCGAAAAATGCCGGGCGTAAGCAAAAAAATGGACCGAGCAGTCGAGAAGCGCGCCGCCGGCAAGTCAGGCGAGACGCAAGGGGCTGAGGCCGACGCGGCCTGTCCCCCAACCTGCAAGCTCACATCGGCCGCCACGTGCGCGCGGTGTTCGACGAGGTCGCGCGAGAGCCAATACCGGAGCATCTCCTGCGACTGCTGAACGATCTTGAGCGAAGCGGAGACAAATAGGTGCGCCCTAAAGTGTCTGCGAGCCTACGAGATGCACTCGTGGCGGAAATGGGTAGCCTGCGCGCGTTCGCCGTGTCGCTGTGCGGCGACAAGGAGCGCGCCGACGACCTCGTCCAGGAGACGCTGTTCAAGGCGTGGAACCACCTCGAACTCGTTCAAGGAAGGCACCAACCTCAAGGCGTGGCTCTTCACCATCCTGCGCAACACCTATTTCTCCGAGCGGCGCAAGCGGCAGGCGCGAGGTCGAGGACGCCGACGGCAGCTATGCCGCGCGCCTCGCCACCCACCCGACGCAGCACGGCCACATGGACATGCAGGACTTTCGCGCCGCGCTGGTCCAGCTGCCCGACGACCAGCGCGAGGCGCTCGATCCTGGTGGGCGCCGCCGGCTTCTCCTACGAGGAGGCGGCCGAGATCTGCGGCTGTGCCGTCGGCACGATCAAGAGCCGCGTCAATCGCGCGCGCAACCGGCTGGCCGGCATGCTGGGCCTGGAGGACGAGGAGCGGCGTCCCGTCGATTGGCGGGCTCAGCAAATCGGCTTGAGGCGGTATGCGCTTTACCGATCGTTTGCCGACCCTCGGCTATTCTCCGGCCGGAACGCCTGACACAGTCTCTCGTTATATGGAGCGCGCCCCGCGATGACCCGTGCCGCCATGGACCTCGAACAAGCCAAGCTCGACCCCGCTTCAGTGTTCCATGCGCCTAAGGACGTGCTCGGCGCGCCCGGCCTCTCGCCCGAGGACAAGAAATCGATCCTGGTGCGCTGGGAGGCCGACGTCGAAGCTTGCTGCGGGCGACCGAGGAAGGCATGCCGCCGGCCGACAATCGCAGTCCGGCTGAGTTGCTGCGCGCGGTGCATGCCGCCCTACTCTCGCTCGAGCGACGCGCCGCGTAATCCTGAACCGCGCCGTGGTGGCTGCTTGAGCCGCGCCCGGTTCCGCTTCCCTGACCCCCCTTGATCGCGGAACGCGGCGAAACCAAATCTATTTTTTAGTCAGTTCGCAACGTAGGCTTGCCGTTAAGCGACCGGAAAGCCAGACTTGATACTCGGCC
>CAVZNL010000003.1:0-290462 GCA_963776655.1 uncultured Alphaproteobacteria bacterium | reverse complement strand
ATCGAGGCCTTGCGGCGGTCGATGTGGCTCGCGCCACTTCCGGGTATGTGTCTGTCCTTGCGCTTCGAAGACGCCTTAAACCGGTAGGATTGCTCACCTCGATCACGCTCTGGCTCGAGCAGCGCGGTCGCCCGTTTCGCTGACCTTTTGCAGCGCCGGCGCCGGCGGTAGACCATGGTTGAGTCACCTTGACACCGGTCTCAAGCCTGAGCTCATGCAGCCCACCAGAGCCGCACCCACGCATTATCCTTGAAGGCAAGTACCACCAGGAAGTCTAGTCATGACTGTAGCTTGACGTTTGCGAAAGCGAGCGCCCCCGTAAAAACAGTGCGGCCCCGAGACGAGACGGCGCTAGACTTCCGAGCAACTCCGAGCGGCGCGCATCGGCGCCACAATCGTTAGCCATGACGGCGGCTCGATCGACGACATCATCTGCGAGCGCGGTACCGCTTATGGCTTAGCTTCCATGAAGCGAGTAGCAAGACATCACCATGGAGAAGCTGATGACTGAGGTCGCGTTGTCGTCTGCTCGCCGGAGGACACCATGGTCGACATTATGGGCGTCATGACGAAGGCGCATCCGCCGCCTGCCCGTAGGAGACGGCGATCAGCTTATCGGCATCATCAGCATCGGCGACATGCTCAAACACCGTCTCGGCGAGATACAGTCCGAAGCCAACATATACCGCGATTATGCCATTGTCCGGCGCTAGCGCCAGCGCACCGATTGCGCTGGCCACTGGTGGCAATGCCCTCTGAACCATGGCGTTGTAGGAGCCTTTGCGCAGCGAGCCACAGATTGTGAGCACATTCATGCCATGGACCTCCCCTCGTTCAAATTAGCTGGGGTGCGAAGCAACACGCTTAAGCCATGTGCCAGCCATGACTTATGACGATCCATTGGCCGGTCAGTGCATTCGTCTCGAAAGCGGCGAGGAAGCTCGGCAATATCCTCCACCGTCGTGAATTCGTGGTCCACGGTCTCGGCAGACGTCGATCTCCTTGACGACACACGCTCCTCGCTGATGCCGAGCTCTCTGGCCTGCTCGGTGTTGCTTCAGGACCAGGAGCGTCTTTCGCGAAGATCTTTTCCCATTCATTTCGTGAATACAGGCGCTGAATGACTGCCATTATTAGTGCCGTCGCCCAGCCGAAGATGATCCAACCATGGACAGCTGCGAAGCCGCCGATTGGCGCCACTCGCGGTCGAGAACGATGTCCCCGTATCCGACAGTCGTGAAGGTGACAGTCGAAAATAGAGTGCCTCCTCAAAGCTCGGTAATGCGCCGCCCACGTAATAAAACGTCGCCCATAGTGTGACGTCGAGAACAATCGAATTAGCAGAAAGAGGATCCATACCACTGTCGTGGTAGCAGGCTTGCGAGCCATGGCCCCAGGCCAGCGCTCTTCGATCCGCTTGAACTTGTTCAAGCCAACGGTCATGAACAGGGCTTGGATAACGACGGTAGCGGCGATAAGCCCAGCCGCCATACTTAGCGGAAAAACATTGGTTTTGCTCAATCTAGTGCTCGGATTCGTGAGCTCCATCGTCCTCACTCAGCCAACCCTGCCTATCGAGTAACCAGCGGCTGACCAGTAACCTGTTGTCCAAGTTGCTGAACAGTGGCCACGGAGGCTCCGTAGACCGTGCGTATACCACGCATATTCTACACGACGACGCGCCGTATAGCCGTTTTAAAGGCCGCGAAAAAAGCTGTTCGAAATGAAATGGACACGATGGTTGCCTGGGCTGGTTACTCTGCGCGAGTACCAAGCAGAGTGGCTACGCCATGACATCGTTGCCGGGGTTGGTGTTGGCAACGATGTTGGTGCCGGTCGGTATTGCCTATGCCGTCGCATCGGGTGTGCCAGGCATCTATGGTCTCTATGCGACGATTGTACCATTACTAGCTTATGCGCTGTTCGGGCCCAGTCGCATCTTAGTGTTGGGGCCGGACTCATCGCTTGCCGCAGTCATTCTCGCCGTCGTCCTTCCGCTGTCAGCCGGAGACCCCGTTCGTGCCGTTGCGATCGCCAGCGTGATGGCAATCGTTTCGGAGTCGTCGTGCATTGTTGCAGGGCTAGCTCGGCTCGGCTTCATAACCGAGTTGCTCTCCAAGCCGATCCGCTACGGATACATGAACGGAATAGCGCTGACGGTCTCTGATTAGCCAACTTCCCAAGCTTTTCGGCTTCTCGATCGAAGGCGATGGACCATTGCGAGAGCTATGGGCGATAGTGCAAGCGATCTTGAACGGAAAAGCCAATTGGATTGCATTTGCGGTTGGCGCAGGCACGTTGGCGGCCATTCTTGCACTGAAGAACAGCCCGCGCGTACCCGGGATATTGATTGCAGTGCTCGGCGCCACCGCAATCGTTGGCTTATTGGGCTTGGCTGAAAGTGCCAACTTGTCGGTCTTGGGTCCGCTTCCCCAAGGCCTGCCCACATTCACTATCCCGCTGGATTTCCTATGCCGATATCGGGCCGGTCGTGATCGGAGGCCTGGCGGTCGCCCTCGTGTCGTTCGCTGACACGAGTGTCCTTTCGCGCGTCTACGCCGCTCGAACGCGCACGAATGTCGATCCCAACCAAGAAATGGTGGGGACTCGGAGCCGCCAACCTGGCTGCCGGATTTTTTCAGGGCTTTCCCATCAGCAGCAGCTCCTCGCGCACTCCCGTGGCGGAAGCTGCAGGGGCGCGAACGCAGTTGACCGGAGTGGTCGGTGCGTTGAGCGTTGCCCTGCTTTTGTTGGTCGCGCCGAATCCTACTGCAAAACTTGCCTTCTGCCGCATTGGCTGCGGTGGTGATCGCCTCCGCAATAGGCTTGTTCGAGATCACCGACCTCATTCGAATTTTTCGCATCCAGCCCTGGGAATTTTGGCTGTCGATCGTCTGCTTCTTGGGCGTTGCAGTCTTTGGCGCTATCCCAGGAATTGGCTTGGCAGTTGTGATCGCGATCATAGAATTTTTGTGGGATGGCTGGCGCCCCCACTCTGCTGATCTTGGGTCGCCCCAAGAGGTTGAGGGCTATCACGACATCACACGCTATCCTGACGCTAAACAGATCCCCGGTCTCGTCCTCTTCCGTTGGGATGCGCCTCTCTTTTTCGCAAATGCGGAGTTGTTCAAGGAGCGCGTTTTGGATGCGGTCGCCCGCTCCCATAGCGCAGTGCGTTGGTTCGTTGTTGCGGCGGAACCGGTCACAAGCGTGGACGTCACGGCAGCCGATGTGCTTGTTGAACTCGACGAGACTTTGCATGCCAAGGGAATCGAATTGTCCTTCGCCGAGTTGAAGGATCCCGTAAAGGACAAGCTCAAGCGCTTCGGACTTTTTGCCCAGATTGGTGAAGCGTCATTCTTTCCAACCGTTGAGGCGGCTGTTAGAAGCTACGTGCAGAAGCACGCAGCCAAACAGTAGGACTGATCGTACCGCCAACTAAGAATGGGGCAGGTTGCGATGAACTGGCTTCTCATCTTCGTGCCCATCTCTATCGGTCTGGAATTCTTGGCTCCCGAGCGATACCTCCTTGTGTTCGTAACATCCGCCCTTGCTATCCTACCTTTAGCAGGGTGGATGGGCCGGGCAACAGAACAACTCGCGGAACGAATGGGCGAGGGGGTGGAGGACTTCTCAACGCCACCTTCGGCAACGCCGCTGAACTCATAATTGCGCTGGCCGCGCTGCGCGCTGGGCTTCACGACGTCGTCAAGGCCTCCATCGCAGGTTCAATCGTAGGGAACATCCTATTGGTGCTTGGCGCTGCCATGCTCGCTGGCGGATTGCGTCGTTCCGAGCAACATTTCAATGCGTCTGGGGCCCGTTCTCAAGCCACGATGCTCTTGCTCGCGGCAATCGGTTTGGTCCTACCTGCTGCCTTTCAAGCCGCGGCGGGTGCGACTGAACAGGGGCTCGGCAAACTAAGTGTCTCGATTTCCGTCGTACTCCTTCTGGTCTATTTGCTCTACCTGGTGTTCGTGCTCGTCACGCATTCCGCACTATTCGCTGGACCCTATCAGGAAGAGAAAGGCGAGACAGAAGGGTCGGTCGCCCGGGCTGCGTTTGTGCTTGCTGCCGCGACGGCAGCAATTGCCTGGATCAGCGAGATCATGGTCGGTGCAATCGAGCCTACCGCGCACGAGTTCGGTCTCAGCAATGTGTTCGTTGGAGTCTTTGTGGTGGCGATCTTGGGAAATGCTGCCGAACACGCGACAGCCGTTAGCGCGGCTATGAAGGACCGCATGGACTTATCGCTTTCGATTGCGGTCGGGTCGAGTGTGCAAGTGGCACTTTTCGTCGCGCCGGTCCTGGTATTTGCGAGCCTTTTTCTTGGCCCTGCGACCGATGGACCTAGCCTTCCCGGCTGGACTCGTGCTGATGGTTCTTCTGTCCGCGATAATCACCGCTCAGGTCGCCGGCGACGGACGGTCCGATTGGCTAAAGGGCTTGCAACTCCTTGCCGTCTACTTGATCTTCGGCCTCACGTTCTTCTTTTTGCCCGGCGCATAGTCTCGGCCACCTGCTAGTTATCAAGCTGCCCCGGGGCCCGGACAGTCACCGGCTGTGGCATCGGCTCAGTGGCCGCCGTGTGGTTCGTCCACGTCTTGCCGTGCTGTTTGAGGAGAGACGCGGTTCGATGTCCAGAGACCCCAAAGACTGGCTCACCATAATGGCCCAATGTCACGTGCGGGTTCTGAGGCACCACACTTCGGGGTAGGAATACCCAGCAATGCAATATCTCACGACAGGCTCTCCGCAATTGTAGGCGGGAGCGGGCTCACGGCCGAGAGAGCACTCGAATGGCTGCTGAGGGCATTGGAAGAAATGTGACTGTTCAGCTTGGAATTGAGAGGGACACTGCGTTCATCAGTGACATGGCAGAACCAGGCTCCCCAAGGTGAGGTATCGAAGCCGACTAGGGTCGGTCACTCCATTCGCCACAAGGTTCAAAAGCTTCTGTCCGATGGCAAGCCTCAACTCGCTATCGTCGGCATAATCGCGGAAGGGGTCGTCCGCCCTTACGACGCTCCAAATGGCGGAGAACGCCTGGTCCATCACTGCAAGCGTCTTAGGATCGTATATAGCCGGTCGGGGATTTTGAGATGTCATCGGGGTCCCTCCTTTGCAGGCGGGAGCGCGACTTACCTCTCTCAGCCACCAGTGCCTGTGGCGGTGCCCTTACTGGTGATTATCTAAGTATGCGCGCCTTATGTGACATTAACAAGGCCGTTGCTCGAATTGGTTGCCGGTCGCGAGGGCGCGCCAATCAACCTATTGATGCGCCTCTAACTGGCCGACGATGGAAATCCTAAATGGCATTGACCCTGTGAAGCGTGTGAAGTAATCGGGCGCCGACTGAATTTGGCTGAAGTTCCGCTTATGGCACTAAGCAGACAGGCTCGATGCACCGACGAATTTCCGCTTCCTGGGGCGAAGCGACGTTGCCTACCCGCTACTTACCCATCTCGTATCTGGGAACACCCTACCAAACCGGGCAGCGGCCTTTCGTTTGCAAAAGGCGTGGGGGCCGAATTTAAGGCTTAGTTTAAGGTCCAAGCGGCATCCTGCCTGAATGTCGCTCAAGGCAGCACAGCACTCCCAGATTGCTTTGGCTTACGAGACAGCAGCGGCCGATGGAAACTTCCCGCACACGCCAGAGCCGCCTTTGCCAGGAAAGCAGATTGGTTTCGTCTGCTCGCCCGTGTGGCAGAAAAAAGAGAGCGAGCGGCAGTAATCGCAAGTGAAGCGAAGCGAAAAGCCCAGGAGCCACCGCCCAACCCGTTTTTGGCGCCCATGCGACCAAGACGATGGAGCTTCGGGGGCTGCGTACACGGAACTAGGGCGTGTACTTATAAACCGACAGCCCAATGCTGGCTTGCATGCGCCGTTCAACGTCCGCGGGCATGGCGCGGGCTCGTCACTATGTCCCCTTATGACCCAAAGCAGACATATCGGACGGCCGCACTAAAGCGCGATCTCAAGCGTGCACGTAAGACCTAAGGGATTGAACACGAGTTGAGCGGCACCAAGTTGGCCGCCGAGTCAAGCTCACCGAAGATTGGCGGAAGACTGTAGCCGGCATCATCAAAACCGGGCTGGACCTGATCCAGGCAAAGGACGAGTTAGGGTATGGGCGGTTCAGCGACCTTTGGTTGGACGAGGAAGAACGCTTGGTCCCGTTCAGTCAACGCACCGCCAACAAGCTAATGAAGATCGCGCGCAACGAGGGTCTGTCCACGGCGACCATAAAGCTCATCGTCGTCGCTCATGGATGTCGCGCATATCGGTCGCAATGCGATTAAAGGAGCAAATAAATCACGATCAAGCCCAACATGGTTACGCCGGTCAGTAATGTCGAGCCAAATTTCGAAGTTATTGGCATGAAGCCTGTGGTGCTTAATAGCATGGGATATCCCTTTCACTTAGGTGTTCCTTCGCACGTGCCTGCCTTGCTATTCCGACGGGCTGCGGAGGACTGGATTTGGGGGAAAGGGGCGTGCACGAAATCAGCACGGTGGCCTACGTCAACGCCCAGTTCGGCGTGCCAGTATCACACAGATGGGGATGCAGGGTCCGGCGTTACAAGGCTAGATCGCAAAAATGCCCCCACCCACGCCGATATCGACCACTTTTAACTTGTTAGCGAAAAGCTTGGCGGCAAGGTCCGCTAATGGCACAAAGCGGACGTAGATTGGGAGGCAGAGCATGTCTGCTCTGCCTCATTTTTCAGACGTCGATCTGCTCGGCTACGGTAAGCGCGTCATCGACCTCAATTCCGAGATAGCGGACTGTACTCTCGATCTTCGTATGGCCCAGCAGGAGCTGAACTGCTCGAAGATTTCCCGTTTTCTTATAGATCAAGGTTGCCTTGGTCCTGCGGAGTGAATGCGTGCCGTAGAAGCACGGATCAAGGCCGATCATTGTGAGCCACTCCGCTAACAGTCTTGCGTACTGCCGTGTGGTTAGATGACCTGCCGGACCGCGTCCAGGAAAGAGGTATGGACTAGATGCTTCACCCCGTTGCGAGAGATGGTCGTCGATCGCCTGGCGGGTTTGCTCTGTGATCTCGAAGCGAACAGTTCTTCCTGTCTTGCGCTGTCGAGCAGAGGCTCGATCAATTGCATAACCATTGGGTGCAACGTCAACGACCTTTAGGCTGACGACGTCGCAGCCACGAAGTTTGCTGTCGATGGCCAGGTTGAACAGCGCGAGATCCCTGAAGCGTTTCAACAATTGAAGCCGCGTTCTCACCGCCCAGACATGTTTCGGGCGAAGGGGTGGCTTGGCTCCGGTGAGCTTCCCCTTGTTCCAAGGTTGGGCGACTTGGCTATCAGGTCCACTGTGAACATGCTTGTCCATTAGACTCCTCCTTCTTTTGGGAGAAGAAGCTTGCCCTCGCTAATGTCCTTTGTCCGCTTTCCGAGCGAAGCGGACTATCCAAGGCTAGAAGACGGGACCTCTATGTCGCCGAATGACCCAAAGGAGACATAGCGGTTCGCGCATCGTCCCTCGTCACGTTGCACCACCATGCACTCATTCGTCGAAACCATGCGAGCACTCTCAGTTCCCCGAAGTGAGTCGATGAGTCTCCAACTATTACCAAAGAGTGAAGATCAGCGGTTGCGCTAAAAAATCTTTTGTTCGGCTTGTATGGAACGATGAAGAACTCTGCTCAGTTGTCTCGTCCTACGTCGAGTTGAGGGAGATTGCCATGATCGAATCACCCAAACTTCCCGTCAGAACCCGCTTGCCAGTGCATGCCTGGATCTTTGCAGGCCTCGTCACTTTGTTTTCGATGGCCTCGTCGCTGACGCAACCACCGGCGTCCTCGGCGGCTGTTTATGCAAATCTATCGGAGGCGTACGTTTCTTCCATTGGGTGGTAGCTACAAGCGGCGACACCCGCCCAGGCTCATTGCAGGATTGATGTTCGGACTGAGAGAAATGCCGCGCTGTCTTAATGCCGGCCGGATGTCAAGTTGTAGCAGTTTAATGGCAAACGCGATTTCAACTGGTGCTCCAAAGCCGGCGCGGGGAACCTACCAAGGCGATGATAGTTGGAAATGGGTCACCTCGCGTCTGAGGCTTGGCTGGCGCTGTGCGCGGCCTCTGTAAAGCGTTCCTCGACAAAGGCAACCAATGAGATGGAGGCGTGACATGCGCATCCTCGCTGGCGGCCGCGTGTTCATTAGACAGCGCCAACGCCCAGAAACAGATTGTGCCCAAGAAACTCTACCGGAGCGCTTCAAGGTTCTGCTTTGCCTACTTGATGGAGCTGATCGGCGCCGACAAATTCAAGCCAAACTAAACGTGCTACACCCTCGCGCCGATGGGAGTGCGCCCGAAGCCGCAAGAGGCAAGTGATTATGCTGGCTCGCAAGTGCCGGAAACCTATTGCCGCCTCTGCCGCTAGAACGAGGCCCGGATTGACCTTAACAGGCCTGGTCTCAGACCTCCTCGGCGCTGCGCTTACAACAGCAATTCTGGTCGTTCTGTTGTGGCAAGGCGCAATACAGCCCGGCGCGGATGGCGCGATGCACGGCTCCGGCTTGACCCACCCAATGCAAGGTGCAACGCCGCCAGAAATCGCGCTCTCATCCTCGGACAGGATAACGGCCAAGGCAGGGGAGGAGATTGACTTCCCCATCGCCATCGATTCGACGGATACGCTTCCTTCCCGCAGCCTCATCGCCATCAGTGCCATGCCGGATGGCGCCTCATTCTCAGAAGGTCGTCCCTATGGGGCAACGGGATGGAGCTTGCGCCCCGACGAGATCGGCGAATTGCGATTCCGACTACCGCAGGCGCGAAGCGGCGCCTTCGACATGCGAATCGAATTGATTGCAGCGGACGGAGCTGTACTAGCCGAGTCCGAAACGCGACTGAACGTCGCCGCCGATCCCGCCGCGGCCAACACGGTTAGCGAGCTGGAGAGCAGTAGCTTGGACAAGATCGTGCAAGCCGAGGAGCCCAAACCCGTCGAGGCTCTACCATTCCCGCCGCAGCGGAAGCCTACACCTTCGGCGAAGAAAGAACCTTCGGTGAAGGTCACAACCGTGAAAGTCGTGACCATCAAACCTCCCAGCCGCCCACACGATGGGGCTTTCGCATTAGGCGAGGCAGCGGGAGCTCCGTACGAGTGGGTGGAGATCGTCAAACCTGTCGACATGCACGCACGGCCAGAGCAATCATCCGAGACGGTGAAGGTGGCGGAAAAGGGTCTCAAGCTCCGCGTGACCGCGCGGGATAAAAACTGGGTGCGGGTCAGCGAGCCCGCAACGTCGGCGAACGGCTGGATCTATTCGCGCTTTCTAAAGCCGACGGAGCCGCCAACGCAATAGCTTCGACGCTCCCGATTCCGCTCTCCGGGACCAGAAAGAGCTTACTCGTTGCTATAAAAGCGCTCGCGCCGCTCGTGGCGTTCCTGGGCCTCGACGCTCAAGGTCGCGACTGGCCGCGCTTCGAGTCGCATCAAGCTGATCGGCTCCCCGGTCTCCTCGCAATAGCCGTAGGTCCCATCGTCGATACGCGCCAATGCTGCATCGATCTTGGCAATCAGCTTCCGCTGACGATCACGCGCGCGGAGTTCCACCCCGCGCTCGGTCTCCGTGCTCGCTCGATCCACAAGGTCGGGATGCTGCGCAGATTCCTCGTGCAAGTGTTGCCGCGTCTCCTTCGTCGAGCGAAGGATCTCATTCCGCCAAGCGAGGAGTTTGCCACGGAAATACGCGCGCTGACGATTGCACATGAAGGGCTCGTGGTCGGTCGGACGGTACTCCTCGTGAATCTTTCGCCTCGCCCGAATGAGCGTCTTTTCCGCCATCAACTGCGTCGCCATTGGCTTTGCTGTCCTCGGTGATTCGTGCCCGTTAGCCACGATATTTCGGAAGCGACTCCACAAGTCAATATGGAGCAGTTGACCTTGCGGGCTTCCCGAGGCGGTGGCAGGCTTGCGTGCGGTCAGGCGCCGCGCTCCTGACGACAGTCTCGTCTCGGTTTCGGGCGCCGATCCTCTTAATCTCGCCGGCATTCTGACGCCGGGACCGAAACTTGCAGCGATTGCGGGCAACCGCGTGCTCTATCGCGACGGTATCCCGATCGCCTTCCTCGAGGGTGAAAGCACCCGCTTTCTCGCGCCGGTCGAGCGGGAGATCGAAAACTTGGCGCGGCTCGCCCTGCACGGCCATGCCGAACCTAGCCGCGCATCTCCCACGCATGCGGCGGCTTGCGCAACTCGAAGCGACTCAGGCAGCGGTAAACGTCGACGCGCTTACCGTGGTGGACGATTCGAGGCCTGACGTATTTAAAGTTACCGTGTGACGACTTTTGGCGCGGGTGCGCCATGTCCGCTTATGGCACCAAGCAGACATTGATGCGCGCGCCGCTCATGCGGTCTCCAGGGCTAATTGCTCCCCGAGGGGCCGAGGACCTGCTTGGCGGTGGTGAGCTCCACGCCGCCGAGGCTGATGAGGTTGTTCGAGTTGTCGGGCGTGACGGGGATGTCGCCCGCGTGCGTGGCGGACATGATCAGCCTGCCGTCGCGTGCCCCGAGACCGAAGTGCATCTCGGCGCCGACCTGCGAGGTGCCGGCGAACGCCTCCTGCCCCAGATTCGGCGACGCCGCAGGCTTGAACCCGGGCGCGGCCTTGCTCCCCTGCACGGCCGTTTGGTAGGCGGCCGCGGCGTCACTGGCGCTGGCGTACTGGTCGACGGAGAGCGTCACCTTCTTCTTTCCGTCGGCGCTGGCGAAGACCACCGATCTCGACGCGATCGGCTTGCCGACGCTCGTTTCGTTCGGCCCCGTGCTGGCCTCCTTGGTGACGTCGGGGAAGTACTGGGTCACCACACTCACGGGCACGACCGTGTCGCGCGGCAGTAACGCAGCGGACGCGACGGGGGTGGTGGTCGACGACGAGTCATCGGCGCACGCAGCCAATGAAAGAAGCGCAATCGCAGCGACCGAGAGCACCGCCGCCCGCGGGCGGCTCGTTGTCGGTTCATTTTTCGCCTCCCCCTAGTGATTACGGAAATTCCGGTAACCGAAGTGCTGCAACTATTGGGGGTTGGTATTCGGCGATGGGCTCGCGTCCTTTTCGTCCTTGGCATCAGGCTTGCCATCAGGTGCGGTCGCTTCGTGCACCTCCTGACGCACCTCTTCGCCGACCTTCTCGACGGAGGCGCCGAGCGTCGCACCGACGTAATCCCAGTTGACGATATCATGCGTGTCGGACTCGGGCTCGAGATGATCGATAAGGAAGACCACAAGGATGGTTAGAACGATGCCCGTCATCACGCCTGAGACGTAAGGCATGTTAGCGCTCCCGCGATTCCTGCGTCGGTACAACTCTTCGGGGAGACAGACAGTTCCGGAAACAATTCACCTCATCATGAGGCGTGAACCGCGTGGTCATAAGTTGACTGTTCATGGGCTCCCCGGGTTCCTCCCCCAAACATTAGAAGCACGGATTGTCCCGCGGCCACGGCGGCCTGCTTATTGGGCAATGTCCGCTATTGGCACTGAGCGGAAGTCAGGCGCCTCAGCGCAGGAGGTCCGCTCCTGGCACAAAGCGGACTAACTCGATAGCGCGCTCCTACGTCCGCTTCTGACCCAGAGCGGACATTCGGGTTGTTCCAGTCCGCGGCGCTTAGGGAGCGCATCATTGCTGCTCGGCGCTGACCGCCGGTGCCGCAATCGTCACCGTGGTGCCCTGAGGCCCACTCGTTTTCTGGACCGTGGCCTCAAGTTGATGCGCCAGCGCCTCGACGATGCTCGTGCCAAGGCCGGCGTGCGAAACCTCATCCCCCACTGCCTTAGGCCCCGATCCGTTGTCGGAGACCGAGAGGCGCCAGCCAGCATCTTGCACGTCGTAGCTGACCAGGATTTCGCCCTCCGCTCCGGCCGGGAAGCCATGCTTCAAGGCGTTGATCACGAGTTCCGTCACGATCAGCCCGAGGCTCACAGCTTCGCTGGATACCGCCCGGCCAGAGGTCGATTGCACCTTGATCGAGAGCGGCCGGCGTTCGCCGACCATCGAGGCGGCAAGACTGGCGCACAGCTTCGTGAGATAGGGCCCGATCTCGATCCTCTCGTTTAGCCCGGAGGCTTGCAGCTGTTGTTGCACCGTTGCCACCGACATGACGCGCTGGTGAGCATCGCGGAGGTGGAGACGCGTCTCCTCCGATTGCACGGTCCGTGCCTTGAGCAGAAGAATGCTGGCGATGATCTGAAGACTGTTGGCAACGCGGTGCTGCATCTCCTGGAGCAGAATTTCTTTTTGTTGAAGCAGATCATCCTTTTCACGATCAGCCTCGCGACGCCGGGTCACGTCCTCTATCGCCAGAAGAATGGCGGAGGCCGAACCATCCTCGTTAAACACCCGGCGGGCATTGAGGAGCATCACGCGCCGGCCGATCGACGGGAATTCGTGCTCGACCTCATAGGCCTCGACGGTGCGGCGCTTCGGGATGATGTCTTCGAGGAGCGCGCGGAGCCCTGGAATGTTCCACTGCCCGGCGCCCAGGTCGAAGACCAGCTGGCCTTCCGTCTTGTGTGGTGTCACCGCGAATGTCCGGTAGAACGAGCGGCTCGCGGCAATCACGCGCAAGTCCGGGTCGAGCACGAGAAGGGGCTCCCGTAAGGCATCGACGATGGCCTCAGCCAAGTCATGCCCACGCGCGATGGCAGCGAAAGGATTGCGTTTAGCCACGCCAGGGGGGTCCGCTCTTCTGCTCTATCTGCACGTGGGATTTTAGCAAACCTAGCGGCGGAACCGAACCTCGCCGGATCACCGAAAAGGAAACCGCCCCAGCAAAGACCCCGAGGCCGCTTCATTACGCAGACTACCTAGGGGTGGAGGAGCCGGTCAATGCGCTGCTTGGCCTCGGCCACGGCCTCTTCCTTCCCCAATGCCAGGGTACACAGAGTAGATCGGGAAAACAGGGGCAGGTCGGCGCGCGTGGCATAGACGCTCACACACCATTGGGACCATTGCCGGTTAGGCACAATGTCATATCCGCGATATCGGCAGGTTTCCGTTGTAGTCATCTGAGTGGGCCTCGCTAATGGCAGGCCCCCGTTTAGACGGGTCCGGTTGACTATCCCGCTGCTGTTTTGATCAGGAGTGTAGAAACGACCCGATCCGGATGATGCCGTCGTCTCCAGAAGAGGCGAGAAAGGTCCGGGCGGCGTCCATGCACTCCAAGCTCTGATTGTAAAGCGTGCACACTCCGTCAGTTCCAACCCCTCCTGGAATTGTCCGCCAGTCTCCGGCGAAGGCCGGTGTGGCGACTGTTAACAGGGCGGCAAATAGAATGGGGGTCTTGTTCAAGGGAGTAGTCATGACGACACCTATCGAGTAGGGCTCTTCAGCCATAACGCACCCGACTACTGAGAATTTCGGAAAGGAGGCGTGCACGAAATCGGCACGGTAGTCTTTACCGTCAGCGCCCAGTTCGGCGTGCCAGTAAGAGACATATGGGTCTGACAAGTGGTATTACAAGCTCAGAGAGTGAAAAAGGTCTTTGCTACCACAAGTAGATTCTCCGGCTTCATTTTGACCTGCTGCTGGACGGCTTCGGCCTCACCCTTTCTAAATTTGTGGACTCTGCGGCCACCCAACCGAAGTTCGGAGCCGTAGAGATGAGTTAGGAGTTGGGTCAGTAGGCCCTTAACGTCGCCTTCTTTGATCCCCCGACCACCACAGATTGATTGATGAGAGACCGGCGACCCCCTCGTCCGAAAACGGTGCTCACAGCCCCTCGGATCATCTGGTACGGAAGGTTTTAGGTCTTTAGGTGTAGTGCAAATACGTTCAGGGGGGATCGACCAGAACCTCCGCTACCAAGTTCACTGGTGAACCCAGGCTGCAACCTGCGGGGAGGGAGGTCGTGTTTTGCTTTCAAAGCGGACATCACTGAGCCCGTCAGCTAGGTTGGCTTTTGAGCCTAAGCGGTCTGGCTCCGCTCAGGCCAGAGAGTGTTCTTGCAACTTTCGCGAGCGATGGTGACAATTTAGCGCGCATAGCTTGTAATTCCCTCACTCAAGCCCCATATCTCTATTACTGGCACGCCGGAACCTAGGCGCTGACGGTAAAGACTACCGTGCCAACTTCGTGCACGCCCCCTTTCCCGAAAAATCAGCACGCCAAACGCCCCCTTAAGGGAGCGTGGTCCGGCGGTTGCCAGCCCGCGAAAAAGGGTACTCTCATGAACGCCAGCCACAATCCCCAAGCTGCCGCCGACCAGGCCCGCGATCCGTACCGCAATGTGACGGCCCAACTCGGTCTCCTCGGTCTCAACCCCGCCATTCCAGAGGGCGTGCGTGCCCTTGCCGAGAAGACTGTGGCGCAGACTCGTCAGGTCTATGACCGCTCTTCGGATGCCTTCGACGCGTCCGTGGCGACGTTTGAGAAGACCTTCGACGCTGCCGGCCAAAATGCTGCAGCCTTCAACCGCAAAATCATCGACATCTCACGGCGAAACCTGAGTTCTGTCTTCGACCTGGCCACGAGCTTGGCAGGCGCCAAGGACCTCGCCGACATCGTGGAGTTGCAGCGGGCCCATTGGCAGAAGCAGTTTGGCGCGCTCAAGTCCCAAGCCGAAGAAGTTCGCGCGTGCGCGACGAAGGTGGCGGCCGCGGCGGGCGAGCCGAGCAGGTGAAACGCGGTGTGGATGGGCTGCGCAAGGCAAACTGAATGGTTTGCGCCGCGATGGAATTACGCCACGGGCCAGCCAGCGCTGACCTGGGAGCAGCCCAATTTAGGACTACCGCAATGACCATTCCCTGTTACGTCAATGAACACCTATCCGACATTCGGGCTATCAAGCCTGGGTGGTATGGGATGGAGAGCAACGGCAAGCTCTCGTCCGGACCGTTTTCGAACCAGGGGGAATGCCTCACCGGAATCACTGAGGCGAAGAGCCATTTTCGAGCATCGCCCTGGTTGGAGGCCATTAAATGTCCCGAGTGCAGAGGCGAGCACGTCCGGGCGTGCACGCGCTTAGATGGATATGGCCGGGTATGGATGGACAACTCTTGCGAGACCTGCGGACACAAACTCAGCCTCGAAGAGATAGGCCGCCACATTGTCAATTAAGTCGCGGGCCATATGTTGCAATGGAGGACAGAGATGAACGTCGCCACAATTTTGAAGCTGAAGGGTAGCGGTGTCTTCACCACTACCAAAGACAAGTCATTGCTCGACATTGCAAAACTGCTCGCGCAACATGGCATTGGCTGCATCGTCATCGTCGGAGACGACGACAAGATCGCGGGCATCATGTCCGAGCGCGATCTCATGCGGGCGATTGGCCAAGCCGGCCCCAAAGTCTTAGATAAGCCAGTCTCGGACTTCATGACCAAGACTGTGGTCACGGCGCGAGAGGCCGACACGGTCGACCAGCTAATGTCGGAAATGACGATGCATCGATTCCGCCACATGCCCGTGGTCGAGAGAGGTCGGCTTCTCGGCCTCGTATCCATTGGCGACCTGGTCAAGATCCACGTCGCGGATGCCGAGTTTGAGTTGGGCGCGATGCGGCAGTACATCACGGCACAGCCTAGCCTGGCCTAGCCTGCTTTTTGACCAAGCATCCCGACTGAGGCTTGCAGGTGGCGCATGAACACGAAAAATCAGCGGCCAAATCTTCGTTCAGAGAAAGTCCAGTCAGCTAGTTTTCTGCTCTGGATCATCTCGGGGTTGTATCTTCTTGCGATGGTTTGGTTTCTGCTGCTGTCTCCGATGGGCGGATACGGCACACAGGAAGCTCAACCGTGGCTCGTGCCAGCAGTTGTCGTGTTCACAGTTTCATATGGCATTCTCATGTTGTTGCTTTGGCCGCATGAAAAAGTTTCATCTGAAGGAAGGCCAGAGCGGCTCGTTCCATGACCATCCGGACAATTCGCAGGACGATTGCGTTCCGTAGACCGTTCTATCTGAGGGGCGTGGATCGGATGCTGCCCCCGGGCGACTATAATGTGATTACGGACGAAGAGCTTATCGAGGGATTGTCGTTCTCGGCTTACCATCGGATTTCGACGGTAATGTTCGTGCCCGCGCAGTCTGGGTCCGCCGTCGAGATGGTGACGATCGAGCCTTTGGACCTTGAGGCGGCACAGGAACAAGATGGGCAGTGAGCACTGTGCACCCGGGTTTGATCGCCAGTTCCACATCGCCCCTCGCCGTCCAGTACCAATTCCAGTGCCAAAAGAGTAGCGTTGGCCCCTACCAATGAGGAGCAGGGCGATGCCTCTGGAGCGGCACATTGATGACTTGACGGCCTGCGACGGTATCAAGTTCTGGATGTCGGATGGGGAGCGCCCAGTTCTTTGCAGGGTGGGCCACGAGGCGCTGCGAGATCTTGCCGAACGCGTTCACTTCGAGGGCACTGACGAGAACGTCTTCGAGGCCTATCGCGAGCTTATTGAGCAGGTCGCAAGCGATGCTTACGACACTGGTACGAGCGTTGATGACGCTGGCCTCATTCTCGTCACTTCCGAGGCGCTTGCCCGAGTGGGCCGCAGCGCATGAAGGCTCCCGCGTGGTCTGAAGGCTACGCTATCCACCCCGGCTCTTGGGCCTTGTCGTTGGCGAGCTTCCAGGCCCGTGCGAGGAACTCTGACACGGTCATCGGAACGGGCGGATCGTATTTTTCTGTGATGTGCTTTGCGCGCAGCTGGGGAGACGTTTCCGCCTTGTAATAGGTTACTGAGTATTGCGACTCGGGCAGGCTCACGAGGATCCACCACCCGACGTGGAGAGGCGTCCCCGCCGTGGGCATGATCGTTGACATGGCGCCGCCGCCACCAGATTGGGGCCGGATTTGGCTCAGCCGCAAGCAGATGAGCAAGCGCCTCAGCGTAACGCCGTGGACACACGCGGCGGGTGAACAGCCGCCCGCGCAGGCACGCCCGAAAGTGGCGCGCCCCAATGACCTTGCTGGTGCCGTGGAGAGATTGCGATGATCGAGGATCCCAACGATCTAGCTGAGGCCATGATCGAGCGCGTGCTCGCGACGCAATGGGACCGCGAACCGGCCGTCATTCTGGATTCTCCTCCGGGCGCCGGCAAGACCGACGTCGCCGAGCGTCTTGCTGCCCAGTCTCTGGGCGTCATGCGCGAGCGCGCGATGATCGCGACGCAGACGAACGAGCAGGCGTTTGACATTGCGCGGCGCCTCTGCCGCGGGTTCTCCCGCCTGTCGTTCCATCTTCTGACCCGCGATTCACTGCACATTCCATCCTACGTCGCCGTGCTCGCCAATCTTACTGTGATCCACGATATCGGCGGCATTCCGCCCGGGCCGTGCGTCGTCATCGGCAACTGCGCCAAGTGGTCGTGGATCGATACCGATACATCGCTGTTCGACTTGCAGATCATCGACGAGGCGTACCAGCTTCCCGACTACCAGTACCACCAGATCGCGGGGCTTGCCTCGCGGCATGTGCTCATCGGTGATCCCGGGCAGATCGACCCTGTCATACAGGCCGAGATCGAGCGCTGGCGGTGCGACCGCGCCGGACCCCACATCCCAGCTCCGCGCGCTCTCTTGGAGCGCCATCCGGGTTTGACGAAGCTGAGCCTGCCGGTGACGCGCCGTCTCGTGAAGGACACCGTGGGCTTCGTGCAGCCGGCGTTCTATCCCAACATGCCGTTCGTGGCTCTCAATGAGCGCCGGCCGCTTGTCTTCAACACGCCTGGCGTAGCGCCAGTGGACACGCCTCTCGACGCCGTGCAACACGGCCAGAGCCTTGTCGTGGTGGAGCTGCCGGCAATGCTCGTGGGGGAGGTCGACCCCGACCTCGCAGAAGAGCTTATCTGGACGCTCAACCGTGTCCTTGTGCGCGGCGCCACGATTTTCGATGATGCCGGGGGCCCTGTGCCGGTCACGCCGAAGATGATCGGCGTCGCATGCGCGCAGGTCGCGCAGGTCAACGCTATCCGCGAGCGCCTTGGGCCCGATCTCGCAGACGTGTTCGTCGAGATAGCCAACCGTTTCCAAGGGCTCGAGCGCCCGCTCATGTTCGTACAGCACCCGCTGTCGGGCGTGCGGACGCCACGAATTTCCATCTCGACGCCGGGCGACTTTCTGCGTCATGCTGTCCCGCCACCGCGTCGGATGCTGGGTATTCGCGCGCGAGGGTATTAGCCGCATGCTCCGCAAATACGCACCGCGCGGTGACCGCAGTCTTGGGATCTCCGATGATCCTGAATTCAGGGGATGGCGGGCCAACATGCAGCTCATGCAGGCCCTTGAGCAACGTCGTCGTATGTTCAGGGTGCCGCTGCGCCCGCGCGACGTCGACCGCGCGAGCTGAGCAGGCGAGCCGCAGTGCGGTCGCACGCGGCACCATCTACTACTCGGCCAGTGTTGACCCCAGAAAAGGTGGAGATAAAACGGACGAAACGCGGCGTCTTTGCGCTGATGCCCTCTCTCGCGTCCTCTAGAAGAGAAAGAGCTTCAATTAGTGGCGCGTTCCGCGGTTCTTCGGGAGCCTTCGGTGAGTGTCGGGAGAGAGCCCGAAAGCCTGTGACTAGGTGGCTGAGTAGGCAGGATTCGAACTTCGAAGCACAGAGACGACTGTCCTCGAAAAGCAGAGACATTCCACTGGACTTCACCTGCAAAGGAAGCATGTGTGGTGGAGACGGACAGACAGGTTGACCTCTGTTCCGAGCACGCCAAACGCCCGGCTTTAGTTCCGGGCTTGTGGTGGTGCAAGGGCCCGATTGTGGGCATCGGCATCAGGAGGTCAATGGTGGAAATCCCCGGTCACCGATCTACCGGTCGCCGTCGGCGACGAGCCCAGCGCCGATCCGAATTGTCTGTCGTCGCGGTCATCTCGCGCCCTGGACGACGCCAGCCTCGATGAGCTCCGCCGCGAATGGCGACGGCTTTATCGCAGCGAGCCGCCAAGGATCAGTCGTGACCTGCTGATCCGCGGGATCGGCTACCGGCTCCAGGAAATCCAACATGGCGGGCTCGGCAAATCGACGCGTCGCAAGCTGAAGACGCTCGCGAAGATGTTCCGGACCACAGGCCGGGTCGCCCCTGATCCAGGTCTCAGCCTGAAGCCGGGCGCCCGGCTGGTGCGCGAATGGCATGGCCGCACCCACACCGTCACGGTGACGGAAGACGGATTCGAGTATGCCGGCACGACGTATCCGTCGCTCACCAAGATCGCCAAAAAGATCACCGGTGCCCATTGGTCGGGCCCTCGCTTCTTTGGTCTTGTGCGGGCGGTCGCACCGCGCCCGAGCGACGGAGGCGACAATGGCTGAGTCGGAAAAGGCCTCGAGACCGGTCTGCCAGAAAGATGCGCTGCGCGATCTACACCCGCAAATCGTCCGAGGAGGGCCTGGAGCAGGCCTTCAACTCGCTCGATGCCCAGCGCGAAGCCTGCGCAGCCTTTATTCTCTCCCAGAAGCACGAAGGCTGGGCGGTCTTGCCGACCTTGTATGACGACGGCGGCTTTTCCGGCGGGACGATGGACCGCCCTGCCCTGCAGCGGCTCCTTGGCGATATCGGCGCAGGCCAGGTCGACGTCGTGGTGGTCTACAAGATCGACCGACTGACGCGTTCGCTGTTCGACTTCGCCAAGATCGTGGAAGCCTTCGACGCTCAGGGCGTCTCCTTCGTCTCGATCACCCAGCAGTTCAACACCACGACCTCGATGGGGCGGCTTACCCTGAACGTGCTGCTGTCCTTCGCCCAATTCGAGCGGGAAGTCGCCGGCGAACGCATCCGCGACAAGATCGCCGCTTCCAAGAAGAAGGGCATGTGGATGGGCGGCCTGCCGTCGCTCGGCTACGACGTGCAGAACCGAAAGCTGGTCGTCAACGAGGAGGAGGCTCGCACCGTCCTCCATATCTTCCGGCGCTATGTAGAGCTCAGATCGGTGCGTGCTCTACAGGCAGAACTTGATGCCGCGGGAATCAGGAGCAAGCGGCGGATCTTGGCCGACGGCACTCCCGTTGGCGGCCAGAAGCTCTCCCGCGGCGCCCTCTATCTGATGCTGCAGAACCGCATCTATCGCGGCGAGATCACGCACAAGGGGAATGCCTATCCCGGAGAGCATCAGGCAATTGTCGACAAGGTCCTGTGGGACCAGGTTCAGGCGATCCTCGCCGAAAACCGGGTCGATCGCGCAACCGGAGCGGATGCGAAACAGCCAAGCCTCCTCGCCGGCCTGGCCTTTGACGAGACCGGCGAACGACTGACGCCGAGCCATGCCGTCAAGAAGGGGACGCGCTATCGGTACTATGTGTCGAGGTCTCTCATCATCGGGACAGCCAAGGACCAAGTCAAACGGACGGCGCATCCCGGCCGCCAATCTTGAGACCCTGGTCATCACCAGGCTTCGAACCTTCCTCGCCGATCGAGGGAGCGATCCTCGATGCCATCCGCGATGAATACGCTGATGGGGCTGCACAGAACCGGCTGATCGGCGCGTGGCCGTCAGATCGCAGAAGAAATCGGAACCCTTGCGCCAGACCAGATCCGAGCCATGCTGATGACGCTGACTCAGCCGCGTCGACATCAGACCCGATTGCGTCGAGATCAGTGTCCGTCGATGCGCGCCTGGTCGAGCTGCTCGGGCGCAAGCTCGATCGAGCTGGTCGACGCAACGAGGCAAGCCCGACAACGAGGCTAAGGACGTTCTGACGCTGACGGTGAGGGCGCGGCTACAGCGTGTCGGCCGCGAAATGAGAATGCTCGTCGAGAACACCGATGATCAGACGACAGCCGATCCCGGCCTGCTAAGGATTGTCGCTCGGGCTCACGACATCCAGGAACGTCTGATGCAGAACACCGATCTGACCGTGCATGCTATTGCCAGCCAGGAGCGACGTTACGCCGCAACTACGTCTCTCGCCTCCTACGCCTTCCTTCGCTGGCGCCCGATATCATCACCGCGATCGTCAACGGCAAAAATCCGCCTCAACTCACCGCCAAGAAGCTGATGCGACTGGCACTGCAAATACCGGTCGACTGGACCGAACAGCGGAAGCTGCTTGGTTTTCACGCAGCGATAAGTGCACCGCTTCGGTTGCTAACCGCTCGCTCGTTCGGACAGGCGTGCTCAGTTGCGCGACTTCCGTGCGCCATCGCCGTCACACGGAAAGTTGACCCCCAAATGCCGCCCGAGAGACTTTCTTGGTCGGGGCGCGACCGGAATTTGGCGCAGAATTGTCTCTGCCGCTTAGAACCGAATCCGAGCACGCGAAAACAGCGCGGATTTCGCCGCGAAATTCGACCCGTCCCGAAAGACATAAAATCGTTCTATATCAAGTACTTAGTGTGGCTGGGGCGCTAGGATTCGAACCTAGGGTCACGGGACCAAAACCCGTTGCCTTACCGCTTGGCCACGCCCCAATCCGTTTCGGTGATGTGCCCGCTTCCGCCGTCCGGCGCACCGGCCCCGGGCGGCGCTGTCATATAATGCTCATATAATATGGTGAGCGGACGCCTCGTACCAGCACCGAGGCCTCGGGGCAACGCATGTCTGGCGGTTTGAGGCTGCTGCCGGGGGGCCGCGGGGCCAGGACGGCTTTCTTGCGGGCCCTGGCGCTCACGTTTATATACGAGGCCTCAGCCAGCCGGAGTGTAGCGCAGCCTGGTAGCGCACCTCGTTCGGGACGAGGGGGTCGCAGGTTCAAATCCTGCCACTCCGACCAAGATTCCCGCGCTTTTGTCTTTCGCTAAGGCTATTTCTGCCGCGGGATTGCATCGAAACTTCAATCCGATACGTATCTGGGCGGCATGACTTGGTGAACAGGCGGCCGGAGCTTTCGGCGCACCGCTGTTTCGCGCGACCCAGCCAATCCGTGCCTTGGGCGATCAAGATAGGCTTAATCCGGCGGCTCAATGAACTCGCAAAAAGGTGATTGTTGCAGCACTCCGGTGCGCCTTAAGAATCATTTTTGCATTAACGACAAAACCGAAACCTGCAACCGTGAACGCGCCTCTTAAGGGAAGCAAAGGAACGTTGTGGTTAAATCAACGTTGTAGTGAGGGAACGCTCCAGCCATGACCAGGAACGTCACGAGCGATTCGGTGGTGGTTGTGATCGACGATGACGGTGAAGTCCGCGCCGCCTTGAAGGGGCTCTTAGACTCTGTCGGACTCAAAGTCAGCCTGTTCGGATCGGCCGCGGAGTTTCTCGAGAGCACTGTTCCCGACACAACCTGCTGCATGGTGCTCGACGTCCGCATGCCCAATATGAGCGGGCTCCAATTGCAGGAAGAGCTTGCCAGGGCTGAAGTTCAGATTCCGATTGTCTTCATCACCGGCCACGGCGACATCCCCATGGCCGTCCGCGCCATGAAAGCGGGCGCCGTGGATTTCCTCACCAAGCCGTTCGCCAACCAGGACCTGCTGGATGCCGTCTTCTCCGCTCTCGAGCGCGATCGTGCGCGGCGTACCCAGCAAGAATCGATCTCGACGTTGCGAGGATACTTCAACGCGCTGAGTGTCCGCGAAAAGCAGGTGCTGTCGCATGTGGCGGCCGGGCGCCTGAACAAGCAGATCGCGGCCGACCTGGGCATCAGCGAGGTCATGGTGAAGGTGCACCGGGCCAATGGAATGCGAAAGATGCATGCCAAGTCGGTCGCCGAGTGGGTCAGAATGACGGACTTGCTGCGTGCCGGTAACGCGCTCACTTAAGCTCGCACGCGCACATCGCGCCGTGCGACGATGCTGAATTCCTGCTAAGCCACTTTCTTGTCGAACTTTGCCGCGATTTCGGTCGCGGGATCCTTGCCGGTCAGGCGCACGAGGTCGCGATAGGCCGAGTCGGACTGCGCGCTCGCGGCGTCGGCATGTTCATTAAGGAAGCAATGAAGGCCGAGCTTCACGACCAGACCGTGCATTCCCTCGGCGGGCGTGTCGACCATACGCTCCTCGATCTCGGCGAGCGTTTCATGGGCTTTCACCGCCGCCGTCTCGTCAGAGGCAACTTGCATGGCCTCGAATGCCGCGAGCCAGTGTTGAAAAAGGTTTGAGATTTTCTCGTCCATGTTCCCTCCGACCAATCCCTGTCGAACGTCATGCGTCAACGATCGCGTGGACGTTCTGCGCAGCGACCATTGCAAGGAGCCGACATAACCATGCGTCACGCATCCCCGTCGATGGCTAATCGGATACGCTACTCGCAAGCGTCATGACCTTTTGGAGGCATCGATCCAATGCGCCGTGCAGCTCAAACCTACACATGCAGCAATTGCGGATTAGGTCCAATGTGCCGCCGGATTTGTTTGCGTTCCCGGTTAGGCTTGCCGTCTAGGTATGCCGTCTTGATGTTGGGCGTAGATGGCGAACCAGGAGAACGGCCTCGGGAGTTAGCCTCCGCGAGGCCGTTTTCATGTCGCACGCAACGGCGTGTTTGGGCGTTTGCAAATCCCCATCTTGCGTCTCGGTCCAGTTTGCGTCGATCGGGCCGGGATCAGCGACATGCCGCCTCCGGGGTAGCTCGTCCGGATGTGGCTCTTTGCAGCAACCGGGCGAGGTAATCGTCCTCGCTCGGATCGGCAGCGACGATCAGCTTGCGCATTGCCGGTAGGACGCTCGCCGTTCCTCGCGATGGTGAGACTGCCACGCCACGTGAGGACCCAACCGGCTGAAGACTTCCGGCAATGCTCCCTGGATACCGGCTTCGCGGCACAGTGCCCTGCCTAATGAGCCGCGCCCGCGCTCGCCGCCCGCATATTCCAGTCGCCTTCGTTGACATTGTTGCGTGCCCAAATAGCGGCCTGGGTGCGATTCTGCAGGCGAAGCTTGCGCAAGATGGCCTTCATGTGCACCTTCACGGTGGATTCGGTAATCACCAGATTGCGGGCGATGACCTTGTTCGAGGCTCCCTGCATCAACATGCGCAAGATCAACATTTCGCGGCGGGAGAGAGAGGGGACGGCCTCGCCGCTCTGCCTCTCGATTGCAGCCTCACCATTCATGCCGGAGGCCGTGGAACGCGACTCAAGTGTTTGGAGCAATTGCGGCGCACCCGCTCGCGCGAGACCACGATCGTTGCCGATCATGTAGCCGCTCGTATCGTTCTCGTTGGCGGCCGGGCTCCAGGCAAGCTGGGGATGCACAACCATTTCGCCGAGCGCGATTAATTCCAACGAGCGGAGAAGCCGCTCTCCGGGAATGTCCTGGCAAAGGAACCCGCAGGCTCCCGACCGCAATGCGGCAACGATATCCTCAGGCGTCTGCGCGGCGGCAAGGAGGACGGCTTTGACGCCCGGATTTGCCGCGACGATGTTTCGCACGAGCGCGGTGGTGGCCGAGATGGAGTTTTCCACCCCCGTCAGCCAGACACAGCTGCTCTGCGATCGCAGATAGTTTTCCAGCTCCTCATTGAGCGAAGTCGCGATGCGCACCGGGCGAAACCGGGACTTCGCAAAGAGCTGTCGCAGACCGTTATGGAACAGGGTAGATGGGTGCGTCACAACGATTGGGAGACTCATACGCTTTACTCCTACTGGGCATCGTCTTTTCTCTCCCCCGAACCGATCCGGTTCCCCTAGTCACCCGGAATTGCAGCACCTCAAACCCGGAATCGAAAGATGCCTACGATTTACACTCAATTTTAGGTGCATCGGAACATTGACCCCGGTTAACGATTAACGCCGTCGCTTCGCTTCTTCTCGGCCAGATGCCGCATACCCAAACGGGCTAGGGTTGACGACGGTCGATAGATTTTTTCTACAGTTTTAGCGGTATGGGACGGCAGTTGGTCTTTGGTCTAGGGGCTCTACACCAACGTATAGAATGGGCCGGAAATGCGCGGCGCGCCGCGGGTGATTGCAGAATTGAGTACCTCCAACGCGCCGACCGACCCTCGACAAATCCAACACGACTGCACGGATCGGCGGTCAAGCTTCGGGCGGATCGGTTTGTGAGCCTTTCATAGCGGTCACGGACTGATCCCCCGCGCCAATTCCGCTTCAGGAGCTTATTGTGAGCAATATTCGCCGTGTCGCAGGACAAGTTGTCGGCGGAACGCTTGCGAAAACGGGTTTTGTCTCTTGGAGTATCGCCGTCGTCCGTTCGGCAGGGCTCGTCACCCATGTCTATTTCCATCGGCCGTCGGCGGCCGTGTTCAGGGACTGCATCTCATGGCTCTTGAGACGCGGTTATCGTGCGCTTTCGACAGCCGAACTTGAGGAAGCAATCGTCAACGACAGGGAGCTGCCGCCACTCTCACTTCACATCTCCTTCGACGACGCATGGCGCAGCAACCTGACGGAAGTCGTCCCTGTTGCCGAAAGCCTCGACGTTCCCATTACCATCTTCGTCCCTACTGAGCCGATACTGTGCGGCCATTACTGGTGGACGAGAGTTGAAAGCGTTGCTCGCGACAAAGGGCGGACGGTGGAGTGGTTGAAGCGCGTGCCGGATGAGGAGCGAAGGGCCTATGTCAAGGAGATGACACGCGAGAGCGAAATGCCGCGCGAGGCGATGACATTGGAGGAGTTACGCTCGATAGCCCGGTTGAATAACGTGACGATTGGCAGTCATACGCTCACTCACCCGATCCTTACGAATTGCAGTGATTCGGTCCTCGAGCGCGAGGTCGCGGAATCGAAACGGATCCTGGAGCATTGGCTGGGAACGAACGTGACATCCTTTGCCTATCCCAACGGCGATTTCGGCGAGCGCGAATACGGCGCAGTGCAGCGGGCCGGCTATCGAACGGCATTTACCACGCTTCAGAAACACGAGTGGCTAACCAAGGCCCGTCCGCTTGCACTGCCGCGCTTCGCTTTGCTCAATGACGCTGCTACGTCTGAAAATGTTGCACGGGCCACCGGCCTCTGGAGGGCCGATAGTCCCATTTATTCGAGCTACTTGCGAATGTGCGCGCAAAGCTCCCTACCAAGATCGCAGTGAGCAAGCGAATTCGTGAAGACACCAAGGGCCAACACGCTCCTTTAGGACGCTTCATCATCCGAAATGACGGCTTCTGACATGCGGGACCGGTTATCTAGCACCAAAGGCAAAAACCTGGCTGTGGTCGGTATCACTGGAGCCGGAGGAATGATCGGGCGTCATCTCGTCGACGCGCTTCGGGCGTCGGGTGTCGCAATTCGAGTCCTGCTTCTGCCAAACGAGGCCATACCGGCCTCTTTTCGGGACGTTGAGATTTTTCGAGGAGATATCCGCAATCGAACCGACCTCTCGCCCTTCCTCCGTGGCGCTGACACCATCTTCCATCTGGCGAGTCTTGTAGGCCGCGACGCAAATCGCATGCCTATCGACCAGGTGCGACAGGTCAACGTGATGGGAACGCGAAACGTCATGGAGCAGGCGAAACGTCATCAGGTCAGGCGTTTCGTGTTTCTCAGCACATGCTGCGTGTATGGTCTGCACGGGATTGCCGACGAGCTCATCGACGAGCGGGCGGCACGCACGCCGCGCGACCTTCCCTACGACGTCACCAAGGCAGAGGCTGAGGCAAGCGTCATGGCCCAGGATCGGGGTGTCTCTCGAGTGGAGCGTCTTGCAAATCCCGGTCGCGCTTGGCGGGGAGCATACGCTCGACAAACCCACGCTCCTCTCGCTCACCCGACTTCTCATTCTTGGCCTCGTGCCCCGTCCCTTCCGCGGCACGACTTGGGTGAATTACGTCTTTGGAAGGGATGCGGCCGAGGCTCTGATCGCGCTGGCGCAACATCCTGCGGCGGTCGGTCAGGCGTTCATCTACAGTGAGAGCGCCCCGCTTTCCGTCTTCCTGTCGTGGATGGGACGCGAGTTGGGCCACAAAACTTGGACCGTGCCGGTTCCTCGACTTGCTTTCGATCTTGCGGCGCGCGCAACTCAATTCGGCCTGGTGCTGGCAAATCAGCGACGCTTTTCTCCGAAGAAGATCGAAAGCCTGTTGGGCTTCCGTCCGTCAGTTGGCTTGCAGGAAGGGCTTGCAAAAACGCTCCGGCACTATCGAGAAGCCGGACTTATCAAAGCGTCGGGGCACGCGTGAGGGGAGAACGCGCGACATCAACGCCATTCGCGGACGCTCGCGGTGACTCGACGTGCGTCGGCGATGGACCTTGTCGCTCCAAAGCGAGCAACATTGACGTTGCCGCGGCGCGTACCGCATCGGCGCGGCCTCCCTTGCGCATCCTCGTCCTCACCCCAGGCGTCGGTGGTATGGGCGGAATCTCCCGCTTGATGGACGAAGTTTGCCAGGAACTGCATACGTCGAGGGTACCGGATATCTCGGTCCGCTTCGTGAGCACGCGCGGAGACATTAAGCCGCTGAGGCCGTTGATCTACTTGTTATCCATTCTTCGCGTTTCGTTCGCATGCGCGTCGGGTCGATGCGACCTGCTGCATGTCAACCTTGCCTCCTATGGGAGCACGTACCGGAAGCTCCTGCTCGCAGGCGTGGCCGCCGCGACGGGCACTCCGTACATTTTGCATCTGCATGGCGGCGAATACAGGGAATTCTGGAGCACGCGTTCGCCTCTGATGAAGCGACTGATTGAAATGCTGTTCCGCCACGCCCAGAGGATTGTCGTTTTGGGTTCAGTGTGGCGGGACTTCGTTGCGCATCATGTGCCCGACGCATCGGGACGAATCGCAATTCTTCCCAATGCGACCCGCGCGTCCGCTACGCCCCCGGCGAGACGCACCGACAAGGCGACGGTTACGATCTTATTCATTGGCCGGCTCAATGCTTCGAAGGGCGTGCGTGAGTTGGTCGAAGCGCTGGCGACGTTAAAGAGCATGGGTGGCTGGACTGCGGTGTTGGCCGGGGATGGAGAAGTTTCGCAAACGCGCGCCGCTGTTCGCGCTGTCGGATTGGCGGACAGGGTTGAGGTGCCGGGATGGCTTAGTCTCAATCAGGTTCGCGACTTATGGTTGCGTGGCGATATCTTCGTGTTGCCCTCCATGATTGAGAATCTGCCGTTGTCCATCGTCGAGGCGTTTGCGCACGGGGTGCCGGTCATTTGCACGCCGGTGGGGTCGATCCCAGAAATTGTCGAGAACGGTCGAACGGGGCTGATCGTTCCGGCCGGCGACAGTAAAGCGCTGGCTCGTGCCCTGGAGCGTCTCATTCAGGACAAGAGTCTGCGCGATTCGCTGGCATCAGCGGGACTGGAGGCGTTCGCAGCCCGGTTCGAACTGGGCGGCTATGTGCGTAGGTTGGCCGCGTTATGGAAAACGGCCGCAGGCGGGCCGGAGACTAGACAATGGGCGCCACAAGCCGACGAGCTAAGCGACGGTGAAGGAGGAAGCACCCGGACCTGCACGACGTGTCGTAAACTTCCCCGTTTCGGACGAAACACGATTCGAGTCGCCGCTTGCAAATTGTTATAGCGGTCAGAATAGGCGTTTCCCGCATCGACCGACGCCGCAGGCACGACCTCAATGGCTGTGTCCGACGCCGCGGTCATCCGCATGATGCGATCCGATCCGTTCGAGATCTCCACGTCGGCCCCTTGAGCCCTGACGGTCAGAGAGGGATGCAGCAAGAAATTGATGGCGACCTCAATGTTTGGGGGCACTCCATCCAGAGCATCCTCGATCTCAAACCCCCCCTCAATGCGTCTGCACGTGCGTTGATGTATTGTTCCTAGGCGACCTCGGTATCCATCGTGAGCCGCAGCCACTTTCCAACGGTCCGGCGCAACATCCAGGGAGACGAGACGGCAACTCGCCTTGTGCTTCCAATTGAAGGGTCCGGCAGACAAACTTTGGTCCTGTCCCGAGAGCACCAGCGTGTTGTGGGATTCCGTCGAACGAAGCCGGTCACGCCAAGGTCCGCTGGCGTGGTAGCGGTAAGTCCCAGCATCGACGAAGACGGGCTGATCGTCCAAGTGAAGCCATACCGACAGAGCGTCCGCATGCCCATGGGCCGCAAGTGGTTCCATGCCCAGCGGCCCATGATCCATGACGAGCAACATCCTGCGGTTAGCCATTTGCTCCCGAATGACCGTATAGCCCCCCTCTTCAAAGCAGCGGACCCCTGCGCCGATAGGCACTCCGGCTGTCGGAGACCCAAACACGACATCTCGCAATTGCGCACTGCGATCTGGCGGGGCAAGCTGCGGTCTACCGAGGACCCCCGCGGCAGCGGCAACGACGGAAGCCACGTAGCGGTCGTCGTGGGTGGACGGGCAGGCAATGACCTGACCCTCATCGTCATCGCCAATCCGCGGAAGGCGGCCAGCATCGTCGAGAAGGGCACGCAAGTGCGAGGCAGCACGCTCCACCCTGGCTTCCATATCGAAGGGCATTGGACGGCCTGACGAGCGCCCGAGAATCATGCCGAAAAGGATCATCTCGAGCGTGAATGCGGCATAAGTTGGGGATTGCTCTACACCGGTCCCATCGCCGTGGAATTGAGTAACGGATGCATCGGCCAGAATCTTTTGCCCGTGCGTCCGAAAGTGTCCGGCCTTCGGCATGTCCGGGACGACCTCGGCGGCCACCCAAAGTCCAAGCCCCTCTGAAACCCGATGGTTGTTCGCTGAGGAGTGGAGCGAAGGAAATCTGTCGAGCCAGTAGGCATGCGCCGCCATGAATGAGCGCAGCTGCTTGCGGTAGGTATGACCCGGCAGCGTCATTTCCAGTGCCGTGGCTACGAATGCGGCAGAGACAATCCGCAACGCGAGCTCTATTCCAGACAACCAATTCACGCCTGCGAAAGGTGGATTATCCTTCATCCAGGACAGCAAGATTTTCGCGGCGGTTTCCGCGGCGTCTGCATTGCCATCGCGAAGAGCAAGCGCTGCCAATGGCTGCAGAGATTGCAGCCTATTTAACTCGAGAACGAATTTGATGTCGCCCTTGGCCGTTTCGCCGCGCCACTTGACGTCGAAGCAAAACTGCTCGGGTCCGGGCCAGGACGTGCCGGAAACGGGGTCCATCCACCACAGCCCCGGCGTTCGTCCGAGCCGGACGTGAGACGGCCAAGCCTGACCAAGAAATGAAATTTGCGTCTGATTTGCCGCCGCGCCGACAGCGCCGGCAACGGCCGAAGGCCAGGACGCATCCGCCAGTTGGCGAATAGGATGTAAGATCTCAAGCGGACCGTCGCCCAAGTCGAAGGAGGTCCAACCCACATGCGAGAACCGAGAGATTTCTGCGTCGAAACGCTTCGCGCGTACGGTGGCCGATCTCCCTCGGCGACATTGCGGACAGCCGCCGGAAATTCCACTCGAGTGACTCCGATCCGGTCAACCAAGCCGCAACCATGGTTCATTTACCGGTTGGCTTAGCTGGCCGCGAACGCGGTCGCATGGGTAATCGTTGGGAGATCCCGCCTGGCCCCGAAGGACCAGAGAATCCAGCCGAGATGGTAGCTTCGGCATTCGAGCCTCAATGTCAGCTGCTTGCCGTCTATGAGCGTTTGGCTCGGGCTCCGTCTCCAGGCATGATAGATGCTGCGTAGGACCCGCGGCGACTTGTAATTGAGTTCCCCTTTTCTCGCGTGCGATCGCACGATCATGCTGATTGCCGGCCGCAACATGCTCTGGCCCAACTGGTTATTGCCTAAGATCCATTCGAAGCCGCGCACGATGGCCTCATTGGCACCTGCGACGCCATGGCGCTCGGCATGCTCAAGCCAGGCGGGAGCCATGCCGTCTTGGTGCACTGAATACACCTCGTAGAAGTCCACGACTTTGCCCGTTGGGACATGATAAAACCAAGGCCACTCGCCTTGCGGTCCCTGAATGCTGATGAGCTTCCCGGCGCACGCGTTCGCAAGTTGCAGGGCGCGCTCGTCGCCGAATGCGTCGTGATAGTTGTAGCAAGCGAGCATCAGGTATGTCTGTGTCGCGAACGACGCAAAACTCCGGCGCCAGCCAAAAGCCGAATCGAAGAATAGATCGGATGGGCCGGCGTAATTCCGTACGAGAAAATCGAAAAGGGCATGAACAATCTCACTATCGTACCTGGTGCGGGCCTTTGCCTGAGCAGCCAAGCCGGTCACGAGCATGCCGATATCCTGCGCCCTGAAGTCGCGCCAATTCTGGCTTTCGTTCACGAAGTGGAAAATGTGGCGCTCGGCAGCGTCGGGGAGGTCAAGGTCCAGCTCGGCGCCAGCCCACAGTGCCATGCCATAGGCGTACTTCTTTACGGGAAGCGTCGGCAGAAGTGCTGCACACCTTTCGAATGTGGATTGCAGGTCGTATGTAAGCGCTGCTCTTGACGGGAGCCTCGACATGCCGAGGAGAACGTTGAGCGAGTAGAAGACGTCGCTTTCGGGAATCGATTGGTTCGGTTGAGTTCGACCATCAAGGTGATAGCAGTGGGACCAGCGTTGAAGGCTAGGCAGCCAGCAATTGTCGAGACCGCGCAGAGCATAGGAGACGAGGGGTGAAAAACCCCTGACAACTGAACGGGATTCCACAACCATCTGGTCGTCCCGAGATGAAACGAGATCAATGAGATTTGCCATATGCTACCGCCTTGAGGCCTGTCACGCTTGTCAGAATCGAATCATGATAAATCGTAATTCCTCGTGTCGACCACTCTTGCATGGCTACGAATAACTTGTCGGCGTCGACGACATGGGACTGCGCCATACCGACTCTTCCTTCGCGGACCAGCTGATGATCGCGTAGCCGTTGGTAAAATTCGCGCTCCTTAGGCTTGAAGTTGTCCACCCGCCAGGGACTCAAAGCAGGATCATTGACACGCGTCTCCACAGTGCAGCGACGACCGTCATTGAACACAACGATCTTGCTCATCGGCTCCTTAAGGTACACGTCGACAGGAAATCCTGGCATGAGGTCTTCGACGACATGATAGGACGTTATCTTTCCAATTCCCGTGCCGAGGCAGACGATCTGTCCCTTCGCCAAGATGTGCTTGTAGAATGGCGACCGTGCTCCGGTTGGTGTCGGGCCGGCGTGGTGCTCTAACGTGTAGTCGTCCGCTCTCGGGCCTACGGCGACAATGCTGTGAGTGGGATGCGCCGACCGACGTGCTCGCGGCAGACGCCTCATGAATTCGGTCAGTGCTCCCATGCGCGAACCGGTTCGTGCGACGTCGAAGGGCTCCGGCGTCGACATCCACTCGTACATGGTGCCCGGCATGGGGTAAGCAGGTGCCAGCAGGGTCGCATCGGGACCAGCCACCTCGGCGATTGCGGAAAAAATCGTGGCAGCTCCATCCTCTAGCTGGCCGATAGCCGAAAGGGAGGAATGAATGAGCACATCCCTACCCTCCCTCATGCCAAGGGCGCGCAGATCAGAAACGAGTGATTTCTGGGATATGCGCTCCGGTCCGCTGCAGGCCCGCCGCTGACTTCTTTTTTGACTTTGGGAGGTTACGCGTAGCCAATCGGTCGCCCACATTGGAAGCAGCCGCTTTGCAATGATCCTTGCATGCGTTTTCGCTTCTTCCAGGAGTAGCGTTTGCAGGACGGTCATCTTGGTCCGTGTGCGATTTCCGTCTTGGACGCCGCCACGCGCTGCGGCTGCGATGTTCTTCATGTCTCGTTCACCACCCAGCGGAACTTGCCCGCCGCCGTGTTCGGAAGCTCGGCGCGGACCACCACATCGACCTGTACGCCCGCGTCCACCAGGGCATGGATGTTGTCCACTATCTTTTGCTGGTCCGCAGGACCGAAACCCGTGTACGGCAAAACGCGCACCTGCCAGTGAGCGGGACCAATCTGCGCGACTTGCGAACGGCGGATATGCTCGACGTAGTCGAACGCGAAGGTCAACACGGTCGGGCTGACGACGGCGCCGTTGCTTCCGGTGATGCTGTCTTCGTATTTGCCGGTCACGTCCTCGATCATCGGGAATGCGCGGCCGCAGGCACAGCGGCCATGCTTCCAGCGCGTCTGGTCGGACATGCGGTAGCGCACCAGCGGCATCGCATGATTGTGGTAGGTCGTTCCGACGATAAAGCCGTCGACAATCTCCACATGCGAATAGTCCGGATTCAGATGCATGGAGCCGAGCTCGCATTGGGTGGCGATGGCAACGCGTTCGCACATGCCATACAACTCCATGATCTCTTGCGCGAGCCAGGTGGTGATTGATTTGCGCTGGTGCGGGTACATCGGTTCGGACGAGGAAAACACCACCGGGATGCGCAGTTTGCGCCCGCGTCGCTCCAGGTAGGACGCGAGCGTGTGGGCAGCGGACGGATAGGCTTGCAGCATGTCCGGGGCGAACTCGTCCAGCGTGTCGATGATCGCGTCGATGCAATCGTCATTCAGGTGGCGCGAGGACAGCAGCAGCTGGTTGTTATAGCGGTTGTAGAACCAGTACGGGGGCGCGGGCTTGTCCAGCCCGACGACCATGTCGCCGCGCAGGGTCGCGCGCTTCATGCCGGGCCGGAAGCCGGCCCATCTCCAGTGGCGCTTGACGAATTCGTTCTCGTACAAGACCGAGCGTGGACAGCGGAAAACCTCGAGCGGCGTGCCGGTGCTGCCGCTGGTCATGGCGAGCGCCTGCCACACCTTCTTGACGCCGCCGTTCGGATACAACGTCTCGCGGTTCACCAGCAGCGTCGCCTTGTCGATGATGGGGAAGGCCTCGCGCAGCACCTGTTCGCTTTCGTCAATGCCGAAGTCGCGGCTGATATGCGCGTAGTAAGGCAGCACCTTGATGGCGCGCTGTAGGGTGGCGTGCAGGTGGCGCTTGCCATATTGCGCCAACTGGCCCTCGTCCAGCGTCTCATTAGCGGCAAGTTCGGCCGCCACGCGACCGGTCAGCGCCGGATTGTCCCGGAACAGGAAGCGTCCGCCGTACCGCAACTCGTTCTTCAGCTGGATCGTCATTGGCACCTTACGCAAACAGAAACGGCTCGACCTCGTGGCAAGGATTGCCTTTGCGTTCTACCCCGCTGGCCCGCCCCGCAGCTCTACGGAGGCCGGTCATAGGGATAGGGCGCCGGGTGCCTACCAGTAACCGACGACATCTGCGATTAGCTGGTGCGGAACAAGACTTCAGATCGCTCCTTGGCTCTTGGCTTTGGCGATTGGGTGCTGCCGCGAGCCCGCTTCGACTGCTCCCGCGGTAAACCTAACCAAATCTGAACGTCGTTTTTTTGATCTTGGGGAGTACCCCAGCAGAGGCACCCCACCCAAGCACGGGCGACAAGCACGGCAGGGGCTATAAATCATCAGAGGCAAAATCGTGAGCCGCGAGGCTGTGCCAGTCGTGCTGGCCGATCCGTGGATCACAGCCCAACCCTCGAACTCGCACGTGCACGCAATGAACATTCAAGTAAAGCCTCCCGGCGTGCATGGTGCGAACACCACCGGTATGCGCGCGTGTTTCATTGGCACTCCTGTCGATCTTCTGACCATGCGTCAGACCGTCGACATGGCCGCCAAAGCCATGCGTTCGCATTCCAAGGTCACCCACGTCGCGCTCAATGTCGCCAAGCTCGTCCGCATGACGACTGATCCAGTCCTCCGCGCCGATGTCGTTTCAAGCGACATCATCGGAGCAGACGGCGCGGGGCTTCTCTGGGGCGCAAAACTTCTCGGTGTTCGCATTCCAGAACGTGTGGCGGGTATCGACCTCATGTGGAATGTTCTCGGCGAATGTGAGCAACACGGGTTTCGTCCATTTTTCCTCGGCGCGACAGCGCAGGTCGTAGCATCCGCTGCCAGCGCAGCCGTCGCCGCTTTTCCTAAGCTGCAAATGGCCGGCATTCATGACGGCTACTTCGCCCAGGAAAAGACCTCAGAAATTGTCGAAGAAATAAATGCCAGTCGAGCCGACTGTCTCTTCGTCGGCATGCCCACGCCCCGCAAGGAGCACTTCCTCGCCGCGTATCGCCAGAAGTTGAACGTCCCCTTCGTCATGGGCGTGGGAGGAAGTTTCGATGTCATCGGAGGTAAGGTTTCGAGGGCGCCGCGCTGGATGCAACAGAGCGGACTCGAATGGCTGTTTCGCACGATGCAAGAGCCGCGCCGGCTCGCGTGGCGTTATGCCAGTACGAACTCCAGATTTCTTCTCCTCGTCGTCAGGGAGCTTTTGAATTCGAGACTCGATGCGAGCCCAAGGGAGAAGACACATTGACGCACAGAATATTGGTCGTCATTGGCACGCGTCCGGAAGCGATAAAGCTGTTTCCGCTCGTCCGACTTCTTAGGGAGAGGGACGATGTGCAGACGTTCGTCTGCGCGACCGCCCAGCATCGTGAAATGCTCGATCAGGTTCTTACTTTGACGGATATCGTACCGGATTTCGATTTGAACCTGATGAAAGCCGGACAAAGCCTCGACCAATTATCGTCATCGGTCCTTCTTCAAGTGGGTCAAGTCCTCGATACGGTGAGGCCGAGCCGCCTCGTCGTCCAAGGCGATACCTCGACGGCGATGATGTCGGCACTCGCTGCCTTCTATAGGCGCATTCCTGTCTGCCATGTGGAGGCCGGTCTCAGAAGTTTCGACATCTACTCGCCTTGGCCCGAGGAAGCGAACCGGAAGATCATCGGTCAAATTGCCGAGCAGCACTTCGCACCGACAACCCGCGCGGCCGAAGCTCTGCTCAAGGAGGGCGTTCCCTCGCAACAAATTCACGTCACCGGCAATACTGTCATAGACGCTCTGAAAATCATCCGCGAGAAGATGGCGAGCACTCCGAAGTGGCAGAGAGCGCGCGAGGCCGCAAAGCACGACAACCATCGCTCTATCCTCGTGACTTGTCACCGTCGCGAGAATTTCGGCAAGCCTGTGCAAAATGTGGCTTCCGCGCTGCTTGACATCGCCGGGCGCGGCGACACTCGAATTTTGGTGCAAGTCCATCCCAATCCTAACGTCAGTAACGTGTTCAGAACGGAACTTGCCAGCCACCCCTTCATCTCATTGCTGCCGCCGCTCGACTATGACGACTTCGTCGCCGTGCTGGACGGGTCCTATTGCGTCCTTACGGATTCCGGCGGCGTTCAGGAGGAAGCACCGGCACTCGGCAAGCCGGTGTTGGTGCTTCGGGATACGACTGAGCGTCCCGAAGCGGTCGAGGCGGGCACCGCCCGCCTCGTCGGCACGAACCGCGGGACCATCGTAGCGGAGACGAATCGTCTCCTCGATGATCCGGCCTTTTATCAATCGATGGCCTTTGCCCACAACCCTTTCGGCGACGGCTTTGCGAGCAACCGTATTGTTGGAGTGATGCTAGATGCATAACGAGTTTGCCACCGTCAGCGTGCATGGCTTGGGCTATATCGGACTGCCGACGGCTGTGCTGATAGCAAGTCGCGGCATGACTGTGATTGGCGTCGATACGAACGAACATCTCGTCGCGTCGATCACCGCCGGGGCCACGAGCATTCCGGAGCCCGACCTCGAAGGTCTGTTACAAAAGGTCGTTACCGACCGACGGCTGACCGCAACGCTCGAGGCGGCGCCTGCCGACGTCTTTCTCATTGCTGTACCGACCCCCGTCACAAAGACGCATGAGCCTGATGTAGAAATGGTCTTCGCCGCGGCGAAGAGGATCGCGAAGCTCTTGCGCCCTGGAAACCTGCTCGTTCTCGAGTCGACATGTCCGATCGGCACTACGGAACGCGTGTGCGAGATCATCAAGCAGGAGCGTCCCGATCTTTCCGTCCCAACCGAGGACGTCGCAAATGCCGATATTAGCGTCGCCTATTGCCCTGAAAGAGTGCTGCCGGGGCGCATCATAAGCGAGCTCGTCAGCAATGACCGCTGCATTGGCGGCATTACGGACAAATGCGCCCGGCTGGCACAGAGGTTCTACAAGACCTTCGTGCGCGGCGCCTGCATTACGACGACGGCGCGCACCGCCGAAATGGTCAAGCTGGCCGAGAACGCCTTCCGCGATACGAACATCGCATTCGCTAACGAGCTGTCGATGATCGCCGACCGATTCGGCATCGATGTCTGGGACGTCGTTGACCTGGCCAATCGTCATCCTCGGGTCAACATTCTGCGTCCAGGTCCGGGCGTCGGCGGCCACTGCATTGCGGTCGACCCCTGGTTGCTTGTCCATAGCGCGCCCGAACTCGCTCAGCTCATTCGCACCTCTCGCGAGGTGAATGACGGCAAGCAACACTACACCTTCGAGCGTGCGTGCGAGCTGATGGACGCGCACCCGCATGCCGACGCGGCTTGCCTCGGGCTGACATTCAAAGCGAACGTTACGGATATGCGCGAAAGCCCGGCGCTCGAGATCGCGCTCGAGCTGGCGCGTCGCTATGGGAGCCGCGTCAATATCGTCGAGCCTCACGTCAGCGAATTGCCCGAGGCGTTCGCAGGTACCCAGGCGAGGCTCACGGGTCTCGATGACGCGCTAGAGAGGTGCGAAATCGCCATCGTTCTCGTCGAACACGATCAGTTCAAGTCTGTTCCGACATTCAACCGCCGCCACATGGCAGTGCTCGATGCCCGGGGTATCTGGCGCGACATGCCTTCCATGACGAACAGGCCCAGCATTGATGCCATGCGCCGACAGCTCAAGGTTCTTTACAACGCGGACCCGCGTGTCGAGGCTGAGGCACTCATGAAAGCTTCGTAGGCGCCGACGCCGTCTTCCGCCACGCTCCGTGGAGTGGGCGTGCCCAACAAGGTCAGAAAGACCGATATCAACGTGGACAAATACCGGTCCGGAGTCGCAACCCGCAGAAAGTTGCAGGAATGACTTACTCTGCCTCCCAAGCCTCGATCTTCGTGCTCTTTTTTCGCGTGGCGGGCGTGGTGTGCCAGGCGGCTACAATTATGTTGCTTGCGAACACCCTCGACATCGCCGAGATGGGGATCTTCTCTGCCGTATACGTGTTCTGGGGTCTCGTCCGGATGCTTGGTCCACTGGGATTGGACCAGCTCGCATTACGCGAAGTCGCCTATGCCCGTGCGAAGAACCGGCACGGATCGGCTCGCGCCGTGTACGAACATACGTTCCGCCTTGTAACTGTCGCGGGAATAGCGATCGCAGTCATCACGCTCGCTATTCTGATCAGCCTCCGGCTCTGGAGCTCTCATGCCTTGTCCCTGCTCGATGCGACCCTAATCGCATCGGCAGTGCCCACTTTCTGCCTTTTGGGCATTCAGGACGCCGCAATGCGCGGCTACGGCCGCAACATCACCTCTCAGGCAACTGAATCCTTCGGCCTCCAATTGCTGACGTTCCTCTGCCTCCTCGCTCAGCTATTGCTCGCGAAGCTGACGTTAACGTCGGTTTTTTTCTGGCACGCCGCTTGCGCGTGGCTGACAGTGGCCGTCTATTTCGGCATTCTTCGGCGCTGCGTCGCTGGAGATCTCGAGCCGCTCACTGCGGCTGCAAAGCGTGGCATTTGGAAGGAGGGGTTGGAGTTTTGGCAGGCCCTAGTGCTGATCGGCCTTTCAACACGGGCGCCTACTTACATCAGTTTCGTTCTATTGGGCCCCGCTCAGACGGCGATCATGGAAATCGCCACACGCTTCGGGACACTTCCGACAATTTTCACAACGGCCGTTACGATGACTTTCTCACCCACCCTGGCGCAGCTACATGCCCAGAATGACCGAAAGTCCCTTAGCCAAAACCTCGCGGTATCCTCCTGGCTCTCGTTCATACCTTCTGCTTGCACGTTGGTTGGTACGATCGTGCTCGGGTCGTGGCTTCTCGAAGTCTTTTTCCCGCCCGCCTACCAGCAAGCATACGTCCCTCTAATCATAATCGTCTTGGCCACGACCGTGAATGGCGCCTTCGGGATGTCGAGCATCCTGCTGCTCGTGAGTGGAAATCAGCTCCTCGTGCGGAAATATTCAGCGCTTCAATTTCTTCTGGCGGCATTGTTGGGAATTGCACTCGGCTATCAATTCGGAGTCGTGGGCCTGGCCTGCGCCGTGCTGGTGGGCTTCGTTGCCTTCGACGTTGGTCTGGCACTGCAGATCAAGCGGACGCTCCATGTGACAGGCTTCCTCCAACTCAACGGGCTGGGAACGCTGCTCACGTCTTTCACGGGAGGGGCTCTGTCTTTCCAGGCGAATAATCCGCGATGACCCTAACCTACGAAAATCCAGTCCGGTCGGCCAATCCCGTCGGCGCCGATTGGCTCTTCGCAACAGACTTCGTCAGCAAAGTCTTTTGGCTCTGCTTGAACGGTTTCGTTGTTGCAGCTGTTCTGTACCAACTGCTGTTCAACCTCATTGATGATGGATTGCGGACCTCCATCGCCGGCGGCCTGGGTATTATCGCGGTCGCGCGATGCTTGTTTTCCTGGTCTCGCCCGTCCGGGCTGGCTGCAACACTGCTTTTCGTTGGATTGGCCTTCCTCATCGCTTTCTGCTTCTTTTTCCTGATGGATCAGAGCCTTGTAACAGGGTCGGTCTACGCAGAGCGTTCTCTCAGGTTGCTGACCGGGTACGCGATTTTCCTCCTCTTCGCCTTCGCGCGGAGGATGGTCTCCCCTACTTTTCTAATCCTGTCCTGTATCGCGACTGTTATCGCCGCCACGCTGATCGCCGCGACAAGCCCGTGGATCTCCTACGCCGAAATCATGCGTCCGGCGACGTTTACGGGCGGAGAGGAGGGTGTCCATTCAACAGCCTACGTCTTGACGGCGACATTTCTTGGCATACTCACTCTCTGGCGTTTGGGGCGGCTCGCAACGGCGAGCGTCGTCCTCATGGGTGCGCCGCTCCTCACCTTGATCGTGCTGTTTGGGGTTAGAACCTGTTGGTTGATGATACTATGCTACTTGATCGTCGCGACATTCATCCGCATGCGGAAAGGACACCAATCCGGCTACTGGATCACAGTTCCGATCTTACTTGGGATCGCGTCTATTGGCGTTTGGTTGAGCTCGGCGGTGGTGGACTACTCGGAGTTTTCCGAATTCTCGAGCGGCCGTAGTGACGCATATTCAGAACGACTCGAAATCATTGCAAATCGACCGCCCGTTACGCTTCTCTTCGGTACCGGAGTCGGGTCCGAAATGATGAAATCGACGGTATGGTGGTGGGAGGACAAGAACTCGCATAATGACTTTATCGATATCACGATACAGATGGGCATTGTCGGGCTCGTATTGACTATAGCGATGGTGTGCCTTGCGGCCGCGCAGTTGGACAAGTATCAACTGCCCCTCTTTCTAAGCTTCGTAATCAGCTCAGCATTCAGCAACGGTCTATTGGGCCGGCCGTTTATCGCCGCGCTCTTACTGAGCTTCATGGCCGTGCCGGCAACGATCAAAAAAGTCAGAGGCACGAGAAAATGAGAAGCAGCCTTGCGGCCGGCTTGGTCCTTGCCGTAGCCACTCTCAGCGATCTCGTGCTGCCCGAATGCGCGGCAACGGAGCGGGTCCAACCACAGGATTTCAAAAGTACCAAAGGGAGCGAACTCCCTGTTAGCGCTGAGATTCCGATAAAGGGCCTTCGCCAGATCTTCAAGGCCGGTTTCGAGGAGCCCGTCTCGCTCGCTTCCAACTGGACCGGCGCCGAGGCTTCGCTGACGGGCGTCGACAGTGGCGGCATGGCGTGGGAATCACTCGACCACGTGTTCGAGCTCGTGGCGAACAATTCATTCGACAACCTCGTGACCATCCGCTTCGCCGAAGATCGCACTTTCGCCGGCTCGCGATCTCTCTTCATAAGACAGAACAAGCAGGAGAATGGTACCCAGGCGCGCCTGCAATTCTTCTCCGACGACAAGTCGTTTGGCACGGAGATATTCACGCGCCGGCATTACTTCATTCCCAGCACAAACCTCTCTTATCTCGCCCAACAGGAAGCCTCGGCATCGATTGCCGGAACACGCGAGACAAGGGGGATTGGGGTGTCGTTTCCGTCAAATACCGCCAGAGCGGATTTCTCGATGCCGCTCCATCTCGTTCGTCGCGGCAACAATCTCGTCTTTGCGCAAGCGATCCTCGACTACTCCGCGGGGCCCTTTTGGTCCAATTGGACCAAACCGCCCAAGGGACTCCTTACTTATGGCAAGATGACGCCCTGTCCGCTTGACCGCTGGTTCCAGTTGGACATCTACATCCTCCGCGACGCCCAGAAAGGCAAAATAAAGGTCTGGTTGGACAATCAACTTATATTCGACCTCGTGAATGTTCGGACGAAAAACGACACCGACCGGTGGTTCACGAAGCTCGCGGACGTCGATAGCGAACCCGCACCATTTGAACTGTGGGTCGATAACGTGGAAATCTGGTCTAGGTAATCCCATCCGCCAAGACTGGGGTTTATGCGGGACTTAATCAAATCCGGCATGGATGCCCGGCTGCTTGGCAGACTTATTGCGGGCGCAGAAACCCAAGGCTTTAGGCCGAATTGGCACCGGATTGGCACCGAACGCCCGATGCCAGCCCGGTTGAGCGATGTCTGCTGTCTGGCGAAGAGCGGAAGGATCGGGAACGCGTCCCGCTAGTGACCCAAAGCGGTCATCCGGGCCCTAATGAAAGGAGCGAGGGAAGCGGCTGCGCAGCGTCCGCTTCTGGCACTTAGCAAACCAAGATATCTATGCCTGAACGGGCGCCTTACCCACTCCCCGGCCGGATGTCACCTCTCCAAGAGCCCGTAACCAGTGAGTGTGAGGCCGAAGTTGGTGGTAGCAGAGCTATTGCCCCTGTCCCATCAGCACCAACGGAAGCGCCACCTCATAGATGACGCGTTTCGGACGGCTCGCGTTCAAAGTTGTTGTGACGGCCATCATGGACGTGGACCGGAGCCGCCAACAAATCGACGATGTCGAGGTCGTCGAGGGTCAGGACGCGTACCCCCATAGTCTTGCCATGCGGTAACTCTCCCTCGAACCGACCGAGGACGTGTGTGCCGCAGATCGAGCAAAAGAGGTGGACGCCTCGGCGCGATCCGAAGCGGTACTCGGTAAGCTTATCCGCGCCGCGCAGGATGCGCACGTCCTCAGGTCTGGCCGCCGCTTGCCACAGTCGATGCTTGGTGCACACGGTGCAATTGCACTTGTGTGTGCCCTCCGCAAGGTCGAGGTCAGCCTCATACGCGACCGCACCGCAATGACAACTCCCCTTGTAGGTCTTTCTCAAGGCCCCGCTCCCATTCGTCCTTCCAAAGCGGTAGTCGCCGAGACGTTCGGTCGTCGTCCGCTTTGACCTCGATAGCAGACAGATCTTCGGTTTGACACTGACTACCGGTTAGGGCCAATAGCGGTTATTTGGCTGAAGCCGATACACAAGACCTGTTCGCACTCACGCTTATCTATTTGATAAGTTCGACATCGCCGGGCTTCCAGCTCTGGTCAAACCACGGCTCCAGCGGGCCGTAGAGGCGAGGCGCATTCAGCCGTTGTCGCCCGCGAGTTTGTAGAAGGACGTGACCGTTGTCCAGCCGGCCCAGGTTCTCGTTTCGATGTCGGCGACCCGCGAAAGCCAAGCGCGACTGTTGAGGTAGTCGTCGTTGGCGCGATAGAGGCCCGCCGAGGACCCCACGGTTGGCCGGACAAGCACCACCCAAAGTCGTTTCAACGAGCGCCCTCGCACTATTACTTCAATATTGTCGATCACCCGGCGGAAGACAGCACCTGTGAAGGGAGAATAGAAATAGGCGATCGTCATATCGTCTGGAATAGTGAACACGGTGGCGTCGGCCATGACGAAATCAATATTCCTGCAAAGTAGTCGAGTTTCATTACGAGCTGCGTTTCGCCGCGCGATCTCGGTCAGCTCGGAAGAAATCTCAACGCCGACGATGCGCTTCATCGCATACTTGCTTGCTGCCAGTACGACGATGCGGCCCTTGCCGGAACCGAAATCGACGAAGGTATCCGCAGGCGTGAAGGGTACAAGACGAGCCACGGTCGACAGGCTCGACCAGCTCGAGGGGGAATAGTGAACACGGTCACGGGGATCTATGCCGAGATCTGAAAGGGGCACATTGCCGACAGTCTCGAGGCCATAAGATCGGTCAAGCGCCAATGCTCCGGCACGGCGGATGCCAGCGAGAACCCCCAGCAGAAATTGCCTCAACATTCGGGTGCCATGCCAACTTGCGACCTGGGTGGTAGCACTATAGCCTCAGTGGTGCTTTGGTCACATCGTTTAGGATCTTAAGCCTCCGTTGGCCACTGAATCGAATTAGCGCTCGACCGATGACGAGCCCGACAGTTGCTCCCAACGCATCAATGAGAAAGTCGCTCAAGCGCGCGTGCCGCCCCGGAGCCAAGAGTTGAGCGATCTCGACAGAGGCTGCGAACAGGGTGATCAGGGCGAGCTGCGACAGGTAGGGAGCGCGATAGCCGACCCCAAACGCCAGGCCGGCGGCTAGAAAGATTGCAAAATGTTCGCCTGAGCGCGGAATGTCTATGAAGGGAAATTCTGGGAGCGGATGATACCAGGGCGGAGCCAACGAAAGGACGACAGTCGCTAGAAGAAGGAGCCACGCGGTCATGCGAATTGTCGTCGTCACCATCTCGCTTATCGTCCTCACGCGATCGCCGGGCTTTGAGCCGCGATCGAGCAAATCGCGCGCGGTTTGCTTGGCAGGGTCGTCGCGCTCACGAAAGGGATAGGCACCCTCCTCGGCGATGACAGCCACATGCTCGGGTGCCACTTGGGCGCAGCGCTGCTCTAAACTGTGGCGGAGTCTCTCACTCGGTTTCTCCAGGACGGTATTCTCGGTGTTGTTGTGGGACAAGATCTGATCCTATTCGCTCGGCGGACATGGCCCCGCCATGCGTGGCCACCGTTTCGGCTGAAGCAGGCGTATATCGACAGAATTAAGCGCGTTCCCGCCGCTTGCCGTTGGCCCTCATCGGGCTGCCGTTATGCGCGTCTCGCCGTTTGTCGCAGCGCTGTTGAGCCCGAGTGCCAAACTCGGCCTCGATAGCCTGCTCCAAAATGTGCAGTCCCTCGTCGAGTTCGGCATAATTGGTTGTGAGCGGCATCATGCACTTGATCACCTCGTCACGAGGGCCTGCGCGCTCGATGATGAGCCCATGGCTGAAAGCCCGGGCGGTGATAGATGCGGCTCTTTCGGGATCGACGCAGCGCACCCCTTGCATGAGGCCCCTACCCCGTACCTCGGCGACGTGGGGATAGAACCGATGCACCAACTGCTCCAGCCGCTCATGGAGATACGCGCTCTTCTTATCGAGTTCTTCTGCAAAGCCAGGATCGGTCCAATAATGCTCCAGCGCAGCGGTCGCGGTGACGAAGGCGTGGTTATTCCCACGAAACGTGCCGTTATGCTCACCGGGTTTCCACAGATCGTGTGAACGCTTTAAGAGCACGACCGAAAATGGCAACCCATAACCAGAGAGCGACTTCGATAACGTGACGATGTCTGGGGTCATGCCGGCCCATTCGAAGCTAAAGAAAGACCCCGTTCGCCCACAGCCGGCTTGAATGTCGTCGATAATCAGCAGGATCTCCTTTCGTTTGCAGAGCGCTTGCAAACCCTGGAGCCACTCTTGACGGGCCACATTGAGTCCCCCCTCCCCCTGCACTGTCTCGACGATGACCGCGGCCGGGTAGTCAACGCCGCTGGCGGGGTCGGACAGCATTCGGTCGAGATAGGCTAGGGTATCGACCTCCTCGCCAAAGTAACCATCGAAAGGCATTGGCATTGCGCAAAGCAAGGGAACGCCGGCAGCCGCACGGAAATATCTCGCACCCGTCACTGCCAGCGCACCCATGGACACGCCATGAAAAGCATTCGTAAACGAGATGACGGTGCTGCGGCCGGTGACCTTGCGGGCGATCTTTAGCGCGGCCTCGACGGCATTGGCGCCTGTTGGACCGGTAAACTGAACGACATAATCGAGGCCGCGCGGCGCGAGAATGATCTCCTGGAGAGCCGTTAGAAATTTGGCTTTGGCTTCAGTGTGGAGATCGAGGCTATGAGTGATTGCATCCTGCTCAATATAGGCAATCAATGCATTTTTCATGATCGGGTTGTTGTGCCCATAGTTTAGCGAACCCGCACCCGCTAAGAAATCGAGGTAACGCCGACCATTCGTATTCCACACCTCCGTCCCGCAAGCGCGATTAAAGACGCCCGGGAACGCCCGCGCATAGGAACGAACATTGGATTCGTACGACGCGAAGACGTCCGTTCGATCGCGATATTGCGGTTTAGCCGGTGTAGCCGTGGACAAAGCCTGCTCCAAGTTTGCCGCATTCAGCTCAATAGGCATTTCGACCTCGCAGAAGCTCGAAGCCCGTCAATGAAATTATTCGCAGGTCGAGCCAAAAACTCCAGTTTCTGATGTACCAAAGGTCACAATCGACCCGTCGCTCCATGAGTTCGAGCCGGGACGTCTCTCCGCGGAAGCCATTGACCTGCGCCCACCCGGTGAGGCCTGGTTTCACGTGTTGCCGAAATGCGTAATTTGCAATGAGCTCGGTGTATCCGTCATCATGAGCAATCGCATGCGGCCGCGGACCCACCAGTGACATTTGCCCGAGCAGCACATTGATGAGCTGCGGCAACTCGTCGATGCTAGTGGCACGTAAGATCCGACCGACGCGGGTCACGCGCACATCGTTTTTGCGAGCTTGGGTAATTACGCGTCCGTTTTCCAGGACGTTCATGGTCCGGAACTTAAAGATGGTGAACTTTCGTCCACTAAATCCCTTCCGATCCTGCCGGAAAATGACCGGTCCCGGCGATTCCATTTTGATTAGGAGGCCGACGGCGGCAAAGAGGGGCGTCAACCCAACAAGCAACGTGCTCGCCAAAACGATATCCAACGCCCGCTTCAGCGCCAACTCGCCCGCAGACAGCGGAGGACGCTGAATCTCGACCGTAAATTCACGACCTAGCTCTCGACAGCGAGAAAAAATGGATTCCACTTGCTGATCTGGCAAAAGCAAGACCGGGATCGGGAGGGCTTGCAAGCGCTCGCAGATCAATTTGCGTCGATTCTCGTCGCTCCAGGGCAACGCCAGCAGGATGCAATCAACGCTGTTCGAGCGGACAAATTGGATCGCTTCATCGACAAGACGAAGACCGTCCTCGTACGCGGGTCCCGTGAGAGGCGGCAGGCAATAACGCCTTATTTCCCGGGCACCCGATTTCTGCAAAATGCCGGCGTGCGAGAGGCCCATAACGGCTTCGGGGGCGCCGATGGTAATCGCTCGATCGCCGGCAAGCGCTCCCCGGGCCAGTCCGTCTGTTAGGAGCGCAGAAATCCAAAGGTGTGAGGCAAGCAACAGGACGAGTCCAAGAATGCCGAAAATCATGATGGTGGCGCGCGAGAAATCCGGGCCCGACTTGGCCAAGAACAAGAACAAGGCGAAACTCAGCAGCGCCAGGGACCAGAAGAACACAATGGATCTTACCTGGAACCGTCCTGAGACGATCTTGATCGGATTATAAATCCCTTGCGAAGCAGCTCCAAAAATGAACAGCGCGGCGACAATGTTGCCGGCGCCTACATACTGCATGAGACTGGGAACCTCCCCGTCAAGCAGCAGGGAGTGATAACCGATTCCAGCAGCCATGCAGGCGGCTACAATCAGGAGATAATCGAGGGTGCCGGTCATTTGCCCAATAGCTTTGTAAGGAATCCGAGCAAGCAACCACGACGGCGGGGAGCTACTTCGATCAAGCTCCGCAGGGATCCCGGGACCCAGTACGGGCCCGCTGCTGGAAACGGGGAGCTTCCTCATTGCGTATCACCACGGGCGGAAGGCCCATCTCGCGGGCTTAAAGAGCCAAGTTCGGGCGACTATTGCCCACTTCCATCCTGTTGGAGCTCACGCATTGGTAGTAAGAACCCCATCACGAACGCGGCTTGGATTTTCGAATGGGTTAGCCCTTTTGGCGACGTTCGGGCGCCAATTCTCTCATCAGTTTGGCGCCTTGAACCGCTAGATTGGCCTCCTTCAACTTCGCGTCTTGCGAGTGAAGTGCCATCGCGCTGAACCGGCCGGTCTCTCGGCTGGGCACGCGCGTGCTTAGACCTAGGAGGCACCATGTCGGGCAACCTGGATTCCGTTAACGTCGAGTACTTGTCCCGAGAGAGCCGCTCCGAAGAGATTCTGACGGCTATGCTTGGCGGTCTCTGGCGGCGCAAGTGGCTCGTCGTGGCGGCAATCGCCGCGGCAATTGGGCTTGGAATTATTGCCGTGCTCGTAATGCCTCACCGGTACTCGGCTGAGGCTTATATTCGCGGAGAATTTTTTGCGGCTCCAGACATGGTTGCCAAGGATGACGAAAGCGTAACAACCGGATCCACCGACCTGGACCTGGGGCGAGTCATCGAGACGCAGTCACGGTTGCTTCAGTCTCACCCGCTAGCGCGTCGGGTCGTGCAACAGCTTGGATCTGAGCAGTTGCGTCCCTTAGTAGGCAGCGCAGCCAAGACTCCAGGGGATGAGGTGGATATCGCTGCCAAGAAACTGCTGGGCGGTTTATCGGTTACAAACGATCCCCACTCCTACCTGCTGACGATACGGTTCAAGGCCGGAGATCCTGATCTTGCAGAACTTGTAACCAATGCTTTTGTGGCGGAGCTTCTGCGGAGCGCCAAGCTACAAACGCTGTATAAGCAGCGTTCGTTGGCGCAAGACACATTATCGAAACAACTCGCCAAGTTCGGGGCCAAGCATCCGGGGGTGGCCATAGCGAAGATGCGACTGGCGGCCATGGATGAGCTCTTGAAGGAGGAACAGATCGAGGCCGCCGAGGCGGTTCTACGGACTGCTGGTGAGAACGTCACGAAGGCAATATCTGTTCGGTCAAGTGCAAACTTTGTGATCGCCCTTTTCTTGCTCAGTGGCCTGGTGATCGGTGTCGGAGCCGCTCTTTGGCTGGAGCGAGGCACGATGCTGGCCACTTCGCTCAGGCCCTCCCCGTCGCGGTAGCCGGTCTTCGTTGCGGCGGGCCTATCCGCAGCGCATTAACCCGAGCGCACGGATAAAGAGTTTCACCCCACGTCTCCCCTCGCCGATCCAACCACGAGCGTATCACCTAGCCCCCGCGCGTTGGAGTCGGGTCGATCGGGTGGGAATAACCTGCTAGGGCTCGTGGGCTCCGTTAGCTGGAAGTGATAGTCTAGAGGCTTGGCCGAGTCGGGACGGCATGCCGAACCGCGATCCACCGCCGCTTACACACGGGGGCAACAGTGACCACCTTGCCGCCGAACTCGACTACAAGGAGATGTTGGCGCTTTCCGGCATGTTTCGCCAATGGGCCATCGGCAAAAACACATTTAAGCCGGAGCAGCGCACCGAATTGATCGCCTTCTCCGCCGACCTGGAGGAGCTGGCACGGTGGGCCGGAGAGGGATGGCGTGCTTCCGATCCCTCATTTGATGCGCCCCTGCTCAGGTTTCTTGCCAGAAGCGTGCTCCGGCATAGCTCCATCATCAGGCTCGAACACGCGAAGCATTGGCTCGGAAGGGACTGATGGGAGGGCCCCGGGTAGCCCGGTTCTGCCCTGGAACTTGAAGCAGGAAATTGCGGACCGGTGCGCCAGGTCGGGACGGGGTGGAAAATCCTTTTGTCCCTTTCCCCGAGATCGCCGTCACCGACCCGCGTGAGGTCGCCTCATCGTCGTCGAGGCGCCTCCGCAAGGATCGGCAACAATCGCTCAAGCAATCGGTATTGCCCCTATCTGGAAACGGGTTGAGTACCCTGGGCAATGGATGAACTCGGATCCAACTCGCGGATCGCCTGGGTCGAAAGCCCTGGCGCTTTGTCCGACACGCGCCGCTTCAGCTTGACCTCGACGACATCGCCAGGAGAAAGCATGGTTTCTTCCGTCGCGTCGAAGGTGATCATGGCTCCGTCGCGAGCGCGGCTGATGCGAACGGTATACTCCGCTTCGGCGACATCGCCGCCGGCACCTCGGGTCCGGACCTCCAGCAATCGACGCGCCGGGCCAAGGTCGGTCTCGACCTCGCGCAGACGCTGGGTCGTCTCCTGCAGCTCATTCAAAGTTTGCCGCAGGTGGGCGGCCTTGACTTCGCCCAGCCTGTAGTCCAGGTCGCCCATGCTCTGCCCAAGACGCGCAACCTGCGCCTCTAGATTCGAGACCTGTCCCTCCACCAAGGTCTTCTGAATTTGCTCGATTGATCAACACGTCTTTGCGCAGAAGGCCTTTCGCGAACAGATGCTGCAAATCGGCGAGGTGGCCATTCACGATACCCAGATGCTCTTTCTGCTTAGCAATCTGGTTGGTCACCGCCGAGGAGTTCCGCTTCGATGCGAGGCCGCTGATTTTGCAGGGACTGGACCTGCATGTGGTGCATCTCGGACATCCGGGAAAACGTAGTGCTCTCGGCGGAATAAGCGAGATCGAATTCCACGTTGCGTCGGGTCATCCCGACGAGCAATGGCATGATAAACTCTTCTTGTCCGTCGCGTTGCGCTTCCAGGCGCGCCTTGCGCATGAGCAGATATGCGTGGTCGCCTTCGAAGCTGGCGCACGCGTTGATCTGCGGTGATCAAGTCCGACATGGTGCCACCCAGATTTTGCTCCAGTGGCTCACCTTCACCGCCCGCGGCCGCGACAGCGGCCTTCACGGATTGACCGAAGATGAATTCATAGCTTCCCGGCTTTCTCACGTTGCCCGTGACGAAGACCGGGCGATAGTCGGTGATGCGCACGCTGACAGCCGGTTGAACCAAGACACCGTCGGCAAATCGATCCTGAATAAGCTGTTGAGCCTCGGCGAGGGTGAGTCCGCTGAGACTAACCGGTCCGGCCAAGGGAAGCAGAAGGCCCCCTCCCCCGTCGACGATGAACTCGCCGGAAAGTTGTGGCTGATCGTACACGACAATGGTGAGACGATCGCCGGGAGCGAGTCTGTAATCTTTTGAAAGACCCGACACCTCTTCGTCGACATCCGCTGAGGCTTGGACGTCGCCCGGCATATTGGCCATCACGTTCGTTGGCGTGAACACGACCATGGAAGCGGCGACAAAGAGTGCGATCGGCCGGTTCGCGCGGGAAGGGATGCCCCTTAGCCCGAGATTTCTGAAGCGTGACTCTTTTTTAAGGGCTCTCATCGATCACTCCTTACAACGCGGGACCGCGCATTGATCCATTTAGGCCAAGTCAGAACGTTGGGTTTGGAGTGAAATTTAAGGCCTATCGAGGCTGCCGTGGTTGATGCTTGCGGCTATCGAAATAGCCAAAAACGGGTACCCCTAAAGTACGCCCCACCCCGGCCGCCCGCGCGCCTCGCCGGTACGGCTGCCCTTGCGAGGCGCTCCTCGATTTGTGACAGGCCCGATGGCATTTTTCTCCGAGCCCCCGCGGTTTTTCATGCGGTCCAGCGCAATGATTTCGCCAAAGCGAGGCCTCGAAAGAGTTACCTCCGAAGGGTAGTGATCGCGGGACGGACCTTCCCTGAGAATGAAGTCAGGAATGTTTGCACAGCATCGATGGCGTCCTGTGGTTGCGTTCACGCGAATAGCCTTTGCCGGAATCGCATCGTTGGTCCTTTCCGCGGTGCCCCTCGCGGCCGAGGAGGATCCCTCGATCGAGCAACTGTTGAAAAACGGGTGGCAAATCGCCGGACACAGTCAGGCGTTCGACAACCGCTCGACCTTCATTCTCTTTCGACATCCGGAGCAGACGCATCTCGTGCAATGCCGCGTGGGCTATGACGTGACGCGCAAACCGAGCGTTTATTCGTTTTGCTACGAACTGCGCTGATCTAGCTTTGCCAGCGTCAATGCGGCAAACGCGGTGAAACCATCGCGGGGTTCAAATCCTGCTGGTCCGACCCCCATCTGTGCTAAAGTCGGTGTCCGGGAGACCACAATCATGAAGAGTGCAGCGATCAAAGGCGCCATTGCGATCGGCGTCGCCGCGTCCATCGCATTGTTCGGTGCTGTTGCGACGGCCGAGGCCGGAAAGGGCAAGGGCGGCGGATTCAAGGGCGGCGGGGGCCGCGTCAGCAGCCATGCCTTCAAGGGCGGCGGTGCCAAGTTCCGTGGCGGCCCCAAGTTCCACTCAGGCAGCAACGCCATCCGCTATGGCGGGAGCAAGGTCAAGGTCGCCAAGCACGGCAGGCCCCAATTCGCCTATGCCAAGAAGGGGCACGGAAAACCCTATTACTCATATGCCAAGAAGGGGCACGGGAAATACAAACCCTATCAGCACTATGGCAAGTACCCCTATTACCGCCGGTACCCCCATTATGCCTGGTACGGGGTGCCGCTTTACAGCTATGGCGGCGGATGTGGCTGGCTCTATCGTCAGGCCGTCTCCACCGGCAGCGACTATTGGTGGGACCGGTACTATCGCTGCACGCGGTATTCCTACTAACGCCGATTGACATGACGGCGGCGCCGGCTGCGGCCTAGTGCGGCCGGAACCGCAATGCTGGCTAAGGCGCGCCAAAGCTTGCGGTTCCGAAATCGCGCGGGGGCCACATTTTGCGCTAAAAGCGATGGAAGAGTTAACGCTGCCGCTGGGCGGTCACTGCTGCCGCTCGTGCGCTCCGCTAGAATAGGCGCGGGTTCGACGAGAAGACCAAGATAAAATAACACCATGTCGGCGGAGCTTGCCTTCAACCGCAGCCAGGATGTCGATTATGGCGTGGCCCAGGAGGTCGGGCCCGGCATTCGCCGCATCGTGGCCAACAATCCCGGGCCCTACACCTTTCTCGGCACCAACAGCTACATCGTCGGGAGCGGCGAGGTCGCCGTCATCGACCCCGGTCCCGCCTGCGAGCGCCATCTGAAAGCGATCGCCGCGGCGATCAAAGGCGAACGCCTCATCCATATCCTCATCACGCACAGCCACCGCGACCATTCCCAGGGAGCCCGCGGTTTGCAGGCGCTCGCGGGCGGCAAGATCGCCGCGTTCGGGCCGACTGGGACGCCGCGCGGCGCGGGCGCACCGGGCCTCGGCGATGCCTTCATCGATCATTGCTTTATCCCGGATCGCAAGCTTGCCGATGGCGACACGATCAGGGGAAAGGGCTTCACCCTTGACGTCTTGCATATGCCCGGCCACGCGCCCGACCATCTCTGCTTCGCGCTCGTCGGCAAGCGCACGGTGTTCACCGGCGATCACGTCATGGGTTGGAACACGACGGTCATCGCGCCGCCGGAGGGCAACATGGCGCAGTTCCTCGCTTCGCTCCAGCGCCTGATGCTGCGGCACGACAAGATGTTTCTGCCGGGCCACGGCGGCCGCATCCAGACGCCGCAACGGGTGGTCAAGGCCTATATCATGCATCGGAAATGGCGCGAGCAGACGATCCTCGCCTGCCTTGACGAAGGGGTGCGCACCATTCCCCTCATCGTCGAGCGTCTCTACGGAAGGCTCGATGCCGGGCTCAAGGACGCGGCGGCACTTTCGGTGCTGGCGCATCTCCAGCATCTTGCCGCCCGCGAGCTGGTCGTCGGCCGACGGGCCTAGCGGGCTGTCGAGCGTCTTTTCTTCGCGCGCTTCTTGACGCGCTTCTTGGTGACGTCTTTCTTCTCTGCGGCGGCGTCTTCCTTCGGCGCGGCCTGCTCCAGCACCGTCTTTTCGCCCTTCTCCAGCGCCGTGGTCACTTCCGCGAACAAGGCGCGGATGCGCGCGGCATTGGTGCCGAGATCGTGCAGGCCGTAGCGCGACACCGAACGGACATCGATCACGGCATGAGCATCGTCGCCCTTGACCTGAACAATCACGTCGTCGGTGAAGCCCATGATCAAGGTCCGGTCGGTCGCCTCGATGCGGCCGATGCCGGTTTCGCCCGGAGTTTCGCTCGACGCTATGGTCCAGCCCAGGCGCTCGACCGCCTCGTTCACCAGGCTGAACACTTCGGGCGCGGCCCGCTCGAGCACCATCGGCCCAATATCGGGATAGGCCTCGACCTGCGCCTCGACCGTGGTCGCATCCGGGTCCCGGATCGGATTGGCGTCGGCGGAGCGCAAGTCGATCAAGGTCTTGAAAGCGAGCGGCTCATCGGGGGTCGTCCCGACATCGTTCAGGCGCGGCAGAAGGGCCGCATGGGAGAGATAGAACAGCGGCACCGCAAGACCGACTACAGCAATGAGAATCGCGGCAAAGGCCTGTGCCGCGCCGGTCTGGCCGCCGAACCAGATTCGCACCAGGGAAAATACGGCGATGCCGATAGTGACGATGAGCCCGGCAAAGGACACCACGATCAGGTTCAGCGCCGCGGGCGTCGTCAACGAGGCGAAGCGGTGCAGAAGCACCGTCAGGATGAGCAGCTGCACGAAGAAGAGGGCGCCGCGCCGCGCCCAGGTGGCCTCGTGCGCCTCCTTGACGGAGAACCGCGCCGTCGCAAAGCGCGTGGTCGATAAGCTCAACTCGCGGCCCTCATCGGCTCGACTTCCCCCACGGCGAAATCCCGATCCCTCGCTTATACAAGCTATCGCCAGGGCGTGGCAGGTTTGTGGTCGTAATTAGGGGTAGAGCCGGGTCTTGGTCCAGGGATCGCGCGAGACGGATCGCCGGAACACGATCCGGTCATGCAGGCGGAACGGGCCGTTCTGCCAGAACTCGATTTCGAGCGGGATCAGGCGGTAACCGCGCCAATAGTCGGGACGCGGAACCTCGCCCCCGGCAAAAGCCTCGGTCAGGCGCGCCACGTCCGCCTCGAGCGTCGCCCGGTTCTGAAGCGGGCGCGATTGGCGCGAGGCGCAGGCGCCGATCCGGCTCTCGCGATGGCGGGTGGCAAAATAGGCGTCGGCCTCGGCATCGGTCGTGGGCTCGACCGGCCCGCGCAGGCGAACCTGCCGGCCGAGGCTCTTCCAGTAGAACAGGAGCGCCGCCTTGGGATTGGCGGCCAGCTCCTCGCCCTTGGCGCTCTCGCAGTTGGTATAGAAGACGAGGCCGCGTTCGTCGGCGCCCTTGAGCAGGATCATTCGCGCGTTCGGCAGACCCGAGGCATCGACCGTGGCAACGGCCATCGCCTCGGGATCGGCAGGCTCCTTCGCGGCAGCTTCCGCCAGCCACCTCCGGAACAAGGCCAGGGGATCGGCAGCTTCAGTGAAGTCCTCAACCGGATCGCTCATCGCTCAAGCACTTCTCATCAGTATCGCGGGCCCACGGCTCCGCGACCGATCTTGCCGCGAGACCGCAGATGCCATCAACCGAAACCGGCACAAAGAAGCCTTTCAGCTTAGGTTAACCCTCGCCGCACTACCATCCCGGCAAGGCATGTCGCCTGCCACGCGGCATCGCTGACGGGGTTGTCGAGGGGATCCCCGATGAACAGAGCATTGCTGTCACTGTGCCTCCTTGGGGCGGGGCTTGCCACCGCCAACATCCTGATCATGGAGCGTCCAACGTGCCCCTCTTCAGGCGCCGATGTCGTTTCCGCGTACAAAGAGATCAGCGCGACCCAGGGCACGCCTGCACAGGCTCCAAAGGTTGGAGCCCACAAACCAGCCCAAGCGCCAACTGCCAACCCGGCTCGGGAGAAGCCTGAACCAGCCGCAGCGCTGAAAGATTTGGATCGAACAGGCTCAGTCAGTCAAAAGACCAAGAAACCGAATGGTGAAAAGTCGGCGCCGGTGTCGCAGCCTGCTCCAGCGGACGTCCGAAATCGGCAAGCTGGGTTGTACAAGAGGCGTTACGAGCCGCGCAGATATGACTGGAGACGGCACTACCGTTATCTCGGGCCTCCCGTCGGGTTTGCGATTCGCGTATACCCTGGATGGTGACGAACCGAGGGCGCAAACCGGCCCAAGGGGAACGAGCCTTCAATGGCGGCGGTTATCTCGGCAGGAGGCGGCTATGCAAACTCTGACGGCGATACTGGTAACAGCCCTGACGCTCGCCTTTCTGGAGTTTGGCATTGGCGCGGCTGAAGCGCAGGCGGGCTCGGCCTTTTGCAAGAACCGCTACAATATCTGCCTCGCCCGTTGTGCGGAGAGCCGGAGGTGCTTTCCGCGCTGCCAGGCTCAATATCGGCGCTGCGTCACCCCGGCGCCGCATCTTGGAGAGCTGTTCTGACACCGGTCAGACTGTCGTAGCGCTTCGGCACCGCGGCCCACAGTTCCTGCCTGATCCTGGCCCGGTACGGGCATTTACGTTTTCCTCACCCTGATAGGGCACCATTGCTCCGTTGATGGGGGCCGCGGGAGCGTATGAGTGATTCCCGCGTCGGAGTGGGGGACGAGTTGGTTATGCGTACGTTCCGGTGGAACGCTCCTATCATCATTGGGGCGGGCGCTTTCGTAATCTTGTCATTTGCGCCCGCCCCATCTCTGCTTACGGCCAAGGAGCGCAGAGGGGAGGTGGCCGTGGTTTACGACAACCAGCGGCTCGACCCCGCCAAGCCCAGGGCTCGATTGGACCAGGGCGACCGGATTGTCGCCCTCAAGGCGCTCGAGCTTGCGCTGTCCAAGCTCGGCGACGGCGCCACGCTCGTTTGGCAGCGTCCTGAGCGCGGGCTGGTCGGCCGGATCAGGCCGGTATCGGCCTTCCGCGACGATCGCGGCCGCGTTTGCCGCCACGTCGTCTACTCCCTCGCGCGCGGCAGCTACCAGCGGCAGATCGAAGGCGTTTTCTGCCGGGAGCCGGACCGCTCCTGGTCGCTCTCGGGTTAGGCAGGAGGCTTCCCATGTTCAAGGCCAGTGGAACGGTCATCGCGTTCGCCCCCTCCTCCCGTACACGCGCGCTTGCCGGGGCGATAATAGATATTAGAGAACAGCCACATTCAGGCTCGAGATTTACCCCGCTTCTGTCGCGCCGCCAAACGTGGCTCGCCTTGAAGAGAAAGGCCGCCGAGGCGCGGACCTTCTCGGCAATTTGCTTTCCCGGCTGGGAAAGAGGCTAGCCATCCCTCCCCTTGCCGATCGGCCTTGAGCCGATCGGGCGAAAAGCCTTCCGGCCCGGCTGTCCCAGTCCTATAAAGCGCCTTCTTTCCTCAAAAGGCGCGAGACCATGGCTGACAGCGGAAAATTAATGGCGGGCAAGCGCGGTCTCGTGCTCGGCGTCGCCAATAACCGCTCGATCGCCTGGGGCATCACCAAGGCCGTGACCGACCAGGGCGCCGAGGTCGCACTCACCTATCAGGGTGACGCCATCAAGAAGCGCGTCGAGCCGCTGGCGCATGAGGTGGGCTCGAAACTCGTGCTCCCTTGCGATGTGACCGACGAGGCGACGGTCGAGGCTGTGTTCCAGGCGCTTGCCAAGGCGTGGGGTTCGCTCGATTTCCTCGTCCATGCCGTCGCCTTCTCCGACAAGGAGGAGCTCGACGGGCGTTATGTCGACACCAGCAAGGACAATTTCGTCCAGACGCTTCTGATCTCCTGCTACTCCTTCACATCGCTTGCCAGACGCGCCGAGCCGCTCATGCGGCAAGGCGGCTCTCTGCTCACCCTCACCTATTACGGCGCCGAAAAGGTGATGCCGCATTATAACGTGATGGGGGTGGCTAAGGCCGCGCTGGAGGCAAGCGTCCGGTATCTGGCGGCCGACCTCGGCAAAGGGGGGATCCGCGTCAACGCCATCTCGGCGGGGCCGATCAAGACGCTCGCCGCCTCGGGGATCGCCGACTTTCGCTATATCCTCAAATGGAACGAGTACAACTCGCCGCTCAGGCGCACCGTGGCGATCGAGGAGGTCGGCGCCGGCGCGCTCTATCTCCTCTCTGACCTCGCGCGCGGGGTTACCGGAGAGATCCTGCATATCGATGCCGGCTACCACGTGATCGGCATGAAGAACGAAGACGCCCCCGAAATCTCCGTCGCGAAGGAGTAGATGTCCTTCACTCTTCTTCGTTTGTCATCGCCCGGCTTGACCGGGCGATCCAGTAACCACCGTCGCCAGCGACCGCGAAGTCCCGGGTTTACTGGATGCCCGCCTTCGCGGGCATGACATAACGGTTCGTTTCGATCTTCCCGCTATTCTTGCCCGGCTAGACGGCACTCGCTTGCGCTCCTAAAAGAAGTCATGTCGCATAACAGTTTCGGCCATCTGTTCCGCATCACCACCTGGGGCGAAAGCCACGGGCCGGCGATCGGTTGCGTGGTCGATGGCTGTCCGCCCGGCATCCCCATCACGGAGGATGAGATCCAGGCCTGTCTCGACAAGCGGCGCCCCGGCCAATCGCGCTATACCACCCAGCGGCAGGAGCCGGACCAGGTGCGCATCCTGTCGGGCGTGTTTACCGACGAGTTGGGCGCGCAAGTCACCACCGGCACGCCGATCGCGCTCGAGATCGAAAATGTCGATGCCCGATCGAAGGACTACAACGACATCAAGGACAAGTTCCGCCCCGGGCATGCCGACTACACCTATCTGATGAAATACGGATTGCGCGATTGGCGCGGCTCGGGCCGCGCATCCGCGCGGGAGACTGCGAGCCGGGTGGCCGCCGGCGCCATCGCGCGCAAAGTGGTGCCGGGCATGCGCGTGCGTGGCGCGCTCGTCCAGATCGGGCCGCATGCAATCGACCGGCGCAACTTCGATTGGAGCGAGGTGGGGAACAACCCGTTCTTCTGTCCCGACGCCGAGACGGCAAAGGTCTGGGCCGAGTTTCTGGATCGGGTGCGGAAGAAGGGCTCCTCCGCCGGCGCCGTTATCGAGATCGTGGCAGAGGGCGTGCCACCCGGTCTCGGCGCGCCGGTCTACGGCAAGCTCGATCAGGACATCGCCGCGGGGCTGATGAGCATCAACGCGGTCAAGGGCGTCGAGATCGGCGCAGGCTTCGCCGCAGCTTCACTGTCGGGCGAAGAGAACTCCGACGAGATGCGCATGAAGAATGACGGGACGCCCGAGTTCGTGTCGAACAACGCCGGCGGCATCCTCGGGGGCATATCCACCGGGGCGCCGATCGTCGCGCGCTTTGCGGTGAAGCCGACCTCCTCGATCTTGACGCCGCGCCGCACCGTCGATGCCAAAGGTCACGACACGGAGATTTCGGTCAAAGGCCGCCACGATCCCTGCGTCGGCATCAGGGCCGTCCCCATCGGCGAGGCGATGGTCGCGATCGTGCTTGCCGACCACTATCTCCGTCACCGCGGCCAGACCGGCAAAGGTTAGTCCGCGCCAGAACGATGCAGTTCCACAATATCGTCGTCCTGACCGGGGCAGGGCTTTCGGCTGAGAGCGGGCTCGGCACGTTTCGCGACAAAGGGGGCTTGTGGTCGGAGTTCGATCTCGAAGAGGTGGCGACGCCCGAAGGCTTTGCGCGCAATCCGGCGCGCGTCCATGACTTCTATAATTTCCGCCGGCGCCGCCTCGGCACGGCGCGGCCGAATGCGGCGCATCATGCGCTCGCGCGACTGGAGCGCGAACATCGCGGCAAGGTGCTGACGGTCACCCAGAATGTCGATCCGCTGCATGAGGTCGCCGGCACGAGGCAGCTCGTTCATATGCACGGCGAGCTGGCGCGGGTGCTTTGCGGGGCTTGCTTTGAGAGCGTTCAATGGACGGGCGACCTCTCGACCGAAACGGTCTGCGCAACTTGCGGCAAGGCGGGCGCCATGCGCCCCGACGTCGTCTGGTTCGGCGAGATGCCGCGCGGGATGGACCGCATCTTCGAGGCGCTCCTTGCCTCCGACCTGTTCATCTCCATCGGCACGAGCGGCAGCGTCTATCCGGCGGCAGGCTTCGTGGCCGAGGCTAAGGGTACCGGCGCGCACACGGTCGAGCTCAACCTCGAACCCTCGGAGGGCGCGAGCCTCTTTGCCGAAGCCCATTATGGGCCGGCGACCGAAATCGTCCCCGCTTTCGTCGACCGCCTGCTAACTTCCTAGCGCCAAAAGCGGGCGACAGGGGCCAGCCCGTCGTCCTGGGGCCGACGCGCGCGATCTCGACCTCACGCTGCCTGGCGGGCGCCGATCAGGAACTCCTCGTTGCCGCTGCCGCCGAGGATCGGCGAGGCGATCTCGCCCACCACGCTCCAGCCCGCCTCCTCGATGAATGTCCGGACCTTTGCCACGGCCCTCAACCGGTCGCACGCGCTCCGCACGATCCCGCCTTTCCCGACCGCGGCGCGCCCGGCCTCGAATTGCGGCTTGACGAGAGCGACGAGCCAGGCGCCCGGCCCGGCCAAGCCGAGAGCTGCCGGAAGCGCCAAAGGGAGGCCGATGAAACTCACATCGGCGACGATGGCGGACACCTCCTCCCGGATCACCGTCCGGTCAAGCGCTCTCGCGTCGGTCCCTTCCAGGGCGATGACGCGAGGATTTGCCCTGAGTTTGGCGTGGAGCTGCCCCCTCCCCACATCCACCGCATAGACCTTGGCGGCGCCGCGGGCGATCAGGACCTCGGTGAAGCCTCCCGTCGAGGCGCCGATGTCGAGCGCAACGCCGTCCTTCGGATCGAAGCCGAAAGCATCGAGCGCCGCCGCGAGCTTGAGGCCGCCGCGGGAGACGTAGGCATGAGCCTCCGGAGTGACGGCAAAGGAGGCGCCGGGCGCCACCAGCGCTCCGGGCTTGCGCTCGGGCTTTCCAGCAACGCTGACACAGCCGCGCCGTATCAGGTCGGCGGCGCGCGACCGTGACGGCGCCACCCCGCTATCCACCAATAATTGATCGAGACGCGTTTTTTTGTAGATGGGCACAACAGCTTCTCTTATGCTTCCCCGCGCGTGGGGGAGTCTCGCGCGCGGATGTCAAGCCGGGAGCGGCCGGGCACCGCCCACAACTATACTGCGGAGCGCCCCGCTCGGCGCGCATACGCGGAGGTCTCGTGAGCCACGGATCTACGGCTTACCTTACCGACAAATGTGAAGTCCAAAATCGTGACGTTACCGGCGGCAAGGCCGTCTACGCTCGGGACCTTATCGAGCCCGGCGAGCTTATTGCCGTCTGGAGCGGCCGCATCATCCCGACGGAGGCGCTCGACGAGCTCTCCGCAGAGATCAGGCGGCACACGGTGCAGGTCGAGGAGGGACTCTATCTCGCCTCCCTCTCGCCCGATGAGCCGCCGGACTTCATCAATCACAGTTGCGAGCCGAATGCCGGTCTCGACGGGCAGGTCGCCATCGTTGCCCTGCACCGGATTCACGCCGGCGAGGAGGTCACCATCGACTATGCGATGTGTGACGGCTCCGCTTATGACGAGTTCGATTGCGCGTGCGGATCGACCGCCTGCCGTGGCCGCGTGACCGGTGAGGATTGGCGCAATCCCATCCTGTGGGAGCGTTACGCCGGACATTTCTCACCCTACCTCGAGCGCCGCATCAGGGCGCTCAAGAAGCGCCGCTTCCGGGGCAAACACAGCCTCGTCGCCGCCGGCACGGAGGCCGCGGGCGGTACGGCATGAGTTCGCTTGCGCTTCAAGCACATCAAGAGGCAACACGATGCTGACGGTCAGCACCTACCTTGCGCCGAGCGCCATCGACGGGCTCGGTGTGTTCTCCGGCGAATATATCGAACAGGGACAGCTCATTTGGAGCCTCAATCCGAAATTCGATATCTTCATCCATCCAAGCGAAATCGAGACGTATCCCGCCTATTTGCAGGACTTCATCGCCCGTTACACCTACCCGCATTTGGAGATGCCGGGCGTGGTGGTTCTTGATAGCGACAACGGGCGCTTCATGAATCACAGCCTTAGCCCGAACACGGACTTCCGCATCTTCGACACGGGCTATGCCTTGTTCGATATCCCGCAAGGAGAAGAGCTGACCTGCAACTACCACGAATTCATTCCGAACTTCGTGGGCTTCTTTCCGGCCGTGCAGGCGGTCGCGGCGGAGAGCAGGCTGCACGCCGGCGGCAGGTAGGCGTCCCGAACGATAACGGTACATGACGAGTTTGCTTGAAGCGCGCCTTTTGCTTGCCGCCTGCCTGCTCATGGCAACGCCGCAAAATTCCGCTCGCGCGGAAGAGAGCCTGATCTGGACCGAAAACGCGAGCCAAGGTTTCGTCTCGTTGCGTTACGGACCGCTCGATCCGGCCGAGGCCCCTCTTTTCCTCCTCTCTTGCTTCGACGAGATGGGCATCGCCGTGCTCGATGTGCGCAAGGAGGTCGAAGGCGCCAAATCCGGCGAGGCCCTCATCATCGCGCTTGCCGCCGGTGAGGCGAAGGCAGAGGTGAAGGGCGAGGCGCTGCGCGACGACGCCACCGGCATGACTTTTGCCGAAGCAAGCGACATCGGGGTGAAGCCCGTGCTTGAGGTCTTGCGCCAGCCAGGGCCGATAACCGTCACAGTCGGGAAGACGAGCGCATCGCTTTCGGACAAGGGGCGCTCGCAGGGGGTCGAGCGCTTCACCAAGGACTGCGCGCTCGACTAAGGCCTAGGCCTTGGCGACGCGCACCGCTTCCGCGGCTTCGCGATCCTTGCCGAGCGCGGCAAAGGTGGCGGCGAGGATACCGGCGGCATCGAGCCCGGCCTCGGCGTACATGGCTTGCGGCTTGTTCTGCTCGATGAAGCGGTCGGGCAGATGGAGCGTCCGCACTTTCAGCCCACGGTCGAGCAGGCCCTCCCGCGCAAGCCCGTGAAGGACCATCGCGCCGAATCCGCCGCTCGACCCCTCTTCTACGGTGATGAGGACCTCGTGGTTCTGCGCGAGCTGGCGCAGCAAATCGAGATCGAGCGGCTTGGCGAATCTGGCGTCGGCAACGGTCGCCGGGAGGCCGAAGCCCGCGAGCTGATCGGCTGCCGCCAGGCATTCCGGAAGGCGCGCGCCAAACGAGAGCAAGGCCACCGCCGAGCCTTCGCGCAAGACGCGGCCCTTGCCGATCGCAAGCGGCGTGCCGCGCTTTGGCAGCGAGAGCCCGGTTCCCTCCCCGCGCGGATAGCGGAAGGCGGAAGGACCGTCGTCGATCGCGGCCGCAGTTGCGACCATGTGCATGAGCTCCGCTTCATCCGCAGCCGCCATGACCACCATTCCCGGCAGGCATGACAAGAACGCCACATCGAAAGCCCCGGCATGGGTGGGGCCGTCGGCGCCGACCAGCCCCGCCCGGTCGATGGCAAAGCGGACCGGAAGCCTCTGGATGGCGACGTCGTGCACGACCTGGTCAAAAGCGCGCTGGAGAAAGGTCGAATAGATGGCGGCAAACGGCTTGAAGCCCTCGGCGGCAAGCCCGGCGGCGAAGGTCACCGCGTGCTGCTCGGCGATGCCGACATCGAAACAGCGCTCGGGAAAGGCCTCGGCGAAGCGATCGAGCCCCGTGCCTGACGGCATCGCGGCGGTGACGGCGACGATCTTCGGATCGGCACGCGCCTCCTCGATCAGGCTTTGCGCGAACACCTTGGTGTAGCTCGGCGGCGTTCCGGCGGCTTGGGCTTCTTGTGCGCCGGTCACGACATTGAACTTGCCGACGCCATGAAATTTGTCGGCCGACACTTCGGCCGGCGCATAGCCCTTGCCCTTCTGGGTGACGACATGGACAAGGATCGGACCGTTCTTCATGGCGCGCACATTGCGCAGCACGGGAAGAAGGTGATCGAAATTGTGGCCGTCGATCGGGCCGACATAATAGAATCCGAGCTCCTCGAACAGCGTGCCGCCGGTCCAGAAGCCGCGGGTGAATTCCTCGGCCCGTGCTGCTCGCTGCTGCCAGCGTTTCGGCAGGAGCGTCGCGGCGGCCTGTTTCAGAAAGCGGCGGAGGCGCCTGTATGTGCCGCCGGAGATCAGCTTGGCGAGATAGGCGCTCATGGCGCCCACCGGGGGTGCAATCGACATGTCGTTGTCGTTGAGGATCACGATCAGCCGCGAATCCATGGCACCGGCGTTGTTCATCGCCTCATAGGCCATCCCTGCGCTCATTGCCCCGTCGCCGATCACGGCGATGACGTTGTGGCTCTTGCATTCGAGATCCCGGGCCACGGCCATCCCGAGTCCCGCCGAGACCGAGGTCGAGGAATGGCCGGCCCCGAAAGTGTCGTACTCGCTCTCGGTCCGCTTGCAGAAGCCTGACAGACCGCCGGCCTGACGCAGCGTGCGCATGCGGTCGCGGCGGCCGGTGAGAATCTTGTGCGGGTAGGACTGGTGCCCGACATCCCAAATCAGCCTGTCGCGCGGCGTGTCGAAGACATGGTGGAGCGCGATGGTGAGCTCGACCACGCCGAGGCCCGCGCCGAGATGGCCGCCCGTCACCGAAACCGCCGCGATCAGCTCCTGCCGCAGCTCCTCGGCCAGCTGCTTCAGCTCCCCCTCGCCGAGCGCGCGCATATCCTCGGGCTCGTGGATGCGATCGAGCAGCGGCGTGGGACTATCGGCACTCATGCGCTTGACCCGGCGGATTTCTGGGGAGGGCGTCGGAGGATTGATCCGTTGATGACCTTTATCGGCCTGCCATCCCGCTTGCAACTATCCGATGAGCAAGGCCAAAGCGTGTTCCCCTCTGCTTACCCATAACTCGGACTGCGGCGCAGTGTAGCAGCGGCAGCTCAGTCCTCGACGTCGAGGGGCTCGGTGCCGGTGGGCTGCCCGTTCTGATTCAGCGAGATTTTCTCGACCCTCGCCTCGGCCTTGCGCAGAAGCGCGTCGCAATGGGTCTTCAGCGCCTCGCCCCGCTCATAGATCAGAATCGAGGCTTCGAGCTCGACATCGCCCTTTTCGAGGCGATCGACGATGGTCTCAAGCTCCTTAAGCGCCTGCTCGAAGCTCATGGTCTTGATGTCGGCTTGGTCGGTCGGCTCGGCCATGGTCCTGGTTAGCCTCTTCCCGCCTTGCCAATCAAGGGGCTCGCCGAGACGCTTGGTCAAGAGGCGGCGCCCATCAGGGTGTCGACGTAGACGGCGGTCGAGCTTGCCAGCGCCTCGAGGTCGTAGCCGCCTTCAAGGGTCGAGACGAGCTTGCCGTCGCAATGCTTCGCGGCCGCCTCCAACAGTTTCCCGGTTATCCAGGCGAAATCCGCCTCGACCAGCCTGAGCTGCGCCAGGGGGTCCTTGAGATGGGCGTCGAAGCCGGCTGAGACGAGAAGGAAATCCGGGGCAAAGGCATCGAGGGCCGGCAGGATGCGCGTCTCGTAGGCCGCGCGGAAATCGTCGCCGTCGTCGCCAGGCTGGAGCGGCGCGTTGAAAATATTGCCCGCGCCTGTCTCGTCGGAGGCGCCGGTGCCGGGAAAGAGCGGCATCTGGTGGGTCGAGCCATAGAACAGATCCCGGTCCGACCAAAATGCGGCCTGCGTGCCGTTGCCGTGATGCACGTCGAAATCGACTATCGCCACACGCTTGGCGCCGTGGGCGGCGCGGGCGTGCAGCGCCGCGATCGCGATGCTGTTGAACAGACAGAACCCCATCGCCCGTGACGGCTCGGCGTGGTGGCCCGGCGGTCGCACCGCGCAGAAGGCATTATCGGCGTTGCCCGCCATGACTTGATCGACGGCATGGATGGAGGCGCCCGCGGCTCGGAGGGCTGCTTCCCAGCTTCCCGGCGAGACGACCGTGTCGATATCGAGCATCTTGTGGTCGTGCGCGGGGATGGAGGCGCGAATCATCTCGACATAGGCCTCCGGATGGACCCGCTCGATCGCGGCCAGCTCGGCGCGCGGCGCCTGCTCGCGCTTCAGCGCCTTGAAGGCGGGGGCGGCAAGAGCGTCGTCGATCGCGCGCAGGCGGTCGGCCCGTTCGGGGTGGCCGTAGCCGGTGTCATGCAGAAGGCAGGCGGGGTGGGTGATGAAGAGCGTGGTCATAAGCGGAGATGCATGTCTTGGGCCTTCGCGCCGTTTCCCGGCACTCTAGCTTGACCCCGGCGTGGTAACACGCGAAATGGCGCGATGCCCCTCGTTCCGGCCACGCCAGATGCCATCAGGCGAGCGGCCCAGGCGCTTGCCCGCGGCGAGATCGTGGCCTTTCCCACCGAGACGGTCTACGGGATCGGCGCCAATGCGCTCGATGCGCGCGCCGTCGCCAAGGTGTTCGCCGCCAAGGAGCGGCCCCGCTTCAACCCGCTGATCGTGCATGTGCAGGGTCTCGCCGAAGCGGGCGAATACGCTTTGGTAAACGAAGTGGCACGCAGGCTCGCCGGGGCGTTCTGGCCGGGCCCTTTGACGCTCGTCCTCAAGAGGCGCTCGACTTGCGGAATTGCCGACCTTGTCAGCGCGGGCCTCGACACGATCGCGCTCAGGGCGCCCTACCATCCGGTTGCACAAGCGCTGCTCGCCAAGGCCGCTCTCCCGATCGCCGCGCCGAGCGCCAACCGGACGGGACGCATCAGCCCGACCACCGCGGCGCATGTCGAGGCCGAGCTCGGCGAGCGCCCTGCCATGATCCTCGACGGAGGGCCCTCTCCTCTCGGCATCGAGTTCGACGGTGGTAAGCGTGGTCCGGCCGAAGCCTTCCTTGTTGCGGCCGGGCGCTATCCCGCGCGAGGCGATCGCGCACGTGCTGGGAGGTCCGCTCGCAACGGCGGAAGCGACCGAGCGGGTGGCATCGCCGGGCCAGCAGCCCAGGCACTACGCCCCTCGCACACCGCTCCGGCTCGATGCGAGCACGGTTCACCCCGACGAGGCTCTGCTTGCCTTCGGCGCTCATGTGCCTGAAGGCGCCAGCCTCACCCTCAATCTCAGCCCGAGCGGCAATCTCGAGGAGGCCGCGGCCAAGCTCTTCGCCGCTCTAAGGGAGCTCGACCAGGCCCAGGCCTCGGCCATAGCCGTGATGCCCATTCCGCCTACGGGGCTTGGCGAAGCCATCAACGACCGCTTGCGGCGCGCGGCCAATCGGGGCTAGCGCTGACCGCGATGAAACCCGTGCCGAAGCATAGGCCGCCGAGCCCGGACACGCTCGATGCATTCGTCCGTATCGTGGGCGCCGAGCACGCCATCCGCGACGAGGAGGCGATGGCGCCGTATCTCGTCGAATGGCGCGACCGCTATCGCGGCAAGGCGGCGCTCGTGCTCAAGCCCGGAGATACCGCAGAGGTGTCCGCCATCCTCGAATGCGCCAACGCGAACAGGACCGCGATCGTGCCGCAAGGCGGCAATACCGGTCTCGTCGGCGGCCAGATCCCGTTCGAGAGCGGACACGAGGTGGTGGTTTTGCTCGAGCGGCTCAATCGGGTGCGCGACATCGACCTTGCCACAAACACCATGACTGTCGAAGCCGGGCTTCCGCTGGCGCAGGCCCAACACGTCGCGGCGAGTGCCGGTCGGCTGTTCCCCTTGAGCCTCGCCTCGGAGGGAAGCGCGCAGATCGGCGGCGTGCTCGCCACCAATGCCGGAGGCATGGCCGTGCTCGCCTATGGCAGCGCTCGGGAGCTTGCGCTCGGGCTCGAAGTCGTGCTTGCAGACGGACAGGTGTGGGACGGGCTCAAATCCTTGCGCAAGGACAATTCGGGCTACGACCTCAAGGATCTCATCATCGGCTCGGAGGGGACGCTCGGGATCATCACCGCCGCCGTGCTGCGCCTGTTCCCCAAGATCGCCGAGAAGGTCACCGGCATGGCCGGCTTGAATGCGCTGGAAACGGCGCCGGCTTTTTTTTCCCGCGCCCGGGAGCGCGCCGGCCCAGCTTTGACCGCGTTCGAGATCATGCCCCGCCTCGGATTGGAATTCGTGCTGCGCCATGGCAGCGGGTCGCGCGATCCCTTCCCCTCCCCTCATCAATGGTACGTGCTGTTCGAGCTCACGAGCCCACGCGAAGGCGGGGAGCTTGCTCGGCTTGGCGAATCCCTGTTGGGCAACGCGCTCGAGGCCGGCGAGATCGCGGATGCTGTGGTCGCCTCTTCGCTCGCGCAAAGCGAAGCGCTGTGGCGCCTGCGCGAACTGATGAGCGAAGTGCAGAAGGAAGAGGGCGGCAGCATCAAGCACGATGTCGCCGTACCGGTGGCGCGGGTGCCTGAGTTCGTCGCGCGCGCCAATCGGCTGGTCGAGCTGATGATTCCCGGCGCGCGCCCGGTTCCGTTCGGCCATCTCGGCGACGGCAACATTCACTTCAATGTGAGCCAACCGCCGGGGATGGAACGGACGGTATTCCTTGCGAATTGGGAGGCGCTCAATGCCGCCGTGCACGAGATCGTGCTCGATCTCGGCGGATCGATCAGCGCGGAGCACGGGATTGGGCGCCTGAAGCGCGATCTCATGCCCCATGCCAAGCAGCCGCTCGAACTCGATATGATGCGAAAGATCAAGGCCGCGTTCGACCCCAACTTCATCCTCAATCCCGGAAAGCTTTTGTGATGAAGCGTCTTGAGACCGATACGCTGTGGACGGCTATCGACGGCTACATCGCGGACCGTCTCGTCGGGAGCGAGGCCGCGCTTGACGCGGCGCTCGAAGCGAGCGAAGCGGCCGGCCTGCCCCAGATCAATGTCGCGCCCAATCAGGGCAAGCTCCTCATGCTGCTTGCGCGCGCGACGCAGGCGCGGCGCATCCTGGAGATCGGCACGCTCGGCGGCTACAGCACGATCTGGCTCGCGCGCGCCCTTGCCCCCGGACGGCCGCCTCGTCACGATCGAGGCGAACCCGGACTATGCCGCAATCGCCCGCGCCAATATCGCGCGCGCCGGGCTCGGCGGACAGGTCGAAGTGCGCGTCGGCCGCGCCCAGGATGTGTTGCCGGCGCTTGCGGCGGAGGGCCCGTTCGATCTCGTCTTCATCGATGCCGACAAGCCCGGCACGCCCGGCTATTTCCAATGGGCCGTCAAGCTGTCGCGCCGGGGCTCTCTCATCGTCGTCGACAATGTGGTGCGGGAAGGCGCCGTTCTCGATGTCGATGGCGACGCCAATGTGCAAGGGATGCGCCGGTTCTTCGAGCTCGCCGCTTCCGACCCGCGGGTGAGCGGAACCGCCTTGCAAACCGTCGGCGCAAAGGGCCATGACGGCCTCGCCGTCCTGCTCGTCACCACCGAGCCGTAGCGGGGTCCGTCAGCGCGCCGGTGCCTTCGCCTCCCCGAGCAGAACGGCCTCGGCCGTCTTCAGCTTGGCCAATTCGCTTTCGTCCAATTTCGGGAATTGCAGATCGAGAGCCTCCATCCGCTCGACCATGATGGCGGCGACCGCAAGTCGTGCGAACCATTTGCGATCGGCCGGGATGACATACCAGGGCGCATGTCTGGTCGCGGTGTGGCTGATCGTGTCCTCGTAGGCCGCAAGAAACCTGTCCCAAAGCTTGCGCTCTTCCACGTCATGAAGGGCAAACTTCCAACGCTTGTCCGGGTCGGCGATGCGGGCCAGGAGGCGCTCCAGTTGCTCTTCCTTGGAAATATGCAGGTAGAATTTGAGCGGCACCACGCCACTGCGGGCGAGGTGCAGCTCGAAATTGTTGATGTCCTCGTAGCGTTCGTTCCAGATCTTGTCGGTCACGAGCTTCTTCGGCAGGTTCTGCTTGTCGAGCAGCTCGGGATGCACGCGCACGACCACGGTCTCTTCGTAATAGGAGCGGTTGAAAATGCCGACGCGGCCGCGGGCCGGAAGCGCCACCGTGGTTCGCCATAGGAAATCGTGAGCAAGCTCGAGCGCGCTCGGCTGCTTGAACGAATGCACTTCGCAGCCTTGCGGGTTGATCCCCGAGAACACGTGCTTGATGACGCCGTCCTTGCCCGAGGTGTCCGGCCCTTGCAGGATGGCGAGGATGGCCCAGCGTCCTTCGGCATAGAGGCGCTCCTGCAGATTGGAGAGCCGCTTGGTCGCTGCCGCGAGCAGCTCTTCCGCCCCGTTCTTGTCGATGGCGAGCCCGCAAGTGTCTTTGGGATCGCGATCGGCGAGCTTGAAGCCGCCTTCCTCGACGCGCAGGCGCTTGATGATCTCGGATGGAAGCATTGGTCGCCGTTCCTAGAGCAGCAACGGCGCGAGCGGCTCTTGGATGCCCGGCTCGTCGCGTTTCGAATCGTTGATCTTGGGATGCATCTCGATCGCCTCGAAGAGATCGTCAGGGGCGGGCTGCAACAATTCGCGAACAGCCTCCGGCGCGGTTCCCGTCACGTCAAGCCAGGCGTCGAAATCCTGGTGAGAAAGGACAACGGGCATGCGGTCGTGCAAGGGGGCGATCGTGCTGTTGGCGGGACAGGTGAGGATGGCGACGGTGTCGATCTCGTCCCCCTCGGGGTCGCGCCAGCGCTCGTGGATACCGGCAAACGCGATCAGCGGAACGTCGCGCGGGCGGAGAAGGAACGGCCGGCGCTTGCCCTTAGGCCCCGTCCATTCATAGAACCCATCGGCCGGCACGAGACAGCGCCGGTAGCGCATGGCGTGGCGAAACGAGGCCTTATCGAGCGCGTCCTCGGCGCGGGCGTTGATGAGCGTGGGAAATCGCTTCCGGTCCTTGACGAAAGGAGGCAGCAGGCCCCAGCGCATCAGCCTGAAGCGGCGGACCCCTTCTCTGTCGCGAAGCACCACGCCTATGGGCTGAGTCGGGGCGATGTTGAAGCGCGCCGGAAAGTTCGGCGTGTCGCGATAGCCGAAATAGGCGCGCACGGCCTCCGGCGGGGAGGTCAGGCTATAGCGAGAGCACATTAGGATCCGACCCTTGCGGCTGCTTGGCGATCATATCGGCCAACACCCGGCGTATTCCAAGTCCCGGTTTTGCCCCTTGAGGCCCTGTTCGGCGGGCATCGCGCTCCCTAAATAATCAGCCTAGCCCAACCTCATTCGCCTCCATGAACGAGCACATCCCGACCGGCCCCGACCTCGCGTATCGCGACGGGGCGAGCATGGTCGTGCTCAACGATAACAAGGTCCTCCTGGTCAGACGCGGGCGCGCTCCTTTCTCCGGGTTGTGGAGCCTCCCCGGCGGCAAGACGGAAGGGGGCGAGACGCCGCGCGAGGCGGCCCGCCGCGAGCTCAAGGAGGAGACCGGCATCGAGGCCGATGTCGAGGGCGTGCTCGACAGGGTCACTGCCGCGGTTCCCGGCGAGACGAGCTACCGGCTTACCGTGTTCTATGGCCGGCCCATGGGGGGCACCCTCAAAACGGGCGGCGACGCGGAGGCGGCCGAGTGGGTGCATCTCGACGACTTCGAGGCCCGCCCCATGACCCCCGGCACGGCCGAGCTGATTTGGACGGCCGCGCACAGGCTCCGGCGATTCTGACGGCTAGATTTCAACAAAAATCGGCGTTACTCAGGCTCCCATGAGACGGCGCAAGGGGCGTTCGCTGAGGCTTTTTGCAGGCTTGGTTGCTATGGCGTGGGCCTCCATGGTCTTCGCGCCGGTGGCCGAGGCGCAATTTTTCTGGTGGTTAGACCAGCCAAAGGCAACGCCGAAGCCGCGGGCCAGGGCCAAGCCTCCGGGCGACGACCTGCCCGCAATCGTGCCGCGCGAGAGCACAGCCCCGCCTCCGCCCGACGACCGGCCCTATGACGACAAGTTGATGCGCCTCGCCGAGATCCTCGGCGCCGTCCACTACCTGCGTGAGCTATGCGGAGCCGCGGAGGGGCAGGTCTGGCGCGAACAGATGAAAGAGATTTTGCGGAACGAGGGGACGACCGCGGTGCGCCGCGCGAAGCTCGTCAACGCCTTCAATGACGGCTATCGCGGCTACCGGCGCACCTATCGCACCTGCACTCAGTCCGCCACGCTTGCCACCAACCGGTTCAGCACCGAAGGGGCAACCATCGCAGCCGCGCTCGCGCAAAGCTCGACCTTTGCCAGCAAGGGACCTGCCGAAGCCCCCGAAGCCTCGCCTGGGACCAATCAGGATGCTCCGGCGCCCGGCGCCGATCCCACCGGGACGCGGCTAGAGGCGCCGCAAGCGGGCGGTCAAGCCGGCGCAGAGCAGCAGGGCGTCGAAAGCGCGGGCTCTGGCGTGCCGCAAAACGGCGGGCCCCCCGGTCCGCAAGAGCCGGAACCGCCGGACTAACCTCAACAACCTAACCGCGTCTTTGCGACCTCTTGCTAAGCGGCCGAACTCCGATGCGTCCGCGCCATCGCCGATGTCCGCTGCCAGGCTTTCATCGCGCATCCAGTCCGGAAGCCTAGGCTCACGAAAGCCTCACAAAGCCTAACCCGACATACATGAGCATGAAAACCGCGATCACTAGCATGACCAGGTAATGCATCGTTTGCGAGCGACCGCTGACGGTTTCTGCGAACGGATTGGGAAGGTGTTCGAAGCAGCCCGAAGCAAAGGTTTCGGCGAGTTCACCATGACGTCGCATCGCCGCCCATCCACAAGTCGCGATCCCGAGCCATGCGGCGCTGACGAGGAGCCCGGCACTCAGCATGGCAAGCGCCGCCAATTTGTTGTCCCAAAGCGCCGCGGGGCTGATGGCGAGCGCGCCGATAATCAGCGAATTGGCCAAGAGGAGCGCGTTGTGACGGGCCCAAAGGGTTTCCCGCTCGGAATTCATGAGGGCAACATAGGCCTGGAAGACGGCGAGCTCGGCGGATGAACTCTCCGAGTGTTTCGCTTTCATTTTGCAACCCGAAAGCAAGCGAACCCACCAACGCTAGCGGGCGCTGTGCTAAGCTTGGTTATGGCCCGGACTCTACTCTCCAAGACGTGGTCCCGATAGCGTCCGAACCGACCAACAGCCGGTCCGCAAGCGATGCCGGATAGCGCTGCCGTCAGGAATGCAGCGGCTCTCAGTGCTCAGACAGTTGCGTCCGTCCAGCGAGAACGCTTCGGCCTAAAGGACCAGCACGGTCGCCAATCCCAGCATGAGTCCCATGCCGGCGATATCGGTTCCTGTGGTGAGGAAGATGCTCGATGCGGTGCAGGGATCCGCGCCGAATCGTCGCAGCGCCAATGGCACCAGCACACCGAACAGACCCGAAGCCACGCAGGCACCGGTCATGGCGAGCAGGATGACGAGGCCGAGGGCCAATCCCTGATCGTTGCCGTTTCCACCGGCGCTCCACCACATCGCCACGCCCGCGACGATACCCGTCAGCAAACCATTCATTGCGCCAAGGGTCACCTCCTTCGCGATCAACTTGCGCACGGGATGGCTGTTCAAGTCCCCCAGAGTCATTCCGCGAAGCGTGATCGCCAGCGCCTGGCATCCCGTGTTGCCGCTTTGGCCCGCAAGGATCGGCAGGAAAGCCGCCAGCGCCACGATCTGCGTGATGGTGCCCTCGAAAAGGCTGACCACGAAGCCCGCTGCGAAAGCGGTCAGCAGGTTCACCTGCAGCCAGGGATGACGCATCTTGAAAGCCGTCCAGATTCCGGTGTGGATACGCTCCTCCTTGTCCACACCGACCATCTGGCCCGACTGCGCGCTGATCTCGATCGCCTGACGCTCGAAAAGGCGCCAGCCGCGCACCACGCCGATCACGTGTCGGTCGGCGTCCACGACCGGATACACGGGATAGTGCCGATGAATCGCCGCCTTGACGGCGTCGGCGAGGTCCATGTCCGTCGTCAGCGCAAAGGGCTCGGGCAACATCACGTCCGTCAACGTCTGATTGGGCTCCGCCAGGATCAGGTCGCGAATCACGATCAGACCGATGAGCTTGTCCTCTGCGTCGGTGACGTACAGATAGGTGATCTGCTGAGGGGTCCCGTGATTTCGCAGAAAGGCGATCGCTTCCTCCACGGTCGTCGTCTGCGGAAGCACGGCCAGCGCCGGGTCCATTATTTCGCCTACGGTGTTCTCTACGACCTCCGCCAGAGACTCCGAGGCCTGCAACTGCAATTCCGGAGGCAGATAGGCTTTGATACGGTCGACGAGTGTCTGCGGCAGCTCGGCAAGAACCGCTCCGATACGCTCGGGTGTTTCCTTGACCAACATCTGCGCCGCATCCATGGGCACGCGCCCACGAACCGCTCGAACCAAGCCTGCAATGTCTTGTTGCTCGCTCATCGAATGCTCTCCGAACTCCCCGCCGCAATGCGAGCGGACGCTCCCTACCCCGGCTCTTCGGTGCGCGGGCGTGGGAAGGGGTCTGCTGATATTGGAAGAGCGCCCGGCGTGTGCAAAAGGCAACCACGGAACCGGGCGGGCGGTCCAGCCGGAACCACCGGACAAAAGCTAAAAATTAACCGTTAGTTTTAACCGTCAGTTCACTATATCGCCCGCGCCTGCCGAGGGCGGGTGTAATTGTGACATCTGACCGATTCCGCCAGCCACAAGGGGGCGCCAGAGTTGCAATCAGCAAGGCGAGTGCCGCGGTCCTCGGAGGGCGAGGCCCAGAAGCACGCGGCGCTCAGATATATCCTCGACGCCTGGGAGGAAGCATTGCACGACGGCATCGAGCCGGAGATGCTCGCCAACGCCGCCCTCTTTGCAGCGCTTGCCGATCTCATCGGCGTCTACGGCGAAGATGCGGTCGCGAATATGACGAACGGGCTGTCGCGCCGCATTATCCACGGCGAGTTCACCCTCAAGCGCACGCCGCAATAGCGCCCGGCCTCATGCACGTCCTAAGGGCGTGTACTCATAAATCCAGATTGGGAAGCAGCAGTTCGTCCGTTTTGCCCCCGGAAGCGGACATTCGTCAGCGCATTGAGCGCTTGACTGACGCGTGAGCTAGCGGAGGGAGCGCATTGGGCGTAACCCCTAAGTGGGTCTCTGCGCGGTTACCGATCGGACGCAACATGTCGGACCAGGTCATAGGCGGAGGTTATCGCTATGGCGACAATGCTAAACGAGCCGGCGCTTCCTCGAAGCTCGGCTGAGCTACCAAGAGCGCGCGAGACCCCGGACACAATTCGCTGACAGCTGGCGGCACTGCCGAGGCTTGGCTTCGACAGCATAACTCCGACAGAAGCGACGATTATTTCACAGCGCAAGGAACGGCTGCTCCGGGAACTTGGAATTCTAGAGGGCTGGATCCACGATTAGTCGACCGTCGGGCTCGCATACCACCGCACTCCTGCGCAGCCGCCGTCGGCGAGTCACAGGCAGACTTCGTCAGGGCGCTTGCCATTCGCCGAGGCGCATGGGCAAACATTCCGCCGAAACGCAATCGCAAGGAGCGATCTGCTTAAGCCCTTTCCTCAATCAAGCGCGTAACTTGGTTACTCGATCAGCCCAGCAGACACGTTCACCGCTGCTTGCAAATCGGCGGCGGCCTGCGGTCGCGGCGGCGGGTGATCTTCCTTGTATTGAACGAGGATCGGCTCGAGAGTTTCCCTCGGCCAAAAGTTCGGAGAGTGGATTTCTCTCAAGCAGGAGGTGTTCCAATATAGTCCCGCGCGCGACGGCGACCGGCCCGCCTTCACCGCTCGCGCAACGGCGACGATGTCGGTCGATTCGGGATAGATGTAGAGCGTCGTCGGCTTATCCTTCACGATAGGAATGATTTGTTCGGCATCTGACGGCGACCAAGTGGTGCAGCCGTTGCTACGGCCGCCGGTGTAATTCACCAGCTGTCCAAACGGAACATAACCCTCGTCGTTCGCGTAGGGATCATCCGGAGCTTTTAGGAGACAGTGTCCTCTCACCAGCACGGCCGGATGGCCGCCGATGGCGCGCGGTCTGGCGTTCGCCGTGTCGCCCTCGCCGTCGAACTGGACGAACGATCGCATCAGGGCCACGCTATTTCCGCCCGGGTCGCGATAATAACCTTTGAACGACGTTCTGATTTCGGCCGTCACATACGGCCCGCCGGTCGTCAGCTGTGGAATCCATCGCATTGCTGAAGTTCTTTGCGCAGCGAATGCCGTTTGCGAAATCCGCGATGCCTTCAAGGTTGCGGCCGTCGCCATGGCCGGATGGAACCGCGCGAAACGTTCGGTCGGCTTCGCAGATGACGTAAAATCGGCGTCCCAACCCGCCGGGGCGCGTGGCGTCCATGGCGAAGTAGCAGGGATTGTTGACTGCGCCTTCGCTCACCTTCTTCAGATAAAGCGCGCGCGCCCTCTGCAAGACCACTGGGGCGATCTGTCCTTCGCCTTCGCCGACATGGGCCTGCAGCCAATCCGGATCGAGCCACGGCAGCTCCGCCGCAAATGATCGGGGCCAGCCCGACAAGGCACCGCCGATCATAATGAGGCTGGCGATGGCGACGATAGCTAGAAGGAGCGATCTCAACCGCAACGGATTCTCCTGTCGAAATGCCTTTCCTAACTCATTACGATGCCCTCGAGCAGAAGGATCAGCCCGAAGGCAAGCAGGATCGCGCCCGCGATTCGATTGATGAGCTTGAGCCTGCTTTCGGTGAGCTTATGCCTGATCGTGGCGATGAGCTCCGACAGACCGAGCCACCATAAAAGGCTGCCCCCCATCACGGCAGCGACGAGGAGCAGAGCCTCGAGATAGTTGAGGCCGCCGAGGAGGGAGCCGAGGCCGCCGATCATCGCGGCCATGCCGAGGACCGCGCCGGGATTGGTGACGGTGAGGAAGAAAGTCTGGGGGATGATCCCCATATGCTCCAATAGGTGCGACTTCTCGCCGACCGGGATCGTCATGGCAGGCCTCGCAACGAGGAGCGTGAGACCGAAGCCGATCAGAAGCAGGCCGCCGACGAACTGAATCCACTCGGAATAGGCGCTGATCGCCTCGGAGATCGCCGTCACGCTGAAGGCGGCGATCGCGGCCAAGAGGCCGTCGCCGAGTACGGCGCCTAGACCCGCCGCGAGTCCGGCCCAGAAGCCGCCCGCGACGGCGCGTTGAATGACGAGGACGTTCACCGGTCCAATCGGCGCCGCCATGACCACGCCAATGCCGACCCCGGCAAGCACAAGCTGAAGGGTGGATAAGACGATTTGCGCGCCTGACTCCAAGGCCAGGTCCTATTCGCTCGCCAAAGACGGCATCGCGCCCGCACCTCTTGGCGCCAGCACGGATGCGAGCTCCACTTGCGCCCGTCCGCCGATCTGCGAAATTGATCGCGCATTTATGGAGTTATGCATGAATCGCCGGACAAGCTTCGTCATGATTGCCCTCGCCGCATTGGTAGCGGGCGCTGCCGCCGTTGTCTACGTACACGACGTAATGTCCACTAAGCTTGCAGGACAGGGAGCCGCAACGGCAATGGCGGCCGGTGCAGCGAATCAAAGTCAGAAACCGCTTTACGATTTCAACGCGCTGCCCGATCCCGTCAAGCGCATGCTCGAAGGGATCGCGGCGGCGGCGCAAAGCGGCGAGATCGAGAAGATGCGTCCGGTCCTCGAATCGAACGAGCTGAAGCCGATGGTCGCCGCCGCGCATGTCGATGACCCCATCGCCCTATGGAAGAAGGAATCGGCCGATGGTTCCGGCCGCGACGTGCTCGCCGCCATGCTCAACGTAATGTCCTCCGGCTACGTTCGCGTCGGCCAGGGACAGGACGAAATGTATGTGTGGCCCTATTTCGCCGAGACCGGGCTTTCCGCGCTCACGCCCGCGCAAGAGGTCGAGCTTTACCGCATCGTGCCGCCACAGCTCGCGGCCGCGATGAAGAAGAGCGGGAAGTACGGCTACTACCGGCTCGGCATCGCGCCGAACGGGGTCTGGCACTATTTCCTTCAGTAACCTGCGGAAGTCCGAGGCGGAGCCTCGGAGAAGCGGACCGGCTCGCCGCGCGCCTCGCCAAGCTCGCCCTCCCACATGGCGAGCCGTCCGCGCACGATCGTGCCTTTCGGCCAGCCCCGAACCTTGCGTCCGGCGAAAGGCGTCCAGCCGCATTTGCTGCCGATCCACGCATTCTCGATCACGCGTTCCTCCTTGAGATCGACGAGGGTGAGATCGGCGTCGTAGCCCACGGCGATGCGTCCTTTGCCGGCAATGCCGAAGACGCGCTGCGGACCTGCGCTTGTCAGATCGACAAAGCGGGCGAGACTCAAGCGGCCGGCATTGACATGGTCGAGCATGACGGGGACGAGCGTCTGCACGCCCGGCATGCCCGACGGGGTCGCGGGATAACTCTTGCCCTTCTCGGCAAGCGTGTGAGGCGCGTGGTCTGAGCCGAGCACGTCGACGATGCCGCGCTCGATGCCCCACCACAGCCGCTCCTGGTGGTAGCGGTCGCGGAGCGGCGGATTCATCTGCGCCTTCGTGCCGAGCCGCTCGTAAGCCTCCGGCGCGGCAAGGGTCAGATGCTGCGGGGTGACTTCGACCGAGGCCACGTCCTTGTAGAGTGCGAGCAGCGCCATCTCCTCCGCCGTCGAGACATGGAGCACGTGCACGCGTTTGCCCGCTTCGGCGGCAAGGCGCAGAAGCCGTTCGGTCGCGGCGAGCGCGGCTTCCGGATCGCGCCATTCGCTATGGCTCGAAGGATCGCCCTCGCGCTGCAAGCGGACGCGCTCCCTGAGCCTTGCCTCGTCCTCGGAATGGAAGGCGGCGCGCCGCTTGATCGTGGCAAGAAGCCGTCTCAACGTTTCCTCATCGTCGACGAGAAGGTCGCCGGTCGAGGATCCAAGGAACGCCTTGACGCCCGCCGCCCCCGGTTGCCGCTCGAGCTCGGCGAGGTCGCCGACATTGTCGCGGGTCGCGCCGACGAAAAAGGCAAAGTCGCAATGCATGCGCCCCGTGGCGGCCCTCACCTTGGCGGCAAGGGCGTCGGCGCTCGTGGTCGGCGGTTTGGTATTCGGCATCTCGAACACGGCGGTCACCCCTCCCAACACCGCCGACCGGCTGCCCGAGGCCAGGTCCTCCTTGTGCTCCAGCCCGGGTTCGCGGAAATGGACCTGGCTGTCGATGACGCCCGGCAGGATATGGAGACCGGTCGCGTCGATGGTCTCGCCGGCCATGCCCTCGCCGATATCGCCGATTTCGGCGATACGGCCGTCCCTTACGCCGAGATCGGCAATGCCCTCACCGGCATGATTGACGACGGTTCCGCCTTTTAAGACAAGATCGAAGGTCTCGGCCACGGGCTTCTCTTGCGGGGGTTTCGCCCCTCCCATAAATGTCGGGGGCCTTGGTAGCAGATGGACCGGGTATGAGCCATTGTCATGCGAGCCTGTTGCCGTCGCGCGCCGTTCTTGCGATCGGCGGCGCCGATGCCCGCAATTTCCTCCAGGGCCTGATCACCAACGACATCGGCAAGGTGCAAGGGGCCCATGCCGTCCATGCCGGCTTGCTCTCCCCTCAGGGCAAGATCCTGTTCGACTTCTTCATCGTCGCGGACGGTACCGGTTTCCTCGTCGATGTTGCGCGAGAGAAGGCCGAGGAGCTCGCGAAACGGCTCGCCTTCTACCGGCTGAGGGCCGCGGTCGAGATTGGCGAAGACCAGTCGCGCGAAGTCGCCGCGTCCTGGGGGGGAAGCCTGGCTCGACCCGACGGCGCCATCCTTTATGCCGATCCGAGGCTGGCAACGCTTGGCTACCGGGCTGTCTTGACCAAAGGAATGAGACCGGCGGAGCTCGGTTGCGAGCCGGCAACGGAACAGGGTTATCACGCCTTCCGCATCGGCCAGGGCGTGCCAGAAGGCGGTCGCGACTATGCATTCGGCGACCTCTTCCCGCATGAGGCGCTGTTCGATCAGTTGAACGGCGTCGATTTCGGGAAAGGCTGCTTTGTCGGCCAGGAGGTGGTCTCGCGCATGGAGCATCGCGGCACGGTGCGGAAACGCATCGTGCCGGTCGAAGGCGGAGCGGCGCTGCCCGGCTCCGGGACGAGCATCGAGGCCGCCGGCGTTCCGATCGGCACGCTCGGCTCGGTGAGCGGGTCGTCGGGCCTTGGGCTCATTCGGCTGGATCGGGTCGAGGAGGCTTTGGCGCGCGGCGAGACGCTTGCGGCAGGCGGAGTAGCAATCGCGCTCCGCCGCCCGGCCTTCGCCAGCTTCGCGGTGCCCGTGATGGACGTCCCGGCATGAGTGACAAGCCTAAGAGCTGTCCGTGGCCCGGGACCGATCCTCTCTACTTGGCCTATCACGACGAGGAATGGGGCGTGCCGGAGCGTGACGATCGGGCGCTTTACGAGAAGCTCGTGCTCGATGGATTTCAGGCCGGGCTGTCCTGGATCACCATCTTGCGCAAGCGCGAGGCATTTCGGCAGGCCTTCGACGGTTTCGACCCCGAACGAATCGCGCGCTACTCGAAGAGACAAATCGAAGCCCTGATGCGGGACGAGGGCATCGTGCGCAACCGCATGAAGATCGAGGGGGCCATCGCCTCGGCGCGCGCGTGGCTCGATATCATGGAAACGGGCGCTGGCTTCGCACCCTTCCTCTGGGACTTCGTCGGCGGCAAGCCGATCGTCAACCGCTACAGGCGAATGGGCGACATCCCCGCCGAGACCGAGTTGTCGCGCACCATCTCCAAGGACCTCAAAGCGCGCGGCTTCAAGTTCTGCGGGCCGACGATCATCTATGCCTTCATGCAGGCGACCGGCATGGTCAACGACCACCTGACCAGCTGCCCGCGCCACGCCGCTTGCGCGAGGCTCGGCGCGACGCCACCTAACCCTTGAAACGGCGGGGATCGCTGCCGCGTGGATAGGTGCGCTCTTCCTGGACTTTGCCGTTCCGTTTCTTGATCTTGACCGAACCCGATTTGCCCACGGCCCTCTCCAAGACCCCGCCCTTCGTTGCCGCTGCCTTGCTGGCAAACGATTTGACCGCCTGGCCGGTGGGCTCTTTTTTCAATACCCAGCGCTTCGTCTTGGCGTCATGCGACAGTGTATATTTGGCCAGCCTTGCCATATGCGTCTCCCAGTGACAGATTCGGTTCGCCTGCACTCTGACGATCGGGGTTCGACGAATCCCGGCCTCATCGAGGTTCGTCTTTTTCTTCGTGGCTGCTGTCGAGAAAATAGTCAATGCTTTGTGAAGCTGTGTCAGTTGCGGCCGGCAAGATGAAGCGTGCCCGGATCATTCACGACGTCGCCGCCAATGGCGCCGCGCGCGCTTGGCAGCGCATGTTGAGCGGACGACGGCTCGACCTGCTCGACCCCTCCCCGCTCGACATCGAAATCGAGGATATCGCGCATGGGCTCGCGCGTGTGGCGCGCTGGAACGGCCAGACCAGCGGGGAGCATGCTTTCTCGGTGGCGGAGCATAGTCTGCTCGTCGAGCGCATCGTCAGCGAGCTTGAGGCCAAACTCGACCGCGAATTCAGGCTCGCGGCGCTGATCCATGACGCACCCGAATATGTCATCGGCGATCTGATCAGCCCGTTCAAGGCGGCGCTGACGCTTGACTATCGCGCCTTTGAGGCGAGACTTCTCGCCGCAATTCATATCCGCTTCGGTTTGCCGGCGGAGCTTCCCGCCGATGTCACAAAATTGATCAAACGTGCCGACAAAATCGCCGCCTATTACGAGGCAACCTGTCTTGCCGGCTTCTCCCGGGCCGAGGCGCGTCGTTTCTTCGGCCAGCCGCGGGGCTTGAGCGCGGCGCTCGTTGCCGATTTGTCGCAGTTGCACCCGCTTCCCGCGTCCGAGGGCGAGGCCGCCTTTCTAAAACGGTTCAATGAGTTGCATCGATGAGGCGCTGACGTCCGGAATTCGAGGTTAGGCACAACGCGCATGGATACCCTGATTTCGCCAACAGAAGCGGATAGAGTGACGCGGACGATGAGGCCCGAAACGATCTATGTTGCACCCCTGAGCCTGGTCGAGGTCACGGTTGCCGATGCCGGGGTCAGCCATTTGGTGACGCTCATCAACGGCGATACGGCCATTCCCACGCCGCCTAGCATCGGACCCGACCGGCATCTCAAACTCGCCATGAACGATATCTGCGAGCCGCAGCCGGGCCTTGTGCTTCCATGCGGGAACCATGTCATGGATCTCATCGGATTCGCCCGCGATTGGGACCGGCAAGCCCCGCTCCTGATCCATTGCTGGGCCGGCATCAGCCGTTCCACCGCCGCCGCCTTCATCGCCCTTTGCGCGCTGAACCGGGAAGGGTCCGAGCATGAGCTCGCATGGGCGCTTCGCCGCGCCTCTCCCACAGCCTATCCCAATCGGCTCCTGGTTGCGCTTGCCGACGAGGCTCTGGCGCGGGACGGGCGCATGATCGCCGCGGTCGAGGAGATCGGCCGCGGACAGATCGCCGACGAAGCCGAGGTGTTCGCCTTGCCGGCGCTTGTTGCCGCCTGAGAGCTATGGTCCAGGCAGCACGCAAGACAGCACCCCCGCACGAGGCGCGAAGCGGCGATCCTCAGATCGAGCTTGGGCTCAACGCCGCCATCGTCACGGTCCGCGAGGGGCAACCTCATATCGTCGTGGTGCGGCCCGGCACGGCCGGGTCCGGCGCATGGGACGCGCTTCCCTTCGGCCCCTTCGCGCCTCGCGCGCACCGCACGCTCGAGATCGGCTTGCGCGAATGGGTCAAACGGCAGACGGGTCTCGATCTCGGCTATGTGGAGCAGCTCTATACGTTCGGCGATCGCGGACGGCACGCGGAGCCCGGCGGTGCGCATACGCTTTCGGTCGGCTATTTGGCTCTGACCCGCGGCGCCGGCGAGGCGTTGCTCGGCTCCCATTGGGCGCCGTGGTACGCCTATTTCCCCTGGGAAGATTGGCGCGAGGGCAAGCCCGATATCTTGTCGGATGAGATCGAGCCGCGGCTCAAGCAATGGGCCGAGCGGCCGCCGCTTCCCGACGAGCCGGCGCGCGCGCTGCGGCGGCAGGAGCGCCTCAGGATCAGCTTCGGCATCGGCGGGGCCTGGGACGAGGAGAAGGTGCTCGAGCGCTACGAGCTCCTTTACGAGGCCGGCCTCATGGCCGAGGCGAAGCGCGACGGCCGTCCCGCAGCCGGCCAATGGCCTGTCCTGCCCGAGCTTGGCCGCCCCATGGCCTTCGACCATCGCCGCATCCTCGCCACCGCGCTCGGGCGGCTTCGCGGCAAGCTGAAATACCGCCCCGTGGTGTTCGAGCTCTTGCCGCCCGAGTTCACGCTATATGAGTTGCAGAAGACGGTCGAAGCCATCTCCGGCACCCTGCTGCACAAACAGAATTTCAGGCGGCTGGTCGAGCAAGGCGGCCTCGTCGAGACCACCGGCAATGTCTCGACCGCGACCGGAGGGCGCCCGGCAAGGCTCTACCGCTTCCGCCGCGAAGTGGTGCTGGAGCGCCCCGCCCCGGGGCTCAGGGTCAAAGCCGGGCGCGGGTGAGTGAACTTGCCATCGGCGCCGGACGTTGACATGGGCCAGGGCTCGAAGCCGGAGGTCGGAGGTCTATGCAAGTGATCGCAAATAAGTCGCAGCGGAAGGGCGACCGCTCATGGCAGAGCAGCCCGATCGGGCTCTGCCTCGTCGCGGCCGCGGCAGTGATGGCGTGTTCGCAACAAGGCTCGGCCGAGGAAGACCTGATCGACACCAAGAAGGGACAGATCAAGGTCGAGACGGTGGCGCAGGGGCTCAAGCGGCCTTGGGGTCTCGCCTTTCTTCCCGACGGGCGGATGCTTGTGACCGAAAAGGCCGGGCGCTTGCGGATCGTCGGCAAGGACGGCGCCATATCGGAGCCGGTCAAGGGCGTGCCCAAGGTGATTGCCCAGGGCCAGGGCGGCCTCCTCGACGTGGCGCTCGATCCCGATTTCGGCACGAACGGCCTCGTCTATCTTTCCTATTCCGAGCCCGGCGAAGGCGGGGCGGGAACGGCGGCAGCGCGCGGCAAGTTGAGCGACGGCAGTCTCGACAATGTCGAAGTCATCTTCAGGCAGAAGCCCAAGGTCGATGGCGGCAACCATTTCGGCTCGCGCTTCGCCTTCAGCCCTGACGGCAAGCTGTTCGTCACGCTCGGCGATCGCTTCAAATTCGATCCGGCGCAAGATTTGGCGAGCCATATCGGCAAGATCGTGCGCATCAATCCCGACGGCTCGGTGCCCGACGATAATCCGTTCGTCGGGCAAGAGGACCGGCTGCCGGAAATCTGGTCCTACGGCCACCGCAATGCGCAAGGGGCCGCCATTCACCCGGAGACCGGAAAGCTCTGGGAGAACGAATTCGGCCCGCTCGGCGGAGACGAGCTCAACATCCCGGAAGCGGGCAAGAATTACGGCTGGCCGGCGGTGAGCTGGGGCAGCCATTACGATCGCAGCGAAATTCCCGATCCGCCGACCAAAGCCGAATTCGCCGACGCCATCTATCATTGGAACCCGGTGATCTCACCGTCAGGTATGACCTTCTATACGGCCGACGCCATTCCCGGCTGGAAAGGCAATCTCCTGATCTCCGGCCTCTCCTCGGAAGCGATTGTGCGGCTCGAGCTTGACGGGGAGAAGGTCACGGGCGAGGAACGGATACCTATGGGCACGCGCATCCGCGACGTGGCGCAGGGTCCCGACGGCGCCGTCTATGCGCTGACCGACGAGGACGGCGAGATCTTGAAACTGACTCTGGCTCGGTAGGTCCTCTGAAAATCTACTAGATGCACTCCCGCTCGATGGGAGTGGATTTGCAAGGGTCACCGTCATGGCGCCGCGCGGGCTGTCAATTGGACTGTTCGGCGTCTTCGGCCGATCGGCCGAGCTACGCGAACTCGACAAGGCTCTGCGCGCGGTCGATTTGCACCCCAATCTCGTGCCTGAAGCCGTCAAGCTGGCCGCCGTCGGACTGCTTCGCGAGCACGCCCCGGATGGCGAGCCTGCGCCCCCTTCATACCGCGCCGCAGCCGAGATCATCGCCTATTGCATGATCGGCGGGGATGCGTTCACACTTGCCAATGACGAAACGCTCGCCGCCGAGGTCGAACGGCGGATCGAGGCGGCGCTTGAGCCCGGCACGAGCCTCGATGCCAAGCTTGTGCTCTTGACCCTGCACGCCCGGGTCATCCAGGCAAGCGTCGTCAATGATTTTGGGCTCGAAAGCAGCGGCGATTGAATCTTTAGCGGGCGCCGCATACTTGCCATACTGAAGCCGTCGATAGGGCCGCGACTTTGTGGCCTGTTTCCACCTTCTCGATCTTGCAATGCCCCCGATCATATCCGTCAAGAACGTCTCGAAGACTTACGCCACGGGCTTCGAAGCGCTCAAGAACATCAATCTCGACATCGACAAGGGCGAGATCTTCGCCCTGCTCGGCCCTAACGGCGCCGGCAAAACCACGTTAATCAACATCATCTGCGGGATCGTGACGCCGAGTACCGGCAAGATCACCATCGACGGCCACGACATCGTCACCGATTACCGCGCTGCACGGTCTCTCATCGGGCTCGTGCCGCAGGAGCTCACCGCCGACATGTTCGAGACGGTGTGGGCGACAGTCTCGTTCAGCCGCGGGCTATGGGACAAATGGGAGAACCCCGCCCATATCGAGAGCGTGCTGAAGAGCCTCGCGCTCTGGGACCGGAAAGACTCGAAGCTGATGACGCTGTCGGGCGGCATGAAGCGCCGGGTCTTGATCGCCAAGGCTCTGTCGCATGAACCCAACATTCTCTTTCTCGACGAACCGACCGCCGGCGTCGATGTCGAGCTGCGCAAGGGCATGTGGGACAATGTCCGTTCCTTACGGGATTCCGGCGTGACCATCATCCTCACCACCCATTACATCCATGAGGCCGAGGACATGGCCGACCGGATCGGCGTCATCAACAAAGGCGAGTTGATCCTGGTCGAGGACAAGGCCGAGCTGATGCACAAGCTCGGGAGGAAACAGATGACGCTCCAGCTGCATCAGGCGCTCGATGCCATACCGGCGGAACTCGATGGACATCGCCTTGCGCTCGCCAATGGCGGCAGCGAGCTCGTCTATACCTACGACACACAAGGTTCGCGCACCGGCATCACCGGCTTGCTCACCGATTTGTCGCGCGCAGGCATCAGGTTCAAGGACCTGGACACCACGCAGAGCTCGCTCGAGGACATCTTCGTCGATCTGGTGAGGCGAGACCGATGAACCTTCCGGCCATCGTGGCGATCTACCAATTCGAGATGGCGCGCTGGGGGCGCACATTCCTGCAGAGCATCGTCTCGCCGGTGATCGCGACCTCGCTCTATTTTGTTGTGTTCGGCGCCGCTATCGGTTCGCGGATCACCGAGATCGAAGGCATCGAATATGGAACGTTCATCGTGCCCGGGCTGGTCATGCTCACGCTGCTCACCCAGAGCGTGGCCAATGCCTCGTTCGGCATCTATTTCCCGCGCTTCACCGGCACGATCTACGAGCTGCTGTCGGCGCCGATCTCGGCGTTCGAAATCGTGATCGGCTATGTCGGAGCCGCCGCCACCAAATCGATCCTGCTCGGCCTCGTGATCCTCGCCACCGCCTGGCTGTTCGTGCCCCTCAAGATCGCCCATCCGTTTTGGATGGCTGGCTTCCTGGTGCTGACGGCTGTGACCTTCAGCCTACTCGGTTTCATCATCGGGCTGTGGGCCGACGGCTTCGAAAAGCTGCAACTCGTGCCGCTCCTCATCATCACGCCCCTCACCTTTCTAGGCGGCACGTTCTATTCCATTTCCATCCTCCCGCCCGTCTGGCAGACCGTCACCCTGTTCAATCCGGTCGTTTATCTGGTCAGCGGCTTTCGTTGGAGCTTCTACGAAATCGCCGATGTGAGCCCCGCCATCAGCCTCGTCATGATCGGGGTGTTCCTCGCTGTCTGCCTCGGCGTGGTATGGTGGATTTTCAAGACGGGCTACCGCCTGAAGAGCTAGCCGCCAGTATTCCCAATCGCGTCAACAAAATTATTCAACCGCTTCTCGTATATCGTGACGAAACAACCTATATTGAGTTTGTAGAGAAAGCTGATCCCAGCCAAAGAATATTTTCCCATATCCCGGAAAATAAGCATGCGTTGAAGGAGTTCATATCATGACGACATTCGATTACACCGCGCTCGCGGAACTTTACCCAGCCAGAAGCTGGAAGCGCAGTGCGGGGCGAATTACCTACAAGAGATTCGAGGCCGCCGCAGACGCGGTTCGGTTTGCCATCGAGGAGCTCCCGCCTGAATTCCTCTTGGGCACATATCTTGAGGTCGAAGAGGAAAGGTTCGACGGCCGGCAAATCCGGCGGCTTTATGAGAGCGAAGATTATCCGCTCCCACGCGGCTTGTCGGCTGGCGGAAAGTCTGGAGTGCCGCCCCTCAAGGCCAAGGCAAAGCTAGCACGCGGTCAGCCCGCAGCCGCGAAGTCGAGATAGGCCCGGCGGAATGGCGGAACCATCCCAAAGGCGCCAACTATGAAGACTTATGTCGCGGAGATTGACGGTCGGGCGATCTTTGCGTTCCGCGCTGTGGATGACGCCAATGCCCAGGCGTGGCTCGACGTTCATGCCGTCATGCGGCACACGCTCGAAACGATCCACAGTGACGGGAGGCGCATCTGGAACGGACACGCGCCTATTCGCGCACGCAGGGCGAGCTCGAGCGAAGCTACGATTTGGAGCACGTTGAGCGACGACATTGCCGGATCCGATCCATTCGAAGAGGCGGACAGCATCACCGTGTGGTTGATCCCCACGACCGACGAGCGCCGGACCAGCGAGGCCGCTCGAAACTAACAAGCCGTCCCCGAGGGGACGGCTCTAATTTCATCAAAGCGCTGTTATCCGGTTAGGGACTAGGCGACAGAGATTTTGCCTACTGCGGTCTTGCCGCTGCGGTTATCGAGTTCCGTGTCAAAAGTGACCTTTTGGCCCTCGACCAGTCTGCTGATGCCGGCGCGTTCGAGCGCCGTGGCATGAACAAACACGTCTTTTCCGCCATCCTCCGGCTCAATGAAGCCGAAGCCCTTTTGCTCGTTGTAGAATTTCACAGTTCCGTTAGTCATTAGTCGTCCTTCTAGTGATCGTCAGTGACTTCAGGGTCGCACCGAGAGCGCGGCCTGAAGCGTGTTCTTCGATGTTTGGAGGGTCCTGAACGTGCGCCTGGCAATCAGCAAAGGCGAAACGGCCATAGTGTCCGGCCAAATGTCGACGATCGTTACATAAGCGAACAGGAGGGCCTTTGCAAGGCGGAAAAGTTCGCGCCGAGCGAAAGACAGGCTCCGGCCGTATGGTAGGGTCGCGCACCATGAGGAATGTGACAACCGGCGATGAGGGAACGTTCAGCCGAAAAGGATCAGAGCACCGCACCAGACGCGCCTTCGCTCCGCCGCTCCATCGGGCCGGCGCAGATGGCGCTTTACGGGCTCGGCAGCATGCTCGGCGCCGGCATCTACGGGCTGATCGGCAAGGCCGCGGGGCAAGCCGGAAACGCCCTATGGCTCGCCTTCGTCGTCGCGCTCGTCGCCGCGCTTCTCACCGCGCTGTCCTATGCCTCGCTCGGCTCGCGCTATCCGCGCGCCGCAGGAGCGGCCTATGTCACGCAGCGCGCCTACGGCTTTCCGCTGTTGAGCTTCATGGTCGGGATCGCGCTCGTCTGCTCGGGCCTGACCTCGATCGCCACGCAAAGCCAAGTGTTCGCCGCCAACATTGCCGCCCTGTTCGGGCTTGAGGGCTTGCCGCTATCGTGGCTCGCACTCGGCTTTCTGTTGATCCTGACCGGCATCGTGTTCCGCGGCATCCGCGAGTCGATATGGGTCAATGTGCTGTGCACGCTGGTCGAGGCGGGCGGGCTCGTCCTCGTCATCGTGGCGGGCGCGTCTTACTTTGGATCGGTCGATTATCTGGAAACCCCGGCGGTGCGCGGCGAGGACTATGCCGTACTGATGGTCATGCAGGCGGCAATCCTTGCCTTTTTCGCCTTCATCGGCTTCGAGGACATGATCAACGTCGCCGAGGAAACGCGCGAGCCTGAGCGCACCGTCCCGCTCGGGCTCATCCTCGCCATGGCCGGCGCGGCCTTGCTCTATATCGCGGTCGCGGTTACCGCCGTCTCGGTCGTGCCTTGGGCGGAGCTCGCCGAGGCGCCGGGTCCGATCACGGCGGTGATCGAACGCGCGGCGCCCTCCATCCCCCCGGTGGTGTTCACCGCCATCACGCTCTTTGCCGTCGCCAATACCGCGCTTGTCAACTATGTGACGGCCTCGCGCCTGATCTACGGCATGGCGTGCCAAGGCCTGCTGCCGTCCGCTCTCGGCAGAGTGCATGCCGCGCGCAGGACGCCGCACATTGCCGTTGCCGTGCTCTTTCTCGTGCTCGCGCCGCTCGCGCTTCTCGGCACGATCACGGAGCTTGCGGCGGCGACGGTGCTGCTTCTGCTCCTCGTGTTCATGGTGGTCAACGGCTCGCTCTTCATCTTGAAAGGACGCGACGGCGAGAAAACGGGACGTTTCGAAATACCCCGCCCGATCCCGGCGCTCGGCGCGCTCGTCTGTTTCGTTCTAATCGTGGTGCGGGTGACGACGGGCGATTGGCAGGCACCGGCGCTCGCAGGAGCCCTCCTGCTCGCCGCGCTCGTCATCCACGCATTGATGCAGCGGCTGCGCTAGGACTGCGTGTCGGCAAGACGGTGCGGCGGATGGCGCGCGTCGCCCCTGCGATTCAGCCGCCGGACATAGGTAATCGTCGCTTCCGGCCGCTCGGCCTTCACTCTCAGCGCCGCGATCAGGGCGTCCTCGGCCCGAACCACGAGCCGGTCACCCCTGCCCTCTACGCTTATTCCGACGGTGAATTGCGACCGCACGCCGAGGCTCCATTTCCGACACGCCAAGACCCGTGCTCAAGCCTAGCAAATGACGGCGCTCTCGCCCATGACTAAAGCGGAAGGGCTTCGCCCTCGCTCACGGGAGGGCGCTGGTAAGACCCGGGGCTGGAGGCGGCGACGGCGACCCAACCGTGCTCGGTTTTGGCGGCTTGGGCCTCGGCTCGGCTTTGGCCTCGGCATTGCCCGCAACCGCCTCAGGCTTGGCTTGCTTTCCGAGGACAGCGGCGGCGACGCCCGCATCGAGAGCGTAGACGTCGCCAAAACTCTGAAGCTTGCCTTCGGCGTCGGCCGCAAGCGTGAAATAGGTGGTGTGCACCGGCACGCGACCACGAATCGCAACGCCGCTGTTATAGCCCTTGGCCATAAGCTTATCGATCTCGGCCTGCGGCACGCCGCTGTCTTCGGCCAGGATGATCGAGGCGACCTTGGCCGGGTTGGCGACGCGCGGACAATGATGGCCTTCGGAGCGAACCTGAAGCGACAGCAGCTCGCGTTTGATCGTGTCGTGCATATAGACCGAATGCCGGTTGGGGTAGAGAAACTTCACCTTGCCGAGCACGTTTTTCGGCCCCGGCGCCTGCGTGAAGCTGATCGCCCCCATGTTCACGGTATTCCAATTGATCGAGCTCGGATTAACGCGCTTGCCGTTATAGTTCACGTTGAGCTCATGCTTCTTGAGGACCGAGGTGTTGCTGCCGAACATGCCGCCGCCTCCCCGCAAGCGCGGCAGCAGGTCCTCCCTGATAATGGTCGAAGGCACCGTCCATTCCGGATTGAACACGATGGATTTGAGGTCGGCCGAAAAGATCGGCGTGGCGTAGACCGGTTTGCCGACCACCACTTTCTCCGAGTGAATGGTCTTACCGTTCTTGCCGATATGCATCATGAATTCGGGGATATTGATCTGCACATAAAGCGCGCCGAGGTCTTCGGGCATCCAGCGCCAACGCTCCATGTTGATCAGAATCTTCTGCATATTGCGCGGCTTGGCGCCGGCCTCGCTCTCGGCGCGAGCCTTGAGCAGCGCCTGGCGCAGGCGCTGGAATTGCTCGTGCTTCGGATGCAGCGATTGAAGATAGAGATTGGGCTCGGCAGCATCGGCGATCTCGGTCAAGACGACCTTCGGATCGCGGAAGGTGGGCTGCATATCGACATTCTTGAGCTTGTCGGGGTCGGTCCTGCCGCCGCGCGCGTAGCGCGCATATTTGAGGACGGCAAGACTGAGTTCGATCTCGCCTTGTGTCTGCTTATCCGCTGAGTCGGGGAGAGCGCCGGCTGAAGGCAGGTCGAAGTCGGCGCTTGCAAGACCCCAATCGTCGGCTTCAAGGATCTCGTCGATGGCGGCCTGCGCCTCGCTCGAGAAGCCCATATCCGTCATCCACAAGGGCTCGCTGCGCCCGTCGTAGAAGGCTTCAAGCGCGGCGATGTCCTCGGCGGAAATCTTCCCACGAAATGCGGGGTCGGCGATCTTGGCGCGGATCGAAGTGACGATCGGCGTGGCCGCGGCCGGAATTGACACGGTTTGCACCGGCGTCGCGCTCGGCTGAGCACCGGCCGGCTCACTCGTATCGTCAGCCGGGGAAGACGCGGGCGCGGCAGGGTCGGCGGGAGCCGCCATGGCGGCGTCTGGACTTGTCGCTTCGACGGCGGGCGTGGCACCGCCAGCGTTTGGATCGTCAGCCTCCTCCGTGGCCGCTGTCTCTTGCGCCAAGACAGGCGAACAGAACACGGCGCCGAATAGGAGAACCGGAGAAGCCGCGGCAAGGGCGGCTACCCATAACCATCCACGCATTTCCCCAAACCCCTCGTACCCGCTTTTAGGTTAATCCCAGACGGCGGCACGGGCCAATAGGATTCGCGCGAGGCAGCGCCACCTCGCTGTCGAACAGGGGGCGGCGGCAAGTTTCCAGAGGCGTTTCAAGGCCCTAGCGGCAGGCCATCGGCCCTTTGAACTTTCCCCCAGAGTTCCTATACTCCTTTTGAGGATAGCTCGTGGAGCCGGCCCTTGCGCCGGATGTTTTAGTAAACCATATATGCTCATTGTGAGCATTTTGACCAGAAGGGGTTTTGCCATGACGCGGCTTCAGGGTGGCACCTCGATCGGTGGGCGTAAGACGCACATCGCGCTTCCGCCGACCCTTCTGCCCGACCTTGCCTATACGCCCGAGGTCGCGCGGGAGACCGCGCATCTCTACGATCGCGTCTCCCGCGTCATCCCGCCGATCGAGTGGCCGGGCTTTGCCCCTTACATCAAGGCGATCAACGAGCTGAAACGCGCGCGCAACGCCGTGGTGCTGGCGCATAACTACATGACGCCGGAGATTTTCCATTGCGTCGCCGACGTGGTCGGCGACTTGCTTCAGCTTGCGCGCGAGGCGTCGAAGACCGACGCCGCCGTCATCGTCCAGGGCGGCGTGCATTTCATGGCCGAGACCTCGAAGCTGCTCAATCCCGACAAGATGGTGCTGATTCCCGATCTGCGCGCCGGCTGTTCGCTCGCCGCATCCATTACCGGCGCCGACGTGCGGGCGTTGCGCGAGGCCTATCCCGGCGTGCCCGTCGTCACCTATGTCAACACGTCCGCCGAGGTTAAGGCCGAGTCCGACATTTGCTGCACCTCGTCCAACGCGGTGCGCGTCGTGGAGTCGCTCGGCGCCAAGCGGGTGATCCTCATCCCCGACGAGTATCTTGCCAAATGGGTGGCGACCCAGACCTCGGTCGAGATCATCACCTGGAAAGGCCATTGCGAGGTGCATGAGCGCTTTACCGGCGAGGAGCTACGCTCCTATCGCGAGGCGGATCCGGGCGTGAAGATCATCGCCCATCCGGAATGTGCGCCCGACGTGCTCGCGGAAGCCGATTTCACCGGCTCGACCTCCGGCATGATCAAATGGGTCGAGAAGCACCAGCCGTCAAAGGTGCTGCTCGTGACCGAATGCTCGATGAGCGACAACGTTGCGGTCGAGGCGCCGAACGTCGAGTTCGTGCGGCCTTGCAATCTCTGCCCGCATATGAAGCGGATCACGCTGCCGAAGATCCTCGACAGCCTCGTCTTCCTCAAAGAGCAGGTCACCATCGATCCGGCCATTGCCGAGCGGGCGCGCGCTTCGGTCGAGCGCATGATCAACCTCAACCATTGACGCGGACGCACCGCCAAGGCGCATCCTCGATGACAGTAAGCCTCCAGTTCCCCTCCAAAGCGAATGGAGCCGTCGTGGTGGTCGGTGCCGGACTTGCCGGACTGTTCACCGCGCTCAAGCTCGCGCCGCTGCCCGTCACGGTCGTATCCGGCGCGCGCTTCGGCGAGGGCGCCTCGAGCCTGTGGGCGCAAGGCGGTATCGCCGCGGCGCTCGCCGAGGGCGACACGCCGGAGGCGCATGCCGCCGACACCATCCGTGCCGGGGCCGGCGTCGTCGATGAGAAGATCGCGCTTCTGATGGCGCGGGAAGCGCGCGAGCGCATCGAAGACCTGCTCTCTTACGGGGTGCCTTTCGACAAGGACCTTGAAGGCCGTCTCGCGCTCGGCCGCGAGGCGGCGCACGGCCGAAACCGCATTCTCCACGTGAAGGGCGACACGGCGGGACGCGCCATCATGCATGCGCTGATCGAGGCGGTCAGGCGGACGCCCTCGGTCACCGTGATCGAGGGCTTCGCCGCACGCGATCTCGTGCTGCGCGATGGAACTATTCGCGGCGTCGAGCTTGCGCCCGCCGATGAGCCTCTTGCTCATGGCTTGATCCTTCCTGCCAGCTCCGTTGTGCTTGCCACCGGCGGCGCGGGTCAGGTCTATGCCATCACCACCAATCCGCGCGAAGCGCGCGGCGAAGGCATCGCCATTGCCGCCCGGGCCGGTGCCGTGATCGCCGATGCGGAGTTCGTGCAGTTTCACCCCACCGCCATCAATATTGGCCGCGACCCAGCCCCGCTCGCGACCGAAGCGCTGCGCGGCGAAGGCGCGCTTCTGATCAACGCGCGCGGCGAGCGCTTCATGCGCGCGGTCCATGACGATGCCGAGCTCGGCCCGCGCGACGTGGTGGCGCGCGCCGTGTACCGCGAAGTCGCGAGCGGGCGCGGCGCCTTCCTCGATTGCCGTCCGTTCGGAAAGAAGCTCGTCGATCATTTCCCGACTGTGGTGGCAGCTTGCCGCGCGGCAGGGATCGATCCCACAAGCGAGCCGATCCCGGTGGCGCCGGCCGCCCACTACCACATGGGCGGCGTCCTCACCGACGCTTCCGGGCGCAGCACGATCGACGGGCTGTGGGCTTGCGGCGAGGTGGCCTCGACCGGCGCCCATGGCGCCAACCGGCTTGCCTCGAACTCCCTGCTCGAGGCCGTCGTGTTCGGCGCCCGCGTCGCCAAGGATATCGCTTCGTCCTGGCGTCCCGTCGGCCCTGAGGCGGAGGTGCAGCGCGAGCATCCCGCGTCGGTCCTGGCGCAAGGCGGCGGCGGCGAAAGCGCCGTGCGCAAGCTTCGCCTGGCCATGTCGGAAGGAGCCGGCGTCGTTCGCGACGGGGCTTCGCTGCGAAACATGCTCGCCACGATCGCCGCGCTCGAGAGCGAGAAAGAGGGCAACCTCCGTCTCGCCAACATGCTCACGGCAGCGAAGCTGATCACGGCGGCGGCGCTTAGCCGCCGCGAAAGCCGCGGCGCGCATTTCCGCAGCGACGATCCGCTGCCGGACGAGCGCCTCGCCAAGCGCAGCTTCCTCACGCTCGAACAGGCCGAAGCCATCGCGCGCGAGGCGCAAGAGGCGGTCGCGCCGGTGCGCAGACTTCGCGCGGTCGGCCGCGCCCAGCTTCCTGCATGAGCGAGAAATCGCCTTTCCCGCTTGTGCTGCCGCCGCTTCTCGTCGAACGCGTCGTAACACTCGCGCTCGACGAGGATCTCGGCGCAGCCGGCGATATTACCACCAACTCGGTCATTCCCGCCGAGGCAACCGGCGAGGCCGCAATCGTTGCGCGTCAAGCCGGCGTTGTCGCGGGGCTCGACCTTGCCGAAGCCGCATTCAAGGCTCTCGATCCCGGCATTCGCTTCGCGCGGATCGTGACCGATGGCGGCAGGGTCGCGGCGGGAGGCCGCATCGCCACCGTCGCCGGCAAAACCCGGGCGCTGCTCTCGGCCGAGCGCACCGCGCTCAACTTCCTCGGCCGGCTGAGCGGCATCGCCACCCTGACCGCGTCCTATGTCGAGGCGGTCGCGGGCACGGGCGCGCGCATCGCCTGCACGCGCAAGACCACGCCGGGATTGCGCGCTCTGGAAAAATACGCCGTGCTTGCCGGGGGCGGAGTCAATCACCGTTTCGGTCTCTACGACGCGGTGCTCGTCAAGGACAACCACATCGCCGCTGCCGGCGGTCTGGCGAACGCGCTCGCTCGGCTCACGTCACGGTGCGGACATTCCGTCAGGATCGAGGTCGAGGTCGAAACGCTCGATCAGCTCGCTGAGGCGCTTGCGTTTCGCATCGACGCCGTTCTGCTCGACAATATGGACGTCGCGACGCTGCGCAAGGCGGTGAAGCTTGCTTCCGGACGCGTCGTGACCGAAGCTTCCGGCGGCGTGACGTTAGAGACCGTGCGGGAAATCGCGTTGACCGGCGTCGATGTGATCTCGGTCGGCGCGCTTACTCACTCGCCGCGAAACCTAGACTCATCGCTGGAGTGGAAGCACTAGGGGTGCTGACGCCGGCCGCTGAGACCAGCGAAAGCGCCGGGGTCAGCGCCAGCATCGAGGGCGCAGGCTGCGGCGTTTGTTGCGCGGTTTGCGGGCTTGCGGAGGCCTCGACGAGGTAAGGCTGCTCGTTGCGCTTCTTGTAGAAGATGTGGCGGCCGATCGTATCGATCCTGCTCATGCCGCCGGCCCAGTCCGGTCTCACGTAATTGGCGTGGTAGTAGGTCGAGTAGCCGACCTCCGGAAGCCAAAGCTCGCCGGCGGTGATCCGTTTGGCGATATCCTGGGCTTGCGCCCATTGTGAATCATTACGCGGGTTGTCGGTCCTGCCGTCGCAGGTGAAGGAGAACTGGCAGCCCGGATTCATCTGGCCCTGATAGACGACGCCGCAGATGGTCTCGGGGAAGAGCGGGCTCCTCACGCGATTGAGGATGACTTGGCCAACGGCGATTTGGCCGCGTGCCGGCTCGCCGCGTGCCTCGAAGTAGATCGCGATGGCGAGACAGCGGCGTTCGCGCGCCTCGAACTCGGCCTGGCTCTCGCCCTGATAGCGGAAATTCAGTCCTTCAGGCGAGGGGTGATAGGCAATCTCCTCGGGCGAAGGCTTGAAGAAGTCGATATCGAAGTTCGATGTGGCAGCCATCATCATCAGAGAGCTGCCGGGGGCGCTGGCCGAATTGCTGAGCGCGACTGCGGAGGTCGTCGGTTTGAGCCTGTCGCCCTTGCTTGCGCCATTGACTTCGCCGCGGCGCCAGACAGCGCCGGTCGTGGACGGATCGCCGGCGAGGCCGGCAGCGATGCGTTGCTTGCCGGCAGAGGTCACGGTGTTGCGGGCAAGATACTGGTCGGCCCGCGGCCCCTTGCCGCCGGCGCGAAACAGACGTGAGGCCTCGCGCGGCAGGCGCTCCGGTGCGGTTTCGGCCAGCCGTGTCAACGACTGGTCCGACCCTCTACCCGCAAGATAAAGCTCGATCTGGAAGGCGACCGGGTTGCCCGGTACGGCCGCGACATAGCCGAGAGCGATGAGGGGAAGCGGCACCAGCGCAGCGGCGGTGTGCCAAACCCGACGAGGTAAGCGCCGGCGCATTTTCCCTCCGTTCCCCGTACGTCCGCGAGAATCCCGGGGCGACGCGCTCGCCAGGTCTTCCCGCTCCGCCCCGAACCGCAGGCAAGGGCCTACGCCGTGGGGCGTCCCCAAACTTTCACCAGGCAAATGTGGTGGGAAATCAATGTTTTAGTGTTCTAGTCCCCCACCGGTTCTGGCCCGGAATCCCGTCTAATTACATTAACCCTGCCAAATAAATTAGCGCAAATTGTGGTCGTCCACAACGTACCGCCTAGTTGTCAGGGGGAAGCGCTAAAGATCGGTTACCGTGGCCCCGAGGGCAGCCTGGGCGGCGGCGAGACGGGCAACAGGCACCCGATAGGGCGAGCAGGAGATATAGTTCAGCTTGATCTTCTCGCAGAAGCGGATGGTCCGCGGGTCGCCGCCATGCTCGCCGCAAATCCCCATCTTGAGATCGGGCCGGGCCTCGCGCCCGCGCTCGGCCGCGATCTGCATCAATTCCGCAACCGCCTTGTCGAGGGTGACGAAGGGATCGTGCTGGATGATCCCCTTGTCGACATAGTCGCCTAAGAATCGCCCGGCATCGTCGCGGCTCAGCCCGAACGTGGTCTGGGTCAGGTCATTGGTGCCGAACGAGAAGAACTCGGCGCTCTCGCCGATCTCGCCTGCCATCAGGCAGGCGCGCGGCAGTTCGACCATGGTCCCAACCGAATAGGCGACGCTAGTCGCTCGCTCTTGTTCGACTTCGCGGGCAACGCCGGCGATGCGCTCCTTGACGATATCGAGTTCGCCCTTGGTCACGACCAGGGGCACCATGATCTCCGGGATAACGCGGCCATGCAGGGCCTGGCTCGCCTCGATGGCGGCCTCGAAAATGGCGCGGGCCTGCATCTCGACGATCTCGGGGTAGGTCACCAAGAGCCGTGAGCCCCGCTGCCCGAGCATCGGATTGAACTCGCTGAGCGCAGCGATGCGGCGGCGCAATCGCGCGACGCTCACGCCCATGCTGGCAGCGACCTCGCCGATGATTTCATCGCCGTGCGGCAGGAATTCATGCAGCGGAGGATCGAGCAGGCGGATGGTCACCGGCAGCCCGGCCATGATCTCGAACAGCTCGATGAAGTCGCGGCGCTGGGCCGGCAGGAGCTTGGCGAGCGCGCGCCGCCGCCCCTCCTGATCTTCCGCCAGGATCATCTCGCGCATGGCGAGGATGCGGCTCTCCTCGAAGAACATGTGCTCGGTGCGGCAGAGCCCGATGCCTTCCGCGCCGAAGGCGCGCGCTTGGCGTGCATCGAGCGGGGTGTCGGCATTGGCGCGCACCCTAAGCCGGCGAAAGCCGTCGGCCCAATGCATCAGGGTGTTGAAGTCTTCCGACAGAGCGGGCTGCCGCATCGGCACGCGGTCCTTGATGATCTCGCCGGTCGAGCCGTCGATGGTCACCACATCGCCCTTGCGCAGGACGACGCCTCCGGCAGAAAGCGTCTCGCGCTCGAGGTCGATCACGACCGAAGAGGCGCCGACCACGCACGGCCTGCCCATGCCTCGGGCCACCACCGCCGCATGGCTGGTCATGCCGCCGCGCGTGGTGAGAATGCCGAGCGCGGCATGCATGCCCTGCACGTCCTCAGGCGAGGTCTCGACCCGGGCGAGGATAACGCTGTGACCTTGGGCCTTCAGATGCACCGCCTCGTCGGCATCGAAGACGAGTTCGCCCGCGGCGGCGCCGGGCGAAGCCGGAAGGCCCTTGGCGAGGACCGTCTTCTCGGCGCCGGGATCGAGCGTGGGGTGCAGGAGCTGATCGAGCTGGCCGGCATCGATGCTCTTCACCGCCTCTTCGCGGGTGATCAGGCCGTCCTCAGCCATATCGACGGCGATCCTGAGCGCGGCCTGGGTCGAGCGCTTGCCCGAGCGCGTTTGCAAGATGTAGAGCTTGCCCTCCTGCACCGTGAATTCGATGTCCTGGATGTCGCGGAAATGAGACTCGAGCTTGGTGCAAGCCGCCTTGAGCTCGGCGAACACCGCGGGCATGAGTGCTTCGAGCGACGGCCGGTTTTGATTGCCGGCGCGGCGCGCGTCTTCGGTCAAGGGTTCCGGCGTACGAATGCCCGCCACCACGTCCTCGCCTTGAGCGTTGAGCAGAAACTCGCCATAAAGTTCGTGGGCCCCGGTCGAGGGATTGCGGGTGAAGACGACGCCGGTCGCGCTCCGCTCGCCCATATTGCCGAACACCATGGCCTGGATGGTGACGGCGGTGCCCCAATCGTCGGGAATATCGTGGAGCCGGCGATAGGCGATGGCGCGGGCGTTCTGCCAGGACCCGAATACCGCGGCAATCGCGCCCCAGAGTTGCGCGTGGATGTCTTGGGGGAAAGGCGTGCCGAGCTCGCTCTCGACCAGCTTCTTGAAACGGGCGATCAGCTCGGCCCAATCTTCGGCCGACAGTTCGGTGTCGAGCTCGAAGCCTTTCAGATTTCTGTAGTTCTCGAGGATCTCCTCGAACAGTTCGTGGTCGAGGCCGAGAACCACGTCGGCATACATCTGAATGAAGCGGCGATAGGTGTCGTAGGCGAAGCGGCGCTCTCCGGAGCGCAGCGCGAGACCCTCCACGGTTCGATCGTTGAGACCGAGATTGAGCACGGTATCCATCATGCCGGGCATCGAGGCGCGCGACCCCGAGCGCACCGAGACGAGCAGCGGATTGTCGACATCGCCGAACCGCGCGCCGACGCTTTGGCCGACTTCGTCGAGCGCCGCGCTGACCATCGGCTTCAGCTCGTCCGGCAGCTTGCGCCCGAGCTCATAGTAAAGCGCGCAGAGTTCGGCGGAGATGGTGAAGCCCGGGGGGACAGGAAGTCCAAGCCGCGACATCTCGGCGAGATAGGCGCCCTTGCCGCCGAGCCGGTCGCGATCGGAGGCAGAGCCGTCGGCGCGGCCGGCGCCGAAGCTATAGACCCATTTCGGAGCGGTCTTGTTCGCGGGCCCAGCCCTGGTCATTGCGCGGTCCATGATTGGGGTCCACCCTTTTAGCGGTCGCTCGACCTTCACACAAAAGGCCGCAGGCGGAAATGGGTTAAGGGCGCGCTACTCTTGGCGTGCGCAAGCGGCGGTCGGCGACGAAATCGCCGGTGCCGATCAGGCGGGCGCGGGGCATTGCCTTCAGCCCGTAGGCCCAGGCCTCGACGCTGCCGCCGTTGTCGAGTGCGACGTCAACGGGGATGCGATGAAACATCCCTTCAGCCTCCGGCCATTCCCGCTCCTCGCCTCGGGCCGGGGTCACGCCTTCATAATTGTCGAGGTCGATGAGAAGCCTATGTCCTGCGCCGAGCACGAACACGTTGCCGATCACGCGGTATTTTTGTTCGGGCGCGAAGAAGGCGCCCGGCCAGTGACCGAAATCGTAGAGACGGCCGGGCGTAGAGCCTCTGCCGATATGCCTCGCCGCAACCCGCAAGCGATGCGCCATCGGATGCGAACTTTCGGCTCTCAGCGTGCCATAGACAAAAAGATGCTTCGGCATGTGGCTTCCTGATCATTCCGGCAGTTTGACGCGCCCCTTCGCGTCCAAACCCCAATGCGGGTTGAAGGCGATCTCCCAGAGGTGACCGTCGCGGTCGGCGAAATAGCCGTTATAGCCGCCCCAAAACGTCTTGGCACCCGACTTCAAAATGCGCGCACCTGCGGCGTCCGCCTTCGCCAACACGGCATCGACCTCAGCCTCGCTTGCGACATTTTGCGCAACGGCGATGCCGCCATTGCCATTCCACAGGTCGCCGGCGTTTGCATCCTCGATCTGCGCCTCCCGGTCCCACAGCGCGAGCACGGTCCCGCCGGCGTCGAGGAAGCTCACCTCGGCCTGGCTTGCCCGGTTGGATTTCACGAAGCCGAGGCTCTCATAGAAGTGCGTGGCTTCAGCGATGTCGGCAACGCAGAGCGTGATCAGGGTGATATTGGCTGACACCGCTTCCTCCTTTCGTCATTCCAATGGCGCTCCAGCCCGCTGAGATGTAACGGCATGGATGCCCGGACTCGAGCCTGCGCCCGGGCCGGCGAAGCCGGACCCGGGTGTCCGGGCATGACGAGGGAAGGGTTGCTGGGCCTCACCCTTCGATCTTGGAGAAGTCGGCGACTTCCAACGTGGCTGCGCGAATTTGGTTCAGCAGCCTGAGGCGGTTGGCGCGAAGGTCGCCTTCCTGCGTATTCACGGTGACGGAATCGAAGAAGGCATCGACCGGCGCGCGGAGCTCGGCCATCTCGGACATGGCGGCGGCGAAATCCTCGCGCGCGACCGCGGCGGCGGCGGCCCGTTCCACCTCGTCGACGGCTTTGGCGAGGGCTTTTTCCTCGGGGCGTTTGAGGAGATTGGGGTCGGGCGCCTGGTCGTAGGTGACACCGTCCTTCTTCTCCTCGATGCGCAAGATGTTGATCGCGCGCTTGGTGCCGGTGAGAAGGTGCTCGCCGTCCTCGCTGTCGAGGAAGCTGCCGAGCGCGTCGACGCGGCGGACGATCATCAGGAGATCGTCGCCGCCAAGGGCGAAGACGGCGTCGACGAGATCGTGGCGCGCGCCCTGCTCCCTCAGGTGGACTTTGAGCCGGTCGGCGAAGAAGGCGAGCAGATTTTTCGCGACCTCATCCTTCAGCTTCGCCTCACCCCGCGATTGGGACCGGAACGGCTGCAAGAGCGGCAGCCGCACCTCGTTCTCGAGCACGATGCGGATGACGCCGATCGCGGCACGGCGAAGCGCGTAGGGGTCTTTCGAGCCGGTCGGCTTCTCGTCGATCGCCCAAAAGCCCATCAGCGTGTCGAGCTTGTCGGCGAGTGCCACGGCAATCGCCACCTTATCGCGCGGCACATCGTCCGCCGGACCGAGCGGCTTGTAATGCGCGCCGATCGCGTCGGCGACCGCTTCGTTCTCCTCCTGATCGAGCGCGTAATAGCGGCCCATCACCCCTTGCAGCTCGGGGAACTCGCCGACCATCCCGCTCACCAGATCGGCCTTGGCGAGGATCGCCGCGCGTTCGGCAAGATCGGGATCGGCGCCGACCCGAGACGCAAGCTCGCGCGCGAGCTTCCACACGCGCTGCACGCGCTGATATTGCGATCCGAGCTTCTCGTGGAACACGATCTCCTTGAGCTCTGGCACGCGGTCGGGCAGCATGACCTTGCGGTCCTGATCGAAGAAGAACTTGGCGTCGGCGAGACGCGCCCTGATCACGCGTTCGTTCCCGGCGACGATCGCCTTGCCGCCGTCCTTGGCTTGCACATTGGCAACCACGATGAACCGGTTGGCGAGCTTCTCTCCCTTCTTCAGCGAGAAGCATTTCTGGTGCGCCTTCATGGCGGTGGCGAGCACTTCGGGCGGCACCGCAAGGAAGGCCTCGTCGAACGCGCCCATCAGCACAACGGGCCATTCGGTAAGCCCAGCATTCTCGGCAAGCAGCGCCTCGTCCTCGACCAGGGTGAGCTTCTCCTTCCTGGCGAGCGCGCGAGCGCCGTCGCCAATCAGACGGGCGCGCTCCTCGCCGTCGAGCATCACTTTGGCGGCGCGGAGCTTCTTCACGTAATCGGCGAAGCCTTTCACGGCGAAGGGCTTGGGCGCCATGAAGCGGTGACCCAGCGTCTCCTTGCCGCTTCTGATGCCGTCGATCTCGAAGGGCACGACCTTGCCGTCGAGCAGGCAGAGGACGGAATGGAGCGGCCGCACCCAGCGAAGCCTGCCCGAACCCCAGCGCATGGATTTCGGCCAGGGAAAATTCCGAACGATATCCGGCACGATCCCGGCCACGATCTCTGCCGTCGCCCGGCCCCGCTTCTCGATCAGCGCCACATAGAAGGCGCCCTTCTTGTCCTCGCGCCGCTCCGCCTGATCGACGGAGGCAAGACCTGCGGATTTGAGGAACCCCTTGATGGCGGTATCGGGCGCATCGACGCGCGGGCCCTTCTTCTCTTCCCTCACATCGGGCGACCGCGCAGGCAGTCCGTCGACGACGGCGGTCAGCCGGCGCGGCGTGGCGAAGGTCCTGATCGCCTTGTATTCGAGCCCCGCCCCGGCGAGCGCCTGCCCCAGGAGACGCGCGAGGTCCTCGCGCGCGCGCGTTTGCATGCGTGCGGGAATCTCCTCCGAGAACAGTTCGAGCAGCAGCTCAGCCATCGGCGCCGCCCGCCTCGGTCTTGAGCCATGCGGCGCAGCAGGCTTTGGCGAGATCGCGCACGCGCAGGATATAGGCCTGCCGCTCGGTCACCGAGATCACGCCGCGCGCGTCGAGCAGATTGAAAATATGCGAGGCCTTGATCGCCTGGTCGTAGGCCGGGAGCGCGAGAAGGTGGCGCCCGCCTTCATCGCCCTTGGCGAGCAGCGCCTTGCATTCGGTCTCGGCGTCGCGGAAATGCTGGAGCAGGATCTGCGTGTCGGCCTGCTCGAAATTGTAGCGGGAGTATTCCTGCTCGGCCTGGAGGAAGACGTCGCCATAAGTGATCCTGTCCTTCCCCTCCCCGCCGTTGAAATCGAGATCGAACACGCGGTCGACGTTCTGCACGTACATGGCGAGGCGCTCGAGCCCGTAGGTCAGCTCGCCGGAGGCGGGGTCGCAATCGAAGCCGCCGACTTGCTGGAAGTAGGTGAACTGCGTCACCTCCATGCCGTCCAGCCACACCTCCCAGCCGAGCCCCCAGGCGCCGAGCGTCGGGCTCTCCCAATCGTCCTCGACGAAGCGGATGTCGTGTTTCAGGGGATCGATGCCGATGGCTGTCAGGCTCTCGAGGTAGAGGTCCTGGATGTCGGGCGGGGACGGCTTCAGGATCACCTGGAACTGGTAGTAATGCTGAAGCCGGTTCGGGTTCTCGCCGTAGCGGCCGTCCTTGGGGCGGCGGCAGGGCTGCACATAGGCCGCGCGCCAGGGCTTCGGCCCGAGCGAGCGCAGCGCTGTGGCGGGATGAAAGGTCCCGGCCCCCATCTCCAAATCGTAAGGCTGGAGGATCACGCAGCCCTGATCGGCCCAGAAGCGCTCGAGCTTGAGGATCAGATCCTGGAAGCAGAGCGGCCTCGGCTTCGCGGATTTCTTTGGCTTGGCCATCAGTTTTAATCGCCGGCGTTGATGAAGCCTCGGCAGGGTCGCGGGGACGCTAATGCAATTCCCCCCCGAATTGAACCGTCATGCCCGTCCTTGCGCCGAGCTTCCACGAATTTCTATGAGTTGAAACGAACCCGCCGCCCTTCGCGCTAATGGCGCGCGCTTTTGGCCCGTCGCGCCACGCGCTTCGGCCGGTAGACCCCGGTTGCGGGGTCCTGCTCGAGCGGCACCGCGTTCTCCCGCGCGCGCCGTTCCAGTGCCTCCTCGGCGGCGCGGAGCTCGGATCGGATGCGCCGTTGCATGTCGCGATAGAGACGGCCCGCGAGGAACAGGCCGGCACCCGCGGCGACAAGGATGAGGATCTGCGGCATCGTTCAGAACCCGAAACGGGACCAAAGCGCCCTGGCTTCGATCGCCGAGATGATGTCGGCGGCAAACCCGCCGGGTGAGAAACCAAAGCCTAACCCGTCGCCTTCGGCGAAAACGCCGCGCCGGCGCCGGAACCAGGAGGTTGAGGGCATCACCAGCCTGAGACGCACCTCGTCGCCGTAGATCTCGCGCATCTTGGTGCGCAGGTCCGAGAGCCCGTCGATCAGGCCAAGCTCGAGCGCTTTACTCCCCGACCAGAACTCGCCGGTGAACAGATCGACGCCGGCCTTGTCGATCTTGGCGCCGCGCCGCGTCTTGACGAGATCGATGAAGGCCCGATGCACGTCGCTCTGAAGCGCCTTGATCCGTTCGACGTCTTCCGGCTTCTCGGGCAGGAACGGGTCGAGCGTGTCCTTGCTCTTCGCCCGCGGTATAGACGCGGCGCTCAACGCCGATGCGGTTGATCAGCTCGTTCACGCCGAAGGTGGCGGTGATCACGCCGATCGAGCCCACGATCGAACTCGGATCGGCATAGATTTCATCGCCCGCGAGCGCGAGCAGATAGCCGCCGGAGGCGGCGACGTCCTCGGCGAAGACATAGACTTTGAGGTCCTTCTCGGCCGCAAGCGCCCTGATGCGCTTGTAGATCAGCATCGACTGCACCGCCGAGCCGCCGGGCGAATTGATCTGGATAGCGACGGCCTTGGCGCCGCGCATGGAAAACGCCCTCTCGATGGCCGACGCCGAGGAGGCGAGCGACAGGCCGGGACGGAGCGGCGTTACCACGCCGATCGCTCCGGTGAAGCGGAGAACGGGGACGACCGGCGCGCTCTTGGTCCACGAAGCCGGGAAGATAGCTCTTCCAGCTTTCGCGGCTTGGCAGGCCGAGATCGTCCAGGAGGGTGCTCATGGACGCTTAACCTATAGCGGGCTTGCGCCAAAACAAAGGAGAAGCGGCGCATTCTGTGCCAATTAAATCCAGCGGGCCGTCCGGTTTAAGCGTTGGTTAGCGCAAGTTGGAGACCATCATCGGGCTGAAGGAAATTTTTGCTATGATCGAGCCTTGAAGTGGCTTTCAGGCCAACCCGCGGCGGCGCGTTCCGGCGGACAGCGAGCGCCGCTTCGGATTTCTGAGGAGGAATGAATGAGCAAGCTTGCGACTTTGGCGGTGGCAGTGGGAGCGCTCGCGCTCGCCTTGGTCACGCTCGTCCCAAGTTCCGCGGAAGCCGGATGGCGCCGCGGCTACCGGGGCTGGGGACCGGGGGTGAACGTTTATGTCGGGCCGCGCTGGGGAGGGTACGGTGCCCGCCACTATGGGCGGCTGTGCTACCCCACTGGATACCCTTACGCCTACTATCCCTATTGGCGGTCCCGCTCTTGCTGCTGGTAACGGGCTCGCGCCTCAGCGAGACCTGCGAATTGCAGAGAGAAGCTGCTTAAACGGAGCGGCCCCTTGCCGTTGCGGCGAGGCTCTATCGCCCACGCCGGCTCTGCCCGCCGGCCAATTTCCGCAATTCGAGCGCCGACCCTCCCCTGAGCACCGCCTCGGCCGCAGGCGTATAACGGCCATCGGCTTCGTGCAGGATGAGACCCGGCAGGAGGCTCGTCCCGGCCCGGCTTCCCTTCTTGGCCTGCACGATGATGCGCGTTGCCGGCTCGCCTTCTTTGGGAAAGAGCGGGAAGATGGCGATGTCGCCGAACCGCCCATCAAGCAGCGCCAGCAACTCGCCGAGACAGTCCGGCCGATGGATCAACGTGAGCAGCCCGCTCGGCGCGGCCATCGTAGCGAAGAAGCGCACCCAGGCGGCGAGGCCGCCGGCGCGCATGACATGAGCCGCGGCGCGGGCGGCGTCCGGGCGCGGCCCTCACATTGCTTTCCGGGTAGAAGGGCGGATTGGCGATGAGGTGATGATAGAATTCCCGCTTCAGTCCCGCTTCGCGCAGCGCCTTCGCCGGAGAGGTCACGTCGGCGGCGATGACCTCGAATTGTTCGGCGAAGCCGTTTCGCGCCGCATTGCGAGCGGCAAGCGTCGGCCAGTCGCGGATCGATCTCGACGGCCGTCACCTGCGAGGCCGCGGAACGCGCGCCAACAGGCAAAGCCCGGCCACGCCCACGCCTGCGCCGACGTCGAGCACGCGCTCGCCCGCGCGCGCAGGAACCGAGGCGGCGAGGAACACCGCATCGCTCCCCGCCCGATGCCCTCGGCGCGGCTGAACCACGCCGATGCGGCCGCCGAGAAAATCGTCGGTGCTGGTTGCGCGAGCTTGCGTCCCAATTCTAGGCTTTTCTGTCGTCGGCGATGACATGGCCGATGCCGGCCTCGGTGAGGATTTGGCGCGCCTGCGTGATCTTGTCGCTCTCGACCAGAACGCGCCGCGGCAAGGCGCCGATCGAGCCTTCAAGCACGCTCATATTGCAGATCGGCGACGATGAAATCGATGCTTTCCTCCTCCAGCAAGGCGCTGACATAGGACAGAAGTACCGGATCGTTCGACCGCAACAATTCCTTCATGGCTCGATCAACGTCGCCTTCCTGGCGGATCGCCTTGACCTTGACGGCTGAGCGCCGACAATATCGATAACGCGGCCTCTTCGAACGATTAGGAGATAGTCCTTTGGGAGTTGTGGTTAAGCTTGCCGGCGCGAACGATCCAAGAGCCAGTCTCGCGCCGCTCGTTGCGCTTGTCGAGGAGGACATGGCCCATGTCAACCGCATCATCCTCGACCGGGCGCGATCGAATGTCGAGCTGATCCCCGAGCTTGCCCGGCATCTCATCGATTCCGGCGGCAAGCGCCTGCGGCCCATGCTGACGCTCGCCGCGGCCAAGCTCTGCGGCTATGGCGGCGACGGTCATGTGCGGCTCGCGGCGAGCGTGGAGTTCATGCACACCGCCACCCTGCTGCACGACGATGTGGTCGACGAGAGCAATCTCCGCCGGGGCAAGGCCGCGGCGCGGCTCGTGTGGGGCAACGAGGCGAGCGTGCTGGTCGGCGATTTCCTGCTCGGCCAGGCCTTCAAGATGATGGTCGATGTCGGCTCGCTCGGAGCGCTTGCGCATCCTGTCCGATGCCGCGGCGGTGATCGCCGAGGGCGAGGTCATGCAGCTCGTCACCGCCAAGAACACCGAGACCACCGAGGACGACTATCTCGCGGTGATCGACGCCAAGACCGCGGCGCTGTTCGCGGCGGCGGCCGAAGTCGGCGCGGCGATCGCCGACCGGCCGAAATCGGAGGCCGCGGCGCTGCGCTCCTACGGCCGCAATCTCGGGCTTGCTTTCCAGCTGGTCGACGACGCGCTCGATTATTCGGGCGAGCCGTCGACGCTCGGCAAGAGCGTGGGCGACGATTTCCGCGAGGGCAAGATCACGCTCCCCGTCGTGCTGTGCTATCGCCGCGGCAGCGCGGAGGAGCGGGCGTTCTGGCACCGCACGCTGAAGGAAGGCGAGATCGGCGAAAACGATCTCGCCGCAGGCGATCGGCCTGATGAAGCGGCACAACGCGCTATCCGACACGATGGAGCGGGCGCGCCATTATGGCGCCATCGCCCGCGACGCGCTTGCCATCTTCCCCGACGGCGCCGCCAAGGCGGCGCTGCGCGAGGCCATCGAGTTCTGCGTCGACCGCCCGTTCTAGGCTTCAAGCGGCGCCGGCGGCGATCCACCAGGTGGGATGCTCGGCGGCGAGGCGAGCGGCGCCGCATTTTGCCTCGTCCTCCGTCGCCAACAGCGCGAAGCAGGTCGGCCCGCTGCCCGAGAGCCTGGCGAGGCGGACGCCTTGGAGCGCCGCAAGCGCGGCGAGCACGTCCCTGATCTCCGGAACGAGATTGGCGGCCGGCGCTTCGAGATCGTTGCCGCGCGGGAGCGCATAGGCGAGGAGCGCGGCGAAGTCGCGGTGGAAATCGAGCTTCTCGGTTTCGGTGGTCCGGAGGCGTCCGCAAAGGCTCCGGCGTGAAGCGCGGCGTAGACCGCTTCAGTGGCAAGAGCCCGTCCGGGATTGACGAGAACCACGCCGCAAGACGGGAAAGCCGCCGACGATTTCGACCTTATCGCCGCGCCCGGCGATGAGCGCGGGCCGGCTCTCGAGGCAGACGCGGACGTCAGAGCCGAGCTTTGGCGCAAGTTCAGCCAAGACCGCCCCCGGCACCAGCCCGGGATTGGCGCGCGCAATCAGCCGCAACGCTGCGGCGGCATCGGCCGAGCCGCCGCCGAGACCGGCTGCGACTGGAAGAGCCTTGTTCAGGCGAAACCGGCCGAGCCTGAGCTTCGGCACCGTTTCCCGTGCGGCGTTTGCCGCTTCGAGGATGAGATTGTCACCCCCGAGCGCCCCGGCGAACGGACCTTCGACCTCAAGTTCGAGACGGTCACCGGGCACGAGTTCGATGTCATCGCCGAAATTGGCGAAGGCGACGAGACTGTTCAGCTCATGGAAGCCGTCGGGCCGTCGCCCGAGCACTTCAAGCGTGAGATTGATCTTGGCCCGACCGAGGTCACGGAGGCGTCATGCGAGCTCTCCGAGCACGCCCGGCTAACGCGCCCTATTGCGAGGTCTTCTGACCCGCTTGCGTCGTCCGCTCCTGCGCCGACTTGGTCTCGGCGGTCTCCGGCAGCACCTGACGCGATCTTCTGCTTGATGGCGGGGACCAGGTCATCCTCGGGGCTTGAGCGTCAGCGTCTGCTGCCACTGATATTTCGCTTCGAGCTTCCGGCCCACCTTCCAATAGGCGTCGCCGAGGTGATCGTTGATGATGGGATCGTCCGGCTTGAGCTCGACGGCGCGCTCGAGGTTCTCGACCGCCGCGGGAAGATTGCCGAGCCGGTAATAGGCCCAGCCGAGACTGTCGACGTAATAGCCGTCGTCGGGCTTGAGCTTCACCGCCTTGCGGATGTACTCCATCGCCTGCTTCAAATTCCGGCCCTGGTCGACCCAGGAATAGCCGAGATAGTTGAGCACGAGGGATTCCTCGGGTGAGAGCGCCAGCGCCTTCTTGAAATCGGATTCGGCCGCCGGCCAATCCTTGAGCCGCTCGTTGCACACGCCGCGCGAATAGAACAGCGTCCAGTTGTCCTTGACCGGTGCGGGAGTCAGCGCCAGCGCCCGGGAATAATAGTCGCGCGCCTCGCCATAGCGCTCATGCGAGCGCAGGATGTTGCCGAGCGCATCGAGCGGCCGGACATCCTTCGGGTACTTGCCGATAAGCTCCTCGAGCAGCGCCTTGGCGTCGTCGACCCGCTCCAGCGAGTTGAGCGCGAAGCGCTTTCTGGATCTGCACGTTCAGCCATAGCGGCGATTCCGGCTTGATCTGATCGAGCGCCTCGCATCTCCAGCTCGTAGGTCTTTGCGCTTTCGTAGGCCTCGGCGAGCGCGGCATAGGCGAGCGGGAAATCGGGCTCCAGATAGAGAGCGAATTGCAGGAAGATGATCCCCATGTCGAGACCGCCTTCGCCGGCGAGCGCATCGCCGATGCCGTAGAAGACCTCGGCGAGGCCTTGTGTCGGCGCGACCACGAGAAGCGGCGGGGTCTTGCCCTCATCGATTTCCGCAAGCAACGCCTCGGAAAGCGGATGGCTCGAAGACTTGGCGATATGGGACTTCAAGGTCTGGCGGGCGAGCTTGCGGTTGTTGGCGTTCACCGCATGGCGCGCGTAGGCGTCGGCGACCCTGAGCGTCGACGGATTCTTCTTGAAGGCCTGGGCGAAGGCCTGGCGCGCGACGTCGCGCTTGCCGGCGAGGTCGGCGATGAGCGCGCGGTGATAGCGCTGATAGAACTGGGCCCAGTCGGCATCGCTCAGACTGTCGAGCGTGGCGAAGGCCTCCTTGGGCTTGCCGGCGGCCTGCTGCACCCAGGCGCGGGCGAGCGTCGAGGTGAGATCGGCGATCGGCCCCTGGCGCGCTGCGGCGAAATGCTTCGTCGGCCTCCTTGTAGCGGCCTTGCTTGAAGGCCTCGCAGCCGAGCAGGAAGCGGGCGATCCGGTGGGCCGGACTCGATCTTGACGAGATCCTTGGCAAGCTTGATGGCGCTGTCCCAATGGGCCGAGGCGGCCTCGAGCAGGAAGGCCTGCTCGAGAATGATCTCGTTCCTGGGATCCTCGGCCAGCGCCCGGGAATAGAATTCGGCAGCGGTGGTAAGTGTCGTGGTCGCCGCGGGCCATGCGGCCGGAAAGATAGTTGCCAAGAAGCGTGCCGCTATCGTCGCGGTCGTCCGAACCGATCTCCGAATAGGCGGCGGGCGCAGCGATAAGAAGCAACGCAACAAGCAAACAACCGCCCTGCCCACCGGCGCAGAGCCGGACCCTGCATGATTGTCATTTTGTCTCGGCTGTCAGCCGCCCCGTCGGTTCCTGCAATGCCCAACCAAGGTTAGGCGTTTTTCGACCCTCTCACAAACCAAAAGCTTACTTGAAGCCTAAACGCGGCTGGTTTGTGGCCGCCACGCGGGAGGCCCGCCGGCTACATATTGGCGTAATTCGGTCCGTCGCCGCCCTCGGGAGGAACCCAGGTAATGTTCTGGGCCGGATCCTTCACGTCGCAGGTTTTGCAGTGGACGCAGTTCTGGGCATTGATCTGGAAGCGCAACCGCTCGCCTTCCGCCACCACCTCGTAGACCTGGGCCGGGCAATAGCGCTGGGCCGGCTCGGCGTACTCCGGGAGATTGCGGTCGATCGGAATCGAAGGATCGGCGAGCTTGAGATGCACCGGCTGGTTCTCGTCGTGATTGGTGCCCGACAAGAAGACCGAAGAGAGAATGTCGAAGGTGATGACGCCGTCGGGCTTCTCGTACTCGATCGGCGTGGCGGACGAGGCCTTCTTCAACGTCGCGTAGTCGGGCTTCCGATGCTTGAGCGTGTGGCGCAGGAACGGAAAGAGCGTGTTGAGCCACATATCGATGCCGCCGAGCATGACGCCGAGACGCGTGCCGAACCGCGACCATAGCGGCTTGACGTTGCGCACGCGCCAGAGCTCCTTCGCCATGGCGCTTGCCTGGCACGGCCTCACGGATAGGCTTCGAGCACGTCGTTGGCGCGCCCGGCTGCGAAGTGCCGCGAAGGCGGCTTCCGCCGCCATCATTCCGGAGAGCATGGCATTGTGCGAGCCCTTGATGCGCGGCACGTTCATGAAGCCAGCGGCGCAGCCGATCAGCGCCCCGCCCGGGAAAGCAAGGCGCGGGATGGCCTGGAAGCCGCCTTCGGTCAGCGCGCGCGCGCCATAGGCGATGCGCTTTCCGCCTTCCAAATGCGAGCGGATCACGGGATGGGTCTTGGCGCGCTGAAACTCCTTGAACGGGTTGGTGTAGGGGTTGGCGTAGTCGAGATGGACGACGAAGCCCACCGACACCAGCCTCTCGCCGAAATGATAGAGGAACGAGCCGCCGCCGGTCTTGTCGTCGAGCGGCCAGCCCATCGTGTGCTGTACGAGCCCCGGCTTGTGCTTATCTTCCGGCACCTCCCACAGCTCTTTGAGGCCGATGCCGAATTTCTGCGGGCCCGACTCGGCATCGAGGCCGAGCTTCCTGATCAGCATCTTCGACAGCGAACCGCGCGCGCCCTCGGCGAAGAGCGTGTATTTGCCGCGGAGCGCGATGCCGGGCGTGTAGCTGTCCTTGTGGCTGCCGTCGCGGGCCACGCCCATGTCGCCGGTGATCACGCCCTCGACTGCGCCACCCGCGCCGAAGATCACATCGGTGACGGCGAAGCCGGGATAGATCTCGACGCCGAGCGCTTCGGCCTGCTCGGCGAGCCAGCGCGTGAGAGCTGCCGAGGCTGCCGATATAGCAGCCGTGATTGCTCATGAGCGGCGGCATGAAGAGGTTCGGCACGCGGATGCCGCCGGTCTCTCGACAGATAGTAGAAGCGGTCCTCGGTGACTTGCGTCGTTGAGCGGCGAGCCCATGTTGCGCCAGTCGGGCAAGGAGGCGGTCGAGCGCCACGGGATCGATCACCGCGCCGGACAGGATATGGGCGCCGACCTCGGAGCCCTTCTCGAGCACGACGACGGAGACGTCACTGGCCTTTTTCGGCGGCGAGCTGCTTCAGCCTGATGGCGGCGGCGAGCCCCGCCGGCCCGGCGCCGACGATGACGACGTCGAACTCCATGGTCTCGCGTTCGGTGGCTTCGGAATCGGCCGACTTGGCTCAAGATGCTCGCTCCGAATAGGCGGGAATCATTCCCGCCAGCGGCGGGAATCCAGTATCCATCACTATGATATGTGATGATATGAGGCGGAAGGCCACGCCAAAGACAGAGGAATGACGGCAACGGAACGACAGGCGGTTCAAGCCTTATTGGACTGGTACGCGGCGATGGGCGTCGACGAGGCGATCGGCGAGGCGCCGGTCGACTGCTTCGCTTCGCGGGCGGAGCAGCGAGCGCTGCGCCTCCGACAGCGCAACGCGCCCTGCCGCTTCGCGCCACCGCCCCACCGCCGAAAGACGGGATCGGGCGCGGGACGCAGCCCACAGCGCGGCCACTCTCGCCGAGCTCGAGGCCCTGGTCGCGCGTTTCGAAGGTTGCGCGCTCAAGCGCACGGCGAAGAGCCTCTGCTTCGCGCGCGGGCGCGCGGGCGCGCGCCTCATGCTGATCGGCGAAGCGCCCGGCCGCGACGAGGACTTGCAAGGCAAGCCCTTCGTCGGCCGCGCGGGCAAGCTGCTCGACCGCATGCTCGCGGCGATCGGGCTTGCCGAGGAGCGACGTCTACATCACCAACACCGTCTATTGGCGTCCGCCCGGCAACCGCACGCCGACGCCGGAGGAGGTCGAGGCCTGCGCGCCTTTCCTCGCCCGGCAGATCGAGCTGCTCGTCCCCCGACGTGCTGGTGCTGCTCGGCGACGCCGCGGCCAAGAACATTCTCGGCGTGACCGAGGGCATCATGCGGCTCAGGGGCAAGTGGCTCACCTATGCCGCGCCGGAGACCGCGACATCGCCACGCTTTGCCACGCTCCACCCCGCTTATCTGCTGCGCAATCCGGAGGACAAGCGCCTAGCCTGGCGCGATTTCCTGGTGCTGAAGGAGAGGCTCGAGGCGAGATGAGCCGCATCGACGAGACCCGGCCCTTCATCCCGGTGCGCATCGCCGTGCTCACGGTGTCCGACACGCGCACGCAGAAGACCGACAAGTCGGGCCCCCTCCTCGTCAACATGATCGACGGAGGCCGGCCACGACGTGGCCGAGCACGCCATCGTCGAGGACGATCCGAAAGCGATCAGGAAGCAGGTGAAGCGCTGGATCAAGGATCCGGATGTCGACGTGGTGATCACCACCGGCGGCACGGGCTTCACCGGGCGCGACGTGACGCCGGAAGCGGTGAAGCCGCTGTTCGAGAAGGAGATCGACGGCTTCTCGGCGCTGTTCCACATGCTGAGCTATCAGATGGTCGGCACCTCGACGGTGCAATCGCGCGCCTGCGGCGGCGTCGCCAAGGGCACCTATATCTTCTGCGTGCCGGGCTCGCCGGGGGCTTGCAGGGATGCGTGGGACGGCATCCTCAAATCGCAGCTCGACAATCGCCACCGGCCCTGCTCGTTCGTCGAGATCATGCCGCGGCTCATGGAGAAGAAGAAGGCCAAAGCAAAGTAGCCCGCCTGACACTCTCTTCTCAGATCAGCCGCTCAGCGCCCGCGCGCTCAAGCCGCAAATCTTCCGCCGTATCGACGTCGCTCAACCGCGCCGCGAGCGCCACGCGCCTGTCCTTGAGATTGGCGAGCGTGTCGGCAAGCGCGTGCGGTCCCGACCAGCGGACACGGGCAAAGGGTGCCGGCACGCGCGGCGTCCGCTTCAGTCCGACCAGCCAGTAGCCGCCGTCGGGCGCCGGGCCCAGAACGGCGTCGGCGCCGCCGAGCAGCCTGAACGCCTCGGCAATGTGGGCGGGACGGATCGAAGGGATGTCGCTGCCGACGACGAGGACCGGACCCGGCGGCAGGCGCTTGAACAGCCGTTGCATGCGCCGGCCGAGATCGCCATCGCCTTGCGCCACAAGAACGAGCCCTCCCCGCAACGGCGCAAAGCGCGTTGCAGGATCGCGCCCCGGATCGACCGCAAGCACGGTGCGCCAGCGCCGATCCTGCGCGAGCCGCAACACGGTATGGGAGAGGCAGCTGCGATAGAAGCGGGTCGCGGCGCTCGCGCCGATCTCGCGCGAGAGCCGGCGCTTGACGCGGCCCATGTCAGGGCTCTTGGCCATGATGACGAGGCGCTTGGCGAAGCTCGCGCCACGCGCGCGCCCGTCGCTTCGCCTAGCCATAGAGCCGCGCGAGCACGCGCGGCGGCACGCGCAGGTAATAGAGCAGGATGCAGCCGAGATTGCGCAGGCTCCGCACGAGATAGCCTTCGCGCCGGTATCGCTCGCCGCTCGTCACCGCGCGCGATTTCAGCATGACCAGCTCGCGCCGCTTCAGCCTGCGCACGAGGTCGACATCCTCCATGAGCGGCAGCGGGCGGAAGCCGCCGAGCCGCCGGTAGAGACGGCGCGAGATGAGAAGGCCCTGGTCGCCGTAAGGAAGGCCGAGCAGACGGCAGCGCAGTCCCACCAGCCGCTCGACGAGCCGCGGCATGGTGCCGTCGTCGTCGAGCGCGAAGCGGAACGAGGCCGCGGCCTCAGGCGCGCCTTCTGCTTTCGACGCGCTCGATGAAACCTTGCGCCTCCTCGACCCAACCGGGATCGAGCACCGTGTCGGCATGAAGGAAGAGAAGCCAGTCGCTGCGCGCAACGCTTGCCCCGGTTTCGAGCTGAGCGCCACGCCCGCGCTCCGCCTCGATCAGGCGCGTGCCGGCAGCCTCGGCGATGGCGCAGGTTTCGTCGGTCGAGCCGCCATCGACGACGATCGCCTCCCGCACCACGCCCTCGACCACGGCAGGGACCAAAGCGGCAAGAGTTTGCGCCAGGGTCGCGCTCGGCATTCAGGGTCGGGATGATCACCGAAATCATGCCTGGAAACCTATAGCGGCTGCCCCTTTGGCGGCAATCGCCTGGCCTTCATGGGGACCAATGTTCTTGATTTGTTCACATTGCGTGGCTATATAGACGGCATGTCCGTTGCCCTGAGAAAAGCCCGCGATTCGGAGAGCCTTGCGGCCGACCTCGGAGGGGTCGCCGCAGCCCGCCGGCATGGGCGGGGCGCTCAAACCAACCGCTCCGGCCGCTACGAGCCGATCGCCTACGAGCCTGCCGACGACGGCTGGGAGTCGCTCGCCGAACTCGAAGCGCTTACCACCGACGTGCAGGAGGTGCCGGCGCGGCGCATCATCACGCGAAACGAATCTCCCGATATCGGCTTCGACCGCTCGATCAACCCTTACCGCGGTTGCGAGCATGGCTGCATCTACTGCTTCGCGCGGCCCACCCACGCTTTTCTCGGCCTTTCGCCAGGGCTCGATTTCGAGACCAGGCTGTTCGCCAAGACCAATGCCGCGCAGGCGCTCGAGCGGGAGCTGGCAGAGCCCGGTTATCAGGTCCGCACCATCGCCATCGGCACCAATACCGATCCCTACCAGCCGATCGAGCGGCGCTATCGCATCATGCGCCGCATCCTCGAAGTGTTGAGCGCGGCGAACCATCCCGTCGGCATTGTCACCAAGTCGGCTCTCATCTTGCGCGATCTCGACCTGCTCACATCGATGGCCGAGCGCGGCCTGGTCAAAGTGGCGCTGTCGGTCACCACGCTCGACCGCAAGCTCGCGCGCGCCATGGAGCCAAGGGCAAGCACGCCGGATAAGCGGCTGGAGACGCTTGGGCGGCTGGTCGAGGCCGGAGTGCCGGCTTCGGTCATGGTGGCTCCCGTCATTCCCGGCCTCACCGACATGGAGATGGAGCGCATTCTCGAGCGTTCGGCGGCGGCCGGCGTCAGGCAGGCAGGCTACGTGCTGCTCAGGCTTCCGCTCGAGATCGGCGACCTCTTCACCGAGTGGCTCAGAGCCAATTGCCCCGACCGCGCCAACCGCGTCCTGTCGCTGATGCGATCCGACTCGCGGCGGCAAGCTCTACGACGCGAAATGGGGCGAGCGCATGCTGGGCGACGGACCTTACGCCTGGATGATCGGACGGAGATTCGAACTCGCCTCGAATCGGCTGGGCTTTAACGCCGACTCGGTCGCGCTCCGCACCGACCTGTTCACGCCGCCCGCTCGCCCCGGCCAGCAGCTCGCCCTGCTCTAGCTTTTTCCACAGCACGCAAGGCCTTCGGCCGAGCTTGTTGCAAGCGGTGCATCGTTTGCGCGAGAGTCCCGGCCTATGGGACTTCCCGCCGAATCGCTCCCGCTTTCGCGCCCAGCGCCCTCGTTCGACTTCGAGGACGAGATGATGGGGCGGAATCGCGGTCCCGTGGCCGGCATCGACGAGGCGGGACGCGGGCCGTGGGCCGGGCCTGTGGTGGTCGCCGCCGTGATCCTCGATCCCGCGCGCATTCCCGAGGGCCTCAACGACTCGAAGGTCCTGACGGCCGAGGCGCGCGCGGACCGCTTCGCCGAGATCATCGCCACGTCGATCGTGTCCGTTGTCATCGGTCACGTCAGGCGCATCGACCGCGACAACATTCTCCAGGCGAGCCTATGGGGCATGCGGGCGGCCTATCGCGGGCTCGGCGTGCCGGTAGGATCGGCCCTGATCGACGGCAATATCATTCCGCGCCGCTTCCCCTGCCCCGCGCGCGCCATCGTTGGCGGCGACGGGCTGTCGCTGTCCGTTGCGGCGGCATCCATCGTGGCCAAGGTCACGCGCGACCGGCTGATGGTGAAGCTTGCGCGCCGCTACCGCCGCTATGGCTGGGAGAGCAACAAAGGCTACGGCACGCCGGAACACGCTCTCGCCATCAGGAAACACGGCGTATGCACCCATCACCGCCGCTCCTTCAGCCCGATCGAGCGTGCGCTCAGGCTGCTCGAAACCGGTAGAGAGATTACCGACGAGGACTGAGCCGAAGTTGCCCCGGCCCAACGATGACATGCTCTGGTTACGGCTATGACAAAGATTCTTGAAGAGGCAATCGCCAAAGTGCGGGCGCTTCCGGCTGAGGATCAGGATTTCCTCGGGGCCGTCCTTCTCGCTTTGGCCGACGAGGAATTGACCCGGATCGGCGACCTCGATGACGAGACAAGAGCCGCCGTTCGCGAAGGCCTCGAGCAGGCACGTCGCGGCGACTTCGTGCCTAGGGAGGAAATCGAGGCGCTCTGGCAGCGCTTCGGTCTATGAAGGTTTGGTTTACGCCGCGTGCGCGCAGCGATCTTGAGGCGATCATTGAGTATCTGAGCGGTCAAAATCCGCAGGCCGCTCGCAACATCAAACGAACATAGGACGCCACCGTAAGTGTGATAGGACACTTTCCGGAAAGTGGCCGGCTTGCGGGAGAAGAAGGCGTGCGGGTCCTCCCCGTCGGACGATACCCTTACTCGTTTATTGGGCCGTCGAGGCCGGTGATGTCTGGATCGTGCATATTCGCGACGGTCGCCGCAGGCCATGCGCCAAAACCTAGCCCGGAATCCAATCGGCGATGCGCCGGGCGATGGTCTCGGCGCCGGGCTCCAGCATGAGCATATGGCCGTGGCCATCGAGCTCGGAGAAGGTCGCGCCAGGATATCCCGCCGCCGTCGCCCGCGCCGTCGCGACCGACACGAGCTTGTCGTCGCTTCCTGCAAGGCACAACACCGGACAGGTGACGGCTTCGGTGTCGACCGCCGTCGCCCCTGTTCGATCGAACATCCAGAAGAACAGCTCGAAGAAGGCGCGGCCCGACTCCGGACCGAATCTGGCGAACACGGCGCGCTGTTCGGCTTCCGCCAGGCGGTTCAGGGTGTAGAGGCGGGCAAGATTGAAATCGGGATTGATGACTCCCTTCCAGAAGGCGCCGAGCCCCATCAGGTCTTGGCCGAGCTTCTTCTCCCCCTCGGTCTCAGGCAAGATGCCGGCGCGCGGCGCGGGCGCCACCAGGACCAGAGCGCGGGCGAGGCCTTGGGCCGCAAGAAGCTGGGCGAGCACTGCACCCATGGAATGACCGAGAAGCACCGGCTGCGGAGGGATCGTCTTGAGAAAGCCCTCAAGCTCGGCCCTGTAGTCCGCCATGCCGACGCCAACCAGGGTCTTGGCGGCATCTTGAGCTCTTGTGCCGTGACCGATGAGGTCGGGCGCATGGCAGGTAAAGCCCAGGCCTTCGAACACCGTCTTGAACTTGTCGAAGCACCAGGCCCCCTCATTGGCCCCGTGCAGCATCACGATGTCCCTGGTCATGCGTTTCGCCCCTCCCCCGTCAGTCGTGCCGCCGGAGATCGCCGCGCCGGTCAGCGGCAGGAGGGCTAGGCCGAGCGCTCCTTCAAGAAATTTCCGGCGCAAGAGTCGCGGCATCTTGGGCTCTCGGGGCCGGTTTTGGCACGGCGCCAGGTCCAAGCCAATGCCGCGGTTAATTGCGCCTTTACCGTAAATCCGTCACTCTGGGGCCTGCCTCGCTGCGCGGGGCGCGTTCAGGTGCTGCGTAACCCGAGTAGAGTCATGCGTGTGGGGGACAAGCCGGGAGCCACGCTCCCGCTCGACACTGTCATCGTCGGCGATTGCATCGAGGAGCTTAGGCTCCTCCCCGAAGCGTCCATCGATCTCGTCTTCGCCGATCCGCCCTATAATCTTCAGCTCAACAACGAGCTTTATCGGCCGGACAACAGCCGGGTCGACGCCGTCGACGACGACTGGGACAAGTTCGGAAGCTTCGCCGCTTACGATGCCTTCACGAGGGATTGGCTTTCGGCCTGCCGCCGCGTGCTCAAGCCGGCGGGTTCTCTTTGGGTGATCGGCAGCTATCACAACATCTTCCGCGTCGGCGCCATCCTTCAGGATCTCGGCTTCTGGGTGCTCAACGACGTGGTGTGGCGCAAGACCAATCCCATGCCGAATTTTCGCGGGCGGCGCTTCACCAATGCGCATGAGACGCTGATCTGGGCGTCGATGGGACCCAAGGCGCGCTACACCTTCAATTACGAAGCGATGAAGGCGTTGAACGACGATTTGCAGATGCGCTCGGACTGGCTCTTTCCGATCTGCTCGGGCGGCGAGCGCCTGCGCGAGGCGTGCGGACGCAAGACCCATCCGACGCAGAAGCCGGAAGCCCTGCTCCACCGCATCGTCCTTGCCGCAAGCCATGCCGGCGATGTCGTGCTCGATCCGTTTCTCGGTTCCGGCACCACAGCGGTCGCGGCCAAGCGGCTTGGGCGCGCCTTCATCGGCATCGAACGCGACAGGGCCTATGCCGAGGCGGCGCGCGCGCGGCTCGAAGCGCATGCCGCTCTCGAGCCCGCATCGCTTCAAGTCGCCAGAAGCAAGCGGAGCGAGCAACGCGTGCCGTTCGGCGCGTTGGTCGAGCTCGGGTTGATCGCGCCGGGGACCGCGCTTTACGACCCCGCGGCGAAGCACGAGGCCAAGGTGCGCGCCGACGGTTCGATTGCCTGGGCCGGCGCTGAAGGCTCGATCCACAAGATCGGCGCCCAGGTGCAAGGCGCGCTCGCCTGCAACGGTTGGACGTTCTGGCACTACGAGGCTGATGGAACGCTCAAGCCGATCGACGCCTTGCGCGCGGCGGCGCGGGCGAAGCTTGCCGTTCAGCCTTAAGGCTCCCGCCCCGAAGCGCCGCGGCCTCGAAAGCGTGGTTCAACACCTTCCGCATCACCGACGGGAGCGCGGCTCTTTCGAGGTCGCGATGCGCGACAAAGCCGCAAAGCTCGGGCTTCGCCGCCCGTTTCGGTTTGGCCTCTGGACCTACCTCGGCGCGATAGACGGAAAGCTCGAGATGGAAATGGGTGAAGCTGTGCTCGACCAACCCCGGCAGCTTGCGCCAGTCGGCCCTGAGCGGCGCGTAGTCGCGCACCAGCGTTCCGTTCGGCCGAGCCTCCTGCCAGGGCGAGGACGGCGTTTCCAGCATGCCCCCGAGCAAGCCCTCTAGCGGCCTCTTTCGCAGCAGCACGGCCCCATCCGATCGGAGCGCAACGAAGGCCGCGCCGCGGCGCGTGGGGCGTTCGCGCTTCTCTTTGCGGTATGGCAGCGCCTCGGCAAGGCCCTCGGCAAATCCGCGGCAGTGTGGGCGCAGCGGACAAAGGCCGCAGGCGGGGCGCCGCGGCGTGCAGATGGTCGCGCCGAGATCCATCATGGCTTGAGCCAAGTCGCCAGAGCGCCTGCGCGGCGTGAGTGTCCCGGCGAGCGCCACGATCTCCGCTTTCGCCTCAGGAAGCGGTGTCGTGACGGCGAAAAGGCGCGCCACCACGCGCTCGATATTGCCGTCGACGGGGGTCGCGCGTTCGCCGAAGGCGATGGCGGCGATGGCCGCCGCCGTATAGAAGCCGACCCCCGGCAGCTTGCGGAGCTCGGCCTCGCTCTCCGGGAACCTGCCACCATGCTCCGCCATCACGGCGCGGGCGCAAGCATGCAGATTCCGCGCCCGTGCGTAATAGCCGAGCCCGGCCCACGCGGCGAGCACCTGGCCAAGCTCTGCCGCTGCCAGCGCCTGCACATCAGGCCATTGGCGCAAGAAGGCAGAGTAACGCGGCAGCACGGCCTTCACGGTCGTCTGTTGCAGCATGATCTCGCTGAGCCAGACCCGATAAGGATCGGGCGTCTCGCCCGGGGCCGCCCGCCAGGGCAGGTTGCGCCTCTCGCGGTCGTACCAGGCAAGGAGCGCCGCAGCGATGCGCTCAGTCCTCCGCCCTTGCCCCTCGGCCTTTTGCTTCTGCATGAACGGAACTCCGGCCGCGCGTCACCTTTCGTCATGGTGTAGACTTGGGAGAGTCGAAGCAAGCGGAGGGCGCAGTCCTCCACTGTCGACTTTGAGGATCATGAACGACACCGAGCGAAGAGCCTTGGCGAGAGCAGCGGCGGCGGCGCGGCCGATCGGCGCGTTTGCCTCAGGCGTACTCGATCCCGCGGCCGGCGCCCGAGGCTTCGCGACGGCGGCGTTGCTTGGCGAATGGCCCGCCATCGTCGGCGCCGAACTCGCCCAATTCACCATGCCCGACAGAGTGGTGTGGCCGAGGCACCGGGACGACGCCGGCGAAACGCGTGAGCGTCGGGGCCGCAGGGATGACGGCGCGGTGCTCGTTATCCGCGTGGACGGTCCGCGCGCCATCGAGGTGCAACATCGCTCCTGCCAGATCCTGGAGCGGGTGAACTGCCATTTCGGCTACCGGGCCGTGGCCGAACTTCGCATTCTGCAGGCGCCGGTGACGCGACGGCCCGCGCCCGTTCAAGCCGCGCCGCGCCCAATCGACCCTGATGCGCTTCCCGCGTCGGCGGCCATCGAGGATGCGGGCCTGCGCGCGGCCTTGCTGCGCCTCGGCTCTGGCGCGCGGGCGAAGCCTTCAGAGCCTTAAGAGCGCTTCTCGCTCTTGCCATGAGGGCCCGGTTTCAACGAATGTAGGCGCGCGCCCCGCTAGGGGCGGGTCAAAGTCATCATTTGGAGTAAAGCGAGTGGCGAAAAACGAGAAAACAGCTGCCAAACGTTCGGACGCCAAAGTGCCGGCAGGCCGGGAAACAGCTGCGACGAACACGTCCTGGCTTTATGTCGTCGGCGTGGTCGCGGCGGCGGTCCTCATCGGCGGCGTCGTTTATTGGCGCGCGGGTTCCGCCGGCGGAGCCACAGGCGAGAAAACGGATCCGGACCTCGCCGAACTCATGGCGCCCGGACCGTTGCCCGATCTGTCCTTGGGCAAGGAAGACGCGCCGAACACCATCGTCGAATATGCCTCGATGACGTGCCCGCATTGCGCCCAGTTCCACAAGCTCGTGCTGCCGGAGCTGCAAACCAAATATATCGATGCCGGCAAAGCGCGGCTGATCTTGCGCGAGTTCCCCTTGGATGGGCTGGCCGTCGCGGCCTTCATGCTGGCGCGCTGCGCCGGGCCCGACCGCTATTATCCCGTTGTCGGCGCCCTGTTCGATACGCAGGAGACATGGGCGGTCGCCGGCACCGAGGGCAAGGAGAAGCTTTTTCTCGTCGCCAAGCAGGCGGGCTTCAGCAAGGAAAAATTCGACCAGTGCATCGGCGACAAGGAGCTGTTCAACAAGATCGTCGAGACGCGCACGCGCGGGCATGAAAAGTTCGGCGTCGATTCAACGCCGAGCTTCTTCATCAACGGCAAGCGGATGGCCAGCGATCAAACGCTCGCGGCGTTCGAGGCCATGCTGTCGGGAGGGGCGAGCCCGCCCGCCGGCCCCGCGAGCTCTGAAGGACAAGCGCCGAGCCAGACCGAGGAGCCGGCGGGCCAATAGGTGTCGAGGACATGCAGCGCGCCGCGGCCAAAGCGTTGATCCCGCTTGCTGTCGCTCTCGCGCTTGCCGGTTGCGGCGGCGGCGCCGCCGGTCCCGACGCCGCCGATCGACAAGGCGACCTACGTGCCGCCGCAGGCGGAATTGATGGCGCCGGGACCGCTTGGGGAGCGCGCTCTCGGCAAGCCCGACGCGCCGATCACCGTGATCGAATACGTCTCGCTCACCTGTCCGCATTGCGCCAACTTCCACAGAAGCGTGTTTCCGCAGGTGAAGAAGGCGTTCATCGACACCGGCAAGGTGCGCTTCATCGTGCGGGAGTTTCCGATCGGGCGCACGTCGGGGAACGCGGCCATCGCCAATCGCTGCGCGCCCGAGGACAAATATTTCTTTTTGCTCGGCCAGTTCCTGGCGCGGCAGCCGGAGTGGGTCAGCCAGGACGTCCGCCCGGACGCCATATATGCGGTCGCCAAAGCCAGCGGCATGACGCGCGAGACGTTTGACAAATGTCTATCGAATCAAGCCATTATCGACGGCTTGACGGAGGTGAAGCAGCGGGGGCGGCAATTTGGCGTGATCGGCACGCCGACCTTCTTCATCAATGGCCGCAAGGCGCAAGGAGAGGTCACCTTCGACGAGATCAAGGCCATGATCGAGCAGGCGCCGACGCCGTCATCGTCATGACCGCATGAGTTGGTCTTCGCTCGCGTGACGCGGCAATTCGGCTTGCTGTTCCCGGTCCATTGCTGTTGCGCCGCAAGTCGCTGGATCTGCCGCCGTCGCGGGCGCAACCGCCGCAAGGTTTTGCATTGAGGACACCTGGCACGTGAAGATTACCCATCTTCGCCTTCTCGGCTTCAAATCCTTCGTCGAACCGACCGAGCTCCTGATCGAGCCGGGCCTGACGGGCGTCGTCGGCCCCAATGGCTGCGGCAAGTCGAACCTGCTCGAGGCGCTGCGCTGGGCCATGGGCGAGACCTCATATAAGAGCATGCGCGGCGCGGCCATGGAGGACGTGATCTTCGCCGGCTCGGAAGACCGCCCGCCCCGCAACAGCGCCGAAGTCACCCTGTTCATCGACAACACTGCGCGCAAGGCGCCGGCTGAGTTCAACGACAGCGACGCACTCGAAGTGACGCGGCGGATCGAGCGCGAGGCGGGCTCGGCCTACAAGGTCAATGGCAGGGACGTGCGCGCCCGCGATGTCAGGCTCCTGTTCGAGGACGCGGCGACCGGCGCGCGGTCGCCCGCACTCGTGCGCCAGGGCCGGATCGGCGAGATCGTCAACGCCGCGCCCCAGGAGCGCCGGCGCGTGCTCGAAGACGCGGCCGGCATCGCCGGGTTGCACAGCCGAAGGCACGAGGCGGAGCTTCGGCTTACCGCGACCGAAAGCAATCTTCAGCGTCTGGCGGACCTGATCGGGCAGCTGTCCTCGCAGCTTCAAGCCTTGAGGCGCCAGGCGCGCCAAGCGCAGCGCTACCGCGAGATCTCGGGCAAGATCCGTGGGACCGAGGCCCTTCAGCATCACCTGCACTGGACCGGCGCTTGCGCCCATGTCGAGCAGGAGGAAGCTTCGTTTCAGCAGGCGCTCGCCGCCGTGGCGCAGGAGACCAAGGCCGAGGGCGAGGCGCTGCGCCAGCAGGCAGAGGCCGCCGAGAAGCTCCAGCCGCTCCGCGACGAGGAGGCCGCGCGCGCCGCCGTGCTGCACCGGCTCAGCGTCGAGCGCGATGCGCTCGAGCGCGAAGAGGCGCGCGCCAAGGCCCGCCAGGCCGAGCTCGAAACGCGGCTTGCCCAAGCCTCGCGCGATCTCGCCCGCGAGGAGGAGCATATCGCCGAGGCCGACGGCATGCTGCGTCGTCTCGGCGAGGAGAAGCGCCGGCTCGAAGCGGCAAGCTCCCGCGACCATGAGGAGCCTCAACTCCGCGCGGCTACCGCCAGAGCGAAGGCGGCGCTCGACGCCGCCGAACAGACGTTGCGCGAGACGACGAACGCGCTCGCCGAGGCGCGCGCCGAGCGTGGCAAGCGCGAGGGCGAAAAAACCGAGCTTCAAGCCCGCATGACCAAGCTCGAAGCCCAGGCCGGCGAGATCGAGGCGGAACTCGCCCGGCGCGAGGCCGAAAGCGGCGGCGGGAAGCTGCAGAGCCTCAATGCCGGACTGATCGAGCTCTCCGCCCACGTGCAAAGACTCGAAGTCAAGCTTCAGGCGGCCGAGGCCGAGGAGGAGACGGCGCGGGCGAACGAAGCCGAAGCGCGTGCCGCGGCTTCAGCGGCGAAGCTCGCAAGCCAGGAACTCGAGACCGAGCTCGCGACGCTCATCAAGCTGCTCGCGCCCGCCTATGACTGGTCGCCGATCGTGGAGGAAATCAAGGTCACATCGGGCTACGAGCAGGCGCTTGGCGCCGCGCTCGGCGACGATCTCGATGCGGCAAGCGACGATAAGGCGCCAGCCCATTGGCGGCTGACCGCCCCTTCGGGTGACGACGCCGGGCTGCCGGAGGGGGCGATCGCGCTCAGCAAATTCGTCAAGGGACCCGAGGTCCTTGCGCGCAGGCTCAGCCAGATCGGCGTGGTCGAGGCCGCAAGCGGCCGCAAGCTTCAGGCCAAGCTCGCGCCCGGCCAAAGGCTCGTGTCGAAGGACGGCGATTTGTGGCGCTGGGACGGCTATAGCATCAAGGCCGGAACCGACAGCGCCGCAGGCGCCCGGCTCATGGAGCGGCGCCGCCTGAAGGCCATCAAGGCCGAAGTCGCGAAGGCTCAAGCGCGCGCGGGCAAGGCCCAATCCGATCTCGAAGCGGCCGCTCATCGTGCCGAGCGCGCCCAGTCAGCCACCAAGTCTTTGCGCCAAGAGGCGAAGGAAGCGCATGGCGCGCTCGACCGCACGCGCGATGCCATTGCCGCCGCCGAGCACGAGGGGCAGGCAACGAGCAAGGCTCTTGGCGGGCTGGCGGAGGCGCTGGTCCGCACCCGCGCCGCCTTCGATGAGGCGCAGTCTCTAAGCACGCGGATTGCGGCCGCCTTGCTTGAACTCGCCTCGCTCGCGGGGCTAGAGGCGGCGCTCGAAGCGGCACAAGGAAGCGCCGACCGGAGCCGCCAGGCCGCGGCACGGGCCGATGCCGCGCTCGAAGGCTTCGAACGCGAGCTCATGCTCAGGCAAGAGCGGATGGAGGCGATCGGCGAGGAAGAAGAGCTGTGGCGGAAGCGCATCGCCAATGCACGCGAGCAGATCCTCACTCTGCGCGCGCGGGAGGAAGAGACGAGCGCCGATCTTGCCGCGCTTGCCAATCTTCCGGCCGAGATCGAGCAGCGCCGGATGAAGCTGTTCGACGCCATCGCCGCCGCCGAGCGCGAGAGGGCCAAGGCCGCCGACGAACTTGCCCTTGCCGAGACGGCGCTGAAGGACCGCGAGAAGGCATTGCGCGAGGTGCAGGAGCTCCTGGCGGAAGCGCGCGAGGCGCGCGCGCGGAACGAGGCGCGGCTCGAAGCGGCGCGCGAGCGCCGCAGCGAGGCGGCCCGCGCCATCCGCGATCAGCTCGACTGCGCGCCCGAGGCTTGCCTTGCGCTTGCAGGGCTGAAGGAGGGCGCCGTCATACCGCCGCTCGCCGAAGTCGAGGCGCGGCTGATCAAGCTCAAGGCCGATCGCGAGCGGTTGGGCGGCGTCAACCTGATGGCCGAGGCAGAGGAAAGCCAACTCGCCGCGCAGCTCGAAGAGATGGAGCGCGAAAAGGCCGACGTCGAAGCGGCCATCCTGCGGCTCCGGCAAGGAATCGCCAATTTGAACCGCGAGGGCCGCAAGCGCCTGCTCGAAGCCTTCAACGCGGTCAACGCGCATTTCGGGCGGCTGTTCAAGACGCTGTTCGGCGGGGGCTCGGCCGAGCTCAAGCTGGTCGATTCCGACGACCCGCTCGAATCGGGGCTGGAAATTTTCGCCTGCCCGCCGGGAAAACGGCTGCAGGCGCTGACGCTGCTCTCGGGCGGCGAGAAGGCGCTGACGGCGCTTGCGCTGATCTTCGCCGTGTTCCTCACCAATCCTTCGCCGATCTGCGTGCTCGACGAGGTGGACGCGCCGCTCGACGACGCCAATGTCGAGCGCTTCTGCCTGCTGATGGAGGAGATGGCGAAAGAGACGGATACGCGCTTCCTCATCATCACCCATCATCCCCTCACCATGTCGCGCATGAGCCGGCTGTTCGGCGTGACCATGGCCGAACGGGGGGTGAGCCAGCTCGTCTCGGTCGATCTCGAGACGGCTGAGCGCCTGCGCGACGCGGTCTAGGCAAAACCGGGCGGATACGCAGGGTTTCAGCCCGTTTGGACTTCCTTGACAGCCTCAAATCGCCAACTAAAGTGCCGGCGAAACTTGGGACCAGCCGGTCCTGAAGGCCCTCCTGGAAACTGAGCAGCGCCAATGGCCGGAGCCGAAAACCAGTCCGGCCGCAGAGAAGGTGGCCGTGACGCCGACGCCATTCGGCGGCGGCTCGACACTCTCGGCGCAAAGCTCGCGGAGGCTCAAGGCCGGCGCGGGCCGGAACAGGCGGCCGCGCCGCCGAGCCATGGTTCGGCGCTCGGCCAGGCGCTTAGGCTCGGGATCGAGATGGTCGCGGGCGTCGCGGTCGGGGGTTTCATCGGCTGGGCGCTCGACCGCTGGCTCGGCACGGCGCCCTTCCTGATGGTGATGTTCCTCGGATTGGGCGCCGCCGCGGGAATCCTCAACGTGGTGCGGACCGCCAAGCGCATGCAGGCGGAGGCGCCTTCGGGCAAGAATTTGCCGAGCGTGAATGATGACGATGACGATTAGGGGCATTTGGCGGTGATCGGGCAAGCCTTCGCGGCGGAGGAAGCAGGGCATGGCGGCAGCGCCGGCGGCCTGCCCAATCCCATGCATCAGTTCGAGATCAAGCGGATCATCCCGCTCGAACTGTTCGGCTTCGACGCCTCCTTCACCAACTCGGCGCTGTTCATGGTGATCGCCGCCTCGTTCATTACGCTCTTCACCATGTACGCGATGCGCAGCCGCGCGCTCGTGCCGTCCAGGCTCCAGTCGGTCGCCGAGCTCTCCTACCAATTCGTGGCCGATATGGTGCGCGCCAATGTCGGCACCGACGGGATGAAATATTTCCCCTTCATCTTCACGCTGTTCATGTTCGTGCTGACGCTGAACATGCTCGGCATGGTGCCCTACTCCTTCACCGTGACGAGCCACATCATCGTCACCTTCGCGCTCGCCGCCTTCATCTTCCTCGCGGTGACGCTGATCGGTTTCGTCAAGCACGGGGCGAAGTTCCTCAAATTCTTCGTGCCCGAGGGCGTGCCCGTCGTCATGCTGCCGCTGCTCGTGGTGATCGAGGTGATCTCCTATCTCACCCGTCCGATCTCGCTCTCGGTGCGGCTGTTCGCCAATATGATGGCGGGACACACCATGCTGAAAGTATTCGGGGCTTTCGTCGTGGCGCTTGGCTTCCTCGGCGGCTGGGCGCCGCTCGCCTTCATGGTGGCCTTCACCGGGCTCGAGATTCTGGTGGCGTTCCTTCAGGCCTATGTGTTCGCCATCCTGACCTGCATCTATCTCAACGACGCCTTGCATATGCATCACTAGCCACAGGTTCCCACCCACCAAAGGAGAGAAGACATGGATCCAGCAGCGGCAAAATTGATCGGCGCAGGCCTTGCCTCGATCGCTCTGGTCGGCGCCGGCGTCGGCATCGGCACGATCTTCGGCAATTACCTGCAAGGGGCGTTGCGCAATCCGTCGGCGGCGCCGACGCAATTCGCCAATCTCCTGCTCGGCTTCGCCCTTGCCGAGGCCACCGGCTTGTTCGGGCTCGTGGTCGCGCTGATTATCCTGTTCGTGTTCTAGGTCTCGCGGGGAGCCTCCGCTCGACAGCGGGGGCACGAGGCGACCATGCCGCAACTCAACCCTCTCGATTGGGGCCCGCAGCTCCTATGGCTCCTCATTACCTTCGGCATCCTCTATCTGCTGATGGTGTATGTGGCGCTGCCGCGCATCGGCTCGGTGATCGAGGCGCGCGCCGCCCGTATCGCCGGCGATCTCGCCAGGGCCGACAAGCTCAGGCGCGAGACCGAGGAGGCGATCGCGGCCTATGAGCAGGCCCTGGCCGAGGCGAGGCAGAAGGCTCACGCCATCGTCGAGGAGGGACGCGCCAAGCTGAAGGCGGAGACGGCGGAAGAGCGCGCCCGCCTCGAAAGCGAGCTTGCCGCAAGAAGCGCCGAGGCCGAGGCCCGCATTGCCACCGCCAGGAACGCCGGCAATGAAAGACGTGAATGTTATCGCAGCCGATGTCGCGGCCGATATCGTGCGCCGGCTCATCGGGGTCGCTCCCGGCAAGGCCGAGATCGAGAAGGCGGTCGGAACCGCGCGGAAGGCTTGACCATGGAATTCCTGTTGGAGCCCGAATTCTGGGTCGCGGTCTCGTTCTTTTTGTTCGTGGGCGTCGTGATCTATCTCGGCGTGCACAAGAAGATTGCCGTTGCGCTCGATGCCAGGGCCGCTTCCATCGCCAAGGAGCTGGACGAGGCGAGGCGCCTGCGCCAAGAGGCCGAGAAGGTGCTTGCCGACTACCGGCGGAAGCAAGGCGAGGCGGCCAAGGAGGCCGAGGCCATCGTCAGCCTCGCCGCCAAGGAGGCGGAGATTCTCACCGCCGAAACCCGCCGTTCGATGCAGGAGCATTTCGAGCGGCGCATGAAGCTCGCCGAGGACAAGATTGCCCGCGCCGAGGCCGAGGCCTTGCGCGAGGTGCGCGCCGCGGCCGCCGATGCCGCCATCGCCGCGGCGCAAGCCGTGATCGCCGAAAAGCTCACGCCCGAAGCCGCCGACAAGCTCGTCAAGCAGGGCATCGACGCGCTCAAGGGCAAGCTGAACTAGGATTTCGCAAATTCCCCGTCTTCCTGGGGCGGCCGCCGAAGGCGGTCCTCGAAGGATCGCCGGCTCGTTCATTGGGACGCGCTTGCAGCGAGGCTCCTAGCCGCTCGCCGAAGGCCGCGCGACATCGAGATCGCACCAGGCGGGGCCGGTCTTGAGCACGGCGGCCAACTGGTCGAGCGAGTGAAGCGCGTCGTGCAAGGCGACCGACACATCGTCGCCCGCGGCGGCCGGGAAATCCTCGGCGAACGAATAGTCCTTGAGGATCTCGAGCGCGCGCTCCATGGACGACACGGCCGCTTCGTTCTTGTCGATCTGCAATCCGGGTCGAAGCCTCGTGCCAGTCGAGGACCCTCACCACCATGTTGTCTTGACCGTTGGCCTTGCGCTTGACCCGGGACCTGAGGCGTTTGGCCCGCTCGATGGCGCGCTCCTGGCTCGCGATATTGGCCCGGCGTTGCGCCACATCCTCCCGGATCGCCCCTTCGATCAGGGCGCCGATATCCATATCCATGTTGGTCACGTCATGTTCGGCATGAATGATCAGGCCGAGCTTCTGGGCGATGACCTCGACGGCGCTCGCGTCAAAATTGTCAGGGCGCGGCGGTTCGACCTCGCCGGTGCGGTCGTATCGTTCGCGGCAATTCGGGTTCGAGAGCACGGCGTAGGCCGTGGCAAGTTCCCCGAAGGCGCCGACCGACCCACCCGAATCGGGGTGGGAGACTTTGGCCAAGCGCCTGTATGCTTTATGGATTTCGTCCCTGGCAGCGCCCCGCCAAACCCCCAGAATGCGATAGAGGTCACGCATCGACTTTCCCCCGTTACTCGGCGCGCTGACGCGCCGGCCTGCCGCATAACGCACAACTCGGGGAATCGTAGCAGCGCCGCCGGTTCAAATTTGGGCATCACCAAGAAAAAAGAGGGGATATGCCCTCCCCCGGCCGAGGCCCCCAGGGTCAGCCGGCCCCGGCAACGTTGCGGTCGAAGGCGACGAAGATCTTGTAATCCTCGGGCCGCGTGCCGACCACGATGGGAAAGGCGATCTCCCGGACCATGGAGAAATAGCCGGCCGGACTGTCCGGCGGGATGGTGGTGGTGACGCTCATCTTGTCGGTGGCGAGCGTGTTCTGCTGGGCGCCCGCGACGCGGACATTGACCCCGAGCGTCACCGTGCCTGGGGCGCCCTTGGGCCCGAGCAGCACCCGCCCGGCAAAGCCGTATTTGACGATCACGCGATCGGAATAGAGCTGGCACTCGCGCGCCATCTTGGTGATCTCGCCGCGATGCACGACGGCGTTGCGCATCGCCCACATGGTCGGGCTGGTAGATGGTGAGCAGCCGGTCGCGCGGCCAGGCCACCACTTGCGGGCAATGGGCGCTGTAGCCGGCGGGCAGATCGGTGCCGGATCGGCCTTGGCGGTCTCGAGCAGCCTGTCTTCGGTCACGGCCGAGGCGGAAGTGTCCTCCTCGCCCGAGCCGAACGGGTTGGAAAATCTGGAGACGGCGCAACCGAGACGACCAACGGCGGACGGCGATGAGCCCGATAAGGGCGCATCGGCACAGCCACCAAAGAGCGTCGGTACGCCTCACCTGACCCCGTCCTCGGCTTGACATGCCAGGCATCCCCGCCTGATATGCCGGCTCGATCTGGAATTGCTTTGAAATATCGCGAGTTGCCGGTTTTGAGCTTTCGCGCGCCAAACTATCCGCTAGTCCGCAGGCGCGACAAGGCCAGACTGGGCCCGCCAGCGGTCAGATTGAAGCATCTCTCCGGGACGACGATGACCGGCACGATCAAGGCCAATGGGCGGCAATCCGACCGTCCTCCGCTCACCATCTATCTCGCCGCGCCGCGCGGCTTCTGCGCCGGCGTCGACCGCGCCATCCAGATCGTCGAGCTTGCGCTCGCCAAATACGGCGCGCCCGTCTATGTGCGCCATGAAATCGTCCATAACCGCTACGTGGTCGAAAGCCTCAAGGCCAAGGGCGCCATCTTCGTCGAGGAATTGGACGAAATCCCGGATACCGACGCGCCCATCGTATTCTCGGCGCATGGCGTGCCGAAAGCGGTGCCCGAGGCGGCGCGGGCGCGGAACCTGTTCTTTCTCGACGCCACCTGCCCGCTCGTCTCCAAGGTGCATGTCGAGGCCGAGCGCCAGTTCGGCGAGGGGCGCGAGATTCTGCTGATCGGGCATGCCGGCCATCCCGAGGTGGTCGGCACCACCGGCCAGTTGCCGGAAGGCGCCGTGCATCTGATCGAGACGGTCGACGATGCGCGGGCCTTCGTTCCGCGCGACCCCGACCGGCTCGCGGTGATCACCCAGACCACGCTGTCGGTCGACGACACCAAGGAGATCGTGAACGTGCTCAAGGAGCGCTTTCCGCGCATGGTCACGCCGCGCAAGGACGACATCTGCTACGCCACGACCAACCGCCAGGAGGCGGTGAAGCGGATCGCGCCGGCCTGCGACCGCATGATCGTGGTCGGCTCGCCCAACAGCTCCAACTCGCTGCGCCTGGTCGAGGTCGCCGAGCGCGCCGGCTGTCCCCATGCCGTCCTGATCCAGCGCGCGAGCGAGATCGATTGGGACATGTTCGACGGGCATCACGCGGCTCGGCGTCACGGCGGGAGCCTCGGCGCCTGAAGTGCTGGTCGACGAGATCATCGACGCCTTCAAGGCGCGCTTCGACGCGAAGGTCGAGACCGTCACCACGGCGGAAGAAAGCATCGCCTTCAAGCTGCCGCGCGAGCTCAGAGAGATGCCGGCGCTCTAGATGGCCGTCTATACCGACGTCTCCGACGAAGAGCTCGAAGCCTTCATTGCCAGCTACGCCATCGGCGCGCTGACCTCCTTCAAAGGCATCGCCGAGGGCGTGGAGAACTCCAACTATCTCGTCCACACCGAGAGCGGGCGCTACATCCTCACGCTCTACGAGAAGCGGGTGAGCCGCGAGGACCTCCCCTATTTCCTGGCGCTGATGGAGCATCTCGCCGCGCGCGGCATCACCTGCCCCCTTCCCGTCCAGCGATCGCGAGGGCCGCACGCTGAAGGAGCTCGCGGGGCGGCCGGCGGCGCTCATCACCTTTCTCGACGGGCTCGTGGGTGCGCCGGCCCGGCATCGAGCATTGCGCCGGCCTCGGCGACGCGCTTGGCGCGTTTCCACCTGGCGGGCGCGCGATTTCCCCATGGTCGCGCGCCAACAGCCTGTCGCTTGCCCGGCTGGCAGAGCGCTGTTCGCCGCGATCGGCAGCGGCGCCGACAAGGTCACGCCCGGACTGAGCGGCGTGATCGAAAAAGAGCTTGCGGCATCTCGAAGGAAACTGGCCGGGCGACCTGCCGCAGGGGTCATTCATGCCGATCTGTTCCCCGACAATGTCTTCTTTCTCGGCGACAAGGTCTCGGGCCTGATCGACTTCTATTTCGCCTGCAACGACATGCTCGCCTACGACATCGCCGTCTGCCTCAATGCCTGGTGCTTCGAGACCGACGGCAGCTTCAACGTCACCAAGGCGCGGGCGCTGCTCGAGGCCTACGAGAGGCGTGCGCCCCTTGACCAAGGCCGAGCTCGAACGGCTGCCGACGCTCGCGCGCGGCGCGGCGCTCCGCTTTCTGTTGACCCGCACCTACGATCTGCTCAACACCGACGCCGACGCGCTGGTGAAGACCAAGGACCCCAACGAATATCTGCGCAAGCTCAGATTCCATCAGCGGGTGAAGTCGACGCGCGAATACGGGCTCAAGGAGCGCTGAGCATGGGGGCGCGGCCCAAGGTCGGTGATCCATACCGACGGCGCCTGTTCCGGCAATCCGGGGCCCGGCGGCTGGGGCGCGATCCTCGAATCGGGCCGCATCGCAAGGAGCTCAAAGGCGGCGAGGCGCTGACCACCAACAACCGCATGGAGCTGATCGCGGCGATCGAGGCGCTCGAAGCGCTGAAGTCGCCGTCCGAGGTCGATCTCTACACCGACTCCAATTATCTCCGCGGCGGCATCACGAGCTGGATCAAGGGCTGGAAGAAGAATGGCTGGCGCACGGCCGACCGCAAGCCGGTGAAGAACGCCGAGCTGTGGGAGCGGCTGGAGCAGGCCGCCGCGCGCCATGACGGTGCGCTGGCATTGGGTCAAGGGCCATGTCGGCCATGACGCCAACGAGCGCGCCGACGAGCTTGCGCGCGAGGGCATGGCCCCGTTCCTTGCGGCAAGCCGCCAACAATCAAAGTGAACCCCCTACCCGGCTCAGCCGGGTCACGCCCGAATTAAAGGCCTTCGAGGATTTTCTCGGCGGTGCTTTCAGCGGCGACGCCCGGCGAACTCTTCGACGTTCAGAGTCTTCACCACGCCGTCATCGACCAGCGCCGCGTAGCGCTTCGAGCGGGTGCCGAGGCCGATCCCGCTCCCGTCGAAATCCATGCCGATCTTCTTGGTGAACTCGGCATTGCCGTCGGACAGGAACAGCACCTTGCCTTTGCCGCCGGATTTCTCCTCCCAGGCGCCGAGCACGAAGGGATCGTTGACGGCGACGCAGGCCACGGTGTCGATGCCGTGTCTCTTGAACTCGTCGGCCCTCTCGATGAAGCCCGGCAGGTGTTTCAGATGGCAGGTGGGGGTGAAGGCGCCGGGCACGGCGAACAGCACCACCTTCTTGCCGCCGAACACCTCGCGCGTGGTCATTGGTCCTTGATGCCGTCGGGGCCCATGACCCTGAAAGTCGCGTCGGGCAGGCGGTCTCCTATCGCAATGGTCATCGATGCTCTCCTTGCCACTCTGAGATTGGCGGCGACCATACCGGCTCAGACCGTCGCGGCCAAGGCGCCGTGGAAAGCGTCCCCGCTACTCCGCCTTCCACATGGTTTCCGTCGAGCCCTGGTCGGAGACGAGCGTCAGGCGCAACGTTTTGCCCTTGAGGGCGGTCGCCTCCGCAGGCGAGGCGAAGGTGACGGCGAAGCGCTGTTTCCCGTCGACCGGCGCGCCAAGCGGCGCCGGCACCGGAACGAAGACATCGCCGCCATCGATGAAAAGATCGGTGCCGGTCGCGTCCGGCGGGAAAGACGGCATCGACGACGAGCTCGGGCGCTCTCGCCGTCGAGCTTGGCCTCGACGCCGCTCACTGGCAGGCAGCAGGCCGGCGCGGCGGGCTTCGGCACGCGCGCCAGGCGCCCTCGAGCAGGAGCGCATCGCCCTTGCCGATATCTGCGGCGAGCGCGAGACTCAAGCTCACCTCGTTCGGGATGCAGAGGTCCTTGCACAGGCCGTAAGCGAAGGCGAGCTTGAGCTCGATCGGCTCGCCCTCACGCTCAGGCGTGAGCTTGACCGGAAAGATCACCTCGTCGTCATAGCCGATCGCCGTGCCGCCGGCATCGGCAAAGCGGTGGGGCGCGGGATAGAGCACCTCGGCATGCTTTCAGATTCTTCGATCCGCGTCCAATCGAAGCTCGGCGGCACGCCGGAATCGCCCGGGTTCCGCCAATAGGTCTTCCAGCCCGGGTCCATGCGAAGCTGAACGCCGGCAACGAGCGCGGGCTCGCCGTCGACGTCGACCGTGCCCGACACGAGCCGCACCTTGGAATTGGTCGAGGCTGTCCACGGCGATGGCGCTCGCCGCCGCCGCGAGCGCGGCGCCGGCCGCGCCAAGGCCCAGAATCGCGCCAACGGCGAGAGCGCGAGGCGCAGGCGCTGAAAGAGAGCAAATCTCATCGTCATGTCCTCAAGGGGTACTGCTCCGGCCGCAACTTTAGCGGCAGGAACGATAGCGGCGCGACTTGAAGCAAAAGCAAAGGTCTCACTCTTTCGTGAGCGCAAGTGCGGCGAAAATGCCTCGCTCCGCGTTAATCGAGCAGATGCCTCTTCCCAAGGCAGCAGGAACTGCTGTACTCTGGTCCCATGCCAGCTCGAAGCGCACAAACTCGCCCGCACGACGACGGCTATCTCGACGGCCAATTGCTGATCGCCATGCCGGCCATGGGCGATCCGCGCTTTGCGCGCTCGGTCATCTATCTGTGCGCCCATTCGGCCGACGGCGCCATGGGCATCATCATCAACCAGCGCGCACCCAATATCAGCTTCACCGAGCTGTTGGAGCAGCTCAACATCGTGCCGCCGCAAGACCGCATCAGACTGCCCGAAGGCCTTCACGGCATGGCCGTGCATCTCGGCGGCCCGGTCGAGACGGGTCGCGGCTTCGTGCTGCACAGCGCCGACTATTTCAAGGCCGAGAGCACGCTGCCGATCGACGAAAGCGTCTGCCTCACCGCCACCATCGACATCTTGCGCGACATCGCCAAGGGCACGGGACCGGACAAGGCGCTGCTCGCGCTCGGCTACGCCGGCTGGGCGCCCGGGCAGCTCGAAAGCGAAATCCAGGCCAATGGCTGGCTCAATTGCCCGGCCGATCCCGAGCTGATCTTCGATCCTGAGGTCGACCGCAAATATTCGCGCGCCTTAGGCAAGATCGGGATCGATCCGATCCGCCTCGTCAACGATTCAGGCCACGCCTAGTCCGCACCCTCTCTTTTCGAACCTCCCCCTCGTGGGGAGGTCGGCTCGCCGCTTCTCGTCTCGTATCCCGCCCGCTAGGACGCCGACGGCAAAGTTCCGGTTCCCGGTAAAGCCGGAAGCGGGCCTGCGCCTCCCACCTGAACTTCCAATGCCTTCGGTCGCCTGCCGCTCGGCCGGAGCGCGGGCGCGCTCGCGCTCGCGGCGCTTGCGATGGCTGGCGAGCGCGGCCAAGAGATTGGCGACGTCCTTCGCCGACATCGGCTCGCCGTAATAGTAGCCCTGGCCGTACTCGCAGCCGATCGAGCGAAGATAGCTTGCGTCAGCCTGCGTCTCGACGCCCTCGGCCACCACCTCCTTGCCAAGCTCGTGGGCGAGCGCAATGACCGAACGAAGGATCAGCGGGGTCGAGCCGTCGAGCCCGCTATTGCGGACGAGCGAGCGGTCGACCTTGATGGTGTCGCAGGGGAAGCGGTGCAAATAGCTGAGCGAGCTGTAGCCGGTGCCGAAATCGTCGAGCGCGAGGCTCGCGCCGAAGGTCTTGAGCCAGGTGAGGATCTCGACGGCGCGTTCGGGATTTTCCATGACCAGCAATTCGGTAATCTCGAGCTTGAGCGTCCCCTTGGGCACCGCCTCGCGCGCCAGCATCAGCCTGATCTCCTGCACCATGTCCTGGCGGAACAGCTGGCGGCTCGACACATTGACGCTGACGAAAAGCGGATCGCGGTCGCGCGGCAGGGCCTTGTGCCAGCGGTTCGCCTCCTCGAGCGCCTGGCCGAGGACGTAGCTGCCCAGCTCGACGATCAGCCCTGATGTCCTCGGCGAGCGGGATGAAATCCTCGGCGCCGAGCCGTCCGCGCGTCGGATGGTCCCAGCGCATGAGCGCCTCGAAGCCGGCGAGTTGGTTGGAGGCGAGCCGGGTGATGGGCTGATAGAGCACGGTGATCTGCTGCCGCTCGAGCGCCTTGCGCAGATCGCTCTCGAGCGGGAGCTTGCTCTCGTCCTCGCCGCGCATCGCCGGATTGAAGATCTCGATACGGTCGGCGCCTGCCGCGCTTGGCGCGCAGCATGGCAAGCTCGCCCTCGCGCAGCATGTCTTGCGCCGTCTCCTGGCTGCCGTCATGCACGACGATGCCGATCGAGGCGGTGAGGATGATCTCCTTGGAGCTGATCTTCATCGGCGTGCGCAGCGCGCGCCTGACCCGCTCGGCAAGCGTCGCCACGTGGTGGGGATCGGGATCTGAGATCAACAGGATGGCGAATTGATCGCCGCCGAGGCGCGCAAGCGTGTCCTGAGGATTGAGATGGCGGCTCAACCGGCGGCCAAGCGTGAGCAACATGCTGTCGCCGATGACGAGGCCGAAACTCTTGTTCACGTTCTTGAAGCGGTCGATGTCGATGACGAGCACGGTGGGACGATTGGCCTGACCCTCGCGTGCGCGGGTGATGGCGCCTTGCAGGCGATCCATGAACAGCTCGCGGTTGGGAAGGCCGGTCAGGCTGTCATGCACGGCGTCGTGGATCAGCCGCTCGTGGGAGCGCTTGAGGTTGGTCACGTCGCGCATCAACCCGGTGCAGCGCAACAGGCGCGCGTTCTCGCTCGGCGCGGCATGCGCTCGCAGATCGTACCAAAGATAGGTGCCGTCATGGCGCCGCAAGCGGAAATCGATCTGAAGATCGCCGCCCTGCTTCTCCTGGAGCGACCACAGCATCAGACGGAAACGCTCGCGGTCGGCATTGTGCATGTACTGCAAGAAGTCATCGACCGCGACGTTGAGCGCGCCGGGCTCAAGCCCAAGCTCCTGCTCCACTTCGTTCGCCACGGTGATCTCGTCCCTGCCGGCGTGCCATTGGAAGACATAGGCGCCGGAGCCGTCGACGGCGAGCGACTTCATCTGGACGAGGCTCGGCGGCCCCAGGCTCAAGGGCGCGCCGCCCGAACGGAAGGCGAACTGCGTCACGGTGAAGCCGAGCAGGACGAGCAGCAAGCACGAGCCCGGCGACGAGGCCGGAGACGACGAGGTCTCCGGACAAGTGGCCGAGCACGATCATGGCGGCGCCGAACAGCCAGACGATCAGCAGCATCCAGCTCGGGATCAGCGAGAGCGCGCGATCCTGGCCGCGCAGCGCGAAATAGAGCGATGAGCCCGGTGCCGACGGCGGCGACGGCCACCAGCGAGACGCGCGCGAGCCCCGAGGCGGAGGCCGGATCGACGACGGCAAGAAAGACGAGCGAGAGCTGTAACGCGATCCAGCCCCAGAACAACGTCCTGATCCAGCCATGCCAAAGTCCGATGCGTAAGAAGGTGTAGAGAAAAAGCACAAGGCTCGCGGCAAGCCCCGCCTCGGCGGTGGCGCGATAGAGCGCGGTGCGGTCGGGGCCGACAGGGAACAGCTTGTTCCAAAAGCCGAAATCGACGCAGAAATAGGCCAGGGCCGCCCAGGCTATGAGCGCGGTGGCGGGAAAGATGGCGCGGTGGTTGGCGGCGAAGATTGCGGTGAGGAAAATGGCGAGCAGCCCGGTGATGCCGAGCAGCACGCCATTGAACAGCATGCGGTCCTGCTGCTTCGCCTGGTAGGCGTTGGGGTCCCACAGATTGAGCTGCGGTACCCGCGGCGAACTCAGCTCGGCGGCAAAGGTAATGGTCTGGCCCGGCTCGAGGCTCAAGCGGAACATGTCGGCGCGGTCGCTCTTCAGCGGCTCGGGACGGAACCCGAGCGAAGGGGTGATGGCGGCGATGCGCGGAGCGTCGAGGATCGGCCAGAACACGCGCGAATTGGCGAGCGTGTAGCGCGGCGCGACCAGCCAGCGCACGATGCGCTCAGAGGTCGGATTGGAAAGGGCGAAGACGAGCCAGGCCGGATTGGTGCCCGGCGTCGAGGCGGACACCGCCATGCGGCCGATATAGCCGTCAGGGCCCGGCGCCGTCTCGATCTGGAGCCGGTCGCCGCGCCCTTCATAGAGCTCGCCCTTGGCGGTGATGTCGATCCTGTCCTGGTTGGGCTCGACGGGAATCGCCTCGATGGCGCGGGCAAGCGGCGCCGACCAAAGGAACGCGGCGGCGGCGACGGCGCAGGCGATCGCGCCGATCGGGCCGACCAGGCGCCGCGAAGGCGCCGCCTTACCCCTTGGCGAGGCGCTCAATTCCGCCTTTCCTCCCCCGTGGCTCGCTTGCCGACCGCGCTAGCCGCACGCGTCGGTGTCGAGCAGCGCGTAAAGCAGATGATCCTGCCATACGCCGTTGATCCGCAGATAGCGACGCGCGAGGCCTTCGCGCTTGAAACCCGTCTTCTCGAGCAGCTTGATCGAGGCCGTGTTGGTCGGCAGGCATGCCGCCTCCAGCCGGTGCAATTCCAGCGAATCGAACACGAAAGGAATTACCGCGCGGACGGCCGCCGTCATATAGCCTTGGTTGGCGTATTTGGCGCCGACCCAGTAGCCGAGCGTGCAGGACTGGGTCACGCCGCGGCGCACGTTGCACAGCGTGAGGCCGCCGACCAGCGTGCCGGTCGAAGCGGTGAAGATGAACAGCGCGTAGCCGATATCCTCGCGAAGATCGCGCAAATAGTGCCGAACGCGCCGGCGAAACGAGGCGCGCGACAGCTCGTCGGTTGCCCAAAGCGGCTCCCAAGGCGTCAAGAACTCACGGCTTTGAGCCCTGAGCTCCGCCCAGGCGGGATAGTCGGACATTTGCGGCGTCCGCAACGTGACGGTCTCGGCCTCGATGACCGGTCCGAAATCGCTGGTGGAGACGGCTCGCAGTAACGCCATGCGCGGCTCACCCCTGTTAAGCGGCCCTGGTCGACGGAACCGCGAATTTTTCCGTCACTCGGTCGAATCTTGCAACATCAAGAATGGGCCCGACCGTGGCAAGGCTGGCCGGAGAGACCAGCATGCGCTCGACCAAGGCTTGCAGCGTCGGCGGCCTCGACCCGATCCACCTTTTCGATCAGCTCCTCGGTCGAAAGGGGCCGGCCATGGATGAGGATCTGGCGGGCGAGCTGCTCGGCGCGGGCGCTTGAGCTCTCGAGCCCGGTGAGAAGCCCCATCTTGAGCTGAGCCTTGACGCGGGCGATCTCCTCGGGGCGGAAGCCCGCGTCGGCGGCCTTGACCAGCTCGTCGCGGATCACGGCAAACAGCTGATGGGCCCGGTCGGAGGCGCCGCCGCGTGGATCGTGAACATGCCGCTGTCGGAGAGCCCGCTGGCGAAGGCATAGATCGCAGTAACAGAGCCCGCGCCGCTCGCGCACTTCCTGGAACAGGCGCGAGGACATGCCGCCGCCGAGCGCGCCGGCGCAAATCTGCGCGGTGAAATAATCGGCGTGGCGATAGTGCGGCGCCTTCGAAAGCGAGCACGACATGGGTCTGCTCGAAAGTCTTGTCGGAGCGCCTGAGGCCGCCGGCATAGACGGCGCCCTGCGGGAGCGCCGCCGCCTCGGGGTCAAAGCTGCCGAGCCGGCGCTCGGCCTCGGCCACCAGCGCGCCATGCTCGACGGCGCCCGCCGCGGCCAGCACCATGCTCGGCCCGTGATAATGCGCGGAAAGATAGGCGCCGAGATCGGCGCGCTTGAAGCGGCGGACGCTGTTCACCGTGCCGAGGATCGACCTGCCGACCGGCTGGTTCGGGAAGGCCGCCTCCTGCACCAGGTCGAAGGCGATGTCTTCGGGCGAATCCATCGCGGCGGCGATCTCCTGCAGGATCACGTCGCGCTCGCGGGCAAGCTCGATGCGGTCGAAGCGCGGCGCGACGACGATATCGCTCAGAATGTCGAGGGCGAGCGGCATGTCCTTGCGCAGCACGCGCGCATAGTAGGCGGTGGAGTCGACGCCGGTCGCCGCGTTCGAGCTCGCCTCCGACGGCTTCGATCTGTTCGGCGATTTCCTGGGCGCTGCGGCGCGCCGTGCCCTTGAACGCCATGTGCTCGAGGAAATGGGCGACGCCGTGCTCGCCGGGCGCTTCGCTCCGGCTGCCGGCTCCGACCCAGAGCCCGAGCGACACGGTCTCGACCTCGGGCATGGCGTGGCTGACGATGGTCAGGCCGTTGGCGAGTTTTGACTGCTCGAGGCTCACGCGCGCACCTCGGTCGGGCGCTTCCCGTGCGCGACGCTGCTGGCGCCGAGCGCGAGCCTTGGCCTCGACGAAAGCGGCGACCGCGCCATACGTCGTTGGGGAGCACGGCGCAACGCTCGTGCTGTCCGAGCCGCAATCTCAGGCGCTCGGGCTGCTCGGGCACGCGGCCCAAGCGCGCTCGACCGCCTCGGGGAACTTGGCGGGATGGGCGGTGGACAGAACGATCATCGGCCACGGGCCAAGCCCGCTCTCGGCCCGCGCCGCCGCCACGGCAACGGCGGTGTGGGGGTCGGCCAGCACGCCCGTCTCCTCCACGAGACTGCGAATGGTCATGTCCGTCTCATGCTCGCCGATCGGCATGCGCGCTGAAGAGCTCGCGCAGGGATGCGAGTTCGGCCTCGTTAAGGCGGAAAGATCCCGTCTTGCGCAACTCCTCCATCAACGATCTCACGCGCGCGGCGTCGCGGCCGGCAAGCTCGAACAGAAGGCGCTCGAAATTGCTCGCAAGCTGGATATCCATGCTCGGGCTAGAGGTGGCGATCACGCTCGTGGGCTCGTAGACCCCGGAGCCCAGGACGCGAACCAAACTGTCGTTGAGGTTCGTGGCAATAACGAGGCGCGCGACCGGCAGGCCCATCGCGTCTGGCCGCGTAACCTGCGAAAATATCACCGAAATTTCCGGTGGGCACGGTGAAGGCACACGGCCCGGTCGGGCGCGCCGAGGCTGACAGCGGCGGTGAAGTAATAGGCGATCTGGGCGAGGATGCGCGCGAAGTTGATCGAGTTGATTCCGGTCAGCGCGAGCCGGTCGCGCAACGAGAGATCGCCGAACAGTCCCTTAACGATCGTCTGGCAATCGTCGAAGGTGCCTTCGACGGCGATGTTGTGAACGTTCTCCTCGGTCGCGGTCGTCATCTGGCGACGCTGCACGTCGCTGATGCGTCCCTTCGGATGCAGAATGAAAATGTCGATCGCCTCGAGGCCGCGAAAGGCCTCGATCGCCGCGGCGCCGGTGTCGCCGGACGTCGCCCCGATCACCGTGGCATGGGCGCCCTTGCGCAGCAGCGCGCGGTTCATCAAGCGCGCAACCACCTGCATGGCGAGATCCTTGAAGGCGAGCGTCGGCCCGTGAAACAGCTCGAGAATGAAACTGTTAGGCGCGATCTGGCGGAGCGGCGCCACGGCGGGATGATGGAAGCTGCCATAGGCCTCTTCCAGCACGCTCTCGAGGTCGGCGAGGCAAGGATCGCCGGCGAGGAAGGGCCGCATCACCCGGCAGGCGGCATCGGCATAATCGAGGCCGGCGAGGCCGGAGATCGCTTCAGGCTCGAGCCTCGGCCAGGCCTCGGGCAAATAGAGGCCGCCGTCGCGGGCGAGAGCGGCAAGAAGCGCGCCTTCAAAGGAGAGCGCCGGCGCTTCTCCGCGCGTTGAGACGAATTTCAAGACGGCCTCTTCCGGCACGGAAACGGGGGTTTCTCGGGCGACCCTAGCGGGCGGCGCCTCTCCCGGCAATAACGCGCGACGGCCCAGGGTTAGGCGGCGTGTCCTCCGCACATAGATCCCGTAAATGACGAGGAGGCAGGCCGCCAACAGAAACCAGGTGATGGCGTATTGCAGATGGTTGTTCGGCGGAGTCGAGCCGCGTCTGACCGCCCTCGGGCCAGCCGCCCGGCACGTCGCTTTTCTCGGCCTCGAGGAAGAAGGGCGCGAGCTTGACGGGCTCTCCCGCGAACATCGACCGGGCCATGGCCTTAAGGTCGCGCCAGAACCAGCGATTGGCGTTGGGCTCGTTGTCAGGGGTGAAGAGGCCCGGAGTGCCGGGGACCCGCACGATCCCGGTGACGGTGACCAGATCTTCGACTTCACCTTCGGCGCGCGTGGAGGGATGCTTCAGACGATCGGGCACGAAACCGCGATCGATGAGGACCGTCTCGCCGTCGGTTGTCTTGAGCGGTGTGATCACATGCCAGCCGGCCCTCCCCTCGGAGACGGCGAACAGATATCGCTCCTTGGCATGGTCGAAGCGCCCGCTGACGCGTACCCGCCAATAGCTTGGATCGCGCCCCTCCCCGGCCATGACAGTCGCCTCCTTAAGCGAGATCGGCGGGCCTTTGCTCCGCGTTTCGATCTGCGCGATCAGTCCTTCCTTCCAATGGAGCCGCTCGACCTGCCAGAGACCGAGGCCAACGAGCACGGCGAGCATGGCGAGCGTCAACGCCGTGAAGCCGAGAAGGCCCTTCGTTTGCATCGGAGCCCGCCTCATTCGGCGGCGAGTTTGCCTTCTTCGGCCTTGTGCCTGAATTGGAGCGCGATGAGCACGCCCTTGAAGGACCGAAGCAGGACGAGCGGAAGGAGGATGGCAAGCGAGCCCCACAAAATGGCGTGGAGCCAATAAGGCGGCGCGTAGAGGATCTCGGCGAGGAGCGGCAAGACCCGTCACTACGAACCCGGTCACGAGTATGACGAAAACCGCAGGCCCATCGCCTGCATCGGCAAACGCGTAGTCCAGCCCGCAATTCTCGCATTTGGGAGCGAGCGTGAGATAGCCCGAATAAAGCTTGCCGCGCTGGCAGGCGGGGCAGCGTCCGGCAATCCCCGCCGCGAGCGTAGACCCGAGGCTCGGCGCATGCGGTTTTGGTGCGCGGAGGTTCATCAGAACATCCTCAAACGCAAAAGGGGACGGCCGTTGACCGCCCCCTTCTGTTTTCGGCGTCGGCCGCCGCTAATGCGCGGGGTTGCTTCCGGCTCCCCACACATAGATGCAGGTGAACAGGAACAGCCAGACCACGTCGACGAAGTGCCAATACCACGCGGCCGCCTCGAACCCGAAATGCATCTTCTGGCTGAAGGCGCCGCGCATGGCGCGGACTAGGCACACGGTGAGGAAAATGGTGCCGACGATGACATGGAAGCCGTGGAATCCCGTCGCCATGAAGAACGTCGAGCCGTAGATGTGGTTGGCGAAGCCGAAGCCGGCATGCATGTACTCATAGGCCTGGCAGGCCGTGAACAGAATGCCGAGCACGACTGTGCAGGCGAGCCCCATCACGAGACCCCTGCGGTCGTTTTGCAGCAGCGCATGGTGCGCCCATGTCACCGTTGTGCCCGAGGTGAGCAAGATCAGCGTGTTGACGAAGGGCAGTCCCCACGGATCGAATGTGTGCTTGAAGCTGCCAAGCCCCGCGACATCGGTCTCGGCGCTGGGGATCGGCGGCCACTGACCGCCGAGCACCTGGGTGCGGGCATAGGTAATGGCGTCGTCGGGATAGAGCGCCGCGTCGAAATAGGCCCAGAACCAGGCGACGAAGAACATCACCTCGGAGGCGATGAACAGGATCATGCCGTAGCGCAGGTGGAGCTGCACGACGGGCGTCTCATAACCCTCTTTCGCTTCGTTGATGACGTCGCGCCACCAGCCGAACATGGTCAAGATGACGAGCCCGAGCCCCGGGAGCACGTACCAAAGCTGCGGGTTGCCCGCCTTCTTGGAGATGAAGAACATGATGGTGCCGACGGCGAGCGAGAGCGCCCCGACCGCGCCCACGATCGGCCATGGGCTCGGATTGACGAGATGATAGTCGTGTTGCTTGGCGTGCGCGTCAGCCATGTTTCGCTCCTGTTCCTCCCAAACCTGCCGAGGCGGCGCGCCGCCTCGGCACAATCACGATCCCGAATTCGCGAACGGGCTCAGGCTTGGCGTCCTGGCCGTTGCGATAGAAGGTATATGACAGAGTGATCTCTGAGATGTTCTTGGTGTCGTCGTCATCGACGATCTTGGGATCGATGAAGAACGTCACCGGCATCTCGATGCTGGCGCCGGCGGCAAGTGTCTGCTCCTTGAAGCAGAAGCACTCGATCTTGCTGAAATAGCGGGCGGCGCGCTCAGGCACGACGTTGAAGACGGCGGTCCCCGTCACCGGAGCGTCGGATCGATTGGAAGCCTTGAAGAAGGCGAGCGCCGTTTCACCGATCTTGACCTCGATCGCGCGCTCGACCGGCGCAAAGCTCCACGGCAAGGCACGATCGACATTGGCGTCGAAGCGGACCTGGAGGGTGCGATCGATCCCCCGATCGGGAGCGGCTTCGGCCCGCTGCGGCACGCCGCTGTAACCCGTGACCTGGCAGAACAGGCGATAGAGCGGTACGGCGGCGAAAGCGAGCCCGGTCATGACCGCGACCAACCCGACAAGGCTGAGCGCGACCGCGCCGTGGCGTCTCGGCTTTTGCTGTTTATGGTGCGAGGTCTCGCTCATGACGGTGGCCGAAGCTCAAAGCGCGCGGTCGGCCACGTTGCCGCCGAGCCTGACAAGGGTAACGATGAAGAACAGCACCACGAGCGCGGCAAGGATCCAGGCAATGGCAATCGATCGCATGCGTTGACGGCGTTGGCGCTCCTTTTCCGCATCATGCATCACGACGCCCAAAGGGCCGTCAGACTCCCGCCGTCAATGCCGAAACCTTGTTCGACGAGGAGCACGGCGAAGAGCAGGAACAGGTAGAGCACGGAATAGCCGAAAAGGTTCTTGGCGGCGCGATCGGCCTCCTCGCCTTCCCGCTTGCGATAGCAGTCGACGGCCATCACGACGAAGATCGCCCCCAGCACCGCCGCGGCGGCCGCATAGAGCGCGCCGCCGAGACCGATGACGGAAGGCATCATGCCGAGCGGCGCGAGAATGAGGCTGTAGATGAGGATTTGCGCCCTGGTGGCATCGGCGCCGGCAACCACCGGCAGCATCGGCACGCCGGCTTTGGCATAGTCGCGCGTCCTGAGCAGAGCGAGCGCCCAGAAATGCGGCGGGGTCCAGACGAAGATGATGAGGAAGAGCACGAAGGCTTCGAGACTGACGCCGCCCGTTGCCGCGGCCCAGCCGATCATTGGCGGCACGGCGCCGGATGCGCCGCCGATGACGATGTTCTGCGGCGTCGTGCGCTTGAGCCACATCGTATAGATGAAGACGTAAAAGCCGATGGTGAGGGCAAGCAGCCCCGCAGCCAGCCAATTGGCCATGACGCCGAGACAGATCACCGAGCCCACGGCAAGGACCGCGCCGAAGGAACGCGCTTCCTCGGCCGTGACGCGGCCGCGCGGAATTGGGCGAGCGGCCGTGCGTGCCATCGCCGCGTCGATATCCGCGTCGTACCACATGTTCAATGCGCCGGCGGCGCCGGCTCCGGCTGCGATGCAGATGAGCGAAGCGAGGGCCAAAACCGGGTGCAAGGCGACGGGCGCGGCGACGAGACCGACAAGAGCGGTGAACACCACGAGGAACATCACCCGCGGCTTCATCAGCGCGACGTAATCGGCGACGTCGCCGCCGGCACCGGCCTCGGCCGTCCCGGCTGTCACAGAGAATGCGGCGTCGGCCATTTCTCACTCACTCGGACGTTTGCGGGCGGAAGGCCCTCATCCAAGTCCTTGGTCTCATTTGATGCGCGGCAGCGTCTCGAAGGTATGGAAGGGCGGCGGCGACGGCACGGTCCATTCGAGCGTCGTGGCTCCCGCTCCCCACGGATTGGCCGCGGCGTGGTGCTTGCGGGCAAAGGCGTAGAAGATGCCGAACAGGAAGACCAGGAACCCGGCAAAGGAGAGATAGGAGCCGAGCGACGAAACATAGTTCCAGCCCGCATACGCATCCGGATAGTCGGCGTAACGGCGCGGCATGCCGGCGAGTCCAAGGAAGTGCTGCGGGAAGAACGTCAGATTGGCGCCGATGAACATCAGCCAGAAATGCAGCTTGGCGAGCAACTCGCTGTACATGTAGCCGTACATTTTCGGGAACCAGTAGTACCAGGCGCCAAAGAGGGAGAACACCGCGCCGAGCGACAGCACGTAGTGGAAGTGGGCAACCACGTAATAGGTGTCGTGGAAGGAGCGGTCGACGCCGGCATTGGCGAGAACCACGCCGGTGACGCCGCCGATCGTGAACAGGAAGATGAAACCAAGCGCCCACAGCATGGGAGCGCGGAGCGAGAGCGAACCGCCCCACATCGTGGCGATCCACGAGAAGATCTTTACGCCGGTTGGCACGGCGATGACCATGGTGGCGAACACGAAATAGGCCTGCGTGTTGACGCTGATGCCGGCGGCGAACATGTGGTGCGCCCACACGACGAAGCCGATCACGCCGATGGCGACCATGGCATAGGCCATGCCGAGATAGCCGAACACCGGCTTCTTGGAGAAGGTGGAGACGATCTGGCTCACCATGCCGAAGCCCGGAATGATGAGGATGTAGACTTCCGGGTGGCCGAAGAACCAGAACAGGTGCTGCCACAGCAGCGGGTCGCCGCCACGGGCCGAGTCGAAGAAAGCGGTGCCGAAATTGCGGTCTGTCAACAGCATGGTGATGGCGCCGGCGAGCACGGGCAGCGACAGGAGCAACAGGAAGGCCGTGACCAGCACCGACCAGACGAAGAGCGGCATCTTGTGCAGGGTCATGCCCGGGGCGCGCATGTTGAAGATGGTGGTGATGAAATTGATGGCGCCCAGGATCGACGACGCGCCGGCGAGATGCAGCGCCAGGATGGCGAAATCCATGGCCGGCCCCGGCGTGCCTTTGGTGGAGAGCGGCGCGTAGATGGTCCAGCCGCCGCCGACACCTTTGGTGCCGGGAGGCCCGGGCACGAACAGCGACGTCACCAGCAGGGTGAACGCCGCAGCGAGCAGCCAGAATGAAATATTGTTCAAGCGCGGGAAGGCCATGTCGGGGGCACCGATCATGAGCGGCACCATCCAGTTGCCGAACCCGCCCATGGTCGCGGGCATGACCATGAAGAACACCATGATCAGGCCGTGCGCCGTCACGAAGACGTTGAACATCTCGGGATTGCCGAAGATTTGCATGCCGGGCTCCATCAGCTCGGCACGCATGCCCATCGACAGGAGACCGCCGACGACGCCTCCGACCATGGCCAAGATCAGGTACATCGTCCCGATGTCCTTGTGGTTGGTCGAGAAGAGCCAGCGCCCTATTCCTGTCGGATGGTGCTCGTGATGGGCCTCTTCGGCATGGGCGCGGTGTGCCATGGCTGTCTTCCTTGGGTCTTTATGTAGGCTTCACTGTCAAGCGTTGCTCGTTGAAGGGCGCGTTCTCGCCTCACGCACGAGCGGTTCGGTTACTCCTTTGCCGCGGCCACCTGGTTCGCGCCGTTGCGCGAGGCCGCGGTCTTGGTCTTGGCAAGCCAATCGGCGAACGCGGCCTCGGAGACGACGCGCACCGCGATCGGCATGAAGGCGTGATTGCGGCCGCAAAGCTCGGAGCATTGGCCGTAGAAGACACCTTCGCGTTCGGCCCGGAACCAAGTCGATTGCAACCGTCCAGGCACTGCGTCGAGCTTCACGCCGAATGCCGGCAGCGCCCAGTCATGGATCACGTCGTTCGATTTGAGTCCGACGATGACGTTCTTGTTCACCGGCACCACCACTTCGCGGTCGACCGCAAGCAGGCGGGGCTGGCCCTCTTTCAGGTCGGCCTCCGGCACCATGATCGAATTGAAGGTGATGCCATGGTCCGGATATTCGTAGCTCCAATACCACTGGCTGCCGGTCGCGGTGATATGGAGGTCGGCCTTGGGAAAGTCGTATTGGGCGAACAGGAGCCGGAAGGACGGAATGGCAATGGCGACGAGAATGAGAACGGGGATCACTGTCCAGGCAATCTCGAGCACGGTGTTGTGGGTGACCCGCGACGGCACCGGATTGCGGCGCTCGTTGAACCGCGCCATCACGTAGACGAGGAGAACAAGAACGAAAAGAGCGATCAGCGTGATGATGATCGTGACATAGGTGTGGAACGAGTGGATCTGCGCCATGATCGGCGAGGCGGCGGGTTGAAAGTCCATCTGCCAGGGCACCGCGATCCCGTCCTTGGCAAAGGCTGTCCCGCCGAGGGCAAGGTTTGCCGCCACGCCAAGCGCGGTCTTCATTCGATTGCCGATCGCCATCCTTTCCACTCCCCGAAGTCTCTGCCCGCCCTTGTTGGACATGTGCGAAAGGCGGGCGCGTTCTCAGCTCAGGAGCGCGGGCGTGCGGTCGCCCACATCACATGATCGAAACATGATCGAAACAGGGGCGGCGCGAAAGTTCAATAACGATACAGAGCGTCGCCCCCACCGTTCATTTTTGTGGCCAGACCCTGACTTAGTCATGGGACTTGCGGCCTTTTCCGGTGTTCAAATCATAAAGGAAATAGATTGGCAACACTCATGATTCAGGGCGAAGCTGCGTCATATGCACGCCTGCCAGGCAAGCCTTTCGGTGGCTCGGTGAAGATTTTGGGGGCGCCCCACGTCGAAATTTGGCCCTAATACTCGGCGATGGCGGTTTTCTATGTTGCGCGACTTGAGCTTCATTTCGCCTCCGCTTACAGTTTCATCAGTCTGCAAGGCGATCCGGTCACCCGCGGCGCACGCAACGGTCCCTCGGCACCATGGCTCAGCTGTCGAATTTCCAGGCCTTGTTGCCTGCACCCAGGGCCTTGACCCTGTTCGGGGCGGCCTTGCTCCTGGCCTTTGGCCTCGGGGGACAGGTCCAGGCGCAAGGGGCCTCGCCGGAGGCCGCTCCGGCCGCCACGGGGCCGGGCAGCGTGGTGCGCGAGACCCACGGAGCATGGCAGGTGTCCTGCCGCACCCCCCCGGGCGCCAAGGAGGAGAAATGCGCGCTCGTGCAAAGCGTCACCGCCGAGGACAGGCCGAATGTCGGCCTGACCGTCGTGTTCTATAAGGCAATCGGCGAGGACAAGAAGCTGCTGCGCGTGGTCGTGCCGCTCGGGGTGCTGTTGCCCACGGGGCTCGGGCTCAAGATCGACGGTCAGGACGTCGGCAACGCGCCCTTTCTCAAATGCGGCAAGCGCGGCTGCGTCGCGGAAGTGGTGCTCCAGGACGATATCATCACCAAGATGAAGAAGGGCACGACCGCCATGTTCATCATCTTCGATACGCCCGAGGCCGGCATCGGCATTCCGGTTGCCTTGCAAGGCTTCGGCGACGCCTTGGCCAACCTCAAATAGGCGCTGGAAAAACGCGCAAAAAAAATCGGCGACAGAGAAAGGAGACTCTGTCGCCGACGACATCCGTCTTTGGGGGACGGACTAACGTCCCATCCGTGCAGGGTCGCAGAAGGGACGGTGACTTGCGCCAAAATATGGGTCTGACGCGGCGGTTTTCAAGGCCGCGGAATTACACCGAACATGCCGCGCGTGATGCGCTAGAACGCCTGAGTGTCGAAGACTTTGTCGATATCGCGCTCCCAGGGTCCGCGATAAAGCGCCAGCAGGCGGTCGGCAGGAGAAGTTCCGTCCGCGATCGTCTCGTGAAGCGGCGCCAGCGCCTTGCGCTCGTCCTCGCCGCTCCCGTCGCGCCGCGCCCGACGCTTCAAGCCGGACTCCGCCAGCGCAACCATCTCGCGCGCGACGTCGCGCAGGATGCCCCCGCGAAACGGTGCGTCGAGGCCAAGGCGGGGCACCGTATCGCGCAAGGCCTGCCGCTCCGCTTCGGTCCAGTCGGCGGTCAGAGCCAAGGCGCCGCTGAGCGCGTCCTTGTCATAGAGGAGCCCGGTCCATAGCGCCGGCAGCGCCCAGACCTGAGCGAAACCTCCGGCATCGGCGCCGCGCATCTCGAGGAAGTGCTTGAGCCTCACATCGGGGAAGAGCGTGGTGAGATGGTCAGCCCAATCGTCGAGCGTGGGTCTTCCCCCGGGAAGGGCTGCAAGCTTGCCGTCGAGGAAGTCCCTGAACGAGGCGCCCGCCACGTCGATATAGCGTCCGTCGCGATAGACGAAATACATCGGCACATCGAGCGCGTAGTCGACATAGCGCTCAAAACCCATGCCCTGCTCGAAGGCGAAGGGCAGGAGCCCGGTCCGGTCGGGATCGGTGTCGCGCCAGACCTCGGCGCGGTAGGACTGGAAGCCGTTGGGCTTGCCGTCGGTGAACGGCGAATTGGCGAAGAGCGCGGTCGCGACCGGCTGGAGCGCCAAGGCCAGCGCGCAATTTGGCGACCATGTCCCGCTCGTCGCTGAAATCCATGTTCACCTGCACCGTCGCGGTGCGGAACATCATGTCGAGCCCGCGGCGCCCCCGCTGCGGCATATAGCGCGCCATGATGCGGTAGCGCTCCTTCGGCATCATCGGCGTCTGCGCAAGCGTCCATTTCGGGGAGAAGCCGATGCCGAGAAAGCCGATGCCGAGCTCCCCGCCAACTTCGCCGACCTCGACGAGATGCTGGCGAAGCTCCTCATAGGTCTCGTGCAGATTTTCGAGCGGCGCGCCGGAGAGTTCGAGCTGACCGCCGGGCTCGAGGCTGACAGCGCCGCCTTTCGAGCAATCCTTGCGGCGGAGCGCGATGATATTGCCGTTCTCGGTGACGGCATCCCAGCCGAAACGGTCCTCCAGCGCCTCGAGCAGCGCGCGGATGCCGCGCTCGCCCTCATAGGGGACCGGGTCATGCCCATGCCGATAGAAGCCGAACTTCTCGTGCTCGGTGCCGATGCGCCATTCGCTGCGCGGGCTTCGAGCCCTGCTCGAGATAGGCGACGAGCTCGTCCCGTGACGAGATGACGGGGCCTTCAGGCCCACTCACCTGTGTCGACATGAGGAGAGCTCCGTATAGGGTTAAAGCGGGTCGCGGGACCGCGAGGGGAGGAAGCGCGGCCTTTATGGCGCTCTCCCTATGGCCTGACAAGCGATCCTTACTGCCAGTCGCCGAGGGCCGCATTCACAAGGGCGAGAGCGGCGACCGCCGCCGTATCGGCCCGCATGACCCGCGGTCCCAGGGAAATGGGGAGGACGAACGGCTTTGCAAGCAGCGCCGCCCGCTCCTCGCGCTCGAATCCCCCCTCAGGTCCGATCAGAACGGCAAGAGGCCCGGGCCGGCAGGTTTTGAGCGCCTCGATCGGCGAGGCGTGGGGCGCCGACTCGTCGGCGAAGATGAGGAGTCTCTTCTCGTCCCAAGCGCCGAGCAGCTTGGTCAGGTTCTCGGGCTCCATGATCGCCGGCACGCGCAAAATGCCGCATTGCTCGGCCGCCTCGATGGCGTTGGCGAGCAGCCGTTCGGTCTTGACCCGCTCGGCCACGGTATGGCGCGTGATGACGGGGCGGAGCGCGCTCGCGCCGAGTTCGGTCGCTTTCTGCACCATATAATCGAGGCGCGCGCGCTTCAGCGGCGCGAAGAGGTAATGCAGATCGGGGCCGTCGTCCTGCGGGCGGGTCTGGTGGTCAAGGCGGGCTTCGCGCTCCTTTCCTGCCAATGGCGCTGAGCTCGGCCCACCACTCCCCGTCCTCTGCCGTTGAACAGAAGGAGCTTGTCGCCCTGCTTGAGTTCGAGCACGTTTCCGAGGTAATGCGCCTGGTCCTTGCTCAGCGCGACCGTCGGCGCCCGGTTCAAGCTTGGACGTGACGAACAGGCGCTGGAGCTTGGAGGACATGGCGGTTTGCGAGTGAAGGGCGACGGAGCATGAGCGTCAAGCACATGACACGTCCCAGCCCCAAGGTAAAGCGAGCGCGATCTCCGACGCGGGCGCCGCGCAACTGGGTGGACCGCTTCGCGCCCAGCGCCGCTCGTCCCCTATCTCAGGCTCGCCCGCGCCGACCGCCCGATCGGCTTTTTCCTGCTCGCCTTCCCCTGCTTCTGGTCGGTGGCGCTTGCCGGGCGCAGCCTGGGCGAAGCCTATCCCGATCCGCGGCTCCTGATCCTGTTCGCGGTGGGCGCGCTCGTCATGCGCGCGGCGGGCTGCACCTATAACGACCTCATCGACCGCGACATCGACGCACAAGTCGCGCGGACGCGCGGGACGGCCGCTCCCGAGCGGGCAAGTGAGCGCCCGCGGCGCCATCTTCTTCATGCTCGTGCTCTGCCTGATCGGATTTGCCGTGCTGCTGAGCTTCAACAGCTTCACCATCTGGCTCGGGCTCGGCGTGTTGCCGATCGTGGCGCTCTATCCCTTCGTCAAGCGATTCAGCTCTTGGCCGCAAGCCGTGCTCGGGCTCGCCTTCAATTGGGGCGCGCTGCTCGGCTGGTCTTCCGTGCTTGGGCCGCCTCGATTGGCCGGCCGATCGTGCTCTATGCGGGGGCCGTGGCCTGGACCATCGGCTACGACACCATCTATGCCCATCAGGATCGCGACGACGACGGCCTGCTCGGGCTGAAATCGACCGCGCTGCGATTCGGCCGCGCCACCCGCACCTGGCTCGCCCTGCTCTACGCGATCGCCTGGCTCGCCATCACTGCGGCGGGGGTCATGGCCCATGCCGGAACGGCGTTCCTGTTGGGCATGATGGCGGCCGGGGCGCATCTTGCCTGGCAGGTCGCGACGCTCGACATCGACGATCCGGAGAATTGCCTCGAGCGCTTCCGCTCCAACCGCGACTTCGGCGCGCTCGTGCTCGGCGCCATCCTTATCGACATGGCGCTTGCGGCAATATTCTGAGTTGCGCTGCCCGGACGAACGCGCGAAAAAGCACCGGGCCCCGGGGCTTGTCGCCCAGGGGCCCGGATGACGCCTTGCTGTTAGCTTCCCCGTCTGGCTGGCTGCCTTGAGGCGGCCTTGATTGGCGCGATCCTGCCATGGAAGCTTTCCGAAGCGCTTAACGGACGTTGTTAACGCCTGGTATGCGCCGCTTTAGCTGTTCACATGGTTTAGAGAACTCTTCCGAAAAGTTTCGAGAATCTTCCGCACGCCGCAATGACCGCCATCGAGCCAGCCAAAAGAGCGCGCATTACCGCTCCGTCCCTCGAAGAAGATTACGCACTTCTTAAAAAGGCCGCGCGCGAAGCGGGCGAACTTGCGCTCACCTATTTCCGCAAATCGATCACCGTGAAAAGGAAGATCGACGGCAGCGAGGTGAGCGAGGCCGACCTCGCCGTCGATGTCGCGCTCAAGCTCGCGCTTCACGTGCCGCGCCCGGACTATGGCTGGCTGTCGGAGGAGACCGAGGACGATCCACGAGCGGCTCAAGAGCAGCCGGGTGTGGATGGTCGACCCGATCGACGGCACCAACGCCTTCCTGCGTCACGTGCCGGAATGGACGGTCTCGGCCGCGCTGGTCGAGGACGGCGTGCCGGTGCTCGGCGCGGTGTTCAATCCCGCCACCAATGAGTTCTTCCACGCCATGCGCGGGAACGGCGCCTTCCTCAACGACGAGCCGATCGCGGCAAGCACGAAGAGCACGCTCGACGGAGCGCTGCTCATCGCCAGCGGCGGCCTGTTCAAGAAGAAGATCTGGAAGGAGCCGTGGCCCGAGGTGAAGACCAAATGGGTGAACTCGGTGGCCTACCGGCTCGCGCTCGTCGCGTGCGGCCGGGCCGACGCCACCATCTCGCTGTCGAGCAAGAGCGAATGGGACCTTGCCGCCGCCGCGCTCATCGTCGAGGAGGCGGGCGGCATCGTCACCGACCATCACGGCGAGGCGCACCGCTACAACCGCGCCGTCCCCGCGTTTCCCGAGCCTGGTGGCGAGCGGCAAGGCGCTGCATCCGCTGTTGATCGAGCGCACCGACCGCATCGACCTCTAGCGCGCACTCGGCGATCACCGAGTAAGGGGAAGCGAGCAGCATGGCGGCAAAGGACGGCAAGAGGAGCGGCCGGCAATTGCTGCACCTCGTGTTCGGAGGCGAGCTTACCTCGCTCGACAAGATCGAGTTCAGCAACCTCAAGGCGCTCGACATCGTCGGCATCTATCCCAACTATGCGCAAGCCTATGACGCCTGGAAGGACGCCGCTCACCGCACCGTCGACGACGCCCATATGCGCTACTTTATCGTGCATCTGCACCGGCTGCTCGACCCGGAACAGGAACCGGGCGGAGAGGCCGGCTAGCGGCTTTCAGGCTCGGGCTTTTTCGCCTTCGAGGCGCGCGCCCGCCGCGTGCTAGAAGGCAGGAGCGGGCGGCAGGCTCCTGCCGCCGAGAAATCGGGGAATCGCTTGAAAGACCAACTGTTCAGGGACGCAAGCGCGATCACGCGGAGCGCCGACGAGCTCCAGGTCGACTATACGACCGGCGAGATCGTGGTCCGCATCTGGCGCGAGCATTTGCGGCCCCGGTTCGGGCTCCTTGCTGCTCGCCTCGCTCGCCATGCTTCTGACCGCCGCCACCACCGGCGCCATCCCGTTCCTCATTCAGACGAACCGCCGACGACGTGTTCGTCGCCAAGAACGAGCAGATGGTCTACTGGATCACCGCGGCCATCGTGATCGTGACCGTCGTCAAGGCCGTGTCGCCGAATATGTCGCCGACGTCACCGTCGCCTATCTCGGCCATCGCTTCGTCGCCGATCTTCGCCTGCAGATGTTCGCCAAGCTGTCGCGCGCCGATCTGAACTGGATCCAGACGGTGCATTCGGGGCGCCTGCTCGTCGGGCTTCCTCAACGACGCGACGCTCATCCGCCAGACGGCGAGCCGCTCCCTCGTCACCCTCGGCGAGAACTACCTCAAGGTCATCATCCTCGTCGGCACCATGTTCTACATGGACCCGCGCTTCTCGGTCCTGATCCTGATCTTCATGCCGATCGCCTGGTTCGTGCTGTCGCGGCAGCGACGCAAGATGCGGAAATCGACCACGCAAGTCGCTGCAGGAGACGGGCGACCTTTCGGCGCTCATCACCCAGACCTTGCGCGGCATGCGCATCGTGCGCGCCTACCGCCAGGAGGACAGGGAGGAGGCGCGCGCGGCCTCCACCATCAATCGCGCGCTCGAATTCACCATGCGCGGCACGCGCGCCCGCGCGCTGTCGAGCCCCTCGATCGAGCTCCTGACCGGGTCTCGGCTTCGCGCTCGCCATCTATTTCGCCGGCACCAAGGGCGTGCGCGGCGATCTCACCCTCGGCCACTTCATGGGCTTCATGACGGCGGCGCTTCTCATCTACGCGCCGCTCAAGAGCGCCGCCACCTTGCAGACGCAGCTCCAGGAAGGCATCGCCGCCGCGAGCCGCGTGTTCGGCATCATCGACCGCGAGATTGACTTTGCGCGAGGCGCCCGACGCCAAGCCGCTCGCGCTCGAGCGCGGCGAGATCGAGTTCCGCAACGTGTCCTTCGCCTACGACCCGCGAGAACAGCGTGCTGAAGGGGGTGAGCCTCACCGTGCCGCCCGGACGAACCGTGGCGCTGGTCGGGCCTTCCGGCTCGGGCAAGAGCACGCTGGTCAATCTCACCTTGCGCTTCTTCGATCCCGATCGCGGCAAGGTCGCTGATCGACGGGCAGGACATCAAGCATGTCACCGTCGAGAGCCTGCGCGACGCCATCGCGCTCGTGACCCAGGACCCGGTGCTGTTCGACGACACCATCCGCGCCAATATCGCCTATGGAGCGAAGCCGGTCGAGGAGAGCGAGGTGATCGAAGCCGCCAAGGCCGCGGCCGCGCATGACTTCATCATGGCCCTGCCCAAGGGCTACGACACCCGCGTCGGCGAAGCCGGCGGATTGCTGTCCGGCGGCGAGCGGCAGCGCATCGCCATTGCGCGGGCGCTCTACAAGGACGCGCCGATCCTCCTGCTCGACGAGCCAACCAGCTCGCTCGACTCGGAGGCCGAGGCCAAGGTGCAGGCGGCGCTCGAAGAGCTGATGCGCGGCCGCACCGTGCTGATGATCGCTCACCGCCTCTCCACGGTGAAGAAGGCCGATCTCATCTGCGTGCTCGACCAGGGCCGCATCGTCGAGACCGGCCGCCACGACGAGCTGGTCGCCAAAGGCGGCCTTTACACGCAGACTTCATCGCACGCAGTTCGGCATTGCCGGAGGGTACACGGCGCCGCCGCCAGGAAGCGCGGACGAAGAGGCCGTCGCCGTGGTCAGCAAGTAGCCGCAAGACGAAGTGTCATGTTGAAACGGCTGTTAGCCCTCAAGCCTGCCGTGGTCTTGGGCAGTGCGCTCATCCTCCGGTGGTGGCGCCGATGCGATCAAAAAGGGCCGTGTTGCCCTCGAGGGCTCTCGCCGACGCGACCGCGCGCGCTTATGCTCTGGCCCCGGAGCCAGTGATCCCTTGACCAAGCACGACGCCATCAAGCCTGGACTGTTGCTCAAGGCCTATCGGGTGCTGACGCGCCTCGCCGCGCCGTTCACGCCGTTGATCCTTGCCTGGCGCACGCGCCGCGGCAAAGAGGAGCGCGACCGGCGCCCCGAGCGCTACGGTCTCGCTAGCGCGCCGCGGCCCGCCGGGCTTCCTCGCCTGGTTCCACGCCGCGAGCGTCGGCGAGGCCAACGCCGCGCTGCCGGTGATCGAGACCATCGCCGCCGAGCGGCCGGAGATCCGCCTGCTGCTCACCACCGCCACCGTGACCTCGGCGCGACTGGCGCGGACGCGGCTGCCGAAGGGCGTACTGCATCAATATGTGCCGCTCGACAATCAGGTCTTCGTGCAGCGCTTCTTGCGCCATTGGCGTCCCGATCTCGCCGTGCTGGTCGAGTCGGAGATCTGGCCCAACCTCGTGCTCGAGACCAAGGCGCTCGACATTCCGCTCCTGCTCATCAACGGCCGCATGTCGGCCTCCTCCTTCAAGCGCTGGCGGCGACGGCCGGGACTGAGCCGGCCGCTGTTCTCGGCCTTCGATCTCGTGCTGGCGCAGAACGACCGCCTCGCCGAGCGCTTCGCCCAGCTCGGCGTCGCCCGCGCGCTCGACGTGGGCAACCTCAAGGCCGATGCGCCGCCGCCGCCGGCCGATCTGCCCGGACGGCGCAAGCTCGACGCCGCGCTTGCCGGGCGCACGGTGTGGCTCGCCGCGAGCACGCATCCCGGCGAGGACGAGATCGTGACGGCGGCCCATCTCAAGATGAGGATCGCGCGCCCGGACCTCCTCACCATCATCGTGCCGCGCCATCCCGAGCGCGGGCCGCTCATCGCCGAGCAGCTCGCGCGCGGCCGGCCTCAAGGTCGCGCTGCGCTCGGAAGGAGAGCTGCCCGAGCCGCGACACCGACATCTACGTGGCCGACACCATCGGCGAGCTCGGCCTGTTCTATGCCCTCGCTCCGGTCGCCTTTGTCGGCGGCTCGCTCGTCGATCGCGGCGGGCAAAACCCGGTCGAGCCGATCAAGCTCGGCGCCGCCGTGCTCACCGGTCCCAACTGGCAGAACTTCCGCGACTCCTATGGCGAGCTGCTGCGCGCGGGCGGCTGCAAACAGGTGAGCAGACGCGGCGAGCCTCGCCGAGGCCGCGCTCGATCTGCTCGAAGACGCGAACGCCCGGCGGGCGATGACCGAGCGTGCGCACCGCACCATCGCCGCCATGAGCGGCGCGCTGCCGCGCACGCTGGCCGAGCTCGAAAACTATCTCCCGCCAAAGACCACCTCTGAAACATGCCTCTTGAAGCGCCGTTCTGGTGGTATCGCAAGACGAGGGGCGCTCGCCTCGGCGCTCGCGCCCTTGGGCCGGCTCTATGGCCGCGTGGCGGAAGCCCGCGCCGCGCGGGTCGAACCCTACCGCTCGCGCCTTCCCGTCATCTGCATCGGCAATTTCACCGCCGGCGGCGGCGGCAAGACCCCGACCGCGATCGCCGTCGCGGCGCTGCTCAAAGAGCTCGGAGCGAAGCCCGCCTTCCTCACGCGCGGCTATGGCGGTGCGAGCAAAGGACCGGTGCTGGTCGGCGAAAGGGCAGAGCGCGGAGGAGGTGGGCGACGAGCCGCTCCTTCTCGCGGCCGCCGCGCCCACCATGGTCTCGGCCGATCGGGCGCCAGGCGCCAAGGCCATCGAGGCGACCGGCGCGGACGTGATCGTGATGGATGACGGGTTCCAAAACCCGAGCCTGGCCAAGGACTTATCTCTCGTCGTGGTGGATGCCGGCGCCGGCATCGGCAATGGCCTCGTCATGCCGGCCGGGCCGCTCAGGGCGCCGCTCGAGGCGCAGATGGCACGGGCCGGCGCGCTCGTCGTGATCGGCGACGGCGGCAAGGCGGCGCCGCTGATCGAAGCCTTCGCGCGTCAAGGCAAGCCCGTGCTCAAGGCCCGCATGGTGCCGCGCCAGGACAGGCGCTGGCTCAGCGTGCTGCCGGTGATCGGTTTTGCCGGGATCGCGCGGCCGTCGAAATTCTTCGCCACGCTCCGCGCCAACGGCGCGCGGCTGATCGATGCGCGCTCCTATCCCGACCATTACCGCTATAGCGAGCGGCAAGCGCGCAGCCTGCTCAAAGAGGCGAAGGACTATAACGCCATGCTGGTCACCACCGAGAAGGACTGGGTGCGGCTGCCCGACGACGACGGCAGCGATGCGGCCGAGCTCAAGCACCGCTCCCGCCCCTTCGCCATCGCGATCGAGTTCGAAGATGTGGCGGCGGTGAAGGCGCTGCTTTCGGCGGCGATGAGCGCAGAGACGCGCGCATCCAGCGCGGAGCGAGTCGTGTCGTTTCAAAGCTGACGATTACTCGGCGGCTGCCGCCGATTGGTGTAGCGTCTCGCGGTAGCGCTTGAGAGAGGAGGCGGCGTCGGCATAGGCCTCTTGCAACTCGACGCTCCAATAGCGCAGCTCATCGAGCGGAATGGTGCGCCCCGTCACCGCGCAGCGCACGAAGTCGCCGGGCGTCAGCACCTGCACCTCGCCGTCGAGATATTTGAGCTTGGCCTCGCCCTTGAAGCCGATATTGCGTTCGAATCGATTCATCAAGGCTGAGTGGCCCTTCTTCGTCTGTTGTCAGACGTCACCATACAATCAAGCGATGAGAGAAGGCCAGCGTTCTAAAGCAGACTCCCCTGCTTTTCATCGCGGCGGCGGCGCGATGGCGCTTTCGCCTTCGGTTTCGGCCTTGCGCTCGCTCGCATCGGCATGAGCTCCAATGTGGCCATCGGCGAACTCGATGTCGAGAGCGGCACCCGGCTTCACCTGCGGCGGCGCGGCGCAGCATGGTGCCGTCGGCCGAGCGCACCAGGGCGAAGCCGCGCGCGAGCACATTCTGGTAACTCAGCGTCTCGAGCAGCTTCGCCTGGCCGTCGAGCCTCGCCTCGCGAGCGCGCGAGCAAGCGCGCGCGCCGCCCTCGCCCGCGCGCGGTCGAGGCGGCTCAGCCGGTCGCGGCCGGACCGCGCGGCGCGCGTCAGGATATGGGGCCTGAGCCGCGCCGCGCTCCGCTCGAGCGCGTTGCGATGCGCCCGCGCATTGGCGATGAGCGCGCGCTTCAGCCGCGCGCTTGCGGTATCGAAGCGCTGACGCGGCAAATCGAGAATATTGGCCTTTGCGCGGCAGCCCGCGCACGAGGCCGGCAAATCGATGCCGCTCGCCCTCGATCCGGCGCCGGAGCGAGGTCGCGACGCGCAAGACCGTGCTGCGTCACGGTGATGAGCAGGTCCGAGCGCACCGGCACGGCGCGCTCGGCGGCTGCGGTCGGTGTCGGCGCGCGGAAATCGGCGACGAGGTCGATGATGGTCCAATCGGTCTCGTGCCCGACCGCGGAGATCAGCGGGATCGCGCTCGCGGCGACCGCCCGCGCCACGCTTTCCTCGTTGAAGCCCCACAGATCCTCGAGGCTGCCGCCGCCGCGCGCCACGATGATGAGATCGGGGCGCGGGATCGCGCCCTGCCCGTCGAGCGCGTTGAAGCCGATGATCGCGGCGGACACTTCGACGCGCGCAGGTCTCGCCTTGCACCCTGACCGGCCACACCAGGACGTGGCAGGGAAAGCGGTCAGCGAGGCGATGGAGAATGTCGCGGATCACCGCGCCGGTCGGCGAGGTCACGACGCCGATGATGCGAGGGAGAAAGGGAAGCTTCTTCTTGCGCGCCTCGAGGAACAGGCCCTCGGCGGCGAGCATCTTCTTGCGCTGCTCGAGCAGCGCCATCAGCGCGCCGATGCCGGCAGGCTCGAGCTCGTCGATGACGATCTGATATTTCGACTGGTCGGGATAGGTGGTGACGCGGCCCTTGACGACGACTTCGAGCCCGGCCTCCGGCTTGAATTTGAGCCGCTGGAAGGTGCTCCGCCAGATCACCGCCTCGATCGCGGCCTTGTCGTCCTTGAGCGTGAAATAGCAATGGCCGCTCGTGTGCTGGCCCTTGAAGCCGGAGATCTCGCCGCGCAGGCGCACCAGCCCGTAAGCCTCCTCGACCGTCCGCTTGAGCGCGAAGGCAAGCTCCGAGACGGTATATTCGACGAGATTGGTCGCGGGCCCTGCGGCTGTCGTCGGTTCGGTCATGGTCTCAAATCATCTGGTTTCGCCTGGCGCGCTCTTGCGTGCTAAGGAGCACCAATCTTGGGGCCTGAGCATTACTCGCCTCGGCGCCCCCTCACAAGCGGAGCGTGATCGCAGGTGAATGTGCTTTTGATCGGAGGCGGGGGCCGCGAGCATGCGCTCGCCTGGAAGCTCAAGCAAAGCCCCCTGCTCGATCGTCTCTACTGCGCGCCGGGCAATGCCGGGATCGAGCAGGTCGCCGAGTGCGTCGCGCTCGATGTGGCCGACCACGCGGCGGTGATCCGCTTCTGCAAGGACAATGACATCGGGCTCGTGGTGATCGGGCCCGAAGCGCCGCTCGTCGCAGGACTTGCCGACGATCTCGAAGCGTCAGGCATCAAGGTCTTTGGGCCGTCGCGGGAGGCGGCGCGGCTCGAAGGCTCGAAAGGCTTCACCAAGGATCTCGCCGCCGAATACGGCATCCCCACCGCCGCCTATCGCCGCTTCGCCGACGCCTCCGCCGCCAAGGCCTATGCGGCGGCGCAGAGCGCTGCCGATCGTGGTCAAGGCCGACGGGCTCGCCGCCGGCAAAGGCGTGGTCATCGCCGACACGCGCGCGGAGGCCGAGACGCCATCGATGCCTGTTTCTCGGGCGCGTTCGGCGCTGCCGGCGCCGAAGTGGTGATCGAGGAATTTCTCGAGGGCGAAGAAGCGAGCTTCTTCGCCCTCACCGACGGCGAGACCGTGCTGCCGCTCGCCACGGCGCAAGACCACAAGCGCGCCTTCGACGGCGACCAGGGCCCCAACACCGGCGGCATGGGCGCCTATTCGCCGGCGCCGATCATGACGCCGGCCCTTTGCGCGCGCGTCATGGAGGAGATCGTCGCGCCGACGGTGCGCGCCATGCGCGAGCGCGGCACGCCGTTCAAGGGCGTGCTCTATGCCGGGCTGATGATCAAGGACGGGGCGCCGAAGCTCATCGAATATAATGTGCGCTTCGGCGATCCGGAGGCGCAGGTGCTGATGCTGCGGCTCAAGTCCGACCTGCTCCCTGCGCTGCTCGCCGTGGCCGAGGGGCGGCTCGCGGGCATCGACGCTCGACTGGCATGACGACGCCGCGCTCTGCGTGGTGATGGCGGCCAAGGGCTATCCCGGCGCCTACGCGAAGGGCTCGGAGATCAGGGGTCTCGAAGCCGCAGGCGCCGACCCGAAGGTGCAGATCTTCCACGCCGGCACCAAGCGCGACGGCGCCCGCATCCTGGCCGATGGCGGACGCGTGCTCGGCGTGACGGCGCGGGACCGCACCATCGCCAGAGGCAAAAGCCCGCGCCTACGCCGCAATCGACAAGATCGACTGGCCGGACGGCTTCTTCCGCCGCGATATCGGCCGGCGCGCTCCCGCGTAAGGCTTGAGGATGCACGGCTTCGCTGCGGTAGTGGTCGCGGCTGTGGCTTATGGCCTTGAGGATCGTGAACGATGCAGCAAGTGATTAAACGCGATCGCCTGTGGGCTTCGCTCCGAGATCACCGGGACGGCTACTGAATCCAACCCAGCTGCTTCTGGAAGCCGAGGCCGTCATAGTAGTCGCCCTGATAGACGATCTTGCCGTTCTCGACCCGAATGAAGGTCACCCCGCTGAAGCTGAATGGCTTGCCCGTCGCCGGCGTGTCAGGCCCCCATGCGCCCGTATTGTTGCCGGCGAACGTCCATTCATACGCGATGCCATTCGCGCTTTCGATTGGCTCGCCGGTCATCTTCCAAGTTAGATCAGGCGCCGCCGTCATGAACAGCTTGATGACCTTGTCACGCGCTGCATCACGCCCTTTCTCCGGCTCGCCGACGGTGGCGTCGAAATAGGTGACATCATCGGCCATGAATGCAGCCGCGGCGTCGGGGTCGTGGGCGTTCCAAGCCGCCATATAAGCATCCGCCACCTGGCGCGGCGTCATATCTTTTGCGAGCGCACTCGTGGCTACTGCCACTGTCAGCAACGCGCCAATCACCGAGCCTCGAAACCACATGGTCTTTACTCCTCAAGCCCTTGCTTCGGCACGACAGCCTGCCCCACCAAGGACCCGGCCGCAAGGGCCGTTAGGCCATACTTGGTAACACAGGCGGAAGGGTCAGAATTCCGCTTTGCGTTGCGCGCCGCGCTCGCGTGCTACGCTAAAGCGCAAGCGGCGGCGATTCTTGCCGCGGTCGAACGAGGCAAGCTCAAAGGTCAGTTGCGCGCGAACCGTGAATCGTCGGGGTTAAGCGTTGCAGGGCGCCAAGCCTCTCTTTAAGCTCGGTCCGGAACCCGAAGATCGGAGAACCTTATGCCTCAGAGATTGCCGCGCCGCGGTAAGTAGCTTGGGGGGCGATGCGTTACCGGACCCGGCTCGCGCACGACGCCGAAGCGCTAGCAGCGCAGATTCTCCCCACGTCGAACAAGGCGAGCTCAAGGGTCAGTTCTGAGGGATCGCTGTCGTCGGGCATGAACAGCCAGGCCGTGATCTGCGCTTCGGCGGAGTCGCGGCACGACCCCGCCTTGATGTTCCTCGTTGCGGAGCGATGGCGAGGTCGAGCGGAATGCTGGTCGTGGCCTTGTCGGTGGCTGGGTCGGACCAGACCTGGAAATCGCCTTGCCTCGTCCCCACCGACCGGATCGGCGCCATCAGCCGCGCCGATCTCGGCCGCACGCGCCTGAGCTCGTCGACGACCAGCCGATAGGGCGCGCGATTGGCAACGGCGATGTTGATCTGGTACCAGCCCTGCTTCAGCTTCTGCGACGTTGGCCCTGATGATCGGCTCGGCGCCGGTGCGGGTCGACCGCAACGCAAACCTGACGGTCGAGGCGGCGATCAGAAGGATCACCCCACCGCAATTCCGAGCTGGAGGACGAAAAGTGACGAATCCATGGCCGTTTCGCGCGATCCGGTCGAGTTTCACGGGCGTAGAAGCGTTGCAGGACGCACCGGCAAGCTATCTCTAAGCTCCTCCCAGCACAAATCGGAGACTGTTATGCCTCAGAGATTGCCGCGCGCGAAGAGAATGGCGCTAGTCCTTGCCGGAACGGCCGCCATCGTCCTCGGCCTCGTGTCTTGCGGCGGGAAGCGAGACGGCCCGCGCCGCGCCGGTCTTCACTGCCGGCCCTCAGCGGCCACGCGTCTCAGTCGAGCCTGCGCGCATCTATCGGCGCGGTCGCACGCCCATCTATCCCTATTACTACAATCCAGGCCGGCCCGGCGGATACAGCTTCTATTTCGGCTTCGTCCCCTACGCGCCGGGCGACATCGAGAACCAGGCGCTGCAGCGAAGGCAATTCTATCCGCAGAATATCGAGTGGCCTCCGGGCCTCTATGGCGGGCCCGCGTCCGGGCTGGGGGCCGAAGCGCTGCGGATTGAGCTCGCGCCTCGCGCGCTCAGCGCTTGCTCGCGAAAAATTGCCTTGAGCAGGCTTGCGGCTCTGGTCTCGCCCATGCCGCCGACGACCTCCGGCGCATGATGGCAGGTCGGCTGCGCGAAGAAGCGCGGGCCATGCTCGACCGCGCCGCCTTTGGGATCGGCCGCGCCGAAATAGAGGCGGCGGATGCGGGCGAAGGAGATGGCGGCGGCGCACATGGCGCAGGGCTCGAGCGTCACATAGAGATCGCAATCAGCGAGCCGCTCGCTGCCGAGCTTGGCGCAAGCGGCGCGGATGGCGAGAAGCTCGGCATGCGCGGTCGGATCGCGCAGGGCGAGCGTGCGGTTGCCGGCGCGCGCCAGCACCTCGCCGCCGGCGCTCACCACGACGGCGCCGATCGGCACCTCGCCGAGGTCGCGGGCGCGTTCCGCCTCGTCGAGCGCGAGATCCATGGGCCGCGCGGCCTTGCCACGCATCGCCTCATCTGCAAGCTTCGGCTTCATGGGCGGCAAGTTGGGGGTCAAGCGCGGAGCAGGGTCAAGCCCCGCGCGGCAGGCGGCAGGCGAAAGCGCCCGCGGCCAAGGCCGACGAACCCATGCGCATCGCCAAGGCGATCGCCCATGCCGGGCTCTGCTCGCGCCGCGATGCCGAGGCTTGGATCGCGGCCGGACGCGTCGCCGTGAACGGCAAGGTGCTGACGACGCCTGCTCATGTGGTGGCGCCAGGCGACAAGATCACGGTGGACGGCAAGCCCCTGCCGGAGCCGCGAGGTCACGCGGCTGTGGCGCTATCACAAGCGGCGCGGCCTCGTCACCAGCCACAAGGACCCGCAAGGGCGCAAGACGGTGTTCGAGGCTTTGCCGCCCGGCCTGCCGCGCGTCGTCTCGGTCGGGCGGCTCGACATCAACACCGAGGGCCTGCTGCTGCTCACCACCGACGGCGCGCTCGCCCGGCATCTCGAGCTTCCGAGCACGGGCTGGCTCAGGCGCTACCGGGTGCGGGCGCATGGCCGCGTCACGCAAGAGGCGCTCGACGCGCTTGCGCCAAGGCGTCACCATCGACGGCGTCCAGTATGGGCCGGTCGAGGCGCGCATCGACCGCGAGCAAGGCTCCAATCTCTGGCTCACGATCTCCTTGCGCGAAGGCAAGAACCGCGAGGTGAAGCGCATCGCCGAGCATCTCGGGCTTACCGTCAACCGGCTGATCCGCGTCTCGTTCGGGCCGTTCGCGCTCGGCGATCTCGCCGAAGGCGCGGTCGAGGAGGTGAAGCGGCGCGTGCTCGCCGATCAATTGGGGGCGAAGCTCGCCGAGCGCATTCGGGCTTGCGCGAGCGGAAAGAGCCGCGCCGCGCGCGCCGCGAGGTGAGCCGATGCGCATCGTAGCCGGCAAATTCAGGGGCGCGCGGATCGAGGCGCCGAAAGGGCTCGCGACGCGCCCGACCTCCGACCGCGTGCGTCAGGCGCTGTTCAACGTGCTCGCGCATGGGGCGCCAGGTTTCGAGCTTCGAGGCGCTCCGCGTGCTCGACCTTTTCGCCGGCTCCGGCGCGCTCGGGCTCGAGGCGCTGTCGCGCGGCGCCCGCTTCTGCCTCTTCATCGAGGAGAGCGCCGAGGCGCGCGCCGCCATCCGCCGCAATGTCGAGGCGCTGGGCCTGACCGGCGCGACCAAGATCTGGCGGCGCGACGCGACCAAGCTCGGCGAGGCGGGAACGCTCCAGCCTTTCGATCTCGTCTTCTGCGACCCGCCCTACGGCAAGGGACTGGGCGAACGCGCGCTTGCCGCCGCGGTCGAAGGCGGATGGGTCGCGCCGGAGCGCGATCGCCGTTCTGGAGGAACGCGCCGATCAGGACATCGCCTGGCCCGCGCCTTTGCAGGAAATCGACCGGCGGCGCTACGGCGATACCGCGATCGCCATCGCAAGGGCCGGACCTTGAAGGGATTTTCGCCCTTAAGCCGGGCGGCGAGCTCAGCGTCTATGCTTTAATGGCCGAAAAGCGCCCGTCAGGACCCGTCATGACCTTGAGAGCCTCGCTCCTCGCCCTCGCTGCTCGTGGCGGGGCTTTCGGCTCTCGGGCCTGGCGAACGCCGCCTTCATCTCCGGCGTGTGGCAGGGCGACGCCAATTACGACGCCGAAGGCAAGTTCTCCGACTGCACCATGACCGCGCAAGCGTCGAGCGGCGTCCTGATCGGCTTCGTCATCAGCAAGAACTTCGACTGGGGACTGGTGCTGGCCGACGAGACGCGCAAGTTCGAGGTCGGAGACGACCGAGGCGGTGGTGCTGCTCATCGATGAAAGGGACCCGATCCCGGCCATCGCCAAAGTGATCGACGTGCACGGCATCGTCATCCCGCTCGAGAATTCCGATCCTGTGCTCGACGCGCTGCGCGAGGGCAAGGTGCTCACCATCGTCGCCGAAGGAGCCAAGATCAGCTTCAAGCTGACCGGCACCAAGGCGGCGATCGCCGCGCTTGCCGCCTGCGTCACCGAGCATCTCAACAGCGAGAAGGTCGATGCAGCGCCCCTCGCCGCATCTCGCTTGCGGCGCGGCCCGATCAGCGGCGGGAGAACAGCTTCTCGATATCGGCGAGCTTGAGCTCGATATAGGTCGGGCGGCCGTGATTGCACTGGCCGGTGAACGGCGTCTGCTCCATGTCGCGGAGCAGCGCGTTCATCTCCTCCGGGTTGAGCCGCCGCCCCGCCCTCACGCTGCCGTGGCAGGCCATGGTGGACAGCACATGATCGAGCCGCCCGGCAAGCAGGCGCGTCTCGTCCTTCGTCCTCGGCCTCGGCAAGCTCGGCGGCGAGGTCGGCGAGCAGGCCCTTGACGTCGCAGGTGCCGAGCAGCGACGGCACCTCGCGCACCAGCACCGAGCGCGGTGCCGAACGGCTCGACCACGAGACCGAGGCGCTCAAGCTCGGCGGCGGCGGCGCAGAGGCTCGAAGCGGCCTCGCCGTCGAGCTCGACCACCTCCGGGATGAGGAGGATCTGGCGGGAGATGCCGCCATTGGCGAACGCCCGCTTCAGCCGCTCATAGACGAGGCGCTCATGCGCGGCGTGCTGATCGACGATGACCAGCGCGTCCTCGGTCTCGGCGATGATGAAGGTGTCGTTGATCTGCGCGCGCGCCGCGCCGAGCGGATAGGCGGCGCCGAGAGCATCGTCCTCGGCGAGGTTCCCGCGCGTATCGGCGCTCGGCTCAGCGAGAGGCGCGAGCGGCGCCTGGGCCCGCTCGGCGAAGCCGAAGCCGCGGTCGCCGAAACGTGTCGGGCCCGATGCCGCGCCCGGAAGGCGGCGCCATGCGCCCGAGCGCCGCTTGCGACAGCGAGGCGGTGGCGCGGTGACCGGCGGCGCCGAGCGCCTCTCTGAGCGCGCCGATGATGAGCGAGCGCACCCCGTTGGGATCGCGGAACCTGAGCTCGGTCTTGGCGGGATGGACGTTGACGTCGACCTCGTCGGGCGGCAGCGTCAGGAACAGCGCGAGCATGGGATAGCGCCCTTGCGGCAGGAGATCGCCGTAGGCCGCGCGGACCGTGCCGGCGAGCAGCTTGTCGCGCACCGGGCGCCCGTTGACGACGAGATGGAGCTGGAGGCCGTTCGGCCGGTGCAGCGTCGGCAGGCCGGCAAAGCCCTCGAGCAGGCACGCCGCCGCGCTCGGCGCGCACGGGAAGCGCATCCTTGACGAAGTCGGGTCCGAGGATGCGCCCGAGCCGGGCGAGACCATGATCGATCAGCCCCGGCGGGCAGGCTTCGAGGCGAAAGACGGTGCGCTCCTCGCTGGTGAGCGCTGAAGGCGATGTCGGGCCGCGCCAGCGCGAGCCGCTTCACCATGTCGGCGATGGCGGCAGTCTCGGCGCGTTCGGACTTCATGAATTTCAGCCGCGCGGGCGTGGCGTAGAACAGGTCGCGCACTTCGACCCGCGTGCCGGCGGCGAGCGCGGCACGGTTTGAGCTTCGATTTGCGGCCGGCATCGACGGCAATCTCGTGAGCCTCGCCGGCGCCCTGCGGCGCGGCTCGCGATCGAGAGCCTGGCGACGGCGCCGATCGACGGCAGCGCCTCGCCGCGAAAGCCAAGCGTCATGATCGAAGAGAGATCGTCGCCGGCGAGCTTCGAGGTGGCGTGGCGCTCGACCGCGAGCGCGAGATCGGTCCGATCCATGCCGGACGCCGTCATCGGCTGACGCGAATGAGCCGCAAGCCGCCGCCCGCGGTCGCGACCTCGATCCGGCGCGCGCCGGCATCGATCGCGTTCTCGATCAGTTCCTTGACGACGCTCGCCGGCCGCTCGACGACCTCACCGGCGGCGATGCGATTGACGAGGTTCGGCGGCAGCTGACGGATGGCCATCTGATGCCTCGGGCGTGCTCGCCGGCGAGATACCGGCGGGTCAGCATTTTACCCAATTCTACCGCCGGCTGGTCGAACGGGTCGACGCCCAAAAGATGCGCCGCAAGAATGGTTTCCAGCATGAAATGCATCATCAGCGCGCCGAGCGCGCGCTCATCGAGCACCTCGAGGTCGATGGTGCGCACCGGGCGGCCCTGCGCCATGAGCGCCTCGGGGATGGCGCGCTGCTCGCGCCGCGACGAGGTCGCCGGCGGCACGGCCGGCGAGATAATCGGCGTCCGCGAGCTTGGCGAGGTCGGGCGGCAGAACGCGGGCCGCGGCCGGCGCAAGCCTCGCGGATCACGGTGATGAGGTGCTGCGGCGCGCCGTCGAGATAAAGCTGGAGCTGGCTGTGCTGATCGACCGGGCCAAGGGCCGCGACCGGCGTCGTCCCCTCGCCGTTCTTGCCCAGGCTCTCGCTCCAGAGCTGCACATACCAGGCGGCGAAGCGCGACGAGGCGGTCGGCGTAGGGAAGCATCACGCAGGCGCGGACGCCGCGCTCCTTGGCGAGGCCGATGGTGACGGCAGCGCCGATGGCGGCGCGAAGTCGCCAGCGCGCTTCGCTTCGAGCATGGACTTCGACGACCGAGCGGGCGCCGGCGCGCAACGCCTCGACATCGAGGCCGCGGGCGAGCGCCGGCAACAGCCCGACATTGGTCAAGCCGGAGAAGCGGCCGCCGATATTGGGATCGTGATCGAGAGTGGGAATGCCGAAGCTCTCGCAGAGCGCGCGAAGACCGTTATGCGCGCCCTTCGCCTTGGGCTCGGTCACGGCGAGGAACAGCTCGGGGATGCGCTTGGCGAGCCCCGCCTTGCGCACGGCGTCGATGGCGGCGATGATCTGCACCAGCGTCTCGGGCGTGCCGCCCGACTTCGAGATCACCACGAAGCGCGTGCTCTTGAGGTCGAGCCCGGACAGGGCCAGCTCGAGCGTGCGGGCATCGAGATTGTCGTAGAAGCGCGTGCGCGGCCGCGTCTCGCTGCCATGCTTGTCGTCGCCGGGAATGCCCCAGCCGCCGAGTTGGGCAAGCGTCTGGCCGCCGAGGCTCGATCCGCCGGTGCCGAAGAAGATCAGCGTGCGCGCGCCGTGGGTGAGCCGTCCCAGGGCCTCGCGCGCCGGCGCGATGTCGTCCCGCCATTCCGGCACGCGCAGCAGCGGCAAGCGTGGACTTGGCATGGGCCTCGCGCAAGGCGGCGAGCCGCGGCTCGAGCTTGGCGAGATTGGCGTCGAGCGAGGCTTGCGGCAGGCCGGCGCGCCCGATGCCGGTCTCAAGACAGCCTGCTACGGATTGCGACAGCGGCATGGACCGGTCCTCTCGCAAGATCCGATGTCGGCGCCACGCGCCCTAGCCGGGAACTTCCTCAGCCTTGGCCGCCACCGGCTTGCCGACGATGGTGGTGATCAGGCGATCGGCCTCGATCAGGCGCTTGGCCACGCGCTCTGATGTCGTCAAGGGTCACCGCCTCGATCAGCTCGTTCCGCCGATTGACGTAATCGATGCCGAGATCCTCGATCTGGATCCACAGCAGCTGGTTGGCGATGCTCGACGACGATTCGAATCTGAGCGCATAGGCGCCGGTCAGATAGCTCTTGGCGCTGTCGAGCTCCTCGGCGGTCGGGCCCTGCTCGGCCAGCCGCTTCAGCTCGCTTTCGATCACCTCGAGCGACTGGCCGACCGCCTCGTTCTTGGTCGCCACGTTGCCGACGAAGACGGCGCCGTGCTGGTAAGGGTAAGAGATTGGAGTAGACCGAATAGGCGAGCCCGCGCTTCTCGCGCACCTCCTCCATCAGCCGCGAGGAGAAGCCGCCGCCGCCGATGATGTAGTTGAGCACGTAAGCCGCGATGAAATCGTCGTCCTTGCGGGCAATGCCGCGATGGCCGAACTGGGCCACCGATTGCGGCACGTCCATCTCGATGATCTCGCGCGTCGGACCGAGCGGCGGATTGGCGTCGGCCACCGGCGCAAGCGTCGAGCGGAGCGGGCAAGCCTCCGAACACATGATCGAGCGCCTTGCCGAGCGTTGTCGGCGTCGATGTCGCCGACCACCGAGATCACCAGCTTGTCGCGGGCGAAGACGCGGCCGGCATAGTCCCTGAGGTCGTCGGGCGAGATGGCGGCGATCGAGGCCATGGTGCCCTTGATCGGGCGCCCGTAAGGATGATCGTTGAAAGGCGAGGCGATCCCAGGCGAGCGAGGCCACCGTCTCGGGGTCGTTCTCGTCGAATTTCAGCCCGGCCAAAATCTGCGCGCGCACGCGCTCGACCGCATCCTGATCGAAACGGGGCTCGGTCAGCGCGAGCCGCACGAGATCGAACACCTCGTCCTTGTTGGCGGTGAGCGTCTGCACAGTTGCCGAGCATGACGTCGCGGCTGGCGTCGAAATCCATGCGCATGGCGAGCGCCTGCTCGCGCTCCTGGAAGGCGATCGGCATCGAGCGGGCCGGCGCCCTCGTCCATCATGGCGGAGATGAAATAGGCGAGGCCTTCCTTGCCTTGAGGGTCCTGGGCGGCGCCGCCGCGGAAGGCAAAGCGCATGGCGATCAGCGGATTGGCGTGACTTTCGACGAGCCAAGCCTCGATGCCGCCGGGGCTGATGACGCGCTCGATCTTCATGTTGCCAACCTCAGCCGCCGGAGCGGCCGAAACGATGAGCGCCGCGGCAGCCAACCCTGCACCGTGCCGCAACAAGGAGCGAAGGACGGGGCCCCCCAACGCCATGATCGGCTACGACTTGCCTTTGGCTGGGGCATTGACCGGCTTTTCACCGATGGAGCTGGTATGTTCGGGGACGGGCAGCAGATAGCCGGTGACCGAATTCTTGTCGACAAGATATTTCCGCGCCGCCTCGCGCAAGTCATCGACGGTCACGCGCATCAGCCGGTTCGGCCATTCCTCGACATCGGCGACGGTCATGCCGGTGGCAAGCCGCCAGCCGTAGTGGCGCGCCATGCGCGACTGGCTGTCGGAGGTGTAGACGAACTCGGCGATATAGGAGGCGCGGGCGCGGTCGAGTTCCTCCTGGGTGACGCCGCCTTCGGCGCAAATCCTCGATCACGCCGTCGATAGCCTTGTTCGAGCTCCTCGGCGGTGACGTCCTCGGCGGCGATGGCGTAGAAGCCGAGCCGGCCCGAATCGAGGCCCGAATCGGAATACCAGCCGCCGGCATTGGCCGCCTTCCTATCCTCGATCACCAGCCGCTTGTAGATCTTGCTGACGGAGCCGGTGGCGGCGACGCGCATCAGGAGATCGAGCGCCTCGGCCTCGCCCGGCTCGGCCGACGCGTAGCTCGGCGCGCAGATAGTAGCGTTGCACCGTGGTGCGGCCGGCGCGCGCATCCTCAAGCGTCACCTTCACCGGGGCGAAATGCGCGGGCTCCTTCGGCCTGTGCGCGGCCATTGACCTTGTCGCTCGGCGCGAGCTTGCCGAACGTCTCCTCGGCGAGCCTCCTCACTTCCTCCGGCTCGACGTCGCCGGCGATCACCAGGATGGCGTTGTCCGGCGCGTAGAAGCGCCGGTAGAAGGACAGCGCGTCCTCGCGATCGAGCGCCCTGATCTCGTGCTCCCAACCGATGATGGGGATGCCGTAGGGATGATTGGCGTAGAGCGCCGCCATCATCTGCTCCTGCAAGATGCTGCCCGGATCGTTGTCGACCCGGCTGCGGCGCTCTTCGAGGATGACCTTGCGCTCGGTGGCGACGTCCTCCTCGGAGAGGCGGAGATTGGCCATGCGGTCGGCTTCCATCTCCATCACCTTGGGCAGGCGATCCTTGGCCACGCGCTGGAAATAGGCGGTCACGTCGTGATTGGTGAAGGCGTTGTCCTCGCCGCCGTTCCTGGCGATGATCTTCGAGAACTGACCGGTGGGAATGAGGTCGGTGCCCTTGAACATCAGATGCTCGAGGAAATGCGCGATGCCGGACGAACCCGGCGGCTCGTCGGCGGCGCCCACCTTGTACCAGATCATCTGGGTCACGACCGGCGCGCGGTGATCGGGAATGACCAGGACCTGCAAGCCGTTCTTGAGCGTGAACTCGCTCACGCGCGGCGAGGCGTGCGGTTCCGTCCGCCGCGACCGCGACGGCGAGCGAAGCAAGGCTGAACGAGGCCAGGACGAAGCCCCATCCGGGGGTCGAGTGCGGTGAGAAGCTGATCGAACATCCACATCGTCATGGTGCAGAGACCGGGAGTGAGTCAGGGCGAGGACGGAGCAACGCTCGTGCCGAACGTCGGCGGCCGCGTCCCCCCACATTTCAGGCCTCGGGCCGGCATTTTCAAGCCAATTCGACGGAAGGCGGCCGTCCGCGACCCACAATTCTTCGTCAGTAGAGCGCGCTCGGGTTCTTGTAGCTGTCGGGCGCGCCGGGTTGAACGGGTCCTCGGTCGGCGTAATGTCCTGCGGCACGTGCGGCGTTAGCGGCTTCGGCTTGGCTGCCGCGACACCTTCCGGCGGCTTGTCGGATGGATCGGGCTCGGGAATGTCGTCGACCGGCGCGACCTTCCTTCTTCTTGGCGAACCACTTATTGAAGAGGGTCGGCTTGCCGATATAGGGATTGAGGGGCTCCTGCGCGCGCAAGTTCCTTGGCCTTCTCATCCTTCTGCGCCTGCGACGATTTTCTTCTGCGTCACTTCCGGGTTTTGCGGCCAGTCCTGGCGCGCGGTCGCCACGGCGACGCCGTTCCGCGGCTGCGGGAAGCGCCTTGGTGTTGGGCGGAAGCAGAAGCGGCGGCCGCTCGGCCATGCGCACGTCGGGCTCCTTGCGATCGCCCGAAACCCCCATGTAATCGAAGACCTTGCCCTGGAACTCGATGCCGCCGCAGCCGCCAAGGGCAAGCGTGGCGGCGAATGCCGCGGCAAGCAGCGCGGCCCGAACGGGGCGGGTTATGTCCGCGCTGTGCCCCAAGGCTCCCCCTCGATCCCGGAAAATTCCGGGATTTCCTTACATCTTAGAAGGGTTTCCGACCTTTTTGTGACCCCTGAACAGGGACTCATATAGAAGTCCGACCACGCCGGCAACAATGGCGGTGTCGGCGATATTGAACACGTACCATTGGTAGCCGAAGGCGTGGAGCGAGAAGAAATCGGCGACCGCGCCGTAGGCGATGCGGTCGATGGCGTTGCCGATGGCGCCCCCGATGATGAGACCGATCGAGGCCGCCCCGAGAGGCGCGGTGAGCCGCGCGAGCCACACGGCGAGAGCGAGGCTCGCGGCGAAGGCGAACAGGATCAAGCCCCACCGTCCAAGCGCGCCTTCCTGCGGCAGGAGCCCGTAGCTGATGCCCTGGTTCCACACGAGCACCAGATCGAAGAACGGGGTGATGGTGACGCTGCCCTTGGCGCCGATGTCGTAGACGTACAGCATCCAGGCTTTGTGGGCCTGATCGAGCGAGGACCGTGAGCGCGGCGATGCCGAGCCCGAGCGGCGACAGGGGACCCCACAACCAGTTTCGCAACATGGCGCTACCCCGTGCCGCGCGGCGTGCATCGAACTGCCTGACCGCCTCCGCGTCGCGCAAGGAGAGCTCGGGAAATTCGGGATCGGTGCCGACCTCTTCGAGGATCTTCCAGGATCGCGCGCATTTTGTGCCGTTGGCCCGCTCGAACACGACCGCCACGCCCTTGACATCGTCGAGGCGGAAAGCGTGCGTCGGGCCCTTCCCCCTGCAAGAGCTGCGCCCCGCTGGTGATGGCGATCTCGGCGAGATCGACGTCGGCAAGAGCGGCGCGGAGCTCCGTGTCGGCGACATAGACCTTGGGCGCAGCCTCCAAGGCTCGAGCCGATGCGCCCCTCTTTCCGTTCGATCTCGAGCGCGCCGGTGACCACGCGGCGCAGCTCGCGGATGCTGCCGCCATTTCGCGGCCAAGCGCGTCGTCGCGCCAGGCGCGTGGAATTTCCGGAAATTGACGGAGATGCACCGAGCCTGCGCTCGCCCGGGAAGCGGTTCAGCCAGGCTTCCTCCATGGTGAAGCAGAGCATCGGCGCAAGCCACGCGGTGAGCGCATCGAACAGATGGTCGAGCACCGTCAACGCCGCGCGGCGGGTCACGCTGTCATAAGGATCGCAATAGAGCGCGTCCTTGCGAATGTCGAAATAGAAGGCGGAAAGATCGTTGACGCAGAAATTGACAGCGCATGGAAGATGCGCTTGAAGTCGAAGGCGTCGTAGCCCGCGCGCACGACTTCGTCGAGTTCGGCAAGCCGCGAGAGCATATAGCGCTCGAGCCCCGGCATCGCCGGCGCGAGCGACGGCGAGCTCGGGCCGGTAATGGGCGAGATTGCCGAGGAGGAAGCGCAGCGTGTTCCTCAGCTTCCGATACGACTCGATATTGGCCTTGATGATGTCGGGGCCGATGCGAAGGTCCTCGGCATAGTCCGAGCTCATGGCCCATAGCCTCAAGATCTCGGCGCCGGACTGCCGGATGACGTCCTGCGGCGCCACCACATTGCCGAGCGACTTCGACATCTTGCGTCCGTCCTCGTCCACGACGAAGCCGTGGGTGACGACGGCGTCGTAAGGAGCGCGGCCGCGCGTGCCGCAAGACTCAAGCAGCGAGGACTGGAACCAGCCGCGATGCTGGTCGGAGCCTTCGAGATAGAGCGCGGCCGGCCATGTCAGATCGAGTCGCTTCTCCAGAACGAAAGCGTGGGTCGAGCCCGAATCGAACCAGACGTCGAGAATGTCGTCGACCTTGTCCCAATCCGCAGGATCGTCGACCAGGCCGGTCAGGAAGCGTTCCTTCGCCCCGCGCTTGAACCAGGCATCGGCGCCTTCGGCGCGGAAGGCGGAGAATACTCTCTCGATCAGCGCGGTCGAGCAATCTGAAGTCCGCACGCGGGATCACCTCGCCCGTCTCCTTGTGACGAAACACGGTGATGGGGACGCCCCAGGCGCGCTGGCGCGACACCACCCAATCGGGGCGCGTCTCGACCATGCCGGTGATGCGGTTCTCCCCTTGCGGCGGCACCCAGCGCGTGTCGGCGATCGCCGCAAGAGCGCGCGCCCTGAGCGTGCTCTGCCCCGAGCGAAGCGGAACGGAGAAAGGGACGGGCTTGTCCAAGGCGATGAACCATTGCGGCGTGGCGCGGAAGATCACCGGCTTCTTCGAGCGCCAGGAATGCGGATAGTCGTGCTTGCGGCGCGCGCGCGCGATGAGCGCGCCGGCCTCCGTCAGCGCCGCGATCACGGCTTGGTTGGCGTCGCCGAACTTCCCCTTGTCGTCGACCACGCGCTTGCCCTCGAAGCCGGGCGCCTCCTGGTGAAGAAGCCGGCCTCATCGACGGTGAACGGGATTTTGGTTTCGATGCCGCGCGCTTCGAGCGCCGCGCGATGTTCTTCCCAGACCTCGAAGTCCTCGGTGCCATGGCCGGGCGCGGTATGGACAAAGCCCGTGCCCGTGTCGGCGGTGACATGCGCGCCGGCAAGGAGCGGCACATCGAACGCGTAGTCCCGGCCGCGCAAGGGATGGGCCACGGTGAGGGCTTCGAGCGCCGAACGCGGTATGTGGCCGAAGCGCCTCCAGGCGCCTACGCGCGCGGCGGCGAAGACTTCCTCGGCAAGCGTGTCGGCAAGGATCAGCCTGTCGCCTGTCTTCGCCCAGTTGTCCTCGGGCGCCTGCGTGACTTCGTAGACGCCATAGTCGATGTCCTTCGCGAAGGAGACGGCGCGGTTGCCGGGGATCGTCCATGGCGTCGTCGTCCAGATGACGATCGCGGCATTTTCCATCTCGGGGCCGGGAGAACTCAGCACCGGAAATTTCACATAGATCGCGGGGCTTTCGATCTCCTCATACTCGACCTCGGCCTCGGCGAGCGCCGTGCGCTCAACCACCGACCACATCACGGGCTTTGAGCCGCGATAGAGCAGCCCGTTCATGGCGAATTTCATCAGCTCGGCGGCGATGGTGGCTTCCGCGTCGAAGCTCATGGTGGTGTAGGGGTGCTTCCAATCGCCAACGACGCCGAGCCGTTTGAACTCCTCGCGCTGCACATTGAGCCAGTGCTCGGCGTAAGACCGGCACTCGGCGCGGAAGGCGATCATCGCCTGCGCGTCCGACAGGTCGGGCTTCGCTCGCCCGCGCGCGCGATAGTTCTCCTCCTCGACCTTCCATTCGATGGGCAGGCCGTGACAGTCCCAGCCCGGCACGAAATTCGCGTCCTTGCCCATCATCTGCTGCGAACGGACGACAACGTCCTTCAGAATCTTGTTGAGGCCGGTGCCGATATGGATGTGGCCGTTGGCGTAAGGCGGTCCGTCATGCAGCACGAAGGCTTCACGCCCGCGCGCGTCTTCGCGCAGCTTGTCGTAAAGGCCAAGGCGCTCCCAGCGCTTGAGAAGCTCGGGCTCGCGCTCGGGAAGCCCGGCCTTCATGGGGAAGTCGGTCTCGGGCAGGAACAGCGTCTCGCTCCAGTCGCGTCCGGTTTGCTCCTTCAGCGCCTCCGCTTCGATCCTGGCGAGAAGGGATTGGCGCTTTGGGGCCGGAGACCCGCCCACGGCTTGTTGCGACGGCTTCGGTTTCGCTTTCGGCGTCCGTTGCCGAGCGGCGCGCTTCGGCGTCGTTTTCGCCTTTGCCTTCGCGGCAGATTTGGGCTTGGTCTTTGGCCTGGACGACTTGACCTTAGCCGGCTTTCGCCTTGGCCGACCGCTTCGGCGTTTTTGCCTTGGTCTTGCCTTGAGCCTTGGCGCTTCCCTCGCCCCGGCGCGTCGTTGCGGGCCTGGCGGCGGCTTTTCTGCTCTTCGTGCTCTTCGCCATGATCCCTGCTTCTAAAGTCTGGTCCGCCGCCTCACCCCGAGCGGCGTTCTAGCAATCGTCCTTGGCACATGCCAGCACCTTCCTGCTCGGCATGCGCGTCAACGTTCAAGATCAAATCGTGGGGGCCGCCTTGGCGAGCGCTCGGGCGAGAGGAAAGCGAGCCATCGGGTCGCCGGCGTCGATTTCCGCAAGGACCGCGCGGGCTTGGGTGCAGTCTTGGCGCATCTGTGCGGCGAGCGCTTCCGGCGTGGCGAAGGTCTGATCGGGACGAAGGAAGGAAATGACCTCGACATCGACGTCTTCCCCGTAGAGGTCGCCGGCGAAGTCGAGCAGATAGGCTTCGAGAACCGGCTCGCCCGTCCCGAACGTGGGACGGGCGCCGACATAGCCGGCGGCGTGGTAGCGGCGCCCGTCAAGATCGACGCGCATGGCATAGATGCCGTGACGGACATCCTGCCCCGGCGCGAGCGGGAGATTGAGGGTGGGAAAGCCGAGACCCTTGCCGCGTCCGGCGCCGGCGGCGACGCGGCCGCGCACACGCCACCAATAGCCGAGCTGCTCGGCAGCTTCTCTCACCTCCCCGTTGCGGAGATGCTCGCGAATCCGGCTCGACGAGAAGGTCGTGCCGCCCTCGCCCACGGGGGCCACCACGTCGACGCCAAAGCCAAGCGCGCGCCCAAGCGCGGCGAGCTCGTCCGTGGTCCCGGTGCGCCCCCTGCCGTAGGAGAAGTCATGGCCGACAACCACATGGCTCGCGCCGAGCCCCTTCGCCACCACTTCGGTCGCGAAGTCCGGCGCGCTCAGGGCGGCAAGTTCAGGGTTGAAGGCAATGACGAAAGTCTGGTCGAGGCCAAGCGCCTCAAGCAGCTCCAGCTTCAACGGCAGGGGCGTCAGCCGGAAGAAGGGCGTGTCGGGCGCGAAGAATTCTCGCGGATGCGGCTCGAACACCACGGCCCCCGAGCGGCGTCCCTCGCGCTCGGCGATTGCGCTCGCCTCGCGCAGGACCTGCTGATGGCCGCGATGCACGCCGTCGAAATTGCCGATGGCGAGGACCGCGCCTCTAAGCTTCTCCGGCACAACCCGCTGAAAGCGGACAATGTCCATCTGAGGCCTTCGATCCCCGCCTATTGGCGCGGGGTCCGGCGGTCGACCATCATCAAGGCCTCGCCCTCGAGCACGGTCTTGCCGTTGACCGCGCAATCGCAAGCGAGGGTGGCGCGGGACCTGTCGGTATCGAGGCCGGTGATACGGAGCGTGGCTACGACTTCGTCGCCGATATAGACGGGAGCCCGGAACTTCATGCTTTGCGACAAATAAATGCAGCCGGGGCCCGGGAGCTTGGTGCCGAGCACGGTGGAGAAAAGGCTGCCTGTGAGGAAGCCATGGGCGATCCGCTTCTTGAAGATGGTCCCGGCGGCGAAATCATCGCTCAGATGCACGGGATTGACGTCGCCCGAGAGGTCGGCAAAGGCGCGTACGTCGCCTTCCGTAATCTTCTTGGCATAGGTCGCTTCCATGCCGACGGAAAGATCTTCGAAATAGTATCCGTGGCCAAGGTCACCAGCTTTGTTTCCATTCGTCGTCATGAGTGGTCCCGCTCCATGCATGTGGCAGGCGGCAAAATAGCGAAGCCCTTGCGGCACCGCAATCATGACGGCGCGCGCACGACGCCGAATTGAGCGAGCCTCGTCATCCTGAGGTGCGAGCGAAGCGAGCCTCGAAGGATGACATTGCCATGTGCGCCGATCCTTCGAGGGCCGCCTCGCCAGAATGACGGTGAGTGCAAGCGTGACGCCGGTCTGCCCTACCAGAGGAGCGCGCGCATGGCTCCGATCGGGCGTGGCTCAGCGCCGGTGAAGAGCTGTTCAAGGGCCTGCGGATCGAGCCCCTCCCCGCCGCCGGTCGCAGGCATATGCAAGCCGCTCGCTATGAACACGGAATCGATGCCCACGCCTGCGGCGCCGGCGATGTCGGTGTGCACGCCGTCGCCGATGGCGAGAACTTCGCTCTTCGGCACGGCGTGCCTTGCCAGCGTGCCGATGGTCTCGAGCGCGAGCAAATAGATCGGTGCGTGGGGCTTGCCGGCATAGATCACCGGTCCTCCCGCTTTCTCATAGAGGGAGGCGAGCGCTCCGGCGCACCAGACGAGCCGGTCGCCGCGCTCGACCAAATGATCGGGATTGGCGCAGATCATCGGCAAGTTTCGCGCCGCAAGCTCGCGCAAGAGTTCGATATAATCCTCAGGCGTCTCGGTCTCGTCGTCGAACAGGCCCGAGCAGACGATGAGCTCGGCACTCCTCCTGCCCCACGCGCTTGACGTCGAGGCCGTGGAAGATGGGCCGGTCGCGCTCAGGTCCGAGATGAAACACGCGTGCGCCTGGATGCTTGGCGAGTTCGTGCCGGGTGAGGTCGCCCGAGGTGACGGTCGCGTCATAGGCGTCGTCGGGAACGCCGACGCGGCGGAGCTGGTCCGCGACGGAGGGGCTCGGCCGCGGCGAGTTCGAGAGCAGCACCACGATGCCGCCTTGCGCGCGGAACGCGCGGGTTGCCGCCACGGCTTGGGGGAAGGCCCGATGCCCGTTATGCATGACGCCCCAGATATCGACGAGCCAGGCGCGGTAGCGCGGCCCCAAGCTTTTGATCGAATTGAGGACGGGAATGTCCGGTGCGGTGACGGTCATGGGGCTCGGTTAGAGACTAAGGCAGGATGGGTCAAGCGCCGCCCCGGGTGTCACGATTCGTCGAGAGGTTTGCTATAGAGGCCATGCGCCGCCCAGGGCCGAGAAGGCTCGGAATGCGGCATGCTTCGCTCAAGGAGATTTTACCGACAATGGATCACCCCTTCATCAAGGCCGGCGCCGCTCTTATGCTCGGCGCTTTTTTCGCCTATCCCGCCAATGCCGTCTCGCCGCCGTCTCTCAACGACACCGCTTCCCTCCTCATTCCGGTCGAGGACGAAGAGAACGAAGAGCTCTGGCGCGATTTGCAGACCGAGGTCACCCCGCCGGAGGCCGCCGTCGGCGAGACGGAAGAGGCGCCGAAAGCCGCCGAGCCCGAGCAGGCGCAAAGAGAGAAGGCTCAGACGAGATCGAGGAAAAGGAACTGAAAGAGGACGGCGTCATTCCCGAATAGGGTGCGCGCAAGGTTCGAGCCCCGAGCATTCTCGGGTTCGCGCCAGCGTCGCAGCTCAGGCCGCGTCGGCGCCTTCGATCTCGCGGAACAGCGCCGGACTCATGGGCCTCGGCTTGCCGAACAGATGGCCTTGGGCCAGCTCGACGCCGCGGTCGAGGAGCCGGGCCACCGTGTCCTCGTCCTCGACCTTCTCGACGATCAGCTTGATATCGAAATCGTCGAGCGCGCGCTTCATGTCGGCGGCCGAGAAGCCTCCCGACCTTGCTCCACTGCCGCCAGGAAGGTCCGCGCATCGATCTTGACGAAGCGGAAGGAGCGGTCGCGGAGGCCGATAAAATCCACGTCGAAATCGGCGACGTGGTCGAGGGAGAAGCCATAGCCGAGCGCCGCCAGCGTATCGAGCGCGCCGAGCTCGTCGGCGCTGAGCCCCGCAATCGCCGGCTGGCCGACCTCGAAGATCAGGCTCTCGCTGAGCCCGCTATTCTCTTCCATGAACTCGACAAGCTCGGGGAAGAACTCGGGATCGAGCAAGGTGCTGACCGAGATGTTGCAGAAAACGCCCTTGATTCGCGAGTCGGCGCCGAGCCGGCGCAGCGTCTGCACGCTCTTCACCAACAGCACATTGTCGATGAGCGGCATCATGCCGGAGCTTTCGGCCGCCGGGAGATAGGAGCGGGGACGGATCAGGCTGTCGGTCTTGGTCCTGATGCGGGTGAACGCCTCGAAATAGCGGGGTCGCCGCTCAGGCAGCGTCACGGTCGGCTGCAGATAGAGGTCGACGCGGCCGGCCTCGATCGCCTGGCTGACGATCTCGAGCATCTCGCTGTCGCCGATATTGGCGATGTCGGCGGCTTCAGGCAGGTCCGGTTCGGGCGCGCGCGCCACGGCTGCGCTGTCCTTGCGCGGCCGTCTCGCCGAGGAACCCGACCGGAGGCTCCTCCTCGCTCAAGACGAGTTCCTCTTCCTCCTCGATTTCGACGACGGTGACGGTCTCGGCCTCGGCCTCGAATTCTTCGCCCTCCTCCGCCTCGGCTCCAAGTCCTCCTCATCCGCTTCGGCTTCGATCTTTTCGATCTCGGCGAGGGCGACCGGCGCCGCCAACCCTGCGGCTTGCTCCCGCGCACCGCGGCGCCTCGGCGGAAGCCGCGACCAAATCGTGCGACAATTGCTTGATCAGGCCTTCGAGGCTCCTGAGGTCGCTCGTGATCTTGTCGCGCTGGATTCGCGCCTCGCCTTCGAGATCGGCGCGCAGATCTTCGATCTTGGCATGCACCTCCTCGAACTCTTGGGTGATCTGGTCGAAACGGCCCGATCCCGCGGTCCGGTCGCTGACGCCGTAATCGCTCATGGCCTGATCGAGGCGCTCGACGCGGTCGGCGAGAAGATCGAGGCGCGACACGTCGTCCTCGACCTTGTCGATGCGTTGCAGGTCCTTGTCGATGACCTCGAGCGCCGCCTCGAGATCGTTCAGGCGGTCGGAACCGCCGCCGGACCGAGCGGGGCGCGCGACCATCAGGTAGGAGGCGGCCATCACCATGTAGAGCGCCGCGGCGGCGATCAGCGCCGGGATCTGGGCGATGCCGGAATGAAGGATGAGGCCGACCGCGAACGCGGCCGCCGTGACGGCCATGGCGATCAGCACGATCACGTCGAGCATGGCAAGGCCTCCCGAGGAATCGCTCCGCTCTGCGGCCATGGCTGTCGTGCGAGCCAAATTGTCACCCTCGCGCGAAAAGTCATGCGGGACAGCCCCCTGTAAGGCAACAGCAACTTGGCGGCCCGCCCGCCCAAGTGATAGCAGCCTCGATGCCCGAAACCAAGCCGCGAGGGCATTGAGAGAAACCCCTTCTCGCCGTTCCGTGCATTGCCAATTCGTGGTTGCGGCGAAACCCCGTGTCCAAGCCCAATACGTGAGCTAAAATCGCATGACCCAACTTCGCGGAGGTGCTGGACATGAAAGCCAAGATTGCCGCTTTCGGCGGGGCGGTCGCCCTGCTCGCATTGCAGTTCTGCGTCGCCCCGGAGACGGTCCGGGCGGCAGATCCGACCCCGGCCGATCTGGTCGACGCTCTCAACGCCGTGTTCGGCAAGCCGGTGGGCACGCGCAGCGCTCACGCCAAAGGATTTTGCCTGACGGGCCAGTTCACGCCCGCGCCCGAAGCCGCCAAGCTCTCCAAAGCGGCGCATCTCGCCAAGCCGGTTCCGATCACGGCACGGTTCTCGCTGGGGGGCGGCAACCCGCAAGCGCCGGACAACGACAAGGGGAATGTTCGTGGACTCGCGATCCGCTTCGACCTTGGCGACGGCGCCTTCACCGATCTCGTGATGATCTCGGCGCCCGTTTTCTTCGTGCAGACGCCTGCCCTGTTCGTCGAGTTCCTCCAGACGGTCGGTTCGGGCGACAAGGCGAAGCTCGATGCATTCTTCGCCGCGCACCCGGAATCGACGCGGCAAGCGGCATGGCTCAACAGCCATCCGGTCCCCGCAAGCTATGCCGGCGTCAACTATTGCGGCGTGCATGCCTTCACCTTCACCAACGCCGATGGTGACAAGGCGCTGGTCAAATACACGGCGGTTCCGGACGCGGGCGAGCTCGGGCTGTCCGACGACGATGCCAAGGCCAAGGGCGCCGAATTTCTACGCGGCGGAGATGAAGGAGCGGCTCGGCAAGGGTCCGGTCTCGTTCGAGCTCCGCGCCATCCGCGGGCGCGACGGCGATCAAACCAGCGACCCGACGCTCAGATGGGACGACGAGGACGGGCGCGAGACCACGCCGCTCGGCAAGATCAGCATCGAGGCGCTGGCGCCAGCCGCCGACTTGCGACGCCTTCTCCTTCCTTCCGGGAAATGTGACCGACGGCATCGCGGGACCGGCGGACGACCCGATCTTCCAGATCCGATCGGCGGACTACATCGTCTCGTTCACGCGCCGGCAGCAGCGATGAGCTGACACGGGGCGGCTCGCCCGTGCCCGCCTTGACAGAGCAGAGGCGCGACAGTATCTCCTCGCAAGCGCGTTGGCACTCGCTATTGGTGAGTGCCAATTCGGCACAATTCCCTGATTTTCCAGGCAAGTTCGCGGAGCAAAATCCATGAAATTCAGACCCTTGCACGATCGCGTGGTCGTGCGCCGGCTCGAGGAGGAGCAGAAGACCAAAGGCGGGATCATCATTCCCGATACCGCAGCGGAGAAGCCGCAGACCGGCGAGGTGATCGCGGCCGGGCCCGGCGCCCGCGGCGAGGACGGCAAGCTCCAGCCCATGGGGGTCAAGACCGGCGACAAGGTGCTGTTCGGCAAATGGTCCGGCACCGAGGTCAAGATCGACGGCGACGAACTCCTCATCATGAAGGAGTCCGACATCATGGGAATCCTCGGCTAACGCACCCCACCCCCTTGCAACACCACCCAAGAGAGAAGACCGGAGCAAAGTGAAATGGCAGCCAAAGATGTGAAGTTCGCCGCCGAGGCGCGCGAGCGGATGATGCGCGGCGTCGACATCCTCGCCAATGCGGTCAAGATCACGCTCGGGCCCGAAGGGCCGCAACGTCATCCTCGAAAAGTCGTTCGGCGCGCCGCGCTCGACCAAGGACGGCGTGACCGTGGCCAAGGAGATCGAGCTCGAGGACAAGTTCGAGAACATGGGCGCGCAGATGCTGCGCGAGGTCGCCTCGAAGACCAACGACACCGCCGGCGACGGCACCACGACGGCGACGGTGCTGGCGCAGGCCATCGTGCGCGAAGGCCTGAAGGCGGTCGCCGCCGGCATGAACCCGATGGATCTGAAGCGCGGCATCGACAAGGCCGTGCTCGACGTGGTCGAGGAGATCAAGAGGCAGTCGAAGAAGGTGAAGGGCTCGGCCGAGATCGCCCAGGTCGGCACCATCTCCGCCAATGGCGAGAAGGCGATCGGCGACATGATCGCCGAGGCCATGCAGAAAGTCGGCAACGAGGGCGTGATCACCGTCGAGGAAGCGAAGAGCCTCGACAGCGAGCTCGAAGTGGTCGAGGGCATGCAGTTCGACCGCGGCTACATCTCCCCCTACTTCATCACCAATGCCGAGAAGATGGTGGCCGAGCTCGAGAGCCCGTACATTCTTGATCTACGAGAAGAAGCTGTCGGGCCTCCAGGCGCTTCTGCCGCTGCTCGAGGCGGTGGTGCAGTCGGGCCAGCCGCTGCTCGTGATCGCCGAGGACGTCGAGGGCGAGGCGCTCGCCACGCTCGTGGTCAACAAGCTCCGCGGCGGGCTGAAGGTCGCGGCCGTCAAGGCCCCCGGCTTCGGCGACCGCCGCAAGGCCATGCTCCAGGACATCGCCGTGCTCACCGGCGGCGAGCTGATCTCCGAGGATCTCGGCATCAAGCTCGAGAACGTCACCATCAACATGCTGGGCCGGGCGAAGAAGGTGTCGATCACCAAGGACGACACCACCATCGTCGACGGCGCCGGCAAGAAGGCCGACATCGAGGCCCGCATCGGCCAGATCAAGCAGCAGATCGAGGACACGACGTCCGACTACGACCGCGAGAAGCTGCAAGAGCGGCTGGCCAAGCTCGCCGGCGGCGTCGCCGTGATCAAGGTCGGCGGCGCGACCGAAGTCGAGGTGAAGGAGAAGAAGGATCGCGTCGACGACGCGCTTGAACGCGACCCGCGCCGCGGTCGAGGAAGGCATCGTGCCGGGCGGCGGCGTGGCGCTGCTCTGGGCCGCAAAGTCGCTCAAGACCAAGGGCGATAACGACGACCAGGACGCCGGCATCAATATCGTGCGCCGCGCGCTCCAGGCTCCGATCCGCCAGATCGCCGAGAATGCCGGCGTCGAGGGCTCGATCGTGGTCGGCAAGGTGACCGACCAGAAGTCGCCGTCCTTCGGCTACGACGCTCAGAACAACGAGTATGGCGATCTGATCGCCAAGGGCATCATCGACCCCGCCAAGGTCGTGCGCACGGCGCTGCAAGACGCGGCTTCGGTGGCCGGCCTGCTCGTCACCACCGAGGCGGGCGTGGCCGAGGCGCCGAAGAAGAAGGACGAGCATGCGCACATGCCGGGCGGCGGCATGGGCGGCATGGACATGATGTAGTCCGAAGCCTGCGGCCAAGGTTGCAGCAAGACGGCAAGGGGCGGCCCGAGGGCCGCCCCTTTTTGCCGCAAGACGTCTGCAGCCTTCCCATCAGCTTAGGCTTACACAAACGTAATTTCCTCGTGCGCCGGAGTTTGGCCCTATCGTCGGCCAGGTGTTCCCGCGACCGGAGACCGCTTGGAGCCGCCTGCCACGATGGCGAATTTCAGAACCACGGTCAAAGACTTCGCCCGCATCGCCGTCCCCTATTACCGCTCGGAGGACCGATGGGCGGGGCGCGTGCTGCTCTTCGCCGTGATCGCGCTCCAGCTGTTCCAGGTCTGGCTGAACGTGCGCTTCAACGCCTGGTACAACACCTTCTACACGTCGCTGCAAAACAAGGACTGGGACACCTTCATCTGTCAGATCGGCGTGTTCAGCCTGCTCGCCGCCTTCTTCATCGTCAGCGCCGTCTATCAGCTCTATCTCCAGCAATGGCTCCAGATCCGATGGCGGAACTGGCTCACCCAGCGCTATCTCGGCCGCTGGCTCGGCCAAGGCACGCATTACCGCATGCGGCTCAAGGGCGACCAGGCCGACAACCCCGACCAGCGCATCGCCGACGACATCCGCGAGTTCGTCGACGGCACGCTCAATATCGGCATCGCGCTGCTGGGCTCGATCGTCACGCTCGTGTCCTTCGTCGTGATCCTGTGGACCCTGTCGTCGGCGACGCCGCTGATGATCGGATCGCAATCTTTCGAGATTCCCGGCTATCTGGTCTGGGCGGCGCTGATCTACGCCATCCTCGGCACCTGGGTGACCCATCTCGTCGGCCGCCCCCTGATCAAGCTCAATTTCGATCAGCAGCGCTACGAGGCCGATTTCCGCTTCTCGCTGGTGCGGCTGCGCGAGAACGCCGAGGAGGTGACGTTGCTCGCGGGCGAGGAGGCCGAGGAGGCGCGGCTGCGCGACCGCTTCGGATCGGTCATCCGCAATTGGTACGACATCATGCAGCGGCGGAAGCGGCTCACCTTCCTGACCGCCGGCTATTCGCAGGTCGCCATGATCTTCCCCTTCCTGGTGGTGAGCCCGGTCTATTTCTTCGGCAGCCTGACCCTTGGCGGCCTGATGCAGATCGTATCGGCCTTCGGTCAGGTGCAGAGCGCGCTCTCCTTCTTCGTCACGGCCTATACCGCCATCGCCGACTGGAAGGCGGTGCTGAACCGGCTGACCGGCTTCGAGGCCTCGATCGATTGGGCGCAAGGCCTCGATCGCACGGCGCCGCGGCTCGAATTCCTGACCGACGGCGGCAATGCGCTTCTCGTCGAGGAACTCGCCGTCGGGCTTCCCAACGGGCAGGAGATCGTGCGGCTGACGGAGTTCTCGATCGAGCCCGGCGAGCGCGTGCTGGTGACGGGACCGTCAGGCGCCGGCAAGACGAGCCTGTTCAGGGCGCTCGGCGGGGTGTGGCCGTTCGGGTCCGGCTCGATCCGCGTGCCGCAAGGGCGCAAGCGTGCTCGTCCTGCCGCAGCGGCCTTATATGCCGCTCGGCACGCTTGCGCGGGGCTCTCGCCTATCCCGGAGCGCAGGATGCCTTCACCCAGGAGGAGATCGACGACGTGCTCAAGGCGGTTGGACTCGACGTCCTTCCGCGACGAGCTCGACGAGACCGCCTATTGGGCCGACAAGCTTTCGGGCGGCGAGCAGCAGCGGCTCTCGATCGCGCGCGCGCTCCTGCAAAAGCCGCAATGGCTGTTCCTCGACGAGGCGACCGGCGCGCTCGACGAGGCCTCGGAAGCCGCGCTCTATCGCCTGCTGATCGAGAGGCTGCCCGGCACGGCCATCGTCTCGATCGGCCACCGCGCGAGCCTCGCCCAGTTCCATCGCCGCTTCTTCGAGCTGAAGCCCGACGAAACCGGCCGCCACCATTTGCGGGAAATTCCGACCCGGCCACGGCGCCTGCCAAGGATGCCGCTCGATCTGAGCCTCGCCTAGCGTTCGTCACGGTGCGGCGCCAGTCCTCCGCCTCGAGCTTGCAGCCGCTTGCCGCGTCGAGGCCATCCGGCGTGTCCCAATCGTTCGACGGCACGCGCGGGAAGGACGCGCCGAACGCCTGCTTCATCATCGAGAATTTGGAGGGCACGTTCGAGTTCGCCGGGAAGTCCACGATCCAGAAATAATCGTAATTCTCGTCCGGCCAGGTCTTGGGCACGCCCGGCAGGATGTCGAGCTTGAACAACTGGCGGAGCGTCACCGCTTCGTTCTCGAACTTGGCCTCGAGCGCCTCATTGGCGATGTGCTTGTGCTCCCACACCATCACCACCGTCTTGCCCTCGAGCGCGGGATTGGCGAGCACGTTGCGCGCGGCCTCCTGCGTGCGGCGGTTGAGCGCCTTGGTGAACTCGTCCCTGCTCTCGCCCGCTTGCGGGCACGACCGAATAGAGGATCACCGGCTTGTTCCAGCTCGCGACCGCGGGCGAGGCAAGCTCGACCGTGTGCAGCGTGATGGCGAAGAAGAAGGCGGGCTCCTCGCCCGCGGCGAACAGGGATTTGGACGCGTCGCGGCCGAGATAGGTCAAGGCCAGCGCCTTCGCCCTCTGCTCGCCGATCTCGCACAGCTTCCAGGCATCGGCCTTCTCGCCGTGGCGCAAGATGATGATGCGCGACGGCGCGGCGAAGCGGCGGAGCGCAAGCGCGAGGAGGAGCGTGAGCAGCGAGGCGAAGCGGCATGGCGCGGAGACTAGCGGCTGGCCTCAGACGCCGCCAATTCACCTCATCCTGAGGTGGCCGCGAACGGCCTCAGGACGACCGTTGTGCGTCATGCCGGGCTCGTGACGGTCGACTCATTCGATGGCGCGCGACAGCCGCGAGGATGGCGGCGCGGAGCTTCGCTGCGCCCGCGTCCCACGCGGCGGCGCGGGAGGCGAAAAGATGCGCCTGCGACTTCAGGATCAGCCCGTCCTCCAGCACCTTCAGGTGATTGGCGCGGAGCGTGGTGCCGGTGGTGGTGATGTCGACGATCAGCTCGGCGGTGCCCGCCGCGGGCGTGGCTTCGGTCGCGCCGACGCTCTCGACGATGCGATAGCCGGCGACGCCGTGGCGCGCGAAGAAGCGGCGCGTCAGATTCATATATTTGGTGGCGACGCGCAGGCGCCGGCCATGCACGCGCGGCAAATTGCGCGGCCACATCTTCGAGGTCGGCCATGCGGCGCGACATCGATCCAGCAATCGGGAACGGCCACCACCACATCGGCGCGGCCGAAGCCGAGCGGCTTCAGGAACTCGACCGAGCCGTCGACATCGGCCAAGCGTCTCGCGGATCAGGTCTTCGCCGGTCACGCCGAGATGCACGCGGCCCGGTCTTGAGCTGGTGCACGATCTCGGCCGCGGAGGTGTAGACCACCTCGACGTCGTCGAGCCCGGAAAGCGCGCCGCGATAGCGGCGCTCGTGTCCCTTGTTGCGCAAGGCGAGGCCCGCGCGCGCGAACAGATCGGCGGCCGCGTCCTTGAGCCGGCCCTTGGAGGGAACCGCGATCAGAGAGCTTGGCCGCCATCAGGACAGTTCCCCTGACCGCGGCGAGCAGGCGCTCGGTGTGGATGGCGGAGCCGATGGCCGGCACCTCGCGCGCGCGCGCCGAGATCGGCGAGCAGGCCGTCATAGCGGCCGCCGCCGGCGATGGCGTCGTCGAGCGCCGGCGGCCTCGATCTGGAACACCAGGCCCGAGTAATATTCGAGGTTGCGGCCGAACTCGGTGGCGAAGGTCGCGCGCGCAAGGTCGATGCCGCTCTTCTCGAGACGCTCGAAGCGGCGCGCGGAGGACGAGAGCGAAGGCGCCAAGATCGATCCCGGCGCCCTTGGCGATCGCGGCGACGCGCTCGACGGCCTCCTTGGGCGGCCCCGAGACCGCAAGATAAGAGTCGATCACGGTGGCGACCTCTTTGCGCAAGGGGTCGGCCCTGAGATCGGCGGCATGGTCGAGCAGCCGCGCCGCGATCTCGCCAAGCGTGCGGTTGCCGGCGAGCGGCAGGCCCTGCGCCTCGAGATAGGCGGCGACCAGCTCCTCGGCGCGGTCGGGCGCCTCGCCGGCGAGCGTGTCGGCGAGCGCCATCACCGGGCCGTCGCCGTTCGGACGCTCGCCGCGGGCAAGACGCGCGAGCAGCGCGTGGAAGGCGATGGGCCGCCAGAAATAGTGCCGGAGCTTCAGCCGCCAGCGCTCGGGCAGCGCCAGCGCATCGAGCAGCGCGTAGAACAGCGCGATGTCGCCGAAGCGGAGCCGAAGATCCTTGAGCCCGGCGCGGCGCACCGCCTCGACCGCGAGCAGCACGATCTCGACATCGGCGCTTTCCGTGTCGCTGTCGCCGAAGCACTCGATGCCGGCCTGGCGGAACTCGCGGGGGTGGGCCCGATTGTCCCCTTGCGGCTGAAAGCGGAAGGCCGGGCCGTTATAGCAATAGCGCGCTTCCGTCATCGGCCTCGGGGTGGCGCTCGAGATAGAGCCGCGACACCGGCACGGTCAGGTCGGGCCGGAGGCAAAGCTCATCGCCGGCGAGGTCGGTGAAGACATAGGTGCGGCTCCTGCACCTGCTCGCCGATCCGGTCGAGAAAGATATCCGCGGGCTGGAGGATTGAGGGCGCAACCTGCTCGTAGCCCGCGCTCCGGAAGGTGTCGAGCAGGGTCGCGGCCTGGGCTTCGAGAGCCTCGAATTCTTTCGCCGATTCAGCGGCCATGGCTCAGCCCTTGTGGCGGGCGAGGACGCGCGAACGGTCTCGACGAGCTTCGCTTCGGGCACGACGAACTTGCGCCTCGGCCTGCTTCTTCAGATATTCGTCGCGATCCTCGATCGCGGTGAGCGTGGCGCCGAGGATCAGATCCTTGATCTGCACCTCGCCCTTGGCCTTCTCGTCGCCGCCCTGGATGACGACGCAAGGGCGAGCCGCGCCTGTCGGCATATTTCATCTGCGCCTTCATGCCGCCCTCGCCGAGATAAAGCTCGGCGCGGATGCCGTCGCTGCGCGAAGCTCTTGCGCCATGTTCTGGTAGTCGGCGATGCGGTCGCGGTCGAGCACGAGCACGACGACCGGGCCTTGCGTCGCGCTCTCCTTCATATTTGCCGAGGCGCTGGAGGCCGAACAGGAGGCGCGAGACGCCGATGGAGATGCCGGTGGCCGGGACCTTCTCGCCGGTGAAGCGCTCGACGAGCCCGTCATAGCGTCCGCCGCTCACCACCGAGCCGAGCCGGATCGGCTGGCCCTTGTCGTCCTTGATGGGCGCGGTCAGCTCGGCCTCGAACACCGGGCCGGTGTAATACTCCAACCCGCGCACGACCGAGGAGTCGATCACGAATGCGATCTCGTCGTAGCCCGCTGCGACGAACGAGCTTGTCGATCTCGCAAGTTCATCGAGTCCTGCCGATCGTAGAACTTGCCTCCGACTGCGATTGTCGGAAGACGCTTGCGAATGCTCTCGAGCAGCGACGTCTTGACCACGTGCTCCAACGCTGACGTCGACTGAGCTCGCCAGTAGTTCGACGACTGGTCAATTTGCGTCGCGTGAGGCCGGCCCCTTTGGTGAAGTCCCCGCTTTCATCCTTTCGACCCTTGCCCAAGCAAGGCGCGCACGCCGTCATCACCCAGGCGATCGAGCTTGTCGATGGCGCGCAGGACGGCGAGGCGCTTGCCGACATTGACGTCGCCACCGAGACCAATGCACTCCAAGCACGCCATCCAGAACTTTGCGGTTGTTGACCTTCACCACATATTGGCCGCGCGGGACGCCGAGCGCTTCGAGCGTGTCGGCGGCGAGCATGCAAAGCTCGGCGTCGGCGGCGACCGACGAGGCGCCGACCGTGTCGGCGTCGAACTGGGTGAATTGGCGGTAGCGGCCCGGGCCCGGCTTCTCGTTGCGCCAGACCGGCCCCGACCTGATAGCGGCGGAAGGGCTTGGGCAGGCGCTGGTAATTCTCGGCGACGTAGCGGGCGAGCGGCGCCGTCAGATCGTAGCGGAGCGACAGCCACTGCTCGTCGTCGTCCTTGAAGGAGAACACGCCCTCGTTCGGCCGGTCCTGGTCGGGCAGGAACTTGCCGAGCGCGTCGGAATATTCGATGGCCGGCGTGTCGAGCGGCTCGAAGCCGTAGGACTCGAACACGCCGCCTGATGGTGGCGAGCATCTCCTCGGTGGCGCGGATTTCGCCCGCGGAAATGTCGAAAAGGCCCTTCGGCAGGCGGGCCTCGGGGCGAGCGGGCTCGGTCTTCTTGCTCATGGGAGTTGGCGGCTGATTCTTGAGAAACGGCTCCAGCCGCCCGCTTCTAGCCCAACCTTGATGGCGGGTGTCACGTCATCAGGTGACCAGGCCGCTTCGTACCTCCCCCTTGTGGGGGTCGGCGCGCATGGCGCGCCGGGTGGGGGCTATTCTTTCAGATGGAGTACTCACCCCACCCGGCTCGCTTCGCCATGAATGGCTTAGCTCGCCACCCTCCCCATCGAGGGGGAGGGATAAGATCGATCAGGCCAACTCCGGTCTAATCCACGAGGGCGGTCTTGCTTGGCGAGCTCGACCAGGGCCTCGATCGGATGGCCCGCGTCCTTGAGCTTGCCGAGCGCCTCGGGCGCCGGGCCGCCCGTGGCCCAGTCGAGCATCTCGACGGTGTGGACGAAGGGGGCCGCGGTGCCGCCTCTGAAGCTGCATCATGCAGCCGATATTGGCGGTCACGATCACGTCGGGCTTGACCTTGGCGATATTGGCGAGCTTGCGCTCGCGCAGCTGGCCCGAGAGCTCGGGCTCGAGCAGATTGTAGGTGCCGGCCGAGCCGCAGCAGAGATGACCCTCGGGAATCTGCGAGGATGTTGTAAGCCGGCCTGGTCGAGCAGCGAGAGCGGCAGCGCATCGAGCTTCTGGCCGTGCTGGAGCGAGCAGGCGGCGTGATAGGCGATGCGGAGCCCCGTCCACATCATCGGCGGCATCAGTCCGATCTCGTCGATGAACTCGGTGATGTCGCGGGCGAGCCCCGACGACATAGGCGGCGCGCTCGGCATAGCCGCGGTCGCGGGCGAGCAGATTGCCGTAGTCCTTGACCATGGTGCCGCAGCCCGAGGTGGTGACGACGATGGCGTCGAGCGGCTTCTCGCGAATGACGGCGGTCCAGGCGTCGATATTGCGGCGGGCGTAGTCGCGCGCCTCCTCGTCCTTGCCGAGATGATGCACCAGCGCGCCGCAGCAGGTCTCGTCCTTGACCACGACGACATCGACGCCGTGACGCCTGAGCAGCCTGATGGCGGCGCGGCTGATCGAGGGCGCCAGCACCTCCTGCACGCAGCCGAGCATCAGCGCGACGCGCTTGGCCTTGGGGTCCTTGCCGATCGCCGATCGCGGCTCTGGTGAGCTTCGCCTTGAGCAGGCGCGGCGGCACGAGCGCAAGCGCGGCGGCGGGCCGCTCGAAGCCCAGCGCGCGCGATGAGCCCGCGGAACGGCCGGGCCAGCCAGCCGAGCATCAGCGCGAGCCGGAAGCGGCGCGGATTGGGCAGCACCTTGCTCAAGATCCAGCGCAAGGCGCGCTGCGCGGCGTGCGGTGGCCCTTCATCTCGATGCGCGTCGCGGGCGAGATCGACGAGATGCATGTAGTCGACCCCGCTCGGGCAGGTGGTCATGCAGGAGAAGCAGGAGAGGCAGCGGTCGATGTGATAGGTCATCGACGGCGTCACCTCGCGCTCCTCGAACATCTGCTTCATCAGGTAGATGCGGCCGCGCGGGCTGTCGCGCTCGTCGCCGGTCAGCACATAGGTCGGGCAGGTCGCGGTGCAGAGACCGCAATGGACGCAACGCCGCAAGATCGCGTCGGCGCGGGCGATGGTCGGATCGGCGAGCTGGACGTGCGTTGAAATTGGTCTGCATGGTCTCTCGCCTAGATCCCTGGATACATGCGGCCGGGATTGAGAATTCCGACCGGATCGAAGGCGCGCTTGAGCGAGCGCGGTCAGCGCCATCAGCGGCGGATCGAGCGGCTGGAACACGTCGATGCCGGCCCGCGCCGCAGCCTCGGCGCGGATCAGTGTGGCATGACCGCCGAATTCGGCAAGGGTGCGGCGGATCTCGACCGCGCCGGCGTCGGAGATGGGCGGCGTTTCGAGCCAGATCAGCCCGCCGGACCAGTCATAGAGCGACGCGGACGTCGATCTTGCGCGCGACCGACGCTGACGAGCTTCGGCGCGGTCGGACGGCAGCGTGGAAATGCGCCACAGCGGCCGCCGCGTCTTCTGGAACATCTTGAGGGTCCTGACCTCGTCCCAGAAGATGCGGCTCCGCGCGGTGTCGAGCTCGAGCGCGGGCGCATAGGCCTGGAGCATCTGCTTCAGGCGGCTGGAGCGGTAGCGGGCCGAGGCCGGGAAATTCTCGACCCTGATGGCGGTGACGGAGGCGCCGGCATTGGCGATCTCCTGGTCGGAGAAGCGCTCGGCGAGGCCGGCATGCATATGCACGGTGCCCGAGACCTCGAACGGCGTGCCGAGGGCCAGGCACAAGGCCTCGACCGCCGGTCTGATCGGTAAGACCGAAACAGAGCAACGGTGCGCATCTCGCGCTGGGCCGGAAGCACCTTGATGGCGACCTCGGTCATCACCGCGAGCGTGCCCCAGGAGCCGGCGAGCGCCCGGCCGAGATCGTAGCCGGTGACGTTCTTCATCACCCTGCCGCCGGCTCTGATGGTCTCGCCCCGTCCGTTGACCGCCTGCACGCCGAGCACATGGTCGCGCGCGGAGCCCGAAGGATGCGCCGGCTGCCGGAGAGATTGGTGGCGATCACGCCGCCGATCGTGGCTTGCACCGGGACCGAAGCCGAGCACCGGGCCCAAGATCGACCGGCTCGAAGGGGAGCTCCTGGTCGTTCTCGGCGAGCAGCTGCTCGATCTGGGCGAGCGGCGTACCGGCCAGGCGCAACGAGCACGAGCTCGCTCGGCTCGTAGAGCGGAACGCCGACCAGGTTCTCGGTGCTCAGCACCGCGCCGTGCTGCATCGGGCGGCCGATCTCGCGCTTGGTGCCGCGCCCCATCACCTCGAGCGGCGTGCGCGTGTCGGCGGCCTCGGCGACGAGATAGGCAAGCTCCTCCACGGTGTCAGGAGCATGGAAGCCGACGCGCATATGGCCGGTCACTGGAGCTCCTCGTCCTTCCAGCGGAAAGACCTTGCCGGGATTGAGCAGCCAATCCGGATCGAAGGCGGCCTTGACCCGCATCTGCTGCGCCAAGTCCGCGTCGGAAAACTGCACGCGCATCAGCTCGCGCTTCTCGATGCCGACGCCGTGCTCGCCGGTGAGGCAGCCGCCGAGCTCGACGCACAGCTTCAAGATCTCCGCGCCGCACAGCTCGACGCGCTCGAGCTGGAGCGGATCGTTGGCGTTGTAGAGGATGAGCGGGTGCAGATTGCCGTCGCCGGCATGAAAGATATTGGCCACGTCGAAGCGGTAGCGCCGGCAAATCCAGCCGATCTCGTCGAGCGCCTTGGGCAGCTTGGACAGCGGGATCACGCCGTCCATGCAGTAATAGTCCGAGAGCTGGCCGATGGCGCCGAACGCGGCCTTGCGGCCCTTCCAGATCTTGGCGCTCTCCTCGGCGCTCTGGCTGCGGCGCACGCGAGCGGAGTGAAGTCCTCGGCGATCTCGCCGATCTTGTCGAGAAGCGTGTCGATCTCGTCCTCGGAGCCCTCGACCTCGACGATGAGCAGCGCCTCGACGTCGAGCGGATAGCCGGCGGCGACGAAATGCTCGCAGACGTGAATCGCGGGCCGGTCCATGAACTCGAGCGCCACGGGAACGATGCCGGCGGCGATGATGGCGGCGACGCAGGCCCCCGCCGTCTCGTTGGAGTCGAAGCCGAGCAGCATCGGGCGCGCGCCTTCGGGCGCCTTGAGCAGGCGCACGGTGACCTCGGTGACGACGCCGAACTGGCCTTCGGAGCCGACGATCAGAGCGAGGAAATCGTAGCCGGGAGCGTCGAGGCTCGGGCCGCCGATATCGACGATCTCGCCGTTCATCAGCACCATGCGGACGCCGAGCACGTTATTGGTGGTGACGCCGTATTTCAGGCAATGGGCGCCGCCGGAATTGGTGGCGACATTGCCGCCGATGGTGCAGGCGATCTGGCTCGACGGGTCGGGCGCGTAGAAGAAGCCGTCGCCTGCGACCGCGTCGGTAATGCCGGTATTGGTGATGCCGGCCTCGACGCGGGCCACGCGGTTGGCGAGGTCGATCGTCGAGCACCTTGTTCATGCGCGAGAGGCAGAGCACGATGGCGTCCTCGAGCGGCAAGGCGCCGCCCGACAGCGAGGTGCCGGCGCCGCGCGGCACGACCTTGATATGGTTCTCGTGGCAGAAGCGCAGGATCGCGCTCACCTCCTCGGTGGTCTGCGGCAGCACGACGGCGAGCGGCAGGCAGCGATAGGCGGTCAGCGCGTCGGTCTCGAAGGTGCGGCGGCCTTCCTCGTCGGTGATCAGGGTCGCGTCGGGCACGAGCTTCTTCAGCTGCTTCAAGATGTCGTTGCGGCGCTGAAGGATCGCGTGATCCGGGCTGGGCAGGGCGATGTGCGACATCCAAGCTCAGCGTCCGATTGTCAGTCTGAGGGAGCCGGCGATCCATGTCTTTCGCATGCTTAAGGGTTGGCGGGCAATACGCCCCGGTCGGAACCCCGCGCACCTGTCCGCCGAGTTAGGCGATGAATCCTGCAGCCGGTTTTGAGGGATTTGCGACTCTTGCTGCTAAGTTCCGCGCGCCCTAGAGGCAAGGGCCGCGGGTGACGAGGCCGAGGCATGCTCGACCATCGTCGTCAGGAAGATCTGCAAGCGACGGTCCTAAGGAGGATTGAGATGAGGACGTTTTCAGGTTCTTGGAGTTGGTGCTGTCGCGTTTCTTGCGTTTTGAGCGGACCGGCATTTGCCGCAGGCGATGCAGCCAAAGGCAAGGCGGCCTACGCCAAATGCGCCATCTGCCATCAGGTTGGCCCGAACGCCCAGAACGCCGTGGGGCCGGAGCTGAACGGGATTGTCGGGCGCAAGGCCGCGAGCGTGGCCGATTTCGCCTACTCGCCCGGGCATGAAGAAGCTCGGCGAGGAGGGCTTCGTCTGGACCGAGGAGAACATCGACAAGTGGATCGCCGATCCGAAGGCGATGATCCCGGATTCGCCGATGGCGCTCAGCTCTTCCAGGGCATACCGGACGCTCAGCGAGCGGGCCGACATCATCGCCTATCTGAAGACGCTCTAACACGACCGCTCAAGGCGCGGGCTTCGTTTCGGCGGCGGCGTTCGGTCGCCGGTTGGCGTCCGCGCGCGGCGTGGGCGGCCCGGGCGCGGGCGCAGCTCCCTTTGTGCCCCGGCGCGGAATTTCTCGATGTCGTCGAGGACCGTCTTGAAGAAATAGTCCCGGTCGCCCTCCTCCTTGGCGATCTCGCCCCAGGCCGAGCGCAAGGCGGCAAGCACGTCGTCCGGCCATTGCTCGACGCGAACGCCGCTCTTGGCGTCAGATTGGCGAGGGCGTCGGCTTGCAGCCGGGCGCTGTCGGCGAGCGTCGCATTGCAAGCGTCGCGAGGCACGCGCCGTCGATCAGGCCGCGCTGCTGATCGGACAGCGCGTCCCAGCGATCCTTGTTGACGAGAAGCTCAAGCACGGTCTCGGGCTGGTGCCAGCCGGGCATATAGATGAGCTTGACCTTGTCCTTGAGGCCCTGGCGCTCGTCGACGGCGGCGTGATAGAGCTCGGCGGCGTCGATCTTCTTCGCTGCGAAGGCGGCGGCGATTCGCCGCCCGGCACGAGCACGGTGGTGGCGCCGAGCCGCGACATCACCCTGCCGCCGAGCCCGAAGATGCGCATGCGCAGGCCCTTGAGGTCGTGCGGCGCTCTTGATCTCCTTGGCGAACCAGCCGCCCGTCTCGGCGCCGCCGAAGGCGCAAGGCATGACGTGGACCTTGAGCCCGCGCGTGGTCGTACATTTCCTGATAGAGCTTCCGGCCGTTGCCGTGCTCGAACCAGTCGAGATAGTCGCGGGCGTCGGGCCCGAAGGGGAAGCCCGAGAACAGCGACGCGGCCGGGAGCTTCGCCGCCCAGAAGCTCGCCGTGGCGAAGCCCGCATCGACGTTGCCGCTCGAGACCTTGTCGAGGATCTCGTGCGGGCTTGGTCCCGTCGCCCGGCTCCTTCAGGTCGAGGACCAGAGCGCCGGCCGAGCGCTCCTCGAGCAGCTTGGCGAGCCTCGCCGCGGGCTCGCCGAGGCCGGGCAGATGCGTGCCATAGACGACGGGCGTGACGAGGCGCACCGGCTCGGCTTCGGCCGCCGAGGCGCGCGACGGCCGGCAGCAGCACAAGCAGCAAGCATGCCGAGGCCTCTTGGCCGCATCCTTCTCCCCTTCCCGCTCGCCCGTGCGTCGCTATGCCTCGCGAATTCGGATTTCTTGAGTCGCGCCGCCGATGCTACATCCTGGCTCCCACCTCCCGCCACAAGGTGCAAGGCTTCGACCGGCGCCATGACCTCCACGTCTGCCCCACGGCAAGGTCCGCTATGTCGGCCTGTTCGTCACCTGCCTCGTCGATCTGTTCCGGCCAAGCGTCGCCTTCGCCGCGATCAAGCTGATCGAGGCCGGGGGCGCCCGGGTCGAGGTGCCCCGCGCGCAGACCTGTTGCGGGCAGCCCGCCTATAATTCCGGCGACCGCAAGAACGCGATCGCGATCGCCCGCGCAGGTGGTCGAGACCTTCGAGCGCTTCGACTATGTGGTGGCGCCGTCGGGCTCCTGCGCCGGCATGTTGCGGCTGCATTACCCGCGCCTCCTCGCCGACGATCCCAACTTCGCCGAGCGCGCCGAGGCGCTCGCCGCCAAGAGCTTCGAGCTGACCTCGTTTCTGGTCGACGTGCTCGGGCTCACGACAGGTCGACGCCGCTTTCGCCGGGAGCCGTCACCTATCACGATTCCTGCTCGTCCTTGCGCGAGCTTCACGTGCGGGAGGCGCCGCGGCGTCTGCTGGCAAGCGTCGCGGGCTGTCGCTGGTCGAGCTTGGCGACAGCGAGGTGTGCTGCGGCTTCGGCGGCGCCTTCTCGGTCAAATATCCGGAAATCTCCACCGCCATCGTCGACGCCAAGCTGCGCGACATCGCCGGGACCGGCGCGGCGACGGTGCTCGTCGGCGATCTCGGCTGCCTGATGCATATCGCCGGCAGGCTCGCTCGCGCGAGCGCGCGGACGGTCGAGGTCCGCCATGTCGCCGAGGTGCTCGCCGGCATGACCGACGAGCCCGCGATCGCCGCGTCCCGGCAGAGGGCGCTGAGGGCCGGCGATGGCCGAGTCACGCGCACGACTTCAAGCGGCGCCGCCGTCCAGGCGCTCGCCGATGCCGCGTTGCAGAAGGCGCTTCTCAACGTCAAGCGCGGCTTCGTCGTCAAGCGCGAGACGGCGCAGAGCGAAGCTGCCCGAGTTCGACGCGCTGCGCGAGGAGGCGCGCGCCATCAAGGACCACACGCTCGCCCATCTCGACCTCTATCTCGAGGCCTATGAGCGCAAGGTGACCGAGAGCGGCGGCCATGTGCATTACGCGCCGACCGCCGCCGACGCCCGCGACATCGTGCTCGAGCTCTGCCAGGAGGCCGGCGCCAAGCTCGTCACCAAGGGCAAGTCGATGGTGTCGGAGGAGATCGGGCTCAACGCCGCATCTGCAAGCCGCGGGCATCGAGGTGGTCGAGACCGATCTCGGCGAATATATCGTCGCAGCTGAGAGGCGAGCGCCCGAGCCACATCATCGCGCCCGTCATCCACCTCAACAAGGAGAGCATCGAGGCGCGATTTCCGCCGCGCGCATCAGCGCCTGCCGCCGCGAGCGCAGGCTCGACCAGGCCGAGCATCTCGTGGCCGAGGCGCGCACACGTGCTGCGCGAGAAATTCCTGACCGCCGATGTCGGCATCACCGGCGCCAATCTCCTGATCGCCGAGACCGGCTCGTCGGTGATCGTCACCAATGAGGGGAACGGCGACCTGACCGCGACGCTGCCGCGCACGCATATCGTCATCGCCTCGATCGAGAAGATCGTGCCGACGCTCGAGGACGCCTGCGACGATCTTGCGGCTGCTCGCCCGCTCGGCGACCGGCCAGGAGATCACCACCTACACGACCTTCGCCACCGGTCCGCGGCGCGAACGGCGATCCCGACGGCCCGCGCGCCTATCATGTGGTGCTGCTCGACAACGGACGGAGCGAGATGCTCGGCAACGAGTTCGCCGACATGCTGCGCTGCATCCGCTGCGGCGCCTGCCTCAATCACTGCCCGGTCTACGGCGCGATCGGCGGCCATGCCTACGGCTCGGTCTATCCCGGCCCGATGGGCGCGGTGCTGACGCCGCAGCTTCGAAGGCATCGACCGCGCCCGCGATCTTCCCAACGCTTCGAGCTTCTGCGGACGATGCGAGGCGGTCTGTCCGATGGACATCCCGCTGCCCGACATGATGCGCGCGTGGCGCGAGCGCGACTTCGCGCGCGGCAACCCGCCCTTCAAGGAGCGTCTGGCGCTGAAGCTCTGGGCGTTCGCCGCCAAGCGGCCGCGCCTCTATCATGCGCTGCCGCGCCGATCGCCCGCTTCTTGGCGCGGCGAGCGCGGGGCGCGCGGGCAGGTTGAGCCGCTTCCCGTTCCTCAAGGCCTGGACGGGGACACGCGACCTTCCTGCCCCGCAAGGCCAGACGTTTCACGCGCTCTACGCGCGGGTGCGACGGGAGAAGACGCCGATGACGGTCCCTGACGAGGCGCGCGCCACAGTCTTCGACCGCATCCGCGCCGCCCTTGGCGCCGCGAGCCTCGACCGCGCGCGCCGGAGCGGCGGTCGCGCGGCGGCTCGAACGTCACCCGCGCGGGCCATTCCCTGCGCGCGCCAGGCGCAGCGGCGAGGAGCGTGTGGCGCTCTTCACCGACATGCTCGCAAAGCAAGGCGCCGATGTGAGCCGCGTGGCCACGCCGAAGGAGGCGGTCGGCGCCATCGCCTCCTATCTCGGCACCTGCAACCTGCCGCCACGGCTGCGCATGGGCGCCGACCCCGTCCTTGCCGCCCTTCCCTGGCGCGAGGCCTGGGACATCGAGCGCATGTTCGGCGCGGCCGAGCCGGGCGACAGGGCCTCGCTGTCGCGCGCCGCGGCCGCCGCGGCCGAGACCGGGACCTTGTTCCTCGTCTCGGGCCCGACAACCCGACCACCCTGAACTTCCTGCCGGAGGCGCACACCGTGCTCATCGCCGCCTCCGATATCGTCGGCTCCTACGAAGAGGCCTGGGACCGGTTGCGGGCGACTCTATGGCGAGGGGACGCTGCCGCGCAGCGTCAACCTCATCAGCGGACCGTCACGGACGGCGGATATCGAACAGACCATCGTGCGCGGCGCTCACGGGCCGCGCCGGCTGCATGTGCTGATCCTCGGTTAGGCGCCGGCCGGTAAGTGACTGCTCCCGCCCGCTTATCCCGACGCCACGCTCACTTCCGTTCGCGGAGGCTTCGGTTATGGTGCGACGCACTCATTTGCCGCGCGGGTGAAGAGAAGTCCGGCTCTTGAGACCGGTTCGGGGTGGCCCTTCATGCGTCTCGCCGTCTGGCTGATCGAGCGTCCTCGCTGGTTCAAGCGGATCGTCCTGATCGTCAACGACCTCGTGCTGCTGAGCCTCGCGGTGTGGGCCGCCTATACGCTGAGACTGAGCCGGCTCTACGTGCCGCCAAGCCTCGACAAGTGGCTGCTGATGGCCGCGGCGCCGCTCATCGGCGTCGTCGTTTTCTATATGCGCGGGCTCTACAAGCTCGTCACCCGCTTCATCGGGCCGGAAGGCACGACCCGCATCTATATCGCCGTGCTCATCGCCGCGGTGCTGTGGGCGCTCGTCGTGCTGATGAGCGGCGTCAAGGACCATCCGCGTTCGGTCATCGTGATCTATGCCCTGATCGCGGCGCTGCTTATCCGCCTCAGCCGGCAATGGGCGGGGGCGCTGCTGCTCTCGGCCGCGCCGCAGCACAAGCCGGTCGAGCTTCGACGAGCGCAAGACCGGTCATCATCTACGGCGCGGGAACCATCGGCATTCAGCTGTTGCGCGCGCTGAACGAGACCGGCGGCTACAAGACCGTCGCCTTCATCGACGCCAATCCCTCGCTTGCCGGCCAGCTGGTGCATGGCGTCAAGGTGCTCCGGCCGGAGAAGATCGGCAAGGTCATCGCCGACGAGAACGTGAAAGAGGTGCTGCTGGCCACGCCCTCGGCGCTGCGCGGCGAGCGCCGGATCGCGCTCAAGGTGCTCGAGGCCTTTCCGGTGGTGGTGAAGACGCTGCCGGCGCTCGAGGAGATCGCCTCGGGCCACGTCCAGGTGAGCGACCTCCGGCCGATCGACGTCGAGGACCTGCTCGGGCCGCGATCCGGTCACGCCCAATCTCGAGCTGCTTGCCGCCAACGTGCGGGGCAAGGTGGTGATGATCACCGGCGCCGGCGGCTCGATCGGCTCGGAGCTGACGCGCCAGCTGCTCAAGCTCGGGCCGAAGACGCTCGTGCTGTTCGAGCTGTCGGAGGTCGCGCTTTACGATATCTCGATGGAGATCGAGGACCTCAAGCGCGCGTCTGCAAGAAGAAGCGGAGGGCGGCGCCGCCGTCCCCACCGACGATCGTCGCGGTGCTGGGATCGGTGCTCGACCGCAAGCTCGTGGCCCGCACCATTCAGGAGCGCGGCGTCGAGGTGATCTATCACGCCGCCGCCTACAAGCACGTGCCCATCGTCGAGATGAACCCCTTCGCCGGCTTGCAGAACAACACCTTCGGCACGCTCGTCGTGGCCGAAGTCGCCAAGGAGCTCGGGGTCGAGCGCTTCGTGCTCGTGTCGAGCGACAAGGCGGTGCGCCCGACCAATATCATGGGCGCGAGCAAGCGCCTCGCCGAGCAGATCCTGCAGGCGCTGGCGCAGGAGCGCGGCACCGCGACCATCTTCACCATGGTGCGGTTCGGCAACGTGCTCGATTCGTCCGGCTCGGTGGTCAAGCTGTTTCGCACCCAGATCAAGGCCGGCGGCCCGGTGACCGTCACCCATCCCGAGGTGATCCGCTACTTCATGTCGATTCCCGGAGGCGGCGCAGCTCGTCATCCAGGCGGGCACCATGGCGACCGGCGGCGAGGTGTTCGTGCTGGAGATGGGCACGCCGGTCAAGATCGACGATCTCGCCCGCACCATGATCCGCCTGTCCGGGCCTCGAGGTGCGCGACGAGAAGCATCCCGACGGCGACATCGCCATCGACTATGTCGGGCTTGCGGCCCGGCGAGAAGCTCTACGAGGAGCTTCTGATCGGCGAGAACACGACCGGCACGAGCCATCCGCGCATCTTCAAGAACTCCGAGCCGATCGTGCCCTTCGAGGACCTCGTCGCGGTCCTGGAGCGCCTCGAGGACGCGATCCAGCGACTGGACGAGGCCGAGATGCAGGAGTTGTTGCGGGCGACCGTCGAGGGCTATGTGCCGGCGAGCAGCGGGCACCCAGATCGCCGGCAAGGGCGAGTGGCAGCCCGCCTCGCGCACGCTTCACTAGAGAGAATGGCCGCATCGCTCAGCCCGCGTTGTGGGCCGTCCTGCTGGTGGCGGGATGCGCCGGGCCTCTCCGCCCTCCTGATCCTGATGTTGAAGCCGCTTGCTCGTGCGCCATCTGCTGGCGCACCCGAATGCGCGCTCCTCGCACACGATCCCCACCCCGCAAGGCGCGGGGCTCGCGGTGATGTTGTCGATTTTTGCCGGCTCCGCGCTCGCGCTTCTCGTTTGGGCGCCGGAGCCTGAGCCGAGCCTCCTTCCCGTCCTCGCCATCGCCGCCGCACTGACCCTTCTCGGCGCGCTCGACGATGCGCGCACGCTTCCCGTGTCATGGCGCCTCATCGGCCAGGCGCTCGCCGGCTGTCGCGCTCGTGCTGAGCCTGCCTCAGGACTTCCAGCTCTTCCCCGATCTGATGCCGCTGGCGTCGAGCGCGCGCTGCTCGTGTTCGGCACGGTGTGGTTCGTCAACGCCGTCAACTTCCTCGACGGGCTCGACTGGATGACGGTGGTCGCAGGTCGTGCCGATGACGCTCGGCATCGCGATCCTCTACGCGCTCGGCGCCGTCCCCGCCACGATCGGGCTGCTGGCGCTCGCGCTCCTTGGCGCCACGCTCGGCTTTGCCATCTTCAACAAGCACCCGGCGCAGATCTTTCTCGGCGACGCCGGCAGCCTGCCGATCGGTCTCTGCCTCGCCTTCATGCTGATCTTCGTGGCGAAAGCCCATCTCGCCGCGGCGCTGCTGCTTGTCGCTCTACACGCTGGCCGACGCGACGCTCACGCTGTTCCGCCGCATCCTTGCCGGGGAACGGATCTTCGTCAGCGCACCGCACGCATTTCTATCAGCGCGCGCGTGGCTGCCGGCCTGAGCGTGCCGCAAGTGACGGCGCGGGTGCTTCTGCTTGCAGATCCTGCTTGTCGGGCTCGCGCTTGCCACGGTGATCGCCCGCTCGCCGGCGGTCGATCTGCTATGCGTCGGCGCTTGGCCTGCTGACGACCCGGCTCGATGCTCTTCGCTCTCGCCAGAGGCCGCTGAGATGACGGGGCGCGTGCTCGTTACCGGCGCTTCCGGATTCATCGGCAAGCGCTTGACACTGCGCTCTGCCAAGGAGGGATGGGAGGTCAGGGCGGCCGCCGCGATCCTTCGGCGATCCCCGCCTGCACGCGGCGTCGAGCGGTCGCCATGCCCGACCTTGCGCAAGCCGCCGACTGGTCGAGGCTCCTTCGACGGCGTCACCCATGTCGTCCATCTCGCCGGCATCGCGCACGCGCCGGGCGCGCTCCCCGAGGCGCTCTACGCCCGCATCAATGCCGAGAGCGTGGGCGAGCTTGCCGCGGCCGCGCGCGGCAAGGTCGAGCGGTTCGTGTTCCTCTCCTCGGTGCGGGCGCAGGCCGGGCTGTCGGCCGATCGCTCCATCACCGAAAAGGACGCGCCCGCCCCCACCGACGCCTATGGTCGCGCCAAGCTCGAAGGCGAGCGGCTTCTTGCCGCGAGCGGCGTCCCCTTCACCGTGCTCCGTCCCGCCGTGGTCTACGGCAAAGGCGTCAAAGGCAATATCGCGGCCCTTGCCACGCTTGCGAGGACGCCGATGCCGCTTCCGTTCGCCGGGCTCGACAATCGCCGCTCGCTGCTTGCCCTCGACAATCTGGTCGCGGCGATCGCTCTCGTGCTCGAGGCCGAGGAAGCGGCGAACGAAACCTTCCTCGTCGCCGATGCCGAGCCGATCAGCGTGGCCGACCTCGTCGCCGCCATGCGCGAGGGTCTTGGACGCTCGCCTCACCTCGTCAAGGTGCCGCTCGGCGCGGTCAAGCGTCTGATGGGGTCTTTCGGCAAGGAGGCCGAGTGGGAGCGCATCTCGGGCAGCTTCGTCGTCGATGCCGTCGAAGCTGATGGGCATCGGCTGGCGCCCGGCCATCGCGACCCGTGACGGGATCGTCAGAATGATGCGTGCCGAGAACGGCGCCGCCGCTTAACCAGCGATGAGCTTATCGTAGAGGGCGACGGTCTCCCGGCCGATCGCCTCGGCCGAGAACTTGCTTTCGACCGAGACGGCGCGCATTGGCGCCGAATCGCTTGCGCAAGTCGGGGTCGCCGGCGAGCTTGGCCATGGCGTCGGCCAAGCGCTCTCGCATCGTCGACGGGCACGGTGAGCGCGGTCTCGCCTTGCAATGGCGATCTCGCGGCAGCCGGGCGCGTCGGTCGCCACCATGGCGCGCCCGCAAGCGGCCGCTTCGAGCAGGCTCTTCGGCAGGCCCTCGCGGCGGGAGGCGAGCACGGCGAAATGGGCGCGGGCCCAGACCTCCCTGATATCGGCGACATGGCCGAGCCATTGAATGCCGTAGAGGCTTGCGAATTCGCGGAGCTGCTCCGGCGCGAGCGACCCCGGATTCTCCCTGTCGCAGTCCCCGGCGAGGAGCAGCTGAAGCGACGTTCCGCGCTTACCGAGGAGCGCGAAGGCCTCGATCAGCGTGAGCACGCCCTTGTCGGCGAGCATGCGCCCGACATAGGCGGCGGTAACGGGCGGCGGCGGCTCGGGCAGCGGGGTGAAATGCTCGGTGTCGACGCCTGAGCCGGGAATGAGCACGACGGTCTCGGGCGCCGCGCCGAGCGCGATCACGAAGGCGCGGTCGTCGGGATTCTGCACGATGGTGCGGCTTCGCTTGCGGCGGAGAAGCCGGGAAAGCGCGAGCCGCACCGCCTTGCGCGCCGACGCGCTCACCCGCGCCTCGCCGATGAAGAGCGTGCCAAGACCGGTCACGCTGTTGACGACGGCGGTCGCGGTAAGACCGAGGCTCGCGAGCGGTGCCGAGCAGGACGGGCTTCAGCGAAACGTTGTGCAGGATGTCGGGTCGCAACTCGCCGTAAGAGACGCCGGAGCGCGACGATGGCCGAGAGGCTGCCGCTGAGAGAGAGGCTGCCTCGGCTCCAAGACAGCGCATGCGGCACGAAGCCTTCCCGCTCGATGGACGCTCTTCCGTCCTTCAGCCGCGTCGCGACATGCACCTCATAGCCCGCCGCCTTGGCCGCGCGGGCCATGGGCAGGCGATGCGACAGAAAGTACCAGTCCTCGGTGACGACATAGAGGATGCGCCGGGCCATCGGCCAAGGCTTGTATCAGCGCGCCGGAGGTTGTGGAACAGAGGCGGGACCGGATCTTTTTCCTCATTCCTGCCGTCTTTGCGCCCTTCCTCTGCCGGCGATAACGCGGTATCTTCTGCTTCGGCTGACGGGAAGAGCGGCTTCGGGGGATGTCATGAAATATCTCGGATTGGTTGCGGTTCTGTGCGCTTTGGCGGGCGCCGCGCCGGCGCGCGCCTTCGAAATTCAGGGCGAGAAGGCGACGCTCGAGGACGGCACAACCCAGTTTGCACCTCCGGGCACCCAGTTCGTGAAACCGGACTATACGCAAGGAAGTTCGCTCGCCCTCCCCTATATCGGCGAGGCGGACAGCGGCTTCATCGCCGATTACGGCAACTCCATACCAATTCCCGGACCCGGTATCGACAGGCCGGCGCCGGCTTGGGCCCTGCAGCCCTCACGCTAGGCTGAGATCAACGCGCGTTCCGACTATCTTGCGCGCCGCGCTCGCGCGCGTCAGCGCTGCTGGGCAAGCGGCCTCGCGCAGGCTAAGCCGTTTCCTCCATAAGAGCTGCCGGATCGCGCCGCGCGGGGCGCCCGCGTTACAATTGAACTTCCGACATTGCGCCGTGCCGCGGTGGTGAGAGAGAGTCATCCAATGAATCCAAACAAAGCCCTTTGGGAAAAAGGCGACTTTACGCGCATCGCGGCGAGCATGAGGGAAAGCGGAGAGGGGCTGGTCGCGAAGCTTAGGATCACGAAAGGCCTCAAGGTCTTGGATCTCGGATGCGGCGATGGGACGACGGCGTTGCCTGCGGCGAGACTCGGAGCCGACGTGCTCGGAATCGATATCGCCAGAAATCTTGTCGAGGCCGGGAACGAGCGGGCAAAGCAGCAGGGACTTGCGAACTGCAAGTTTCAGGAAGGCGATGCGACCGATTTGCACGAGCTGAAAGATCGCACGTTCGATCTCGTCGTGAGCATCTTCGGGGCCATGTTCGCGCCGAAACCGTTCGACGTGGCCAAGGAGATGGTACGTGTGACCCGGCCCGGAGGCCGGATCGTCATGGGGAACTGGATTCCCGACGATCCAACCTTGGTGGCGCAGATCTTGAAAATCAGCTCTGCCTATTCGCCGCCGCCGCCCGAGGGCTTCATCAGCCCGATGACGTGGGGGATCGAGGACAATGTGATCGAGCGATTCGCGGGCGCGGGCGTGCCCAAAGAGAAGATTTCTTTCGTCAGGGATACCTACAGCTTCAACTTTCCCGGCCCGCCGGCAGAGTTCGTCGACGCATTCACGAAATATTATGGGCCGACCATGAATGCATTCGAGGCGGCAGAAAAAAGCGGCCGGGCCTCCGATCTGCAGAAGGAGCTGGCAGCGCTGTTCGTTAGCCAAAACCAGAGTCCGCGCAAGGATGCCACCTCCATTCCCGCGACCTTCTTGCGCGTTACCGTTCACTCCGGGACGTGACGGCAAGGGTGCCAACCGAAGCGAGCGGCGCTTTCCCGGAACCATTGCGCAACTCGGACGTTGGCGAGGTCTGCTCAAAAGCGGCTTGAAGCGAAGGCTAAATGCCGAAGTGTCCGAATACGAGGCACACGCGGCCGAATGCCGGAAAATGGCCGCGCAGATTAGAAGAGTCGTTAACCCGTCTCGCAAATGTGAATTTCAGTTGATGGGGCGGGCGGCATACTAATGACCGTGAGGCAAAGTGCCTTCAGGAGGATCCCTAATGAGGAAGTATGTAATTGCAGCAGCTTTGATCGTCGGCTTCGCAACGCCCGCCCTCGCGGACGAAATCTTTGTCATGCTCGATATGACGACCAAGAAATGCGTGACGATGAAGACCGATCCTAACGATCAGAAGAAGTACAGGATGCTCGGCAAGTACCCAACGCTAGGCGAGGCCGAAACCGCGATGCTCACTATGACTGAGTGCAAATAGGCTTATCGGGAGCCCGGCCTACGCGGGACCGGGCTCCCCCCTTAGAGCGGTGCCGAAGCGAGCGCCCTGCTGAACGAGGGTGCCTCGCCGGGCAGCGTAGCCGGTAAGGCGACCGCTCTAGCGCTAAGTTGCAATTGCCTCAGCGCGACCGTTCGAGCCGTAGAGGACACTGGCGACGAAACTACTCGGGAGCCACTGGCGGTGTGTCTTTATTCTCCTCGCCGGGAGCGGTAGCGGGGGGTGCGTCCGGGGCTACGCCGCTTTGGGCCGCATCAGGGGGGAGCTTGGCCGCAGGGGGTGGCGTGCTGGAAGGTACGCCCTCGACTGATCCCGACGGAAGGACGGCCTCACTCCCATTAGATGATGCGTCCGGCGTGTCTGCGGCGAAAGCTGTCGCGCTGCTCAACAGCAAAGACGCGAAAAACAAGGTTTGAGTTCTGGACATTTGGTTCTCCTAGTCCGCGCCTCTAAGAGGGGAACGTCGCCGGTTAGGGGCGGTTCCGACTGAATCCGGTCTCTCGGCATAACGAAACGTGCGCTCGCCGAAGCCAGCCTGTCGCTTTAGAGGCTTGGCGCGCCGGAGGGCCTCCGTGCGCGTAATAGCCGACCTTGGAACCGTTAGGGTGCGGATTGGTTGTGCAATGCGCCTAGACGGGACATGGAGGCGTATCATGCCTGATAGACCTCTTCCTAGAGACACGCGCGAAGCCCGCGCCGGGAGTTCCCGCTTCGGTGATAATTACATAATCTTGGGTATCGTGTTTGTATGTGTGCTTATGGCCCTTGTCCTACTTGGCGCGGGAATGTTCGATACCGGCGAAAAGAGCACCACGCAGCCCAGCTCTCAAGCACCGGTCACCACGCAGTCGGACTCTCAAGCACCGGCTATCACGCAGCCAAGCACCCAAGCACCGGCAACAGGCGAAACTAAAACACCATAACTGGGAGAGGATCGCGCGAGATTAGGGGGCGCCAGGCACTTGGCTACCTTGCCTGCTTCTCAGGGGGCTGGTCCCACTTCTCGAGGATTTCGCCTGTGGTTGCCAGATCCGACGCGAGCCAAGTCCACCTCTGAGCGGCGTCCACGAGGTTCTCCTTGAGAACGGGGTCTAAGGCCTCTGCGGCGAGCTCCAAACAACGCTCGGCGTGTTCTCTGTACCTTTTGGCTTCAATTGGCATGCGACACTCCGCACTAGGTCACACAGCCCCTTGAGCCAATGATTCCAAATACGCGTGACGCCTGCAAGACGGTCACTGTGCGGCGCAACAGGGCATACCGCCCTACGAAGCGGGTGTCATTCGATCCCTCCTGTCTGGAGTTACCTCTAGGGTTACCTACGGAGGGGAAAGGCTTTGGACGCTTCACCTCTAAGCGCTTGAGAGGATTGGTACCGCCGGGCGAATTCGAATCGCCGACCTCTTGATCCACAGTCAAGCGCTCTAACCAACTGAGCTACGGCGGCATCCTCTCCTGGCTTCGAGGGGAACCTAAGCGGAGGGCGCACGCGTTGCAAGCACGGGCGCCCGCGCCCGCTTGCCTTGCCATGAGAGTCTGAACGGGTCCGAGATGGAGGGCCCTCGAGGCATGAAAAAGGCCCGGGGTCGCCCCCAGGCCTTTTTGCGCGCGATCCCGTAGTCCTGATCGCGTGCTGCGGGTCGTTACGCCTTCCGGATCGTGTCGAACGAGCGGGCGACCTGGCTCTTGATCGGCTCGGCGGTGTCGGCGGCGATCTTGCTGGTCAGCGCCCTGATCTCGCTCGCCTGATTGGCGAACACGTCGAACTGGCGGCGGATGAAGGCCGATTGCAGCTCGACGATCTCGGCCAGGTTCTTGGCGCCGGCCAAGCTCTTGGCGAGGTCGAAGGCGGAATTCAAATTGCGCTGGGCAAGGTCGATGAGCTTGCGATTGAAGGCGGTGGCACCCTGCCCTGCGGCGTCGAAGGACCGCTCGAGCGCATCGATCGGCCTCTTCGAGCGCGTCCTTGCCGCGCTCGTAAGCCTCGCGGCTCTGGTTCACGGTCTTCTCGGCGAGAGCGCGCACGCTCTCAGGGCACGGTCGTATCGAGCTTGAACGACTCGAACTCTTTGGCGGCTTTACGGAAGTTTTCGCGCGCCTCCTCGGCGGCGGCTTGAGGAGAAAAGGTTTCGCTCATGATCGGCACCTCTGCTTGGGTTCATTTCGCCTGGGAAATGCGGCTTGGCCCTCCCGGGGAAAGGGATGCCGCAGTTCTTTTGTTGCACTGCAATATAATTGGTGCGCTGCGATAAAGCAAGGCCCCTCGGTGGCCTGTCAGCACTTTTTTAGCCCTGCAAGCGAAGTTTCCGGTTTCGGCCTAGGCAAAAGATCGAATTCGCCTAAATTTAGTGGATGAGTCGAGCGAGCGCCCCAGCCTTGGGGCGAGTGTGGCGTAAGAGCGGAAGCCCAATCCCTGCGCCAAGGCGACTTGAATGAGCTCTCTCCCGTGTGGGGCCATATGGCCGACCTCAGACTGAACAGGCGCATCGAAGAGCCGGATCGGGACCGCGAGGCGCTCGAGCATATCGCCCGCGCGCTCGAGGGCCGGCGATTCCGGCGCGAGGCTCGAAGGCGCATCGCGCGAGGACGGCGAGCCGTCCTCGGAGCTTTTCCTCACGCCGCAAAGCCTGAAGACTCTGCTCGAGGGGATGCCGGCGGCGGTCGGCATTCTCGCGGAGGGCGCTCTTGCGCATGCCAATTCCGCCTTCGCCTATGCCTTCGGCTATCCCTCGGCCGCCGAGCTGATCGAAGCCGGAGGCCTTGATGCGATCCTCGCCGAAGGCACGCGTTCTCGACCCGCGACGGCGCCGAACGAAGCGCGCCGATCGATGCGCTGACCCGCTCGCGGCGGCGCGTCAAGGTCGCCTTCGCGATGAGCGTCGCTCGACGCCGAGCGGGACATCAAGCTGCTGCGCTTGATCGACCAGGCGAGCCTCGATGAAGAAACCGCGCAAACTCGCCGCGGCGGATGCGGCGCCGAAGGCCGAGCAGGCACGAGGCCCGCACCGAACGACGCCGGCCGGCTCGACTTCCTCGCCAAGGTCAGCCACGAGGTGCGCACGCCGCTCAACTCGATCATCGGCTTCGCCGAGTTGATGCTGCAGGAGCGCTTCGGCCCGATCGGCAATCAGCGCTACAAGGGCTATGTCGAGGACATTCATCAGAGCGGGCTCTATGCGCTCTCCCTTCTCAACGACCTCCTCGACATCTCCAAGATCGAGGCCGGCAAGTTCGAGCTCAATTTCACCGCGGTCGATGTGCCGGAGATCGTCGAGGATTGCGCCGCGAGCCTGCAGCCGCTGGCCAAGCGCGCGCGCATCGTGCTCAGGACCTCGCTTGCGCCCGATCTGCCGACCGTCGTCGCCGATCCGCGGCGGCTGAAACAGATCCTGCTCAACCTTCTCACCAACGCCATCAAGTTCACCAAGGAAGGCGGCCAGGTGATCGTGTCGGGCACGATGGTCGACGGCGAGCTTCGCGTGCGCGTGCGCGACAACGGCGTCGGCATGACCAAGGACGAGATCGCTTTCGCCATGCAGCCCTTCCACCAGCTCGACACCGCGCCGCGCAAGCAGACGGGAACCGGCTTGGGCCTCCCCGTCACCAAGGCGCTGGTCGACGCCAACCGCGCGCGGCTCGTGCTCACGAGCGAGCCGGGGATCGGCACCTCGGCCGACGTGATCTTCCCGGCGGAGCGGCTGTTCACCTCGGGCTGAGCCGAGGTCGAGCGCGACAGCGCTTTTGACTTGGCGCCGCTGATTAATCGTGCCCCTTGTAACAGCATCTTTACGAGGGTTTCTAATATTTATACTTGCACTTCTCTTGTATCTTTACTTAATCATTGCACATTCTATAGTTCTCTTTGACAGAAATTAGAAGGCTTCTAAAGTCACATGAGATCAGGTTAATCTTGTTGACATAGCCTCACCCCACACGCCCTAAGCGAGGAATCGCGCCCACCAGCGCCTGGCCGGGCGCGAATTGTAAGTCCGATACCGGGGCCTTGAACCCCGGCCATTGGAGGAAAAGATGCGACTTGTCTCGGCGCGCGTCTTCGCGCTTGCGCTTCTCTCCTGTCCTCGCCGCATTCGCAAGCCTTGCCGCCGCAGGCGCGGGCGAGGTCAATATCTATTCCTATCGCCAGCCTTATCTGATCGAGCCGCTGCTCAAGGAGTTCACGCAAGAGACCGGCATCAAGGTCAATGTGATCTTCGCCGAGAAGGGCCTGATCGAGCGCATCCAGGCCGAAGGACGCAACAGCCCGGCCGATGTGCTGCTCACCGTCGATATCGGCAATCTCACGCAGGCGACCGCTGCCGGCATCGCCCAACCCATTCGCTCCGACACGCTCGACGCCGCGATCCCCGAAGCCTATCGCGCCGCGGACGATCAGTGGTTCGGGCTCACGCGCCGCGCCCGTGTCGTCTACGCCTCCAAGGAACGGGTGAAGCAGGACGCCATCACCTATGAGGAGCTCGCCGATCCGAAATGGCGCGGCAAGATCTGCATCCGCTCGGGCCAGCACGTCTACAACGTCGCGCTGATCGCCTCGATGATCGCCCATCACGGCGAGGCGTGGACCGAGGAATGGCTGAAAGGCGTGAAGGCCAATCTCGCGCGGAAGCCCGCCGGCGACGACCGGCTCCAGGTCAAGGGCGTCTATGCCGGCGAATGCGACATCGCCATCGGCAACACCTACTACATGGGCGTGATGCTCAAGAACGATAAGCAGCCCGAGCAGAAGGAATGGGCCAAGTCGGTCAACATCCTGTTCCCCAACTCCGGCGATCGCGGCACCCATGTGAATGTCTCCGGCGCGGTCGTGGCGAAACACGCGCCGCATAAGGACAACGCGGTGAAGCTGGTCGAATTCCTGGCCTCCGACAGAGGCCAGGAACTCTATGCCGAGGTGAACAACGAATATCCGGTCAAGGAAGGCGTCCCCTGGTCTCCGCTGGTCAAGTCGTGGGGCGACTTCAAGCCGGACCCGATCTCGCTCAACGACATCGCCGCCTTGCGCAAGAAGGCGAGCGAGCTCGTCGACAAGGTCGGATTCGACGAGGGTCCGAGCTCATGAGGGGGCGGCGATGAGCTTCAACAAGAAGATTGATCGACAGGCGTTCGACAGGGCGGTAAGCCGCGTTTCGCCAGCCGAGCGGCGCGGAGTGGCTGGTCGGCATGGGCTTCCGCTGTTGGCTCGCGGGCTACGACACCGGCGACATCGCCTGCTGGGAGAACGGCTGGAATCGAATATGCGCGCGCGCTCGGCCCGAGCGGGCCAGGCGGGCGGTGACCGAGCTTGCCTGCTGGGTCAGGGCGGTGCGCGCCTCGGCCTCGCGCAAGATCGAATATTCTCCGTTCGGCTGTCCGGGCTTCTGCGCCGACGAGTGCATGGCGATCTCGCTGATCGCGGCCTCGCAGCACCATCGCTGTCCGGCGATGCGGGCCTGCGCGCTGGCGCTGACCGGCTCGGACTCGGTCGACCCCGTGCTCGAGGCCGCCAACGCCTTTGCCGACGCGCTCGCAAGAAGCCGACCAGCGCCTGTCGCCGGAGGCGGTCGCGGCGTTGATGGCCGGACGGCGCAAGGGCGGCGCGGACGGTCTCGTGCGCCGCTAGAAGGCGATTCCGCCAGGGACAGGCGATGGCTCTAGCGCTGTCATCCGAGCGGCCTCCTTTGCGCCGGCGGCTGGCGCGCCTCAAGGAAAGCGGCAATCTCGGCTGGTCGGCGGCGGCGCTCCTCATCTCGCTGATCGCGCTCCTGCCGATCCTCGCCATCGTCGCGATCGCGCTCAAGCCGAGCGGCGATACCTGGCCGCATCTCATCGCCAATGTGCTCCCGGGAGCGCTTCGCCGCACGCTGCTGCTGCTGGCGGGCGTCGGCGTGCTGTACGCTCCTGATCGGCACCGGGACGGCCTGGCTCGTCACCATGTATCGCTTTCCCGGGCGCCGCTATTTCCAGTGGCTGCTGCTCCTGCCGCTCGCGATCCCGACCTACATCATCGCCTATTCCTATCTCGAGCTGCTCGACTATTCCGGGACGGTGCAGAGCGCCTTGCGCGCTCTGTTCGGCTGGCGCGACGCGCGGAGCTATTGGTTCCCCGACATCCGCAGCCTCGGCGGCGCCATTCTTGGTGATGAGCGCCGTGCTCTATCCTTATGTCTACATCACCGCCCGGGCGAGCTTCATCGCCCAGTCGGTCTGCGTCTTGGAAGTGAGCCGCACGCTCGGGCGCAACGCGGCCCAGACTTTCTGGGAGGTCGCCCTGCCGCTGGCCAGGCCCGCGCTCGCCGCCGGCGTCGCGCTCGCGCTCATGGAGACGCTGAACGACATCGGCGCCGTCGAGTTCTTCGGGGTGAGAACGCTGACGGTCGCCGTCTACGATACCTGGCTCGACCGCAACAACCTCGCCGGGCGCGGCGCAAATCGCCTGCGTCATGCTGCTGTTCGTCTTCGCGCTGCTCGTTCTCGAGCGGGCGTTGAGAGGCACGCGCCGCTTCCACCATACCACCGGCAAATACCGCCGCTTGCCGGAAGAAAGGCTCGAAGGTCCGCGCGGCGCGCTCGCGGCGCTCGCCTGCGCGCTTCCCGTCTTGTTCGGCTTCGTGCTCCCGGCGGGCGTACTGCTTCACGATGCGCTTCGCACATGTGGCGGGGGGGCTGGCGCCGGCGTTCTGGCAGGCCGCGTTGAACAGCCTTCTGCTCGCCGCCGCGGCCGCGACTCTTGCGGTCGGCTTCGCCGTGGTGCTGGCCTATGCGCGGCGGCAGACGCGCTCGAAACTGGTTCAGGGCGCAAGCACGCTTCCCGCCATCAGCTACGCCGTGCCCGGCACCGTGCTTGCCATCGGCCTCCTCATTCCGCTCGCAGGCTTCGACAATTTCGTCGACTCCTTGGCCGGTCCCTGTTCGGAGTTCTCTACGGGATTGCTGCTGTCAGGAACCGCCTTCGCCATCGTGCTCGCCTACACCATCCGCTTCCTTGCCGCGTCGCTCGGCGCGGTGGAGGCGGGCCTGAGCAAGGTGTCCCGCAACATCGATGCCGCTGCGCGCTCGCTCGGTGCCACGCTCGGCGAGATGCTGTTCAAGGTGCATCTGCCCTCTGCTCAGGCCCGCGCTCGGAGCCGCCGCACTCCTCGTCTTCGTCGATTCGATGAAGGAGCTCCCCGCGACGCTGCTGCTCAGGCCGTTCAACTTCGATACGCTCGCCACGCAGGTCTTCACGCTCGTCTCGCTCTATCGTTACGAAGAGGCGGGGCTTTCCGCCCTCACCATCGTGCTGGCAAGCCTTGCCCCCGTTCTCCTCCTTCACGGGATCATGGTCGGAAGCCGGCCCGGAGCATCGATCGGGGGCCCCCTGGCGCGCACGAGGTCCTGATCGGGTCTCGGCGAAGCGTGGTCCCACAACAAAAACCGGCCTTGGTCTCGCTATCCCGGCGCGTTCGGGCTAGAAAGGCGGGGTCTTAATCAAAAGAGCAACGGCCAGATCCGGGCTCTCCGGTTCGGCGCCGGCAACGGGTGGTAGGGACGGCATGAAGCTTCGCCAGATCCCTTGGTAATGGCTGCTTCTCGGCCTTGTTGGCCTCATCCTCGTCGGCCTTGCCGCTCTGCCGCGGCTCCTCGTCGATTCTTCCCGTCTTGCGGAGCGCGTGTCCGCGACGCTCGCCGCATGGACCGGCGGAGAGGTCAAGCTGACCGGGCCGTTGCAGGTCCAGTACTTCCCCGACGTGGCTGATCAGAAGCGGCTTTGAGCTCACCAACGCCTCGCGTCTTCCCCTGGTGAAGTCGATCGCCGCGAGCGATGCGCGGATCTCGCTCGATCTCGCCGCGCTGTTTCGAGGCCGCATCCGCGTCGATGCCGTTCGGCTCACCAGGCCCGAGATCACGCTGAAAGAAGCGCCCTCTCTGGTTACGGGGCCCGATCAGACTTTGCAGGCGCGCATCGCCAATTTGCTGAAAGGCGCACCGCTCCGCGTCCTTCGCGTGCGTGGCGGCACCATCCGGATGCCGACCGCTTCGGGCGGAGAAGCCATCGAGAAGCTCGACGCCAAATTCGAACTCAGCTCCGGCACCGGAGCGATGTCGAGTTCCGCTTCCTTCGTGCTCCGCGACGAGACCGTCAGTCTTGCCCTCGAGACCGGCGCACCCTCCGAGACGGCTGACGGCACGCAGAGTCCCGCTGACACTGTCCTTCGCCGCGGCTCCGGTGACGGCCACGGTGACCGGCAACGCCTCATTCACCAATGGATTTGAGCTCGACGGCGATGTCCTGGCCGACATGGCGAACGCGCGGGCATTCCTGCGATGGGTGGGGATCCCGACGGTTGAGGGAGAGAGCCTCAAAGGGCTTTCGGCACGGGGACGCGCGCATTGGAACGGAACCACGCTGACCTTCGACGACGGCTCCTTCACGGTGGACGGCAACGCCGCCGTCGGCGCGCTTGCCGTCACCCCCGGAAAGCGCCCGCGCATCGACGGCACGCTTGACTTCGATCGGCTCGCGCTCGATCCCTACATTGGCGCCTCATCGCCGGCAGAGCCGGCTCTACGAGCAGCGCTCCTCGATCAGCCCGTCATCGGCTCTCTCGATACCGATCTGCGCATATCCGCGGCGGATATTACCGCCCCCTCCTTCAAGCTCGGGCGCGGCGCGGTCACCATCAATTCACGAGAGGGTCTCGTTTCAACGAGGTGGGTGGGCTCGAGTTCTGCGGCGGCCAGGCGGCCGGTCGAATTGATGTCGACCTTTCGCAAGCGGTGACCAAGGTCAAGCTTGCAGGGAAACTTTCCGATATTCCCGTCGAGGATTGCCTGGGCCCAATGGGGCTCCATGTCCCCTTCAGGGGCGGGGGCACACTGAAGGCGGACTTCGCCACCGAGGGCCGCGATTATGACGAGCTGGTGCGAGAGCTCTCGGGGCCATTCAAGGTCAAGGCCCGTAACGGAACCGTTTCCGTCGATTTCGCCCGCCTGTTTGCCGGACCGAGCGCAATCGAGGGGGACGGCTGGAGCAGCGACGGCATGACGGCGTTCGAAAATCTCAACGGCGAATGCCGCCTCGGTGATGGCCATATTTGGTGCGAGAAATTCAACATGCAGACCGAGCACGGGTTGATTTCCGGTTCAGGGGACGTCAATTTGCGGCAGCAGACGCTCGATTGGCGCCTATTCGTCGCCAATGGCGCTGCGCCTTTCAAGGCTTCGCAACTTAACGTCGAAAATCCGCCGCAGATCTCGATCAGCGGGGCGCTCACGCAACCGACGATTCGGAGAGCAGAACGTCCGATCCCTCGTGAGGGGTTTGTAACCCCCAACACGAAGGCGACCCAAGTTTCACCGCGCTGATCCTCGAAATAGAGAACGCAACAGTGTCCCGGCAACGCAAAATTCGTCTTTGTGGAGTGCTCGCAGCGGCGGGCATGAACGAACGAACCCGCATCCTTGCGGCCGCCCTGGCGGCCTGCCTCGGATCCGCGCCGAGCGCGCTCGCCGAGGAGACGCTGAACATCGCGACCTGGGGCGGCGCCTACGGACAGTCGCAGGAGATGGCCTTCTTCGAGCCTTACGCCAAGGAGACTGGAACCAGGATTGCGACCGAGATCTACGACGGCACGCTTGCCAAGATCAAAGAGATGATCGGCGGCGATGAGACCGCAATCGATCTCATCGACGTTTCGGCGGGCACGCTCAGCGCGCTTTGCAATGACGGGCTGCTTGAGACGGTCGCAGCGTCCAGCCTCGGTTCAGGCCCGTCGGGAGAGAGCGCGGAACAGGATTTCTACCCGGGCGGCCTTGCCCCGTGCGGCGTCGCCAGCGTCGCCTGGTCGATGGCGCTCGCCTTCGATCGCCAGGCCTTCAGCAAGGCCTCTCCGTCGCAGATCGCCGATCTCCTCGAGCCCAAGCGTTTCCCCGGCAAGCGGGCATTGCCCAACAGCCCGCGTCAAACGCTCGAGCTTGCGCTCCTCGCCGACGGGGTCGATCCTGCCAATGTCTATACCGAGCTCGCGACCCAAGCGGGCGCGGACCGCGCCTTCCAGGCTCTCGACAAGATCAAAGGCGAAATCTACTGGTGGGACAGCGCCGGGGAGCCAATGACCTGGCTGCTGGAGAAAAAAGTCGCGATGGCTGCGGGCTATAGCGGCCGCTTGTTCCGCGCCATGATCGGCGATCGCCAGAGGTTCGGGGTGATCTGGGACGGCCAAGTCTACGATCTCGATCTCTGGGCCATCCCCAAGGCCGCGAAGAACAAGGACGGAGCCTTGCGCTTCATCGCTTTCGCCACCGATCCGAGCCGGCTCGCGGCACAGGCGCAGCTCATCGCCTATGGCCCGATGCGAAAATCGGCGCTTCCGCTCGTGGGCAAGCATCCGGTGATCGATGTCGATATGATGGCGTTCCTTCCCACAGCGCCGGACAACTTCAAGAAGGCGCTCAAATTCGATGAGGCGTGGTGGAACACCAACGGCGCGGCGCTGCAGGTTCGCTTCGAGACGTGGCGAGGACCGCTTTCCCCGGGCCAAGGCAAGCCGCCGAACATCGAGGCCAAGCCGCAAGAGGCTGAGGCAAGCCCCGAGGCCGCCAAGACGCAACCCTGACCTCGGCCCGCTATCGGGAAGACCCGCCTCCTGCCACTTAGAGCGAAACCCTCGACCGGGTGAGCGTGTCGCAAAGGCCGCAGGTCAAGCCTCAACGAAGTCCGGCCGGAAAAAAGAAATGCGGGTCAGACTCAACTCCTGTTTGCTTTGACGGTCGCCGTTATGTCATTCTTTTCGGTGGAGAGAGTCGGCCGGACGTTTTAGCCCCCCGACATCCCTCCAGCACAGGATGCACGACCAAAAGGGCGATGCGCCTCGGCGAGCCGGTCCGGCTCAAGGTTGAGGTTGCCCCTTATGACACCAAGCACTGCCGGAGCGGGGCCGGCAGTGCGATTTTTTTTCAGCCCCGGCAATCCAATCGTCTGCCGCTTCTTATATTGCAGTCTTAGGGCGCACCCTGCCGGGCGATGCGCCCCAAGATCAGCGTTGTTCGACAAAAGCTTAAGGCAGATGACACCCGAACGGTTCGACACTTGGCTTACGGTCGATCGGAAAGGCCTCTATTGCCGGCCGGGCCGCTTCCATATCGACCCTTTCGGCGGAGCTGAGCGCGCGGTCGTGACCCACGGCCACTCCGACCACGCCAGGCCCGGGCATGACCACGTGCTCGCCACGCGCGAAACGCTCGCGGTGATGCGCGCGCGGCTCGGAACGCCCGGGCGAACGAGTCAGGCCGCTTCCTACGGCGAACGTGTCACGATCGGCGACGTGGCGGTGACGCTGATCCCGGCCGGCCATGTGCTCGGGAGCGCCCAGGTCCTGATCGAATGGAGGGGCGCGCGGGCCGTCGTTTCCGGCGATTACAAGCGGAGCAGCGACCCGACCTGCCCGGGCTTCGAGTGCGTTCCTTGTCACCTCTTTATCACCGAGGCGACCTTCGCGTTGCCCGTGTTCCAGCATGGCGATGCACGCGAGGAGGTGGCCAAACTCCTCAAATCGCGCGCACAGTTTGCCGAACGCGCCCATGTGGTCGGCGTCTATGGGCTCGGCAAATGCCAGCGCCTGATCGCGCTCTTGCGCGATGCGGGTTACGATCGCCCGATCTACATCCACGGCGCGCTCTCGGAATGCTGCGCGCTCTACGAGTCCTTCGGCGTGCGCCTCGGCGCGCTTAAGCCTGCGACCGGCGCTGCTCGCGAGGATCTAAAAGGCGAGATCGTGCTTGCGCCGCCTTCGGCCATCGCCGACCGCTGGTCGCGCCGGCTGCCCGACCCCGTCACCGCTTTCGCCTCCGGCTGGATGCGCGTGCGCGCGCGGGCCCGCCAGCAAGGCATCGAGCTTCCGCTCGTGATCTCCGACCATGCCGATTGGGGCGAACTGACCGAAACCATCGCCGAGACCGGCGCCGAGGAAGTCTGGGTCACGCATGGGCGCGAGGAAGCGCTCCTGCACCACATCAAGACGACCGGCCGCAAGGGCCGCGCGCTCGCGCTTATCGGCCGCGAGGACGAGGACCAGTGAAGGCCTTCGCCGCGTTGCTCGACCGGCTCGCCTACACGCCCTCGCGCAACGACAAGCTGCGGCTGCTTGCCGACTATTTCGCGAGCACGCCCGATCCCGATCGCGGCTTCGCGCTTGCCGCGCTGACGGACGGGCTGTTCTTCAGGCTGCCGCTCCGGCGCATCCTGACCGATCTGGTGGGATCGCGCGTCGATCCCGTGCTGTTCGATCTTTCCCGCGATTACGTGGGTGACACCGCCGAGACCATCGCGCTGATCTGGCCGGGCGGAAGTGCCCGCGTCGCGCCGCCGCGCCTCGCCGGCATCGTCGAGGCGTTGCGATCGGCGCCGCCGGCCGAGATCCCCGCCCTCCTTGCCGATTGGCTCGATCGTCTCGACGCCGCCGGCCGCTGGGCCTTGCTCAAGCTGATGACAGGTGCCTTGCGCGTGGGCGTCTCGGCCCGGCTCGCCAAGACGGCGCTCTCCGAGTGGTCGGGAGTTCCGCTCTCCGATATCGAGGAGGTCTGGCATGGCGTTCTCCCGCCTTATGCGGAATTGTTCGCCTGGCTTTCGGGAACGGCGCCCCGGCCGGAGCTTGCAGGCCGCGCGACCTTCAGGCCGCTGATGCTGTCGCATCAGATCGACGACAAGGACCTTCCGTCGATCGCGCCCCATGAATTCATCGCCGAGTGGAAATGGGACGGAATCCGCGTGCAGGCTGCCCATCAGGCCGGCGAGAGGCGGCTCTTCTCGCGGACCGGAGACGATATTTCCGGCGCCTTTCCCGATGTGGTCGGTTCGCTACCCGACGGCGTCGTGCTCGACGGAGAGTTGCTGGTCATGCGCGACGGCGAGGTCGCGCCCTTCAACGACCTGCAACAGCGGCTCAATCGCAAAATCGTGAGCCCCGCCCTGCTCAAGTCGCATCCGGCGCATATCCGCCTCTACGACATCCTGTTCGAGGACGGCGAGGACCTCCGCGCACTGCCCTTTGTCGCAAGACGCGCGCGGCTCGAGGCCTGGCACAAGGCGCATGCGCCGCGCCGCACCGATCTTTCCGGCCTCATCGACTTTGCCTCGATCGATCAGCTGAAAGCGCTATGGTCCGGCGCGCGCGAGACCGGCATCGAGGGCCTGATGCTGAAGCGGCGCGACAGTCCCTACCTTGCCGGGCGTCCCAAAGGCCATTGGTACAAATGGAAGCGGGCGCCGCTCGTCATCGACGCCGTGCTGATGTATGCGCAAAGAGGAAGCGGCAAGCGCTCGTCTTACTATTCGGATTACACCTTCGGTGCTTGGCGCGACGGCGAAGAAGGCACGCCGGAACTCGTGCCGGTGGGAAAGTCCTATTTCGGCTTCACCGACGAGGAGCTGAAGGAGCTCGACCGCTGGGTCAGGAACCACACGGTTGACAGCTTCGGACCGGTTCGCCAGGTCGAGCCGAAGCTCGTGTTCGAGGTCGCCTTCGATTCGGTGCACCGCTCGACCCGCCACAAATCGGGCGTCGCCATGCGCTTTCCGCGCATCAGCCGCATCCGCTGGGACAAGCCTGCCGCGGAAGCCGACCGGCTGGAAACGCTCGCCGCCATGATCGTAGAGTGAGCGGATGAAGAGCCTGGCATCGCAGCATGAGGTGGCCGGTCTCACCTGGGATCGCGTGGCAGAGCGGCTTGCCGCCGGCGCCGCCGCGATCCTTCCGATCGGCGCCGGCGCCAAGCAGCACGGCCTGCATATGAGGATGGCCACCGACCAGCTCTTCGCGGAGTATTTCGCCGGCGCGCTCGCCGAGCGGATCGACACGCTGAGCTGGCCGACGCTGACCTATGGCGCCTATCCCGCCTTCGTCGCCTATGCGGGGAGCGCGAGCCTTTCCGACGAAACCTTCCAGGCGGTCGTGACCGAGATCGCCGATGCCCTGTTAGGGTTCGGCGCGCGACGCGTGCTCATTGTCGATACCGGCCTCTCGACGCTTGCGCCGGTCGAAGCCGCCATGCGGGCCGCATCCGACCCCTCGCGGCTCCGGCATTTGAAGGTCTTTGCCGGACCTCGCTTCGTGGAGACAGCGCGCCAAATTCGAGAGCAGCGCTACGGCAGCCACGCCGACGAGATCGAGACGTCGCTCATGCTGGCGATCGCGCCCGACCTCGTTGACATGTCGCGGGCCGCGCCTTGTCCTTTCTCCCCCGCGGGGCCTTCGAGAGGACCGCTCTCGCCCAACGACCCGAAATCGCCGAACTATTCGCCGAGCGGCAGTTTCGGCGATCCCACCTTGGCGTCCGCGGCGAAAGGACGGAAGGTGCTCGCCGCGATCCTTGAAGATCTGATGGAGATGGCGGCCTGAGCCACGCGCATCCGAAGTGTCCGCGACTGACGCGCGATCTCACGTTCTTCGTCGTCATGGCCGGCGAAGTCCCGGCCATCCACGATTTTGAGCCTTCCGGCCGCCGCGCATGCTTCATACCTCCCTCGCGTGGAAGGTCGGCGCGGACGAGCGCAGGACTTCCCCCTCTCCACTTGCGGGAGAGGGGGTGGGACGGCGCTTCCACGCTAGGGTGTTCGCGCCGGACCCCTCACCGCGCGCCAAATGGCGCGCGTGCTCTCGCCCAAGCGGAGCGCGAGAAGACGTGGATGGCCGGGACAAGCCCGGCCATGACGTGATAACGAGGGAATTTCGGTGAACCTTGAAACGCGTTACGTCGTGACCAAAGGCTTGATCTTGGCGACCTCTGTTGCGGCGATGCTCCCGCTTGCCGCAGGGCCGGCGCATGCTCAAGATGTGGCGATCTGCTTCCGCACTGCCGACAGGGTCGCGAGCGGCGAGGCGGTCGATGAGGCCACCAAGAAGGCGGGGCACGAAGCCTGTCAGCGCGCGCTCGCCGAAACCTCGAGCGTCGTGCAGAAATACCACCTGCAGGAAGCCGATTTCGACATCGTCGGGCGCCCGCCCAAGGCCTCGAATTGAGCAACGGGCCTGTGTGCCGATCACGCCTGTCGCTTAATTCGTGCGCGCTCCCGTCGGCTGCACGACGATGGCGCCCCTATCGCCGTCGATGATCTCCTCGTCGGCGAGCTTGAAATTCGCCATCCGCACCGTGTGATAACGGTCGAAATAGTCGTTGAGCGGTTTTTCGATCGATTTGTCGTAATCGGGCCGCACCACATGCGTGGCGCCCTGCACGACCTTCACCACCTTCCCGTTCTTGACGACGACTTCGCCGTTCTTGAACACGAGCTCAGGCGTGGCGAACATCGCCTCCCGGTCCGGATCGTCGCGATAGACGGTGATGTCGCCGGAGGCGCCCGCGCCGAGATGGCCGCGATCCTTCAGTCCCAAGCTCCGCGCCGGCCCGGCCCGCGTCAGAATGGCGATCTCGTCGAGCGAATATTCGCGGGTGAGAGATTTCAGCAATTCCGCCTGTCCTTGGGCGTCGGGATTGATCTTCTGCAACATGTCGTCGCGGAAGCCCTTGTCCATGAGCAGGCGGATCAGATGCGGGTAGAAGTAGAACGGCGCACCGTTGGGGTGATCGGTGGTGAGGAAGATGCGCCACGGGTCGTCGAACAGGAGAAATGTCTCGAGACCGATCACCCATTGCATGGCGTTGACAAAGCTCTTGTCGCGATAGCGGATCGGCACCACGCCGCAACCGGCATCGCATTCGATATCCATGATCACCGGCTTCTTCGGGTGCGCGCTCTTGGAGATGGCGTATTGGCGCATGCTGTCGCCGGAGGCGGTGCAGGTCTGTCCGAACAGGACCTGGCCGACGTCGATGGAGACATTGGGGGTCTTGTTGACGAGCTCGGTGAGGCGCGCGGCGCCCGAGGAGAACTTGCGGTCTCCCTCGGTGCCGTAGCTGAGGAACTGGGTATGCGTCATATGGATGCGTAAGCCCTCGGCGGCCCGGACCGTGGCAAGCGTGGTTTCGATATTGCCGGGAATGCCGAGATTGCAGCCATGGATATGCAGCGGATGGGTAACGCCGAGCTCCTCGATCGCGCGCGCAAGCGTCAAGATGATCTGCCGCGGCGTCACGTGGTAGTAGACGTGCTCCTCGTCGAGATCGAGCTTGCGCTGATTGAACTTGAAGGCGCTGATGCCGCCCGGGTTGACGACCTTGACGGCGAGGGCCTGCGCCGCGTGCAGGGTCCAGGCGACGTAGTCCTTGATCGCCTTGAAGTCCTTCTTGGCGGCGAGCTGGCGCAGGAAGTAATCGTCGGAGCCGAGCATGACGAAGGCGCCTTTGTCGACCATGGGCGTGTCACCCATTTCCATATGCGCCTGCCGGGCGTTGGCGGGCAGCATGGCCGGCTCGAAACAGGCGGTGTAGCCCATCTCGGCGTAGCGGTAGCCGGCGACATGGGTCGAGGGAACGGCGCGGCCTGAGCCTGCGCGGGTCAGCTCGGTGCGGGTGACGGGATCGCCCCTGTGGTCCTCGGGCAGCAGCATGCGGGCGATGGTCATCTTGCCGCCGCCGATATGGGTGTGAGGATCGATGGCGCCGGCCATGACGATCCGGCCCTTCACATCGAAGGTGGCGTCGGGCCGGGCGTTCGGCTTCGCCGCGACGATCTTGCCGTCCTCGACATAGATGTCGCGAACCTCGCCGCTGACATTGTTGGCAGGGTCGTAAACCCTTCCGCCGCTGAGTTTGATGAGCATGGTTTCGGAAGCTCCCGGCCTAAAGCGCCGCCTGGATGGCCGAAAGGATTTCGGCTGCCGGCGGAAGCTCCGCGCGGCCGAGATCTTTCAGCGGCAAGGACACGACACCGTCGACACGAATGAGACGCCCGGCATGATCGAGCCCCGGGGTGCCGACGGGAATGAACACCGAGGGCGTACCGGTGAGTGCGAGGCCCGGCGTGCCGAGCACGATGGTGGGAATCTTGACCGGGGGCGGCGCGAGGTCCGGCGAGATCGCGGCGATCCACACGAGAAGGTCGCCCTCGCCGTCTCTGAGCATGCGGCCGACGTCCCAGAGGTAGGGGTCGTAGTCCGGCGCCCCGCCGGCATAGCTCACGCGGAGCGGATAGCCGCTGATCCAGGTGCATACGGCTCCGGCCGTGACCGCGCCCTCGCCGCCACCGAGTGAGAGCCCGGCAAAGCGCGTGGTCTGATTGAGGTCCTTGACCAAGCCGGTGAACTGCTCGACGGCAAGCTCGGCATGGGGAAAGTCGAGCGAAGGGGGGGCCCAGACCACGACGCCGTATTTCGCGTTCTTGCAGCGCTCGGCGAGCGCATCGATCTCGGCAAGCGTGACACCGCCATGCTTTGGGGCGGCGACCCGGAAGCCGCGCAGCCGCGCCCTGAGAAGCGCCACGGCGCGGCCCGCCTCTTCATCTTTGCATGCGAGCGTCACCACTTCGCCGATCTGCGAGCCCTTGGCGCCCGAGCGGTCGAGCCCCTTGCCGATGAACACGACGGTGCGCTTCGGCGCCGTCACGTCGAACATCGAGTCCGGCGGCGAGACGATTCTCTCGAAGAAGCGGGGATGAAGCCGATGAATGTCGCTGCCGGCGATAATGATGAGATCGGCGCGGTTGCGCGTCTCGGTGAGCGTTGTCGTGATCCAGCCGCTGGTCTGGAGAATCTTGAGATTCCGCTCTTGCGCCTCGCTCGAAGCATGATCGACGACGCCGCCCGCCTGCTCGGCAAGCGCCAATACCGCGCGCATGCCCCCCACATCGGTGGCAAGGCCGCCGAAAAGGGGAAGCTTGGCCTTGCCGATGAGCCTCGCCGCTTCCTTGACCGCAGTTGCGAGCTCGATATCCTTGCCGTTCACCGCCGGGCTCGCCGGCGGCAGTTTGCGCTCGAAGCCTGCGATCGATTGGCTCGAGCCGTTCTTGACGACTTTGAGGCCGGTTTCGGTCCGTTCGACCACGAGGTCGTCGCAAAGCGTGCCACAGAACGGGTTCACCACGTTCTCGAACAGTTTTTGAGTGGCGCGCTCGCCTTTAGGCTGGCGCGGGCTCATGCTTGGCATGCGGGCAATCTTCCCCAAAGGCGGGGAAAGAAAGCATGGGACGGTCCCCAACACAACTCGCGAGAGCGAGACCCGTCATCTTTTTTCGATCCTTGCAGGCACCCATAAGGCGCAGTGGTCCGGCCTCGGAAGGGAGTCGATCGCGCCGCCTAACAGCCGCCGGGTTGGTGCTTGCAATTCACCGTCCTGATCCAGGCGATCATCTTCCAGATGGCATCGTCGGTCTTGATGATCTCGCCATAAGGAGGCATCGGCCCGACAACTTTTTCCGAACCCTTGCGTACGTAGCCGAGCTTTTGGAACGCGTCTCCCGGGCTCAGGCTGCCGGTTCCGAGCACGATCAGCCGGAACAACGTGTCGTCGTCGTCGCCATAGATCCAAACTGGATTGGTGAGCGGGGCCGCCATGCCTCCGCCGCCGCCTCCCCCGTGACAGCCGCCGCAATCGAGGGAGCGGTAGATCTTGCGACCCTCTTCGGCGACACTCGCGATCTCGGCGTAAGGACTGGCCAGTTGACCTTTTGGTGCGCTCGCCACGCGCTCCAGAGGTGTGGCGGGTTCCGCGGCCAAAGCCTCACCGCCGCCGATCGATGCGGCCAGAACGAGGACCTTGAGGATTGCCGTGCGCGTTGTGAACATGGCCCAGCTCCCCGTCCCACCCGCGAATTTCAGTATTTCGGTGCGAGAGAGCGTGAACATCGTGGGTCTCCTTCGATCCGGGTGCTCAAGACCAGCTTGAGCTTGAGGAGATCATGGAAGATCGGCTCGATTGGCGCTGTGGCATTTCCCACAACCGCAAGATTTCGTCGGGCGACTTGTGCTTGAAGCCGGTGTCACCGCGACCCTTCGGCATCCCAAAAGGGATGCCCTTCAGGCGCTCAGCCTGAGGGGCATTGGGTCCTCGAGGGAATGACAAGATTGTCGCCTCCCAGGTCATATCCGTTACTGTGCGTTACCGAAGGCAATGAGTTCGCGGTTGTCGACGACCGCAAGCTGTTCGCCGCGTTCACCACACTGGAGGCTGAGCGTCTTTTGCCCGGCGCTGTCGATATGCACGATCTGACGCGGGCTCAAGCTGACGCGAAGGCGCGTTGCATCGTCGCCGCTTTCGTCCTGCCACACGACGGCCTGGAGCCGGCAATTGGGGCCGTCCGACGTGTAGAAGGCCACGACGCGGCTGGCGCCGACGGAAGCGAGGATGGGCTGGTGCGGGCCGACAGGGCCCAGGTTCATGGCCAAATCCTCGCCGCTTGAGGGCGAATTGGTGGCGGCAAGGGCCATCAAGGTGGCAAGCGTCACGACATGAGTGCGAGTGAGCGAAAGCATTGTAGGTCTCCTTTCAAGTTCCACAGCTCAAGACCACCCTGAGCTTGCGAGTGAATCATGCCGCGCTTTGCCGATTCCCGCTGTGCGATTTCCCACACGTCAGAAAGCGATGCCGCAAGGCGAGCGGATGGAAGCCCATGCAATTTTGCGCATGCGCGCGAGAGGCAGGCTGGTCTATTCTTTTGCGTTCCGAGGCTCAGGGAATGCGGATGACAGAGCGTCAGGCCCTACTGTCGCGACACTCGCTCAAGGGGATCATCGTCTTCGCCCCTCTCTCCCCGGCTTCTATCGAGAGGATCGAACGGCGCTGCGCCTGGAAGCGCTATGGCCCCGGGGAGCCGATCGTCGATTACCTTGAAGCTTCTGACGACGTTTTCTTCATCGCTTTGGGGGAGGTGCGCGTGACCATCTACTCGACGGCAGGCAAAGCCGTAAGCTTTCGCGACCTCGGCGCAGGCGAGATTTTCGGCGAATTTCCGGCCCTCGACGGCGGTCCACGATCGGCAAGCGTGGAAGCGCGCACCAATTGCCTGATCGCCTCCCTACCGGGCTCCGTTTTCCGCGAATTGGTAAAGCTGGAGTCGGGGTTGGCGCAGGCCTTGCTGCCGCACCTCACAAAAACGATCCGGGCGTTGACCACGCGCGTCTATGAATTCAGCACGCTTGCGGTGGGCAATCGCATTCACGCCGAATTGCTCCGCCTGGCGAGCCTCGGACAGAAACAAGGCAACAGCGCGCGGATCGTTCCGGCGCCCACCCATATCGAGATCGCGAGCCGGGTCAGCACGCATCGCGAAGCCGTCACCCGCGAACTGATGCGCCTCTCGCGGATCGGCCTTATCGAGAAGAAGAAGGGCGCCCTGGTGATAAAAGACGTGCAGCGCCTCGCCGCCATGGTTCACGAGGCTACGGGCGAATAGAAAAGCTCACAGCGTGCAGCGATAGATGCATTCATACCGGCCTTGCTCGCCGAGCTCTTTCAGTTCGGCCTGGACCTTGCACTTGATACCCAACTCTTCCGCCGCTCCCTCGAAGAAGGGTATGAGCTCGGGCCAGGTCAGATGACGCTCGATGTCGAGGCTCTTGGCGATGCGGTCGTAGCGGGAAATGCCGAACACCCTGATCGTGGTCTCGCCGGGAAGATATTCGAGGACCTCGAAATTGTACTCGGGCGAAGCCGAATGCACCGCCGTGATGAAGACGAGCGCAGGCGCCCGTGCATCCCGCGGCAGATCGACTCCCAATGCCAGCGCCTCCTTGGTCTTCAGTTGTCCGAGCTTGCGGAACACGGACTTGGAGATGGCGTCAGCCTCCTTCCAGCCGAACCGCTCCCCGACATTCGCGAGCGTCAATCCGTAGAACGCGGCCGTGACGTTGGAGAGTTTTAGCGTCATGTCTTCCGCGCTCTTGGGGAAGGTCTTTTCCAGCAAGGACACTTTCACCTCTTCGTCGGGATAGACATCTTGGGCGCGGATCCCCTGCATTTCGCCATAGATCCTGCGGCCCGTTATGGCCATGACGGCGGCGCTGAACTCGTAAACACGGGTCGACAGCCGTCGGATCGTCGCAACGAGCTGGGCCAGCAGTGCTCGTCCTACCGTCGGTTCCGTTTGAACCAGCTCGCGAAACTCAGGGGCCTTCATCGAAGCGACGAGGCAACTCGTGCGCGCTTCCACGCTTGCCGATCGCGGGCGGCCGTCGAGTGCGGGATACTCGCCGAACATTGTCGCCCGGGCCCAGGTCATGGAAATTCACGACCTTGCCGGCAAGGGAATAGACGATGACGCGCGCCTCTCCCGAGACAAGGAAGAACACATCCTCGGAGCGATCGAGATATTCGACGATCGGCTCCTCGGGCTCGTAGCGCCGGAAGCTGCAGCTGTCGCGCAGGGCCGCTAAAGACTCCGGAGGGAGACCCTGGAGAAGGGCGATTCCCTCAAGCGAATATTGAGGTTGCGTGATCTGTGACCGCGCCATCGACGCCGCCTATGCTCCGCACCTGTGCGAACGGATAATAGCCGAGAGGTACGGGGGTTACAGCAAAAACTAGTGACGCTCGGGACTTAAGCTAGAGGAAACGCTCCTCGATTGACGATGACGACTCTTTGCCGATCTTGTCGAAATGCTCGCGGAGGAAATCGTCGGCGCGCTTGCGGCCCAACTCAAACAGCCATAGCAGAAATTCGCGGCTGACATTCAGCTTGCTCGACACCCCGAGATTGCCCATCTCGTGCTCGGCCTCGATGCAGTGGACGAGGATTTTCTTGAGGTCTCCGCCCTCGGTGAAACCGCTGTCGATGAGACGGTTGACGAAATTGATGGCGCGCATCTCGCGCATCAGGCTCGAGTTGAAGCTCAGCGTATTGATGCGATCGAGAATGGCTTGCGCCGTATGCGGCACCTGGTTGATGTGAATGGGGTTGACCATGATGAGCACCACGTCGGTGGAGCTGCAATTATAGATGATCGGGAAGAAGGGAGGATTGCCCATGTAGCCGCCGTCCCAATAATGCTCGCCGTCGATTTCGATTGCCTGGAAGACGGAGGGAATGCAGCCCGAGGCGAGCACGGCTTCGATGGTCATGTCGCTTCCTTCGAACACGTGCAAGCGGTTGGTGAGAACATTGCTCGCGCAAATGAAAAGCTTGACCTTGGACTGGCGGAGTGCCGCGAAATCGACTTGCTCGGCTCAGGATCTCGCGCAAGGGATGGTAATTGGCCGGGTTCATTTGGTAAGGCGAAAAGACCCGTGACCACATGTCCATCAGGACCCAGCCCGGCGAGTAGTCGAGGCTGCCGGGACTTTTCATGCGATCGAACCATGACGGCTGCATGATGGAGCGTGCGCCAATTTCGGCGACGGCCTCCCAGAAGCGTCGCAGCTCCTGGCGCGCCCCCTCATTCCCCCCGAGGGTTAACCCATAGGCGGTGACCACGGCATTCATCGCGCCGGCGCTGGCGCCGACGATACCTTCGATGACGATACGCTCGTCCTCAAGCAGCCGGTCGAGTGCCCCCCAGGCAAAGGCGCCGTGCGACCCGCCTCCCTGAAGAGCAAGATTAACGACCTTCCGACCGGTCTTTTGACCAGCCTGACCGTGCGTTTCACGCCCTTTCGGCAAATCCGCGCCCTCTACGGCCAAAGGCTTTGGCGGGATACTCGTGCTCTTGCGCAAGACATGCTAAGACTTCGCCACGGAAAAGGACAGTCGTTGCCGCAGCGAATGAATTGAACCTGGCAAGACTTCGCCAAGCAGGGCCATCACCCGCGTTGCGCTGAGCCTCGGAGGAGGCGCAGTCATGTACGAAGCTCGGAGCAGGCCGAGTAGAGCCGAAAAGGACCCGGCAAGCATGCCGGCCGGATCGGCTGCCGAAACCTTCCTTGACGACGACAAGAAGACCAAGAAACAGCTCTTGGACGAGCTGGTCGAGCTCCGCAAGCGCATCAAAGACCTGGAAACCTTCGAGACCGAGCGCCGGGCGATTGCCACCGAGCTGAAGGGCACGCGTCAACGTCTCCAATACCTTCTCGCCGTCAGTCCCGCGATCATCTACACCACCAAGGCCACGGGCGATTACGCCTGCACCTTCGTGAGCGAGAATCTCCGTGGGATCATGGGCTATACGCCCCAGGAGATGACCACCGATCCCGAAAGGCTGGCCGGATCATCTCCATCCCGACGATGCGCCGCGCGCCTTCGGTGAGATGCAGCCTCTGATCGGACGGGGTGGTGGAAGCGTCGAGTACCGCTTCCGCCATCGCGACGGTCACTACATCTGGATCCAGGACACCTTCAAGGTCGTCTACGACGATGCCGGGCGTCCCCTCGAGCTGGTCGGCGCCTGGGCCGACATCACCACGCGCAAACAGGCGGAGCAGGTGGCTCTTGCCGCCAATGCCGAGATCCAGGAAACCAAGCGCTACCTCACGCGGCTCATCGAGAGCTCGCCCGACGCTATTTTTGCCACGGACAAGCAAAACAACGTGGTCCTCTTCAATGAAGGCGCCGAGACATTGCTGGGCTATCGCGCCGAAGATGTCGTCGGCCACCCCACCGCTGAGCTCTACGATGGCGAGGATCGCGCGAGAGACATCCTGATCGAGATGCGCAAGCGCGGCGGCACGGCGTCGGGCTACGAGAGCGTGCTTAAGAACAAGGATGGACGCAGCATTCCCGTGCTCATCTCGGCTTCCGTCCTCCTCGACAAAGACGGCCAGGAGACGGGCACGGTCGGCTTCGCCACCGACCTTCGCGCCCGCAAGCGCGAGGAAGAGGAGCTGCGCAAGGCGCATGACGAGTTGGAGAAGCACGTCGAGGAACGCACCACCGAATTGAAGGCGGCGCGCGAACGGCTGCGCTATCTGATGACCGTCACCCCGGCCATCGTCTACACCAACCAGGCAAGCGACTACACCTGCACCTTCGTCAGCGAGAACGTCTCGCGCATCATGGGCTTTTCAGCCTGGGAGATGCTCGAGGACAAGGATTTCTGGACCGTGCGGCTGCATCCGGAGGACGCCAAGCGCGTCTTTGGAGAAATGGCGCCCCTGATAGAAAAGGGCGGAGGAGCAATCGAATATCGTTTCCGTCACCGCGACGGGCACTACATCTGGATCCAGGACACCTTTAACGTCATGCGCGACAGCCAGGGTTGTCCCGCGGAGATCGTTGGCTCGTGGGCCGACATCTCCGATCGCAAAGGGGCTGAGGAGGCGCTCGGCGAGCGCATGGCGGTCATGAACGATCTTGAGACCCTGGTCGGCGCCAGCCCCGCGATCATCTATACGACGCAAGTCTCCGGCGACTATGCCTGCACCTTCGTGAGCGATAACTTGAATTCGATAATGGGTTACGCACCATGGGAGATGCGCGACGACAAGAAGTTCTGGGTCAAGCGTCTCCACCCTGAGGACGCGGATCGTGTGTTCAGCGAAATGGATGGTCTGATCCGCCGGGGCCACGGCGCTCTCGAGTACCGGTTTCGCCACCGGGACGGACACTACATTTGGATCCAGGACACCCTCTCGGTGACGCACGACAAAGACGGCAAGCCCAAGGAGATCGTGGGGTCCTGGGCCGACGTGTCAGACCGCAAGCGCGTCGAAGCCGAGCTCAAGCGGATGGCCGAGCAGGTCGAGCTTCGCAACCGGTTCATTCGCCAAACCTTCGGCCGCTATCTCACCGACGAGGTGGTCGACACGGTGCTGGAATCGCCGAGCGGACTGCAAATGGGCGGCGAGAAACGCAAGCTCACCATGATGATGACCGATCTGCGCGGCTTTACCTCTCTTGCGGAGCGCCTACCTGCCGACCGCGTGGTGAAGCTGCTCAATCGCTATCTCGCGGCCATGGTGCCCATCATCAGGCAGTACCAGGGCACCATCGACGAGTTCATCGGTGACGCGATTTTCGTCCTGTTCGGCGCTCCGGTATGGCAAGAGGACGACGCCGAACGGGCCGTCGCCTGCGCCGTGGCCATGCAGATCGCCATGGAGGGCGTCAATGCCGAGAACCGGAAAGAGGACCTGCCCGAGGTCGAGATGGGCATCGGACTTCATACCGGCCAGGTCGTGGTCGGCAATATCGGCTCGGCCGAACGCATGAAATATGGCGTGGTCGGAAGCCAAGTGAATCTCACCTCGCGCATCCAAGCCTGCACCATTGGGGGCCAGATCCTGGTCTCCGAGACCACCCGGCAGGAGCTCGGCAATAAACTCAAGATCGGCAAGCAGATGGAGGTCAGAGCCAAAGGCGTCGAGCACCCCGTCCTTCTGTTCGAAGTCTTCGGGATCGGGGGGGACCATCAGCTCTCCCTCTCCGAGCTGGTCGATACTCTCGTCGACCTCAAGGATGAGATTCCAATACGCTACGAGGTCGTGGAATCGAGCCAGGTCGGAGGCGCGTTGTCGAAGGGGGTGCTGACCAAAGTCTCTTTGAAGGGCGCCGAGGTGGGGCTGGAGAACCCCGTCCCTGCTTTGAGCAATCTCAAGATGCACCTGGTCGCGAGTGACGGCGAGCAGATTCCTGGAACCCTCTACGGCAAAGTCGTGGGCGCTGTGCCAGGGAGTACCGCCTGTTTCTCGATCCGCTTCACCTCAGTGTCGCCCGATATTGAAACGTTCCTCGGCGGGCTGACGGCTGGGGCTGCCGTCCCGTCCGACGCGACCGACAGGGCCGAGTCGTCCGCGGCGTCATAACCATCGCTTCCGGAACGACGCGGGGGGCGGATTGCCTCCGGCCTTTACGTGGGTCATACACGCTTCCCATGGCATCCAGTTCGACCGGCCCCGTGGCCCGGCTCCGCATCGTTCTCGGGGGCGACATCGCTCTCGGCCCCGGCAAGGCCGATTTGATGGAAGGCATCCGCGAGACGGGCTCGATCGCGGCAGCCGGCCGGCGCATGGGCATGAGCTATAAGCAGGCTTGGCTTCTCGTCGAGACCATGAATGCCTGCTTCTCCAAGCCATTGGTCGCGGCGGTCAAAGGCGGCAAGTCGGGCGGCGGCGCCCATCTTACCCCTCTCGGCGAAGACGTGCTTCATCGCTTCCGGCGCATGCAGGCCTCCTCCACGCGCGCCATCGCGAGCGATCTTGCCGCCCTGAAGCGGGTGATGCGCAAGGCTCCCAAATAAGGCAGGGGCAGGATCGGCGCAATCCGAGTGGAACGGCCTTACAGCTTGACCATGACATGGCGCACGACGGTGTAGTCCTCGAGCGCGTACATCGAAAGGTCTTTGCCGTAGCCGGAGGACTTCATCCCGCCATGCGGCATCTCGCTGACCAGCATGAAATGGGTGTTGACCCAGGTGCAGCCATATTGGAGCCGCGCGGCCGTGGCCAAGCCCTTGCCGATGTCCGAAGTCCACACCGATGACGCAAGCCCGTAATCGCTGTCATTGGCCCAGGCCACGGCCTGGTCGACATCGTCGAAGCGCGTGACCGACACGACCGGACCGAACACTTCCTTGCGCACGATCTCGTCGTCCTGCTTGGCTCCGGCAACGACGGTCGGCTCGAAGAAGAAGCCCTTGCCGCCCGGGGACTTGCCGCCCGCCGTGATCGAAATATGGCGCTGCCTTGCCCGCACGCTCGACGAAGCCCTGCACGCGGTCCTTCTGCGCCGACGAGATCAACGGCCCGATCTCGTTCTCGTCGTCGTTCGGCAGATTGTACTTGATCTCCTTGATGGCGCTCGACAGGTCGGCGACCAGATTGTCGTAGATTTTCTTGCCGGCATAGATCCGGCACGCCGCCGTGCAGTCCTGGCCCGCGTTGTAATAGCCGAAGGTCTTGACGCCGGAGACGACTGAGCCGATGTCCGCGTCGTCGAAGACGATGACCGGCGCCTTGCCGCCGAGCTCGAGATGCGTGCGCTTCAGCGTGGCCGACGCGGCCTGCAGCACTTTCCGCCCGGTGTCGATGCTGCCGGTGAGAGAGACCATCGCGACTTTCGGGTGATTGATGAGGGCGTTGCCGGTCGTGGCGCCGCGGCCGGTCACGACATTCACCACGCCCTCGGGAAAGATCTCGGCGATGGTCTTGGCAAGCTTCAGCGTCGTCAGCGGCGTCTGCTCCGACGGCTTGATGACGATGGTATTGCCGCCGGCCAGGGCCGGAGCGAGCTTCCAGGCGGCCATCATCAGCGGATAGTTCCACGGCGCGATCGAGCCTATGACGCCGATCGGGTCGCGGCGAATCATGGAGGTGTGGCCGGCCATATATTCGCCCGCCACGGTCCCGTGCATATTGCGCGCGGCACCGGCGAAGAAGCGGAAGCAATCGGAGACCGCCGGCATCTCGTCCTGGAGGACGCGGATCCTCGGCTTGCCGGTATTCAGCGCTTCGAGCGCTGGCGAATCCCTCCGCGTCGCGGTCGATGGCGTCGGCGAGCTTCAGGAGGAGGCCCGACCGCTCGACGGGCGTCGTGCGCGACCAGGACTGAAACGCCTTCTCCGCGGCGTTCACGGCGGCATCGACTTGGGCCGGAGAGGCATCGGGCAACTCGACGATCTTGGCCTCGGTCTTGGGATTGAGCACGGGCTCGGGCGCTTCCGTGCCCGTGACGAATTTCGAGCCAATCAACATTTCCGTATCGAGCATGGACGATCCTCCAGCTGAAGCCCCAGGGCCGGCTATTTCGACGATCCGCCCGTGTGTTCGCCCTCGCGCGTCAAATAATAGGCGGCGAGGATCGGCAGGAGCGTGACCACGATGACGAAGACCGCGACGACATTGGTCACCGGGCGCTGGCGCGGCCGGATCAGCTCCGACAGCATCCAGATCGGCAAGGTCGACTGCTGACCGGCCGTGAACGTCGTCACGATGACCTCGTCGAACGAAAGCGCGAAGGCGAGCATGCCGCCGGCGAGAAGCGCCGTGGCGATTTGCGGCAGGATCACATACCAGAAGGTCTGAAAGCCATTGGCGCCGAGATCCATCGAGGCCTCGATGAGATTGCCGGAGAGCCGGCGGAAGCGGGCGATGGCGTTGTTGTAGACGACGACGATGCAAAACGTGGCGTGACCGAGAACGATGGTCCAGATCGAGAAGTCGAGACCCATGATGTCGAAGGCCGAGCGCAGCGAGATGCCGGTGATGATGCCCGGAAGCGCGATCGGCAGGATGAACAGCAACGAGATCGTCTCGCGGCCGAAGAAGCGGGCGCGCGACAGCGCCGCGGCAGCCAGCGTGCCGAAGATCAGCGCAAGCACCGTCGCGATCGCCGCGACTTTCAGCGACAGATAGAGCGGCGGCCAGATATCGGGGCGCTCAGACCAGGCAACGCCGAACCATTTGGTCGTGTAGCCGGGCGGAGGGAACTGGAAGCTCCTCTCCTCGGTGGTGAAGGCGTAGAGCAAGATCAGCGCAAGCGGCAGATGCAGGAACAGGAGCCCGGCAATGGCTGAAAGGCGCAAGCCAAGCGGCGTGGCGCGGTTCCGACTAGAGGACATCGAACGCCCCCATGCGCTTCGCCATCCACAGATAGACGCCCATGATCGCCATCGGAACGACGGTGAAGGCGGCCGCCAGCGGAATGTTTCCGGCCGTTCCCTGCAGCGTGTAAACCGCCTGCCCGATCATGAGCCGCGAATTGCCGACAATTGTCGGCACGATGTAATCGCCGAGCGTCAGCGAGAAGGTGAAGATCGAGCCGGCGATGATGCCGGGAAGCGCCAAGGGAAAAATCACCGTCCGGAAGGTCTGCCGCGGCTCGGCGCCGAGATCGGCCGAGGCCTCGATATAATTGAGCGGCACCCGCTCGAGCGCCGCCTGGATCGGCAGGATCATGTAGGGAATCCAGACATAGACGAAGACGAGGAAGGTTCCGATATAGCTGAACGACAGCGACGGACCGCCGATCACCGGCAGCGCCATGATGCCGTCGAGCAGCCAGGTCAGATGCAGGCTCTTGGCAATCCAGGTGATGATGCCTTCCTTGGCGAGGATCAGCTTCCAGGCATAGACCTTGACCAGATAGCTCGACCATAGCGGCATCATCACCGCGAGATAGAACAACGCCTTGGTCCAGCCGCGGGCATATCGCGCGGCATAATAGGCGATCGGAAAGGCGATGATCGCGCAGGCGACGGTGACGAGCGCCGACATCGTGACCGTGCGCAAGATGATCTGGAGATTGGCCTCCTCGAGAAGCTGCGCGTAGGTCGAAAGCGTGAATTCGTGGACGATCAGCCCGGAGTAGTCGTCGAGCGAATAGAAGCTCTGAAGCAGGAGCGCGAACAGCGAACCGACATAGACGATGCCGATCCACGAGCAGTGGCGGCAGCAAGAAGAACGAAAGCGTGAAGAGCTTGGGATGCGTAAAGAAGAGGTCGGAGGCTCGGTCGAGGGATCCCCTCTTCCCGCTCGGTGTCGCCAACCCGGCTATCGCCACCTGGCTCATGCGCCCTCCTCCATGGTGACCATGGCCGATTTGGGCCATATCAGCCGCACGCTGTCGCCCGGATTGAAGCGCGTATCGCCGGCCGGCACTTCGACGTTCATGCGCATCTTCTCCGTCTCGACGTTGAACCGCGTGACCGCGCCCTGATAGCTCACCATCTTGATTTCACCGTCGGACGAGGCGTGCTTCTCCGGCACGGCCGTGCCCGCGGGATGTACGGCGATCTTCTCCGGTTTGAGGCTCGTCCACTTGGCGACGCCGCCATGACGCTCGGCGAAGGCGGGTGGAAGCACGTTCGAGGATCCGACAAAGTCGGCGACGAAGCGCGACTCGGGCCGCTCATAGACCGACGAAGGCGTTCCAACCTGGACGATCTTGCCGTCGTTGAAGACGGCGACGCGATCGGACATCGACAGCGCCTCGCCCTGGTCGTGGGTCACGAAAACGAAGGTGATGCCGAGCGCGTTCTGCAGCGCCTTCAGCTCCTCCTGCATCTGCTCGCGGAGCTTGAGGTCGAGTGCACCGAGCGGCTCGTCGAGCAGCAGCACCTTCGGTCCATTCACCAGCGCCCGCGCCAGCGCCACGCGCTGGCGCTGGCCGCCGGAAAGCTGCGCCGGACGGCGCTCCTCGAAACGCGCGAGCTTGACCATGGCAAGCGCATCGCGCGCCTTGGCCTCGCGTTCGCCGCGGGCCACGCCCTTGATCCTGAGTCCGTAGGCGACGTTCTCGCCGACCGTCATATGGGGAAAGAGCGCGTAGTCCTGAAACACGGTGTTGACGTTGCGCTTGTAAGGCGGCACGCCCTCGGCGGTCTCGCCGAAAATCTCGATATGGCCTTCGTCGGGCTGCTCGAAGCCGGCAATGAGGCGCAAGCAGGTCGTCTTGCCCGACCCGGACGGACCGAGCATGGCGAAGAACTCGCCTTCGGCGATGTCGAGGGTGACGCCGTCAACGGCCCTGACCGTGCCGAACCGGCGTGACACGTTGACGAATCGAACAGCAGGCGACATTGGGCTCTAGCCATCGCGGGAGCGGCCCGGATCGGAGGATCCGGGCCGCTTATGTCGTCGGCGCTACTCTGCCGAGGATGGCGATATAGTCCTTCGCCCATTGCGAGTAGGGCACGCACTTGCCTTCCTGCTCGCACTTGGCCGTGGGCGTTCGCCAGAACCAGATCTTCTCGAAATTGTCGAAGCCGTTGGTGGCGCAGCCGGTGTCGGTCAGAAGCGCGTTGCCCTTGCAAGCGGCGGGCACCGCCGGCACCGAACCGAACCAGGCAGCGAGGTCGCCCTGCAGCTTGGGGTTCAGCGAATGCTCGAGCCATTTATAGGCGCAGTTGGGATGCTTGCGCCTCGGCATGCATCATGGTGGTATCGGCCCAGCCTGTTGCCCCTTCCACCGGAACGGTCGAAGCGACCGGCTTCTTCTCCGCACGACAGGAGATTGACCTGGAACGGCCAGGACGAGGAGGCGACCACGCCTTCGTTCTTGAAGTCGTCGACCTGCACCATGGCGTCATGCCAGTAGCGGCCGACGAGCGCTCGCTGAGCCTGAAGCAGGGCGACCACCGCGGCATATTGGTCGGGATTGAGCTCGTAGGGATTCTTGATGCCGAGCTCGGGCTTGGTCTTCATCAGGTAGAGCGCGGCGTCGGCGATGTAGATCGCGCCGTCATAGGCCTGCACCCGTGCCCTTGTTGGTCTTGCCGTCGGGGAGGTTCTGCTCCGTCGAACACGACCGACCAACTCTTCGGCGCTTCCTTGAAGACCTCGGTGTTGTAGGCGAGCACGTTCGGTCCCCATTGGAACGGAACGCCGTAATGAACGCCGTCGACCGTGTGCCACGGCGCGTTCTGGAGCCGCTCGTCGACGGTCTTCCAGCTCGGGACCAGGTCGATATTGACCGGCTGGACCTTCTTGCCGGCGACCAGGCGGAGCGAGGCATCGCCCGAAGCGGTGACGAGATCGAACCCGCCCTGGTTCATGAGCGTCACCATCTCGTCGGAGGTGGCCGCGGTCTTGACGTTGACCTTGCAGCCCGTCGCCTTCTCGAACGTGGTGACCCAGTCATAGTTCTTGTCGGTCTCGCCGCGCTCGATATAGCCGGGCCAGGCGACGATGTTGACTTGGCCTTCGCCCTCGCCAACCGAGGTCGGCATTTCGGCGAGAGCGACGGCGCTACCAAGGACAAGCAGAGGGAACGACGGAGGCTGCAAAACCGACGGAGGACTTCATGATGTTTGTCTCCTCAAACGAGACGCGCTGAACGCAATGTGTCGGGATTCTGGTTTGGGCAGGTTGTACAACCCCTCGGTAGACCGCGAGGAATGTTAGTCGAGGACGGCGCAAAGCGCCATAAGAAAGCAAGGAACGCTGGCCCTCGGGCCCGGGTTGGGCCCGGCAATTGGCGTCGTTAATGCCGCTCATGGCTCAGTTGCCGCACGCCTGGCCGCGGTGACAGGCTCACTCTTTGAGTGCCAGGGTCTCGATGAGCGCGGCGGCGGCCCGGTTTCCGCTTTCGACGCCGCCGTTCATGTAGCCAAGGAAGTCGACGCTCGTATGCTCGCCGGCGAATTGCAGCCGGCCGCCAAGAGCGGGTTCCGCCCCCACCTCCAACAGCGTGGTGTATTGTCCCGGCTTGGCGCCGGCATAGCTGCCGAGCGTGAAGGGATAGCGGGCCCAGAAGAAGGACGCGACCGCCGCCGGGTCGAGACTTTCGGCCATCTTCGGCGACATCTTGGCAAGGCCGCGAGCGGAAGGTCTCGAGCGCGGCACTCTCCTCGGCGAGGCCGGCCTTTCCCTCCCAGGAAGTTGGTGATGATCGCCTGCTTCGCCCGGCTGGGCCCGGCTCTCCTCCCACAGGGTCTGAAAGCCGACATCGGCGTAGAAGCTGCCATTGGAGGGCGCCGGCAAGCCCGACGCGTCGCTCCGCCACACGCGCGATGTCGTGCCGTTAATGACCTTGGCGTTCGTCCCGTAGCCGAGTTCGCGAATGCACTTCATCTTCTGCGACCCGAGCTTCAGACGCTTCAGACCCTTGACGTCGCGGAGCCGGGTGAACGGCAAAGTGAGGATCACGGCATCGAAGCTTTCCGAGCGTGCGCCCTCCGGCGCGGCAAAGGTCATGACGATCTTTCCGCCCTTGGTGTCGAGCGCCGTCAGCGCGTGCCCAAGCCGCATGTCGGCCTTGGTCTCGAGCGCGGTGGTCAGCGCCTTGATCAGCGCCGACGACCCGCCCTTGATGCGGAAGGCCTCGTCGCTCTCGCCGAAAATGCGGAAGGGCTGGTCCATCTCGGTTGCGATGAAGTCCACCAGGTTGAGGCAGGACTGCTCCTCCGTCTCCAGCCCGTATTCGCCGACATAGGCCACGTCGAGCAGATCGATGGCCCAGTCCTCCGCCTTCCCGCGGAACTGATCGAGATAGGCCTTCAGGACTCATCCGGTCGAGCTTGTGCGCGTACTTAGGTCCAATTCTCGTCCTTGTCGGTCAGCTTCTCGGCGTCGGCGGCGATCTTCTCGGCGATCGGCGCAAAGGCGCCCGTCTGCTTTGCCGCGTCGATCATGTCTTGCGGCGTATGGAAGGCCCCGCCGAAGTAGTAGAGGTCCTCGCCGCCTCGCCCTCGCCCGCGAGTTTTTGCATCTCCACCCCGAGCTCGGTGGCAAGAGTTCTCAAGTCCTCATGGTCCGGTGTCGACGAACAGGCCGCCGAGCTCGCAGAACATGCCCTTGTAGAAATCGTAGACGGTGAGCATTCGTCCGCCCCACCGGCTGCTCGCCTCGAACAGAATGGGTTTCGCGCCGACTTCTTGCAGACGATAGGCCGCGGTCAACCCGGCAACGCCGCCGCCGACGATGGCGATCGAGCGCGGCGCCTTCTCCTTGGCGATAGCGCTCCAGTCGAGGACGGGCGCAAGCGCCGCAGCGCCGGCCGCGGCCGCCGAGAGCCGCAGCAATCGCCGCCTGGCTCAGCGCCGACGAGCGCGGCACGGCGAGACCGCGATCCTGGACATGTAACGGCAAGGCTTTCTTGACGGCGGCGAACAGGGGCGTACGGGACATGGCGATCGGACCTCGACAGGTGACTGAGACAGACGGAAGGATCGGGAGACGCGGAAGCCGTCTCCCCCGCTCTCAGTCTGTCACAATCCGTCGCCGGCCTAAAGCATTGGATGCAGCGACGCTCGCCGAGATGATCCCCGAAGCTTTCGCGCCAAGGCCGTTGCAGGCGCCACTCTCTCGCGACATTGTGATCGCGTCATCATTTGCGCGACGGCAGCAGACATGACGCGCGGCAGCAATCTGCTGGCGACATCCCGCAGCGCGAAGCTCGATTTCAGCCGGGCGACGCCCGGAAGGCGCGAAAGTTGCTCTTTGTGGATGCGCTCGAAATCGGCGAGGTCGCGCGCCATCACGGTGACGAGGTAGTCGTCCTCGCCCGACATCAAATGACAGGAGACGACCGAAGGCGCCTTGACCACGGCCTCCTCGAACGACTTGAGCAGATCTTCGTTCTGACTCTTGAGACCGATCTGCACGATGACGGTCATGCTCAGCCCGAGCGCCTGGCGGCTGATGCGCGCCTGATAGCCTTCGATCACACCCTTCTCCTCGAGCGCGCGGATGCGCCGGGCAATCGCGGTCGCGGAGAGCGGAATGCGCTCGGCGAGTTCGACCTGGCTCAGGCGGCCGTCCTCGAGCAGCGCGCCGAGGATCGCGCGATCCAGCGCGTCTAAATCCGTTTCTTTCATTTTCTAGCGCTATTTGCTGTTTTATCGCAGAAATTCTGCGTAAATTTACCCTTTCGCTCGAAAGAAAGCCAACAATCTTTTCGCGATTTCAGGCATGCTTCGGCGCAAGCAGAACAGCCCTTTTGCGCGGAGGAAAAAATGCGCATCGGTGTTCCGACAGAGATCAAGAGCAATGAGTTCCGTGTCGGGCTCGTGCCTGGCTCCGTTCGCGAGCTCGTGGCGCGCGGGCACGAGGTCGTGGTGCAGTCCGGCGCAGGCGCCGGGATCTTCGCCGACGACGCGGCCTACGAGAAGGCCGGCGCCCGCATCCTTGCCACGGCGGAAGACGTGTTCGCCGCGGCCGAGATGATCGTCAAGGTCAAGGAGCCGCAGGCGGTCGAGTATCGCAGGCTCAAGCCGCACCAGATTCTTTTCACCTATCTGCATCTCGCTCCCGATCCGGAGCAGGCGCGCGGACTTATGGCGTCCGGCGCGACGGCAATCGCCTACGAGACCGTGACCGACGCCAGTGGCGGCCTTCCGCTGCTTGCGCCGATGAGCGAGGTTGCGGGGCGTCTGTCAATTGAAGCCGCGGCCATCGCGCTTCGCCGTCCGACCGGCGGACGCGGCGTGCTCATGGGCGGCGTTCCCGGCGTTCGCCCGGCCAAGGTCGTGGTGCTCGGCGGCGGCGTCGTCGGCACTCATGCCGCGCGCATGGCCGTCGGCCTCGGCGCGGACGTCGCGATCATCGACCGGTCGCTGCCCCGGCTTCGTCAGCTCGACGAGCTGTTCGAGGGCCGCGTGCGGACGCTCGCGTCGACCATGGACATCATCGAGACCGAAGTGCTCGGCGCCGACGTGGTGATCGGCGCGGTGCTCGTCGCCGGCGCGAGCGCGCCGAAGCTCGTGCGCCGTGACATGCTCCCCCACATGAAGCGGGGCGCCGTGCTCGTCGACGTGTCGATCGACCAGGGCGGGTGCTTCGAGACCTCGCGGCCGACCACGCACGCCGATCCGACCTTCGAGGTCGACGGCATCATCCATTACTGCGTCGCCAATATGCCGGGTGCGGTGCCCGTCACCTCGGCGCAGGCGCTCAACAACGCGACGCTGCCCTTCGTGATCAAGCTCGCCGACCACGGTTTGGCGGCGTTCGATCGCGATCCGCACCTCGCCGCCGGCCTCAATGTCCGCGATGGCAAGATCATGCATGCGGCGGTCGCGGCCTCGCTCGGCTTTGACCGAGGGCCGCGGGGAAAAGTCCGCCTGGTCGCGGCTGAGTAGGCGCGACCGAACATCGTTTCCCCCGGACGCATTCCCCCTGCGTCCATCAGCCGGTCCGTTTCTTCCCCCGAAACGGACCGGCTTTTTCTTTGACAGTCGAACGAAGTGACAGCAGCGCGGCCCTGGGCCGCTCTGGCTTGCAACTAGCTGCCGGCCGAGATTGTGTTCGTGTGGGCCGCCGCTTGCGCCTAGGGCCTTATTTCAGGCTCGGGAAATTGAACTCCGAGCCGCCGCGAATGCCGGACGGCCAGCGTGCGGTCACGGTCTTGAGCCGCGTGTAGAAGCGCACGCCTTCCGGCCCGTAGATCGGAGTGATCGCCGAACAGGGACCGCTTCCAGCCGCCGAAGGAGTGATAGGCGACGGGAACCGGGATCGGCACATTGATGCCGACCATGCCGACCTCGATCGAAGAGGCAAAGTCGCGGGCCGTGTCGCCGTCGCGGGTGAAGATGGCGGTGCCGTTGCCGTATTCGTGGCTGTTGACGAGATCGGCGGCCTCCCGGTAGCTGCCGGCGCGCGCCACGCATAGAACCGGCCCGAAGATCTCGGTCTTGTAGATCGTCATGTCCTTGGTGACGCGGTCGAACAGCGAGCCGCCGAGGAAGAAGCCGCGCTCGTAACCTTGCAGCTCGAGCCCGCGCCCGTCGACGACGAGTTCGGCGCCTTCCTTGACGCCCTTGGCCGATGAGATCGGTGATGCGTGTCCTTGGCCTCGGCGGTGATCACAGGTCCCATCTCGAACTCGGGGTCGGTCGCGGGGCCGACCTTCAGCGCGTGGACTTTGGGCGCGAGCGAAGCGACGAGCCGGTCCGCGGTCTTCTCGCCGACCGGCACCGCGACCGAGATCGCCATGCAGCGCTCGCCCGCTGAGCCGAAGCCCGCGCCCATCAAGGCATCGACGGCCTGGTCCATATCGGCGTCGGGCATGACGATCATGTGATTCTTGGCGCCGCCGAGCGCCTGCACGCGCTTGCCCGACGCCGAGCCCCGCCGATAGACATGCTCGGCGACCGGGGTCGAGCCGACGAAGCTCACCGCCTTGATATCGGGATGGTCGAGAATGGCGTCGACGGCCTCGCGGTCGCCATGCACCACGTTGAGCACGCCGGGCGGGAAGCCCGCCTCCTGGAACAAGTCCCAAATCAGCATCGAGGTGGACGGATCGCGTTCCGACGGCTTCAGCACGAACGTGTTTCCGCAGGCGATGGCCACCGGATACATCCACATCGGCACCATGGCCGGAAAGTTGAACGGCGTGATGCCGGCGACGACGCCGAGCGGCTGGCGGTCGGACCAGCTGTCGATCTCGGGGCCGACATTGCGGCTGTATTCGCCCTTCAAGCAGATGCGGAATGCCGCAGGCGAAATCGACCACGTCGATGCCACGGGCGAGCTCGCCCAGCGCATCCGTCATGGGTCTTGCCGTGCTCGCGCGAGATGGTGCGGGCGATGTCGTCGGCGTTGCGATCGAGCAAGCTGCCTTGAAGCGGAACATGAACTTGATCCGCTTGAGCGGCGGCGTCGTGCCCCAGCCGGGCGCCGCCTTCTTGGCGGCCGCGACCGCCTCATTCACTTCTTCGGCGGTCGAGAGCGGGAGCATCGGCCATCTGCTCGCCGGTCGCGGGATTGTAGATCGGCGCGATCCGCCGCGATGACGACGTGACCTTGCGGCCGTCGATCGCGTTGTGGATGCTTTGCATGGCGGCGACCTGCTCAATTGGCCGTCTTCAGCACGCTCGAGAAGATATCGAAGAGCTGGTCGATCTCCTTCTTTTCGATGATGAGCGGCGGCGAAAGGGCGATGATGTCCCCGGTGGCGCGCACCAGCAGGCCGCGCTCGAACGCCTCGACAAAGCGCGTGTGGGCACGCTTCATCGGCTCGCCGGGAACGGGATCGAACTCGACGGCGCCGATCAGCCCGATATTGCGGATGTCGATGACGTGCGGAAGACCTTTCAGCGCGTGCATCGCGTCCTCCCAATAGGGCGCAAGCTCCGCCGCGCGGGTCAGCAATCCCTCTTCCTTATAGACCTCCAGCGTCGCGATCGACGGCGGCGCAGGCGACCGGATGGCCCGAATAGGTATAGCCGTGGAAGAAATCGATGGCCTCCTCCGGGCCGTTCATGAAGGCGTCGTGAACCTTCGCCTTCACGAACACCGCGCCCATCGGAACGGTGCCGTTGGTGATGCCCTTCGCCGTGGTGATGATGTCGGGCGAGACGCCGAAATAGTCGGCGCCGAACGGCGTGCCAAGGCGGCCGAAGGCGGTGATGACTTCATCGAAGATGAGCAGGATGTCGTGCTTGGCGCAGATCGCGGCGAGCCGCTTGAGATAACCCTTGGGCGGGATCAACACGCCGGTCGAGCACGCCACGGGCTCGACGATGACGGCGGCGATGGTCGAGGCGTCGTGCAGCGCCACCAGGCGCTCGAGATCGTCGGCAAACTCGGCGCCATGCTCGGGCTCGCCGCGGCTGAAGGCGTTGCGGCTCAAATCATGGGTGTGGCGAAGATGGTCGACGCCGCAGAGAAGGGTGCCGAACATCTTGCGGTTGTTGGCGATGCCGCCGACCGAGGTGCCGCCGAAATTGACGCCGTGATAGCCGCGCTCGCGGCCGATCAGCCGCGTTCTCGACGCCGTTGCCCTTGGCCCGGTGATAGGCGAGCGCGATCTTGAGCGCGGTCTCGACCGATTCCGAGCCCGAGTTGGTGAAGAACACGTGGTCGAAGCCCGGCGGGGCGATGTTGACGAGCTTCGAGGCGCACTCGAAGGCCCTGGGATGGCCCATCTGGAAGCTGCCGGCGAAGTCGAGCTCGCCGACCTGCTTGCGGATCGCCTCGACGATCTTCGGCCGGCAATGACCGGCATTGACGCACCACAGCCCGGAGGTGCCGTCGAGCACGCGGCGGCCGTCGGCGGCGGTGTAGTGCGTGCCTTCGGCGCTCACCAGCAGGCGCGGCGCCCTCTTGTATTGGCGGTTCGCCGTGAACGGCATCCAGAAGGCTTCGAGATCGTTCGTGGCAAGCTTTGCGTTCATGTCGGTGCCTAATTCCCGAGGTGCCGCCTTGTCGAAAACTCACCCGGCCCGGGCCACGGCTTCGGTGAGGCTCGCCTCGAAGATGTCCATGCCCTCGCGCACGATGGCATCGCTCGCGGTGAGCGGCACGAAGGAAGCGAATGACATTGCCGTAGGTGCCGCAGGATAGAAGAATGAGCCCATTCTCGTTTGCGACCTTCATCAAGGTCTGGGTCAGTTGCGGCGCCGGCTCGGCGCTCGACACGTCCTTGACCAGCTCGACGGCGCACATGGCGCCGAGCCCTCTCACATCGCCGACGCAATTCAGGTTCGAGCGGTCCTTGATCCGATTGCAGCGGTCGAGAATGATCTTGCCGATGGCGTTGGCGCGGTCGCAGAGCTTCTCCTCCTCGATCACGTCGAGCACGGCGTGAGCCGCGGCGCAAGCCAAGGGATTTCCGGCGTAAGTGCCGCCGAGGCCGCCGGGGTTCGATGCATCCATCACGTCGGCGCGCCCGGTGATCGCCGAAAGCGGAAGACCGCCGGCCAGTCCTTTCGCCATGGCCACGACATCGGCCTTGATGCCGGCATGTTCGAGCGCGAACATTTTTCCGGTCCGGGCGAAGCCTGTCTGAATCTCGTCGGCGATCAGCAGGATGCCATGCTCGTCGCATAGCGCTCTCAACTCGCGCAGGAAGTCGAACGGCGTCACATAGAAGCCGCCCTCGCCCTGCACCGGCTCGATGACGATGGCGGCGATGGTCGAAGCATCGGCGGTGTACTTGAACAGCGCGTTCAGCGCGGCGAGGCTCTGCTCGCTGCTAACTCCATGATAAGTATTGGGAAAAGCGACGTTGTAAACCTCGCCGGGGAACGGACCGAAGCCCTTCTTGTAAGGAACGACCTTGCCCGTCAGCGCCATGCCCATGAGCGTGCGGCCGTGGAAGCCGCCGGCGAACGACACGATCCCGGGACGCCCGGTATGGGCGCGCGCGACCTTGACCGCGTTCTCCACAGCCTCCGCTCCGGTCGAAACCAGCATCGTCTTGGCCGGGCCCGCGACCGGCGCCAGAGCGTTCAGCCGCTCGGCGAGCCGCACATAGGATTCATAGGGCGTGACCTGGAAGCAGACATGGCTGAACGCCTTCAGCTGCTCCTCGACGGCGGCGACGATCCTCGGGTGCTGATGGCCGGTATTCACCACGGCAATGCCCGCGCCGAAGTCGATATAGCGCTTGCCGTCCTCGTCCCAGATTTCGGCATTCTTGGCGCGCTTGGCGTAGATTGCGGTCGCGTGGCTGACGCCGCGCGCCACCGCCGCCATCCTCCGGTCATGCAGCTCGGCCGAAATTGTCATGTGAATGTTGCGTTCCTTCTGTCCCGAGAGGACGCGGCGTCGAGCCGTCACGATTGCAGGACGACAGGGCTCGATCCGGTCCAACTGACCCAGACCTTCTCGCCCCAGGTAAAATTGTCCTGGTCCCAGCGCGAGCGGTTGGGGCGCGAGATGCGGATCAGCCGTCCGTTGGCGAGCAGGACGTGGTAGATCGATATATCGCCGAGATAGGAGATCTCCTTGATCTCGCCCTTGGCGACATTGTGCGCGGCCGGACATTCGGGCACTGCCGGGGGCGTCTCGGCATCTTTGTGCAGGGTCATCTTCTCGGGGCGGATCGCCACCCAAACGGGCGACATCTTCTTGCCGGGAACGGAATGAGGCACGTGCACACGGTGCGGGTCGAGCTCGGGACAGGCGACGACGGCCTCGGTGGGCTGGTCGTCGATCAGCGTACCCTCGAACATGTTCACCGAGCCGATAAAGTCCGCGACGAAACGCGAGGCGGGAAACTCGTAAAGCTCCGACGGCGTGCCGAGCTGGGCGATCGAACCTTTGTTCATGACGGCGATGCGCGAGGCAATGGCCAGCGCCTCGTCCTGGTCATGCGTGACCATAATGAACGTGATCCCCACTTTTTGCTGCAACTGAGACAGCTCGAAACGCATGGCCTCGCGCAATTTGGCATCGAGCGCCGAGAGCGGCTCGTCGAGCAGCAGCACTTTCGGCTTCTTGATCAGCGCCCGCGAGAGCGCCACGCGCTGGCGTTGGCCTCCTGACAGCTGGTCGGGCATGCGCTCGGCAAGGTGGCCGAGCTGCACCAGGTCCAGCGCCTCTTGCACGCGCCTATCACGTTCTGCCTGCGGCACGCCATCGATCCTGAGGCCGTAGGCGACGTTGTCGGCGACCGTCATATGCGGAAAAACGGCATAGGATTGGAACACCATGTTGACGGCGCGCTTGTTCGGCGGGATCTCGCCCATGTCCTGGCCGTCGATATAGACATGGCCCTCGCTCGGCACTTCGAGACCGGCGAGCATGCGCAGCAGCGTGGTCTTGCCGCAGCCCGAAGGCCCGAGCAACGCGAAGAACTCGCCGGGTTCAATGTCGAGGCTGACATTGTCTACGGCCAGCGTAGAGCCCCATCGCTTGGTAATATCGCGGAAGCTGATGATGGGCTTTGCGGCCGTCGTGGCGTCATTGGCTACGGCTCGGTCCATGGCACTCATTCCTTGTTCTTCTTCTGCGACTCTGCTCTGCATCACCATCATGACGACCATGAGCATGATCGTGAGCACGATCAGCATGGTCGACGCGGCATTCACTTCCGGCGTTACCGAGAAGCGGAGCATCGAGTAGACCTTCACCGGAAAGGTCACGGTGTCGGGCCCCGAAGTGAAAAAGGTGATGACGAAATCGTCGAGCGACAGAGTGAAGGCGAGAAGAGCTCCGGCAATCAGGGCCGGCCGGATATGCGGCAGGAGCACGTCGCGGAAGGCCTGCCAGTCGTTGGCGCCGAGGTCGCGCGCCGCCTCCTCCTGCTCCTTGTTGAAGCTCGCGAGACTGCGCGCCCACGACCAGCGCGACGAAGGGGAAGCAGAACGAGGCGTGGGCGATGATGATGGAGCCGAGATTGAAGCGGCCAGAAGAGATTATTGGGCCAGGGCATGACGCGGGTGAAGAACAGCAGCATGGCGACGCCCATGCATATTTCCGGCACCACGAGCGGAAGCGTGAAGGCGCCCTCAACGGCGGTCTTGCCCCAGAAGCGGTAGCGCCACAGGAGCACGGCTGCCAGCGCACCGATCACGAGCGAGATGAGCGTGGCGACAAGGGCGATGGTCAGCGAGTTGGCGAAGGCGAGGAGCAGGCTGTCGTTGGTGAACAGCTTCTCGTAATATCTGAAGGTGAAGCCGCGCCAAACGGTGGTGCGTTTAGAGTCGTTGAAGCTGAAGGCGATCAGCGAGACCAGCGGCGCATAGAGGAAAAAGAACACGGCGAACAGCCAGGCGCGCATCTGCCACAGGCGATTGTATTCAGAGGGGCGCGCGGCGCTCGGCCATGGCTAGATCCCGTGACCGGCCGCGGACTCTGCCGCGGCCGAAATAGGCGCGCAAGGCGATGGCCGCGAATGTGGCGTACATCAGCAGGAAGGACAGCGCGGCGCCGAACGGCCAATCATTGGCCTTCTTGAACTGACGCTCGATGACATTGGCGATCATCTGGCTGTCGGGACCGCCGAGGAGATCGGGCGTGAGATAGGCGCCGAGCGCCGGAACGAAGGTGATGATGATGCCGGAGATAATACCCGGCAGGGCCAGCGGCACGACGATCGAGAACATGGTGCGGAGATGGCCTGCGCCGAGATCGAGGCTGGCCTCGATGAGAGATTTGTCCAGCCGGTCGAGCGCCGCGTAGAGCGGCAGCACCATGAACGGCAAATGCACATAGACCAGTCCCAGCACGACGGCAAAATTGTTGTAGAGGAGCTGGAGCGGCGTGAATTCGCCGAGCGGTTGCAATCCCACGAGGGTCAGGAGCCAGCTGCCCTGGTTCCACAGCCATTCCAGGGTGAAATTGGCGTAACCCTCGGTACGCAGCACCGACATCAGCGCGTAGGTCCGAATGAGCAAGTTGGTCCAGAACGGCAGCATGATCAGCAGCAGCATCCACGGCCGCCAGCGCTCGCTGGCAAAGACGATCGCCAGCGCCACCGGAAACCCGATGATGAGACAGAGCAGCGTGGTGAGGCCGGCCACGAAAATCGATTTGGCGAAGATCCCGAGATAGAGAGGCTCGAGCGCCCGCACATAGTTGGCAAAGGTGCCGCTGATATCGACCTCGGTCAGGCTCACGTTCTGGCCGAAGCTGTAAGCCCAGACGATCGCGAGCGGGGCGAGGAAGAACACGACCACCCAGGCAATCGGCGGCAGTGCCGTTGCCAAGAAGGTGAGCCGACGCTCTTGTGTTTGGGTTGCCATGGCCGCGCTTACCTCGCCCGCTGCATCACTCCGTTCCGTTTGCTACCCTGCGCGCAGCCGCGTCATCGCTTCATCGAGAAGCCGCGAAAATTCCGGCCCGAGATAGTTCGGATATTCGCACTTCGCCATGACTTCGGCCGGCGGGAAGATGACCGTATTGTTCCTGTAGGACTCCGGCATCAGCGCGACGGCGGCGGCATTCGGAGACGGATACTGGATCGTCGTGAAAATCTCCTGCCCGGTCTTCGCCTCGAGGATGAAGTTGATGAACTTGAGCGCGTTCTCCGGATGAGGCGCGCCCTTCGGGATGGCCAGTGTGTCCTGCTGCCGCATGGCGCCTTCCTTCGGCACGACGAAACCGATGTCGTCGTCCTCCTTCATGATCTGGGCGATATCGCCGTTATATTCCATCACCACGTCGACCTCGCCCGACAGAAGCAGGTCCTGGCCATTGTCCTCATGGAAGGCCTTGATATTGGGCTTCTGCTTGCTGAGCATCTGCTCGGCCTGCTTCAGCAACTCGGGCGACGCGTCGTTCAAAGAGTGACCGAGATACTTGAAGCAGTTGCGGAACAGCTCGCTCGCGTCAGACATGACCGCGATGCGTCCTTTGTAGACGTCGGAATCGAACAGCCACTTCCAACTATCGGGCGATTTCCTTCACCTTCGACTTGCGATAACCGATGCCGATGACGAGCCAGGTATAGGGCAGGCTGTACTTGCGCCCTGGATCAAAGGGCGCGTCTTTCATGAACTCCGGCGCGATGTTCTTGATGTTCGGGATCTTGGCGTGGTCGAGCGGCTCGAGCAGTTTGGCCTGGATCATGCGCTCGACGAACTCGCTGCCCGGGACGATGACGTCGTAGCCCGGATTGCCGGCGCGCAGCTTGGCGAAGAGCTCGTCATTGGTCGCGAACAAGCTCATATTCACGTCGATGCCGCTCGCTTCCTTGAAGTCGTCGAGCGTGGTCTCGCCGATATAAGTGTCCCAGTTGTAGAAATTGAGCTTTGGCTCCTCGGCTGCGAAGGCGGCGAATCTCTTGTTGTCCGAGAGCGTGATGCCGATTGCGGCGGCTCCAAGACCTTTCAGAATCGAACGGCGTGAGGTGTGAGGATTTGGCATGTGACGTCGGTCATACTCGCTCTCCCATCTACTTGCTTGCTGGTCGTTCGGTTCGCTGGGCCTCGTGTTTGCTGGTAAGGCGTCTCGCCCGGCGAGTATGGCCGGTCGCGACCATACGCGCAAAGCGCATTCGACAGGTCTTTCCGTGCGCCGGGCGCAGACGATCAGGCATCGATCGCTCCGAGGCAGATGTATTTGATTTCGAGATACTCCTCCAAGCCTTCGGCGGCGCCCTCGCGGCCGAGACCGGATTCCTTGACCCCGCCGAACGGCACCACCTCGTTCGAGAAAATGCCCTCGTTGACGCCGACCATGCCGGCATCGAGCTTCTCGGCGACACGCCAGGCCCGGCTCAGGTTCTGGCTGAACAGATAGGCGGCAAGCCCGAACGGCGTGTCGTTGGCGATCTGGATTGCCTCGGCCTCGGTGTCGAAGCGCACGAGCGCCGCCACGGGGCCGAAAATCTCCTCGCGAACGATGCTCATATCGGGGGTCACGTTGCCCACGACCGACGGCCGGTAGAAGAGCGGACCGGCTTCATCGAGCGCACCGCCCAGGAGAATCTTCGCTCCCTTGTCGACGGCATCTCCGACGAGCGTCTCGACCTTGGCGATCGCCTCGCTGTTGATCAGCGGGCCGATATTGGTGCCGGCCTCGAGACCGGATCCGACCGCGAGTTTCTTTACCGCTTCGACAAGCGCGGCCGCGAAGCGATCATAGATGCCGGATTGCACCAGGATGCGATTGGCGCAGACGCAAGTCTGGCCGGCGTTGCGGTATTTGGAGGCGATGGCGCCGGCCACCGCCTGGTCGAGATTGGCGTCGTCGAAGACGATCAGCGGCGCGTTGCCGCCGAGCTCGAGCGTGAGCTTCTTCACCGTGTCGGCGCACTGGCGGTAGAGCATCTTGCCGACGCCGGTGGAGCCGGTGAACGAGAGCTTGCGCACCCGGCCGTCGGCGCAGAAGACCCGGCCGACGGCCGCCGCATCCGTGGTGGTGACGATGTTGAGCACGCCCGCCGGCAGGCCGGCATCGAGCCCGAGCTTGGCGATGGCAAGGGCGCAGAGCGGCGTCTCCGCCGCAGGCTTGACCACGACGGTGCAGCCCGAAGCGAGCGCCGGCGCCACTTTCCGCGTGATCATCGCGATCGGGAAATTCCAGGGCGCGATCGCCGCGACCACGCCGATCGGCTGCTTGATGGTGATGTAGCGCTTCGACGCGACGGTGGTCGGGATCGTCCGCCCGTAGGCGCGCTTGCCCTCCTCGGCGAACCATTCGATGAAGGCGGCGCCATAAGCCACCTCGGCGCGTGCTTCGGCGAGCGGCTTGCCCTGCTCGGTCGTCATCAATTGGGCGAGGTTTTCGGTCTCGGCGGTGACGAGATCGAACCAGCGCTTGAGGATGACCGCCCGCTCCTTGGCGGTCTTGGCCGACCAGGCCGGCAGCGCGCGGCTTGCCGCGTCGATGGCGCGGGTCGCATCCTCGGCGCCGAGGTCCGGCACGGTCGCCACCTCAGCGCCCGTCGCCGGATCGAGGACGGAAAAAGTCCGGTTGGACGTGACCCACTGGCCGTCGATCAGGGCCGCGCTCGGAAATTTCTTGGCGATCAGGTTCACTTCATGCTCCATCGGCGCATTGCCATCGAAACTGATCTTACGCCTTTCTTGCAATGTGCGAACGAGGTCATCGATGGGTCTCACGCGACTCGCGAATACCAAAGGTGATCGAGCGGGGTGACAATGCGCTCGAAATTGCTGCGCTCGGCATGTTTCAGCCGCGAAAAAACCTCCTGGAAAGACGCGCCGAACGCGCTTGCGAACGACCTCAGAGCGCTGGAACAGGTCGAGCGCGTTGACCCAGGCCGTCGGAAGCGGCGGTGCCTCGATCGTCTCGGAGTTGCCCTCAACGGCGGGTCCAGGATCGACACTGTTGGCAACACCGTGATTGATGCCGGCGAGAATGGAGGCAATCACGAGATAAGGATTGGCGTCGGCGCCGGCGACGCGATGCTCGATGCGGGTGGCATTGCCGTTGCCGCGGGGAATGCGCAAGGCCACGGTGCGATTGTTGAAGCCCCAATGCGCGGCCAGGGAGACATAGGCCTTCGGCACGTAGCGGCGGTAGGCGTTGGCGGACTGGGCCCAAATCGCCATGAAATCCGCCATGGTCTCGCGCATGCCGCCGAGCGCATGGCGGAACAGCGGCGAGATGGGATCGCCGGCGAAGAGGTTCAGCCCGGACCGGTCGAGCAGGCTCAAGTGGACGTGCATGCCGGAGCCCGCCCAGTCGTGATGCGGCTTGGCCATGAACGTGGCCTCGAGCTGGTGCGCCCGCGCCGCCGCCTTGACCGCCCGCTTCAACAGCAAACCGTCGAGCGCGGCCGCGACGGCATCGGCGCGATGCTTCAGATTGATCTCGAACTGTCCGGGGCCGGACTCCTTCAGCACCGCGTCGACGGGAAGGCCCTGGACCTCGCAAAGCCGGTAGATGTCGTCGATGACGGGAGAAAGCGTGTCCATCTCCTCGAAGCCGAATGTGAGCGGCCGGGCGGGATCATCGGAAAGACCTTCGGGGGGATGCAGCGCGAAGCTCCCGTTCGTGGCCTTGCGTGTGACATAGAACTCGAGCTCGACGGCCGCGACCGCCGTGTGGCCCGCGCGCGCGAAGCGCTCGGCCTGATCGGCGAGCACCGTGCGGGGGTCGAGTTCGTCCCTCGCTTCGATCGCCATGACGACCTGTGCGTGTCGGCCGTCGCCGACGGGAATCGGCACGAGTGTGCCGCCGAGCAGGTGGCAATGGTGGTCACGATCGCCGGTCTCCCATAAGCGGCCGGTCTCCGCGACGCAATTGCCGAGCGGGTCCATGATGAAGACGGAGGTCGGCATCATCAGGCCATCCTTGACCACGCCCGGCAGGTCGGACCGGCGGATGCGCTTGCCGCGGGGAATGCCGTTCATGTCGAAAATGAAGGCGTCGATCCACTCAACACCGGGATTGGCGTCGAGGAACGCTTTTGCCTCATCGATGGTGAGCCGCGCGCCGGTCATGTTGCTGCGTCCTTCGCCGCGGCGCCGAAGCGGCGGAACAGCACGGTCGAGACCGGGTTCGACTTCGCCGCCCATTCGGGGTGCCACTGCACGCCCGAGACAAAACCCCGCCTCGTCGGGCCCGCGTACCGCCTCGACAAGACCGTCCTCGGCGAAGGCCTCCGGCTTCAGCCCGTCGGCAAGCCGGGCGATGCCTTGCCAGTGCAGCGAATTGACCATGATCTCGTCGTGCCCGATCCAGTCGCGCAATTGGCCGCGCAAGGTCACCGGGTGGACCGGACCGTACATCTCCTCGAATGGGAGATCGGTTCGCGCGCGGTGATCCTTGTGTCCGTTCACGTCGTGGACGGCTTGATAGCAGGCTGCCGCCAAGGGCGACGTTCAACTCCTGAAAGCCGCGGCAAATGGCGAAGAGCGGCTTCTTGCGTTCGATCGCCGCCCTGATCAGCGGAAGCGTCAGCGCATCGCGCACCGGATCGAGCCTGTCCTGCATGAGCGGCGGTTCGTCGCCATAATGTTGCGGCGCGACGTTCGACCGGCTCCCCGACAGGAGAATCGCATCGGCGATGTCGAGGAGCGTTCCGATATCGGCCATGCCGGAGGGAACGAGCAGAGGCTGACACCCCGCGACCTCGGCGACGGCGGCGGCGTATTTGCGGCCGACAGAGTCAAAGATGTCACCGTCGATCAGCTTGGTGCAGGCGGGAATGACGACGATCGGACGGCTCATGCGGCGATCTCTCCGGCGACGTCTTCGAGCGTGAGATCGAGCGCGCGGCGGATCACCGCCTCCGCTTCATCGAACTGCGTGTCGGTCCAGATCAGCGGCGGCGCGGTGACCATGGTATCGAACACCGCCCGCATGATGAAACCTTCGCGGAAAAAGTGCTCGCGGCAGATCATGCCGACGCGGCCCGGATCGGCGAAGCGGCGGCGCGTGCGCTTGTCGGCGACGAGCTCGATGGCGCCGAGAAGCCCGACGGAGCGGACCTCGCCGACGAGCGGGTGGTCGGCGAATTTCGCCAGAAGCTTGGCAAGTGCCGGGCCGCCATACTCCCTGACGCGCGGCATGAGCTTTTCTCGCTCGATGATTTCGAGATTTTTCAGGGCGACGGCGCAGCACACGGGGTGGCCGGAGAAGGTATAGCCGTGATGGAAATCATCGTCATATTCGGTCACGGCCTCGGCAATCTTGTCGTCGATGATGATGCCGGAAAGCGGGAGGTAGCCGGAGGTGACGGCCTTGGCGAAGGTGATGATGTTCGGCCGGATGCCGTAGTGCTGCGATGCGAACCAGGTGCCGAGGCGGCCGAAGCCGGTGATGACCTCGTCGGCAAGAAGCAGGATCCCGTATTTGTCGACGATGCGCTGCACCTCGGGCCAATAGGTCGCGGGCGCGATCTTGACGCCGCCGGCGCCTTGCACCGGCTCTGCGGCGAACGCCGCGACGTTCTCGGGCCCGACGCTGAGGATCTCGTCCTCAAGGGCACGCGCGGCGCGGAGCCCGAAGGCTTTCGGCGATTCGCCCTCCTCGGCTTCGCCGTACCAATAAGGGTCCATGATGTGGCGGAAACCTTCATAGGGCGGGTAGGTATGCGCATGGACATGGGCCATGCCGCCCATCGAGCCGGCGGCGATGGTCGAGCCGTGATAGGCGTTCTTGCGCGAGATGATGATCCGCCGCTTGGGTTCACCCTTGAGCACCCAATAATGGCGGATCAGACGGATGGCGGTGTCGTTCGATTCGGAGCCTGACGACCCGTAGAAAACCTGGTTGAGAGTTTCGGGCGCGATCTCGGCGAGCTTGCGCGACAGAACCGCGACCGGCGGATGGGTGGTGCGGAAGAAGGTGTTGTAATAGGGCAGCTCGAGCATTTGCTCATAGGCGGCCTCGGCCAACTCCTTGCGGCTGTGACCGATATTTGCGGTCCACAGGCCCGACATGCCATCGAGCACGCGGTTGCCTTCGCTGTCCCAGATGTAAGGCCCGTCGCCGCGGACGATGACGCGCGCGCCGCCGCCGCCGCGGAGCGCCTTGTGATTGGTGAAGGGGTGCAGGTGGTGGAGAGCGTCGAGCTCTCTAAAATGTGCGGATTGGTATTCGTTCGTCACGGATAGAACCTCCAGCAAAAGGGTGAGCCGGAAACGCGGCCGATTAGCGCTGGAAGCACACGGGGGGCGTGTAGCCGATACGGGCGCAAAGCAGGAGTAGTCGCGTCTTTGGGTTCATGCCGCTCAAGGCCGGCGCTGGGCGAGAAGAAGGCGCAACGGCGCGCCGCCGGACGAAATTAGCGATCCTCCGTGGACCGGACACGCGGAACCTCCACTCGCTTCAGCCCCAAGGTCGGCTTGACAGGGGCCCATCAGCGCGTATGGCTACGCTGAAGACCTTATTGGCTACGGTGTAGAATTGTCAAGAAAAACAGTCCGCGAAACCCGCCCGCGCGGAAGGCGGGGTCTCGACCGCAACGCCATCCTGGATGCCGCGTTCGACATGCTCTCGCGCGTGGGCGAGCAGGGCTTCTCGGTGCGCAAGCTTGGCTCGCGCATCGGGGTCGACCCGATGACGGTGCTGCATCATTTCCGATCCAAGGACGAGCTGTTGCGGGCGATCGCGGACCGGGCGCTCGCCACCGTGGCGTTGCCCCATCCGAGCGGCGATTGGCGCGCTGACCTTCGCAACGTCGCCGGCGCCTACCGGGACCTCGCCCATCGCCACCCGCGCCTGTTCCATTTGCATTTCCGCTTCCACGCCACAGGACCCGCCGATCACGCCTCGAGCGAGGTCGTCTATCGGGCGCTCCGCCGCGCCGGCCTGCCGGACGCCGATGCCGCCGGACTTGGTCTTGCGTTCTACGCTTTTCTCCTCGGTTATGCCCTGGCGGAGGCCGAGGGATTGTTGCGGCCGATCGGCGAGGACGACGAGGAAGAGCTCCGCGCGCTGGACCCCCTCGCCTATCCGGCAACGCGGGCGCTGATACCAGCCTTCAGGCGGCTTGATCGCGACGCCGCTTTTCACGCTTCGGTCGATGCGTTCATCGACGGCGTTTCATGCCGATGTCAGCCCAAGGAGGGCCGGAAGGCGAGGATGAAAGGCGAGCCGGCGGAACTCGGCTAGTTTTGCGAAGTGCGCCCGGCTGCAACATGGGTCAGTTGCTTCCCACGCGTCGAAACGTCAGCGACGTCACTCATCTCCCGAAGCCGCTTGGTGACTCCAAGAAGCCACCGAAAGTTGTGATAACGCCACATAGAAAAAGGGCGCCGGTGTCGGCGCCCTTTGAGGTGGGAAGTGTATTTTGGGGAAGTTATGAAGCTCTTAGAACACCGCCTTGAGCGTGCCTACCGCCCGCGCGTCGCAGTTCGGCCTTGCACCGCTCTGGATCAAGCATTCCGTCCTGCTGTAGTCCGTGTCGTAGTAGCGGGCATCGATGGAAAAGTTGTTCATGAAGCCAAGCGTGAGGCCGGCGTTCCAATAGGTGTAATCGGAGGCAACCTCCTCGTACGACTGGAAACCAAGCGTGCCGCTGACGGTGGGCGAGAAGAAATTGAACAGCTTGCCTTGGAAGGCATAGGCGACCGATCCCTCGATCGCGTTCGATTCCCCGAAGGTTTGGAAGTTGTCCGGCGACCAGTAGTCGTTGACGCCAAACGTCCATTGCCCGGTCGTGTACGACGCACCGGCCTTTGCCTCGAAATAGCCGATTGCGCTGTCCTCGCCCGGATAGCTGTAGTACAGGGCGGCGAAATTGAAGGTCACGGGTCCCCATTTGGGCGTGATGCCGGCATAGTAGTCGATCTCGATGCCATCACCGAACGCGGTGTTCGATCCCCAAATGCCGGCATAGAAGATGCCGTAATAGACGTCGAACTCTGCCTGCGCCGCGGGACGCTGATTGGTGTTGGAAATGCTGCGGAACATGTAGTCCGTCGTCAGCACCGTCGTCGCCGAGAGCGTCAGCTTCTTATCGTCGGCCTGAGCCGGAAGCGCCAAGCCCGCAACGAGTGCCGCCGCGAGAACGCACGATTTGATGACCCCCACTTCCCTGTCGCGAGCCATTTCTTAGTCCCCCGTTCTAGCCCGATAGGCCGTTATTCGCGGGCGAACTCCGCCCCATCCTCCGGGGAGAGTCCGCTGTTCCGTGCAGAATATGCCGCGCTCCCCTGGACGCAATGAAAAAGCCGTGTCCTCACAAAATCAGCTCCGTGCTGTGACCAATTTGCAATAGTCAAAAGACGTTTTGGCGCCGCTTTGGGCTCATGGCGCATCAAATATGAGCAAATTTGGATTTGCGGGTTGGCCGTCGAAGACTATGATTAGAAACGTCTCTTGGGACTGACCGCGCCAAAGCCGCCCGTTTGACGCCGCATCGAGCAAGCAAAATGCCGCCAAGCCAGCTCGCACTCTCTTCGCTTCGCGGGCCGGTGGGCACAGGGCGCAGGGAAAAGGGCGTGCGGGCCGACTCGGACGGGCCGATCGTGGCGGAAAATCCCGACGGTTCCGGGCCCTTCGTTTTCGTCTGCGACCACGCGTCAAACCGCATTCCCGAGGACTATAGGTCGTTCGGATTCGCCGAAGACGCGCTCACGACCCACATCGCCTGGGATCCCGGCGCGCTCGGCGTGGCGCGGCATCTTTCGGCCAGATTCGACGGGCCCCTGTTCTGGCCGGACGTCTCTCGCCTTGTCATCGACTGTAATCGCGCGCCCGCGGCAAAGACCCTCATCGTCACCGAGAGCGAGGGGCGCGCGGTCCCGGCCAATCGCGCGCTGACCGAGGCTGAGCGCTTGCGGCGGCTCGAGCAGATTCATGGCCCCTATCATGCCGCGATCGACGCCTGTCTCGAGCGCCGCCTTGCCAGACGCCAGCCGACTGCGCTCGTCGCGATTCACTCCTATACCCCGGTCTATTCCGGCAAGGCACGCCCATGGCATGTGGGAATCGTGTTCGGCGAGGATCGCCGCATGGCCGATATTCTGATCCGCGGGCTCAAGGCCGACCCGGCACTCAGCGTCGGCATCAACGAGCCGTATGCGCCGGCCGACCAGGTCTATTACACGGTCGAGCGACATTCCCGTCCTAACCGCCTGCCGGCGGCCATGATCGAGATTCGCAACGATGAGATCGGCGATCAAGCCAGCCAGCAGCGATGGGCGGACCGGCTGGCCGGAATTCTCTCTGCAGCGGAGCGGACTCTGGCCTTAGCCAGCCGAACCGTCGGATGACATCTTGCAGAGTACGTGTAGGGGGCACTTAGGGAGGAAGCAATGGCAGACAAAAAGAGCGCGGAAGGCATCGTCTACCGCAAGGCGGATGCCGCCTATTTCGAGAAGCGCGGGTTCCGGCGTTATGCCGGTGTTTGGTCGCTGTGGGCGCTCGGTGTGGGCGCGGTGATATCGGGTCACTATTCAGGCTGGAACCTGGGACTCGCCACGGGTGGTTGGGGCGGGATGGCGGTGGCCGGCATCCTCATCATGATCATGTATCTCGGTCTCGTCTTCTGCATCGCCGAGATGGCACCGGCGCTGCCGCATACGGGCGCGGCCTATTCCTTCGCACGTTCGGCGATGGGTCCTTGGGGCGGTTTCATCACCGGCCTGTGCGAGAACGTGGAATATGTTCTCACGCCCGCCGTCATCGTCTTTTTCATCGGCTCCTACATGGGGGCGATTTTCGAGACGCCGGCGACCTTCCAACCGGTATGGTGGGTGTTGATGTATGCCGCGTTTCTGGCCCTGAACATCGTTGGCGTGGAGCTTTCGTTCCGCGTGACCTTGGCGGTCACGCTCGCGGCGCTTGCGGTGCTCATCATCTTCTGGGTCAGTGCCATTCCAAACGTGGATTTCAACCGCTGGGCGCTCAACATCGCGCCCGGACGGCTCGCGAGCTGCCGGAAGGCAACGGTCCATATTTCCCGTTCGGGATCATGGCGTCCTCGCCACGCTGCCCTTTGCCGTGTGGCTGTTCCTGGCGATCGAGCAATTGCCGCTTGCCGCTGAGGAGTCGATCGATCCGAAGCGCGACATGCCGCCGGGGATCCTCATCGGCATGTTCACGCTGATCGTGTCGGCCGCAATGATCGTGTGGCTCAACCCGTCGGTCATCGGCGTCGGCTCGTTTGCGCTCGGCAAGTCGGGCGAGCCGCTGCTCGATGGCTTCCGCGCCATCTATGGGGCCGAGCGCGGCGAAAGTCCTCGCCTTCGTGGCGGTCGTCGGTCTGATCGCGAGTTTCCATACGATCATCTACGCCAAGGGACGGCAAATTTATTCGCTGTCGCGGGCGGGATATTTCCCGACAGGCTTGTCGGTGACCCATAGCGGTTACAAGACACCGCATATCGCGATGATCGTAGGCGCGCTCGTGGCGTTGGCAGTGATGCTCGCGGTCTGGTTTGGGGTGGGCTCGGAGCGAGGCTCCGCCATTATCGGCGGCACGCTCCTGAACATGGCCGTTTTCGGCGCGATGTTCTCCTACATCCTGCAGGCGGTCTCGTTCATCATGCTCCGCCGTAACCTGCCGAATATCGAACGGCCCTATCGCAGTCCGCTCGGCATTCCCGGCGCCGTGGTCACCATCATCATCGGCTTGGTGACGGTCTACTACCAACTTGCCGATCCGATCTATCGGAACGGCGTGCTTGCGGTCGCCTGCTGGTTTGTGATCGGCATCATCTACTTCGCGCTTTTTGCCCGGCATCGCATGATTCTATCGCCGGAAGAGGAGTTCGCGATGGAGAATCGCAAGGTTTGACACGCTCCGTGATCGATCACCTGGGATGACAAAGAGGCCCGCGCCGTCAACGCGGGCCTCTCCAGGAGAAAGCCGCAAAATGGCGAAGAAGACGGCAGATGGGCCACATGAGGGCGGGGTTTCCTATCGCGTCCCCGACAGGGAATATTTCGAAGAACGCGAGCTCAGACGCCATGCCGGCGTTCTGTCCCTGTGGGCGCTCGGCGTCGGCGCCGTCATCTCGGGGGACTTCTCGGGCTGGAACCTGGGCTTCACCCAGGGCGGGTGGGGCGGCATGTTTCTCGCCACCATCGTCATCACGATCATGTATCTCGGCCTCACCTATTCCATCGCCGAGATGAGTCCGGCGCTGCCGCATACCGGCGGCGCCTATTCCTTCGCGCGCACCGCCTTCGGACCATGGGGCGGCTTCATCACCGGCGTTGCCGAGAACATCGAATATGTGCTCACGCCGGCGGTGATCGTCTTCTTCATCGGCTCGTATCTGACGGGGATTTTCGACACGCCGGCGTGGTTCCAACCGGTTTGGTGGATCCTCGGCTATATCGTCTTTGTCGGACTGAATGCCCGGGGCGTCGAACTTTCGTTCATGGTCACGGTCATCGTCACCCTGCTCGCGATCGGCATCCTTGTTGTTTTCTTCCTCAGCGCCATTCCGTTTTTCGACTTCGGCAAGTACGCGATGAATATCGGCGCGGATCCCGTGACCGGAGCGGCGGTGGAGCTACCGGAGGGCAACGGGCCATTCCTGCCCTTCGGTGTGTACGGTATCCTCGCCGCAATGCCATTTGCGGTCTGGCTTTTCCTTGCCATCGAACAGCTGCCGCTCGCAGCCGAAGAAGCGGCGGATCCTAAACGCGACATGCCGAAGGGCATCATGCTCGGCATGTTCACGCTCATCGTGCTCGGTTTCCTCGTTCTCATCATCAATCCGGCGATTCCGATCGAGCGTACCGCGGCCGACGGTACGGTCGTTCATGGCGCCTACGCACTCGGCAGCTCGGCAGAGCCGATCCTTGACGGCTTCCGCGCCATCTTCGGATCGGAATGGGCGAAGGCTCTGTCCCTTCTCGCCGTTTGCGGTCTGGTCGCAAGCTTCCATGCCATCATTTTCGCCTATGGACGGCAGATCTACTCGCTGTCGCGGGCAGGATATTTCCCGCATTTCCTGTCCGTCACGCATGGCGAGCATAAGACGCCGAACGTGGCGCTGATTGCCGGCGGCTTGCTTGGCCTCGCCGTGATGCTGCTCGTGTGGTTCACAATGGGGGGCGAGGCGGCGGGAGCGTTCATCGGCGGCGTGCTCCTCAACATGGCCGTGTTCGGAGCGATGTTCTCCTACCTGTTGCAGGGGCTCACTTTCATCCAGCTTCGGCGGCGTTTCCCCGATCTCGAGCGGCCGTATCGCAGCCCCTTCGGCGTTCCGGGCGCGGTGCTGACGGTGGTCATCGCGCTCGTGACCATCGGCTTTCAGCTTGCCGAACCGGTCTACCGCACCGGCGTCATCGGCGTGGCGATCTGGTATGCGCTGGCCATCCTCTATTTCGCTGTCTATGGGCGAAGGTCCCTGGTGTTATCGCCTGAGGAGGAGTTCGCGGTGAAACACCGCAAAAGCGCGCTCGAGGTCTAGCGCGACGCATCGAAGCCGGCCGTTTCGCTCGAAGGAGCCGGCGATACCATTCACAAAAAGGCTTTTATCGCCATGGCCGGTCTGTTGAGTTTGAAAGAGTTGCAAGCGGCTTCCGACGCCGGCGAGATCGACACGGTCGTGGCGTGCTTCCCCGACATGCAGGGGCGGCTCATCGGCAAGCGCTTTCAGGCCGGCTTTTTCCTCGACGGCGCCTACGAGGAAACCCACGGCTGCGACTACCTGCTCGCCGACGACATCGACATGGAGCCCGTGCCGGGATATGCGGCCGCTAGCTGGGAGAGAGGCTACGGCGACTTCATCATGAAGCCGGACCTTTCCACCCTCCGGCGCATCCCGTGGCTCCCTGCGACAGCGCTCGTGCTGTGCGACGTGCTCGATCACCACCATCATGAACCGCTCGCGCACGGCCCGCGGGCGATACTGCGCAAGCAAATTGCGCGGCTCGCCGACAAGAAGATGTCGTCACGCATGGCCTCCGAGCTCGAGTTCTATCTGTTCGACGAGACCTTTGAATCGGCGCAAGACAAAGCCTGGAGCAATCTCAAGACCGCCGGCTCTTACATTCAGGACTACCACGTCTTCCAGACCACCAAGGAAGAGGGCGTGATGCGCGCAATCCGCAACGGGTTGCAGGGTGCCGGCATTCCGGTCGAGAACTCTAAGGGCGAATGGGGCCCGGGCCAGGAAGAGGTCAATGTCCGCTACACCGATCCGCTGACCATGGCCGACTGGCACGTCATCTTGAAGAATGGCTGCAAGGAAATCGCCTACGGTCTCGGCAAGGCGGTGACGTTCATGGCCAAATGGCGCTATGACCTCGCCGGCTCGTCGAGCCATATCCATGCCTCGCTGTGGGACGCCGCGGGCAAGACGCCGCTGTTCCTCGATCCCAAAGGCGAGCACGGCATGTCCGCGTTGATGCGCCAATTCGTGGCCGGACAGCTCGCTCATGCCCGCGAGATCACCTGGTTCCTCGCGCCCTATATCAATTCCTACAAGCGCTTTCAGGCGGGCACGTTCGCGCCCACCAAGACCATCTGGTCGCTCGACAACCGTACGGCCGGTTTCCGCCTGTGCGGCGCCGGCACCAAGGGCATCCGCATCGAGTGCCGCATCGGCGGCGCCGATCTCAATCCTTATCTTGCCTTCGCCGCGCTGATCGCCGCCGGGCTTGCCGGCATCGAGCAGAAATTGGACCTCGAGGCGCCTTACGTCGGCGACGCCTATCAAGGCAAGGCGCTTCCCGAGGTGCCGAAGACGCTCCGCGAGGCGACCGACCTGATGCGGGGTTCCAAAATGCTCCGCGCCGCCTTTGGCGAGGAGGTCATCGATCACTATGTTCATAACGCGGAGTGGGAACAGTTCGAGTATGACCGCCGCGTCACCGACTGGGAATTGAAACGCGGTTTCGAGCGGTCTTGAGTCGCGAGGCGTAAATGTCCGACAGCGTGAAGATCATCTCCCCTATCGACGGCTCGGTCTATGCCGAGCGACCCATTGCCAGCGACGCCGCCATCGACGCCGCCCTGTCGACGGCGCGAGCGGCCCTGCCTAAGTGGAGGGCCACGCCGGTCGCGGAGCGCGGGCGTTACATGCTCGCTTTTCTCGACGCCCTGTTGGCGATGAACGACGACATCACCACGGAACTTGCCTGGCAGATGGGAAGGCCCGTCCGCTATGGCGGCGAGAAGGGCGGCGCCGAAGAGCGCACGCGCGCCATGGTGGCGCTGGCCGAGGAGGCGCTTCAGCCCTACTACCCGCCGGAGAAGCCTGGCTTCCGGCGCTATATCGCGCGCGAGCCGGTGGGCGTGGTGATGGTCATCGCACCCTGGAACTATCCCTATCTCACCTCGATCAACACGATCGTCCCGGCGCTTCTTGCCGGGAACGCCGTGATCCTGAAGCATGCCGCGCAGACGCTGCTTGTCGGCGAACGCTTCGCCGAGGCGTTTCGCCGCGCCGGCCTGCCCAAGGGCCTGTTCCACAATCTCGTCCTGTCGCACGAGCAGACCGAGAAGCTCATCGGGTCGGGCCGCATCGACCATATCAATTTCACCGGCTCGGTCGCCGGAGGCCGCGCCATCGAGCGGGCCGCCGCCGGCACCTTCGCTTCGCTTGGCCTCGAGCTTGGCGGCAAGGACCCGGCCTATGTGCGCGCCGACGCCAAGCTCGATCATGCCATCGAGAATCTGGTCGACGGCACGTATCTACAATTCCGGCCAATGCTGCTGCGGCATCGAGCGCATTTACGTCGATGCGGCGGTCTACGACGATTTCGTCGAGGGTTTCGCCGATCTCACCCGGAAATATGTGGTGGGCAATCCGCTGGAACAGGCGACGACGTTGGGACCCATGGCGCGGGCCTCGTTCGCCGACACGGTGCGTGCTCAGGTCGCGGAAGCCAAGCGCAAGGGCGCAACCCCGCTCGTCAATATGAAAGTGAAGGGCGACGCGTCGGGGTCGCCGTATCTGGCGCCCGAAGTCCTGGTCAACGTCAATCACCAGATGGAGGTGATGCGGGAGGAGAGTTTCGGACCGGTCGTCGGCATCATGAAGGTGCACGATGACGACGAGGCGGTCACGCTGATGAATGACAGTCCCTATGGACTGACCGCCTCGATCTGGACGCGCGATATCGACCGGGCCGCGGAGCTCGGGAGCCGGATCGAAACCGGCACGGTCTATATGAACCGCTGCGACTATCTCGACCCGTATCTGACCTGGACCGGCGTCAAGGAGACCGGGCGCGGCACCGCGCTGTCGAAACTCGGCTTCGAGGCGCTGACCCAGCCGAAGAGCTTTCACCTCCGCGACGTCTGACCCGCTTCAACCCGGGACCGCGACATGAGCACACCGACCGCCAATTGGAGCTACCCGACTGCCGTCCGCTTCGGCGCGGGCCGCATCAAGGAACTTGCCGATGCCTGCCGGGCCGCCGGCATCGCCCGCCCCTTGCTCGTCACCGATGCCGGCCTCGCCAAGCTGCCGATCACAGAACATGCGCTCGGCCTCCTGAAGGAGCGCGGGGCTTCCGGTCGCGATCTTTTCCGATGTTCAATCCAACCCCGTCGACGCCAATGTCGAGGCCGGGCATCGCCGCCTTCCGCGCGGGAAATCATGACGGTGTCGTCGCCTTCGGCGGCGGCTCGGGCCTCGACACGGGAAAGGTCATCGCCTTCATGGCCGGGCAGAGCCGGCCGCTGTGGGATTTCGAGGATATCGGCGATTGGTGGACACGGGCCGATGCGGACCGCATCGCGCCGATCGTCGCCGTGCCGACCACGGCCGGGACCGGCTCGGAAGTCGGCCGCGCCGGCGTCATCACGCAAGAAGAGACGCACACCAAGAAGGTGATCTTTCACCCCAAGATGATGCCGCGGGTGGTGATCTGCGATCCCGAGCTCACCGTTGGCATGCCGCCCGCCATCACCGCAGGAACGGGCATGGATGCGCTCGCCCATTGCCTCGAAGCCTATTGCGCCCCGGGCTATCACCCGATGGCCGATGGCATCGCGGTCGAAGGCATGCGGCTCATCTTCGAGAATCTGCCGAAGGCCGTGGCCAACGGGAACGATCTTGAGGCGCGCGCGCACATGATGAGCGCGGCGGCGATGGGGGCTGCGGCCTTCCAGAAAGGGCTCGGCGCCATCCACGCTCTGTCGCATCCGGTCGGCGCGCTCTACCACACCCATCACGGCACGACCAACGCCGTGTTCATGCCCTACGTGCTCGTGTTCAATCGCGAGGCGATCGAGCCGAAGATTGCGCGGCTCGCCGGTTATCTCGGCATCGAAGGCGGGTTCGACGGATTCCTCGACGCGGTGCTCGCGCTGCGGAAAGCGACGGGGGTCCCCAACGATCTTCGCGGGCTGAAAGTGGACGGCGGCAAGGCTGAGACCATCGCCGAAATGGCGGTCGTCGATCCGACCGCCGGCGGCAACCCCATTCCCCTCACCAAAGAGGGAAGCCGGAAGCTGTTCGAAGCGGCCTTGTCCGGGAATCTCGCCGCCGCCGCTTGAGGCAGCAAGCCTATTCGCTTGCTGATGCCGGTTGGGGCCGACCTCTAGTTTCGGATCGACGGGCCGGATGTCGGGAACTCGGTCCCGCATCGTCGCCAAATGGTCATACTCCGACCAAGCAAGCCTCATTGAGGTCAATCTATGAGCCGATTAGGCCTCTATCCCAACGCGGCGTTCACAGCAAAGATGGAGCCGAGCGAATGCGCTTTGCGACTGCATTGATCCTCATCGTCCTCTCAACGCCTGCTCACGCCGTCCAGACGGTTCGAGCCACTTGGTATGGACACGAGCTAGCGGGTAACCGCACCGCGTCAGGCGAGAAGTTCAACCCGAATGGATTGACGGCCGCCCACCGATCTCTTCCCTTCGGAACCTGCTTGCGCGTCACCAATCCACAAACAGGCCGCACTGTGACGGTCCGTGTCAACGATCGCGGACCCTTTACGAAGGGGGTGTCGCTTGATCTCTCCTATGGCGCCGCTCGTGCGATCGGCATGCGCGTCACGCAGAACGTGACAGTCAAGACGTGTTAAGCGACGCACGCGCGTCGATGATCTGATTGCGTCTCGCTCAAAGTCTTCGATCAGGAGCGGGTCTCAGGTGGACGGTTCTCGCACGCCTCCAGGAGATCCATAAGTTCCCCGAGCTCAGTAAAGCGCCGGCGAACGTCTGTCGTCATCCCCGCCCTGAACTGCTCCAGCTCACCGTACTTTTGCCGCATGCGGGTGCGGAGCGTGTCCCGTTCTTGCTTGTTGTCGATCGGCACGTCAGCCAAAGCCTTGGCGACGTTCCTCTCGACCCTCTTCCTATTGCCGTTGGGTTTCATGCTTTTCACCGGCTGTTACGGTTCGAGCATAACGCGGGAGGTGGCGGCTGGGTTCTGTCAGGGAAAATACAAATCGCAATCTGCGCCAGGCGAGCGAACAAGCCGAATCACAGCGTTGATTACCGCGTCGTGCGGCTTTCACTCGCCAAAGGAATTCAAGTGCAGCGGCTTCCCGGTGTGAAAGCGTCTTCCATGCGCTCAACGACAGGATCGTAAATACCCCGCTGATCGACCGGATAGGTGATCGCAAACACATTCACCATCCGGCCCTGGCACGAGAACATCACTTTTTCGTAATAGATGGTCTCGCCTCGATAGCCGCTAAGCACAAACCACGAGCGGCCACGCGGACGGTAGGTCGTCTCGTCGTAGCCTCCAACGTTTTCCATCATCCATCGCTTAAGCGCCTCAGGCGATTGACCCGCCGAGTTGTTCCAGCCACCGACAAGGAACTTGGCCTCCTCATCCTCCGAGGCGAAATAATGGAAGGAGGGCTTCGCGTCGCCCTCCGCCCGATCGAACAATTCGCTCGGATACGAGAACTTGAAGCCCAACTCGGGGTCCCTTTCGGAAGCCCAGGCGGCACTTGCCGCGTCGAGCGGGAAGGACGCTGCGGTCAAGGACAGCAAGATCGCAGAAAAGGCCAGCGTTCTCAGCCGCATCTCGACACTCCGTAACATCCCGCGCCGTGGGGGAACTCCGGTATCGAATTAGCGTTCCTATCCCAACGAACTATTCAGCGGGACTCCTGCCGATGCCCCTCACCCCCGAACAACATGCATCAATAGCCGCCTCTTACGACAAGGCCGCCTCGGACCTCTCGGTCGCCGAGGAGCGGAGAGCCGAGTTTGCGAAGAGGGCAGACTGGTTTCGCCAGCTTGCGCGACTGGAAACCAAGCGTGGAGCCGTGCGCCAAACGCCCGACCCTTCGATCCCGCACACGCTTCCAGCGCCTGAAAGCGAGAGGAAAAGCAACCCAAAATACCTGCTGGCATCGCTGTGGCTGATCGGCTCGGTGCTGTACATGGCCGGCACTCTGCTTTTCACGATTGCCGTCAACCCCGCAGAAGAAGACGCCAAGACGACAACGATCAGCAAAGAAGTAAGCGCGGCATCAAATCCCCAGCAGACACAGCTTGGGAGCAAGCAACCGGTCATCGCCGATGACCTTGAACCTGCAGCAACAGCTTCACCTCCAGCACTAGCTCCACTTCCAGCTACAGCTTTGGCAATGGTCGATCGGCCGCACGCCATCTCGCCCGACGAACCCGCTTACGAATCTCCGGCTCTCACCGTTCCACCCTCTCTGGCGAAGGAGGAGCCCGGCTCACCTACTGCGCCTTCGGCGCCAATTAAAGAAGCGGCGGCTCCTCAACCCGGGGAAGCACTCGAGGTGACGGAGACTGCGACCATACGCAGCGGACCCTCCACCAGCGCCACGAAGATCGGAACCGCGAGTCCCGGCGCGGCACTCCAAGCGAAGGCGCGCGAAGGAGACTGGGTGCAGTTCCTGGATCCCGCCTCGGGTAACACAGGGTGGATCCATGCGAGCCTGGTAGGGCCTGCGCTCGGAAGCGCAGCATCGCCCGAAGCCGGTGCTCCCGGCCCGGCGCCAAAAGAACCGGATGCGGGCAAGAAGCAAACAGCAAAAAAGCCAAGCGCGACGGCTCAAGCGGGCAATCAACGAAACGCCCGGCCTAATTTTCCTCCGCCGCCACAACGTCGATACGCAGACCTCCCGGATGACGAAGAGTTCTTCCTACAAGAGCCGAGGCCGGGAATCCTCGTGAGGCGGCGCATGATGCGGGAGGGGTTGATGTCTCCTGGATTCCTGCCGCCGCGCTAAGCAGAAAATTTGCGCGTAACGTCAGAACTGGACCTAAGCTTCGGCCTAAGCCTTGGTGGCTTGCGCGGCGCCAAGGCGCCGCAACGCAGCCCCGAGTTGGTCATCGGAATCGCCGAGCAGTCGCTTTGCGAACTCAAGTTCACAGCCGTTGAGCAGCATAACGGCAATCTTTACGCTTCCGTTCGCACGCGATAGCGCATCCCGCGCGTCATTGCGGTTCCGCCCGGTCAATTGCATCAACATGTCCTCGCTGCGCTTCTCGAGCTTTTCATTCCCAGCCCGGACGTCCACCATCAGGCCTCTATAGACCTTCCCAAGAAGAATCATCAGGGACGTGGACAGGGCGTTCAGGGCGACCTTCTGTGCGGTGCCGGCCTTCAGCCGCGTCGAGCCCGAGATCGGCTCGGAGCCAGTATCGAGGAAGATGGCATGATCGGCTTCCTCGAGGATGGGAGAGGCCTTGTTGTTCGCAATACCCAAGGTCAGGGCGCCGCGACGCTTCGCCTCGCGGAGACAGGCCACGGTAAAGCGTGTCGTGCCGCTGGCAGCGACCGCAATCAGCACGTCCTCACGCGTAACGGCGTGCTGGTCGATCATTCTCTTTCCCTGCTCGGCATCATCCTCCGCGCCTTCAACGGATCGCAACAGAGCCTCTTCCCCTCCCGCAACGAGCAGCACCAGCCGGTCCGCCGGCCAGCCGAATGTCGGCGCGAGTTCGGCGCCATCCTGCACAGCGAGGCGCCCTGACGTGCCTGCACCGACATAGATCAGCCGGCCGCGATCTTCGAGCCGTGCCTTCATTGCGACGACGGCAGCGGCGATTTCCTTGCGAGCGGCCTGGACGGCCGAAACGGCGGCAAACTGGCTTTCAATGATGGATTCGGCGATATCCTCCGCGTCCCAAAGGTCGATACTCGCATAACGGGGGCTGGAACGTTCGGTGCTCATGGACATCGAAATCGCGCTAGGAACGAGAACACTATATCTACTACAAAGTCGGGCAAGGATCGCGCCAGACAGGGATGGCATGGAGCCTGGACCGAGTGTAAGGGCAGCTTGTGCAGATTAAAACGTCGCAGATTCCCGCGGACAACGGCGGACTATTGATGGCGGCTGAGCTGCGGGAATGCCCTGACGTGGTGTCCCGCCAATCGGACCTGCTCAGTCGCCCCCTGAGCCGGCTTTGCGCCTCCCTCAAAGAAAGTCCGCCGCGTGTCGTGGTGACTTGTGCGCGCGGCAGCTCCGCATATGCGGCCACCTTTGGCAAGCATCTCATCGAACGATACTTGGGGTTCCCGGTCGCCGACGCCGCGCCAAGCATAACGACCGTCTACAGACGAAACTTGCGGCTCGAAGGCCAATTCTTCCTCGCAATTTCCCAATCGGGCGGCAGTGACGATTTGATCGAGACCACCGCCTCGGCGAGGGCGGCGGGAGCGTTGACGGCGGCGATCGTCAATGATGTGAACAGTCCGCTCGCTGCCGCCTGTGACATCGTCCTGCCGATGGGGGCCGGGCCGGAGTTGAGCGTCGCCGCAACGAAGACGTTCATCGCGTCCCTTGCCGCGTTACTAAGGTTCGTCGCCGCTTGGGCGAATGACGCGTCCCTGGGGGCTGCCCTTGATCGCCTGCCAGGGCGGTTGGCCGAAGCAGCCCGCCTCGATTGGTCTGATGTCGTCGGTACAATCTCCTCGGCAAACAGTCTCGCGACGCTCGGCCGAGGACCCACCCGCGCCATCGCGCAAGAAGCGGCCTTGAAGCTGAAGGAGGTCTGCAACCTTCACGCAGAGGCTTATAGCGGGGCTGAGTTCCAGCATGGTCCTATCGCACTCGTATCGAGCGGCTATCCCGTTTTGATCTTCAGCCCAGGCGATAAGAGTGCCGAGCCTTTGACGGCACTTACCGCCGACCTTTGCCGGAAAGGCGCCGCCGTTTTCACAACGGGTCACGAAGATTTCCCCGGCGCGGTCCGGCTGCCGGTGCTCCAAGCCGATCACCCCGAGACCGATGCCGTTTGCTTGATTCAGAGCTTCTACGGGCTCGCCATCCATCTGGCGACGCATCGAGGCATCAACGTCGATCAACCCAGGAATTTGCAGAAGGTCACTCGGACCCGATGACCAGACAGGAGCTGCGGGCCGTCGCCGCGGATTATGTCTTTGACGGCTCCACAAAACATCAAAACGCCGCTGTCGTCCTTGAAGGACCCGACATCAAGAGCGTGCTGCCGCAATCAGAACTGCCCGCAGAGGTTCCCACGCGGCATCTTCCCGCCGGTTGCTGGTTGGCCCCGGGCTTCATCGACCTCCAGGTTAACGGCGGAGGGGACGTCCTCTTCAACAATTCCCCTACACCCGAGACCATCATGACGATGGCGGCCGCGCATCGGAGGTTCGGCACGACGGCCATCCTGCCGACATTCATTACCGATACGCGCGAGAAGATGCGAAGCGCCATGGCTGCCGCACAAGAGGCGATCGAGAGAGACCCGAGCGTGCTTGGCATCCACCTCGAAGGGCCGTTCTTGTCGCCGGAGAAAGCGGGTGCGCATGACCCCGGTCTGATTCGGGAGCCTGACGAAGCCGATCTCGAACTGCTGTGCGGCGATTGGAAAGGCGAGATGCTCGTCACGCTCGCCCCCGAACGCGTACCGCGAGGTTTCGTGGCGCAACTGACCAATGCCGGCCGTCGCGTGTCATTGGGACATTCGATGGCCACCTACGAGGAGACCTGTTCGGCAATGGCCGAGGGCCTCGCCGGCTTCACGCATTTGTTCAATGCCGTAAGGCCGCTTCAAAGCCGGGAACCGGGACCTATTGCCGCCGCTCTGGAGTCTCCCACCGCCTGGTATGGTCTGATTGTCGATGGTTGGCACGTCAGCCCGGCGATGCTTCGCCTGGCGTTGCGCGGATGCGGCCATCCGATGCTGGTGACGGACGCCATGGCTCCGGTCGGTGGCCGCAAATCGACGTTTCGGCTGTACGGAAGCGAGGTCAAGATCATTGATGGCCGTTGCCTCAGGCCGGACGGCACATTGGCCGGGGCAGCGCTCGACATGGCGAGCGCCGTCCGCAATTGCGTCACCTTACTCCAAGTCTCGCTCACGGAAGCCCTGGGATTCGCCTCACGAAACCCGGCCGAATTCATCGGTGTCGGACATAGGCTTGGCCGGCTCGCCTCAGGCTACCGAGCCGATATGGTAGCCATCGACCCGGGCCCTGTTGCGGTCCGGGGGACGTGGGTCGCTGGGAACGAATCAAGATCGGCCGACTGGCGATGACCGGCAACATTTACCTTGCCAATTCATGGTAGCTCGAAATTGCCCTTTTGACTTACTCTGGCCATCTTTAGCTTGCTTTTGTCATGCGTTAACGCCTGATCGGTAATCTTCCTTTACCTATGTCGAAGCATTTCTTTATAGGAATCGACGGGGGTGCCACCTCCTGCATAGCCCGCATTCGCGATATAGATGGCAATTTGCTGGGTGAAGGCGAAGGCGGCCCGGCCAATATTCACTCAGATTTACCGCTGGCCAAGGCATCTATTCGTGCTGCCACAAAGTCAGCTTTGATCGCTGCCGGCCTGGACGAGCGAAGTCTGAAACACGCGCATGCGGGGCTTGGTTTGGCGGGCGCGGGCCTGAAAACCGCGTCGGATCGCCTGATTTCCGAGGTTACGGACTTTGCCTCAATCGAGCTGGAAACCGACGCATACGTCGCCTGGCTCGGAGCGCATCAAGGCGGCGATGGTGGGGTTGCCATACTTGGCACCGGTTCTTGCGGACTTGCCATCGTCAATGGCCGGCGCATCGCCGTTGCCGGATGGGGCCCTGAGGTGTCCGACGAGGCCGGTGGCCAAAGGATGGGCCGGGAAGCGCTCCGGCGTACGCTTTGGGCCTATGACGGCCGAGCCAAGAAGTCCGCACTCACCGCCGCGATTCTGACCCGGTTCAATTGGGATCCCGCCGAAATTGTATCGTTTGCCGCAAAAGCCAGCTCGGCTGACTACGCGAGATTTGCTCCACTCATTTTCCGATACGCCGCGGCGGAAGATCCCCTCGCAGTCACGCTTGTGAAAGAGGCGGCCGACGCGGCTGTAAGCATCATCGATACGCTTCGGGCTGCCGGTGCGCCCAACGTCAGCCTCATTGGCGGGCTTGCCGAGCCCTTGCTCTCTTGGCTGCCGCCCCGGCTGTCCGGCTTCATAACGCCGCCGCAAAGCGATCCCGTGGACGGAGCAATCCTGATGGCCCGCCGGGCCTTCTTCAACCTCAACTCCGTGATGCGGCGGGCGGGCTAACAGCGCGCCGCTTGATCCGGCCGCACCGGCCGGGTCGCGCAAGCGAGGATGGGCCTCGCGTCGCTCTTGTCGCTAGGCGTCGCGCCTGACCGCCTTCTCGACTGGCGCGGCGGCATCCCGAACCATGGCGCTATACATCCCTGCGAGCTTGGACAACTCTACCATGTGGTTGTCGTAGACCCGCTTGGCATATTGGGTTTGGATCTCGATCGCCTGCTCGAGTGACTTTACGCCTATGAGCTGCTCCCAAGTCCGCATGGCATCGTCGAACGCCTTCTTGGAGTAATTGGTCATCTCGCTGGCCAGCGCCTGGAATCCCTTATTGACTTCGCTGTAGGATCGGCCAGCGGCCTCAAGCCCGCTCTCGGCAGTCCTTTGGAACTCTTGCCCCACTCGCTTGGCTTGATCGCGAGCTTCTTGCCCCATTCTATTGACGTCTTCGGCAATTCTCTTGGTTTCCGCCATAACAGCCTCCTATGCAAAACCTTAGCGATTAGCGATACCGGCGCTTCGTGTTCCCCAACGTTCATTGCGTAGGACTGTTCCTGATGAGCCTGCCCGGCCAGAAGAGGCCTCAGCGCGGGTTGCCGCCGGACTCCTCATTTGGCGAGGGTGGCGGAGGAATGACTTCTTTGTCATGTCCCGCGTCGGGGTTGGGCGCGTCCGTGTAGATACCTTCGTCGCCGATGGGAGGCGGTGGTATGACCTCGCCATCTTGTCGCGGGGGCAGCGGCACTCCGTTATCAGGGCCAGGCGGGTCATTGCCCTGTGGGACAGTCTTTTCCGGCTGATCGGTGGCGCCGGCAAAGGAAGTCTCGAAGGCGGAAAGCGCAATCAGGTTGAACATCGCACAGAGTATCAATGTCGCACGGAACATTTGCATGAGCGGGTCTCCTAAAGGAGAACGATGGGGAACGTCTCTCGTTCCCGCGATCAGAGAGAAAGTGCACGAAATTCAGCAGCACCCGGTACCGAGTTTTCAAAGAAGCCGTTTACCTGGGCTGAAATCGCCGGCATTTCAGGCCCGGCGATGTTCATACTGGGCGTCGATCTCCTTGAAAATCCGAACCATATGCACGTGAAGACATTTATTTGATAAGAAGAGACGCCTTCGGCGTACCCCATCGCTATGCCATCATCAGTCAGCACTTTGTTATTGCTGGTCGCCGCCGGCGATTTGGCGCAGCGATCCGCCTTGATGCGCCACGGCGCGGACGGAGACGAGCGTGGGGCGCCGGCGATCCTCGCGGCGGCCGGACAATGACGGAGATCGTTGCGGCCGATATTGGCGGGAGCCATGCCCGCTTTGCGCTCGCCGAAATCGAAGGCTGTCAGGTCGTACGCCTTGGTGAAGCGGTCACGCTGAAGACGGTCGAGCACGAGAATCTAGAGACGGCTTGGGAGTCTTTCAGCGAGCAGCTCGGCCAGACTTTACCGCGCGCGGCAGCCATAGCCATTGCCTGCCCGATAACGGGCGACACATTGAAATTGACGAACAGCGCGTGGACAATCCGGCTGGACAACATGAGTGAGCGGCTGGGAATCGATCGTCTCACCTTGATCAACGATTTTGGCGCAGTCGGGCATGCCGTCGTTCGCGTCGGCAGTAACCATTTCCGCCACCTCTGCGGTCCGGACCTGCCGCTCCCGGACGAAGGTGTCATCAGCATCGTCGGGCCGGGCAGCGGACTCGGAATGGCACAAGTATTGCGTCGCGATGGCCGTGATTACGTCATGGAATGCGAAGGAGGGCATATCGACCTTGCCCCAACCGATGCGATAGAGGATGCGATTCTCGCGCATTTGCGCCGGCGCTTTGGCAGGGTGTCAGTCGAGCGAATCGTCTCGGGCCCCGGTCTCGCGAACATCCATGAGGTGCTCGCTGCCATTGAGGGCCGATCCGTGCGTATCGGCAATGACGAGGACCTTTGGGCGGCCGCCCTGTCCGGGACCGATGGCTTGGCCGTCGCGGCACTGGACCGCTTCTGCCTGATGCTGGGCAGCGTCGCCGGCAACATCGCGCTCGTACACGGCGCCAAGGCCGTCGTCATTGCCGGCGGCCTCGGCTTGCGTATCGCCGACGTGCTGCTTCGCTCGGGTTTCAGTCGTCGGTTTACCGCCAAGGGCCGGTTCGAGGGCATGCTGTCGGCGATCCCCATCAAGATCATCACGCATCCCCAGCCCGGACTTTTCGGAGCCGCGGCTGCTTTCGCCGAAGAGCATGGCCGATGAAAGAGACCGAGGAAATCGTCTCGCTGAGGCCGGTGATTCCGGTGGCGACGATCGACGCCATGGCCCACGCAGAGCCTATTCTTGCGTGGGCGTGCTGGCTTGTGCCGGCGGGCGAGCCCGACCCTCGGGCCGTTCGGACCCTTGTCAGACGCGCATCACGCTTCACGCCGCCACGCGAGGAATTGCGAGCAGCTTCCCTATCGCGTGAGGTCGTGGACTCCTTCGCGGATCGCATCCAATGAAGACGCCACCCGCGCGCCCGCTACGTCCCAATTGACGATGCGCGCGTCGACACCTTCCTTTGCGCGAAGGGAATCCACCGCGAAAGCCGCGAATACCGTTATAACGATTCCAAACACGGCACCGAAAGCTGACGCGCCGATAGCGAGCATGGATGTCCGCTAAGTGCCAACAGCCGACATCGTCGGTTGATGGCACTCCGCTGGGAGTCTCGGCCCGCCGACATCCTTCAACAGCCCTTCGCTATTCCGCCGCGACGGGAGACGCCACGCTCGGTGAACTCGCGGAATGGGACCCGGAGTTCGCCGAGCCATTTGCGCCCGGTGCCTTGATCTCCGCGAGTGGATTGTCGGAGCGGCGCGACTTTCCTTCGAAATAGGCACCCTGCTCGATGGCAAGGGTCTGGTAGAAGATGTCGCCTTCCACATGGCATTGCCCCTGTAGCGTAACGCGCAAGCCCGTGATCGACCCGACAATATTGCCGCGCACTACTACATCCTCGGCCACTACACCGCCCCTCACCTGCGCCTTGTCGCCGACCAGAAGCGAACCGCAACGGATGTCGCCCTCAATCTCGCCGTCGACTTGGACCTCGCCTTTAGAGGTTACGTTGCCTCTGATCGTCAGGTCGTCGCCGATAATCGACGGGACCATCTTGCTCGCACTTGGGCCGGGGCTTTTGGAAGCATAGGTTGCCGGCCGCTCGGTGAAGGGCGTCTTCGGATCGCCAACGCCCCCACTCAATTTGGTGATTTTCTCGCCCGCTTCGGGCTTCGTCGTGAACATACTGGTACCTTCCTCGCAAAACGAGATGCGGCGCCCGCACCGGCGCCAGGTACGCAACTTACGCCACGCTAAGCCACTAACAGGGATTGTCGCGGAGCTTCCCGTAGAGGGCCAACACCCCAGCGCGCCCACTCCTGCCAAAGACAATATCGCCTCGCCTTGTTCTCCTCAACCCTGCCCGACAGCCATGAGACGGGCGACAGGCCGTTGGCCTGCCGCGGTCGCGAGCGGCACAGCGGCTGCTCGGACGCCGCCCGAAAAACCTTGATAACCAAGCCGCCAAGAAAAACCTCTCGCACTGCCAAAGTGCGCTAAGTTCACGGACAGACGGGGGCCGCCGTTTTGCGACCCCTATGGACCTTTTCTGGCAAATTAATTGGGAGGAAATGCTTAGTGACCTGATCGGTCACCACGTTCGTTATCCTGCTGCCCACCTCCATCGTGGTCGTTTGCTCGATGGTTATGTTTCCTCTGATCGATCTCGGCCTTCAAGAAGAAGGCTAAGCCCGCTCCGATGCCCAGGTTGAACCTTGGCACCATGACCGCCTAACCGCGCACCACGCGCAGCTTTTGCAGCCAGCCGTCCAGGAGCGCGCGGCGCCCTATCCCCTGGTCGGCATGGCGCACCACGCCTTAGCTGATCCTCCGCTTGAGCGTATTACACCTTTAATAGTTCGATCGCTGCTGCCGAACGGTTCCGAGGGCGCGCCGCCCGGTCCTGTAGCGGCATCGCCGACGACGCTGATCTCAAGCTGCGGACGGGCATCTGAAACCCTTTCCTCGGGAAACCTTTTGCTCGACTAAGGGACGCCCCGGCCCGCCCGGTGACCCAAATAAGGAGGAGCCAGGGCGTCCTTCGTGCGCCGCCTAGGGGAACCTAAGCGGCAGCAACTGCGCGCCCATGTGGGTTCGAATCCCACCCTCTCCACCACGCCACTTGAACACCAAGGATTGCCTGGCGATCAGCGAAACCAACCCCCGATTAGGAGCGCGAAGGCGCGGGGCGGCTATTCCGTCTTCTCGAACTTGATCCGAACGTCATCGTCAAACAGGGGCAGGTCTGGTTTCTGTTTCCACAGCCTAACAAAAGCCTTTCGGGCGGTCTTTCGTAGGTCTTCCTCTTGCGTCACTTCACAGTCCGATTGCGCCACCACCTGCCCTGCTTTTTCCGCCTTCGCCACGATCTTCATGGCCAGACCCTCTTACTGATCACCGCTAAGCATATAGGAGGCGAAGTCCGCCAATCCACTGGCTTTTTCGCCGCGACTTGGCGAGCCGCGTCCATCGTCAGCACCTTCGCCGTGCGATCACGCCCTGATGAAAGGCGAGATGCAATTGATCGACGCATTACTTGATCTTCACGCTGACGCTAGAGGAGGCGCGCACGATCACGACGAATATGGCCAAGCTGCCGATGCTACTTGCGAAGAAAGATTGATCGCCTTGGCGCATGTAGCGACAGCGCCATGCTTCGTTGTCGGGGTGCCCGTATGACCTCGGAAAGTGATGACCTTGGAAAAGCCCTTCAGGAGAACCTGAAACTGAGGCGCGAACTTGCGACTGGACTGGCCGAAGCCAAGGGCGAAAAACTCGCTGCTGTCCGTTACCGCTTGGCGAGAATCGTTGGCGCGATCCGCTACGCCTTTTCTGGAAGGAGTAGGCGAGCGGCCGTATCAACGGCTGTCGTGGAGTTGATGACGTTAGACGGTGCCCGCGAGCAATACGCTAATCAACTTCGGCGGCTTGATAGGCACGCGCTGCTCAAGGAGATCAAACAGTTGCGACGAGTCGTAGCGGACTTGGCGTCGCGTGATAAGTCAGCTTAGGCGTTCCCAGCATCTTCTCCGGCTGGAGGACTCGTGCCTCTAGGCAAAGAGAACGGTTGAGAAGGCAGCGGAACCTAGAGGGCGGCGCGACTTGGGAATATCCTACTGTTGCTTGGGGCGCACCGGCGCGCGGATCAACCCCGCCCAGTGTCGATGTGAATGTGTCCCGACGAATAAGTCAGGGTATGACCTGAGTTAGCACGCTTGAGATAACTCACGACCGCCCCGTATTTGCCTTTGGGCGGAATGAAATCAACGGCACGGCATGACGCATGTAATGAGGTCCTACCAGTTCCCCTGATCTTCGCGCCGGGGCGGTGAGTAGATACTACCTTTACGGGGCCGAACTTACGCTGGACCTCGGCAAGCCTCGCTTTCAACGAGCCGGGGAGACAGTTGGTGCCTGTGCTTGCCCCAAGGGCAACGCTAGGAATTGCGAGCAGCGCGAGAGCCACAACAATTTGTTTCATGCTTCCTCTTGGCTAGGTTACGGGGTTTCACGGCACCGCGTAGTTGAAAACCGGGCCTTTTCTGTGCCCCGAAAATGGCGGGGGTGCCCCCGTGGGCCACATATCAGCCCAGCCTTGGCCTTACCGCGCCTCTGTTTTGGCTCAGGCGGCAATCCTTCAACATAAACGTCGGGAAACAGCGCAGAGGCGCCGTCCATGGTGCCGGTTTCGCAATACGACATGGGCTCGGCTTGGGAATCCACCAGCTTGCCATTGACCACCCTTCCCAGCAACGGTTAGCCGCTGGGCGGCACAGACCAGCACGAGAAATCTTAGAACTCGAAAACGGTTGTACGGGTAACCGTACCGTGGGTTCGAATCCCACCCTCTCCGCCACCTAGTCCCTTGTTTTTTCCAGAGAAATCTCGCTCTCGAAATTATCGCGAAAGTCCGCAGGTTAGCCTCACCAAAATCGCCGCAAGTGACCGTAGAGAGCGACGTTTGGAGACTGGTGGCGACCGTTCGGGGTCGCAAATTCTCTGTTTGGCAATTCGGCGGTCCGGTTAGTACGCGCCAAACATCTCATCTGAACTCGCTTCAATCGTCTCGCGCCGTTCGAACACATGGGGAGTGAAGTCGAAGGTCCCATTTGAGCGAGCCGTGACAACGGAGGGACAGAATGCCGAGTGCTCTAATCACCGGTGCAGTCGAGGACTTGGGCTAGAGTTTGTCCGCCAGTATCTGGCTGATGGATGGCAGGTCTACGCGGCCTGTCGCAATCCACCTTCCGAGCTTCGCCGCCTCGCCTCCGAAAGTGTCGGCGCGCTGAGGCGCCTCATCGCGACCCTTGGTCCGATCAGTCGGGCAGTTCTTCAATCATACTGGCCGCGAATTTCCCTGGTAGCATGGGGGCAAGTAGCAAAGGGTCCCAGCGCATGGCGCACGCCCGAGCGGCCACATCAGCTTGGTGCCCACTAACGGACGGTCCCCTTCCACTGACAGCTTCCAATGTATGATCGCCTTGTGTGAGAGTTGCATGGCGGGGGTTAGACCATCCACTACATTCAGGGAGGCGTCCCCATGACCAAGGTTCTTGATGATGTCCTGGCGGCGAATCAAAGCTATGTAGAAGGGTTCGGTGACAAAGGCAGTCTCGCCCTGCCGCCCGCTCGCCGCTTTGCGATCCTAACCTGCATGGATGCGCGGCTCGATCCAGCCAAGTTCGCCGGTCTGGCAGAAGGCGATGCGCACGTGATCCGCAATGCTGGTGGTCGGGCCAGCGATGATGCCATCCGCTCGCTTATTATCTCCCACAAGCTGCTCGGCACCAATGAGTGGTTCGTAATCCACCATACCGACTGCGGCATGGAGACGTTCACTGACGAAGTAATGCGCTCACTCCTAAGACAGAGCCTCGACACTGCAGAGCTCAGAGCGGACGGCTGGCACGATGTCGGGCGCGGCCCGGGTTCCTCGGAAGGTGACTTCATCGACTGGCTGACGATCAAAAGTCAGACCGAGAGCGTGACGAGCGATGTTCGGCGCATTAGGTCACATCCGCTTGTTCCCGGCTCGGTGGCGATCTACGGCTACATCTATGACGTGAAGAATGGCCAGCTGATTGAGGTACCTGAGGCAACCAGGGTCGGACAGACTCGGTAAGGCAGCCGCAGCGAGGACTCCGCTTGGCCGATCGTGAACTAGAGATCCTTCGGGACGCCTTACGCGAACATGTCAACGCTCTCGCCGTCGACATTGGTCCTCGCACGCCCTTAAATCCCGACAGCTTAGTGCGCGCCGCCAACTACATCCATTCAGTCTTCGAGGAGGCCGGTCTCTCTGTGAGAGAGCAGGACTACCAATACTATGACCAGCGAGTGACGAATCTGCTTGCCACGGCTCCGGCGACCGCTGGGGCCTCTGCCTACTACGTTGTTGGCGCTCATTACGACACCGTCCCGAGCACGCCAGGTGCAGACGACAATGCGAGTGCCGTCGCGGTGATGTTAGAACTGGCCGGACGCCTGCAGCAAGCCAGACTGAAGGCGCCTGTTCTCTTCGCGGCCTTCACGCTTGAGGAGCCGCCAGCCTATTTGACGGGTCATCAAGGCAGCCGGATCTTCGTTCGTAGCTGCCAGAGCAACGGCGACCGCGTGCTCGGGGCGATCATCTTAGAGATGGTCGGCTATACGGCGCCCCGCCAGCATTATCCATTTCTCCCCCGCTGGCCCGGCTATCCTGCCAAGGGAACTTCATTGGCATAATCGGAAACTGGCGTTCGCTGCGCTTTGGACGTGCGGTTCTGAGAGGGCTTCCGCAAGAACCAGATCTTGCCAGTCGAGTCGCTTTTCCTGCCCTTCGACGGATGGATCTTGCCCGAAACGCGCTTGAGTGACCACGCCTCGTTCTGGGATGCAGGTTTGCCAGCGGTCATGGTCACGGACACCGCCTTCTTCCGAAATCCGAACTACCACCTTCCCAGCGACACGATCGATACTCTTGATTTCACGTTCATGGCCGAGCTCGTCAAAAGTCTCGAACTTGCGCTCCTTGAGCTCCCGCCTGCCTCGACCAAATCATAATGATGTCGCCTGCCATTTCGCCGTTTTCCGCCTTGTCAGGTAGCGGCTGCTACCGCGTTCTGAGGGCGTCGAAGGATTGGCGGTTCGGCTTCAGCCGTGCAGACGTTGCACGACTTTCTCGTGCGGCAGATCGACGACCGTGCACTGATCGGCGCCACGCCGCTTCTAATAGGTCCGCAGCCACGGCTCTATTTCTCGACTCTTGGCTCAGCTACGTAGTGCATCCAACCTTTTCCTTCGTAGCGGGAAGGGAATAATTCGGGTTGAAAGATCTCGGCCAAAATTTCCAGACTTTCGACGACGCGAGGCCCCGGGCGGTTGAAATACTGATTGCCGTCGGCGACAAAGATGCGACCGCTCTGCACAGCCTTCAGCTCGCGCCAGCCGGGGCGGTGCTCAAGCAGCGGCATCTCCTCAAGCGTTCGCGCCATGTCGAAGCCGCAAGGGTGCACTAGGACGACATCCGGGTCGGCGACAACAACCTGGTTCCAATCGAGCCTTGGCGAAGGTTGACCCGCCACGCCAAACAAATTCTCGCCACCGGCCATCTGCACGAGTTCCGGCATCCAGTTACCACCGGCCATCAGCGGATCGATCCACTCGATGATGGCGGCGCGCGGGCGCGTTCGCGCCTCACTGCTTTGCTCCGCGATGCTGGCCATGCGCGCTTTCAGCTGTTCGACCAGACGCTCACCTTGGCGTTCGCGTCCGAGCGCGCGGGCGACTTTGAGCGATGTCCTCCCAGATGTCGGCTAGAGCGTCGGGCTTGAGCGATACGATCTCCACCCTACGTCCGCTCCATGCGCACAGCGCCGCCTCGACGTCTTTGAGGCTTACGGCGCAGACCTCGCAATGATCCTGGGTGACGATGATGTCGGGCCTGAGCGCTTGGAGTTTCTCTGCATCAACACGGTAGACCGATAGTCCTTCCTGCAGGATGGCTTTGACGCGGGCGTCTATCTCGTAGCTTGTGCCGGTCACCGGGAACTTCGGCTCTGTCAGGGACGGTAAGCGCGTTACCTCGGGCGGGAAGTCGCATTCATGGGAACGGCCGACAAGGAGGTCGCGGGCATCGAGCGCACAGATGATCTCCGTCGCGCTCGCGATGAGCGACACCACGCGTTTGGGCTGAGCATCGGTCAACTTGCCCCATGCTACTGCCCGGCAACGATGGAAACCAGACTGCAGACGCTAATCCCCGTCGTCCTCGCACGTGCTAATGTGGTCGGGAAAGCGGTCGAAAGCGAACTAAAGGACAGATTGACCTATTGGGAGGAAATCCAATGCAACCACTGCCGCCTCAGCTTGAACTACCCGAAGGGGATCGCTTCACGCTGCCAACCGTCTCAGCAGTTCGAGAATTGGTGCCTCCTGGGGGACAATTGCCGGCTCACATGGTCCTAATGATGATATGCGGAAAAGAACTCTGGGTCCCTCTGGATAGAGAAATAGCGCGGCAGATGGCGAACATTCTTGCCCCCTTCCGTGAATGATTCGGGAAGCGTTTCAAACCGTTTCGGAGGTGAACCAGGCAGGCCATCTGGAGCCCCCTGTTGCTCGTCGAGGTGCCAAGGTCGGTTGTCATCGAACTCAAATCCCGAAAGCGCGAATAGTCGGACTCTCGCTCATGCGGTCGGTACTGATCACGGGCACGTCGAGCGGTATCGGGCTCGCCACAGCCGTGGTCCTTGCCTCGCGTGGCTGGCGCGTGTTTGCCACGATGCGGAATCTAAAGAAGAGGAGCCGCTCGATCAGGCGCTGCGCGCTGCGGGCGTACAGGACAATGTTGACGTTGAGGAACTCGACGTCACGAGTCAGGCCTCGATCCAAGCTGCGACCGACTCGATCTTGGCTCGGACTGGGAACACACTCGATGCCGTCGTGCACAATGCCGGCGTGGCGGCAGCCGGTGCTTTGGAGGATGTACCGGAGTCCGAGCTTCGGCGGGTGATGGAAACGAACTTCTTCGGTGTGCTCGGGCTGACGCGTGCCTTGCTACCAACCTTCCGCGCGCAGAGGCGCGGACGGATCGTCATCGTCTCGAGCGAAGCTGCCTTCTACGGGCAGCCGACGAATGCCATCTATTGCGCCTCAAAATGGGCAATCGAAGGATGGGCCGAGTCGACAGCCTATGAGCTTGAGCCGTTCGGGATTGATGTCGTGCTCGTCGAGCCTGGCCCTTATCGCACCGAGATCTGGGAAAGCACGCCCCGATTCCAGCCGGCGGGCAGTCCCTATCGAAGCTGGGTGCAGCAGGTGTTCGCGTGCTGCCGATGCACATGCCGCCACCATGAGCCGCGATCCAAAGGAAGTCGCTCTTGTCATTGCCCGCGCGCTCGAAGCCCGCCAGCCGCGATTCCGCTATCCAGTCGGCCTCTTCGCGCGCCTCAACCACTTTTTTAGAGGCAAGGTGCCGACCACATGGCTGCGAAAGGCGATGAAGCTCTACTTGGGCACGTCAAGATCCTGAAACCGGACCGCAGAGACGAGGCGAATACTCTCGTCCAGCACCTCAGGCGCGAAATTTTCTCTGAAGCCGAATTTGGCGACTAAAGCGGGAAATTCTGTCGAGATTTCAAAGGCAAATTTTGCCAACCGGACCGCGAGTTCGAATCCCACCTGGTCCGCCAGCTAGTCCTTGTTTTACAGAGAAATCTCGCTCGCCGAAATTATCGCGGAAGTTCCGCGGCTTACCCTCGCCAAAATCGGTGCAAGCGGCCGCAGAGAGCGACGTTTGGAGAATGCTGGCGCCCGTGAGTGGCAAATTCTCCGTTCGGCAATTCGGCGGTCCGGTTAGGTTGGCAATCGGCGGAACTCTAGCGGCCTCCGGTGTAGGCCTTAGCGAACGCACTCATCCTTTTCTTGGTGCGATGAGCCTAGCTGTCTAGTCAGCGCTCCGGGTCCTCGTTTGTCCTGCTGACATTTTTCAGCCATGGGCAGGCAGCCCGTGGATTATGATCCCGTCACAGTAGAGCGCAGCAAAAGGGCGTCACTGATGGCGGACGACAAGTATAGCAAGCTCGTGTTGGGTGTGGACCTCGATGGAGTTTGCGCCGACTTCTACAGTCAAATGCGGGAGATCGCCGCCGAGTGGCTTGAAAAAGACATTTCGGATCTTCCTGAGGAATTCACGTGGGGACTAAGGGAGTGGGGGATCAAAGACGACGAGCACTATACGAGTTTGCATTGAATGTCGCCAAAGTGCCAATCCCAGACATTTCGTTGGGCTCTGCTTGCGTGTCGTGTTGAGCTGTGGCCCCTTGGCAACATACCCCTAACTCTATCAACAGCTTCCTGTCATCGGGTCTATAATCGAAGCACCCCAATTCGCCGCTCCGAACTTGCCTCTTCTTCGATGTGGCATTGAGCCGCCCCAATTCGAGTTCGAGCATCGGAAGGGGGCAGATGAGCAGCGTGGCTACCCGTGACTGACAGGCTCAAGCTCCCTTGGACAATCGGCGCCCGTTTGACGAGCCCCTCGCGTCGCTTGTTCCTTTCCCCCGTGGGCTTGGCGCTGCTTGGCGTAACGCTTCTTGTTTTCTTGCTCATCCTCGTCGACTGGACTGCCGAACTACTGTGGTTCCGTGCGCTCGGCTACGGAGACGTTTTCTGGCGGCTCCTTTTCGCCGAGGTCGCGATGTTCGTAACCGCCTTCATTCCTGTGTTTGTCTACGTGCTGCTCAATCTCCTGGTTCTAGCCAGGCTTGTCGACCTGCAAAGCCTCCTGCGCGGTCGCAGTCCCGCTGGCGTACCCCAGATCTGGCCCAACCACCCGAGGACAGGGGTGGCGCAACCCAACGCGCACCGGCTCACCCCACTTCTCATTCTTGGGTCGGCTGCAACGGCCGCCATTTTCGGCTTTGTGTTCTCCGGCGAGTGGGATCGATTTCCTGCGCTTGGTTTGGTCCCAGAATTTCGGGACGTCTGATCCCATCTACTCTCGCGACATTGGCTTCTACCTGTTCGTCTTGCCGTTCCTCAACCTCGTTCAGACCAGCCTCGTCCTACTCACCTTAAGCGGCACGTTGATGCTTGGGCTCGCATACCTTCGGACGGGCGGACTCCGATTCGATGCCAAAAGATACGTAGCGGCGGATCCAAATTTTCTGCGCCACCTTATTGCCAATGCCGTTCTGCTGCTGACCGCATGGCGCCCGGGGCTATTATCTTGACCGCTTCGGCCTGCTGACGCGATCCGCAGGCGCGGTCTTTGGTGCTGGGTACACCGACGTTCACGTCGTCCTGGTTTGCTTGTGGGTCGCGCTAGGTGCGACGCTCGCCTTAATCTGTCTACTGGTCTGGGTCGCTGCGACAAACGCGCCGCGTTTCGCCGTATTTGGAATTGGTGGCTATCTGGTCATTCTGCTCGCTGCCTTGGAGGTGATCCCTTGGAGTTTTCAGAGGCTGATCGTCGAGCCAAACGAACTCGAATTGGAGACACCGTTTCTGCGCCACAATATCGCGCTGACCCGGGCGGCCTATGGTTTGGACAACATCGATGTGCGATTTCACACCACCGAAAAAAAGCTCGACATGGCGCAGATGCAGGAGAACCAATCGACGATCGACAACATCCGCATCTGGGATCATCGCCCGCTAAGCCAGACCTTCCGCCAGCTGCAGCAAATCCGTACCTACTACGCGTTCAGCGATGTCGACGTTGATCGCTATTGGATCAATGGAGATTATCGGCAGGTCATGCTAGCGGCGCGGGAACTCTCCGCAGATTTGTCGGGTAAGGGCATCACCTGGGTCAACCGGCACCTCCAGTACACCCATGGCTACGGCCTAGCGATGTGCCTCGCCGCCGATAAGGACGACCAGGGTGGGCCCCTCTTCATCGTGGAGGACTTGCCGCCCAAGGGCCCGCCGGATCTGACCGTCTCTCGCCCCGAGATCTATTACGGCACCGAGATGACGAACTATCAAATAGTCCCCACCGGCGTGAAGGAGTTCGACTATCCCAAGGGAGATCAGAATGTCTACACCAGCTACACCGGCCATGGCGGCGTGCTGCTGGATAGCTTCTGGAAGAAGGCTCTCTTCGCTTGGCACCAGTTCGACATGAGCATCGTCCTGTCTTCCTACCTCTCGCCCCAAAGCCGCATCCAACTGTGGCGAACGGTCCAGCAGAGCGTTTCGCGGACTGCACCCTTCCTGAAACTGGATCGCGATCCTTATCTCGTTGTCGACCAGGGACGACTGTTCTGGATACAGGACGCCTATACCGTCGCCGACGGGTTTCCCTATTCCGAACCGACTGACGACGGATTTAGTTACATTCGTAACTCGGTGAAGGTTGTGGTCGATGCCTATGAGGGCGATGTCGCGCTTCTACGTCATCGATCCGACGGATCCGGTCTTGCGCGCTTACCACGCGGCCTTGCCGAGTCTGTTCCGCTCGCTCGACGAAATGTCACCTGGCCTGCGTCAACATCTGCGCTATCCACAGGACCTGTTCGAAGTCCAGGTCGACAAATTCAACACTTATCACATGACTGTCCCGCAAGTGTTCTACAACAGGGAGGACGTTTGGGCAGCGCCGCACGAGAAATTCGGTGGCAAGACCAGTCAGATGGAGCCGTACTACGTCCTGATGAAGCTACCCGGCGAAAATCGTCTGGGGTTCCTGCTCATGATCCCCGTCACGCCCACGCAACCGCGACAACATGATCGCCTGGATCGCTGCCCGGTCGGATTTCCCTGGTTATGGCGAGATGATCGTCTACAAATTGTCGAAGGATTACCTCATCCTTGGGCCGCTCCAGATCGAAGCGACGATCGATCAGGACACGACAATCTCGCGCCAGCTCACACTGTGGGACCAGCGCGGTTCTCGCGTGATCCGTGGCAATCTACTCGTCATCCCAATCAACCAGTCCTTTCTCTACGTCGAACCGGTGTTTCTGATAGCCGAAGGGACGAACATTCCGCAGCTCAAGCGGGTCATCGTCAGCGACGGCAACCACCTAGCGATGGAATTGACGCTCGCGGAGGCCCTCCAAGTCGTATTCGGCGAGCGACCGTCGACCCCGAAGAGACGACGGAGGCTCCACAAGCGCCCACATCCGGGCCACGCGAGGCGCTGTCGAGGGCCGACCAGGCGCTCCGGCGAGGCGACTGGACCGCATTCGGGCGTGCGTGGGAGCAACTGAAAGGTCTTTTGGAGGAGAAGTGACGTGGGGGGCGCCAAACGGGTCTGCGATTTCGCAACGTCCGTTCATCGCCAAGCTTCCCACCTGAGGCAGTGAGCCCATCTTGGTCCGCTGAGTGCCAAAAGTGGAAGGGGACCCTTCTCAGTTGGTTTGAGCTGCGCAAAACTGAGCAGGCGTCACCGGCATGGTGATAGGATCGCCACTCTATCGTTGCCGTCTCACGCGCAAGGTGGTCCGACGGGATTGACGAGGAGACGGGCATAGCTACGACTGACGCGCTGCGCGTACGGGTATTACTGCGGCTGCTCCGGCGTTGTGGCTGGCGGCGGGGTTGCCGTGGGCGCAGTAGGAGTTGAGGCCGGCAGCAAATACCAAGCTAGGATCAGCGCAAGGACAACTGCCGCTGCGATGATGAGCAACCTGTTCGTGTCCATGGGGTCTACCCACTGTTCTCTTTGCCGCATCACGTTAGCCCCGCTTGGGGCCCTGGGACAAGTCAAACCAGCTAACTGAAAAATTCAGTTTTCCAAGGCGGTAACGCACTAGTCACGTTCGAATGTCCGCTATGGGTCAGAAGCCGACCTCATAAGGCCGCGTCGCATTGTCCGCTTCGTGCCATAGCGGGCATCTCGCGCTGGAAAGCTGAGACGTCACCCCGCTCGCGGTAGCTAAGCCGATTTCGTCGCCCCAGCAAAGCACCTGCGACCAGAATGGAGTTATCTGTCTCCGGCCAGTCGACAGATTCCTCCTTGACCTTGATCGAGCTCACTTGTGCTGGGGTGACCGAATTGCCATCTCTGAGGGAAGCGCGCCATTGTTGACTAATGCCAATACATGAAAGCGCGCCGTGGGGCGGACCATGTAGCATGTGATGCCCGTCAAACCAGCGTCCGCCCCATTCTCTATTTGTGAATATAGGCGTGCGCGCTGAGTGCGCCGCGACGCGAAACACCGGTACTAGAGAAGACCAGCGCGCACGCAAAGTGGGTTAATGCCGCTGAGCGCTGGTTCGTAGCCAACCTAGCTTTGAGGAAGGGCAAAAATGTCCTCGCAATTCACAGTCGGACTGAGGGTGAAAGGAAAAGCCGACCGAATTGTCGTCGACGCTGAAGACGCGCTCATTGCGGCATTAAAGGTCAAAGCTGAGCGGCCTGAGGCCACAATTCTATATGTGCGCCGGTTGAACCAGCGCGGCGACACGCGTCACCCACCTCACACCCTCACGGAGGCCGTTGACCGTGGATGATCCCGTATGAGTTCCACGACGAGATCGCCTTTGGCCGGCGAGTTGCTGGGAGGAGGCTTAATTGACCTACATCGTCAATGAAAGTTGTATCAAATGTAAGTACATGGACTGTGTCGAGGTATGTCCGGTCGACTGCTTCTATGAGGGTGAGAACATGCTCGTCATCCACCCAGATGAATGCATCGATTGCGGTGTTTGCGAACCGGAATGCCCGGTCGACGCGATCAAGCCCGACACCGAACCCGGTCTCGAAAAGTGGCTCGAGATCAATACCCAATATGCTCTGGTCTGGCCGAACATCACGGTAAAACGTGAGCCGCCGCCAGATGCCAAGGACTGGGAAGGCAAGCCTGACAAGGTCAAGTTGCTATCGCCAAACCCTGGCAGAGGTGATTGAAGGCTGGAAGATAAATGATGCTGGCGATCGTCGCGAAGAGTGATGCTGCTCCAGCAATGAAGAATGCAATCACCCAAACCCAGCGCTGCCCTAGCACCACTGAGACAAGCACGAGAAGTGCGAATACGTTCTCCACGACCACCCCCGGGGGGCCTACGACCGTCGCGCGGCACCCCGCACTATTGGTGAAAGATTAGGCTGAATGCATTACTAGAAGGTCACCGAAGAGGCTGAATCAGAACAGCCGCCTGGCGCCTAATCTGGGCGATTTCATTCGGGTGCAGCTGCCGGAGAGCCGGGCGACCGCTTCACCGCGGTACCTTCTCCAACGCGAGATCCGGCTCTCCGCAAAGCGCGAGCATGCTCGCGCGCACCACATCGCGCAGGCGGACGGCCGCACTGAAGTCGCTACCATCAGCCCGCACCGCTTTCCCGATGTGCACACTTATGTTGCTCGGCCGGGGAAACCATTGTCCGCCGCGCAAAGCCGACCGCGTGCCCCTGATCACGATGGGCACCACCGGAATGCCGGCGTCCGCGGCAACAAGGAAAGATCCGAGATGAAATCCGATGAGGCCGGGCATCCGGGTCAGCGTACCTTCCGGAAACGAAACGATGCGCTCCCCGGACAGCGATGCCTCTATCACGTTGCGCGTGTCTTCAATGCCGCCTTTTACGTCCGTTCTGCGCACGAACAGAGTGCCGATGCGGCGCAGGAATGGACCGGCTACCCGCTGACCCGCCAGCTCCTCTTTGGCAACAAAGGAGAGCGGACCCGAGATCACCGCCGATAGCACTAGATGATCCAGATAGCTGGAATGGTTGACGGCGAGCAGCACGCTCCGCGCAGGGATCGGCTCTTCCACGCTGACCTTGGGCGACAGCCCCGTAAGCCACAAAAAGGTGCGTGCCACGTAGTGGATCACCTGGTGGCGCCAACCTCGGCTCGGCAGTAGGAGAACCGCGGACCAGACCACGCCGGCGCCTGCGACCAGCACCGCCCACCAGTAGCCTGCGTAGACGAGGTCGAAGATCCTACGCCGGAGACGGCGGGCACGATGGCCAAGCCCGGACAAGGAGAGCCTAGTCAGCTGCCACCACAGCGCATAGCCCTTTTGCGCAAGCGAGCCGCTCTCGTATAGGGTGCGCGCCGCGGACCGCCGTAGTTTGCCGCTGGAGGTCTTCGGTACCGTGCGAGGCGGCGCCAGCACCACCTCATCCGGCGCGATATCGAGTTGCGTCTTCGTCACCTCGACAATCTTAGTTCTCAGCGCTTCGATTTTGCTGGGCTCGGTGAGGCGCGTCTCAACGAGCAGCACGAGCCGCTCGGTGTCTGCGCCCCCAAAAGTGCTTGGAAACGCCGCCACGCCCCCCTTGCGCACGCCTTCCACTCCGCCGACGAGTTCTTCCAACTCATGAGGGTAGACGTTGCGCCCAGCCTTGATAATCATATCCTTGATGCGGCCCGTGATGAACACATCACCGCTGGCGATGTAAGCCCGGTCTCCGCTCTCGAGCCATTCGCCGTCAAACAGCGCCTTAGTCTTCTCCTCATTTCGGAAGTAACCCCGTGTCGCGGACGGCCCTTTGAACTCGAGTCGGCCCTCTGCTCGTTCGGGAAGCTCGACGCCGGCCTCATCGACAATCCGAACCTCATGCCCGGCGATTGGTCGGCCGCAGGCCACAAACTCAAGCGCACTCGCGTCCCCTGGCTGTGCCGTCCTCGCCTGTCCATCACGGGAAAGCGCTGACCGCTGTATCCTGTCGATGATTGGTCCTCGCCCGACAGGAGGGAAGGTAAGGCCGACAGCGTTCTCGGCCAGTCCATAGACCGGAGCCATGGCGTTGGGCGGAAAACCGTACTTGGCAAAGCGAGCGGCGAAGCGCGCGATCGTGGCAGGACTGACCGGCTCCGCTCCGTTCATCAGCATCCTGAGCGAGCTGAGATCGAGACCCTCTATGTCATCGTCGCGCACATTCTTGCAGCACAATTCGAAGGCGAAATTTGGCGCTGCCGAAAGCGTGGCCCGATGGCGGCCCATCGCGCGCAGCCATCTTCCTGGATCGGCGAGAAAGGCGAGAGGCGGCATGATGATCGTCGGGACGCCATAGTGGAGCGTGCCAAGCCAGGCGCCGATTAGCCCCATGTCATGATAGAGCGGCAGCCAGCTCACGAATACGTCCGACGAGCTCGCATCGAGCGCCTCACCCATCGCG
>CAVZNL010000002.1:0-502593 GCA_963776655.1 uncultured Alphaproteobacteria bacterium | reverse complement strand
TCCGGGCCGCAAGCGTCGCGAGCAGGTTGAAGCAACACTCAGCCGCGCCTCCTGGAAAGAGACCGAGCTTGACGTAGTCTACGCCGCGCGCCGCAATCGTCAGCACCGCGGTGCGAACAGCATCCTCTTCGAGCGGCAGGTCGCCGATAGTGGCGCTGACCGGCACGCGGCGAGCGACCGCTCTGACGCAAGCGTCCATGGTCTTTGGCGCGAGAGCGCCGAGGGCTCCCCTCCGGGGATCTTTGAGGTCGACGATATCGGCACCGGCGCCGATCGCCATTTCGGCTTCGGCGGCATCGCGCACGCTTGCCAGGAGCAGGGTCATCCGTCTGCGTGATCCGGCACGAAACGCGGGGGCGCCATCAGCGGAACAGCCAATTGAAGATGCCGCTGCTTCCGCCCTCGCCGCCACCGCGGCGCGCGGCGCGCCTGTTCTCGGGCGGCGCACCGCCGGGCCGCTTCGAACTCCCAAAAATCGTCGCGCGGCGGCGCTTTCTGCCTCACCTTGCGGAGCTGAATCTCGTTGGCGTTCCCGTCGGGATCGGTCACCACCACGGAGACGGCCTGCCAGTTCCATTGCGCCGTCGCCTCGCCCCAGGCATGGGGCTCGACGGCGACGACCTTGTTGGCGCGCGTATCGACGATGGCGACATATTCGAGGCTGGTTGCGGCGCCGTCGCCGAAGTCGCCGGCGTAGTATTTCAAGAGCCCGATGCCGTTGAGCGCGTCCTTCAACGGTTTCCATTCCAGGATCTTGGGGGTGCCGGCGCCGAACATCTCGAGCTCGATCCTGAGCGCGGGGTATTTCGGATTGCTGGCAATGTAGCGTCCGGGCTGCGGCTCCTTGAGCTCCCAACCGGCAACCGCTTCGCCAAGGACGCGCCCCGCTTCGGCAGGGACTTCCTGCTTAAGACGCTCGAGCGCCTCGCGGCTCTCGGCCTGGAACGGGTCTTGGGCAAGGGCTGAGCGGTAATCGGCGATCGCTTCGTCGGGGCGCTGGAGGGCTTCGTAGATATTCCCTCTCACCCTCAGCGCGAAGGCGTCCGTCGCCGCGAGCTGGAGCGCCTGGTTCACGTCATACAGCGCGTTATACAGCGCATCGTCATTGGCTTCGGCTTGAAGTCTCGCCGAGGCGCGGGTGGCGTAAGCACGCACGTTCTGGGGCTCGAGCTCAAGCGCGCGGTTGAGATCGCCGATTGCATCGTCGGAACGCCGCGCCTGGATGAACACCGCGGCACGCTCGATATAGGCATCGACCAGATCGGGCTTCGCCTCGATCACTTTGTTGAGGTCGTCGAGGGCGAAATTGAGCTTCTTGTCGCCGGTATGAGCGCGGGCGCGCAGGAAGAGAATGTCGGAATTGGGCACGTCGGGTTCGAGGGTCAGGACCTGGGTGGCGTCGGCCACCGCTTCACGGTACAGGCCGAGCGCGAGATAGGCGTCGGCGCGGTGGCGATAGGCCGCCACGTATCTCGGGTTGAGGCCGATGGCGCGGCTGAGGTCGCGCACCGCGGCGTGGTAGCGCTTGAGTTCGGCATGGGCCATGCCCCGCCCGTTGAACGGCACCGCGCTCTGCGGCATCAGCTCCACAGCCTTGCGAAAATCCTGGAAGGCGAGATTGTGCTGCCCCAATGCCACGCGCGTGTTGCCACGATTGTTGTAAGCGGCACCGTAATTGGGCGAAAGCGCAATGGCCCGGTCGAAGTCCTTCACCGCCTCCTCGGGATGGCCCAAATCCATGAGCACGTTGCCGCGATTGTTGTAGACGGCGGAATTTTCCGGCGAGAGCTGGATCGACTTGTTGAAGTCGTCGATCGCCTCCTTGGTCTGGTTCATGCGCCACTTGGCGACGCCGCGATCGCTATAGATGCTCGCCTCGATGAAATCGGCGATCTCCGGCGCGGCAAGCGCCTCGTCATAGGAGGCGACCGCCTTGTCGTATTGCCCGCGCATGAGCGCCGCAGCCCCTTCGCGGGCGCGCAACAGGATCATGTCCTCGGCCATGGCGGTGATGGGCGTGTTTGCGGCGACAAAGCCCACAATCAGCCAGCTCAGTCTCACGCGCGAAGATCTCATGGTGACGAACAAGCAGCCTTCCCCCGGAGCATCCGCTCCATGTCGGTCATAAGGCCGGACTGTGTCAATAAACGGGTCACTCAAGCGTCTCGGGCCGAACAGAGATCGGGCCCAATCCCCAACTTTTAGACGATCCTTCAAGTCCGTGAAGCACCTTCGGCAATGTTTCCGGCAGGTCCTCGGCGATGAGGCCGGGGCCGAAGGCAAGCGCCGCAGCCCCATGCAGCCACACGGCGGCGCTCGCCGCCTCGAAGGCCGGCATGCGTTGGGCAAGGAGCCCGAGCACCATGCCGGCGAGCACGTCGCCGGTCCCGGCGGTCGCAAGATAAGGGCTGGTCGTGGCGTTGATGGAGGCGGTACCGCCGGGGCCCGCGACCACGGTATCGGCCCCCTTCAGCACGAGGACGGCGCCCGTGCGAGAGGCCGCCAAACGCGCCCGCTCGAGTTTGGGAATGCCGGCCAGATCGGGGAACAGGCGCGCAAACTCTCCGTCATGGGGCGTGAGAACGACCGGCGCGGCGCGCGCGGCGATGGCGGCAAAGAGCGAAGCGGGATCTTCGGCGAAAGAGGTGAGCGCGTCGGCGTCGAGCACGATTGCGGCGTCGGAGCGAAGCGCGGCTGAGACCAGTTCCTTGGTGCGCTCGCCGACCCCTACGCCGGGGCCGACCAAGACGGCGTTCTTGCGCCGGTCGGCGAGAAGGCTTGTCAGTCCGCGGGCATCGTCTGCCTCGCGCACCATGATGGCGGTCAGCTCCCCGGCATTGACTTCAAGCGCGTCGAGGGGCGAGGCGACCGTGACAAGCCCCGCGCCAATGCGGAGCGCGCCGCGCGCCGCGAGCCGCGCGGCCCCGGTGCTATGGACCGGCCCCGACATGACGACGGCGTGCCCGCGCGAATATTTATGGCTGTCAGGCCGCGGCCAGGGAAACTTCGCGAGCCAGAGCGGCGGCGCGTTGGCGAAGGTCTTGGGCGCGATGGCGGCGAGAACACGCGCCGGAATCCCGATATCGGCGATGCTCGTCTCCCCGCAATTGGTCCGTCCCGGCAAGAGGAGATGGCCCGGCTTCATGCGAAAGAACGTCACGGTCGCGGTGGCGCGAATGGCCGTGCCCCTCACCTCGCCGGTCGTGCCGTCGATGCCGCTCGGCACGTCGACGGCAATGACGGGGAGATTGGACGCGTTGACGCTCTCGATCAGGCCGGCAAGCTTGCCCTCCACGGGCCGGGCGAGCCCGGCGCCTAACAGGCCGTCGACCACGACATTGGAACCGTGGAGCAGGCCGGGGCCGAGCGGCTCTCGAGCCCCGAGGTAGCGTCTCGCCATTGCGGCCGCGTCAGCGGGCAGGCGCGCCTCGTCGCCATCGAAGCCGAGCCTGACCTTGTAGCCCCGCTCTTCAAGATGGCGCGCGACGACGAAACCGTCGCCGCCGTTGTTGCCGGGACCGCACAGGACGGCTACGCTCTCGTGGTCGGGAAAGCGGCGGCCGACCTCCTCGGCCACGGCGCGGCCGGCATTTTCCATGAGCGTCGTGCCGCTCACGCCGCCCCCGATGGCGAGCTTGTCGGCGCGCCCCATCTCCTCAGCGGTCAGAAGCTCGATCATCGTTCATCCGTGAGGCGCATGCACTTCGTGTCGAGAACGAAAGACGTCCAAGACAGAGACCCGCAAATCTGCTTAATTCTTATGCATACAGCCCAAGTCTTGAGCATCCATCAATTTCCCGCCGCGGCCGATCGCGCCCCAACTCCCACAAAGTGTTGAAATTAAACCAAAAACTTGCCTCTTGAGGATTGGCATAGGGCGTGCTTTGGCTGGTCGGCAGTTTAGCGAGATTACGGACGGAAGCGCGCGGCTCAGCGCCCTTCGTTCGTCCCCGGGAGGTGCGCGCAACAATGAAAAAGATCGAAGCAATCATCAAGCCGTTCAAGCTCGATGAGGTGAAGGAGGCCTTGCAGGAGATCGGCCTCCAAGGGATCACCGTGACCGAGGCAAAAGGCTTTGGCCGCCAGAAGGGCCATACCGAGCTCTATCGCGGGGCCGAATATGTCGTCGACTTTCTGCCCAAGGTGAAGCTCGAGCTCGTGCTCGGCGACAACATGGTGGAGAAGGCAATCGACGCCATTATTACGTCCGCCAAGACCGGCCGCATCGGCGACGGCAAGATTTTCGTATCGAATGTGGAAGAGGCCGTGCGCATCCGCACCGGCGAGACGGGCAACGACGCCATCTGAGGAGATTGCTGAGCTTTGCGGCCGGCACGACGCCGGCCGGACCGAGTTCCCGCCGCCAAACCAACACAGCGGCATCCCATCACGCCAATGACAGGGGAGAACGATGTCAGACGCCAAGAGTGTAACGAAGAAGATCAAGGACGATGAAATTCAAATTCGTCGATCTGCGCTTCACCGATCCGCGCGGAAAGATGCAGCACGTCACCATGGACGCGAAGATCATGGACGAGGATGCCTTTACCGACGGCATCATGTTCGATGGGTCCTCGATCGCGGGCTGGAAGGTCATCAACGAGTTCGACATGAAACTCATGCCCGACGCGACCACGGCGGTATTGGACCCGTTTTTCGCCATGAACACGCTTGCCATCTTCTGCGACGTGCTCGAACCGTTGACCAACGAGCCTTACGAGCGCGATCCGCGCTCGATCGCCGGCAAGGCGCAAGCCTATTTGAAGCAGACCGGCGTCGGCGACACGGCGGTGTTCGGGCCCGAGGCCGAGTTCTTCGTGTTCGACGACATCCGCTTCGCCGCCGAGCCGTTCAATTGCGGCTACAAGATCGACTCGATGGAGCTGCCGACAAATACCGACACGGACTATGAGATGGGCAATCTCGGGCACAGGCCGCGCAACAAGGGCGGCTATTTCCCGGTGCCGCCGGTCGACTCTGCGCAGGACCTCCGCTCGGAGATGCTGTCGGTGATGGCCGATATGGGCGTCACCACCGAGAAGCATCACCACGAAGTGGGCGCCGCCCAGCACGAGCTCGGCATCAAGTTCGGGCCGCTGGTGAAGACCGCCGACGCCATGCAGATCTACAAATACGTCATCCATCAGGTGGCGCAGGCCTACGGCAAGACCGCCTGCTTCATGCCGAAGCCGGTCTTTGGCGACAACGGGTCGGGCATGCACACCCATCAATCGATCTGGAAGGGTTCGACCCCTGTGTTCGCCGGCGACAAATATGCCGACCTCTCGCCGACCGCGCTGCACTACATCGCCGGCATCCTGAAACACGCCAAGGCGCTGAACGCCTTCACCAACCCGACCACCAATTCCTATAAGCGTCTGGTCCCGGGTTATGAGGCGCCGGTGCTGCTGGCCTATTCCTCGCGCAACCGCTCGGCCTCATGCCGCATTCCGCTCGGCTCGGGACCGAAGGCCAAACGCGTCGAGGTGCGCTTCCCCGATCCGGCCGCCAATCCCTATCTCGCCTTCGCCGCCATGCTCATGGCCGGCCTCGACGGGATCGAGAGCAAGCTCAACCCCGGCGATCCGATCGACAAGAACCTCTACGACTTGCCGCCTGAGGAGCTCGAGAAGGTGCCGACGGTGTGCGGCTCGCTGCGTCAGGCCTGCGAGGAGCTCGACAAGGACCGAGCCTTCCTCAAGAAGGGCAACGTCTTCAGCGACGATGCGATCGACTCCTACCTCGAACTCAAGATGGAAGAGGTGGAGCGGTTCGAGATGTTCCCCCATCCGATCGAATTCGACATGTACTACAGCGTGTGACGAAGGCTTCGATCCAGAAAAAGTTGGGGCGGCCAACTCACATGGGCGGCCGCCCCACTTTTGAGCCCGGCCTGCCGAACCTTGTCCGCGTTCCCCCGTCGTCGCGGCAGCAAGGTTCCAGCCAGGCTCCCCCAGATTCGCGCGATTACCTCAGACAGTACGCCGCGTAGAGCAGCCCTCCGCCAAGAATGGTGTAGATCCACGGCTTGTGTTCCTGGTACCAGCCGTCGACCATGGGCGGCCGCCCGAGGATCAAGAAGCGCCCCAGCGATAACGTCATGAGCGTGGCGATGGCCGCCAGGAGCCAAAAGGCGAAGTCGCGCTCAGACCCGGCCTGGCCCGTACCGGCGAGAAGCCATCCGCTGTTGTTCGCGCCGACGGTGATGAGGGCCCAGATCGAGGCCGCTCCAAGCGCCGCCAAGATGGCGTAACGGATCACCATGACACTTACTCCGCCGCTTTGAGACGAATTTTAGCGGCCGCCCGTAAAGAAACGGGAAATCGGCAGGCTTAAGGGTGCGTTAACGCGGCTGAAGGGCCGAGCGGTGTGCCGCCCTATGGCGAACAGGCGATGGTCGCCACGCCATGGCTCAGGCCGCCTTCCACTTGATGGAGCAGCCGATCGAGGCGATCTGCTCGCGGGGCCCCTGCCCGGTCAGCGCAACCTGCTTCATGGCTTCGAACAGGTCGCGGCGGACGCTCGCGGGCGCGGCCTCTTTGCGGCTTTCATCGAGGCGCCCGCGATATTGCAGCTCAAGATCGGCGTTGAAGCCGAAGAAATCCGGCGTGCAGGCGGCGTCGTAGGCCCGCGCAACCTCCTGGCTCTCGTCGTAAAGATAGGGGAAGGTGAAGCCATGCTCCGCCGCGAAGCGCTGCATATTGACAAACGAATCCTCAGGATAATGCACGGCATCGTTCGACGAGATGGCGACGGTGCTCACGCCGAGCCCGCGCAGATCGTTGGCATCGCGCACGATGCGGTCGATCACCGCCTTCACATAAGGGCAGTGATTGCAGATGAACATGACCAGCGTGCCGTTCGGCCCCTTCAACGCGTCGAGGCTGTAGGTCTTGCCGTCGACGCCGGAAAGGCGAAACGCGGGCGCCTTCCAGCCGAAATTGCAAATTGGGGTCTCTGCCGCCATGGTGCCGTTCCGTTTCGCAAATCTGTCACGGTGCGGCTCTAATCTCCGCCGCCCGATCGCAACCCAAGTAAGGCATATGGCGAAAACCGACGGCTTCTGCAACAGGGCCGAGGCCTATGAGGCCCATGACAATGAGCCTCTAAGCCCGGCGCAAGGCGACGCCATCGGCGATGTCATCTTGCGGCGCTACAGCCGGCGTGAGGTGATGCGCGGCACGCTCGGAGCGGCCGCCGTCGCTTCGCTGTTCGGGCCGGCGTTGCTCTTCGGGGCGCGCGGCTCGCGCCGTCGACGCCGCCGACCGCTTCGCCTTCACGGAAATCGCGGCCGGCGTCGACGGCACCCACCATGTCGCCGAGGGATACCGGGCTGACGTGCTGCTCCGTTGGGGCGATCCCTTGTTTCCCGACTCGCCTGCCTTCGACCCGCTGCGGCAGAGCGCCGCGGCGCAGTTGAAGCAGTTCGGTTACAACAACGACTACATCGCCTTCCTGCCGCTCGACGAAAGCGGCCGGCGCGGCCTCCTCTGCATCAATCACGAATATACCAACGAGGAGGTCATGTTCCCCGGCATCGCTCGCCAGGATCTGATCTGCTTTCCAGACATGACGGCCGAGCTCGTCGCGATCGAAATGGCGGCCCACGGCGTCACCATCGTCGAAATCGCGCAGGGCGAGGATGGGTGGCGGCCCGTGCGCGACAGCGCCTATAACCGCCGCATCAGCCCGGCCAACACGGCGATGACAGTCGATGGACCCGCGGTGGGGCACGAGCGGATGAAGACGAGCGCCGACCCGTCGGGCCGGAACATCCTCGGCACGCTCAATAATTGCGCCGGAGGGGTCACGCCCTGGGGCACCTACCTCACCGCCGAGGAAAATTTCCACGGCTACTTCTGGAGCGAACGCTGCGCGCAAGGCGGCAAAGGGCCGGCTGGCCTCGGCGGCGCGCAGGCGAAGAGCTATGAGCGATACGGCGTGCCGGGCCTGTGGCAGGCCTGGGGCAAGTTCGTCGACCGCTTCAACGTGGACAAGGAACCGAACGAGCCGAACCGCTTCGGCTGGATCGTCGAGATCGATCCGTTCGATCCGCATTCCGTGCCGGTGAAACACACCGCGCTCGGCCGCTTCCGCCATGAAGGCGCCGAGTGCATCGTCAACAAGGATGGCCGGGTCGTCGTCTATTGCGGGGACGATGCCCGCTTCGACTATGTCTACCGCTTCGTCTCCGCCGGAACCTACGATCCCAACGATCGCGCCGCGAACATGCGGCTCCTGTCGGAAGGAACGCTGTCGGTCGCGCGATTCGATGCCGACGGCAGCGTGACTTGGCTTCCGCTCGTGTTCGGACAAGGCCCGCTCACGGAGGAGAACGGATTTGCGCGGCCAAGGCGACGTGGTCCTCGATGCGCGCATCGCCGCCGACCTGCTTGGCGCGACCCGCATGGACCGGCCCGAGGACGTGCAGCCCAATCCCGTCACTGGGCGCGTCTATGTCCTGCTCACCAACAACAAGGAGCGCGAAGCCGGACAAGAGGACGCCGCCAATTCGCGGGCAGAGAATGTGTTCGGCCACATCATCGAGATGACGCCCCCCGACGGCGACCATGCCGCCGATAGCTTCGCCTGGGATGCATTGGTGCGCTGCGGCGATCCTTCCATGGCTGCGGTCGGCGCGCTGTGGAACCCGGCAACGTCCGGCAATGGCTGGTTCGCCTGCCCCGACAATGCCGCGGTCGATGCGGAAGGCCGGCTGTGGATCTCGACCGACCAGGGCGACTCCTGGCCCACCGGACGCGCGGACGGCCTCTATGCGCTGGAAACCGAAGGCGCGCGGCGGCGGGCGGGGAAGCTGTTCTTCCGCGCCCCCGTAGGCGGGGAGTTGTGCGGCCCCTGCTTCACCCCCGACCAGGAGACGCTGTTCGTCGCCGTGCAGCACCCGGGGACCGACGGAACCGACCGCTACAAGGGCTTCGAGCGGGCTTCGACCTTCGCCGACCCTGCAACGCGCTGGCCGGACTTCGAACCAAACATGCCGCCAAGGCCTTCGGTGCTTGCCATCACCAAGATCGGAGGCGGCAGGATCGGCTGAGGGAGTCCGGCCGGTCTCCTCGCCCTTGAAAAAACCGCAAGCGCGTGCGAGCTAGACGCGTTCCCTTGAGTTGAGATTCGTGGAGCCCCTGGTGTCCAAAAGACCCATGCGCAAAGCCGTCGCATCGCGCGACCTGTTCGCCAAGCTCGATGACGGGCCAAAGTCGCAGGGCAAGCCCGGCAGGCAGCCCGCGCGCGGCAGGTCCTCGTCCCGCGCCGAGGATGGCTATACCGCCGCCGATATCGAAGTGCTCGAAGGGCTCGAGCCCGTGCGCCGGCGCCCCGGCATGTATATCGGCGGCACCGACGAGAAGGCGATGCACCATCTCTTCGCCGAGGTGCTCGACAACGCCATGGACGAGGCGGTGTCGGGCCACGCCGATCATATCGGGGTCGCGTTCGACGAGGACGGTTCCCTCACCGTCACCGATAACGGCCGCGGCATTCCCGTCGATCCGCATCCGAAATTCAAGAAGAAGTCGGCGCTCGAAATCATCATGACCACGCTGCATGCGGGCGGGAAATTCAACTCCAAGGTCTATGAGACGAGCGGCGGGCTGCACGGCGTCGGCGTCTCGGTCGCCAACGCGCTGTCGGAGACGATGGAAGTCGAAGTGGCGCGCGGCCAGAAGCTCTATCGCCAGAGCTATACGCGCGGGCGAGCCCGACGGTCCGCTGAAGAGCCTTGGCGCGGTCAAGAACCGCCGCGGCACGCGCGTCCGCTTCAGGCCTGACCCCAAGATCTTCGGCAAAGGCGCGGCTTTCAAGCCGGCGCGGCTCTTCCGCATGGCGCGCTCGAAGGCCTATCTCTTCCGCGGCGTCGAAATCAGATGGTCGTGCGCCAAGGCGCAGCTTGCCGGCGACAGCGAGACGCCGGAGAGCGCCGAGTTTCACTTCCCGGGCGGGCTCAAGGATTTCCTGGCAAGCCGCATCGAAGGCCAGGAGCCCGTCACCAAGGACGTGTTCGCAGGCCGGATCGAGAAGACCGAGGGATCAGGCTCCGTCGAATGGGCGATCGCCTGGATCGCCAGCGATGACGGCTTTCTGAGCTCCTATTGCAACACCGTGCCGACGCCCGACGGCGGGACGCATGAAGCCGGTCTGCGCGCGGCCCTCACCAAGAGCCTGCGCGGCTATGGCGAGCTGACCGGCCACAAGCGCGTCGGCCAGGTGACGGCGGACGACGTGCTCGGCACCGCGGCCGCCATGCTCTCGGTGTTCATCCGCGAGCCCGAGTTCCAGGGCCAGACCAAGGACAGGCTGTCGAGCCCCGAGGCCGCCCGCATCGTCGAGAGCGGCCTGCGGGACGCCTTCGACCATTGGCTGACCGGAAACCCGTCGCAAGCGAACCGCCTGCTCGATTGGGTGGTCGACCGCTCCGAAGAACGTCTCCGCCGCAGAAAGGAAAAGGAGATCGGCCGGCAGACGGCCACGCGGCGCTTGCGGCTCCCCGGCAAGCTCGCCGATTGCGCGGTGAGCGGCGCGCAAGGAACCGAAATCTTCATCGTCGAAGGCGACTCGGCCGGAGGCTCCGCCAAGCAGGCGCGCGACCGTGCGACCCAGGCCGTGCTGCCGCTCAGGGGCAAGATCCTCAACGTGGCGAGCGCAAGCTCGACCAAGCTTGCCGACAACCAGCTCCTGAGCGACCTGATCCAGGCGCTCGGCTGCGGCACGGGCTCCCGCTACCGCGAGGAGGATTTGCGCTACGAGAAGGTCGTGGTGATGACCGACGCCGATGTCGACGGCGCCCATATCGCCTCCCTGCTCATCACCTTCTTCTATCGCGAGATGCGCGGGCTGATCGAAGGCGGCCATCTCTATCTTGCGGTGCCGCCGCTCTACCGCTTGAGCCAGGGCGCCAAGACCTTCTATGCGCGCAACGACGCGCATAAGGACGAACTGATGCGCAAGGAATTCAACGGCAAGGGCAAGGTCGAGATATCGCGTTTCAAGGGCCTCGGCGAGATGATGCCGAAGCAGCTGAAAGAGACCACCATGGCCCCCAACGCGCGCACGCTGCTCAGGGTCGAGGTCGCCGAAGACGACAAGAACACCGGCAGGCTGGTCGATCAGCTGATGGGCAACAAGCCCGAGGCGCGCTTCCGCTTCATTCAGGAGCGCGCGGCTTTCGCCAAGCCCGACGAGCTGGATATCTGAGGGGCAGCCCGCGGTCTGACAGATCGCATCATCCCGTGCCTGAAGCGTACAAGCCAAGGATGCCGTTGTGGACGAGCCGGAGGCATTTTGGAGACTTTGAGCGGGCTCGCCCTCACTCCACTCGGCCGCGTCTCTAACTGCGGCTATTGACCCATAGCTGACTTCATTCGTTTACCCGCTGTTCAGCGAGAACCGCTTTCACTTCATACGAAAATCCTTCCGGCGAATAGTCGAAGCGCGGCGGGACTGCGGAGGTCGCAACGGCGCGCTCAAGCAAAACAGTGCCGAATCCCTTTCGTTTGGGAGGCGTGACAACCGGCCCACCTTTTTCTTGCCAATGAAAGTTGATGGTAGCCTCCGTCGATGTCGCATCCACAGCCCACTGCACAAATACGGTGCCATGCGCAGTGCTCAGTGAGCCGTGCTTGGCCGCGTTGGTCGCCAGTTCGTGCAACACCAGCGCGAAGCCCTGGGCGGCTGCTGCATTGAGGAAAACCTCGGGCCCTTGTGCGGAAACCCGTGTCCCAAAACTTTCGACGGCACTTTTAACCAACTGCCACATCAGCGCCCCGCGCCCGGCACCTTCAATAATTAGATCCTGTGCCTTGGCCAGAGCATGCAGACGCTGAATAAATGACTCTTTTCCGCGGTTTTCTTGCAGGCTGGCGGAGGCGATGGCCTGGATGACAGCAAGCAGGTTTTTGGTGCGATGCTGCAGTTCCCGGGACAACAAGTCCATCCGTTCAAGCACCTCACGGGCACCATATTGCCGACGACGCGAACGCACTGCCGCTCTAACAACGTTGACCAAGGTTGTCGGATGGAAGGGTCTTTCGACAAAGGTGACGTTACCCAGGGCATCTTGCAAGCGAATAGCCGCGACGTTGCGCTCGGGCACATCGGCACGTGCAGTCAGGACCACCATCGGAAGATCCGACCAGGGCGGCTGCGCATTGATGCTCGCCGCCAGACCGGAGATATCATCCGATACGATAACCTCCTCAACCAGGACCGCACACCCAGCCCCCTTGATTATTTCCTCGGACAATCTCGCCACATCTGAACACGCAAGCGTGGCCCATCCTGCTTCCTGCAAGAGCTTAGACGCCACCTCAGCGTCTCGTCCATGCGGAGCAAGGATCAAAATGCGCTCGGAGGTCGAGCCGCCAAAAGGCATTAGGATTCTTGTTCTTGTAGCGGAGGCATCGCCGTGCCGGTAAAAGTGGGTATCCCGCGCAGAACACCATGAAAATGGTGTAGCGGTGCACCGAGCGTCAGGCCGCCGCTAGTGATTTTAAACTCGCGGATCGTGTCTTCATGCGCGCCGGTTCGCTTCTTGATAACGGAAATGGCGCGCCGGATTCTGCCTGACGCCTCGAAGAAGCGCAGCAGTATGACCGTGTCAGCAAGATAGGTGACATCGACCGGTGTTTTCATGTCGCCGACAAGCCCATGTTGGGCAACGGTGAGGAAGGTGGCTATGCCTAAGCGATTGAGGAATTGCAACAACTCATGCATGTGCAAAATGAGGGACTGCTCCTCGGGCATGGCCTGTTGGTAGCCATTGAGACTATCGATAACCACAGTACGAGCACCATTGTCTTCGACCCGCTGGCGCACCCGATGAGAAAATTCGCCGGGTGAAAGCTCCGCTGCATCAACTTGCTCAACTATGAGCTTTCCCTCCTTGGCAAATCCTTCCAGATCGATGCCCATGGCTTTGGTGCGGCGAAACATCAGCCCGAGCTCCTCATCGAAAGCGAACAGAGCAGCCTTGTCGCCGCGCCGAATTGCGGCAGCCACAAACTGAAACACGATCGAGGATTTGCCCGAGCCTGCGGGCCCCAGGACGAGAGTGCTCGATCCGGTTTCAATGCCGCCTCCCAGCAACGCATCCAACTCGGAGATGCCGCTGCAAAACACCGATATTGGGGCGCCGGGGCCATGTTCCTTTGAGACGAGGCGGGGGAAGACTTCGAGGCCGCCGGTCCTGATCATGAAATCATGAAAGCCCCCACGAAACGCCTGGCCGCGATACTTCATGACACGCATCCGTCGCCGCTCGGCGCCGTAGTTTGGAATCAACTCCTCCAAACGAACGACCCCGTGAGCGATGCTATGCGCTGTCTTGTCCTCCACGTCAGCCGTGAGATCGTCTATCGCCAAGACGGTGGTGTTGCGGCGTGCAAAATAGTGCTTGAGGGCTAAAAGTTGACGGCGATAACGGAGGGAGCTTTGAGCGAGCAACCGAATTTCCGATAAGCTGTCGAGGACGGCGCGCTCGGGTCGAATCCGATCAACCGCATCGAAAATCATCTTGACGGTTTCGCCAAGCTCAAGGTCCGACGAATAGAGCAGACTTTGGTGCTGATCAGCGTTCACCACGCTCTCTGGCGGCTGCAATTCCAAAATTTCAATGTTCCGGTCAAGCGTCCAGCCATGCGACGCAGCTCCTCGAACGAGCTCATCCCTGGTCTCTGACAGAGTGATGTATAGCGTCCGCTCTCCCTCCGCAGCGCCTTCCATAAGAAATCGCAACGCGAGGGTCGTCTTGCCCGTCCCAGGGGTGCCCTCTACGAGAAACAAAGCACCCTTCGTGAATCCACCGGACAGGATTTCGTCCAAACCTGGAACGCCGGTAGCAGCTTTCGGCGTCGTGAGGGGCATATCCATTGCGTACGCGTCCTTTACTCCACGCTTGCTGCATCCCCGGCCCGTGATGTGCGCCGTTAGCCCGGTCACGTGTCACGACGCGCGAAAAAGGATGCGATTTCTTGTTGGAAATTAGAAGTCTCAGCCGTCGGCGCCCGGACCATCGTTGCCGACGATGGTGCAACTTTACGCCGTGTGAGGGCGATCTCCTAGGTATTTAATGGCCTGTAGAAGGCGGACCGGGAGCAGGATCGTGTTCGCTATTGGCATGCGGGAGCTTAGAGCCAGCGCGGCACGCGCGCCTTGTATTTGCGGTAGGTGTCCCCGAACTGCCGCTCGAGATACGCCTCCTCGCGCACGACCACGCCGCGCTGCAAGATCGCCAGCACCGGGATCAGCAGCAGAAGCACCCACATGCTGGTCAGCATGACGGCGAAACCGAAATAGGCGAGCACGAAGCCGATATAGATCGGGTTCCGCGTGAAGCGATACGGCCCCGCCAGGACCAGTGCCGTCGCCGGCTCCCCCGGCACGACGCTGGTCCCGGCATGGCGGAAGCGGCGAAGCGACAGCGCGACAAGGGCAAAGCCGATCAAGACGAAGGTCACGCCGATGGCGAGCGCCTGCGCGTTTGCCGATCCAGGCTTTGGTCCGATCGGAACGAGGAAGCTCAGCAGGGTGCCGAGCGCAAGCGCGCCGAGAAAGAGCAGCGGCGGCATGATCGCCACCTCGGCATGATCGGCCTCATTCATGGTTCTTCCGCCCTTTCGCCCCTGCTGCGTTCGCCCAAAAAGCCGCGCATCATGGTCCCTTCGTGACGCAAGCTCAATGCGGCACCCTCTGGCCGCGTCGAAATTTGCCTCTTGCGCTGCGCGCCTTAGACCCTTATTTGAAAGCCAAGTAATAGCAGGGCATAATCGCCTCATCGCTTCCGTCGTGTCTTGCGCAAGGGCTGCGAATCATTGCAGCAAAGAGTGCGCCTAAAAGAAAGAATACGCGTGGCGCTATCCGTCGCGCGGAAATTTGCCAACGCATGAGCTTTTCTAATCTTGGTCTAAGCCCAAAAGTCCTATCTGCCGTCGAAGCGGCAGGTTTCGAAACTCCCACCCCCATTCAAGAAAAGGCCGTGCCCGCCGCCATCGCGGGCCGCGATGTCCTCGGCATCGCGCAGACCGGGACCGGCAAGACCGCCTCCTTCGTGCTGCCGATGCTGACCGGGCTCGAGCGCGGCCGCGCGCGGGCGCGCATGCCGCGCTCGCTGATCCTGGAGCCCACGCGCGAGCTTGCCGCCCAGGTCGCCGAGCATTTCGAGATCCTCGGCAAGAACCATAAGCTGACCGTGGCGCTCCTGATCGGCGGCGTGTCCTACGACGACCAGGACCGCAAGCTCGATCGCGGCGCCGATGTGGTGATCGCGACGCCCGGCCGGCTGCTCGACCATTTCGTGCGGGGCAAGCTGCTCCTGAACGGCATCGAGATCCTTGTGGTCGACGAGGCCGACCGCATGCTCGACATGGGTTTCATTCCCGACGTCGAGCGCATCTGCAAGCTCCTGCCCTTCACGCGGCAAACCTTGTTCTTTTCGGCCACCATGCCCGCGGAAATTCAGCGGCTTGCCGACAAATTCCTGCACAGCCCCGAACGCATCGAAGTGGCACCCCAGGCGACCGCGGCCGTGACCATCGTGCAACGGCTCAAGAAGGCGCCGGACGATCCCGCGGGAAAGCGCGAAGCGTTGCGCGCCCTGATGCGGGAGACCGACGTCAAGAACGCCATCATCTTCTGCAACCGCAAGAAGGATGTCGGCATCCTCCACCGCTCGCTCCAACGGCATGGCTTCAATGTCGGCGCCTTGCACGGGGACTTGGATCAGCATCAGCGCACGGCGACGCTCGATGCCTTCCGCAGCGGTCAGATCGCCTTCCTTGCCGCGAGCGACGTGGCGGCGCGCGGCCTCGACATCCCCGAAGTGAGCCACATCTTCAATTACGACGTGCCGATTCACCCGGAGGACTACGTCCACCGCATCGGGCGGACCGGCCGGGCCGGACGCGAAGGCTTCGCCGCCACGCTGGTGACGCCGAGGGATTACAAGGCGCTCAAGGCGATCGAGAAGATGCTCCGCTACGAGATCGCGTGGATCGACGGGCCGCCAAGCGAAGACGAGCAGAGAGAGGCCTCTGAGTCGCGGCCATATGGAAATGGCCGGCATCGCCGCGGTGGCCGCTCACAGCGTAGCAAGCGCTCGCAAGGCCCGGGCACGCAGCCAAGCCACCAATCCAAACATCGCGGCCCGCAGAACGTCCATCACGGCAAAGGCCGGGACGAGCGCCGCAACGACCGGCCGAAGCATCAGGATCCCGGCGAGCGAAAACCTGTCGAGGGCCACGCCGCGCCCGCTCCCCAACCGAAGAAGCCTCAATCCGCGCCGGAGGCGCCACGTTCCCGGCAGCAAGGCATGGGCGACCACGTCCCCGCCTTCATGATGCGCCCCGGTTCGGGTGACCTGAGCCGCCGCTAGAACAATCAGCCTATAGCTCCGAGCTTGGTGCTTCTGGATCACCGCTCTCGGCTTGCAGTGAGGACGGAGCAGGCTTCCCCTCTCCCTTGAGGGAGAGGGCTTCCCGCCCGGCGCGCGAAGCGCGACGAATGGCGGGAAGGGTGAGGGGCGGGACGGCGCTTCCACGCTAGCGTGTTCGCGCCGGACCCCTCACCGCGCACCAAATGGCGCGCGTGCTCTCCCTCAAGGGGAGAGCGGGGGAAACGACGTCATTCCGGCGCAAGCCAGGATCCAAACGCCGTCATCCTGAGGTGCGAGCGGAGCGAGCCTCGAAGGATGACGATTCCCAGGCTGCATCCTTCGAGGGCCGCTTCGCGGCCACCTCAGGATGACGAATCCGATATCGGATACCGGCTTCCGCCGGTATGACGCGCTAAGACGATTCTCCGGCGACTCCGGAGCTGTCTTGCGCGGTTTCGTCCTCGGCGGGCTTGAGTAAGACCGACTCGCCGCAGCCGCAGGACGATGTCTGGTTCGGGTTGTTGAACACGAACCCCGAGCGCATGCGGTCGGTGCGATAATCCATCTCGGTCCCAAGCAGGAACAAGACCGCGCTCGGATCGATCAAGAGCTTGACCCCCTTGTCCTCGATCACCTCGTCATGCGGCCCACGCGCTTCCGCATACTCCATCGTGTATTCCATGCCGGCGCAGCCGCCATTCTTCACGCCGATGCGCACGCCCGCGGCCGCGTTGCCGGAGCGCGGCCTGAAGCGCACGGATGCGCTCGGCCGCGGCCTCGGTAAGGCGCATCACTTGGTGGGGACGGGGATGAAGGCTCATGATGTGAAGTTGGGCTAAATCGAGCGCGCGTTCAAGGCTTGGCCTCAGAACATATTGAGTTCGAGCCGCGCCTCATCGCTCATGCGCGACATGTCCCAAGGCGGATCGAACACGAGATTGACCTTGACCTGGCCCACGCCCGGAACGGAGGAGATGGCGTTCTCCACCCAACCCGGCATGTCGCCCGCCACCGGGCAGCCCGGCGCCGTGAGCGTCATGTCGACCTCGACATTGCGGTCGTCGTCGACCTCAAGGCGATAGATCAGGCCGAGATCATAGATGTCGACCGGGATCTCGGGATCGTAGACGGTCTTCAGGGCGGCGATCAGGTCGTTCTTGAGCCGCTCGAGCTCATCGGGAGGAAGGGCCGAGCCCGTCCCCTCCCCGCCGCCGGTGGCGCCGACGCAAGCCTTGATCTCGACTGCCTCTCCGGCGATCGCCTCAGGCTCGGCCTCGGTGGAAGCGGCACCTTCTTTTTGAGTCTTTTCAGTCATTTCGGCAGCAACCTTAAGCAAACATCTCATGCGCCTTGTACAGCGCCTCGACCAGACTATCGACCTCTTCCATCGTATTGTACATGGCGAAAGAGGCGCGGCATGTCGAGGTCACCCCATAGCGGGCGAGGAGGGGCTCGGCGCAATGGGTTCCGGCCCTGACCGCCACCCCGTAACGGTCGAGGATCGTGCTGACATCGTGGGGATGGGCCCCTTCCATGTTGAAGGCGACGATGCTCCCTTTGTGTTTGGCGCGGCCGAAGATGCGAAGCCAGGGAAGCTCGCCGAGGCGCCGCATGGCGTAGTCGAGCAGCTCGGCCTCGTGAGCCGCAATCCGCTCGCGTCCGACGCTCTCGACATAGTCGATGGCGGCGCCGAGCCCGATGGCCTGCACGATCGCGGGGGTGCCGGCCTCGAACCGGTGCGGCGGCTTGGCATAGGTGACCGTCTCGGTGGTGACGGTGCCGATCATCTCGCCGCCGCCCTGATAGGGACGCATCCGCTCGAGGTGCTCCTTCTTGCCGTAGAGCACGCCGATCCCGGTCGGACCGTAGAGCTTGTGGCCCGTGAAGGCATAGAAATCGATGTCGAGGTCCTGCACATCGAGCGGAAGGTGCACCGCCCCTTGCGCGCCATCGGCAAGGACGGGAATGCCGCGCTCATGCGCGATCCGCACCACCTCCTTCAGCGGCACGATGGTGCCGAGGACGTTGGACATATGGGTGATGGCGATCATCTTGGTGCGCGGCGTGATCAGCCGCTCGAACGCATCGAGCAGAAATTCCCCGTCATCGGAGACCGGCGCCCATTTCAACACCGCGCCTTGGCGCTCGCGCAGGAAATGCCAGGGCACGATGTTGGAGTGGTGCTCCATGATGGTGAGGAGGATCTCGTCGCCCTCCCCGATATTTGGCGCCGCCGTAGGAGGACGCGACCAGGTTGATCGCCTCGGTGGCGTTGCGGGTAAAGATGATCTCCTCGTCTGAGCGCGCATTGAGGAAGCGGCGCACGGTCTCGCGCGCCTGCTCGAAATGGGCGGTGGCGAGATTGCTGAGATAGTGCAGCCCGCGATGCACATTGGCGTATTCGTCGGCGTAAGCGCGCTGGATGGTGTCGAGCACGACACGCGGCTTCTGCGCCGAGGCGCCGTTGTCGAGATAGACGAGCCTCTTGCCGTTCACCTCGCGGGACAGAATGGGAAAGTCGGCGCGGATCGCCTCCACGTCGAAGGGCGCCGGCGCCGGTTTGCGATCCTTTTTCGACGGGGTGAGCACCGTCATCGGCTCCTCCGTCAGTCGGAAGACACGCCGAGCCACGCGGCGGAGGCTTGGGCGAGCGCATCGCGCAGGGCCTCGTCCTCGACGCGCTCGAGCGCCTCGCCGACAAAGGCCTGTATGAGAAGAGCGCGAGCGTCCTCTTCGGGGATGCCGCGGGCCTCGAGATAAAAGAGCAAATCTTCGTCGATCTGGCCCGAGGTCGAGCCATGACCGCAGACCACGTCGTCGGCGAAAATCTCAAGCTCGGGCTTGGAATCGAACTCGGCCGCTTCCGAAAGGAGCAGCGCTCCCGCCATCTGCTTGCCGTCGGTCTTCTGCGCGCCGGGCGAGACAATGATCTTGCCCTGGAACACGCCGCGCGCTTCGCCGTCGATGACGCCCTTGAACATCTCGCGGCTCGTGCAATGCGGCACGCGGTGCTCGACGATCAGCGTCGTGTCGCAATGCTGCCGCGCGCGCAAGAGAAAGGCGCCGGAGATATCCGCCGCGCCCCCTTCGCCGGCGAAGCTCAGATAGACCTGATTGCGGGCGAGGCCGGCCCCGGTCGAGAACTGGAAGGCGTCGTAACGCGCGTCAGCCCCAAGCTCGACGAGCCAGGTGGAAAGATGAAACGACTCCTCGCCGTCGCGCTGCACCTTGATGTGCTTCACCGCGGCCTTGGCGCCGATCTTGAGCTCCGTTGCCGCATTGCGCTGAAGGGCGCGGACGCCGAGGCCGCCGAAACTTTCGAGAACCGTGGCGGCGCTGCCGGCTTCGGCGACCACGACGTTGCGGGTGAAAGTCGAGGCGGGCTCGCCCGCACCATCGAGCTGAATGAGGTGAACCGGCTTGTCGAGGATCACCCCCTCCCCGATGCGCAAGGCGACGCCTCCCGTCATCAGCGCGGTATTGAGCGCAAGCACGGCGTCGTCTCCGCGCGGGTTGACCTGGCCAAGCGCCTTTCTCAGCCAGGCCGGCGGCTTCTCGAGCGCCCGCGCCAGCGAGATCGCTTCGACACCGGCCGATTTCAGGCCGGCAAGGTCGGAGAGATCGGCTCTGAGATCGCCCTCGACGATCACGAGACGATAGGCGGGAAGGCTCGCGATCTCGGCGCCGAGCGCCTGGCTTAGCGCGGCCTCGCTCACGGCCGCGCCGTCGCGCCTTCGCCAGCGGATTGACGTCGGTGAGCCGCGCGCGGAGGTCGGTATATTTCCAGGCCTCGATGCGGCGATGGGGCAGGCCGAGCCGGCCATAAGCCTCGATCGCCTTCGTCCTCAAGCCCGACACAAACGGATCGCGGGCGCCGGGAAGCGCGTCCTCGGCCGCCTCGAACAGGTCGAGATAGGCCTGCTCGGCCTTGGTCCTGAATTGCTGGACTGGGAGGTCCATCCAATCTTTCCTTTCGGCGTACCGGCCGATACGCGCGCTAGCCGCCGCGCGGCTTGCCGCTAAGGCCGCCTGGCCGTCGAATTCCGTGTAACCCGACTCCTCGAGCTCGAGCGCAAGCTCGGGCCCGCCCGAGCGCGCCACCCTGCCCTCGGAGAGCACATGCACGCGGTCGGGCACGATGTAGTTCAAGAGCCGCTGGTAGTGGGTGATGACGAGCATGGCCCGCTCGGGCGAGCGGAGCGCGTTCACGCCCTCGGCGACGATGCGCACGGCATCGATGTCGAGGCCGGAATCGGTCTCGTCGAGCACGCAGAGCGACGGGCTCGAGCAAGGCCATCTGCAGGATCTCGTTGCGCTTCTTCTCGCCGCCGGAAAACCCGACATTGAGCGGGCGCTTCAGCATCTCGGGCTCGATCTTGAGCGCTTGCGCCTTCTCGCGCACGAAGCGCAAGAAGTCGGGCGTCGACAGCTCGGCTTCTCCGCGCGCCTTGCGCACCGCGTTCACAGCCGTGCGCAGGAAGGTCATGGTGGCGACGCCCGGAATCTCGATCGGGTATTGGAATGCGAGGAACACGCCCTTGGCGGCGCGCTCGCTCGGGCTCATGGCAAGCAGGTCCTCGCCCTTCCAGGTGACGGAGCCCGCGGTGACCTCGTACTCCCCCTTGCCGGCCAGCACGTAAGCGAGCGTCGACTTGCCCGAGCCGTTGGGGCCCATGATGGCATGCACCTCGCCCTGCGGCAGGGTGAGGTCGAGGCCGTTGAGGATCTCGCGGCCATCGACATTGACGTGCAAATTCTTGATCTCAAGCATTACGTCTTCTTCCTAGCCACGCGCAGCTAACTTCGCTTCTTGCGATGCGAAGCCTGCGCATCCTCGCCGTGGTAATCTCCAACCGACCGCACCCTGTCCGGAAAGGCCTCGTCCAGCGACCGGCGATAATTCAAGCAGCCGGCGAGGAATTCCGGCCAGGGCGGCACAATCGGCAGTGGATCGGTCTTTTCGGGCAAAAGCCCCCAAAGCCGAGGGTGATGCCAGCAAAGATCATGGCCGCTTGAATCGCGATGCTCGCGGATGCCCGCGCGCAGACGCTTGATTTCGGTGATCAATTCGTCGCGCGACATGGCCCCGAGATCATCGTCGAGCTGTGTTGCCCTACCCAACCGACCCCTCCAGGCTGATGCCGATCAGCTTCTGCGTCTCCGCCATGAACTCCATGGGGAGGTGCTGGAGCACGTCGCGCACGAAGCCATTGACGATCAGCGCCACCGCCTCCTCCGCCGACAGCCCGCGGCTCAGGCAGTAGAAGAGCTGGTCGTCGGAGATCTTGGAGGTGGTCGCCTCGTGCTCGAAGGTGGCGCTCGCATTCTTGGCCTCGATATAGGGCACGGTATGGGCGCCGCATTTGTCGCCGATGAGAAGCGAATCGCAATTGGTGAAGTTGCGCGCGTTGCCGGCGCGGCGATGCGCCGAGACCAGCCCGCGATAGGTGTTGTTGGAGTGGCCGGCGGCGATGCCCTTGGAGATGATGCGGCTCGACGTGTCGCGGCCGAGATGGATCATCTTGGTGCCGGAATCGACCTGCTGATAGCCGTTGGAGATGGCGATCGAGTAGAACTCGCCGCGCGAGCCGTCGCCGCGCAGGATGCAGCTCGGATATTTCCAGGTGATGGCCGAGCCGGTCTCGACCTGCGTCCACGAGATCTTGGAATGGGCCCGCGGCAATCGCCGCGCTTGGTGACGAAATTGTAGATGCCGCCCTTCCCCTGCTTGTCGCCGGGGTACCAGTTCTGCACCGTGGAATATTTGATCTCGGCGTCGTCGAGCGCGACAAGCTCGACCACGGCGGCGTGAAGCTGGTTCTCGTCGCGCATGGGCGCGGTGCAGCCTTCGAGATAGCTCACATAAGAGCCCTTGTCGGCGATGATGAGCGTGCGCTCGAACTGGCCGGTCTGCTTCTCGTTGATGCGGAAATAGGTGGACAGCTCCATCGGGCAGCGCACGCCGGGCGGCACATAGACGAAGCTGCCGTCGGAGAACACCGCCGAATTGAGCGTGGCGTAGAAATTGTCGGTGATGGGCACCACCGAGCCGAGATATTTGCGCACCAGCTCGGGATGGGTCTTCACCGCCTCGGAGACCGAGGAGAAGATCACGCCGGCCTTGGCCAGCTCTTCCTTGAAGGTGGTAACCACGGAGACGGAATCGAACACGGCATCGACCGCGACCCGCGGGCCTTCGAGGCGCGCGCCCTCGACGCCTGCGAGCACCTTCTGCTCGGAGAGCGGAATGCCGAGGCGCTCGTAGGTCCTGAGCAGCTCGGGATCGACCTCGTCGAGACTCTTGGGCGCCTCGGTGCTCTTGGGCGCGGCGTAGTAATAGAGCTCCTGGAAATCGATCTTGGGGTGACGGACATTGGCCCAAGTCGGCTCCTGCATGGTGAGCCAGCGGCGATAGGCCTCGAGCCGCCATTCGAGCAGCCAATCAGGCTCGCCCTTCTTGGCCGAGATGAAGCGGACCACGTCCTCGTTCAGGCCCTTGGGAGCCTTGACCGACTCGATGTCGGTGAAGAAGCCGTATTTGTACTTGTCGACGTCGATCTCTTTGACGCGGGCGACAGTTTCTTGCACGGCCGGCATGGCTCTACTCCAATCCTATTCCGGCGGTTCCTAGGCCGCCACCTTGGGCCTGAGCCGCTTAACGAGCTCGCCAAAGGCCTTCAGGAAGTTATTGATATCGGCACGCTTCGTCGCAAAACCAAGGCTTACGCGGATCGCTCCGCGAGCAAGCTCTTCGGAAACTCCCATCGCGCTCAGCACATGGGACGCCTCGACCTTGCCCGAGGAGCAGGCGCTGCCCGCGCTCACGGCGACCCCGGCGAGATCGAGCCCGATCACCAGCGTCTCGGCCTTGACGCCCGGCACGGCGAGGCACGTCGTGTTGGGCAGCCGCTCGACCCGCGCCGAAAGCACGACGGCATCGGGCGCAAGGGCAAGCGCGCCCTGCTCAAGCTCGTCTCTCAACCTTGCGGTTGCGTCGGCCTTGGCGAGGTCGGCCAAGGCAAGTTCCGCCGCCACGCCGAACCCGACAATACCGGCGACGTTCTCCGTTCCCGCGCGCCGCCGCCGCTCCTGGCTGCCGCCCTTGATCAGAGGCTCGACCGAGGCGCCACGCCCGAGAACGAGGGCGCCGACGCCCTTGGGACCGCCGATCTTATGAGCCGAGAGGCTCAAGAGGTCGGCGCCGAGCGCTTCCATGTCGAGCGTCGATCCGCCCGGCCGCCTGAACGGCGTCGGTGTGGAGCAGCCCGCCTGCGTCCTGGACGATCCGTGCTGCTTCCGCGACCGGCTGGAGCGCGCCGGTTTCGTTGTTGGCGGCCATCAGGGAAACGAACGGCCTCCGACCCTCTAGATGGGGCTCCGCAAGCTCTTTCGCAAGGATTTCGAGGTCGGCGACACCGTCGGCGCGTGACAGGAAATTTTGCAGACGCACTCGCGCGGGAACCGTCCGCCGGACAGCACCGAAGGATGCTCGACCGCCGAGACGTAGCAGTGCCAGGCCTCGCCCGGTCGCGGCGCGAGCGCGAGCGCATTCGCCTCCGTGCCGCCGCTCGTGAAGATCACGTCTTCCGGGTCGGCGCCGACCAGCGCCGCCACCTTCGCACGCGCCGCCTCGACGGCCCGGCGCGCGGCCCTTCCCTCGGCATGAACCGAGGACGGATTGCCATGGAGGCAGAGCGCCGCGACCACGGCCTCGCGGACTTCGTCGCGAAGCGGCGCAGTGGCGTTATAGTCGAGATAGGAGCGCTGGTTCATGCTCTCACGAAGCTCGTGGCCGTCGCCGCCGGTTAACGCTTGCACGAGCCCCCGTCGCGCGTGCTATGAAGCGCGGCCCGAAGTTTCGCGCCGCTCCAAGTGCCCAGCTGTCCGGGAGCGGCCTTGTTTGGAACAATTCTAATCTTACAATGGTATAGGTTTCCCGAGCGGCAAAGTCAAGTTTTGCGGCCTCCGTCCGCGCTTCCCAAATCACCGCGTGGAACCCGCCAGCCTCGGTCTCCATGACCCAGATCGTGTCGAGGCCAGTCATTCATGCCTGAAGTGAATATCAGCGGTCCCGCCGGACGGATCGAGGCCCGCTACCACCACGAACAAGGACCGAACGCCCCCGTCGCGCTCATCCTCCACCCCCACCCGCAATTCGGCGGAACGATGAACAACCAGGTGGTGTATCACCTGTATTACGCGTTCCAGCGGCGCGGCTTCTCGGTGCTCCGCTTCAACTTCCGCGGCGTGGGGCGAAGCGAGGGACTGTTCGATAACGGCCCCGGCGAACTCGCCGATGCCGCCACCGCGCTCGATTGGCTGCAGGCCTACAATACCGACGCCGAGACCTGCTGGATCGCCGGCGTCTCGTTCGGCGCCTGGATCGCCATGCAGCTCCTGATGCGGCGCCCGGAAATCGAGGGCTTCATCTCGGTGGCGCCCCCCGCCAATCTCTACGACTTTACATTCCTTGCCCCCTGCCCCTCCTCCGGACTGATGGTCAACGGGGCAAAAGATCGAGTCGTGCCAACGGAATCGGTGCGCGGGCTCGTCGACCGTCTCAAGACGCAGAAGGGCATCGTGATCGACCACTCGACCGTTCCCGACGCCAACCATTTCTTCGAGGGCCGCATGGACGGGCTGATGGAGGTGGTCGACCTCTACCTCGACAAGCGGCTGGGCAAGACGAAGAAACGCAAAGACTCCGCCGCTTAGGCGAAACCGGCCAAGCTCCTTGCGCTCCCGTGCATTTTTGCGGCAAAGCTGATACAGGCTTGCCAATGCGATCACTTCGGCTCGCCCCATGAGCAAGGTCAAATCGGACGTCCTGCACGAGCTCGCGACGCGGGGCTATCATCCACCAGGCGACCGACGAGGCGGGGCTCGACAGGCTCGCGCGAAGCGAGCGTCTGACCGGCTATATCGGCTTCGACTGCACCGCGCCCTCGCTGCATGTCGGCCATCTCGTCAGCATCATGATGCTGCGGAAGCTGCAGCAGACCGGGCACCGGCCGATCGTCCTGATCGGCGGCGGCACGACCAAGGTCGGCGATCCTTCCGGCAAGGACGAAGCGCGCAAGCTCCTCGAGCGATACCGAGATCGCCGCGAACATCGCCGGCATGGAGCGGGTGTTCACCAAATTCCTGAGCTTCGGTCACGGCGCGAGCGACGCGCTCATGGTCAACAACGCCGACTGGCTCGATACGCTGAACTACATCGACTTCCTGCGCGACTACGGCCGCCATTTCAGCGTCAACCGCATGCTGACCTACAACTCGGTGAAGCTCAGGCTGGAGCGGGAGCAGCCGCTGAGCTTCATCGAGTTCAACTACATGGTGCTGCAGGCTTACGACTTCGTCGAACTCTACCGGCGCCACGGCTGCCGCCTGCAGCTTGGCGGATCGGACCAGTGGGGCAACATCGTGAGCGGCATCGAACTCGGGCGTCGCACCGACGGGGCGGAATTGTTCGGGCTCACCTCCCCGCTTCTCACCACCTCGTCGGGCGCCAAGATGGGCAAGACCGCCGCCGGCGCCGTGTGGCTCAACCCCGATATGTTGTCCCCTTACGACTATTGGCAATATTGGCGGAACAGCGAGGATGGCGACGTCGAGCGCTTCCTCAAGCTGTTCACCGAGCTTCCCCTGAAGGAGATCGCCAAGCTCGCCAAACTGCAAGGCGCCGAGCTCAACGAGGCCAAGAAGATCCTCGCCACCGAGGCGACCGCGCTCGTCCATGGGCGTGACGCGGCCGACCGCGCGGCAGAGACGGCGCGGGCGACCTTCGAGCAAGGCGAGATCGCGGTCACGCTCCCCACCTTCGAGATCCCGCGCTCCGAGCTGGAGAAGGGCTGGGGCGTGCTCAATGCCAACACCCATGTCGGGTTCGTCGCCTCGACCGGCGAGGCAAGACGTCAGATCAAGAGCGGCGGCATCAAGGTCAACGACGTTGCCGTCACGGATGAAAGACGGAAATTGACGCTGGCCGACCTCACGCCGGAGGGTGTCATCAAGCTCTCGCTCGGCAAGAAGCGGCACGCCCTCATCAGGCCGGTCTGACCTACTGCGGTGCCGGGCTGTGTCCGAATTGCTGGCCCGGCACCATGAAGGAGGACGCGGCGGGCGCGGCGTTGGTGTCGGGGACCGAGCCCGTGAATTCGAAGATTTGCCGGAAGATGCCCGGCGTCATCACCGACATCGGATTGACCAGCACCGAAGGGTCGTCGAGCTTGCCTTTGATGGCGAATGTGATGCCGACCACGCCCTCGCCCTGACGGCCGACCAGCACGCGGCCGAGAATGGGGATGGAGCCGAGCGCCGAGTTCAAACCATAGAGCGGCACATAGGTGCCGCCGAGCTCGACCGTCTCCGCCTTGAAGTCGACCGTGCCGCGCATGGTCGCGCCGAGCAAGCGGTCCGTTCATATAGGCGTCCTTCAGCCGGAATTTTCCGCCGCCGACGGAAAATGGCGCGCGCAACTGATTGAAGGCGATGCGCTGCCGGGTGACCTGCTGCTTCCGCTCGGTGGGACCCAAGACCGCCGCCGAGTTCGGATCGGTGAGAACGTCGTTCACGACGGAATCGCCGAGCACGACGAAATCGCGTGCCCACAACGTCCCGCTCTTGGTCCCGGGTCCGCCGGCGTCGAGATTGACTTGCAGCGATGCCTCGCCGCCCTCGACGCTCGGATAGAATCCGACAAGCCGAAAAGCGGCGCCGGCATCGCGGGCCTCGGCCTCGATCAGACGCGCGCCTTCGCTCTGCCCGAGATGGACCGCGGCTGGGGCTTTGCCGTTCAGCTCCGCCTTGGCGTCGAGCGCAACGACCCGGCCGTTGCGCTTCTTCATCGTCACCTGCGACATTTTTCGCCGTCGTGTCGTAGAAGCCGACGACCGTGCCGATGCTGGCGGTCAAATCGACGCCGAACGGCTCGTCCGGCTCCGTCGACCCCTCGAGCTGCCCGGCCGAGAACAGGGACTGGAAGAATTGCCTTCCGTCATAGCTCGGCCCCTCGGCCTTGATTTCGAGCACCTGGTCGTCGCGCACGGTGGCGGTGATCTCGACATGGGTCAGACTGCTGACCGAGAAATCCGAGAAGTAGAATTCCTTGAGGTGCTGCTCGGCGTCGAGCGCGATGCCGCCGCGAATGTCGATGTCATCGCCGAGGATCTTGAGATTCTCGAGAACGGTCGAACCATCCTCCTTCGGCACGATGTCGAGCCTGAAGCGTCGCGGCGCGGCCGGCAGGCTTGGTCCAGCCCAGGCCGCCGAACAGAAGCTGCGCCTCGGTGAGATCGGCTTCGAGTGCCATGGGCGTCGGCTTCTCGGCACCAAGCCGTCGCGATCCGTAACGTGACCGGGTCGGTCCTTGAAGCAAATGGTTGACCTTGATCCCAAGCTGCTCGCGCGACGCGGCGTCGAGGCGGGCGGTCACCTGAATGGGCGTCTGCTGCTCGTCAGGCGCGTGGAAGATGCGCTGCCAGGAAAGCTCGGCCGGGACGCCCTTGATGCTGATCTCGCCCTTGGCCTCGAGCCCTTGTTCGGTCAAGGTCACATCGAGCGTGCCGCCCGCCGCATCGATGGTGCCGGCAAGGTTCCCGGCAAGCGCATCATTGAGGCGCGCCGCACCATTGACCTTGATCTGTTCGAATGTGAGATCGGTCAAGAGCGGCATCGACAAAAGGAAGTCGCCTTCGGCCGTGCCACCGAGAAAATCGGGCTTCATGCCGACACTTTGCAGATAGCCGAGCGGCTCGTGGTCGAGCAGCTCAAGCACGGTCGGCGTCTCGCCGTTCGCCTTGAACACGATCTCGCCCTGTTGCGGATCGACGCGCAGATCGGGAATGAAAAAGCGGCCTTGGCTGAGCGCAATTGTCCGGCCCGACGGATTGGCGATCTTGCCTTCAGGAATATCGACGGCAAACTGCCATACCGGCCACGGTCAGCCTGGCCGCGGCGGTGATCACCGGCGGCATTTCCGCGATATAGGCGATGCTCATGCCGGAGAGATTGAGCTCGACGCTCACCGCCTCGGGTGGGACCTCGCCCCCGCCCTTGATCCTGGCGACCTCGGCCGGACCGAGATTGACGGCGAACTTGCCACCCGACACCTGCCCGCCGCTCACCCGCTCCAGCACCCAGGCGCGGGCTTTGCCGGCGAGAAACTTCGGCCAGAACCGCTTGAACACATCGACCGGCATCGGGCTCACCTCGCCGGCCAGGTGAACCTCCTCCGTACCTTCCTTATCGACCGCAGCACCGGAAAGCGCGATCGAGGCGTCGCCGGCACGAATGACGAAGCGCGAGACGTCGATGCGACCATCGCCCGGGACGAGGCTGCCGGTCGCCTGCCATTCATCGATCTTCATGGGTGCGAGGCCGAATTCCTCGACCGCGAGCACCGCCTGGTCGGCCTTGAGCGTGAAGTTCCATGCGGTCAGGCTGCCACCGGCGTCGCGCACCGCGCGGAATTCGCCGCTGAAGGTCGCCCTGCTTTGTCCCCACGTAAGCGTCGAGGGAGCGATCTCGACCACGTCCTGCCCTTGCGGATAGCGCAGCCTGAGTTGGCCGCCGTCGATCCGCAACGGGCTGTCGGGGTCCCAAGGCGGGGTGATCTGCCCGGTCTCCAAATCGAATTCGGCCTCCCCCGCCACGAAATCCCCCGCGTTCGAGAGCTCGACCGTGGCCTTGCCGTTCACCACCATGTCGAGAGCCTTGAGCAGGCCGAGCGAGGAGAAATTGCCGGCGATGCCCGAGGGAACGAGATTTTCAATGAGCGCCGTGACGGCCAGGCTTTGGCGCTTGGTCTGCTGGGCCGCGCGCATCTCGAGCTGCCAGTCGCCTTTGGCCGAGGCGATATTGGCCTGCCCGACGAGAACGCTGCGGCGGTTGCGATGCTCAAGATCGATGGAGAAGTCCGGCACCTGCCATGAGGTCTGGGTGCCGTCGTGATTGAGCACGACGAGCGCATTCTGGACGCCGAACCGCGTCAAGTACGAGGTGTTGCCGCTTCGCGTCCGCTCGAAGACGTCGGCGATCGTGCGTGTCACGTCGAGCACTCGGCCGCCAGCGGCCGGCTGCCTGGTGACGACTGTTTCGGGGCTCAGGGTTTCCGCCGACGGCGCGACCGCCTCGCCCTGCGGCGGGGGGCCCGGGACCGGCGACGGGGCGTCGTCCTGGGCGGAACGCGAGAAGCTGAGCGACAGCCCGCGGCCGGGCTCGTGGGTCAAAAGGAGCCGCGGGCCGATGAAGTCGACGCTGCCCGGCGCAAGACGTCCCGCAAAGCAGCGCGCTTCCGCTCATGCCGATGGCGGCAAGCGGCGCCTGGGCGAGGATCGCGCCGTTCTTGTCGACCAGCCGGATATTGCGCAGGCGGAACAGCACGCCCGGCCCGTCGGGCGCCCGCTGCAGGATGGCGTCGTCGATCTTCACGCTGACATCGGCAAGCTCGCCGTTGATGGCCTCCTCGATGGTGGGGACGAGGCCGGCGAGGGAGATCGGGCCGCGGGCGAGCCGCCCATAGCCGAGAACGATGGCGACCAGCCCGACCACCAGAATGCCGGCGAAGATTTCGCGGCAGACATGCGCGCCGCGTGAGGACAGTTTCTTGAGTTCGAGCTGGACCGGCTCGGGCACGCGCTTGCACCAGCGCCCGGCCCCGCTCGGGCAAGGCGAGGATTGCCTTGCTGCCCTCGCTGGTCAGCTTGACGAGGGCGGTTGAAATCGGCTCGGTCGCTTGCGTCCTTCGCCGGCGAAACGATCGAGCGAGCCGGACGCGCAACCAACGGCGTCGCTTGCGCCAAAGCGCGGATCGTCAGCGCGCGGAGGCGTGCGCGCGAAACGACTGCGACGCCCTGCCACATCGTGGTCAGCTTCGCGAGAGTGCCTGCGATCGGCTCGCTCATTCCGTCAGGTCCCGCCATGACCAAGCCCAAGACGCATGGGTCGCCCAGCGCCAAGCGGGCAACCGCAACCCACGCAACGAGGGCCTCGCCCCTAAACGAACGCGACGCCTCAATCTGCTCATGGCCTTGTGTCGGCATTCCCCCAAGTCAAGCCCCCGCACCTCTCAAGCTCCACCGCCCTGGCGCCCGACGCAAGGGTAAGGGCTGATGGCATAAGAGGTGGTAAAATCGGCCAAAGGAAGGCGGTTTCCAAGACCGGCCCGGGACTTAGCCTCCCCGACGCGGCGCACACTCTTAGCGGGGAGAACCCTCATGACAACGCGCAGGCGAGACGATATTGTCATGGCAGGAGTGGGCGCTGCGTATTGGCCCCTGACGGAAACTCCGCGGCAATCCCTTGTAGCGGCTTTCGTGGGATGCGTCGGTCGCGAGCTTAGCGTCGGGGCAGTGGTGTTTCGCGCCTGCGTCACAGTTGCGATGGGGAGGTACCAGTCATGTTCACGAAGAAACCGGAGACGGGAGAGAGCGTAACGAAGATGGGCGAGCGGTACGGGCGAGCTGAAGACGCCCTTCACCGAGCGGCCGGCAACCTATGCAGCCAAGAGTCCGAGCCCAGCGCCAGCAAGATGGTCCCCTCCATCATCGGCGAAGACCTTAGCATCACCGGCAATGTCACCTCGAAGGGCGAGATCCAGGTCGACGGCGAGATCCAGGGCGACATCAATTGCGGCTCGCTGCTGCTCGGCGACAAGTCGCAAGTGATCGGCGGCGTGCATGGCCGAAGACGTCGTCGTGCGCGGACGGGTGGTCGGCTCGATCAGGGGTTTGCGCGTCACGCTGCAGGCGCAGTCGCATGTCGAGGGCGATATCGTCCATCAGAGTCTCGCCATCGAGCAGGGGGCGTATTTCGAAGGCAAAGTCGCGCCGCTCGGACGATCCGCTGGCGGAGGTCAAGGCGCAAGCCGGAGGCAGCCCGCGCGTCGAGGCGCGCTCCGACAAGCCCTCAACTGTCGACAACAAGCCGCACGACGAGGCGAGCGTAATTCCGACCCGCGCCGCCGAATAGCGGAGCCGCCGCGACCGCATTACCACCTGGCCGCTCAGGCGTTCTGATCGGCGTGGATGCGCTCGGCGAGCGCCGCCTCGATGAAGCGATCGATGTCGCCGTCGAGCACGGCCGAAGGGTTGGTGCTTTCGACGCCGGTGCGCAGGTCCTTCACCAGCTGATAGGGCTGGAGCACGTAGGACCGGATCTGGTGGCCGAAGCCGATATCGGACTTGGCGGCGGCGGCGGCTTGCGCTTCCTCCTCGCGACGCTTCAGTTCGGCCTCGTAAAGGCGCGCGCGCAGCATCGCCCAGGCGGTCGCCCGGTTCTTGTGCTGCGACCGCTCGTTCTGGCACTGCACCACGATGCCGGTCGGCAGATGTGTGATGCGGACGGCGCTGTCGGTGGTGTTCACATGCTGACCGCCCGCGCCGGAGGAGCGATAGGTGTCGATGCGCACATCCTTTTCGTCGATATCGATCTCGATCGTATCGTCGATCGCGGGATAGACCGACACCGACGCGAAGCTCGTGTGCCGGCGCGCGTTGGAGTCGAAGGGCGAGATGCGCACCAGGCGGTGAACGCCCGACTCCGTCTTCAGCCAGCCATAGGCGTTGGTGCCCTTGATCAGCACGGTCGCCGACTTGATGCCGGCCTCTTCGCCGATAATGCTCGCCGATGATCTCGACCTTGTAGCCGCGCGCTTCCGCCCAACGCACATACATGCGTTCGAGCATCTGCGCCCAGTCCTGGCTCTCGGTGCCGCCCGCGCCCGGCATGGATCTCGACATAGGCGTCGTTGGCGTCGGCCTCGCCGGAGAGCAGGGCCTCCACCTCCCGCGTGTGCGCTTCCTGCCGCAGACGCATAAGCGCCGTCTCCGCTTCGGCGACGACGTGCTCGTCCCCCTCCTCCTCGCCGAGCTCGATGAGCGCGACATGGTCGTCGAGCTCGCGGACGATGCGGTCGAACGTGCCGAGCGCGCTCTCGAGCTGCTGGCGCTCGCGCATCAGGCTTTGCGCGCGGCGGCTGTCGCTCCAGAAGTTCGGGGCCTCGGCCTCGCGGTCGAGCGCGGCGAGCCTTTGCCTTGGCCTGATCGGGGTCAAAGATGCCTCCGGAGCAGGGTCGACGGATTCTCTGATGTCGTTGACGACCGACTCGGTTTCGGCGCGCATCGTTTCCTCAAGCAGCCATGCATTGACTGGACAAGCTCCCGACGGGACGGCCCCGCGGACGGGAATCAGGTCAAGACCTGTCCATATAAGACCTAGTAGAGGCCGCCGGTACCCGATGTCAAAGCACGGTCATTGCCCGGCCCCGGAGGCCGCCCGAACGGCGGAGGCGGCGGAGGCGGAGGTCCGTAACCATCAGGAGGCGGAGGTCCGAAACCATCCGGAGGCGAAGGTCCGAAAGCCTCGTCGGCCATCTCGCCGCCTTCGACATCTTCCGACGACCGAGCCCGCCGGTTCCTGACCGGGCTTGAATGCCTCCATGATCGCGCTCTTGTCGCCGGCGGCCAGCCGGCAAGCCGGACTTGTGATTGACGCGCACGAGTTTCATGCCGGTGGGCGCGCGGAACGGGACCGGGGGCACGTCTTTCAGCGCCTCCTTCAAGAAGTCGCGCACGACCGGAGCGGCCAGGCTTCCGCCGGTCTCGCCATGACCCATGGAAACCGGCTGGTCGTAGCCGATATAGACGCCGACGGCGAGGTCGGGCGTATAGCCGACGAACCAGGCGTCCTTATAGTCGTTGGTCGTGCCGGTCTTGCCCGCGATCGGCCGCTTCAGAACCTTGAGCCTCTGCGCCGTGCCGCTCTGGACGACGCCCTCCATGATCGAGGTCATCTGGAATGCCGACATCGGGTCGATGACCTGCGTGCGATTGTCGACGAGCTCGGGCTCCTGCCTGACCGCTCCACTCCCGGGCGGCGCAAGTCGAGCAGTCGCGCCCATCGTGACGCCAAACCGTCCGCCCGTAGCGGTCCTGGACGCGATCGACGAAGCTCGCCTTGACCTGCTTGCCGCCATTGCACAGCATCGAGTAGCCGGTCACCATGCGCAGCAGCGTGGTCTCGCCGGCGCCGAGCGCCATGGACAGAGCCGGCATCAGATTGTCGTAGACGCCGAAGCGGCGCGAATATTCGGCGATGATCGGCATGCCCATGTCGCGGGCGAGCCGCACCGTCATGAGGTTGCGCGACTTCTCGATGCCGAAGCGCAAAGTCGACGGACCGGCGGCAGACCCGGCATCATAGTTCTTCGGGCACCATTGCGGCATGCCCGCGCCTTGCTCGAGGCAAATCGGGCCGTCGACGATGATGCTCGAAGGCGTGTAGCCGTTGTCGAGCGCCACCGTGTAGATCAGCGGCTTGAACGAAGACCCCGGCTGGCGGCGCGCCTGGGTCGCGCGGTCGAACTGGCTCTGCGCGAAGCTGAAACCGCCGGCAATGGCAAGCACGCGCCCCGAGTGGGGATCCATGGCGACGAGCGCTCCCCCGATCTCGCGGAACTTGCTGGAGCGACCATTGTCCCTTGAGCTCTTCCGGCGTCTGCTTGGGCGTGCCGTCTTCGGCGAGATCGGGCTCGCGCGGCGAAACATAGATGACGTCGCCCGGCTTGAGCACGGCGGTCACCGACCCCGGCGCCCCGCCGAGACCGCGCTCGAGCTTCGGCCGCGCCCACTTCACTTCCTCGAAGGGGATAACGCCCGTCTCGCGCGCCTTGTCGAGCTGGCCGGCCAGGCGTGCGGCCGGGACGAATCCCGACAACGGCCTTGTCCTTGGCGACTTCGAGCACGACGGCAAGCCGCCACGGTGCGATGTCGGGCCACACCTGTATCGCCGCAAGCGTCGTGCCCCAGTCGCCTGTGATTTCGACTTGCTTCACCGGACCGCGCCAGCCGCCGCGCCTGCGGTCGTAGCTGACGAAGCCGTCGATCAGGGCCTTGCGGGCGATGCGCTGTAGCCGGGGATCGAGCGTCGTGCGCACCGACAGACCGCCGCCATACAGCTTATCCTCGCCGAAGCGATCGAGAATCTCGCGGCGCACCTCCTCGGCGAAATACTCGGAGGCAAAGATCTTGGGACCGGTGCACGCGCTTGATCACGCCAAGGGGCTGAGCCTTGGCGGCCTCGCCCTCTTCCTTGGTGGCGAAGCCGTTCTCGACGATGCGGTCGATGACCCAGTTGCGGCGGGCGACGGCCCGGTCGTGAAACTTGAACGGATCGTAGTTGCTCGGCGCCTTCGGCAAGGTGGCAAGATAGGCGCAATCGGCAAGCGTCAGCTCGTTCAGAGCCTTGTCCCAATAGGATTGGGCCGCGGCCGCCACGCCGTAGGCGCCGACGCCGAGATAAATCTCATTGAGATACAGTTCGAGGATCTGTTCCTTGGTGAAGGCGCGTTCGATGCGGATGGCAAGGATCGCCTCCTTCAGCTTGCGCTCGATGGTCTGGTCGCTGGTCAGCAGAAAATTCTTGGCCACCTGCTGGGTGATGGTCGAGGCGCCGACCGAACGCCGTCCCGACTGCATCTGGCTCATATTGGTGACGACGGCGCGGATGATGCCCTGCACATCGAGGCCGCCATGCTGATAGAAATTCTTGTCCTCGGCGGAGATGAAGGCGTCGATGATGCAGGCGGGTATGGCGGTGATGGGCACGTAGATGCGCCGCTCGCGCGAGAACTCGGCGATCAGCGCGCCGTCATTGGCGTGGATGCGGGTCATGACCGGCGGCTCGTATTTCGCCAGCACCTCGTAGTCCGGCAGCTCGCTCGAGACCTTCCACAACACGAAGGCCGCCGCGCCGGCCACGGCGATGAAGATGATCATGCCGGCGGCGAACATGAAACCCAGGAAACGAAGGAAAAACCCGCCGCGGCGGCGGCGCCGCCGATGCTGCGGCGGCTTGACTGGAGCAGTAATGTCCATCGTTGAACCCGTCCCACCCGGTCTAGACACCGGGACCCGAAGCAACCCTAGCGAAGATTATGGCAACAAAACGCTGCCGTCGCGGGAAATTGTCAATTTGGCGGTAGCCGTCGCGGGTTCGGTCGCTAAGGGCTGCGCGCCAGGCGCTTGGCGAAATAGCCGTCGATCGATTTCGCCACCGCTTCGGCGGTGCGCTCGCGCCAGGCCGCGGACGTCAAAAGCTTTTCATCGTCGGGATTGCTCAAGAATCCCAGCTCAAGCAGCACCGAGGGCACGTCCGGGGCCTTCAACACACGAAATCCGGCCGATCGAATTTTCCTCGTATGCAGCGCGCCTCGCGTGGCGAGCTCGCCGACGATGGAGCGGGCAAAGACCATGGAACGGTTCTGCGTCTCGCGTTGCGCCAAATCGATGAGGATATTGGCCAGAACCTCGTCGGAGTCGCTCGGAAGCTCGATGCCGGCGAGCGCGTCGGAGAAGTTCTCCTTGGCGGCAAGCGCTCGGGCCTCTTCGTCCGAGGCTTGCTCCGACAACGTATAAACGGTGGCGCCGGTCGTCTTGACGATCTCTTGCGGGAAGTAGTCGGCATGGATCGAAAGAAAGAGGCCGGCCGATTTCTTCTGGGCGAATTCCACGCGCTCGCGGAGCGCGAGGAAGGTATCGTCCTCGCGAGTCAGAAAGACCTCGTAGCGGCCGGTGGCTTCGAGTTTGCTCTTCAACGCGCGCGCGAAGGTCAACACGACGTCCTTTTCGGTGATGCCGGCGGCGCTCTTCGTCCCGGGATCGATGCCGCCATGGCCCGCGATCCAAGCACCACGACGGGCTTGGCGTCGGGAGATCTTGCCGGAGGCGGCGGGAGGATGACCGGCGCCTTCTTTTCGGCTTGCGGTTTTCCCTCTTTGAGCTTGGCAAGGAAGGTCTTCTCGTCGGTTCGGCACGAGATCGACCACGAGGCGCGCGGGCTGCTCGTCGCGCGGTTCGAGAACGAAGGCCTTGTCGATGAGAAACGGCCCGCTCACATCGATGACGATGCGCGCTTTTCCCGGTGCGAACAGCCCGTAGCGATAGGCGGTGACCAGCCCCCGCTTCTCCTTGCCGATCCCATCGGGCATCTGGAAGCTCACGTCGGGCGCATCGACGATGACGCGGTAGGGATTGCCCAGGGCGAAGACGTGAACGTCGACCTTCTTCGACAGATCGGCGATGAAGCGCGTGCGCTCGCGGTCGCCCGCAACCCGCGCGTCATTGGCGACGGCAGCCTTGGCGTCGTCTCCGGCCGCAAGCACGGAATGGGCGTTCAGCGCCGGCTCCAGACCCGCAACGAGGGCCAGAATCGGCACGGCCGCACGCAAGACATGCTGAACTCGCATCGTCCCCCACAGCTGTCAGGCGCCTTACGAACCGCCAGGTCGGATCAAGCGGCACGCGGCGGACATTGCGCCAAAATAGGCCCGAACTCCGCCAAATCTTAACCACCCAGTTGTTAAGCGACCGTTGTGGCACTTTTGCGGGCCTCGCCACCGCGACCCTTGCCAAATCTCCCATCGTACCCGTAATAAGGGTCAGGCTCGCTTCGCGGGCCAGAGCCCTTGGACGCCAAACGGCGATACGGGCGGAATTGTTTCCCGCGTCCGGCCCCATTCGAACGGCCAGGACGCAGAAAGTGGCGGCCAGGTGAGAGAGGGCCGCCAGAATGAACCTTTCTCAAGCCGCGTCCGAGACGCGGCGACGAGGACTGCGATGCAAGATCAGCACAATTCGATAAGCCTCGGGAATTGCGAGACTTTATCGAATGCGCTGATCGCCCAAGGGCCGGCGATGGCCGCGCCTTTCGGCCCTGAAGCAGGGCCGCTCATGGGGCGTCGCAGCGAATCATGGTCTATTGGTCATTGGCGCGCGCCGGGCTCGGACCCGAAGCCGGATTGGCGGATTTTCGTTCCGCCCTCCGAGACCCGCGCGGCGGAGATAACACAACATGGCAAGCAAAATGCTGATCGATGCGGCGCATCCGGAGGAAACCCGGGTCGTCGTGGTAAGGGGCAATCGCGTCGAGGAATTTGACTACGAATCAGCGAGTAAGAAGCAACTCAGAGGCAATATTTATCTTGCCAAGGTCACGCGGGTAGAGCCGTCGTTACAGGCGGCCTTCGTCGACTACGGTGGCAACCGCCACGGCTTCTTAGCCTTTACTGAAATTCATCCCGACTACTACCAGATCCCCGTCGCGGACCGTCAGGTCGCTGCTCGACGAGGAGGCCGCCGAGGAAAGCCGCGCCTCCGCGGCAGAGGCCGCCGAGGACGAGGCTGCGGCAGGGCGGCGCCGCCGGCGCGGCCGGCGCGGACGCGGACGCCACGAAGGACAAGGGCAGCGCGAGGCCGAGCGTCCGGGCGCTCCAGAGACGGAACGCGTCGTCGGTTGCGACATTCGAGCTCGAAGACGAAGACGAAATCGACACCACGCCGCGCGAGGAACCGCCGGTCGTCGCCATGGAGGCAAGCGATCTCGTCCACGAGGTTTCCGAGCGGGCCGATGCGCCCGAGGCGAAGCGGAAGTGCGCCTCGCTGCGCGACGCGCCCGGAGAGCGATGACGACGACGATGACGTGGAGGCAGGCGAAATCGTCGGCCAGCCGGTGGCGATGAAGGAAGGCAACGGCGACGTCGCGGCCGAGACGGTCGAATCGGTCGGCTCGGAGGATGTGCTCGAGGAGGTTCCCGAGCGGGCGCGACGCCGGCGCGGGCGCCCCTACAAGATCCAGGAGGTGATCCGGCGCCGCCAGATCATCCTGGTGCAGGTGGTCAAAGAGGAGCGCGGCAACAAGGGCGCGGCGCTCACCACCTATCTCTCGCTCGCCGGACGCTACACCGTGCTCATGCCCAACACGGCGCGAGGCGGCGGCATCTCGCGCAAGATCACCAATCCCACCGACCGCAAGCGCCTGCGCGAGATCGCCGGCGAGCTCGAAGTGCCGGAAGGCATGGGACTGATCATCCGCACCGCCGGCGCCCAGCGCACCAAGACCGAGATCAAGCGCGACTACGACTATCTGTTGCGGCTGTGGGAGAACGTGCGCGACCTCACGCTGAAATCGACGGCGCCGGCCCTCGTCTACGAGGAAGGCAGCCTGATCAAGCGCTCGATCCGCGACCTCTACAACAAGGACATCGACGAGGTGCTGGTCGCGGGCGACGACGCCTATCGCGAGGCCAAGGACTTCATGCGCATGCTGATGCCGAGCCATGCCAAGAACGTGAAGCCCTACAAGGAGCCCGAGCCGGTCTTCATCCGCTATCAGGTCGAGCGCCAGCTCGCCGCGATGTTCTCGCCGCAGGTGGTGCTGAAGTCCGGCGGCTATATCGTCATCAATCAGACCGAGGCGCTGGTCTCGATCGACGTCAACTCCGGCAAGGCGACGCGCGAGCACAATATCGAGGACACCGCGCTCAAGACCAATCTCGAGGCGGCCGAGGAGATCGCGCGGCAGCTGCGCTTGCGCGACCTCGCCGGGCTGATCGTCATCGACTTCATCGACATGGACGAGCGGCGCAACAACCGGCTGGTGGAACGGCGGCTGAAGGAGGCGCTGCGCCACGACCGCGCGCGCATCCAAGTCGGGCGCATCAGCCATTTCGGCCTGCTGGAAATGTCGCGCCAGCGTTTGCGCACGGGCATGCTCGAAGGCTCGACCAAGCCCTGCCCCATGTGTCAGGGGACCGGCATGGTGCGCTCGGTCGAGTCGGTCGCGCTCGACATTCTCCGCTCGATCGAGGACCGGCTCATCACCGACGGCGTGGTGCCGCTGGTCGCCACCACCGCGGTCGACGTGGCGCTCTATATCCTCAATCAGAAGCGCCTCCATCTGAACGACATCCAGCAGCGCTATCGCGTTCCGATCACGGTCACCGCCGATGAGGACATGCATATCTCGCAATTCGTGATCGAGCGCGCGGCCGAGGGCGAGATCGCCAATGGCGGCGGCCGCGTGTGCACATGGATTGGGCCCATCATCACGAAGACCGCCGGCCCCGCCGCCGGCCGCCGCCGGCTGCCGAAGCGGAAGCCGAACCGGCGCGACCGCCGCTCGCGGCGCAGGCGGCGCGACGGCGGCGTCCGGAGGGAGGCGGCGAGTGCCAGCGGCCAGGCCCCATTCGCGCGCTGCCGGAGCCCGAGGACGACGAGGAGGAACGCGACGAGCGCGCTGGCCGCGTGTCCCGGTCGAGGAGCGCCAGGAGCGCCGACGCGAAGGAGGAAGGCGGCGCGCAAGTCCGCAAGGGTCCGCGCCGGAGAGGACGCCGCGGCGGCCGTCGCGGCCGCTCCGGTCAGCGGCCTCCGCGCGCGCCCGGCGAGGAGATGCACGGCGAGGCCCGCGCCGAGGCGCAGGGCGATAGCGCCGGACGCTTCAGGCGGTGCGGAGCGGCAAAACGGAGCCGGGCGCCACGGACGAGAGGAGGCGGCCGCCGCCGCAGCGCGAGGCCGAGCGCGTGCTCGAGACGGTCGCCAGCGGTCGAGCGAGCCGGAACCGCCGCAGCGAACCGCAGGTCGAAAGTCAGAGCGAGCCGGAGAGCGCCGCGCCGCAGGGGCTGGTGGCAGCGCTAGAGGATCGAGCAGGAAGCGCGTGCCGCAGTCCCGCATGCGTCTCTAGCCCGGCCATCGCAGCGGTCGACATCCCGCCGGTTGCGCGGTCTGGTCGCGACGCCGGTCACGTTGTCGCCGCATTCAAACGCCAATCAAAGCATTGGCGAAGAGATGGCGTCAGGCGGTCGGCAGCGTATCGCCGGCGCCGGATGCGCGCGAAACCGGCACCTTTGCCGCGGCCCTCGTCAAGCATATACGATCAAGCCGACCCATGCCGCTTCTGGCCCAAGCCCGAACCCAATCGGCGCCGCGGCGGCTCCGCGCGGGTTTCGTCGGCGGCGCTCGCCGCCGCCCTTATCACCTCGACCTCGGCCGACGCCGCCGGGCTGATCCGCGACGCCGAAACCGAAGCGCTGATCCGCGACTATGCCAAGCCCATCTTCGACGCGGCCGGCCTCGGCTCGCAAGGCAATCCGCATTCACCTCGTCAACGATCGCAACTTCAACGCCTTCGTCGTCGACGGGCACAACATGTTCATGCATGCCGGCACGCTGATGGAGCGCCAAGACGCCCAATCAGGTGATCGGCGTCATCGCCCATGAGAGCGGCCATATCACCGGCGGCCATCTCGCCCGGCTGCGGACCCAGGTGTCGCGCGCAAAATCGGCGGCGCTGATGATGCAGCTGATCGGCCTCGCCGCCATGGTCGGGGGCGCGTTCGCCGGCGCCTCGGGCATCGGGACAGGCCGGCATGGGCGTGGCCTATGGGCGGCACGGACGCCGCCCTGCGCACGCCTGCTTGCCTACCGGCAGGACGAGGAATCGTCGGCCGACCAGGCCGCCGTCACCTTCCTCAATGCCACCAAGCAATCCGGCCGCGGCATGATCGAGACCTTCGAGTTCATGGGCGAGCAAGCTCGTCGGCGTGCAGGGCATCAATCCCTATCTGCAGACCCACCCGTTGCCGCAGCAGCGCATCGTGCATCTCAGGGAGCTCGTCGGATCGAGCCCCTACTACAACAAGATCGATCCGCCCGAGCTTCAGTTCCGGCACGACTTGATGAAGGCGAAGCTGTTCGGCTTTCTCGATGAGCCGCAGACCGTGTTCAACCGCTATCCGGCCACCGATCGGAGCGTGCCCGCGATTTATGCAAGAGCGATCGCCACCTACCGGCAAGTCCGGCATGCAGGTCGCCATGCCGCTGCATCGACGCGCTGATCGCCGCCAAACCCGATTGGCCCTATTTCTATGAGATCAAGGGCCAGTTCCTGTTCGAGAGCGGCAACCCGGCCGCCGCGGTCCCCCCGCTGCGCGAGGCGGTGAGGCTCGGCCCCAACGAGCCGCTGATCCGGGTCATGCTGGCCCAGGCGCTGCTCGGCACCAACGATCGGAAGCTGGTCGACGAGGCGATCACCAATCTGCGCACGGCGCTTGCGCGCGAGGACACTTCGGCCATGGGCTACCGCCAGCTCGCCGCCGCCTATGCCCGCAAAGCCGAGGCGGCGCAAGCGGTCGGCGCCAAGAAGCAATTCATGGCGCAGGCCGAGCTTGCATCGGCCGAAGCCTATTTCTATGAAGGGCAGCTGAAGCTTGCCAAACAGCAGGCCAAGCGCGCCAAGGCCGGCTTGGTCGACGGCACGCCGAACTGGATCAAGGCCGACGACATCCTGGCTTTCGAAGTCCCGCGAACCAACTGACCACTAGCCCCCGGAGATCTCAGCATGACCCTCAAGACTGGCCTCGCCACCGCGCTCGTGGCCGCCGTCGTTGCCGCGCTCGTGACCGCGGCCACCCTCCTCGTCATCTGGCGCATGGCGCCGGGCGTGGTCGATGCTCCCGCGGCGGCGCTCGACGAGAAGACGATCGTCGATGTCGTCCACGACTATCTCACCAAGAACCCCGAAATCCTGGTCGAGATGACCACCGAGCTCGACAAGCGCCAGCAGGCCGAGCAAGTCGGCGAAGCAGCAAAAGGTCATCGGCGACAACGCCGACGCCATCTTCCGGTCGCCCCTGTCCTATACCGCCGGCAATCCCAACGGCGATGTCACCGTGGTCGAGTTCTTCGATTACAATTGCGGTTTCTGCCGCCGGGCGCTCCCCGATGTCGTCAAGCTCGTCGACACCGACGACAAGGTGCGCGTCGTGTTCAAGGAGCTGCCGATCTTCGGCGAGGAGTCGGAAGGGGCGGCGAAGGCCGCGCTGGCCGCCGGCAAGCAGGGCAAATATTTCGAGATGCATCAGAAGCTGTACGCGGAGCCCGGCAAGGCCGACAAGGAGAAGGCGCTGCGCGTCGCCAGCGAGCTCGGGCTCGACGTGCCGCAGCTCGAAAAGGACATGGAAGACCCCTCGGTCACGAAGGCGCTCGACGAGACCAAGGAGCTCGCACAGAAGCTCGGCGTGCAGGGCACGCCGCTCTATCTGATCGGCGATCGGATGATACCCGGCGCCCCCGACGACCTCTACGACCAGCTGGTGGCAAAGGTCGCCGAGATGCGCGAGAAGGGCTGCAAGGCGACGTGCTGAGCGGCCCTTGACGGGAAGGTCACCCGCAGGCCGGCGCTCCTCATTTTGCCGAATGGCGGAAAAGCTGGTAAAGGGGCCGGTTCCCGCTGCCGGGGCAGGCGCGCGGGATCCCGCGCGCACCCGGCTCTATCAGGCGTTTCCTAGCCGCCATGGCTAAACCGATTTACGTGTTGAACGGTCCCAATCTCAACCTGCTTGGGACCCGGGAGCCGGAGGTCTATGGCCGGGAGACGCTCGAGGATCTGCGCGCCCGATGCGAGCGCAAGGCGGCGGCGCTAGGATTTTCGCTGGTCTTTCGTCAGAGCAACCACGAGGGCGAGTTGGTGGCATGGATCCAGGAGGCGAGGACCGAAGGCCGCCGGACTGATCGTCAATGCCGGGGCCTTCACCCATACCTCGATCGCCTTGCTCGATGCGCTGCTGGCCTGCCCGGTGCCGTCCGTCGAGGTCCATCTGTCGAATATTTTCACCCGCGAGCCGTTTCGCCAGCATTCCTACATCTCCAAGGCCGTCAGAGGTGTGATCTGCGGCTTCGGGGCGATCGGCTACGAGCTTGCGATCGAGGCGCTGGCCGCGCGCTTGCGGCCGGCAAGTCGAAGTGACGGCGGAAGGAAGAGGACGCCACCCATGACCCAAACAAGGGGGCAGCTTCGACAAGGACCTGATCCGCGAGCTTGCGGCGCTGCTCGAGGAGACCGGTCTCACCGAGATCGAGGTCGAGCATGACGGGCAGCCGGATCAGGGTCGCGCGCGGGGTGAACCTCACGACCACGCTGACCACCGACCTGCCGCCAGGCTCGAGCCGCGCGACAGCCCGCGGCCGGCAAAGGCGGAGGCGCGGCGAGCCAGGCCGAGGAATTCATCGTCCATCCCGGCACGGTGACTTCGCCGATGGTCGGCACCGCCTATCGCTCGCCCGAGCCGGGCGCGCCGCCCTTCGTCGAGATCGGCTCGAAGGTGACGGCCGGGCAAACGCTCCTCATCATCGAAGCCATGAAGACCATGAACCAGATCCCCTCCCCCCGCGCCGGCACCGTCATCGCCATCCTGGTCGAGGACGGCCAGCCGGTCGAATATGGCGAGCCGCTGGCGGTGATCGAGCAACGCTAGCCGGGGCGCGATGTTCGACAAGATCCTGATCGCCAACCGGGGAGAGATCGCGCTTCGCGTCGAACGCGCCTGCAAGGAGCTCGGCATCGCCACCGTGGCGGTGCACTCGACCGCCGACGCCGACGCCATGCATGTGCGCCTCGCCGATGAGAGCGTGTGCATCGGCGCGCCCCCGGCCAAGGACAGCTATCTCAACATTCCGGCCATCGTCGCGGCCTGCGAGATCACCGGCGCCGACGCGGTGCATCCCGGCTACGGCTTCCTGGCCGAGAATGCCCGCTTCGCCGAGATCCTCGAGGAGCACGACATCACCTTCATCGGGCCGACCGCCGAGCATATCCGGCTGATGGGCGACAAGATCCAGGCCAAGGTGACGGCGCAAGCAGCTCGGCATCCCGGTGGTGCCCGGCTCCGGCCCGGTCGAGGATATCGAGGAGGCGAAGAGACGTGGCGCGCGAGATCGGCTATCCGGTGCTGGTCAAGGCGGCGGCCGGCGGCGGCGGGCGCGGCATGAAGCTCGCGCTGTCGAGAGGACGAGCTCGAGCCTGCGCTTGCTGACCGCGCGCAACGAAGCGAAGGCCGCCTTCGGCGACGACACCGTCTATCTCGAGAAATACCTGCTCCATCCCCGCCATATCGAAGTGCAGGTGCTGGCCGACGGCCAGGGCAACGCCATCCATCTCGGCGAGCGCGACTGCTCGCTGCAGCGCCGTCATCAGAAGCTCTGGGAGGAGGCGCCCTCGCCCGCGCTGAACGAAAGCGAGCGCGTGCGGATCGGCGAAACCGTGGCCAAGGCGATGCGCGAGTTGCGCTATCGCGGCGTCGGCACGGTCGAGTTCCTGTACGAGGCGGGCGCGTTCTATTTCATCGAGATGAACACGCGCCTCCAGGTCGAGCACACCGTCACCGAGATGATCACCGGGCTCGACCTGGTCATCGAGCAAATCAGGATCGCGGCCGGAGCGCCGCTTTCGCTCCGCCAGGAGGACATCCGCTTCAACGGCCACGCCATCGAATGCCGCATCAACGCCGAGAACCCGCACACCTTCAGGCCGTCGCCGGGGACCATCACCCATTTTCACCCGCCGGGCGGTCTCGGCGTCAGGGTCGATTCCGGCGCTTACGCCGGCTACACCATTCCGCCCTACTATGACAGCCTGATCGGCAAGCTCATCGTGCATGCCCGCACCCGCAACGAATGCCTGATGCGGCTCAAGCGGGCGCTTGGAGAGTTCGTGGTCGATGGCATCGAGACCACCATACCCCTGTTCATCTCGCTCATCTCCGAGCCCGATATCGTCGACGGCAATTACGATATCCATTGGCTCGAGAACCACCTCGCCAAGCTCGGCGCCCGCGGATAGAGCTGCATGACCTCGATCGACGACGTCATGATCGAGATCACGCCGCAGGTGCTGCTCAAGGCCTATGCCTGCGGCATCTTCCCGATGGCCGAGAGCGCCGAGGACAACGCGCTCTATTGGATCGAGCCGGAGCGGCGCGGCATCCTGCCGCTCGACCGCATGCATGTGCCGAAGCGGCTCGCCCGCACCATTCGCAGCGGCGGCTTCGAGGTCAAGGTCGACCGCAACTTCGAGGCGGTGATCGACGGGCTGCGCGGCGCCCCGCTCAGGCCGGCGCTCGACCTGGATCAACGGCCGCATCAGGAGCCTCTACCGCGAGCTGTTCGCGCTCGGCCATTGCCACACGGTCGAAGTCTGGCAGGACGGCGATCGCTGATCGGCGGACTTTACGGCGTGCATCTCGGCCGCGCCTTCTTCGGCGAGAGCATGTTCTCGCAGGGCGCGCGACGCGAGCAAGATCGCGCTCGTCTATCTCGTGGCGCGGCTGATCTATGGGGGATTCACCCTGCTCGACACGCAGTTCGTCACCGGCCATCTCGCGCGCTTCGGCGCGATCGAGGTCAGCCGGGACGAGTTTCAGCGATTGCTGGAGGCCGCGTTGGGAGGCGGCGGGTTGGCCCATGGCAGCGGCTCGGGCACGGCTTCCGCGGGCTCTGGCGGCGGAGGCGGCGCTGCAGCGTCGGGCGGCGCTTCGGCGGGCGCCGCAGCTGTAGGCGCTTCGGGCGCCGCGCCGGGAGCGGCGGCGTTCTCGCGCTGCCGGAAGGCGCCGGCGGCGCATTCGTCTTGCAGTTGGTCAGCCAGACGTCGAAGACCGGGTGCTCGACGGCGTGAAGGCCGGGGCTTTCGGCGAACATCCAGCCGGTGAAGATGCGCTGCACCTCGCCCGTGAGCTTCACCTCGTCGACCTCGACGAAGGATGCGGTGTGGGGCTGCTCGGTCGGCGGACGCGTATCGCAGACCCGCGGCGTCACCTTGAGCGCGCCGAACTCGACCGTCTTGTTGATGGGAACCTCGAGATGGGAGATGCGGCCCGTGACCTTGTCGAGGGCGGCGAACACCGCGATCGGGTTCTTGACGATGTCGGCATAGGCCGGGCTCGACGCGAAGCCTGCCGCGAGGACCAAGAGGAACGACGCGAGGGCGAGACGAGCGGCTAACCGCGCGCCCTGGGTCTCGCTCGTGCCATGCCGCACATTCGTGAACGGGCCCGTCGACTGTCGCTCCGCTGCGCTCCTGGCCGCGAGCATCACCCCGTCTGTGCGCGGATCCGCGTGTTCTTACCCTGCTCGGGCATCAACGCCTCGTCCATGATTGGGGCATGGGTGTGGCGGGCACGCATCAGGCGCCGCGCTCGGCATAGAAGCGAAGCCGAATATGGTCGGCGGTCCACCGCCCTTCCGTGTCGCAGAGCGAGGGCCGCAACAGTTCGATCGACCTCGCCCACCACCTCGCTCCGCTCCGGCTCGGGGAATTGATCGAAGAAGGACCTGCCGAAGGTCCTGAGCCAGCCTTCCATGCCGGTCTTGAGCGGGGTCGGGCGCGGCACGAGCGCGATCTCTCTGACGGTGAAGCCGCCTTCGGCGAGGAGGCCGCCATATTCCTCGGCGGTCGGAAAGAACCAGGGCGCGGTCACGGCGGGATCGCCGTCGCGGAGCGCGCCGACCGCGCGCATCGCCGTGGCGATGGCCGCGACATTGCCATGGCCGCCGAGCTCGCCCACGAAGCGGCCGCGCGGGCGAAGCGCGCGCGCGACGCCCGGCAATCACCAATTTCGGCTTCCGCATCCAATGCAGCGCGGCGTTGGAGAACACCGCGTCGAACTCGGAGACGAAATCCAAGGCGTGGCCGTCGACCTTGCGGACATTGAGCCCCTTCATGCGCGCAACGGCGAGCAACTCGTCGCTCAAATCGACGCCGAGGACGTCGGCGCCGCGAGCCTTGATCTCCGCCGTCAGCGCGCCGTCGCCGCAGCCGAGATCGAGGATGCGCTCGCCGGGCTTGGCGGCGAGCATGCCGAACACGGGCCCGGCAAGCTCCTGCACGAAGCGGCCGTTCTTGGCGTAGTCCGACGCCGACCAGCGCTGCACCGGCTTGGGCGGCGCAGTGTCGAGCGCCGTCGGTTGCGCTCATTTGGGCTGCCACGGCTCGTAATCCAGCGGCGGCTTCGCCGCGTCCGGTGCGGAGCGTCGAGCCGGGCGGGCGGTAGGCCTCGTAGGTCCCGGTGAGGTTCGGACGATGCGCCTGCTCCCATGGCCTGCGGCGTGTAGTCCTCTTCGGTCGGCGGCACATCGACGGTGTAATGCAGCCAGGCGTGCCACGCGGGCGGGACCTGCGACGGCTCGGCGAGGGAGCGGTAGATCACCCAGCGGCGCGTCCCGCCGCGCTCCCGGTAGTAGACGTTGCCGAGCCCGTCCTCGCCCACGCGCTCCCCTTTGCGCCAGGTATAGAGACGTGTACCGATCGTGTTGCCGGTCCACCAGGCAAAGAGCTCGGTGAAGAATCCCATTTTTCGCGTTTGCCGCTTTGTTGTTGCGGCGGGACTATGGCCTCAAGGGGCGAACCTGTCCAGGCCGGGACCGTTAGGCTTAGGCCCGCGCTTTTTTGGCGATGTGACCGGAGCCTGCGAGAGCTTGCCGTGGTTGGCGGTACGCGACATCCGCGACGAGCGCGCCGCGAGCGTGGCTGAGAGACACGACGGTGCGGCGCGCGATGATGGGTCTGAAATCAGGAGGGCCGGCGTCGGTTGAAGCTACGCAAATAGCCTCGTCAGGGCCGCCTTGAGTTGTCGGCGAAAAGGCCTCCCCTGACGTTGGGTCCACAGGATTCCCACATGTGATCCCCGGACTTCCTCACAGCCAGTTCTGGTAGCAGCCCACAGGCTTTAGTGGTACATTAGGAGGTCAGTGCATATATGTTGATGGTTCGGACGAATTGCCCCAGTTTCGATGGTTGCGCGCCAATCCGACGAAAAGCGCGACACCAAGGGGGGTAGGTGCAGATGCGGATCGAGAGACGTTTCACCGAGGCGGGCAAATCGCCCTATGACGCTATCCCGTTCCGGGAGAGCGCAAGCGAGATCCGCAATCCGGACGGCTCGGTGGTGTTTTCGCTCGACGCAATTTCACGTTCCCGCCCATTGGAGCCAGGTCGCGGCCGACATCCTCGCGCAAAAGTACTTCCGCAAGGCGGGCGTGCCGGCAAGCGCGAAGCGGGTCGAGGAGAATTCCGTCCCCTCCTGGCTGTGGCGGTCGGTCCCCGACGCAGGCGGCGCTGGCCGCGCTGCCCGAGGGCGAGCGTTTCGGCGGCGAGACCGACGCGCGCCAGGTGTTCGACCGGCTGGCCGGGACCTGGACCTATTGGGGCTGGAAGGGCGGCTATTTCACCAGCGAGGAGGACGCGCGCGCCTTCTTCGACGAGCTCCGCTACATGCTCGCCATGCAGATGGGGGCGCCCAACAGCCCGCAATGGTTCAATACCGGCCTCCACTGGGCCTATGGCATCGATGGCCCGAGCCAGGGTCATTATTATGTCGATTTCGCCACCGGCGAGGTCAAAGCCTCGACCTCGGCCTATGAGCATCCCCAGCCGCATGCCTGCTTCATCCAGTCGATCGACGACGACCTCGTCAACGAGGGCGGGATCATGGATCTGTGGGTGCGCGAGGCGCGCCTGTTCAAATACGGCTCGGGCACCGGCACCAATTTCTCGCGGCTGAGAGGCGAGAACGAGCCGCTCTCGGGCGGCGGCAAGTCCTCGGGGCTGATGAGCTTCCTCAAGATCGGCGACCGCGCGGCGGGCGCCATCAAGTCCGGCGGCACCACGCGCCGGGCGGCCAAGATGGTCGTGGTCGACATCGACCACCCCGACATCGAGGACTACATCAACTGGAAGGTCAACGAGGAGCAGAAGGTGGCGGCGCTCGTCACCGGCTCGAAGATCCTCGCCGAGCGGCTCAACGCCATCCTCAAGGCCTGCGTCAATTGCGAGGGCGACGGCGACGACTGCTTCGATCCCAACCGCAATCCGGCGTTGAAGCGCGAGGTCAGGGCCGCCCGCAAGGCCAAGGTGCCCGACAACGCCATCCGCCGGGTGATCCAGTTCGCCCGCCAGGGCTACACCTCGATCCAGTTCCCGACCTACGACACGGACTGGGATTCGGAGGCCTATCGCACCGTCTCGGGCCAGAACTCCAACAATTCGGTGCGGGTCACCGACGATTTCTTGCGCGCGGTCGAAGCCGACGGCGACTGGAACCTGACCTACCGCAGGAACGGCGCGGTGGCCAAGACGGTGAAGGCGCGGACGCTGTTCGAGCAGATCGGCTACGCCGCCTGGGCCTGCGCCGATCCCGGCATCCAGTTCCACAGCACCATCAACGACTGGCATACCTGCCCGGAGGCCGGGCCGATCAGGGCGTCGAACCCCTGCTCCGAGTACATGTTCCTCGACGATACGGCCTGCAATCTCGCCTCGCTCAATCTGATGGCGTTCCGCAAAGCCGACGGCAGCTTCGACATCGAGGCCTACGAGCACGCGATCAGACTGTGGACCGTCGTGCTCGAGATCGCCGTGACCATGGCGCAGTTCCCGTCGCGGCGGATCGCGCAGCTGTCCTACGAGTACCGGACGCTCGGGCTCGGCTACGCCAATATCGGCGGCCTGCTCATGGCCTCGGGCGTTCCCTACGATTCGCCGGAAGGCCGCGCGCTGTGCGGCGCGCTCAGCGCCATCATGACCGGCGTGGCCTATGCCACGAGCGCGGAGATGGCGCGCGAGCTCGGGCCCTTCCCCGGCTATGCGGCGAACCGCGAGGCGATGCTTCGGGTCATGCGCAATCATGCGCGGGCCGCTTGCGGCGAGACGGTAGGCTATGAGGACCTCGCCACCGCGCCGGTGCCGCTCGACCACGCCTCCTGCCCCGATCCGCGGCTGCTCGCCCATGCCATCCAGGCCTGGGCGAAGGCGATCGAGCTCGGCACGCAAGCACGGCTACCGCAATGCGCAGGCCACGGTGATCGCGCCGACCGGCACGATCGGCCTCGTCATGGACTGCGACACCACCGGCATCGAGCCCGATTTCGCCCTGGTCAAGTTCAAGAAGCTCGCCGGCGGCGGCTATTTCAAGATCATCAACCGCATGGTGCCCGACGCGCTCAGGGGCCTCGGCTACGCCGAGGAGGCGATCAAGCGCATCGTCGAATATGCCGTGGGCCATGGCACGCTCGCGGGCGCCCCCGGCGTCAATCACGAGACGCTCGCCGCAAAGGGGTTCACGCCGGAGAAGATCGCCGCGGTCGAGAAGGCCGTGGCCTCGGCCTTCGATATCAAGTTCGTGTTCAATCGATGGACGCTCGGCGAGGATTTCCTCACCGGCACGCTCGGCCTTTCGCCGGAGCGGATCGACCAGCCCGATTTCGACCTCCTGGCGGAGATCGGGTTCGGCAAGCGCGAGATCGAGGCCGCCAACGAATATGCCTGCGGGGCGATGACGCTCGAAGGCGCGCCGGGCCTCAACCCCGAGCACCTGCCGGTGTTCGACTGCGCCTCGCCGTGCGGGCGCAAGGGCAAGCGCTTCCTGTCGGTTGAGAGCCATATCCGCATGATGGCGGCGGCCCAGCCCTTCATATCCGGCGCGATCTCCAAGACCATCAACATGCCGAACGACGCTACGCGTCGAGGACTGCAAGGAGGCCTATCTGCTCTCCTGGCGGCTCGCGCTCAAGGCCAACGCGCTCTATCGCGACGGCTCCAAGCTGTCGCAGCCGCTCAACGCGCAGCTCCTCGCCGACGAAGAGGAGGAGCAGGAGGAGGTGCTCGCCGCGATCGCCTCGGACCAGCCGCAGGCGCAGCGCGCAATGGTGCTGGCCGAACGTCTGACGCAACGCGTGGCGGAACTCGAGGCAGAGTTTGCCAGGGTCGAGCTTCAGTCTCGCGAAGATCAGCGCGGGAGGCGGGAGCGCCTCCCCGACCGGCGGACGGGCTATATCCAAAAGGCCGTGGTCGGCGGGCATAAGGTCTATCTCCATACCGGCGAATACGACGATGGACGGCTGGGCGAAATCTTCCTCGATATGCACAAGGAAGGCGCGGCCTTCCGCTCGCTGATGAACAATTTCGCCATCGCCGTGTCGGTCGGCCTGCAATACGGCGTTCCGCTCGAGGAGTTCGTCGAAGCCTTCACCTTCACGCGCTTCGAGCCTGCCGGCCTGGTGCGCGGCAACGCGAAGATCAAGAACGCGACCTCGATCCTCGACTATATCTTCCGCGAGCTCGCGATCTCCTATCTGGAACGGAATGAGCTTGCTCACGTCAATCCAAAGGAGAACGGCTCATACCGGGGTCGGTTCGGGCGAGGAGCAGAAGCTGCGCGAAGTCGCCGAGCTTGAGAATGAAGGCCGGGTCTCTCGAGGCTTTGTCCGCAAGCGGGCCGCCGACCAGGACAAGCGGCGATTGGCGAGCCTCAACCGCCTGCCGACCGCCCGCGTGGCGGGCGCGGGGCATGTTTTCGACGCTGAGGCCGGTGCGGCCGAGGCGGCCGCCTCCTCCGCGGTTACACATACCGCGGCTCGTGCCGTTGACGCTCCGGCTGAACGGAGCGACGTCGGACCTCATCAGCGAAGCGCGGGTGAAGGGCTACGAAGGCGAAGCCTGTCAGGAGTGCGGGAACTTCACGCTTGTCCGCAACGGCACCTGTCTCAAATGCGATACGTGCGGCGCGACGAGCGGCTGCAGCTAGGGGGATCGTTCCGATGATCGCGCAGCGGATGGAAGGCGTCGCGTGCCGCGCAAGGGACCGCCGGGGTCATCGCATCACAAGTTTGCACGAGTCGGATGATGTGCAGAAATAGTTGTACATAACCGCGCAATGCAGTATGCGAAATATCACGATAGGAAAATTCGGATCGCGAATCGCTCACCGGACTGCGTTTCGAACTCTTATCGATGAGCGCTGCGTTAAGACCTATGAAGGAAAGTGTGTGAACAATGCCGTGGCTTTGCCCTCGTCGCGTAACGGCACGTGTCTCGAATGCGATGCATGTGGAGCGACGAGTGGATGTAGCTAGAGTGACTTGACAGCCAGCCAGCCCGAAGGAGGGATGCAACATGGCAGCAGCAAAGAGAAAGACACGCGAAGAGGAAGCCGGCCCGCAAGACCGCGGCGGCGAAGAAGTCGACAGCGAAGAAGACGGGCAGCGCCCGCCGCAAGAAGAGATAGACTTGCAGAGGCGCGGGGCTCGTCCCCGCGCCTCCTTTATTTTCCCTTCCAAAACAACATATTGCTTCATCGCAGCCGACGTTCTCGACGGGCGCGATTGCATACGCGTGACGGCCTGGTCGGACGACGCAGCGTCACCTCTCACTTCCCAAATCAACGAACGTCCAGCCGCCGCTCCATCTTGCTTCTTTGATGGCAGGCCCCATCTCGCGCCGGCGCGATGCTCGAAGCGAAATCGGTCGGAGCAGACATGCGACGGCTTCGCTAAAGTGTCGTCGCGCAGGCATTGGCGATCACGCGGCAAGACCCTGGCCGACGGATCCCTGAGCGTCGTCGCGGGCGACCGCGCGGCAAGACCCCTGGCCGGCGGGTCGCCCTGGCGGCAGATGTCAGGGTGATTCTTTTCGTTAACCCGACGCTTCTTCCCCCTCGACCGCCACGGCCCCGAATCCTTGCCTGTGGATAAATTTCCACAGGGCGGCGACGGCCGCGGCGAGCCTGTCGGCCTCGGTCGAGCGGAGCACGACATAGGTGCCGAGCCGCTTGTTCTCGAAAAACGGGATAGCTGCCGATCTGGACCTCGGGATGGGAGGCCTGGAGGTCGGCAAGCCCAGGAGCCGCATCGCCTTCGGGCACGTCGAGACGGACGGAGCGGGTCAAGCATCGGCCGTCCCTTGGCGAGGCGCGGCGTCACCGCGTCGAGCATCACCTGCATGATGCGGGGCACGCCGGCCATGACGATGACGTTCTCGAGCATGAAGCCCGGCGCCCGGGAGATGGCGTTGTCGATCAGCGAGGCGCCCTTGGGGATGCGGGCCATGCGCAGCCGCGCCGGCGTGAGCTCCTCCTCGCTGAACCGCTGGCGCATGGCGGCGACCGCCTCTGGATCGACGACGACCTCGACGCCGAAGGCCTTGGCGATGGCGTCGGTCGTCACGTCGTCATGGGTCGGGCCGATGCCGCCGGTGGTGAAGACATAGGTGAAGCGCGGGCGGAGCTCGTTCACCGCGGCGACGATCTCGGCCTCGATGTCGGCCACGACGCGGATCTCGCGCAGCAGGATGCCGATCCGGGTCAGGTAGGCGGCGATATAGGAGATATTCTCGTCCTTGGTACGGCCCGACAGGATCTCCTCGCCGATGACGAGGAGCGCTGCGGTCACGGTTCTGGCTGCTGTCCTGAGTCGGTCATGGCGATCCGAAACGATTGCTTGCGGAAGCGGCTAACGTCTCGCCGTGCGTTCCGGCAGTTTCTTGCGCCGTCATTGCCGGGGAGACAATGAGAGCCGGCGGCGCCCGTTGCACATTGTGCATATTTCCCCCTAAGTGAACTGTCAGGTCCCTATAATCGTACGCCATGTCCAACCTCGAATTCGCCCGCGCCCAGGCGCGCGACACCAAGATCAAGCTCCATGGAGCCGACGCCTTCGCCGGCATGGCGAAGGCCGGCCGGCTCGTGGCCGAGGTCCTCGATCTCCTGGTCGACGAAGTGAAGCCGGGCGTGACCACCGAGGCGCTCGACCGGTTCGTGTTCGAATTCGCCATGGACCACGGCGCGGTCCCCGCCCCGCTCAATTATCGCGGCTTTCCCAAGTCGATCTGCACCTCGCTCAACCACGTGGTTTGTCACGGCATCCCCGGGCGCGCGCGCGTTGAAAGAGGGCGACATCCTCAATATCGACGTGACGCTTATCGTCGACGGCTGGCACGGCGATTCGAGCCGCATGTATGCGGTGGGCAAGATCGCCCGCGCCGCCGAGCGCCTGCTCGAGGTCACCTACAACGCGCTGATGCGTGGGGTGGCGGCCGTGAGGCCCGGCGCCACCACCGGCGATATCGGCGCCGCCATCCAGACCTACGCCGAAGGCGAGCGCTGCAGCGTGGTGCGCGATTTCTGCGGCCATGGTCTGGGCCGCGTCTTCCACGACCGGCCGAACATCCTGCATTACGGCGAACCCGGCGAGGGGCTCATGCTCAAGCCCGGCATGTTGTTCACCATCGAGCCGATGATCAATCTCGGCAAGCCGCATGTGAAGATCCTGTCCGACGGCTGGACCGCGGTGACCCGCGACCGGTCGCTCTCGGCGCAGTTCGAGCACACTGTCGGCGTGACCGAAACGGGCTGCCAGGTGTTCACGGTCTCGCCGAGAGGTTTGGACCGGCCTCCTTACGGGCGCTAATCGAGCGAAGTCTGAATGGGCTTCAAGGATGCGGGCAAGCCACACTATTTCGGCCATCGCGAGAGGCTGAGGCGCCGCTTCCGCGAGGCAGGCCCCGACGCCCTTCCCGACTATGAGCTGCTCGAGCTGATCCTGTTTCGCGCCGCGCCAAGGCGCGACACCAAGCCCCTTGCCAAGGCGCTGATCGCCCGTTTCGGCACCTTCGCCGAGGCGGTGAACGCCCCCGAGGAGCTCTTGCGCGAGGTCCCCGGCATCGGCGAGGCGGCGGTGGCCGAGCTCAAGCTCGTGCGGGCGGCGGCGCTTCGACTGATGCGCGGCGAAGTGCTGGAACGGCCGGTGCTCGGCTCCTGGGCCATGGTGCTCGACTATTGCCGCGCCTCGATGGGGTTCGAGAACAAGGAGCAATTCCGCATTCTGTTCCTCGACAAGCGCAACCAGATCATCGCCGACGAGGTGCAGCAGAAGGGCACCGTCGATCACACCCCGGTCTATGTGCGCGAGGTGGTGAAGCGGGCGCTGGAGCTGTCGGCGACGGCCATCGTGCTCGTGCACAATCACCCTTCGGGCGATCCCACGCCCTCGCGGGCCGATATCGAGATGACCAAGCAGATCGTGGCCGCCGCCAAGCCGCTCGGGGTCGTGATCCACGACCACATCATCGTCGGCAAGAAGGGCCATGCCAGCTTCCGCGGCTTAGGCCTGATCTAGGGGCGTTGCGCCGCTTGGTGGGCGATTGGCAGGTCGGTTCGCGCCGTTGCTGCCGTGGCGTTGTTACGACCGGGAAGGCGCGTTCATGCCAGTCGCCTGGAATTCCAAGCATCAATGCCGGAAAAACAGCCAGCGTCATAAGCGCGGCTCCAGTCGCGAAGGGCGCCAATCCCTTTGGACCGATCAGAGCCAGCAGCAGCGGACCGATCACAAAGCCGATCGATTGCACCGCGGTGTACGGCCATGCTGTGTTAGCCGCCCCCGGAACGCGATCACCATACCGCATTGGACCGCAGGCTTGGGGTCGTGGCATGGAAGCAACGCCGTCAAGCTGCCCTATTTGGCGGCTGGGTCGGGCTCCGGCACAAGCCGGGCGCCGATACGACAATCGAATGGAGAATCGGAACCGGATCAGGCCGGCGGCGGGCCGAACACGAGAACGGCGTTGAGGCCGCCGAAGGCGAAGGAGTTCGACATGGCGTAATTGACCTCGCGCTTCTTTCCGACATTTGCCGTGTAGTCGAGGTCGCATTCCGGATCCGGCTCGTCGAGGCCGACCGTGGGCGGCACGAATCCTTCGCCGATCGCCTTTACCGCGGCAACCGCCTCGATGCCGCCGCCGGCGCCGAGGCAATGGCCGTGCATCGACTTGGTCGAAGAGATGGAAAGCTTGTTCGCGGCGTTGCCGAACACGCGCTTGATGGCGCGAGTCTCGTTGATGTCATTGACCGCGGTCGCCGTGCCGTGGGCGTTGACATAGTCGATGTCGGACGGGGCGAGGCGGCATCGTCGAGCGCCATCTGCATCGCCGTGGACGCGCCGTCGATCGAGGGGTTCACCATGTCGGCGGCGTCCGCGGTCATGCCGTAACCCAGCACCTCGGCGAGGATCGGCGCGCCGCGCGCCTTGGCATGCTCGAACTCCTCGAGCATGAGAATGCCGGCGCCCTCGGCGAGAACGGTGCCGTTGCGCCGCTTGGCGAACGGCCACAGCCCATCCGGGCTCAACACGCGCATGGCCTGCCAGGCGCGGGTCGCGCCCCAATTGAGCGAAGCTTCGGCCGCGCCGGCGAGGCCGAGATCGACCAGGCCTTCGCGGATCATGCGGTAGGTGAGACCGATGGCGTGGGTGGCGGTCGAGCAGGCGCTCACCACGCCGAAGGTCGGGCCCTTGATGCGAATATTCGATGCTGACATGGGCGGAAGCCGAGCTGCCGATGGCCTTGAGCAGCGTCAGCGGATGGGTGGCGCGCTTGTTCTCCTTGAACAGCATCTTGTAGGAGAATTCGAGCGTGGTGAGCCCGCCGACGCCGGAGCCGATGATGCAGGCGGCGCGATAAGCCTCGCTGTCCTTGAGCGGCACTTCGAGCTTGGACATGGCGACGGCTTCCTGCGCCGCGCAGCCGGCATATTGCGAGATATTTGTCGGCGAGCATGAGCGGCTTGCTCTGCAGCCGCTCCTTCGGATCGAAGTCCGGTACCTCGCCGGCAATGGTGATGTAGAGATCCTCGGTGGAGAAGCTTTGCACCTGGCGTATGCCGCACTCGCCCTTCTTGAGCGCCGCCCAAAACTTCTCTACGCCCGTGCCCAAAGGAGTGACGACGCCCTGGCCGGTGACCACGACGCGTCTGCGCCCGTTAGTGTGTGTCATAGAGTGCTAAGCCGTAACTCCCAAGCCTGGTCGACGTCCCGGGAAGGCCCCCGAGCGGAAATGGCTGGTTCAAGCTGCTGCGCCGGAAGCCTTCGTCTCTGCGATGATGCCCTTCACACGATCGACGACGGACCCGACCGTCGCGAACGCCTCCACCTCTTCGTTCGCATTATAGGGGATTTCGATCCCGAAAGTATCCTCAATATCGAACACGATGACCGCAAGGTCGAGCGATTCGATCTCAAGCTCAGCTGAGGGGCGTTTCGAGCGTGACGGTCTTCGATGGATCCTTCATGTTCTTACGCAAAATCTCAATGATCTTGGTAGCCACCTCGTCCATATCGCTCTCCCTGCCCCGTTGGGGGGTCCGTGTCTACTAGTCCCTGGCTAAATCATAGCTAATGCGAGGGCAAGTCGGGCATTGGAATAGACTTAAAAACCCGTCGAGTCCACCCGCGTTCCTGGCCGGATTGCTTCCCGGCTTTGCGGCTCTAATCGCCAAGAAAATTGGCGTTTTTGCGCCGTGCTCCGCCACGGTTTCAGCATAATCCGGCACGGGCCGCCGTTGGCCCCGACGCCGCCGTAACACGGCAGTGCTATTAATATAGTGCTCGTATGAATGTAGTGCTCGATGCGGCCAATCCGCTTGGCTCCGCCAGGGAGAATCGCGCACGTTCTATGGCGGTCGTAAGTTAATGAAAAAGAAGGACTGATGGCGCGGAAGCCCGACTCCTCGTCCCCGATGACGGCGTCTCGCCAAGAGACGGCTTCCGAGCGCCCCTGGCTCAAATCCTACCCCGAGGGCGTCGCGTGGGACGCGCGGTTCAGGCCGGCCCTCATGGGGAGCCTGCTCGACCGGGCCGTCCAAGCCTTCGGCCCGCGCCCCTGCACCTATTTCATGGGGAAGCGGCTGAGCTTCGCCGAGATCGGAGACCTGTCGGACCGGGCCGCCAAAGGCTTGCAGGCGATCGGCGTCGGCGAGGGCGTCAAGGTCGGGCTCCTGCTGCCCAACACACCCACGTTCCTCATCTTCTACTACGGCGTGCTGAAGGCCGGCGGGACGGTCGTCAATTTCAATCCGCTCTACAGTCTCGAGGAGATCGAGTTTCAGATCCGCGACAGCGGCACCAAGATCATGGTGACGCTCGATCTTGCGCTGACCTTCGACGAAGGTCGAGGCGATGCTCGAGCGCGGCGTTCTCGAAAAGGCCGTGGTCGCGAGCTTCCCGGCGCTGCTGCCATCCCTGAAATCGGTCGGCTTCAAGTTCTTGCAACGCACCAAGCTCGCCAATGCGGGCGCCTCGCCCGCGAGGGAGCAGGATCGTGCTCGAGCACGCGCTGCTCGCCAATGACGGCCGCTATGCGCGGCCCGTCGATTGCCCCGGATGCGATCGCGGTGCTGCAATATACCGGCGGCACCACCGGAACGCCCAAAGGGGCGATGCTCACCCACGCGCAATCTCACCATCAATGTCGGTCAGGTCATCGCCTGGCAGAACCGCCAGACGACCGAGGCAGACCGCATGCTCGGCGTCCTGCCGTTGTTCCACGTCTTCGCCATGACCACGGTGATGAATTTCGGCATCGCCAGCGGCATGGAGATCATCCTCCTGCCGAAGTTCGAGCTGATCGAGACGCTGAAGCTGATCGGCAAGCTGCGCCCGACCATGATGCCGGGCGTGCCGACGCTGTTCAACGCCATGATGCGCCATCCGCACATCGCGCAATTTCGATCTCTCCTCGCTCGAATATTGCATCTCGGGTGGGGCGGCGCTGCCGATCGAGGTGAAGCGCGGCTTCGAGGCCATATCACGGCTGCGGCCTGGTGGAAGGCTACGGTTTGAGCGAAACCTCGCCGGTGGTGAGCTGCAATCCGGTCGAGTGACGGCAAGGAAGGATCGATCGGCCTGCCCCTTCCCGGCCACCGAGATCTCGATCCGCTCGCTCGAGGATCCCACCCGGGAGATGCCGCGCGGAGAACCCGGCGAGATCTGTATCGCGGGTCCGCAGGTGATGACCGGCTATTGGAACAAGCCGCGAAGAGACCGAGGAGTGCTTCGTCGGGCGCTACTTCCGCACCGGCGACGTGGGCTACATGGACGAGGACGGCTACGTCTTCATCGTCGATCGCATCAAGGACATGATCAATGCCTCGGGCTTCAAGGTCTACCCGCGGCGGATCGAGGATGCGCTCTACGCGCACGGCGCCGTCGCCGAGGTGACCGTGGTCGGCATTCCCGACGAATATCGCGGCGAAGCGCCGAAGGCCTTCGTGAAGCTGAAGGAAGGCAAGGCGGCAACGGCGGCGGAACTGCTCGCAGTTCCTGACGAGAGAAGCTCTCGAAGATCGAACTGCCGGCCGAGATCGAGTTCCGCGACGAGCTGCCCAAGACCATGGTCGGCAAGCTGTCGAAGAAGGAGCTGCGCGCCGAAGCGAAGCGCCGGCCGCGCTGACGCGGAGCGCTCAAGCCGGCCGCAGTCTTACCGCAACCAGGGCAGATCGGCGCCTTGCTCCAGGTCCTCTGCTGCCTCCGCAACATGCGCCGCTCTCTCCGCGTGAGGGGGACGGGCTCGACGAGGGTCGCCTCGGCGGTCTCCGCCGGGACGGCATCGGGGTTGTCGGGATCGGCCGGAACGGCATCTGCGTCTTGCGGCGCGGGCGTGGCCTGGTCGGCCGGTTCCGCCGACGGCTCCGGCTTCGGTGCCGGCTTGGACGCGGCTGCCGCGGCCGGCTTGGCTGCTGCGGTGGCGACCGGCTTCGGCTGAGCCTTCGCCTTCGTTGGCGCTAGCCGCGCGGGCTGCGCCCGAAGGCGTCGTGCTCGTCTTTGCAACCGGGGGCGAGGCAGCCGCTCCCGCGACCGGCTCGGTCATGAGGAACATGCTGGAGACGTTCTCGCCTGACAGCTTGTGCCGCCATGTCGGAACCGGTCGAAACTTCGAGGAAGCCATATCCGCGTCCGGCATCGATCTCGGCAGGCGCATAGGCGGGGGCGGCAATTTCTTGCGCGACCGGCGCGGAGGGCTCGGGCATCGCCGACCTGGCCGTGGACGCCTCGGCTTGCTGTCTCCGGCACCGCTGCGGCCTCAATCCGGTCTTGCGGCGCGGGCGCGCCGGTCGGGGTCAGGGCGGGCGTCGCTTCGGCGCTCGGGAGCATTACGGGCTCGGCCGAGGTGATAGCTTCCGCCGCGGGAGCATCTGGCGCCTTTTCCGGCGTCAACGACGCCTCGATCTGCTCCGTTCCCTCAGCAGGCGCAGCGTCGCGGGCGCCGTGTTCTGAGCCACTGCTTCTCGCCGCAGAGCAGCCAAGCCTTGCAGCCTCTGAGCAGAATCTGCTTGCGCGACACGACGGTGAGCGTGGCGCTATAGGTGTTGCCGTCCTCGGGATTGTAGATCTTTCCGGTCCAGGTTGACGGCGCGCTCGGGACAAGTCCGGTGAAGATCGTCAAACCGACGATCGGCCGGCCGCGCATGCGAGGGATCCTGGTTGCGGACGTCGTGCAGAGGCCTGCCCTTGCTGTCGTTGGGGTCTTTGAGCCAGGCGATCTTGGCGCAGAGATGGTTCTTGCTCTTCCCGCACTTGAAAACGTGGATCTTCGATTCGCGCTCGGCGTCCGGCTTCATCCAATAGCCGGTGGGATCGGCCGAGGCCGCGTGGGACTGGCTGACGGGAGCAAGAAGGGCAGCGGTCAGAAGCCCGATCACCGCAGCGCAGGCATGATGCCGCATAAGCACCTCCGTAATAATCGCGCCATGAGCGCACGCGACGCCATGGCAGTCAGTTCATCTTGCCCCCTGTCCCTGACCGACCTCGCGAGGTCCTCTGTTTTCGCCCGATGGCGCGCTCGACGCGCGCTCATTGTGTCGTTCGGCCCGCTACACGGCCTTGGCTTCCGTCCGTGTCCCGACCCCTTCCAGGATGGCGGCGACACCCATGCCGCCGGCCGTGCATACCGATATCAAACCCCTCCGGCCCCCCTGACTATGCAGGAGCTTGGCCAAAACCGCCAGGATGCGTGCCCCTGTCGCCGCAAAAGGATGCCCGAAAGCTATTGATGAGCCCTTGACGTTGAGCTTCGCCCGGTCGATCGACCCCAGGGCTTGGCTCCGTCCCAGACGGCGGCGGCAATAGTCCTCGGATTCCCATGCCTTCAAAGTCGCCAGCACCTGCGCCGCAAAGGCTTCATGAATCTCATAATAATCGAAGTCCTGTAGCGCAAGACCGGTTTGCTTGAGGAGATCGCTCACGGCAACGGTCGGCGCCATCAGAAGTCCTTCTCCTTGCACGAAATCTACGGCAGAAGTGCGGCCCAGGCCGAGATAGGCCTGGACCGGCAGTCCCCGCTTTTCCGCCCATTCCTCGGAGGCGAGCAGGACGGTGGCGGCGCCGTCGGTCAGCGGCGTCGAGTTGGCGGCGGTGATCGTGCCCGGCCCCGAGCGGTCGAAAACCGGCTTCAACTCGGCCATTTTCTCCAGCGAAATGTCCTCGCGGATGTTGTTGTCGCGGAACACCCCGGCGCAGGGAATCACCAGGTCGTCCATGAAGCCCTCGTCATAGGCGGCGGCCGCCTTCTTGTGGCTTTCATAGGCCAGAAGGTCCTGGGCCTCGCGGGTGATTCCCCATTCCTTGGCCATCAGCTCGCAATGCTCTCCCATGCTGAGGCCGGTGCGCGGCTCCGAGGTCGAGGGCGGCTGAGGGGCAAGCTCGGCCGGGGTGAAGCCTTTGAAGGCCGCGGCCCTCTGGCCGAGGCTGCGGGCGCGGGACAGTTTCACCAGGCGCTGGGCGAATCTGCCGCTGGAACACGACCGGCGCGTCGCTGGTCGTGTCGGTGCCGAAGGCGATGCCCGATTCGATCTGCCCGGTGGCGATCTTGGCGGCGAGCGCCGAGCGCGCCCTGCAGGCTCGTGCCGCAGGCCTGCATCATGGTGATGCCGGGCGTGGTGGGGGCGAGCGCGCTGCCGATCACCGCCTCGCGGGCGAGATTCCAGTCCTTGGCATGGGTCACCACGGCGCCGCCGACCACCTCGTCGATATGGGCGCCGTGCAGCGCGAAGCGGTCGACCAGGCCGCCGAGCGCGGCGATCAGCATGTCGAGATTGGAGAGCTCGGCGTAAGCCGTGTGCGAGCGGCAAAAGGGAATGCGCGATCCCCCCAAGCACCGCAACACGCCGCATCGAAGCTTCAGCCATCTCGTCCCGCTCGGCTCCCCGGTTCCTCAGCTAGGCCGCGGCGGCGGTCGCCGCCGCCTGATCTTCCTTGCGCCGGTAGTGCAGCGGACCGCCGCGGAACGGCGCGAAGCCGGTGCCGAAGATCACGCCGGCATCGACGTGATCGGCGTTCGCCACCACGCTGATCGCCGAGCGCGCGCTCGGCCTCGTCGAGCATCGGCTTCACCAGCTCGCGGCCGAGGCGCTCGAGCTCGGCCTGGTCGTAAGTGACCGTCCTCGCGCTTCGGCTTGCCCTGCTCCCACACATAGAAGCCCTCGCCGGTCTTCTTGCCGAGCTTGCCCTGCTTGACCAGAGTCGTCGAGCACATTGTCGCCGTCCGGGCGCGAGATCGAAGCTCCTCGCCGACATGATTGGCGATGTCGAGCCCGACCATGTCCATGAGCTCGAGCGGTCCCATCGGCATGCCGAATTTGAGCGCCGCCTGGTCGATCTTCTCGCGCGGCTCGCCCATCTGGTAGCGGCGCACCGCCTCCATCATGTACGGCGCGAGCACGCGGTTCACGAGGAAGCCGGGGCAGCTCTTCACGATCAGCGGCAGCTTGTTGATGGCGGTGACGAAGGCGCAGGCCTTGCGCACCTCCTCCTCGCGCGTCCGCCTCGCCGCGCACCACCTCGACCAGCGGAAGCTGCGCCACGGGATTGAAGAAATGGAGCCCGACAAGACGCCCCGGATCGGCAAGCGGCTTGGCGATGTCCTCGAGCCTGAGCGAGGAGGTGTTGGTGGCGAGCACCGCGCCCGGCTTCACCTCTTTCTCCAGCTTCTGGAACAGGTTCTGCTTGACGTCGAGCTTCTCGACGATCGCCTCGATCACCACGTCGGCATGTTTGATGTGCTTGCCGGAGGGATCGGCGATGAGGCGGCGCGATGGCCGTCTCGACGGCGAGCGGGGTGCGCAGCTGCCGCTTGAACAGGCCCTTGGCGCGGGCGAGCGCCTTGCCGATCTGCGCCTCGTCGAGATCCTGAAGGCTCGCCTGCATGCCCTGGACCACGCACCAGGCGGCGATGTCGCCGCCCATGGTGCCGGCGCCGATGACATGCACGCGTGCGCGGCTTGAAGCCGTTCTTGGGCGCCTCGTCCTTCAGCATCTCCGACAGCTTGAACACGCGGCGCAGATTGCGCGAGGCCTCGCTCGCCATCAGCGGCGTGAACATCTCCGTCTCGGCGATGCGCATGCGCACCGGGTCGTCGCCGTAGCGTCTCGAACAGGTCGATCAGCCGGAACGGCGCCGGATAATGCTCCTCGCGCACCTTCTCCGCGGTCTTGGCCCGCATCTGCTTGGCGAGCAGCCCGCGCACCGGCTGCTTCAGCATCAGCCGCTTCCACCACGGCGCGCCCTTGGAGCTGGCGCTTCTGCAGCACGGCCTTGCGCGCGGCCCAGCGGAGATTGTGGCGGGTCGGCACGAGCTGATCGACGAGACCCATGGCCTTGGCCGCCGCCGGGCGCAGCATGCGGCCGGTCAGCATGGCGGTCATGGCGTCCATCGGACCGGCGGCCTCGATCGCGCGGACGGTGCCGTTGAGCCCGGGGAAAATGCCGAGCTTCACCTCGGGAAAGCCGAGCCGCGTCGCCTCCTCGCGGTCGGCGACGCGCCAGTCGCAGGCCAGCGCGAGCTCGAGCCCGCCGCCGAGGCAATAGCCGTGGATGGCGGCGACCACCGGTCACCGGGAGCCGGTCGATGCGGTTGATGAGCTCGAGCGTCTGCTTCACCACCTCTTCGATCTTGGGCTCGGTGTCGAAGCTCTCGAACTCCCTGATATCGGCGCCGGCGATGAAGCTCCGGTCCTTGGCGCTCATCAGCACGAGACCCTTCACCGCGCCCGTAGCTGCCGCCTGCTCGACCGCCATGACGATCTCGCCGAGCTCCTCGGTCGGCCGGCGCCCGAGCGAGTTCATGCTCTCGCCCTTGCGGTCGATGACCGCCCAGGCGATGCCTTCGAAATCGACGGTGAAACGCCAGTCCTGCAAATCGGGAAGTGTCGTCGGCATGGTCGGGCTACTCGGCGGCAATATGCTCAGGTCTGGGAGGCGCTGCTCCTGCGGCCGGATCGGCGCCGGCGACTCGGCCGCGCGCGAGCTCGCTTGCGGAAAAATCGTCCACGGCGATGACGCGCGCCACGAGATCGCGAAGCTCGGCAAGAGAGCGCGCTTCGGCCTCGCTCAGCACGCCCTTCGCTTCCGCCTCGGCGATCCAGTCCTTGTCGTGGAAGCGCTTCACCTCGCCCTTGCGGATCGCGCGCTCGAGTTTCTTGTCGGCTTCCTCGCAGGCCACCACCTTGGCGAGCGTGTAGTCGAGCAGCCCTCCGCGGTCGCCGGGATCGTCGGACATGAAGATGTCGCGGGTGAGACGGTCGCGGAAGGCGCCGGGCTCGAGCGCCGCGCGCACGATCTCCTTGCCCGCTTCGTCGCTCGCCGGGCGCCGCCGCGCGCCGAAGGGGAAGACGAGCGGGCGCCATCAGCCAGGCCGCCCACCTCACCGGGAAATTGCGCAAGGTGCCGAGCAGCGCCTGGTCGAAGCGGTAGAGGCAATTCCTGGCGCAGTAGTCCACGAGCTTGAGGTCCTCCTCGGGCGCCCGTCGTCGTCATAGCGCTTGAGCACGGCGGAGAGGAGATAGAGCTCGGCCAGGGCGTCGGCCATGCGGCCGGTGATCTTCTGCTTCACCTTCAAGCCCGCCGCCGAGCAGCGCCACGGTCGCGTCGGCGACCAGCGCAAAGGAGCGCGAGGCGCGCGCAAGCTCGCGCCACCAGCGCGCGCGTGGCGCCGGCATTCGGCGGCGCCGAGGCAAAGAGCGCCGAAGGTCAGATTGTGGAACAGCGCGCCGGCGGCGTTGGAGACCGTGAAGGCGACATGGTCTTCGAAGGTGCGCGCGAAGCGCTCGGTGCCGCGCTCTGCGATCCTGGTCCTGCAGCGCCTCGATCTCGGTGAAGAGATAAGGGTGACTGCGCAGCGCCCCTTGGGCGAAGGTGATCAGCGTGCGCGTCAGGATGTTGGCGCCTTCCACCGTGATCGTGACCGGCACCATCTGATAGGCGCCCTGAATGTAGTTGCGCGGCCCGTCGCAGATGCCCTTGCCGCCATGAATGTCGAGCGCGTCGTTGACGCTCTGGCGCATGCGCTCGGTCGAAACGTATTTGAGCAAGGCCGAGATCACCGCGGGTTTCTCACCGGCCGACACCATGGAGGCGGTCAGCGCGCGCGCGGCCTCGAGCGCGTAAGCGGTCTCGATCATGCGCGCCAGCGGTTCCTCGACGCCCTCCATGAAGCCGATCGGCAGATTGAATTGCTTTCTGATGCGGGCATAGGCCGTGCTGGTGCGGAGCATCGACTTGGCGGCGGCGGCGCTCGTGGCGGGAAGCGAGATGGAGCGGCCCGCGGCGAGGCAGCTCATCAGCATGCGCCAGCCCTGCCCTGCCCGCTCCTCGCCGCCGATGATCCAATCGAGCGGCACGAACACGTCGCGCCCGCGCGTGGGGCCGTTCGGGAAAGCCGGTCCCGCCGGGAAGATGCCGCCGTCCGATCTCGACGCCCGGATGGTCGGTGGGGATGAGCGCGAGCGTGATCCCGACATCCTCGCCGCGGTCGAGATGGTTCTCGGGATCGAACAGGCGGAAGGCGAGACCGAGCAGCGTCGCCTTGGGCGCGAGCGTAATGTAGCGCTTGTCCCAGGTGAGCCTGATGCCGAGCGTGTCCCTTCCCGTCATGCTGTCCGCGCGTGACGACGCCGATATCGCGCATCGAGGCGGCGTCGGATCCGGAGAACGGTCCGGTCAACGCGAAGCACGGGATCTCCTCGCCTCTGGCGAGGCGCGGCAGGAAGTGCGCCTTCTGCTCCGTCGGTGCCGTATTTCTCGATCAGCTCGCCGGGACCGAGCGAGTTCGGCACCATGACGATGGTGACGCCGCCGGGGCTGCGCGAGGAGATCTTGCCGAGAATGAGCGACTGCGCCTGGGCGGAGAAGCCGAGGCCGCCATGCTTCTTGGAGATGAGCATGCCGAGAAAGCCGCGGTCGCAGACGAAGCGCCAGATGTCGTCGGGAATGTCGTGCAGCTCGTGGCGGATGCGCCAGTCGTCGAGCTTCTTGCACAGCTCCGCCGTCGGCCCGTCGAGGAAGGCGCGCTCCTCCGCCGTGAGCGTGATCGGCGCGACGCGGCGGAGTTTTTCCCAATCCGGCGTGCCGGAGAAGAGTTCGGCATCCCAGCCGACCGTGCCGGCTTCGAGCGCCTCGCGCTCGGTCTCGGAGATCGTGGGCATCGCGCCCTTCAGCGCGCGATAGGCGGGAAGCACGATATAGTTGCGCTTGATCTCGGGAAGGCTGGCGACGAAGAACAGCCCGGCGACAAGCCAGCCGAGCAGCGACCAGAGCGAGAAGACCGGCCAATGGAGATCGCCGTGCGCGAGCCCCATCTGCGCGCTCAAGGTGAAAACGGCGACGGCAAGCGCCCAGACCCGGAGCGAGGCGCGGTTCATGGCCAAGCGCGAACAGGGCCAGGATGGAAACGAGTGCGAAAATGACTTCAGCCATGGGCGGCCTCTAAACCGTCTCGGCCCCTCCCCGTCCCCGACTGAAGCGCCCCGTGCGGGTCCGCCGTTCCGCCGGTGCGGCGCGCACCGGTCCGGCTTTTCGCCCTCTATGGTCCGGATGGGTCATCGACTCAAGCTCTTTCCCGCGATTTCCGGCCGCGACAGTTCAGCCCCCGAATCAGGCAGTCGATCCTGCCGCCAACAGATTCCCAGTGAATTAACGGACCGGATCCGTTCGCCGGCCTGATCTGGCGGCCGGACGCCGAGGCTTTCTTGTGCCGGCACGGGCGAATTGGCTAAGCAGGACGGCCAGGAGCGGGCCGTCGAAGGCCGGCTGGGCAAAGGACATCGCCATGGCAGAGCCAGAGCGACCGCAGCTCAACCCCTATCACGTCGAGCTTGAGGCCGGCAGGCGCTATGCCTGGTGCCGCTGCGGGCGGAGCAAAAAACAGCCTTTCTGCGACGGGTCGCACGCCGGTACCGGGATCGAGCCCCTGATGTTCACGGCCGAGCGCACCGAGCTTGCGCTGCTCTGCGGCTGCAAGGATACCGGCGATCCGCCCTATTGTGACGGCTCGCATTTGCTGCTCTGATCTTGGGCCTGTACGGCGGATAAGCGGCGTTGTGCGCGGCGAGCCCTTCTTGCTAAGAAAGGGGCCGCAAAAGGCCGGGCTAGGGCCTGGGCGGTTCGAAGGACGGCCTGTGCAAGGGGGACGCCGGGGCCGATGGCCTATTTCCTTCAGCAGCTGATCAACGGGATCGCGCTTGGCTCGATCTACGGGCTGATCGCCATAGGCTACACCATGGTCTACGGCATCATCGGCATGATCAATTTCGCCCACGGCGACATCTTCATGGTGGGCGCCTTCATCGCCCTCATCCTGTTCCTGGCGTTGCTGAGTGTGGGCGTGACCATGATCCCGCTCGCCCTTCTCATCGTGCTGCTGCTTGCCATGGTGCTCACCGCGGTGTGGGGCTGGACGGTCGAGCGCATCGCCTATCGGCCGTTGCGCGAGTCGTTCCGCCTGGCGCCGCTCATCACCGCCATCGGCATGTCGATCGTGCTGCAGAATTTCATCCAGGTGGCGCAAGGCGCGCGGGTGAAGCCGCTCCAGCCGGTCGTCACCGGAGGCTACACGCTGTTCGAGGAGGGCGGTTTCGCCGTCAACCTCTCCAACATCCAGATCCTCATCGTGGTGACGACGCTCGTGCTGATGATCGTGTTCTGGCTCATCATCACCCGCACCGCGCTCGGCCGGGCGCAGCGCGCCTGCGAGCAGGACCGGCTGATGGCGGCGCTCTCCGGCGTCAATGTCGACCGCACCATCTCGCTCACCTTCGTGCTCGGCGCGGCGCTCGCGGCCGTGGCGGGGCTGCTCTACCTCCTCTATTACGGCGTGATCGATTTCTACATTGGCTTCGTCGCCGGCATCAAAGCCTTCACCGCGGCGGTGTTCGGCGGCATCGGCTCGCTGCCCGGCGCCATGCTCGGCGGGCTCATCATCGGCCTGATCGAGACGTTCTGGTCGGCCTATTTCACCATCGAGTACAAGGACGTCGCCGCCTTCTCGATGCTCGCCATCGTGCTGATCTTCTTCCCGACCGGTCTGCTCGGCCGCCCCGAAGTCGAGAAGGTCTGAGCGCCTTGGTCGGAGCCGGGTACAGTCCTTCAGCCACCGGCTCAAGTCGGCGCTCATCGAATGCGACCCTCTCCGCGCTGGTCGCCTTCGCGCTGTTCTGCCTGCTCCTTGGCCTCCGCACCGTCGACACGGTGCAAGGGCTCACCCTACAGCCTCGCCCGCTGCTCCTCGCCGTCGCAGTCGGAATCGTCTTTGCCGGCCGGTTGGCGCTCGATCTGTTCTGGTGGAACAGGGCTTGGACCTTGCCCAAGACTTGGACCTTGCCCAAGCCGATAGGGCTCAAGGGGCTGGGGGGAGGTGTCGCTCAGTACGGCGGAATTGCGCTCATTATTGCCGCCGCTCTCTTCCCCATCGTCGCGCTTGCCCTCGACAAGGCCTTCCATCTCGGCCTGCCGCTGCGTTATCTGTTCGACCTCGTCGATCGTCGTCCTCACCTATGTCATGCTCGGCGTCGGGGCTCAACATCGTGGTCGGCCTCGCCGGCCTGCTCGACCTTGGCTATGTCGCCTTCTACGCAGTCGGCGCCTACAGCTTCGCGCTGCTTGCGACGAATTTCGGCTGGGCCTTCTGGATGTGTCTTCCCATTGCCGGAATACTGCCGCCTGTGGGGCGTCACCGTCGGCCTTCCGGTGCTCCGGCTTCGCGGCGACTATCTTGCCATCGTGACGCTCGCCTTCGCCGAGATCGTGCGCATCGTTTTGCTCAATTGGACGGAATGTGACCAACGGGCCGAACGGGGTCTCAGGCATACCCAAGCCGACCTTCTTCGGCCTTCCCTTCTCGGCCGGCGATGAGACCTTCAGCGGTTTCTTTGACATCAAACATCATCCAATTCACGCGCATCGTCTTTCTCTACTACGTCATCCTTGCGCTCGCGCTCCTCACCAATCTCGTGACGCTGCGCTTGCGGCGCCTGCCGATCGGGCGAGCCTGGGAAGCGATGCGGGAGGACGAGATCGCTTGCCGCTCGCTCGGCATCAACACCACCGTCACCAAGCTTTCAGCCTTCGCCACCGGGGCCATGTTCGGGGGCTTCGCCGGCGCCTTCTTCGCGACGCGCCAAGGTTTCATCAGCCCGGAGTCGTTCACCTTCATCGAGTTCGGCGACGATACTCGCCATCGTCGTGCTCGGGCGGCCTCGGGCAGCCAGCTCGGCGTTGCACTCGCATCGATCGCGTTGATCGGCGGCTTCGAGGCGCTGCGTCATACCCAGGGGCTGGCAAGGTCATTTTCGGTCCGAAGCTTCGATCCCGCGCTCTACCGCATGCTGCTGTTCGGGCTCGCCATGGTCATCATCATGCTGTGGCGCCCGCGTGGAATCGTGTCATCGCGAACGCCCTCGATCGTGCTCGAGCCGCAACGCGGCGTTCGGCCGATGAAGGAGCGCCGCGCATGAGCGGCGTGGCAGAAGGATCCGCTCCTCAAGGTCGAACACCTGACCATGCGCTTTGGCGGGCTTACCGCGGTCGACGACGTCTCCTTCGAGGCGGGCACGGCACGACATCACCGCCCTGATCGGCCCCAACGGCGCGGGCAAGACCACGGTGTTCAACTGCATCACCGGCTTCTACAAGCCGACCGAAGGGATGATCACGCTGACCCATCCCGACGGAGCAGAGCTTTTATCTCGAGCGCCTCGACGATCACGACATCAATTCCAGGGCCCGCGTTGCCCGCACCTTCCAGAACATCAGGCTGTTCAAGGGAATGACGGTGCTTGAGAATCTGATGGTGGCGCAGCATCAAATCCTCAATCGCGCCTCGGGCCTCACTCTTGGCGCTCTCCTCGGCATTGGCGGCTACCGCGCCGCCGAGACAGCAAGCCATCGCGTTTGCGCGGGAATGGCTCAGACCGGGCGGGCCTCACCTCCCGCGCGGACACCGTGGCGGGCGCGCTCGCCTACGGCGACCAGAGGCGGCTCGAGATCGCGCGGGCCATGTGCACGCAGCCGCTCCTGCTCTGCCTCGACGAGCCCGCCGCCGGGCTCAACGCCCGCGAGAGCGAGGGGCTCAACGAGCTCCTCTATTCGATCCGCAAGCAAGACGACATCGCCATTCTGCTCATCGAGCACGACATGAGCGTGGTGATGCGCATCTCCGACCACGTCGTCGTCCTCGATTACGGCAAGAAGATCGCCGACGGGACGGCCGAAGAGGTCGCGCAACGACCCGCGTGTCATCGCCGCCTATCTCGGCGTTCCCGACGAAGGAGCTCGCCGAGGTCGAGCGCGAGGTGGGCCTATGAGCGCGCCGCTGCTCGAAATCAGCAACGTCACCGCCGGTTACGGCAACTCCCCGATCCTGCACGGGGTCGAGCCTCGACATCTCGAAGGGCGAGATCGTCGACGCTGATCGGCGGCAACGGCGCCGGCAAGACCACGCTGATGATGACGATCTTCGGACGTCCGCGCGCGGCCGAGGGCCGCATTCTTTTCGAAGGCCGCGACATCACCGCGCTTCCGACGCACAGAAGTTGCGCGACTTGGCATTGTGCAGTCGCCGGAAGGGCGCCGCATCTTCTCGCGCATGACGGTGCTTGGAGAACCTGCAGATGGGCGCCATCATCGCCAATGATCCCAGCCGGCTTCGACGCGGATCTCGAGCGGGTCTACGCGCTCTTTCCCGTGCTCAAGGCGCGCAAGGCATCAACGCGGCGGCACGCTGTCGGGCGGCGAGCAGCAAATGCTCGCGATCGCCCGCGCGCTGATGGGACGGCCCAAGCTGCTCCTGCTGGACGAGCCGTCGCTCGGACTTGCGCCGCTGATCGTGAAGCAGATCTTCGCGGCGATCAGAGAGCTCAACCGACAAGGTCTGACCGTGTTTCTCGTCGAGCAGAGCGCCTATCACGCGCTGAAGCTCGCCCATCGCGGCTATGTCATGGTCAACGGCAGGATCACGATGAGCCGGCATCGGGCGCGAGCTGCTCGGCAGCCCAGAGGTGCAGGCGGCCTATCTCGAAGGGCGGCGCCCATGGCGGCCGGCGAGGCACGGCGCAATGAGCTGGCTCTCCGACGACGGCCTCGGCGTGTTCCTCGTGCTCACCGTCATCATCGGCGGCGGCGCGGCCTTTCTTGCCGGCAGAGGCTTGGCGCGGTCGTGGAAGCCGTTCTGGCGCGTGTTCCTCTATATGGCGCTGCTCGCCGCCGCGATCCGCTTCTTCCACTACGCCCTGTTCGACGGCAACGCTCCTGTCCCCCTATTACTATCTCGTCACCTATGCCGTGCTTCTGGCGGCCGCGTGCCTGGGATTCCGCATGCATGCGGACAACGCAGATGGTGACGCAATATCGCTGGCTTTACGAGCGCACCAGCCCGCTGACTTGGCGCGACCGGCGAAGCTTGAGCGATCTCACCCTGGCGCGCCATAAATGATGTAGAGTGGATTTCCGTTAGTGAAGAGGGAGGTAGCAATGAAGCGCATGGCCGGGCTGATCGCAGCCCTCGCTCTCGCCGTCTTGGTCGGCCGGTTGCGGCGACAGCGAGGAGAGCACCACCACGCCGATCGCCATCGTCGGTCCGGTGACCGGTCAATACGCCTCCTTCGGCGCGCAGATGCAGAACGGCGCGCGAACTGGCCGTCGAGGACATCAACGCCGCGGGCGGCGTGCTCGGCAAGAAGCTCGACCTCGACATCGGCGACGACGCCTGCGATCCCGAAGCAGGCGGTGGCGGTCGCCAATCAGATGACCGGCAGCGGCGTCGCCCTCGTCGCCGGCCATTATTGCTCGGGCTCCTCGATCCCGGCGTCGAAGGTCTATGCCGAGAGCGACATGGTGCAGATCTCGCCGGCCTCCACCAATCCCGCCTTCACCGACGACCGCGCCGGCCCGAATATCTACCGCGTGTGCGGCCGCGACGATCAGCAAGGCGGCGTCGCCGGCAAGTATCTCGCCAAGACACTTCGCCGACAAGAACATCGCCATCATCCACGACAAGACCGCTTACGGCAAAGGCATCGCCGACGAGACCAAGAAGGCGCTCAACGCCGCCGGCAAGCAGGAGGCGCTGTACGAGGCCATCACCGCCGGCGAGAAGGACTATTCGGCGCTGGTCTCCAAGCTGAAGCAGGCCAATATCGATGTGCTGTTCCTGGGCGGCTACCACACCGAGGCCGGGCCTGATCGTGCGCCAGATGCGCGATCAGGGCATGGACACCATCCTGATGGGCGGCGACGCGCTCATCACCCAGGAATATTGGTCGATCACGGGACCCGCCGGCGAAGGCACGCTGATGACCTTCTCGCCCGATCCGCGCAAGAACCCGGCCGCCGCCGAAGTGGTCAAGCGCTTCAAGGACAAGGGCATCGAGCCCGAAGGCTATGTGCTCTACACCTACGCCGCGATCCAGGCCTGGAAGCAGGCGGTCGAGAAGGCGAAGTCGACCGCTTCGGCCGACGTGGTGAAGGCGCTCAACGACACCGAGTTCGACACCGTGATCGGCAAGTTCAAGTTCAACGAGAAGGGCGATCCGAACCTGCCGCCTTACGCCGTCTATCGCTGGTCGAACGGGACCTACGAGGAGATCGGCGAGGAGGCCCCGGCCGGCTAGAGGTTGGCGAGCGGCCTAGCGCTTCTTGGCCGCGCGCTCCTCGGCCCTGAACTCGGCTTCGAGCTCCTTCTCGAGCCGCACCAGATCGTCGGGGAGCGGCAGGCCGAAGGCGCGCATCTCGTTGAGCTTCTCGCGGATCTGCAGGTAAAGCTCGTGCCGATCCTCCGGCTGGTTCTCCATCTGATTGAGGAGAAGCGCGATTTCGGCCTTCAGATCCTCGAATGCCATGGCGTGCCGCCTCCTTGTCGTGGCCGGGGATCGGACCACAAACCGCCCGTGAGCGGCAAGTCCGCTTGAGGCCTTCGCGCCCGGATTGCGGCGGGCCAATTTCCCCTGCATAGTTAAGCTCTGAGCAGGGCTGCAAACGGGGCGGGACGGGCAAATGGAAAAACTGACTTTGGACAACGTGGTCGGCTTCGTGCTCGCCATCCTTTTCGCGCTGGTGATCGGCATTTCCATGTGGGCGCTCCTGATCGGCGACTACATGAACACCGTCATGAACGAGCAGACCCGGCACACTCTGCGCATCGTCGGATTCGCCGGCGCGCTCGCCGCGCTCGTCACCTGGTGGGTGCAGAGCTTTGCCGCCAAGACGGGGCTTCGTCGTCCGCTTCCTGTTCGCCTTCTTCATCTTCGTGGTGGCGTTTTGCAGCTTCGGCGGCCTGCTCCGATTCATCTACATTCACGCCACCTATCCGAACCAGCAGGATTGGTCGCTGACCGGCATGTATTTGGCCTCGCTCAACGACTTCTACACATTCTTGCTGGATATGTTGTTGCCGCCGCGCCCGGCCTATGCCGCTCTCACCGTGGCCGCTGCGATCTTTGTCGCCTGGTTCGGGCCGCGCCAGGCCAAGACCGCCGACATCTGATTTCGGGTCCGATTTGAGCGGCGGCCGGGCCCTCTGCTTGAGGTTAACGCCTCTTCCGGCATCGTTGCTCGCGGAAAGGCTTCTTCGAAACGCATGATCCCCCGCTACAGCCGCCCCGAGATGGCTCGGATCTGGGAGCCCGAAACCCGATTCCGCATCTGGCTCAGGATCGAGACCTATGCCGCCGAGGCCATGGCCGAGCTCGGGCTGATCCCCGAGCATGCGGCCGAGGCGGTGAGAAAGCGCGGCGGCTTCGACATCGCCCGCATCGAGGCCATCGAGCGCGAGGTGAAGCACGACGTGATCGCCTTTCTCACCTCGGTCGCCGAGCATGTCGGGCCGGAAGCGCGGTTCCTGCACGCCGGGCTCACCTCCTCCGACGTGCTCGACACCTGCTTCAACGTGCAGCTGGTCCAGGCGGCCGACATTCTGATCGCCGACGTCGACGCGCTGCTTGCCGCGCTCAAGGCCCGCGCCTTCGAGCACAAGGACACGCCGACGGTCGGCCGCAGCCACGGCGTCCATGCCGAGCCGACCACGTTCGGGCTCAAGCTTGCCGTCGCCTATGCCGAGTTCGCCCGGGCGCGCGAGCGGCTGGTGCGCGCCCGCGAGGAGGTCGCCACCTGCGCCATCTCGGGCGCGGTCGGCACCTTCGCCCATGTCGATCCGCGGGTCGAAGCCTATCGTGGCGAAGAAGCTCGGCCTCAAGGTCGAGCCGATCTCGACCCAGGTGGTGCCGCGCGACCGGCACGCCATCTACTTCGCCACGCTTGGCCGTGGTGGCAAGCTCGGTCGAGCGGCTGGCGACCGAGATCAGGCATTTGCAGCGGACCGAGGTGCTCGAGGCCGAGGAATATTTCAGCGAAGGGCAGAAGGGCTCCTCGGCCATGCCGCATAAGCGGAACCCGGTGCTGTCGGAGAACCTGACCGGCCTCGCCCGCGTGGTGCGCGGCTATGTCATGCCGGCGCTCGAGGACGTGGCGCTGTGGCACGAGCGCGACATCTCGCACTCTTCGGTCGAGCGGGTGATCGGCCCCGACGCCACCATCGCGCTCGATTTCGCGCTCACGCGGCTGACCTCGATCGTCAAGGACCTCGTGGTCTATCCGGAGCGCATGCGGCACAATCTCGACCGGCTCGGCGGGTTGATCCATTCCCAGCGCGTGCTGCTGGCGCTGACCGAAGCCGGCGTGCCGCGCGAGGAGGCCTACCGGCTCGTGCAGCGCAACGCCATGAAAGTGTGGGAGGACGGCGCCGATTTCCTCGAGGCGCTGCTCGCCGACAAGGACGTGACCAAGGCGCTATCGCCCGAGCAGATCCGCGCCCAGTTCGATCTCGGCTATCACCTGAAGCACGTCGACACGATCTTCAAACGCGTGTTCGGCGCCTAGACGCCGGCGCCGCTCGACGCGCAGAGCCATCATGTCGCAATCCAAGCTCAGTCTGCGTAGTCCTCGCGCAGAGTGCTGCTGATGCCCTGAATGTCGATGTCGTCGATGCGCTCGCCGTCGCTATAGCCGTGGAAGATATGCGGCATGTAGCGATAACGGTTGCGCTCCTGCGCCATCATGAAATAGCGCTTGCGATAGAAGGAGGGATCGATCGCGACGTAAGGCGGCAGGTGGTAGTACCAATCGGCCTTGGGGTAGTGGCCCGCGCGATAGGGATAAGGCGGATAGATCGGGATAGCTAGCCTCCGCGCATTCGTGCCGTAAGTCAGCCGTCGGCGCGCGCGCGCCAGTCGGCGACATGAAGCTCACGCTCCACCGGCCAAGGCACAGCAGTCGCCAAAGCAGCCGAGAGTATCCGCAATTCGCATGGAAGGCCCCCCTGCCCGCGATGACGCCATCTTGGCACAGAGCGAGCCCAGCGTCAGCCTAAGAGTTGCCTGTTAGCGCAGCGTTGCCTTCGCGCCTGCGGCGGCGGCCTTCGAGAACCAGCCGGCGTCGGTGCCGACCGCGACGACGTCCCAGCCTTCCGCGACGCGCGGCTTGGCGTAGTCGACGTCGTTGGCAAAAATCAACGCGATCACAGACATCTCGCGGCATTTGCTCAGAACCAGAGTCATCGCCTCCTTGACCTCCGGCGCCCAGATGTCGAGCCGTCCGGTCAGCGCCACCGAAAGATCGTTGGGGCCGAAGCAGACCATGTCGACGCCGTCGAGCGCGAGGATCTCGTCGAGCTGGTCGAGCGCGCCCCTGGTCTCGATCTGCGGACAGGCGATGGTCCAGTCATTGGCGATCTTGAAATAGTCGCCCTCGTGATCGAGCCGCGCCCGGTAAGGGCCCCAGCTGCGATTGCCCCGCGGCGGAAATTTCACCGCCTGCACGAAGGCCTCGGCATCCTCGACGTTGCCGATCAGGGGGCACATGATGCCTTGGGCGCCGGCATCGAGCGCGCGGCCGATCAGCCCGGGACTGTTTTCCGCGACGCGGACGATCGCCGGCAGCCCGCAGGCGCGCGCCGCCGTGAGGCAGCCCAGCAACGCTTCGTTGCCGCCGAGCCCATGCTGCTGGTCGATGGTGATGCAGTCCCAGCCCGCCTCGCCGATCAGCTCGATGAGGAAGGGATTGTTGAGCGTGAGCCAGGCGTTGAACAGGGTGCGGCGTTCCTTCGCCGCCTTGCGGAAGCGGTCTTCGCGCATCGGCGCGCTCACGCCTTGCCTTCGGATTCGATCTGCCCGACCGCCTCGCCCATCAGCTCCGCCATCTTGCGGCGAATCTGGTGGTCCGACTGGCCGACGCCCTTGGCATCGAAATCGGCCCTGATCTTGCGAAAGACGTCCTCCTCGCCGGGCTCGGCGAGATCGGCCTTGACCACCTCGCGCGCATAGGCTTGCGCGTCGTCGCCGGTGAGCCCCATCTGCTCGGCCGCCCAAAGTCCGAGCAGCCGGTTCCGCCGCGCCGTCGCCTTGAACTTGAGCTCCTCGTCATGGGCGAATTTCCGCTCGAAACCCTTCTCGCGTTCCTCGAAACTTGCCATTTGGCCTTCGCCTCCTTGCGCCCCGTTCGATTTGGGGCAAACCGTCGGAAATGCCGGGGAAACCGAGCCCCCTCCCGGGCCCGAGGGATAACGCCCAAAGGCCCGGAAATCAACAAATTGCGGGGACAAACGGCCTGCGTCCCGGCAGACATTGTATGCCCCCTGCCCTTACGCTAAGGTCGCTCGCAAGACCCTTTAAATCGATTCCGGCAATGGCGATTTGCAAGTTGCGCGCGGCCTGGGTGAGCCTCTCGCCCGCGCGTTTGGCGCTTGTCAGCAGTCAGAGCCAGTCGTGAGTGAGGAACCAACCATGAACCGCCGCCGGCGCGTCTACGAAGGCAAGGCCAAGATCCTCTATGAGGGTCCCGAGCCCGGCACGCTCGTCCAGCATTTCAAGGACGACGCCACCGCCTTCAACAACAAGAAGCACGACAAGATCGAGGGCAAGGGCGTCCTCAACAACCGCATCTCCGAGTATCTGTTCCAGAGGCTCGGCGAGATCGGCGTGCCGACGCATTTCATCAAGCGGCTCAACATGCGCGAGCAGCTGATCCGCGAGGTCGAGATCATCCCGCTCGAAGTGGTGGTGCGCAACGTCGCCGCCGGCTCGCTCTCGACCCGGCTCGGCATGGACGAAGGGACGGCGCTGCCGCGCTCGATCGTCGAGTTCTATTACAAGAACGACCAGCTCGGCGATCCGATGGTCACCGAGGAGCACATCACCGCCTTCGGCTGGGCGACGCCGCAGGAGATCGACGACATCATGTCGCTCGCGCTCCGCATCAACGATTTCCTGTCGGGCCTGTTCCTCGGCGTCGGCATCAGGCTCGTCGATTTCAAATGCGAGTTCGGCCGGCAGTGGGAAAACGAGCAGATGCGCATCGTGCTGGCCGACGAGATCTCGCCCGATTGCTGCCGGCTGTGGGACATCGAGACGCAGAACAAGCTCGACAAGGACCGCTTCCGCCGCGACATGGGCGGCCTGGTCGAGGCCTATCAGGAGGTGGCGCGCCGGCTCGGGCTTCATGTCGACAACCCGATGCGGGCGCGAACGGGCCCCGTGCTGGTGCGCTCGAAATAGGGCCGCGACGAAGCGGACGATGAAGGCGCGCATCACCATCACGCTGAAGCCGGGCGTGCTCGATCCGCAAGGCAAGGCCATCGCCGGCGCGCTGCATGCGCTCGGCTTCGGCTCGGTCGGCGATGTGCGCCAGGGCAAATATATCGAGGTCGAGGTGGCCGAGAGCGATCCGTCGCGCGCCCGCGCCGAGATCGAGCGCATGTGCGAGCAGCTCCTCGCCAACACCATCATCGAGAACTACGCCTATGAGCTCGAGGCGGCCTGAGGCGGCCCTCTCCCCTTGCGGAGAGGGTGGCGAAGCCGACAAGCATCGGATTCAGCTCCAGACGCATCCGGCGGAGCCGGAATGACGCATGTCTCGTAGCTTCACTGGATCGCCCGTCCTTCGTGGGACGAGGTGCCGGAGTTTTCCGGAGCCGGACATGAAAGCGAGCGTCATCGTCTTTCCCGGATCGAATTGCGACCGCGACGCGGCCGTGGCGCTCGAAGCCGCGACCGGTCAGGCGCCGGCCATGGTGTGGCACGGCGATTCGCGAGATCCCGGCGAGCGACCTGATCGTGCTGCCCGGCGGCTTCTCCTATGGCGACTATCTCCGCTCGGGCGCCATGGCGGCGCATTCGCCGGTGATGCGCGAGGTGGTGACGCGCGCGCGCGCCGGAACGCCCGTGCTCGGCATCTGCAACGGCTTCCAGGTCCTGACCGAGGCGGGACTGCTGCCCGGCGTGTTGATGCGGAACGCCACGCTCAAATTCGTCTGCCGCGACGTGCTGCTGCGCGTCGAGCGCAACGACACGGCCTTCACCCGCCGCTACGCGCAAGGCGAGGTGGTCCGTTTCCCCATCGCCCATAAGGACGGCAGCTATTTCGCCGATGACGCGACGCTGGACCGGCTCGAAGGCGAAGGCCGCGTCGCCTTCCGCTATTGCGACGCGACGGGAGAGGTCACCGACGCCGCCAATCCCAACGGCTCGCGCCGCAACATCGCCGGCATCTACAACGAGACCGGAACCGTGCTCGGGCTGATGCCGCATCCCGAGCGGCTCGCCGATCCCGCGCTCGGCGGCACCGACGGCGCCAAGATGTTCCTCTCGCTGGTGGAGACGCTCCATTGAACATCGCGGCGCGCGCGGCGAGAGCGGCGGACGGCATCACCCCTGAGATCGTCGCCGAGCACGGGCTCAGCGCGGACGAATACAAGCTGCTGGTCGCCGCGCTCGGCCGCGAGCCGTCGCTGACCGAGCTCGGCATCTTCTCGGTGATGTGGTCGGAGCACTGCTCCTACAAATCCTCGAAGGTCTGGCTGAAGAAGCTCCCGACCGAAGGCCCGCAGGTGATCCAGGGCCCGGGCGAGAACGCCGGCGTGGTCGATCTCGGCGACGGCCAGGCGGCCGTGTTCAAGATGGAGAGCCACAACCACCCGTCCTATATCGAGCCCTATCAGGGCGCCGCGACCGGCGTCGGCGGCATCATGCGCGACGTGTTCACCATGGGCGCGCGCCCGATCGCCAATATGAACGCGCTCCGGTTCGGCGCGCCGGACCACCCCAAGACGCGGCACCTCGTCGCCGGCGTGGTCTCGGGCATCGGCGACTACGGCAATTGCATGGGCGTGCCGACGGTCGGCGGCGAGACCAATTTCGACCCGCGTTACAACGACAACATCCTGGTCAACGCCATGTGCGTCGGGCTCGCCGATGCGAACCGCATCTTCAAATCGGCGGCGAAGGGCGATCGGCCATCCCGTCGTCTATGTCGGCTCGAAGACCGGCCGCGACGGCATTCACGGCGCCACCATGGCCTCGGCCGAGTTCGACGACGCCTCGGAGGAGAAGCGCCCGACCGTGCAGGTGGGCGACCCCTTCACCGAGAAGCTCCTGCTCGAGGCCTGCCTCGAGCTGATGGCCGAGGACGCCATCGTCGCCATTCAGGACATGGGCGCCGCGGGCCTCACCTCCTCGTCGGTCGAGATGGCCGACAAAGGCGGCGTCGGCATCGAGCTCGAGCTCGACCGGGTGCCGACCCGCGAGGAGGGCATGACCGCCTACGAGATGATGCTCTCCGAGAGCCAGGAGCGCATGCTGATGATCCTGAAGCCGGGCTCGGAGAAGATCGCCGAGCGCGTGTTCCGCAAATGGGAGCTCGACTTCTCGGTCATCGGCTACACCACCGACACGGGACGCCTCGTCGTGCGCCATCGCGGCATCGTCGAGGCCGACATTCCGCTCGCGGCGCTCGCCCATGCCGCGCCGGTCTATGAGCGGCCCTGGACCAAGACCGAGCCGCAACCGCTCGTCGCGCCCGAAGACGTGCCGGCTCCCGAACAGCCAGCTTGGCGCGCTCGAACGCCTGATCGGCTCGCCTCACCTCTCTTCGCGCCGCTGGATCTGGGAGCAATACGACCACATGGTCATGGCCGACACGGTGCAGAGGCCGGGCGGCGACGCCGCCGTGGTGCGCGTGCACGGCACCAAGAAGGGGCTCGCCATCTCCTGCGACGTGACGCCCCGCTATTGCGCCGCCGATCCTTATCGAGGGCGCCAAGCAGGCGGTGGCCGAATGCTGGCGCAACCTCACCGCCGTCGGCGCCGATCCCCTCGCCATCACCGACTGCATGAATTTCGGCAATCCGGAGCGGCCCGAGATCATGGGCGAGTTCGCGGGCGCCGTCGAAGGCATGGCAGAGGCCTGCACCGCGCTCGCCTTCCCCGTCGTCTCGGGCAATGTCTCCCTCTACAACGAGACCAACGGCGTCGCCATCCCGCCGACGCCGGCGATCGGCGGCATCGGGCTCATCCCCGACATCGCCACGATGGCAACCATCGCGCTGAAGCGCCCGGGCGACGTGCTCATGCTGCTCGGCGCAGAGGCCGGCCATCTCGGCCAATCGCTCTACATGCAGGTGATGTTGAACCGGAGCTGGGGCGCGCCGCCGCCGGTCGATCTCGATGCCGAGCGCCGCGCCGGCGACCTGGTCAGAGGGCTGATCAGGAGCGGCTGCTCTGTCGGCGGTGCATGATGTGTCGGACGGAGGGCTCCTGGTGGCGATTGCCGAGATGGCGCTCGCCGGCGGTCACGGCGTCGCGCTCGACGCCGCCGCCGGCCCGCTGCCGGCCCATGCGCATCTGGTTCGGCGAGGATCAGGCGCGCTATGTGGTCGCGGCCTCGTCCGACAAGGCCGATGCCATCCACAAGGCGGCGGCCGCGGCGAAGGTGCCGCTCAGGCTGCTCGGCAAGGTCGGCGGCGACGCCATCAAGCTCGACGGCGAGCCCCCGCTTCCCTTGGCCGCGCTCAGGGCCGCGCATGAGGACTGGTTGCCGCGCTTCATGGCGCACGGCTAAGATCGCAGGAGACAAGGAGCAAGGCGATGCCCATGGCGGCCGACGACATCGCGCGTCTGATCAAGGAGCGCTTTCCCGACGCCGAGATCCGCATCGAGGACCTCGCCGGCGACGGCGACCATTACGCGGCGACGATCGTCTCGGAGGCGTTCCGCGGCAAGACGCCGCGTGCAGCAGCACCAGATGGTCTACGATGCGCTCAAGGGAAATATGGGCGGGGCGCTGCACGCCCTTGCGCTGAAGACGGCGGCGCCCTAGCTACGCGGGAGACGACAAGAAAGGACCGAACATGAGCGCTCAGGACGTCCAGGACTGGATCAGGAAAGAGGTCGCCGGCAACGACGTGGTGCTGTTCATGAAGGGCAACAAGACCATGCCGCAATGCGGCTTCTCCATGCAGGTCGCGCAGATCCTCAACCAACTCGGCGTCGATTTCAGGGACGTCAACGTGCTCGAGGACATGGGCGTCCGCGACGGGATCAAGGCCTATTCGAACTGGCCGACCATCCCGCAGCTCTACGTCAAGGGCGAGTTCGTCGGCGGCTGCGATATCGTGCGGGAGATGTTCCAGGCGGGCGAGCTCCAGGAGCTGCTGACCGACAAGGGCGTCGCCCATAACCAGCGGACGATGACGGCTTGATCGGTACTCGGCCGGGCTCCGACGATCCTATTCGCAGCCGATGATGATGTCGCCCGGGTTGATCATCAGGACCACCGGCTTGCCCTCATAGAGCTTCAGCGTCTCCAGCGCCGGGATGGTGACACTCGCTTCGAGCATGGTGTCGCCCGGAACCGCAACATAGACGATGGCCGTCACCGCACCTTTGCGGATCTCCATGATCTTGCCCTTGATCTGGTTGCCGGTGCTGAATTTCATGTCGGGCATTCGTTCCTCCCGCCTCAGCCGAGATTGCCGCAAAAGCGCTGGATGCGCCGGCAGGCCTCTTCCAGCGCCTTGATTCCGGTCGCGTAGGAAATGCGGAAGAAGGGCGACAGCCCGAAGGCCGCGCCATGCACGACGGCAACGCCCTCCTCCTCCAGCAGCGCGGTGGCGAAATCCTCGTCGTTGCCGATCGATCTTGCCGCCGCGCGTGGTCTTGCCGATCACCCCCGCGCATGACGGATAGACGTAGAACGCGCCCTCGGGCTTCGGGCAGGACAAGCCCTTGGCCTGGTTCAGCATGGCGACCACCAGGTCGCGCCGCTCCTGGAACGAGGCGACCCAGTCTTTGAGGAAATCCTGCGGTCCCTCGAGCGCTTCGACCGCGGCCCATTGGCTGATCGAGCAGGGATTGGAGGTCGACTGCGATTGCAGCGTGGCGATCGCCTTGATCAGAGGCTCGGGTCCGCCGCCATAGCCGATGCGCCAGCCGGTCATGGAATAGGCCTTCGACACGCCGTTCAGCGTGAGCGTGCGCGCCTTGAGCCTGGGCTCGACCGCGGCGGGCGTGGTGAATTTGAACCCGTCATAGACGAGGTGCTCGTAAATATCGTCGGAAAGCACCCACACCTTGTCATGCTTCACCAGCACGTCGGTGAGCGCCTTGACCTCGGCCTCGGTGTAGGCGGCGCCGGTCGGATTCGACGGCGAGTTGAAGATGAACCACTTGGTCCGCGGCGGTGATGGCGCGCGCCAAGGCCTCCGGCTTCAGCTTGAAGCCGTCTTCGAGCTTGGTCTCGACGATCGACCGGCTCGGCCCCGGCAAGCAGGACGATGTCGGGATAGCTCACCCAATAGGGCGAGGGCACGATCACCTCGTCGCCCGGGTCGAGCGTGGCGAGCAGCGCGTTGTAGAGCACCTGCTTGCCGCCGCTGCCGACGGTGATCTCCGACGGCTTGTAGGCGAGCCCGTTCTCGCGCTTGAACTTCTCGGCGACGGCCCGCTTCAATTCGGGAATGCCGTCGACGGCGGTGTATTTCGTCTCGCCGCGCTGAATGGCCTCGATCGGCCGCCGCTTGATGTTGTCGGGCGTGTCGAAATCGGGCTCGCCGGCGCCAAGGCCGATGACGTCAAAGCCCGCAGCCTTCAGCTCGCGCGCCTTGCTGGTGATGGCCATGGTCGGCGAAGGCTTGACCCGTTCGAGCGTGCGGGCGACCAGTCCCATATCGATCTCCTGGAAAATTGCGAAAAAGAGGCGGCCGAAGCGGGCGCACCCTAAGCGTGGGCGCGATTGGCCGCAAGCCTCGACCGGCCATCGGCCATCCTGTGCATAATCGCATTTGCGCCACAGTTAAGGCGGGGACGCGCGCAGGCGGGCCACAATCTGGTTAAAGCGGCGCCCCATTGGCATGGTTGATTTTTCTTGGTGCCGACAGACGAGGTCAAAGTCGATGACCGAGCGACGCCAGGCTCAGTGCCAAGGCAAGCAGGCGGCAACTTCGTTTTTCTTTGCCCCTATCCTGACGCTTTTCTTGACGCCGTTGAGCGCGAGCGAAGCTCAGGCCGCCCTGGTTGCGACGTTCGCCGATGTGAGGCAGGCGGCGCTGTTCGTTCTACTTCTCATCTTGCTGAGTGCGGTCACCTTGATCTCGTGTCGATATCGCCGCCGCGACGATACCTCCCCGCGGCGGGTCGGGAGGAGGATCTGATGTCGCGACGGGGGTCGGCGCAGCTCCTCCTCCTCTTTTTCCGCTCGCGCCGCGCGCTCGGGTGGACGGCCGGAGCAATTGCCGGCGTAGCGGTCGCGGCCGGCCTGCTGCTTGCCGGAGGCGATCTTCCGACGCCGATCCGAGGTCGCGCAGGTGCTGCGGGAGAGCGCCTGGGACCGCGCCCGTCGCCAGCTTGCCGGAGCCGGCTGCCTGGCCTTGGGCCGAGACACGATCCGCTGTCGGCGGCGAAGGTGCCGCGGCTTGGCCTGAGCGCATCGGTCGTCAAGGACGATCAGGGTACCGGGCGCGGCAATTGACAAGCCGCAGCCGGTTGCCGCGACGCACGAACTCGCACGACGCTGAGCGAGGTGGCGATCGGCGACCGCATCACCGTCACCACCGCCGACGGGACTTCGCGCGTCTATCGCGGTCACCGGACGCAGGGTGGTCGATCCGCATCTGGCGGAGACCGATGTCCGACGCGTTGCGGCGGCGATGCCACGCTCGTCACCTGCCGTGCCGCTCGACCCGCTGCTTGCGAGCTCGCTTCGGCTCGTCATCCAAGCGACAACGGTCGATCCCCCGGCGCCCGAGCCGAGGCCAGAGCACAAGCTCTAGCAGCTTCGCGTCCGGCTATTGCTGCTGCCGCCGCTTCCTTTTCTTCGGGGCTGTGCTGGTGCGGGCGCGCTGTCCGCAGCGGCCGGTGCCGTGCTCGGCTGAGCGGCAGGTGGCGTCGCGGCGCGTGCGGCGTGGCTGTGGCGCCGGTCGCTGCCGCTCCCGCTTGTGGCGCCGCCTGACCCGGCGGCAAGGCCGCGCCTTGCGGCGGCGGGCGCCCCGGTGCGGCGGCGCTCCTGGCGGCAGGGCCGCGGCGGGCTGCCCGGGCTGAGGATGACACGCCGCCCGGCGGGGTCGGGCTGATGGTCGGCGTCGTCGGGCGCCGTTCCGCTTCGATCTTCTCCTTGAGCCGGTCGAGGCCTGCTGCGATACTCGGTCCCGACGAAGCCATCGAGCATCAACGCCTTCCACCGCTTGAGCGGGCTCGAGCCCGAATCGTAGCCGAAGGTCCAGGTGACTTTGCTGCCCGAGCCGGACGGTACGACGTCGTAGGAGCTCGTGCCCTCCAAGCCGTTGAAATTGACGGCGAGGTCGATGCGGCGGTTGGGCTCGGTTTCGCTGATCTCCATGCTGCCGGTCCCGATCGACGGCTTCTTGCTCGTCCACTTGACCTGCGCGCCTTGGCCGGTCTCGGGACCGCCATAGCTCACCGCCAGTTGCGGATCGCGCACGCTCCACGGCGACCAATCGCCGAATTGGTGCAGATTGTTGAGATAGGGAAAGATCACCGATTCCGGCGCGTTGATGACCACCGATCGCGTCACCGTGACGTGGGACGGCAAACCGAGGGCGACGGCGGCCAAAATCCCAGCGAGAACTACAATACCCAGGACCAACCGCGTCATTGGACGCATCACTTCGCCTCCTCACTCGCCGTGCTCACGACAGCCGCTCGCCCGAAATTGGCCTTTCGCGCCGGCAGAGTAAACCGCTCGCTTTTTCAGAAAAAACGATTACAGTCCGCTCGTCAACAAAGCGGGAGGGGCGGAGATGAATCTAACAGCACCGTCGACAGTGGTCTTCATCGTATCGCTGATTTTGGCGGCTTTGGCCGTCATTGGCCAATTCGCGGCAATACCCTTCGTCACGGAGAACGGATTCTGGGTCGCTGATCGTTGCCTATGTGGTGCTGGCGGTCGGCAATCTGTTCAGAGGCGTCTAGCCCGCGCGCGGCCGCCCGGTCAACCCAACCCGGGATGGTCGCAGGTGCTGGGTCAATGGACGGCACGCCCGCCCGTTCAAGGCACGATCGTTCGCGTCTCATGGAGGGCCGCAATGCGCCCCCTCCATCGCCGGCATGAGCTTGCTCAGCGGATATCTTCTGTTGTCTTGGGCACGGAGAGGGAGAGCCGCAGTCTCTGGCGAGCCCTCCCTGTCGCGCTACATGTCGTCGTCGTCTCGCGCCCAAGAGGGCCGATAGGGTTGCGGGCTCGAACTCGGGCTCGATCCGCCAGATGGGCCCGCCGGACGTGGCGCGCCACCGGGTGTTGGGGCTCCCCCGCCAAGCGGGCTTGCCGGCCGTGGCGGCGTGGCGCTGCCCATGCCCGGCGACGGGGCCGGACGGACTGGCGCGGCCATCGGCGATGTGAACGGCCGCGGTGCGGCTGGCGTCGGGGCTGCCGGCTTGGGTGCCGCCGCCGGCTTCGCAGCCGCTTGTTTGCGGGCCGGGGCCTTGCGTGCAGGCTTTCGCGCCGCCTTGGCGGTCTTGCGCGCGGCGGTCTTGCGCGCAGGGGACTTTCTTGCCGCGGCTCGCTTCGCCGTTTTCTTCTTCGCGCCGGTCCTCTTCGCCGCGGTCTTGCGCGCGCTCGTCTTCCTCGCCCCCGCGCTCTTCTTCCTACTCGTTGTGCGTTTCTTCCCACTCTTTTTCGTAGCCATGGCTTGTGCTCCGATTCTCCTTTGATGCCGCACTCGACCGCTCAAGCGGACGCCGACCTTCACGAATCAAGTTTCACCCTGTCCAGGCTTGCCGTCCCACGGGACGAGTCAATCGTTTTTTTCATTATACGATGATCGCCCGTCAAAGTGGCAATTTGGGGTGCCCATCCGCAACAATGTGAACGCGCCAACCGTCGAAACCGCGCCCCCCTGGACGCAAAATTTCAGGTTTTAGCGGGCCGGCGGGCGCCCTTATGGAGCTTCGGCCAGGGCCCGAAGGATGGTCTCCATGCCCATGCGATGGCGAAAATCAGGGTCGACAAAGCGGGCTTTGACGCGGCCGTCCCTGCCGATCACGAGTGTGGCGGGGATCGGCAGCAACCACCCCCCGTTGCCCTGAAACTGCTCGAGGTCGATACCAAATTGGCGATAGGTGTTCTTGATCTTGTCGCCGACCCAGAACACGAGACCGAGCGAGAGCGCATAGGCGAGGTCGAGGTCCGTCAGGACTCGGAACGGCAGGTTTCGGCTTTTGCGCAAGTCTCTTGCGTATTTTGCCGTTTCCGGGACGACTGAAACGACGTCGCCGCCGGCGGCGGCGATGTCGGGATAGGCGCGGGCCAACGCCTGCAATTCGAGACCGCAATAGTCGCACCACGGGCCGCGGTTGAAGCTGATCACGAGTGGCCCTCTCGCCAGCAAGGCATCAAGATCGACCAGTTGGCCGTCGCTGTCGGTCATGAGAAATCCGGGAAGCATCTCGCCAAGCTCGGGAACGCGGATTTCTGCGCCACCGGCCTTGATGCGCTCGACCAACGCGTCGTAGGTGCTTTCGAGGTCGGGAAGGAGCTTGCGCGACTCGCCGAGATAAAATCGCAGCCGCTCGCCGAGGGGACCCTCGAGACTATCCGCCTGGCGAAAGGCCTCGGTGAGCGCCGCTTCCAGTGATTTCGTCTCGTCCAAATCGTCTCTCCAAGGGCCGGGGCGACGTGCCGGGGTCACACCAATGTTCTGCCAAGTGGGATGGCCTAAGGCGGAGACGGCACCGACGACATTTGCCGCAAGGCTTGTTCGAACGGGGCATGCGAGACCTGCACGTCGCCGGTAAAGGGATAGTCGAAGGCAAGACCAAGCAGCAAGGCAATGGCGACAAGGACGGCCAGGGCCGCCGTCATGAGAACTTGCGCCCCCACATTGGTCGATCCGAAAAAGGCCGGATAGCCAAGCGTGATCAGGGCTCCCACAATCAGCACGAACCAGAGGATCCCCGGCACCGAACCGTCTGCGCTGTCCAGCCTTTCGTTCCGATTATCGGTCATGCGCGCCAAAAGCCTCAGCGCGTCTTGATAGAGTGCCACCTCCTGCGACGTTGCCGGGTTGACGCTGAAGACCGCCTTGCTCAGAGCGACGAGATCCTTGATGACGATGTCGCTCGGCTCGCCGACAGCCATTGTCGGCCACTCATGTTCGCGCACGTCCTTGGTGTAGGCGATCAGATGCTCTCTGATCTCGGCGCCGGCCTCGGCCGGGAGGGCAAGGGTGACACGGTGCAAGTCGACCACAGCCTTCGCCTCGTCGCGAACCGCCGCTTCGGTCTGGCGGAACTCCTCCCATACGGCCACGACCACGAAGGCGAGCAGCACCGCGTAAAAAACACCGATCACGGCGAATTTGAATCCTGCCACCTCGTTGTTCAGGCTGAGCCGGTCCACGCCGTAGAGGAGCCGCGCCCCGAGCATAAGGCCGATGGCGTAGAGGCAAGCGGCGACGATTAGCAGTCCGGCTGTCACCCATAACGGAACGTCATGCAAGAAGTGGATCAAGTTCATCGCCGCAAATGCCCTGTCCGCGCGGTTATGGCCCTCTTTGTACCCGAAACCGGTTTACAACGATCGTCTCTCTTCATACCTCCCCCTCTCTAGGGAGGTCGGCGCGCTTTTGCGGGCCGGGTGGGGGCTTGCGACCTGCCCTGCGCGAAGCCGGGGCTTGGCTCCGGCGAAGGCAGGGGTTGCGAATTGAATGACCGTCACCCCATCCGGCTCCGCCTTCGGCCTCGCATCCCTTCCCATCGAGGGAGGGTAGATCTTCGTCACTCCGGTGAAAGCCGGAACCCAGAAGCGGCATGCACCACGTTTGGGGGATTCTGGATACCGGCTTCCGCCGGTATGACGCGCTGGCGCCCTCGCTCCGCTCAGCCTAGCGTGCGCTCGGCCTGCCATACGTCTCAAAGGGGAGAGGGCGGGGACGACGCGCCCCTAGCCAAGTCCCCTCCCCGCCGCCATATTCGGCCCATGCCCTATCGTATCGCCAGGACCTTCGGCTCGCGCGCCGAGCCGCGCGCCGTCACGGGCGAGGCGGCCGGCCTGCCGCTCGGCGCGGACCGCCGTCCGCCCGGTTTCGGCGAAGCGCCGCAGCCCTTGATGCAGGAGCATCCGCTGGTCACGGGCGCCGTGTCGCCCTTCACGCCGCATCGCCCGCCCCGCCCCGAGAAGAGCGAGGGCGGCGTCCCGCTTGCACCTGCAATCGGAGCTCGAGCCCAAGGGCGATCAGCCGCAAGCGATTGCCGAACTTGTTGCGCAAGCGAACGCGCTGGAACGCGACCAGGTGCTGCTCGGCGTGACCGGCTCCGGCAAGACCTTCACCATGGCCAAGGTCATCGAGGCGACGCAGCGCCCGGCGCTCGTTCTGGCGCCGAACAAGACGCTGGCCGCTCAGCTCTATGGCGAGTTCAAGAGTTTCTTCCCCGAGAACGCGGTCGAGTATTTCGTCTCCTACTACGACTACTACCAGCCCGAGGCCTATATCCCGCGCACCGACACCTATATCGAGAAGGATTCGTCGATCAACGAGCAGATCGATCGCATGCGCCATGCGGCGACCCGCGCGCTGATCGAGCGCGACGACGTCATCATCGTGGCGAGCGTGTCCTGCATCTACGGTATCGGCTCGGTCGAGACCTACACGGCGATGACCTTCAGCCTGAAGCGCGGCGACAAGGTCGAGCAGCGCCAGCTGATGGCCGACCTCGTGGCGCTGCATTACCGGCGCAACGACGCGAATTTCATGCGCGGCTCGTTCCGCGTGCGCGGCGACACCATCGAGCTGTGGCCCGCGCATTTGGAGGATCGCGCCTGGCGCATTTCGCTGTTCGGCGACACCGTCGAGAGCCTCACCGAGTTCGACCCTCTGACCGGCGCCAAGACCGACGAGTTCAGCATGGTGAAGGTCTACGCCAACTCGCACTACGTGACGCCGAAGCCGACGCTCAAGCAGGCAATCCGCGGCATCAAGGACGAGCTCAAGGCCCGGCTCGACGAGCTGCAACGGCGCCGGCCGGCTGCTCGAGGCGCAGCGGCTCGAGCAGCGCACGCTGTTCGATCTGGAGATGATCGAGGCCACCGGCTCCTGCGCCGGAATCGAGAATTACTCGCGCTATCTCACCGGACGCAAAGCCGGCGAGCCGCCGCCCACGCTGTTCGAGTATCTGCCCGACAATGCCCTGGTCTTCGTCGACGAGAGCCATGTCACCGTCCCGCAGATCGGCGGCATGTTCCGCGGCGACTATCGGCGCAAATCGACGCTCGCCGAGTACGGCTTCAGACTCCCCTCCTGCATGGACAACCGGCCGCTTCGCTTCGAGGAATGGGACGCGATGCGGCCGCAGACGGTCTATGTCTCGGCCACGCCCGGCGGCTGGGAGCTGGAGCAGACCGGCGGCGTGTTCGCCGAGCAGGTGATCCGCCCCACCGGCCTCGTCGACCCGCCTATCCTGGTGCGCCCGGCTTCGACCCAGGTCGACGACCTGATCGACGAGGCGCGCAAGGTGGTGGCGCAAGGCTATCGCGTGCTGGTCACCACGCTGACCAAGCGCATGGCCGAGGACCTGACCGAGTACATGCATGAGCAAGGCATCCGCGTGCGCTACATGCATTCCGACGTGGAGACGCTCGAGCGCATCGAAATCATCCGCGATTTGCGGCTCGGCGCCTTCGACGTCCTGGTCGGCATCAATCTGCTGCGCGAGGGCCTCGATATTCCCGAATGCGCGCTGGTCGCCATTCTCGACGCCGACAAGGAAGGGTTCCTGCGCTCCGAGACCTCGCTGATCCAGACCATCGGCCGCGCCGCGCGCAACATCGACGGGCGCGTGATCCTCTATGCCGACGGCATGACCGGCTCGATGGAACGCGCCATCGCCGAGACCAATCGCCGGCGCGAAAAGCAGATGGCGTGGAACGAGGCGAACGGCATCACGCCGGAGAGCGTGAAGAAGAATATCGGCGACATTCTCGCCAGCGTCTACGAGCGCGACCATGTCCTGGTCGATGCCGGCATCGGCTTCGCCGAAGAGGACCAGGCGCTGATCGGGCATAATCTCGAAAGCGTCATCGCCGACATGGAGAAGCGGATGCGCGCGGCCGCCGCCGACCTCGAATTCGAGGAAGCGGCGCGGCTGAGGGACGAGGTCAAGCGCTTGCGCCAGATGGAGCTCGCCGTCGCCAGCGACCCCCTCGCCCGCCAGGCGGAACTCGAGCGCGCGGCGGCGGAGACCGATCTCACCCGGCCGCACAAGCCTTCGCTCGACGAGATGGGCCCGCATAACCGCGAGATGCCGCTCTCCGCTTTGCGGAAATCGCGGCCGCGCTCGAAAGCGGGCAAGCCCGGCACGCGCGCCTTCAAGGGCAAGAGCCGCTAGCACGCAAGCACCGCCGGCATCGACGACGCGCGTCGGCTTTCGCGGCGGTCCTGCGGCAATGGACGGCGATGTGTTCTGAGCCATTGACCCCACCCGAAAAGATGCGGGCGCTTCATCGAGAGCGCCCGCCCAGTCGGGGAGAGGAAGGGGTCACGCGGCGTGATCCACTCGCTAACGGCCGAAAGCTGCCCGGGCGCGCTGCCCGAGAATTCGAGAGCCATGCTTGGCGCCGCGAGTCGCGACGATCAGAGCGAGAGCGAGAAAAAGCGTCTTCATGGGGTTTCTCCTTTCGAGCGGGCAAAGGCTGACGCCTGCCCGATCAATCGCCGAGCTGCTAACGGCTGCTCAGGTAGGGGTTCGGAAACCTTCGGCCATGGCGGGCGCGGCTGAGGCGACGACCAGGGTCAGGACGATCAGAAGCTGCTTCATTTCAAGTCTCCTTCAGTGTTGGCCTTGGGGGTCGGAGCTCCGGGCGGATGGCCATGTGTCCGTTCGGAACGACCGAAAGGTAGGGTTGGATACCCCTGATCGGCCAATACCTTATCGCTATGGAATGGGTGCATTTCGCTGCATCGGATAGCGTTCGGCTATCGAGTTGGAAGCCAACCGGCATTTCCGTTTGCGGCGGCTCCGGCCGATCCTCCGCCTATCGCCGCGGCCGTTCCTTTCGGCCGGAGCACTAGCCAGAAGGAGTGAACGGAGATGTTTCAATCGAGAACGAAAGGCCGGTTCGGCCGCACTGTCTTAATTGCCGGTATCGCGCTGGGAGCCAGCCTGATGGCCTCGAGCGCCTTCGCCGGCGAATGCCCCGCCGACCAGAAGAAAGCCGACGCGCGTGAGACGGTGGACCTGAAGCCGGTGGGCGTCACCGACACCGTCATCGCCATGATCGACGTCGAGCAGGAGCAGGGCATCGACGGATCGCAAGTTCCGCATGCGCAAGCTCGTCGATCGAGCCGGGCGGCATCGTGCCGTGGCACAGCCACGCCGACCGTCCGGCGATCATCTACATCGTCGAAGGCGAGATCCACGAATATGCCAGCAACTGCGCCGTGCCGATCGTGCACAAGGCCGGCGAGGTCGTCGCCGAGACCAAGGACGTTTCGCATTGGTGGAAGAATCTCGGCGACACGACCGTCGTGCTGCTCTCCGCCGACCTGCTGAAGGATCCGAACGACAAGAACATGTAATCCCTGCTCCCCCCCTGGATGTGATGCCCCTCCCCCCGGGCGTCACATCCGCCTCTTTCGTCTTCGAGGAGCCGGCCATGACCGAGACGTCCCATGCGGTCGCCGTTGCCGAGGGTCGAAGCGCATGGACATTCCGGCGGCGTGTTCCTCCGCTCCATCGTCATCGGGCTCACGGCCTTCCTGACGGTCGTCGATCTGTTCGCAACGCAAGCCATTCTGCCCTCGCTCACCGCGCCATTACGGCGTCACGCCCGCGGCCATGGGCTTTGCCGTCAATGCCAGCACCCTGGGCATGGCGTTTTCCGGCCTCGCGGTCGGCTATTTCAGCCGCGAGATCGACCGCAGGACGGGGATCCTGATCAGCCTCGTCCTGCTTGCCATCCCGACCGCGCTGCTCGCGCATGCGCCGGACCTCACGACCTTCACGATCCTGCGCGTGGCGCAGGGGCTGTGCATGGCGGCGGCCTTCACCCTCACGCTGGCCTATCTCGGCGAGCATTACAGCGCCGCCGAATTCGGCCAGCGCGTTCGCCGCCTACATCACCGGCAATGTCGCCAGCAATCTGATCGGCCGGCTGATCTCGGCCGGCGTCGCCGACCATTTCGGGCTCGCCAGCAATTTCTATTTCTTCGCCGCTCCTCAATCTGCTCGGCGCCGTGCTGGTCTATTTCACCATCGAGAAGACGCCGTGCATGAATTGCGTCGACGCCGGCCATGGGCTCGCATTTCGACGCCTGGATCATGCATCTGAAGAACCCCGCCTTGCGCGCGAGCTTCGCCATCGGCTTCTGCATCCTGTTCGCGTTCATCGGCACGTTCACCTTCGTCAATTTCGTTCTGGTGCAGCCCCCGCTCGGCGTCGGCGCCATGACGCTCGGCTTCGTCTATTTCGTGTTCCTTCCCGCCATGGCGACCACGCCGCTGGCCGGGCGCGCCGTGCGCCGCTTCGGCACGCAGGCCCACGTTCTGGGCGGCGCTCGGGGTGGCCGCTGCTCGGCCTTCCGCTTCTCGTCCTGCCGAGCCTGCCGGCCGTGCTGCTCGGCATGGTGCTGGTCGGCGCCGGCACCTTCTTCGCCCAGGCCTGCGCCACGGGTTTCGTCGGCCGCGCCGCGACCTCGGACCGCGGCGCGGCGAGCGGCCTCTATCTCGCCTGCTATTTCTTCGGCGGCCTGGTCGGCAGCGCCGTGCTCGGGCTGATCTTCGACATGTTCGGCTGGGAGGCCTGCGTCGCCGGCATCGCCGTGGCGCTTCTGGTCGCGGCCCTGCTCGCCGTCTTCCTCAAGACGCCGATGGCGCCCGCAGAGGCGCGCTAAACGGAGTCCTGTGCCGGCGCGATCGCAGGCTCGCGCCACGCGCCGTGCCAAAATAGCGCGCATATTAACCCTTTTCTAAGCGTGACGCAGTGAGATGGGCGCAGTCTCGCGTAAACCATGTCAAGCGTAAGCACCAAGTCAGAGGGATCAGTCATGCGCAGTTTCGTTGTTCTTGCCGTCCTTGCCGCGTCCATCGCGCTCGGCGGCTGTTTTCACCATTCGCAGCAGGTCTACACCACGGACCTGCCGCCGACCTCGATCAAGTAGGCGATCTCCGGATCGCCGCTCGCATCGTAATCGGTGCTGAATGGGAAGATTGCTCTGTATTGCGTGAGAAGAGCCCGGCGCCAATGCCGGGCTTTTTCTTTGCCGTCGCGCTGAGCCCCTGGGCGGCGAACCAGGATCAGAAGGCGCCATTCGAGCAGGTGCTGACCCAGAAGAACAGCAGGACGACGGCGCCGGCCGCGCCGAGCGGCCACGAGCGCATTGAGCCAGCTCCGCTTCCTGAGCGCGCCCGCGATATCGCCGCCATGCAGCTCATCGGGAGTCCTGACCCAGAACACATCGAGAGAGATAACCGCCGCCAGGAAGGTGAACGCCGCGGCGAGGAGCTGGACGGCGGACATGGTCGTGCATGCGTCCATGGTCCCCTCTCCTATTCGGCGGCGCGCCTCGGCGCCTCCGCGGGTGCGGTAACGGCCCCGCCCATCTCGGCTTCGGCTGCGGGTTCCGCGCCCGGCGCGCGGCTCGTGCAGGATCACGCCCTCGAGCGGATCGCACTCCTCGAGCCAAGCCTGCGTCGCAAGCGCGCGGTTGGTGTCGGCGTAGCCTGCTTCCCAGCGCGCGCAGATGCCCGCCGGCGAGAAGTCGATGTCCTTGATGTGCGTTTCGTTGTCGAGGCGCGGCGCCAGCAGCCGCACCACGTGCATCCGCGTGCGGCAGGAATAGCCGGCGAGCTCCTTCACCGCCGGGGTCTTCCTCTCTTCCTCGGGGACGAATTTCAGAAGCTCGGAGATGACATGGCGAAGCTTGTGCGCTTCGCGCTGCCGCACGATGTGGTTGGAGATCCGGCTCGAATATTGAATGTCCTTGTGGCGGTGCAGGATCTGCCAGATCGTCTCCGGCTCGTCGCCGGTCGGATGCCAGAGATGCACCGCGAAGATGAGCGAGTTGCGGCGCGGATAATCCTCGAAGATGCACTCGGTCGGCGTGTTGGACAGGATGCCGCCGTCCCAATAGAGCTCGCCGTCGATGCGCACGGCCGGAAAGGCCGGCGGCAGCGCGCCCGAGGCCATGATATGGCCGGGGGTCGAGCTCCATGTCGCGCGAGTCGAAATAATGCATCATGCTGGTGCGCACGTGGGCGGCGCCCACGGTGAGCCGCGGACGCTTCCGATTGATCAGCGAGAAGTCGACGAGCTCCTCCAGCGTCTTGACGCAAGGGCTCGGTCGAGTAGTAGCCGGCATGGTCGGCGCCGAGCGGCACATGCGCGCCGAGGAAAGCGCGCGGGTTGACCTCGAAGAATCCGGGGATGCCGTTGGCGAGCGTGCTCCAGGAGGAAAGCGCGTCGGCCACGCCGGTCCAGGCCGGAAAGACGCCCCAGAAGTCCGAGCGTTCGACCCGGCGCCAGAACTCGCGCAGCCGCGGCAGACGGTCCTCCGGCTTGTTGCCGGCTGATGATGCTGGCGTTGATCGCGCCGATCGAGGTGCCGATGATCCAGTCAGGCTCGATGCCCGCCTCGTGCAGCGCCTGATAGACGCCGCCCTGATAGGCGCCGAGCGCGCCGCCGCCTTGCAGCACGAGCACGACCTGCCCGTTGTTGTCGCTCGCGGATCTCGTTGACGGCTTCGAGGGGCGTCAGGGTCTTGGTCTTGTTCATGGCCGGCTCCAAATCGTGTTGGCGCTTCTGCTCAATGCGCGGTCCAGCCGCCGTCAACCGGGATGGCGGCGCCGGTGATCGAGGCGGCGGCGTCGGAGGCGAGGAACACCGCGAATGCTGCCGAGCTCGTCGGTGGTGGCGAAGCGCTTGTTCGGCTGCTGCGCGAGCAGGACTTCGCGGATCACCTGCTCGCGCGGGATGCCGTGCGCCTTGGCCTGTGCCGTCGATCTGCGTCTCGACCAGCGGCGTGTAGACATAGCCCGGGCAGATGGCGTTGCAGGTGATGCCCATCTCGGCGACTTCGAGCGCGGTGACCTTGGTCAAGCCCGAGCATGCCGTGCTTGGCGGCGACATAGGCCGACTTGAAGGCCGAGCCGACGAGCCCGTGGGCCGAGGCGATATTGATGATGCGGCCCCATTTGTTGGCGATCATGCTGGGGAGCGCGAGCCGCGTGGTGTGGAAGGCCGAGCTCAGATTGATGGCGATGATGGCGTCCCACTTGGCGGCGGGGAATTCCTGCAACGGCGCCACGTGCTGAATGCCGGCATTGTTGACGAGGACGTCGAGCCTGCCGAACTTGTCGAGCGTCATCTGGATCATTTCGGCGATCGAGTCCGGCTTCGACATGTCGGCGGCGGAATAGGCGACCGGCACGCCGAAATCGGCGCCGATGGCATCCTGCGCGGCCTTGATCTCCTCGGGCTTGCCGAAGCCGTTGAGGACCACGGCGGACGCCGGCCCCGGCGAGGGCACGGGCAATGCCGAGCCCGATGCCGCTGGTTGAACCGGTGATCAGGGAAACCTTGTCCTTGAGGAATGCGGGCGCGGGCGAAGCCCTGCGCTCTGCCATGGCGATGTTCATGGGCTCGATCCTCCTTGTTCCGGCGTCCGGCTAGACTTGCCGCGGACCCGCGCTCTTCGACGCCGGATCATGCTCGAAGCGAGGGGCGCGCGGGAAATGCCCGTTGGCTAAGGAGTCGATAGGGGAGCGCTATGGCCGCCGGAGCCGGTACCGGCGGAAATCGGCCTGGAGCTGCGACGATCTCGCTTGTCAAAAAATAGGCAATGGCGTCAAATCATCTCGACGGCGAAGCGCTCACAAGCGTAAAACCGGGCTTCAAGAAGGCGCGAACCAAGCATTTCCGAGTCCGATGACCATTGGCATGGCGAGGCAACAGGCCGCAGCCTGTCCGGCCCCGGCTGACCGAGCGGACGGCCGCAGCGTCGCGTCCGTCCCGCTTTCCGGGTAACGATTAGAGCGGGCGGGGCGCATCCTCATGGAAATGCATCAGGTCCGCTATTTCCTCGCCGTGGCGCGGGTGCTCAATTTCACGCGCGCCGCGGAGGAATGCCACGTCGCCCAGCCTTCGCTCACCCGCGCCATCCGCCAGCTCGAGGGCGAGCTCGGCGGCGATCTGTTCCGGCGCGAGCGCCCGCAGGCTCAGCTCACCGAGCTCGGCCAGCGCATGCTGCCGCTGCTGAAGCAATGCTACGACAGCGCCATCAGCGCCCGCTCGCTTGCTTCCGCCATCAAGAAGGGCGAAGTCGGCTCGCTCAGGCTCGCGGTGTCGCACACCATCGATCCGTCGCTGGTCACGCCGCACGTGGTCGAGCTCGGCAAATTGTTCGAAGGCCTCGAGCTGAAGATCGTGCGCGGCAACGGCGCCGAGGTGCTCGATAATCTCAAGCGCGGCGACGTCGAGCTCGGTCTCGCCGCCCAGATCGGCGACGAGTGGGAGCGGCTCGATCGCTGGCCGCTCTTCACCGAGGACTTTCAACTCCTGGTGCATAACACGCATGTCCTGGCCGGACGCCCGCGCATTTCCATCGACGATTTGAGGCAGGAGCGGCTGATGGTCCGCACCTATTGCGAGACGACGGAGACGCTGCTCGATATGCTGCGCGCGCAGGATTTCGACGTTACGCGCTTTCACGAGGTGAGCGCCGAGGGCGACCTTCTCTCCCTGCTCGAAGCAGGCGTCGGGGTCGCCCTGGTGCCGCGCAGCACGCAAAGCCCCGCCACTTTGGCCCGCATTAGCCGTCGAGGACCTCGAGCTCCAGCGCACCATCTATCTTTACGGCGTGGCAGGACGGCAGCGCACGGCCGTGGCCTCGGCCATGATGAAGATGCTGCGCGCCTACGATTGGACGCGATATGCGGCCTAATGCGCCGTCTCGCGCGCGGTCCTGAGCGCAGACAGCAGATCCTCGATGGCCATGCGCTTGCGATAGTCGGGATCGACGAAACGCGCCTTGACCTCGCCGTCGGTGCCGACGACGAAGGTGGCTGGGATCGGCAGCAGCCAGGTGTTGGTGCCTTGCGAGCGGGACACGTCCCAGCCAGCCCCGGTCATGAGCTCCTGCATCTCCTGTCCGACCCAGAAGGCGAGATTGAGCGAGAGGGCATAGCCGTTGTCGAAATCGGTGAGGATCGGAAACGGCGCCTCCGCTTCCGTTTTAAGCCCGGCGGTGTAGTGCTCGCGGTCGGGCATGATGGCCGCGACGTGGCCGCCTTCGGCGGCGATTTGGCTCTGCGCCTCGGCCAAGGCGCGCGTGTTGATGCGGCAATAAGGGCACCAATATCCGCGATGGAACGTGACGGCGACGGGTCCTTTCTTGAGAAGGCTCTCGAGGCTGATCAGTTGGCCGCTTTCATCAGGCAGGACGAACTTCGGCATCACCTCGCCGGGCTTCGGCGCGTTCTCGCCGACGTCGTGCTGTTTCAACCTCTCCACGAGGACATCGACGGCTTCCTGAAAGTTCGGACCGAAGCGTCTCACCGCATCGGCAAAGGCCTGCAATCTCTCGGCCAAAGACGCGTCCATGTCCCGGGACTGGACGAAGGCCTCCTCGAGCAGCTGTGAGAGCGGTTTCGAGGTCATTCAAAATCCTGAGCCGCGGTGGCTACCCGCCGGTCGAAATCCGAAAACGGTCCGGAATCCCGAGTTCTTCCCCGGCCCGTTCATACCATCCGGCGCTGCCAATGGATAGCGGCGACCGCCTGCTCGCCGGTCGCGACCGGCGGTCACTTTTCCCCTCGATTTTGAGCGTTTTGCAGCGCCGTCAGCAGGTCTTCGATGGTCATGCGCCGGCGATAGTCGGGATCGATGAAACGGTCCTTGACGGTGCCGTCGCTTGCCAGCACGAAGGTCGCCGGGATCGGCAGAAACCAGGCGTCGTTGCCCTGATAGCGCGGCAGATCGCGGCCTCCTGCCGCCATTAATTTCTCAAGTTCGGCGCCGACCCAAAAGACCAGATTGATCGAGAGCGCGTAGCCGTTGTCGACATCGGTCAGCACCGGATAGTGCAGGCCCGCATCCGTCTTGAACGAGGCGGCGAATTGCTCGCGCTCCGGCATGATCGCCACGATATTCGCGCCCTCGGCCCTGATCTTTTCCTGCGCCTCCGACAGCGCCCGCGTGTTGATGCGGCAATAGGGACACCAATGGCCGCGATGGAAGGTGATGGCGACGGGTCCCGCCTGCCAGAAGCGTGTCAAGGCTGACGAGCCGTCCGGTCTCGTCGGGAAGGGTGAAGGGACGGCATCGGCTCGCCCGGGCTTGGGTGCGCTCTCGCCGGCATTATGGGCCTTGAGCCGCTACGACCATCCGGTCGATCGCCTCCTGCATCTCCGGCCGCAGCACCCTCGCCACATTGGCGAAGGTCTCGAGCCTCTCGCTCAAGGAGGCATCCATGTCGCGGCAGTAGCGAAACGCTTCGTCGACGGTGGCAAAGGCCAAGCTCATAAAGTGGCTCCCTGCCGCCGGTGCGGCCGATTTCCGCCGTGATATGTGGTCCCTAGCGGCACATGACGGCTAGCGGCCGCCACGCGATGCAGTCCTAAACGGGCTCTCAGGCTTTTGATTTGGCCATTATCGCTCGAAAGGTCAAATAGCGGCCGGCTATCGTGTCGATTATCGATCGGCATTTCCTTCACAAGTCCCGATGGGCTTTTCTCGGGCAGATCGGCGAGAAGCCAGCAACGGCACCGCCAGGCGACCATGACCGGAGGCTCAGAGATGTCCAATTTGATGAACTGGCTCGAAGCAGGCCGGCGTTTGGCCGAGCGCATTCCCTACAGCCTCGTGGCGCTCGTCGCGCGGCTTGGCGGTCGCGAGCGTCTTCTGGCGCTCGGGCCAGACCAAGGTCGAGGGCTTCTTTCAGATCAAGGACAACACGTTCTTTCTCTTCCGCGAGGAGTACAAGGTCCCGCTCCTGCACCCCGATCTTGCCGCCTACATGGCGACCATCGCCGAGCATGTCCTTCCCGTGCTGCTCGTGGTCGGACTTGCCTCGCGCCTGTCGGCGCTCGGCCTCATGGTCATGACCGTGGTGATCCAGCTCTTCGTCTATCCCGACGGCTGGCCCGAGCACATTCTCTGGTTCGCGCTTCTGCTGCTCATCGTCGCGCGCGGACCGGGCGCCTTATCTCTCGACCATCTGATCTGGAACCGCGTGCAACCTCAACTCGCGCCCGCCCGCTAGAAGCGGCGTTCGGAGGGACGAACCGTGAAGACTTACGATGCGATCGTCATCGGCTCAGGCCAAGGAGGCGTGCCGCTCGCCATCGATCTCGCCAAACTGGGCCGGCGCGTGGCCCTGATCGAAAAGGGCCAGCTCGGCGGCTCCTGCATCAATTACGGCTGCACGCCCGACCAAGACGATGATCGCAAGCGCCCACATCGCCCATACGGCCAAGCGCGGCCCGGAGTTCGGCGTGCATACCGGCACGGTCCGCGTCGACATGGCCGAAATCGTCGCGCGCAAGAACGCCGTCTCGGGATCGTTCCGCTCGGGCATCGAAGAGCAGGTCAAGAACAATCCGAATCTCACGCTTTATCGCGGCCATGGCCGCTTTGCCGGTCCGCATGAGATCGAGGTGAACGGCGAGAAGCTCGCGAGCGACAAGATCTTCATCAATACCGGCACGCGGCCCCGCATTCTTCCCATCCCCGGGCTCGATCAAGTTCCGTACCTGACCAACCGCAACATCATGGACCTGAAGGAGGTGCCGCGCTCATCTCATCGCGCTTGGCGGCAACTATCTGGGCCTCGAGTTCGGCCAATTGTTCCGCCGTCTCGGCAGCGAGGTCACGGTCGTCGAGCTCGCCGACCAGATCGTCCCGCGCGAAGATGCGGAAATCTCCCAGAGCCTGAAGGAGGCGCTCGAGGAAGAGGGCATGACGTTCCGCCTCGGCGCCCGCACCACCAAAGTCGCGAAGACGCCCGGCGGATTGGAGGTGACGATCGAGACCAAGGACGGCACCACCGAGACGATCGAGGGCTCGCACCTGCTCGTGTCGATCGGGCAGACGCCGAACGCCGACGATCTCGGCCTCGACGGCGGCCGGCATCGAGACCGACAAGGCCGGCTTCATCCGGCACAACGGCAGGCTCGAAACCAACGTCCCGGGCGTCTGGGTCCTTGGCGACGTCAAGGGCGGCCCCGCCTTCACCCATGTGTCCTATGACGACTATCTCGTCATTGTCGACAACGTCGTGAACGGCAAGGACTCGCACGATCGACAACCGTGTCGTCCCCTACGCGCTCTACACCGATCCGGAGCTTGGGCGCGTCGGACTGAGCGAGAACGAGGCGCGTGCGAAGGGTTATCGCCTGAAGATCGGCAGCGTGCCGATGGCCTTTGTCGCGCGCGCCATCGAGCGCGGCGAAACCAAGGGCCTCATGAAGATCGTCATCAATGCCGATAACGATCGCATTCTCGGCGCGACCATCCTCGGTGCCGAGGGCGGCGAGCTGGTGCAGATCCTGATGGCGCTGATGATGGCCGACGCGCCCTGGACGCTTGTTCAAGAACGCCATGTTCATTCACCCGACGCTGGCCGAAGGCTTCTTCTCCCTCATGGCCAGCGTCGAGGACGCCAGACTGCCTGAGTAGAAATCGCCCTCTCCCCGGCGCGCGCGTGTCCCGAAGCACGCGTCGCTCGCGAGGATGAGGCGGGCGAGTGATGAACTCGACGCGCTAGCCGCCGCCGATCGGCACCGCTGATGCGAAAGCGGGCCTATTGGCCCGCGCGCAGGCGGCTCAGCAGTTCGGCGGTCGGATAGGCGTCGGCCGGCATGCCGTATTTGACCTGCATGTTGCGGATGGCATCGCGGCTCGCAGCGCCCAACACGCCGTCGATCTTGCCCACCTCGAATCCGCGCTTGGCGAGGTGCTGCTGGATCTCCTTGGTCTCGGCCAGGCTGAGGGTCTCGATCGGCCCATTGCCGCGGTTGAGCGCAGGCGCGCCGGCAAGACGCGTCGCGTAATAGCCCGCCGTGGTCGTGTAGACGAGCGACTTGTTCCACTCGAGATAGATGTCGAAATTGGGATAGGCGAGAAACGCCGGACCGTTCCGGCCCATGGGCGAGCACAAGCCCGGCCGGCAGATTGTCGGCGGGAATCGGCTTGCCGTTCAGATAGGTGACCCCGTGCTGCGCCCAGAAGGCGCGCGGCTTCCTGATGGTGACGTCGGCCTGGTCCCACGGCAGATCCGCCGGCACGCGCACCTGCTCGAGCCACGGCTGACCCGCCTGCCACCCGATCGATTGCAGATAGTTGGCGGCGGAGGCGAGCGAATCGGGCGCGCTGCGGATCAGGTCGCGTTTGCCGTTGCCGTCGAAATCGACGGCGTACTGGTAGTAGTTCTTCGGCTGGAACTGGAACTGACCGACCTCTCCATGCGCGGGACCGCGCATCTCCTGCGGTGACAGATCGCCCCGCTCGATCACCTTGAAGCGCATAGAGGAGCTGTTCGCGGAACTCCTCGGGACGCCGGCAATCGAAGCTCAGCGTGGCGAGCGACCGGAGCGTCTCCATGTTGCCCATCACCTTGCCGAAATCGGTCTCGAGCCCCCAGAAGGCGACGAGCACGGGACCCGGAACGCCGTATTGCTGCTCGATCTTGCGGAAGGTGTCGGCGTATTTCTTGAGCAGTTGCGCGCCGACCTGGAGGCGATTGGACGACACCATGCGGCCGGAGAATTGCAGGAAGGTCTGCGCGAACACGCCTTGCGCGCGATCCTTGGCGATGGTCGCGGGATCGTAGGTGAGCCCGTCGAGCGCGTAGGAGACCGTATCGGGTGAAATGCCTTGCGCCGACGGCCTCTTTCTTGAAGCCTTGCAACCAGCGGCCGAACTCGGCGGGGCTGGCGCAGGCGGCGAACGCATGAGGAGCAAGCCCGATCAGCGCCGCCGCGAAGACGCCGGCGCGCGCGATCGGATGGATGACCGTAGTCAGGGTGTGTCTAGCCATGGCGTCACTGAAACCAGTCGTCGGATATCCGTCAAGGGACGAAGGTCGTCGGGCCGACACTTATGGGTCGCCCTTCTGATAGGTGCCGATGAGCTCCGCTTGCGCCAGCACATGCCCCTTCATGGCGCCTTCGAGCTCGGACTTGGTGAGCGGTTTCGCCGGAAGCGTGAGGTCGAGCGCGTAGAGCTTGTGAAAATAGCGGTGGCGTCCGATCGGCGGGCATGGGCCGCCATAGTTTGACTTTTTCCAGTCGTTGACCCCCGTGACCGCGCCCGTCGGCAGGCCCGTTCGGCTCGCATCCTCGGGCAGGCCTTTGCTGTCAGGCGGCAAGATTGTAGACGACCCAATGCACCCACACGCGCTTGGGCGCCTTCGGGTCGGGGGCGTCGGGATCGTCGACGATGAGCGCGAGACTCTTGGTTCCGTCCGGCACGCCGGCGAAGGCGAGCGGCGGCGAGAGATCGTCGCCTTCGCACGTGTATTGCGAGGGAATCTTGCCGCCCGGCGCGAACGCGGAGGATGTCAGCATAAGGGCCATTGCGGAACCGGAATTGGCGAGGAACAGCGTGCCAGCGGCGAGGATCGACGCAACCAGGAGGCACCCAAGGCGTCTCTCACTGTGCCACCAATTCATCGGCGCGGGAAAGCCCCTCGAAAACGCGCATCTAGTCCGTGTGCGGCGGCAGTTCGCAGAGCCTCAGTCTCTCGGAAAGCGCATCGATGCGCCGCGATGCTTCCCGCTTGCTCAAGTCCTTCGCGAACGCCGACGGCTCGTGAACTTCGTCGGCGAGCATCTTGAGATAGGAGGCCTGGGCGCCTGTCATCGGTTCCGGAGCCGCCTGGGTCCGCTCACTCCCCCGCATCTCTTGCGTGTTCTGGTTCCGCCGCATCGTGTCGTGTCCACGTCGCAGGCAATTTGAAGTACAGGTCGAAAAGGGCAAGGATTAGGCGAGAAATGACAAAGAGTTAGGCGGCTCGAGCGAGCGGCCTAGACGAATCGTCAATGCGCCGTGCCATGCGTCTCAGTTTCCGCGGATCTCTAATCTTAACCAAAACAGCGCGCCGCCCCTAAATCGCCCTTCAATTACCCCTTCAGAGCCGATTTTTCGCCCTCTTGCTCCGTAGCTTACCGCCAGCACTAACAGGTGCGGCCGGCTTGACTCTTCGTCGGTCTCCAAAACCTCCCAAACAATCGAATATGGAGCAACGACCGCATGTTCAAAATGCGAGCCAAGATGATTTCGGTGGGACTTCTCGGCACCGCTGCCTTAGTACCTGTCGATTTTGCCAAAGCCGACCAACTCGGCCACGCCTCCTGGTACTCGCTACCCAGAAACATCACCGCCAACGGTGAGCAAATGAACCCCAACGAGCTCACGGCCGCGCATCGTTCGCTGCCGTTTGGCACACGGGTCGTGGTCGAGAACCTCGCCAACGGACGGTCCGTCGTCGTGCGCATCAATGATCGCGGCCCTTTCATCGGCGGCCGCATCATCGATCTGTCCAAGGCCGCCGCCGCCAGCATCGGGATGATCGCTGCCGGCACCGCCAAAGTGCGGGTGACCACAGCCGGTGGCGGCGTGCTCGCCGCTCTTGGCAAGTCGACCGCCGAAAAGAAGGACGCCACGCCTGTGGCCGTCGCTGCTCAGGCGGCGCCACAGAAGCCGACTGTCGAGCCGGTCAAGTCGGAGTCCGCGAAGATGGCACAGGCCGCGCCGAAGTTGGCCAAGGCTGCGCCGAAGATGGCTAAGGCTGCGCCGAAATCCTCCAAGGCCAAGAGCGTCGCCGTCGCTTCGGCGGCGAAGACGCGCGGCACCGCGCCGATCAAGGTCGCCGCCGTTGCCAAGCGGACCACGGTGAGCGGACGCGCGAAGGCCCGTGCCGAAATCTTGGCTGCCGCCGACGGAATCCGCGCCACAGCGCGGCAGGCTTCGAGCTTCGGCCCGACTGTCGTGACCGCCACAACTTGGAAGAAGGACGACGCCGCGCCCATCAAGGTCGCCGCCGTTGCCAAGCGGTCCAAGGCAAGCGGACGCGCGAGCGCCCGTGCAAAGATGCTGGCTGCCGCCGACGGAATCCGCGCCGCCGGGAAGCAGGCTTCGCGCTTCTCGAGCCGCGGCATGAATGTGGCGTCGAATACGTCCCATACCTATGCCGTCCTCGGCACAACGCCAGGATTCATGAAATCCACACGCGCGCGCGCGCGCCGCGCCGCAGGCTAGCTGCGCCCGGCACATGCCGGCTGTCAGGAAGTGTCTCGCAATCTTTGAGGCGCCGGGTTCCTTTCAGGGGATCAGGCGCCTCTGTGCTTTCAGCGACACCTCCGCGCGTGTTGTTGCGGCGGACACAGGGAAGAGCGCGTCCTTCCCCAGCTAAACGTTGAAAACCATTGGCGAAACTGCGCCTCGGTTCGTGAAAAAGCCGGACGACTGTGGCCAGGAAGCCATAGGCACAGGGCGGCAAAGATCGCATAGTCGCGCTCTGGGAAGCGCCCAGTGCCGGAAGGGCGCATCTCGTGCGGGCGCCCGTGCTTGCGAAGGCCGGTCACGCAATCGTAACCTCGGCCGGTCAGATTCGCTCGGCGATTCGCAACTTTTTGCCGCAAACAACGTTAGCAGGTCACATGTCCAAGTTTCCCGCCTTCCGCAAGTTTCTCCTCCCCGCCATCTTCCTTGCCGGCGCGCTTCTTGCGTTCGTCACGGTGCAAGAGGCAAACGCCCAGCAGGCCCCGAGCGGCAACACGGCGGCGCAGGGTGGCGGCGGTTCTGGGACCGGCAACTGGGACGTCAGGCCGCGGCGCGGCGTCGGCGGCTATTCGGTGTTAACTCTCAGCGACATCTGGGGACCGGCCAAGATGCCACCGGCGCCGAAGGATTTCGGGCCTCACTTCGACTTTCCGCCGGCGCCCCTGAACGGCGCTCCGCTGCACGATCCCTATCCGAATTAAGCATTCGCATCAGCGCTCTCGGTCGTCCGCGGCGGGCCAGATGGGTCTTGCGCTTGGCGGGCTCGCGCCCCTAGAGTGAGGCGTTTTGCGGGCAGATTGCGAACCCGGGTGGAGATTTGCCGCAGCGCTTCCGTGGGAAGCGACGCGGTTTCTTTTCCCGCTTTCTAGACTTGCCTGATCTTCTGCGCGGCCTTGGCGCGCGGACCATTTGGAAGGGGGAAAGGAGCTTCCCATGCGTCAGACCGGAACGGTCAAGTTCTTCAATCACTCACGAGGGTTCGGCTTCATCACGCCGGACGATGGCGGCAAGGATGTGTTTCTGCATATCTCAGCGTTGCAGCGCTCGGGCCTTCCCGCGCTCGACGAGGGTGCGCGGGTATCCTTCGAGACCGAGCCGGACCGCCGTGGCAAGGGTCCACAAGCCATCAACGTGCAGCTCGGCGAATAGCCTCCCCCACATTCGAACATTCCATCGATCGGCTCCGATAGCGGCGTCTCATGCGCGGCTGCCGGGGACGCGCCGAGCCATGCGCATACGCCCGACGCATGGGCGCGCCACCGCCGAGGCACGGCGATGAACAGATCCGCAGCTCCGGGGCCTGCTCTGCAAGGCGTGCTCGACCGGCTCGCCGCGCGAAGAGCCGCGGGCGCTCGAGCGGCTGTTCCGCCTGCTGGCCATCCCGAGCGTATCGACCGATCCGGCCTATCACCAATCGTGCGTCGAGGCGGCGGAATGCTGCGCCGGATCTGCTGCGCGAGATCGGGTTCGAGGCGCGGGTCGTGCCGACGTCAGGCAAGCCGATGGTGGTCGGGCATTGGCGCGCGGCGCCCTCGGCCGAGCCGCGCCGCCGCGTGCTGTTCTACGGTCATTACGACGTGCAGCCGCCGGAGCCTTTCGAGGAATGGACCGCGCCGCCGTTCGATCCGCATCTCGTCGAGGATCCGCGTCAACGGCAAGGTCATCGTCGCCCGCGGCGCTTCCGACGACAAAGGCCAGATGATGACCTTCATCGAGGCCGCGCGCGCCTGGCTCGACGAGCACGGCGACGCTTCCCGCTCGACGTGAGCGTGCTGATCGAGGGCGAAGAAGAGTCGGGAAGTCCGAGCCTTGCACCGTTCCTGGCCGCTCATGGCGACGAGCTCAAGGCCGATCTCGCGCTCGTCTGCGATACCGGGCAATGGGACGCCGATACCCCCGCCATCACCGCCTTCCTGCGCGGGCTGGCCTTCTCCGAGATCACCGTCAGCGGCCCGTCGCGCGACCTGCATTCGGGCCTCTATGGCGGGCCGGCGCTCAATCCGTTGCGCGTGCTCGCCGAGATCCTCGCCGCCCTTCACGACGGCGAGGGCCGCGTCGCCATTGCGGGCTTCTATGACGGCGATCCGCGACCCCTCCCCTGCCGAGCTCGCGAGCTGGCGCGCGCTCGGTTTCGATGAGGCAGGCTTTCTCGGCGGCGTGGGCTTGAGCGCGCCCGCCGGCGAGAAGGGCTTCAGCGTGCTCGAGCAGCTCTGGTCGCGGCCGACCGCCGAGATCAACGGCATCGTCGGCGGCTATGGCGGACCGGGCACCAAGACGGTGATCCCGGCGCAGGCGACCGCCAAGCTGTCCTTCCGCCTGGTCCCCGGGCAGGAGCCGGCAAAGATCCTCGTCGGCCTCCATCGCTTCGTCGCGGAGCGTCTGCCGGCGGATGCGAGGCGTCACGTATGCGCATGAGGGCGGATCGCCTGCCGTCGGTTTCGACACGAGCGCGCCGGCCTTTCGCGCCGCCGCGCGCGCGCTCGAAGCCGAATGGGGCAAGGCGCCGGCGATCGTCGGCTGCGGCGCCTCGATCCCGATCGTCGAATCGTTCCGCTCGCGGCTCGGCATGGATTCGCTCCTGATCGGCTTCGCGCTCGACGACGACCGCATCCATGCGCCGAATGAGAAGTACAATCTCACGAGCTTCATCAAGGGCGCGCGAAGCTGGGCGCGCATCCTGGCCGAACTCGGTGCGATCGATTGATGCGGCCGGACTTTCGCGCCGCGCTGCCCTGTCGCCCTCGCGCTTGCCTGTCTGTCGGCAACGAGCGGCGCCTTGGGCGCCGAGCGCAACACGCCGGGCGCGTTCGATTACTACGTGCTCGTGCTCACCTGGATGCCGTCTTATTGCCGGGACGAGGGCAAGAGGCGCAAGGACAGGCAATGCGACGTCGCGAAGCCGCACGCCTTCCTGCTGCATGGGCTCTGGCCGCAGCACGAAAGTCGGCTGGCCGGAGGATTGCCCAACGCGCAAGCGCCCCTGGGTGCCGCGAGAGCGTGATCGACGAGATGCGCGACATCATGCCGAGCAAGAATTTGGTGATCCATGAATATCGCGCCCACGGGACCTGCTCGGGGCTGGAGCCGGCGCAATATTTCGCGGTCGCGCGCGTGCTCTATGAGCGCGTCAGCGTTCCGCCGCGCTTTCTCGCGGCCGACGCCGGCCTCTTGCCTCCCCCGAAGAGATCGAGCGCGCATTCCTCGACGCCAATCCCTGGCTCAAGCCGGAAATGATCTCCGTCACCTGCCGCAAGGCGCATCTCCTCGACATCAGGGTGTGCTTCGGCCGCGACCTCGTTCCCCGGCGCCTGCGGCGTCAACGAGGATCAGAGGCGGCTCTGCGCCGCGCCGACGATGACCGTGCCGCCTCCCGCGCGACCCTGACACAAGAACAACGGGGGCTACTAGGTCGCGCGAAAGATGGCGACGCAGCCCTCTTGCGCGATCGCCACGTCGGCGAAGCGTCGCCGCAAGCCGCCGGTCAGCGCGGCGAGATCGTCCTCGCGATTGTTGAACACGCCCTTGCGCGTTATAGAGATCGAGCAGCGCCGATGCGGCGCGGTTCGGCGCAATGCCGCGGCCCAGGATGGTCGCGCCGAACAGGGTCGCGCCCGCGCGCATCAGCGGCCGCAAATGATCGATCGCCTTCAGTTTCTCGTCCATGCGCCCCGGCAGACAATGAAGCACATAGGTGAGACCGACAGACGCGACCGGCGCGAGATCGAGCGCGAAGGGCGCAAGCAGGTCGACCTGATAGAGCTCGGGCTTGAAGCGGGCGAGCCTCCGCCCGGCGCGGTCGAGACAATTGCGATTGGCGTCGAGCAGGACGAGGCGGCTCAGCCGCGTCGTCGCGGCACGGTCGAGCAACAAACCGGTGCCTACGCCCGCCTCGAGATGTTGGGAGGCGAGATTGTCGCGGTAAAGCGCGACGAGACGCCGCGTCGGACAGCGCCAGGCGAAGCGGTTGGAGAGGCCGTGAACGAGCAGATCGTAGATCGACAGCGTGAAGGGCGTATAGACCGCATGCGCCCTTGCGACGGCCTTCTCGTCAAGCACAGCCCACCTCTTCGCACGCGTGTTCGTGGTCACGGCTCAATAGGCCAGAGGAGCGGCGGAAGAAAGGGCGCAGCTCTTGTTCGCACGAAGGCGCTCACTTACAGTAGCTTGAGCGTCCCGGCTCCCCGATTAGTCCCGGCCAAATTCCCCAGCTCGACGGCATGGCGCAAGACACAGACGACCGGATCGTGCTCGTGACCGGTGCGGCGAAGAGGCTCGGCCGGATCATCGCCCTCGATTTCGCCAAGCGCGGCTGGCGGGTGGGCGATTCATTATCGCGCATCCTCGGCCGAGGCTGCAGGCCTCGTGGCGGAAATCGAACGGAAAGGTGGAACGCGCCGCCGCTTTCGCCGCCGATCTCGACCATATGGATGCGCCCGAGAAATTGATCGCGGCCTGCTCTGCGGCGCTTGGGCCTCCCACCTGCCTCATCAACAACGCCGCCCGCTTCGAGCACGACACGCTTGCCACGCTCGATGGCAGGACATGGCAGACGCATCTCGACGTCAATCTCAGGGCTCCCATCTTCCTGACCCGGGCCTTTGCCGAGGCCTTGCCCGGCGGCATGGAAGGAAACGTCATCAATATCATCGACCAGAAAGTCTTGCGCCCCGACCCCGACTATTTCTCCTACACCATCGCCAAGGCGGCGCTCTGGTCCGCCACGCAAACCATGGCGCAGGCGCTCGCCCCGCGGATCAGGGTCAATGCCGTCGCGCCCGGTCCCGTGCTCCAGAACGAGGGGCAAAGCCAAGGCGCGTTCGAGCGGGAATACCGCGCGACGCTCGCTGCAAAAGCCGGTCAGCCCCGAGGACGTTGCCGGCGCCATCCGCTTCCTGCTCGACACGCCCTCGATCACCGGCCAGATGATCGCGCTCGACGGCGGCCAGCATCTGGCCTGGAAGGGCGCAGGCGGGAGCGGTTGAAGCGCCTCCAAGCCCTTGAACGAGGTCACGCTTAGACCATACCTTCGCTCTAGAAGCGCAGGCCGCAAGCCTGCGCGAAACGATGATTCCATGCCCCTAGAGAACCCCGACCGCACCGCATCTTCGCGCCTTTCGCGCCTGCGCGATGCGCTTGCGCGCCGTCGAAACCGGTGCGCCCGTGATCGGCCGCCATGCCAAGACGGCGCCGGCCGGACCCGGCGTCTACCGCATGATCGATGCCGCCGGCGACGTGCTCTATGTCGGCAAGGCGCGGCACCTGAAGAAGCGGGTGCAGAGCTACGCGCGGGGCGCGGGCCATAACAACCGCATCGCCCGCATGATCGCCGATACCGCAAGCATGGAATTCGTCACCACGGCGACCGAGATCGAGGCGCTCCTGCTCGAGGCCAATCTCATCAAGCGGCTCAAGCCCCGCTTCAACGTGGTGCTCAGGGACGACAAGTCCTTCCCCTTCATTCTCATCGCCCGCGACCACGAGGTGCCGCAGATCCTCAAGCATCGCGGCGCGCGCAGCCGCAAGGGCGACTATTTCGGTCCCTTCGCCTCGGCGGGCGCGGTGGGCCGCACCATCAACACGCTCCAGCGCGCCTTTCTGCTCCGCTCCTGCTCCGACGCCTATTACGAGAGCCGGACGCGGCCGTGCCTGCTCTACCAGATCAAGCGCTGCAGCGCGCCATGCACCGGGGAGATCTCCGCTCGCCGATTACGGCGCGCTGGTCGACGAGGCGCTCCGCTTCCTCACCGGCGAGAGCGACGAGGTGAAGCTCCGGCTGCGTGCGCTGATGGACGAGGCGAGCCTCAAGCAGGACTATGAGCGCGCCGCGAGCTTTCGCGACCGGCTGACGGCGCTCAGCCACATCCAGTCGCGCCAGGGCATCAACCCGAAGAGCGTGAAGGAGGCCGACGTCTTCGCCGCGCATCAGGACGCGGGTCAGACCTGCATCCAGGTGTTCTTCTTCCGCACCGGCAACAATTGGGGCAACCGCGCCTATTTCCCGCGCGCCGACAGAAGCGTCGCCGGTCGAGGAGGTGCTGGAATCGTTCGTCGCCCAGTTCTACGACGACAAGTTGCCGCCGAAACGCGTCCTGCTCTCGCACGACGTCCCGGGGCGGCGCCTGCTCGGCGAGGCCTTGTCGCTGCGCAGCGGCCGCAAGATCGACGTCAGCGCGCCCATGCGGGGCGAGAAGCGCGAGCTGGTGGAGCATGCGCTCGTCAACGCCCGCGAGGCGCTGGCGCGGCGCCTGGCCGAGTCCTCGTCGCAGGCGGCGATCCTGGCGCGGCTTGCCGAGCTGTTCGATCTCGACGAGAGTCCGGAACGGATCGAAGTCTACGACAACAGCCATATCTCCGGCACCAATCCGGTCGGCGCCATGATCGTCGCCGGTCCCGAGGGTTTCATCAAAGGGCAATACCGCAAGTTCAACATGAAGAGCGAGGACCTGGCTCCCGGCGACGATTATGCGATGATGCGGGAGATGCTGACGCGCCGCTTCAGCAAGCTCGCCAGGGAGCGGGGCGAGGTGAATGGATGGGCCCCGCCCGATCTCGTGCTGATCGACGGCGGTCCCGGGCCAGCTCGGCGCCGCTTACGCCGTGCTGGACGAGCTCGGCCTGTCCGAGATCAAAGTGGCGGCGGTGGCCAAGGGGCCTGAGCGCAATGCCGGGCGGGAACGCATCTACCTCCGCGGCAAGGAGCCGCTGCTGCTGGAACCACGCGACCCCGTGCTCTATTGCATCCAGAAGCTCAGGGACGAAGCCCACCGCTTTGCCATCGGCGCCCATCGCGCCAAGCGCAAGAAGGCGATGCACCGCCTCGCCGCTCGACGAGGTGCCCGGCATCGGGCCGCTGCGCAAGCGCGCCCTGTTGCAGCATTTCGGCTCGGCCAAGGCGGTGAGCCGCGCCGGCATCGCCGATCTCGCGGCGGTCGACGGCATCAGCGCGCAGATGGCGCGGACGATCTATGATCACTTCCATGAGCGCGGGTAGGTTGCCTTGAACGAGCCGTCGAACATGACGCAGCAAGGGTTGGCGGGAACGCCGCGCGGGGCTGCCCATCCCCGTTTCGGCAGCCTGCCGAACATCCTCACCTATGGCCGCATCCTCGCCATTCCGGCGCTGGTCGCCTGTTTCTTCGTCACCGGCGATTGGGGGCGCTGGGCCGCCATGTGGATCTTCATCGCCGCCGGCGTCAGCGATTTCCTCGACGGCTATTTCGCGCGCGCCTGGCAGCAGCAGAGCACGCTCGGCCGCATGCTCGATCCCATCGCCGACAAGCTGATCGTGGCGGCGGCGCTGCTGATGCTCGCCGCCGATCAGACCATCGCCGGCTGGTCGCTCTGGGCCGGCGTCATCATCCTCTGCCGCGAGATCCTGGTCTCGGGCTTGCGCGAATTCCTCGGCTCGCTCGCCGTCGGCGTGCCGGTGACGCGCCTCGCCAAATGGAAGACCGTGGTGCAGATGGTGGCGATCGGCTTTCTGCTTGGCCGGCAGCGCGGGCGACAAGATCTGGCCCTACACCACGCTGTTCGGGCTGACGCTGCTGTGGATCGCCGCCATCTTCACGCTCTATACGGGCTACGACTATCTCATGGCCGCCTTCCGCCACGCGATGAAGGACGAGTAGCGCGATGCGTCTCCTCTATTTCGCCTGGGTCAAGGAGAAGGCCGGCATCGCGGCCGAAGAGATCGAGCCGCCGGACGGCGTCGCCACCGTCGCCGAGCTGATCGACTGGCTGAAATCGCGCGGGCCGGAATTCGCCAACGCCTTCGCCCGCGCCGAGGTGATCCGCGCGGCGATCGACCAGAACCACGTGCGCCACGACGCGCAGATCGCGGGCGCGCGCGAGATCGCCTTCTTCCCGCCGGTCACCGGAGGCTGATCGTGATCCGAGTTCAGCAGGAGGATTTCGATATCGGCGCCGAGATCGCGCGGCTCAAGGCGGGCCGCAGCGACATCGGCGCCATCGTCACCTTCACCGGCACCGTGCGCGATCAAGCGGGCGCCGTCGCGGAGATGACGCTCGAACATTATCCCGGCATGACCGAGGCGGAGCTGTCCCGCATCGAGGCCGAGGCGAACGCGCGCTGGCCGCTGCAGGCGAGCCTCATCGTGCATCGCTACGGGTCGCTCAAGCCCGGCGACAACATCGTCCTGGTGGTGACGGCGTCGGAGCATCGCGACGCCGCGTTCGAGGCCGCGCGAGTTTCTCATGGACTATCTCAAGACGCGGCGCGCCGTTCTGGAAGCGCGAGACCGGCCCCGGCGGCGCGCGCTGGGTCGAGGCCGAGCCGCGCGACGAAACAGCGGTGGCGCGCTGGGACAAGAAGCCCGCCGCGGAATAGGCGCCATCCCCCTCCCCTTGCGAAAGATCATCCCTCCCCCTGATGGGGAGGGTGGCGAACCCCGGACTAGATCCGGGGTGAGCCGGGTGGGGTGACGGCAGCGCAGACCCCCACCCGGCGCGCGATGCGCGCCGACCTCCCCACGAGGGGAGTTATGAGAGAGCCAAGCGGTGTGGCTACCGGATGATGCGAGCGCCGCGCGGCAGCACCCTGACATAGGGCCCCCACACGCAGACATCGCCCCAGCCGCAGACGCCGCCGGCACAACTGCGCCGATACTCGCAGGACCGGCATCTGAACACCGGGCGGCAGCCGCTGCACATGGCGATCCGCTGGCAATCCTTCCACACCCTGCGCGCTGCGCTTCGCCTCGCGCGGAAGCGCCATGAGGCAAGCCGCCAGCAGGCCGGCAAAGCCGAGCGTGAGCAATATTTTTCGCATCGAGGCCCCCCTTGTCCGCGATTGCCGCGGCAGCCTCCATCCCCGCAGCTAGAGTGCCCGTTGCCGGCCCGCGGATCAAGCTCTGGGTGTAAGGCTGAGCCCGTATAAAATGCTCCGTCATGCCCGGCCTTGAGCCGGGCATCCATGCCGTTACGTCTCAACAAGAGGGGCGGCCGATGGAATGGATTGCCGGGTCAAGCCCGGCAATGACGAGTCGTGTGGGATTGCTCAGCGGTAGAGCACCGCGCCTTCAGGCGGGTGGCGGTGCTCCCAGCCGGCGCGCTCGAGCGCGGGCCGGTCGTCGCAGGCCTCGGGATAGCCGACGCAGAGATGGCCGATGAAGATCCACGTCCGCCGGCACGTCGAGGATCGCGGCCATGCGCGCTGGATCGAGGATCGACACCCAGCCCGATCCGATCCCCTCGGCGCGCGCGACGAGCCAGAGCGTGTGGATGGCGATGGCGACCGAATAGTCGAGCGCCTCGGGCATGGTGAGGCGGCCGAGCCCGGCCCCTTGCGCGGTGGCATGGTCGGCGAACACGGCGACCTGGCAGGGCGCATCGTCGAGGCCCGCGAGCTTGAGCCGCGCATAGAGCGCGGCGCGGTCGGGCGTCTGCATCGCTAGCGCGTCCTTGTTGCAGGCCTCGAAGCACGCGCGGATGGCGGCGCGGCGCGCCGCGTCCGCGACGATGACGAAGCGCCACGGCTCGGAGAGGCCGACGGAGGGCGAGAGACAGGCGATGGCGATCAGCCGCTCGATGGTCCCGGGTTGAAGCGGCGTCGCGCTTGAAGCGGCGCACGTCGCGCCGCCACTTCAGAAGATCGTAAAGCTGCTCGCGAAACGCGGGTCCGAACTCCGGCGCCCCTTCCCGCCTGTCAGCGACCGATACCTCACCCACGCGATCCATGGGCGCAGATTAGCATGGAATGCGCCTTGGCCCGATGGCGGCGACCGGCGTGTTTCGCCATCGGCCGTCGGCCTTAATGCGCCTCCACGCGCCGTGAGACGGAATTATCGGAGATTTTGAGCTCGGGATGCGCGCGCTGGAACCGATTGTCTGCCTCGGTCTCGGCGTCGGTCTGGTTGAGCGCGGTAATCGTGTAGCGTTGCACCTCGATACCGCCCTTCTCGTAGGAAACGGTATAGGCTTGTTTCAGAGGCGGCCGTCCCATCGCACGCGTCCTCCATCCAATGGCTAGACCCTTGCGCCGTCGGCCCCTACCCCGCGACGGCGGTGCGGACCTTGGCGGGGCGGGTCAGCGCGGTGAAATCGTCCATCAGCTTGCGGGTGATGTCGCCGATGGCGAATTTGTAATTGTCCGATCTCCGAGACCGGCGTCACCTCGGCGGCGGTGCCGGTGATGAAGCACTCCGAGAACGTCGCCGAGCTCCTCGGGCATGATCGCCCGCTCGATCACTTTCAGCCCGCGCTGCTTGGCGAGCCCGATCACGGTGCGGCGGGTGATGCCGTCGAGGAAGCAATCGGGAAGCGGCGTATGCAGCACGCCGTCCTTGACGAAGAAGATATTGGCGCCGGTCGCCTCGGCGATCTGCCCGCGCCAGTCGAGCATCAGCGCGTCGTTATAGCCCAGGCGCTCGGCCCTGTGCTTCTCGATGGTGCAGATCATATAGAGGCCGGTCGCCTTGCTCTTGACCGGCGCGGTGCGCGGATCGGGACGGCGGAACTGCGGCGAAGGTGAGTCGCAAGCCTTTGGCGCGCGCGGCCGGATCGAAATAGGAGCCCCAGTCCCAGGCGGCGATCGCGACATTGGTCTTGGTCTGCTGCGCGGCGACGCCCATCTGCTCGCTGCCGCGCCAGGCGATGGGGCGGACATAGGCGTCGGACAGCTTGTTGGCGCGCACCACCTCGCGCGCCGCCTTGTCGAGCTCGGCCACCGTATAGGGAATCTCGAAGTCGAGGATCTTGGCCGAGTTGTGCAGGCGCTGATTGTGCTCGGTCAGCTTGAAGATCTCGCCGTCATAGGCGCGCATCCCCTCGAACACGGCGCTGGCGTAATGCAGCCCGTGGGTCAGCACATGGAGACGCGCGTCGCCCCAGGGGATCAGCTTCCCGTTCAGCCAGATGAAGCCCTCGCGCTGATCGTAAGGGACGGTCGACCATGAGCATTCCTCCGCGAACGACGGTCCGCCGTCTTGACGCGGCCGAGACCGGGCACGGCACGCCAGGCGAGGCGCCTCTCATAGCACCTTGCAGGGCAATTGCGCGAGCGAGCGCCGAGGCGTATCTATGGCGGAAATAAGTCAACATGGCTGACATAACCGAGGGCGGAATCTAAGTCAACATGACTGACCTAACCGAGACCCTGGCCCGCGGCGGAAAAGCGCCGCGCGCCAAGGCACCTGCGTGCCAAGCCGCGCGGCAATGGCGGGGCGCGCAAGCGCGGCGAGCCTGCCCGAGGCCAAGCTGCTCGAATTCGCCGAGCTCCTGTTCTTCGCCTATCGCGATTTCACCCGCGACCCCGACGCCATCCTCAAGGATTTCGGCTTCGGCCGGGCGCATCACCGGGTGCTGCATTTCGTCAATCGCCACTCGGGCCTGCGGGTGGCCGACCTGCTCGACATTCTCACCATCACCAAGCAGAGCCTCTCCCGCGTGCTCAAGCAGCTGATCGACAAGGGCTATATCGTGCAGCAGGCGGGCAGCGTCCGATCGCCGCGAGCGCCTGCTGTTCCCCACCGACAAGGGCCGCGCGCTGGCCGAGCGGCTGGCCGCGCCGCAGTCGGTGCGCCTGGCCGAGGCGCTGAAGGCGGCGGGGCCCGGGGCCGAGGCTCTTTTGCGCCGTTTTCTCGAAGCCATGGTCAATGCCGAAGAACGGCCCAAAGTCTCCTCCATCATGGCCGCGTCTCCGGTCCCGCTCAAGGAGGGCGGCGAAGGGGGGAGGCTCATGACCATGCCGACGCCCATCAAGGCTCATCGCGGCAGCGCCCGACGACAACGCGCCGCATATTCTCGTGGTCGACGACGACAGCCGCATCCGCGACCTGCTCGCCCGCTACCTGCAGGACAACGGCTTCCGCGTGACCACGGCGGTCGATGCGGCGAGCGCGCGCGCCACCATGCGCAGCCTCTCCTTCGACCTGCTCATTCTCGACGTGATGATGCCGCAGGAATCGGGCATCGACTTCGCCCGCTCGCTCAGGAGCGAGTCGCGCGTGCCGATCCTGATGCTGACCGCGCGCGCCGAGCCCGAGCAGCGCATCGAGGGGCTCGAGACCGGCGTCGACGATTATCTCGCCAAGCCGTTCGAGCCGCGCGAGCTGCTGCTGCGCGTGAGCAACGTGCTCCGCCGCGGCGGCGCCGCGCCGGCCACCGGCGAGGTGCGCATGGGCGATTTCGTCTTCCATATCTCGCGCGGCGAGCTGAAGCGCGACGGCGAGACCATCCGCCTCACCGAGCGCGAGCGCGAGCTGTTGCGCTATTTCGCCCAGCGGCCCGGCATGCCCGTCTCCCGCCACGAGCTGGCCAAGGGCGCCGACAGCGGCGGCGAGCGCGCGGTCGACGTGCAAATCAACCGGCTCAGGCGCAAGATCGAGCACGATCCCGCCAACCCGGTCTATCTCCAGACCGTGCGCGGCAAGGGCTACATTCTCTATCCCGAATGATGGACGCGATCCCAAACCCGCTCACCGTCCCCGCCGCAGCGCCGCCGCCCGCTGCAGCGCCTGCTCGCCGCGTTCGGCGACCGCATGCCGAAGGGCCTCTATGCGCGCGCGCTGATCATCATCATCGCGCCGATGGTGCTGCTGCAGTCGGTGCTCACCTTCGTGTTCCTCGAGCGCCACTGGCAGACGGTGACGCGGCGCCTGTCGACCGTGACGGTGCAGAACATCGCCATGCTGATCGACCTCTACCAGACCAACCCGCAGGAGGCCGAGACGCTGGTCCGGCTCGCCGAGCAGAATTTGGGCATGCGGGTCCGCTTCGTTCCCGGCGAGGAACTGCCGCAAGTCCGCTCCAAGCCGTTCTTCGATCTGCTCGACTCGACGCTCTCCGACGAGATTGACGCGGCAGATCGGCCGGCCGTTCTGGATCGACACCGTCGGCCGCTCGAACTTCGTCGATATTCGCGTCAAGCTCGACAACGCGGTGATGCACGTCATTGCGCGCCGCAGCCAGACCTATGCCTCGAACTCGCAGATCTTCCTGCTGTGGATGGTCGGCACCTCGCTCGTCCTGCTGACCGTGGCGATCCTGTTCCTGCGCAACCAGATCAAGCCGATCCTGCGCCTGTCGGAGGCGGCCGAGAGTTTCGGCAAGGGGCGCCCGCCGCCCGACGGATTTCCGCCCGCGCGGCGCGCGCGAGGTGCGCCAGGCGGCCCATGCCTTCATCGAGATGCGCGACCGCATCGAGCGCTATGTCGAGCAGCGCACCGTCATGCTGGCCGGCGTCAGCCACGATCTGCGCACGGTGCTGACCCGCTTCAAGCTGCAACTCGCGCTGTTCGAGGAAACGCCCGAGCTCGAAGCCATGCGCGCCGATGTCGACGAGATGCAGGCCATGCTCGAGGACTACATGGCCTTCGCCAAGGGCGATTCCGGCGAGGAGATCGTGCGCGCCGATATCGGCGAGATCCTGAGCGAGGTGAAGAGCCAGGCGCACACCACCAAGCACGATCGCCGTCGAGGTCAAGGAGGCGCCGCTCGTCGTCCCGGTCCGCCGTCACGCCTTCAAGCGCGCGGTCGCCAACCTCGTCAACAACGCGGCGCGCTTCGCCGAGCACGTCAATGTCAGCGCCGCCAAGCAGAACGGAGCGCTTGACCGTCGCGGTCGAGGATGACGGCCCGGGCATCCCCGAGGCCGAGCGCGAGCAGGTGTTCCGGCCCTTCTACCGGCTCGACCATGCGCGCAATCAGGATTCCGGCTCGACCGGGCTCGGCTTGGCCATCGCCCGCGACATCGCCCGCATTCACGGCGGCGACATCGCGCTCAGCCGGTCCCCGCTCGGCGGATTGAAGGCTGTGCTAAAAGTCCCGGTTTAAGTTTTGGGGACGAGAACCGTTGGGAAGGAGCGTCTTGATGCGACCGCATGATCGTTGGACTCGCGGCGGTGCTCGCCATGTCCGTTGCCGGACCGGCCTTGGCGGTCGACATGACGGAGGAAATTCAGGAAGAGGAGCAGCCCGGTTCCGAGATCGAGATCGATATGGGCGAAGGCGAGGCGCAGATCGAACGCAAGAGCGGCCAGCCGCTTTTGGATATCGGTGGCGCCGGCGGAGAGAAATTGATTGCGCCGAACGACCCGGACATGCCGGAAGCTGGCGATCCCATCGACGACGAGCTGCCGGGCGAAGGGCCCGCAGGACCTGTCCGGCCCGGACGACGACGACAACCTTCCCGACTAGGCGATCACGCTAGCGCTCGGCTTTGCCACCACGTCGTTCCGGCGAAGGCCGGAATCCAGAAGCGGCGTGCACGGCGTTTGTGATTCTGGATACCGGCTTCCGCCGGTATGACACGTAATCCCTCTCCCCTCGTGGGAGAGGCCTTCCCGCCCGGCGCGCGAAGCGCGGCGAATGGCGGGAAGGGTGAGGGGTGATTTATTTCACGCGGGATCACGCAAACGAGTTTTCCCCTCCCCCCTCCACGCGCCAACAGGCGCGTGTGCTCCCCCCTCAAGCGGGGAGCGGGAAGTGGGGCAGGGACTGAGCTTAAGGGCTAGGCGCCGGTGCCGGCCCAGTACGGGGCGGAGGCGGCGCCTCGCGCTTTTCCTCGCGTTTCCAACCGCGCGGCAGGAGCCCGCAGGCACAGCGGCAGAGATCGCCGCACGCCGTCTCGAGGCCGGAGAGCATGCGTTCGCCCCGGCCGAGCCGCTTGTCGAGCGCGGCCATGGTCTTGTCGAGCGAGGGCGTGTCGTCGTCGAGCCACACGCCGAAACACCTTGCCGTAGATGGCGGCGAGCCCCGCGACGCGTAGCGCGCCGCCCGGGCCGTCGAGCTTGGCGCCGGCCGCTTCGAGCATCCAATATTGCGAGGCGAGCGAGGAGCCGAGAAGCAGCTGCCGCCTCGCCGGGACGGCAGCAGAGATAGGACGCGATGCGCTTCAGCGCGGGCTTATAGGGCTGCATCGCCTCGAACCGCGTCATGACGACGTCGAACAGCCGGTCGCGCGGGGTTTGCGTTTCGCCTGCCGGCTTCGCCCTGGCGAGCACCTCGGCGTCGAGCTCGGCCTGGAAGGCGCGCAGGATATCGCTCTTGCAGGTGAACTCGCGCCTGAGATCGGCAAGGCTGAGATTGGCGGCGCGGGCGATGTCGGCGAGGGTGATATCGCCCCAGCTCCGCTCTTTGGCGAGATCGAGCGCCGCCTGCACCGCTTTGGAACGCTTGGAGAAATCGTCGAACATGGGCGTTACTCCTTCGTGCAAACATAGGCGCTTTTGATGGCTATCGAAAGGCGGGCGGGAGCACCCTCTCCTCAGGGGGAGAGAGCGAAGGCTCACCTATGACGACAATTCGCGGGAGCGTTTGGCGGCGGCGGCGACGGCGCGGGTGAGAAGGTCCTGGACCCCGTCCTCGCCCATGAGCACTTGCGAGCGCCGCCGCGGTCACCCCTTGGGGCGAAGTCACCTTCTCTCGAAGCTCGCGCGGCGAAAGATCGGAACGCCGCAGCAACTCGCCCGCGCCCTCCACCGTCGCCCGCGCCAAGCGGCGCGCAAGCTCGGCATCGAGACCGGCGGCGCGGCCGGCTTCCGCCAGACACTCGGCGAGCAGGAACACATAAGCCGGCCCGCTCCCCGACACGGCCGTGATCGCATCGAGCACGTTCTCATCGTCGATCCACATGACATCGCCGACCGCCTTCGAGCAGCATGGTGCATTCGAGCGCCTGGTCGCGCGTCACGGCGGCATTGGCGCAAGCCACGGTCATGCTGCGCCCGACCGAGGCCGCCACGTTGGGCATGGCGCGCACGATCGCCGTTCCGGAGCGGCACGGCGCGCGCGAGCGTGGCAAGCGTGCGTCCCGCGGCGATCGACAGGACGACGCTTCCCTCGCCGATCAAGGGCTCGAGCTCGGGCATGAGCTTGTCGATCGAGGTCGGGCTTCACCGCGATGACGATGACGGACGGCGGCGCCGGCAGATCCGGGGCGTCGCTTGCGGCAATCCGGTGACGCGCGGCGAGCGCCTGCGACCTCGGGCGGCGGCGCCGGGTCCTGGATGAAGACGGTGGCGGGGTCGAGGCCTTGCCGGAGCCAACCTTCGAGCAACGCCCCGCCCATTTTACCCGCGCCCACCAGGAGCAGCGGGCCGGCGAGGCGGAGGGTCATGCGTGTCCTTGCGTCTCGAGCAGCGTGGCGGCAAGCGCATCCTCAGGCGACTTGCCCGCCCACAACACGAATTGGAAGGACTGATAATAGCGCTCGCAGGCCTCGAGGGCAGCCTTAGGAGCGCCTCGCATTGGCCGACATGGGTGTCGGCGCCCGCGAGCAGCAAGACCGTGGCGATAGAGCAGCAGCCCGTCGTCGCGCCAGAGGTCGAAATGGCCGAGCCAAAGCTGCTCGTTGATCAACGCCATCAGCCGGTAGATCTCGGGAAGGCGCTGCTTGGTGACTTTGAAGTCGAAGGCGCAAGCCAGATGCAGCGCCTCCAGATCGTCCCGCCAATTGAGCGAGATGTGATAGTCGCACCAGGAGCCGGACAACGGTGAGCGTCAGCTCGTCAGGTGCACTCCGCTCGAAAGTCCATTGATGGATGGTGGCAATATGCTCGACCATGTCGACCGGATTGGTGAAATGGTCAAAGATCGGCTGTGTCGTCGCCATGCGTCTCCTCGGTGGCCCCGGCAGCGTTTCGCGTTATTGCCCGTCCGCGAATCACTTTGTGAATCAGTTATATAACGGGCAGAACGGGAGAACCAAGGCGCGCCGGTCCCGCAAAGGGGGTTGGGCTAAAGATAGTTGTGGATGAGGGCGAAGCCGCGAAGCCCTGCCGCATGACCCCCTCACCCGCCTCGCCGCGCCTTCATTCCTTCGGGCTACGGCGGGCTCGGCACCCTCTCGAAGGGAGAGGGTCTTAACCCTTCGCGCCAGTCAGACTTCGCCGCGCAAGCGGCGGCGCGGTCGAGGAGAAGGTTGCGTTCGCGCTCGTTTCGCGTCAGCGCCGCCGCGCGCTCGAATTCGGCGCGGGCTTCGTCGAAGCGGCCGAGCTGCCTGAGGAGGTCGCCCCGCACGCTCGGCAACAGGTGGTAGGTCATGAGCGCCGGCTCCGCCGTCAGCGCATCGACCAGATTGAGCCCCGCCTCCGGACCGAGCAACATCGCGAGCGCCACCGCGCGATTGAGCTCCACCACCGGCGACGGCGTGACCTCGCCGAGCTTCGCGTAAAGTCCCACGATCCTCGCCCAGTCTGTCTCCTCGGCGCTCAGCGCTCGCGCATGGCAGGCGGCGATCGCCGCCTGCAAGGCGTAGGGGCCCGGCGGCGCGGCCCGATGCGGCGTTGAATGCCTCCGCCCGGTCGAGCGCCGCAAGACCGCGGCGAATGAAGAGCCGGTCCCAGCGTGCCCGGTCCTGGTCGAGCAGGAGCACCGGCTCACCTGACGGCCCGGTGCGCGCGCCGAACCGCGACGCCTGGATCTCCATGAGCGCGACGAGGCCGTGCACCTCGGGCTCCTCGCGCGCGAGCTCGGCCAGGATGCGCCCGAGACGCAACGCCTCCTGGCAAAGCTGAGGCCGCATCCAGTCCTCGCCGGCCGTCGCCGCGTAGCCCTCATTGAAGATGAGATAGATGACCGACAGCACCGAGGAGAGACGCGCTTCGAGCTCGGCTCCGCGCGGCACTTCGAACGGCACGCGCTTGTCGCTCAGCATCCGCTTGGCGCGGACGATGCGCTGTTGGATGGTCGGCTCGGGAAGAAGGAAGGCCCGGGCGATCTCCTCGCTGGTCAGGCCGCCGAGCAGGCGCAGCGTCAACGCCGTTTGCGCCTCGGGCGAAAGGATCGGGTGGCAAGAGATGAAGACGAGGCGCAGGAGATCGTCGCCGACCTCATCATCGAGCGCCGCGTCGAGATCCGGTTGCGCCGTCTCCTGCTCGACCTCGAGCTCATAGCCGAGCTGCTCGTGCTTGCGTTCGTGGAGCTTGTCGCGGCGGAAGCGGTCGATCGCCTTGTGCTTGGCGGCGGTCATGAGCCAAGCGCCGGGATTGTCGGGGATGCCCGCGTTCGGCCATTGCTCCAGCGCCGCGACGAGGGCGTCCTGTGCGAGTTCCTCGGCGACACCGATATCGCGCACGAGCCGCGTCAGGCCGGCGATGAGCTTCGCCTGTTCGATCCTGAAGACTGCCTCGATGGCGCGATGCGTGTCGGTAGCCGTCACGGCTACCGACTAACGCAGCTTCCGCCGATGCCGCAAGCCGCGGTCAGGCCTGAACCGTCTGCCTCTCGTGGGCCTGGCCGCACAGCTTTTCGCCCGGATCCCGCGACCTGGCGGATTTCGGCCTCGCCTTCCCAGCCCGGCATGATGCGTTCGATGCAGGTCCATGAAGCGGTTGGTCCATTCGATCATCTCGGCCTTCGACGCGACGTCGAACATCGCGTAACCGCCGATGACCTCCTTGGCCTCGGTGAACGGACCGTCCGTCACGGTGACCTTGCCGTCGGAAAGCCGGATGCGCGCGCCATTCGAGGTCGGCAACAAGCCGCCTGCCTCGACCATGACGCAACCCGCCTTGGCGGCTTCCTCGATCAACCGGTTCATGGCCTCCATGAAGGCCTTGGGTGGAGGGCTCAACTGTGCCTCCGGTGATTTGACCATCGACATGAATCGCATCGTCGCTACTCCTCTTGCGTTCGATTAGTTGGAAAACGCGTTTGCACTCGGTTATTTCTGGGTGGCGAGGTCGATCTCGCGGAAGCGATCGAGCGCTTCGCTCTCGCCGAAATCCTCGAGCTCGAACAACTTGCCGGACTTCGATCTCGCAGTCTTTTCCGTCGATGGTGGGATTGGGGAAGCGCCGCGACCATTCGATCGCCTCCTCCCGCGACTTCACCTGGATCATCGTGTAGCCGGCGATCAGTTCCTTGGCCTCGGTGAAGGGCCCGTCGATGACGGTGCGCTTGTCGCCGGAATATTTGACGCGCCAGCCCTTCGAGGTCGGCTGCAGCCCGCTGGCATCGAGCAGCACGCCGGCCTTGGCGAGTTGCTCGTGATAATCCGCCATGGCGGCGAACAGCTCCTCGGGCGGCTTGACGCCCGCCTCGGACTCCTTGTTGGCTTTGACCAAAATCATGAAACGCATTGCTCGTGTCTCCTTCTGTTCGCGAGCCCTGGCATCCGGCCACCGGATGCGCGCTCTATCCACACGACGAACGGCGTCCGCCGAAATCGACAGTCGAAAACATTTTTTTTCGGCAGTTTGGAGGAGGCCGGTTAGCCCTTGTCGCCAAGCCTTTGACGATGGCGGCTTCGAGCGCGGCGATGCGCTCGCTTCAGGCGCTCGTTCTCCTCGCGCGCCTTCTGCGCCATGGCCTTGACCGCCTCGAACTCCTCCCGCTGCACCACGTCGAGGCCATTGCAGGACGCGCTCGGCCTGGGCGCGCACGATGCTTTCGATCTCCTTGCGCACGCCGTCGGCGGCGCCGGCCGCGTCGGTGATGAGCTTGCCCAGCTCGTCGAAGAATCGGCCTGTGGTCTGCGTCATCGATGCCTGTCTGGGTCGGCTTGCGTTCATCGTCAACTATGGGACGGCCGGCCCGCCTGCAAGCGACGACAAGGCGGCGGGCTTCGGCGCCTTGACAGGAGCGCGGCGCGGCGGTGAAGGCTCGCCAGTCTCCCCGCCAAGGCGACCCGGCAAAGCCTCATGCAACTTCTCGTCGCTCCCCTACCCCGTGATCGATCCCGTCGCGATCGAAGTCGGGCCGGTCGCCATCCGCTGGTACGGCCTCGCCTATATGGCCGGCATCCTGCTCGGCTGGCTCTACGGCGCGCCGTCTCGTGGCGCGGCCGGAGCTGTGGGGCGGCAAGCCGCCGATGACGGTCGCGCAGGCCGACGACTTTCTGCTGTGGATCACGCTCGGCATCGTGGTCGGCGGGAGGCTCGGCTTCGTGCTGTTCTACGAGCCGAGCTATTTCTGGCAGAACCCGGCGGAGATCCCCGCCGTGTGGCATGGCGGCATGTCGTTTCATGGCGGCCTGCTCGGCGTGGCGCTCGCCGTCTATCTGTTCGCCCGCGATCAAGGGCATCAATCCGCTCTCGCTCGGCGACATCGCGTCCGCCGCGACCCCGTTCGGCCTGTTCTTCGGCCGCGTCGCCAATTTCATCAATGCCGAGGTGGTGGGGCGCGTGAGCGACGTCCCCTGGGCGATGGTCTTTCCCGGCGCGGGCGACGAGCCGCGCCATCCGAGCCAACTCTACGAGGCGTTCCTCGAAGGCATCGTGCTCTTCATCATCCTCCGCATCGCCACGCACCGCTATCACGCGCTGACGCGGCCGGGCACGGTGTTCGGCCTGTTCCTCGTCTTCTACGGCCTGTTCCGCAGCCTCGCCGAGTTCGTCCGCGAGCCGCATGCCGGCCATCCGCTCGATATCGGCATCCTCACGCCGGGCATCGCCTATTCCATCCCGATGATCCTGATCGGCGCTGTGGCTGATCTGGCGGGCGCGGCGGCAGCCGGCTTTGGCGACGCCGTGATGGGCGCGCAACGCGAAACGCGACGCGACCGATCGGCACGCCGCTTGCGGCCGAGCTTGCGCGAGCGGATCGCCCGCGAAGGGCCGATCAGCGTCCACGACTATATGGAAGCCTGCCTCGCCGATCGCGAGCGCGGGCTATTACACGACGCGCCAGCCGATCGGAACGGACGGGCGATTTCATCACCGCGCCGGAGATCAGCCAGATCTTCGGCGAGCTGATCGGCGTCTGGGCCGCCGCCGTCTGGCAGGCCATGGGCGCGCCCTGCGTCCGTGATCGTCGCCGAGCTTGGGCCTGGACGCGGCACGCTGATGGCGCGATGCGCTTCGCGCCTGGCGAAGCGTGCCCAAGTTCCTCGACAGCGTCTCGGTGGCTCTGGTCGAGACGAGCCCGGTGCTCGCGAGGCGCACAGCGCGAGACGCTTCGCGAACTCCCCTGCCCCGCTTCAATGGTACGCGGCGCTCGAAGATGTGCCGCGAGGTCCGCTGATCCTCATCGCCAACGAGTTCATCGACGCGCTTCCCGTGCGGCAGATCGTGCGCGCAGGGCGGGGTCTGGCGCGAGCGCACCGTCACCATCGGCCGATCGACGGCGCGCTTCGCCTTCTGCGCCGGCAGCTCCGGTCGAACGGCGACGCGCTGCCGCCATCGCTCGGTCGGCATGGATGCGCCCGAGGGCGCCATCGTCGAGACGCGGCCCGCGCGCATCCAAGCTCTGTCGAAGCTCTCGCCGCGCGGGCAAAGCGAGGCGCCCGTTGCCGCACTGATCGCCGATTACGGTCATGCGAGAGCGGCATCGGCGATACGCTGCAGGCCGTTCAGCGCCATCGTTTCGCCGATCCGCTCGCCGCACCGGGCGAAGCCGACCTCACCGCCCATGTCGATTTCGCCGCGCTCAAGGAGACGGCGCGCGCGGCTCGGGCTTGCCGCCTTTGGGCCGATGCCGCAGGGCGAATTCCTGCTCAAGCTCGGGCTTGCCGTCACGCTGCGATCGTCTGCTGCGGAGCGCGACGCCGGATCAGAAGGCAGGCGATCCTGTCGGGTGCGGCCCGGCTTGCCGATCCGCGCCAGATGGGGGCTGCTGTTCAAGATGCTCGCGCTGCAATCGAGCGGGCTTGCCCCGCCGCCTCCCTTCGGAGACATTTGATCCGCGATTGAGCGCCGACCCGCCATGGTCACATCCGACAAGATGATGCTCTCGGCGCCGAGCCTCGCCTCGATCGGCGGCGTGCGCCACGGATTCTTCACGCGCCAGGGCGGCGTCTCGAGCGGCATCTACGCCTCCCTCAATTGCGGACCGGGCTCGCGCGACGCCGCGGAAAACGTGACGCAGAACCGCGCGCGCGTCGCCGAATTGCTGGGCGCGGAGCCAAACCGCCTGCTCACGGTCTTTCAGAAGCACAGCGCCGATGCGGTGGTTGCCGACAAGCCCTGGAAGGACGGCAGTCCCCGAGGCCGACGCCATCGTCACGGCGAAGCCGGGACTGGCCATCGGCATCCTCACCGCCGACTGCGCGCCGGTCCTGTTCTGCGACGGCGAGGCGCGGGTCATCGGCGCGGCGCATGCCGGCTGGCGCGGCGCGCTCTCCGGCATCGTCGAGGCCACGGTCAAGGCCATGAGCAAGCTCGGGGCGAGGCCCGAGCGGCATCGTCGCGGTGATCGGGCCCACCATCTCGCAGAAGGCCTACGAGGTCGGCGCGGACTTCGTGGAGCAGTTTCTCGCCGACGAGCCGGAAAGCTCCGCCTTTTTCATCACCGACGAGGGCTCGGGCGAGCCGCATTTCGACCTCGCCGGGCTATGTCGGCGAGCGCCTGGCGCGGGCCGGCGTGGGCACCATCGCCGATCTCGGGCTTTGCACCTATTGCGACGAAACCCGGCTGTTCAGCTATCGCCGGTCGCAACATCATGGCGAAGACGATTACGGGCGCCAAATTTCCGCCATCCTGCTCGCCTGACTCGCCGCTCAACATGACGCGGATTTGGCCAAAATCCGGTCCACGCTATAACTGGACGCCAGCGGGCCCGGGCAGGTAAGCTGTTGTTCGGAGAGGGTTGGGAGTCCCGTCACGACAGGTCTGTCGCGAGCGGTGCTGTGCGGCCAACAGAGGGAGTGTTTTGTTGGGCGCGGACACACGACACGTGCGCGGCTGGGTCGGGCGTACCGCATCCGTAGCGCTCGCCGCCTTCGCGCTTGCCTCGCTGTCAGGCTGCGGCGGCGGCCCGGGCGGTCCGAGCAGCGGCGGCGGCTTCCTCAGCGGCGCGACGGGTTGGTTCGGCGGCTCGACCAAGATCGCCATCGCCCCCATCATCGGCACCACGCCCGAGGTCGCCGCAGCAATTGACCGACGCCCTGGTTGCCGCCGGCAAGGAGCGCAAGCTCACGCTGCTCCCCGACGGCGGCAAGGCCAACTACACGTTGCGCGGCTATCTCGTCGCCTCGAGCGAAAAGCAAGGCTCGAAAATCTCCTATATTTGGGATGTCACCGACGCCCAGGGCTCGCGCGTGACGCGCGTCTCCGGCGACGAGGTCGATCGCGACTCGCGCCGGCAGCGATCCCTGGAGCGGCGTCGACAGCGCCGCGATCCGCAGCATCGCCGGCAAGACCACCTCGCAACTCGCCGCAAGCGTGCCGCGGGGTCGGCGGATCGGCAAGCGCTGTGGCGACCGCGTCGCCGAGCAGCGGCACCAGCAGCGGCATCACGCCCGCGCGTACGACGCGCCTCGCCGGCAGCGCCACTGCCCCGCAGCGACGGTCAGCCCCAAATCCGCCGGCGTGCTCGTTCAGCCCGTGTCCGGCGCGCCCGGCGACGGGCAGAGGTCCCTGACCATCGCCCTGAAGAAGCGCCTCTATGCCGGCGGCGTGAAGCTCGCCAACGGCACTGCCGTCAACGTCTACATGGTCAAGGGCAGCGTCAAGCTCACCGAGGCGAGCGGCGGCAAGCAAAGCATCCGCATCGACTGGCACGTGCTCGACCCGAACGGCAAGAAGCTCGGCACGGTCTCGCAGCAGAACATGATCCCGCAGGGGTCGCTCAACGGTCCCTGGGGCGCCATCGCCGACGCCGCGGCCGGCGCCGCCGCCGACGGCATCATCAAGCTCCTCCCCAAATCCAGCTGACCTTCATCCACAGCCTGACCTCACCGCGCGAGTTTACAGCGCCCGTAGCCGCTTGTTAAAAGCCGCTTGCCGCGGCGGGCGAGCCGGCCCTAGGCCTGACCTCGGTCGCGAAGGAGCGATCGATGAAACTGGTTGCAGGCAACAGCAACCGCCCCCTCGCCGAGGCGATCGCAGCCTACCTCAAGACCCCGCTGGCCAAGTGCATCGTCCGCCGCTTCGCGGACATGGAGATCTTCGTCGAGGTGCAGGAGAACGTCCGCGGCGAGGACGTGTTCGTCATCCAATCGACCTCCGCGCCCGCCAACGACCATCTCATGGAGCTTCTCATCATCATCGATGCGTTGCGGCGGGCTTCGGCCCGGCGCATCACCGCGGTCATTCCCTATTTCGGCTATGCGCGGCAGGACCGGAAGCCCGGCCCGCGCACGCCGATCTCGGCCAAGCTCGTCGCCAACATGATCGTCGAGGCCGGCGCCGACCGCGTGCTCACGCTCGATCTGCATGCCGGCCAGATCCAGGGCTTCTTCGACATCCCGACCGACAATCTGTTCGCCGCGCCGGTCATGGTGCAAGACATCAAGCAGGTGTTCCCCTCCGACAATCTCATGGTGGTGTCGCCCGACGTCGGCGGCGTGGTGCGCGCGCGCGGGCTCGCCAAACGCATCGATGCGCCGCTCGCCATCGTCGACAAGCGACGGGAGCGGCCGGGCGATTCAGAGGTGATGAACGTGATCGGCGACGTCAAAGGCCGCACCTGCATCCTGGTCGACGACATCGTCGATTCCGGCGGCACGCTGGTCAACGCGGCAACCGCCCTGCTCGACAATGGCGCGACGCTGGTCACCGGCTACATCACCCATGGCGTGCTGTCCGGCGGCGCGGTCGCGCGCATCATGGCCTCGCAACTCAAGGAGCTCGTCATCACCGACTCGATCCAGCCGAGCGAGGCGGTGAAGAACGCGCACAATATCCGGGTGCTGCCATCGCTCCGCTGCTCGGCGAGGCGATCGCGCGGACCGCCGAGGAGCAATCGGTGTCGAGCCTGTTCTACTAGCGTGGAGGCGCCGGGAGCCCAGGCCGACGGGATGCGGGCCTGCCATACCCCCGACACTTGCCGCTAGTGATGGCCCTCATATTTGAATGAGATTTTGACCTTGGTCCGGTAGGCTTCCACCTTGCCGTCGGTGATGACGAGATCCTGCTCGAGGACTTCCGCCACGCGCAGATCGCGTAAGGTTTCGGCAGCGCGCTCGACCGCCGACTTGGCCGCTTCCTCCCAGGATTTCGTGCTGGTGCCGATCAACTCGATGACTTTGTACACACTTTGCGGCATGGCCTTCCTCCTTGACCTCGCGGGCTCCGCCTCTTCGACGGGGCGGTTCGAGCAGATTCCGCTCGACTTGAGGCCTTCATCCTACGCCGAAGCGACGCCGTTCTGTCTGGCGCCGTTCGCCGCCTCCACGAGCCGATTGTCAGGGCCCTGGCGGAAGAGGCTATAAGCCTCCTCGATTTCCATGTTGCGGCGCGGGACGCCGCCTGTTCGACCTTGCGGGGCCGCTTTCCGGCCCCTCATCATTTTAGAGGTTTGGAGGCTAGCGATGGCTGAGGCGTATCGAACTCAAGGCATGGGCGAGAGGCCGCTCAGGCAAGGGCGGCGCGCGCGCGGAACGCCGCGAAGGTCGCATTCCCGGCACCCTCTACGGCGACAAGCAGGAGCCGGAGACGATCTCGGTCGAATACCGCACGATCCATCAGCAGCTTCACACCGGCCATTTCCAGAGCACGATCTACGTGCTCGACGTCGAGGGCAAGAAGACGCGAGTGATCCCCCGCGCCGTCCAGCTCGACCCCGTCCGCGACTTTCCTATCCATGTCGACTTTCTGCGGCTCGGCAAGGATGCGCAGGTGACCGTCGACGTGCCGGTGCGCTTCCTCAACGAAGCGGCGTCACCGGGGCTGAAGCGCGGCGGCGTGCTCAATATTGTTCGGCACGAGATTTCCGTTCGCTGCCCGGCCGACGCCATCCCCGATCATTTCGAGGTCGACCTGACCGGTCTCGAGATCGGCGACTCGGTGCATATTTCGGCGCTCAACCTGCCCGAGGGCGTGCGCCCGACCATCACCGGGCGCGACTTCACGGTGGCGACGATCGTCGGACGTGCGGCCGAGGAGCCCGTGCCCGGCGCGGCTGCGGCGGCTGAGGCGGAGCCTGGCGCCGAGGCGGCCGAGGCTGCTCTCGCCGCTGAAGGCGAGGACAAGGACAAGGATAAGGACAAGGACAAGGATAAGGACAAGGACAAGGAGAAGCCGAAGGAGCGGGCGAAGAAGAAGGACAAGGATTAGTCCTTCTCTCGGCCCGGCGGTTTCGCGCGGCGCGGGCCTTACGGCTTCAACCGGAAAGATTTGAATGAAGCTCTTTGTCGGTCTCGGCAATCCGGGGCAGGATTACGCTTTCAACCGTCACACTGTCGGCTTCATGGCGGTCGATGCCATCGCCGCCGCCCATGGTTTCTCCGATTGGCGCAAGCGATTCAACGGTCTCGTCGCCGAAGGCAGGCTCGGAACCGAGCAGGTGCTGCTGTTGAAGCCCCAGACCTTCATGAACGCATCGGGCCGCGCCGCCGGCGAAGCGGTGCGCTTCTACAAGCTCAACCCCGGCGGCGTCGTCGTCTTCCATGACGAGCTCGACCTCGCTCCCGGCAAGATCAGGGTGAAGACGGGCGGCGGCGTGGCGGGGCATAACGGGCTCAAATCCATGACCGCTCACATCGGCAACGACTATGCGCGCGTTCGCATCGGCATCGGTCATCCTGGACAGAGCGATCGCGTGAAGGGTTATGTGCTGCACAATTTCGCCAAGGCCGACCGTGCCTGGCTCGAGCCGCTGCTCGCTGCCATTGCCGCCGAGGCCCCTTATCTCGCCGAAGGAACGTTCGACAAGTTCCAGTCGCGGGTGGCCCAAGCCATGCGGAATGTCGAGGCACACGCCGTGACGGCAGGGCGCGCGGAGCCCGCGACCGCCGAGACCCTCGGCGCCAGGCTCCGCCGCTGGTTCGGCTCGTGACGGCGCGCTGATCATGGGGTTCACCTGCGGCATCGTCGGATTGCCGAATGTCGGCAAGTCCACTCTGTTCAACGCCCTGACCGAGAGCGCGGCGGCTCAGGCCGCCAATTATCCGTTCTCCACCATCGAGCCCAATGTCGGCGAGGTCCCCGTCCCCGACCCGCGCCTCGACAGGCTCGCGGCCATCGCCAAGTCGAGCGCGGTGGTGCCGACGCGGCTCACCTTCGTCGATATCGCCGGGCTGGTGCGCGGCGCCTCGAAAGGCGAAGGCCTGGGCAATCAGTTCCTCGCCCATATCCGCGAGGTCGACGCCGTCGCCTATGTGCTCCGCTGCTTCGAGGACGAAGATGTCGCGCATGTCGAGGGCCGTATCGACCCGATTGCCGACGCCGACACGATAGAGACCGAGGTGATGCTCGCCGATCTCGACAGTCTGGAGCGGCGACTGCCGATCCTGGAGAAGAAGATTCGCGGCCAGGACAAGGAGGCCAAGAAGACGCTCGATCTGATCGAGCGCATCTTGCCGCTCCTGCGCGACGGCAAGCCCGCGCGCCTTGCCGCCATTGCCGAGGACGAACGGGCCGCGTTCAAGGCGCTGGGCCTCCTCACCGTCAAACCCGTGCTCTACGTCGCCAATGTCGATGAGGCCTCGGCGGCAACAGGCAATCGCTACTCGGCCCGTGTCGCCGAGCGCGCCGCCGCGGAAGGCGCGGGCTGCGTCGTCATCTCGGCCAAGATCGAGGCCGAGCTTGCCGCGCTTTCGGCAGACGAGCGCGAGGTCTATCTCGCCGAGCTTGGCCTCCCGGAGCCGGGTCTCAACCGGCTCATCCGCCAGGGCTACAAACTGCTCGACCTCGTCACTTATTTCACCGCCGGGCCCAAGGAGGCGCGCGCCTGGACCGTGCCGCAAGGCACGCGGGCGCAGCAGGCAGCCGGCGTCGTCCACACCGATTTCGAGAAGGGCTTCATCCGCGCCGAGACGATCGCCTATGACGACTACGTGGCGCTCGCGGGCGAGGCTGGCGCGCGCGATGCCGGCAAGCTCAGGCTCGAAGGCAAGGATTACGTCGTCAAGGACGGCGACGTCCTGCATTTCCGGTTCGCAACTTAGAGGTCCCTCTTCCACGAGGGAAGGTATGCCGTAAACAGGTCACTCAGCTCGAGCGGCGCCCCCACGCGCTTTCTTGGGCTTGGCGAGCGCTTGCCTCTTCGCTTGGCCGATGGATATCGGCGGCGTCACGCCCATCGACACATAGACGTTCATCAACCGCTCGACGCCCCCTTCGGCGGGCTTGACCCATTGCGACGGCACATAGATCAGGGCGCCGCCGAACGGGACCGGCGCCGACGGCACGAGCAGGCCGAGATAGCTGTGCTCACCGATCACGACAGGCTCGGGCGACGGCATCAGCCCGAGCACGGCTGCGCCCCCTTCCCCGCCGAAGAAGCACCACACCGGGCGCATGCTCTTGAGACTGTCCTCGCCGCCGCCGCGATCGACGATGGCGACGAAGCGCTTCGACAGGTCGTAGACATTCGAGACGAGCGGAATGCGGCTCATCAGCCAATCGAGGATGTTGAAGATGAACGAGCGGAGGCCCGACTCGACGAGCAGGCCGAGCAGGAAAATGACGCCGAGAATGACGGCGAGGCCGAGAAGATAAGCGGCGGTCGAGCTCGGCGTGATGTCGAGGCCGAGCGAGTTGCCGAGCGTGGTGATGAGGCGGCCGATGAAGCTGCCGGGGCCGGCATAGCTCGCGACAAGCGAGGCCGCCCATGCGGTGACGAAGAACGTGACGGCGATCGGCAGAAGGGCGAGGACGCCCGCGAGGAAGGTGCGTAAGATCCGGCCCAACTTCTCCCTCCCCGATGGATCGCGCGTCTTTGAGCCGGAGCTTCGCTTCGGCTGCGGCCGCCGTCAACCTCAGCGCAACGCCGCCGCGATGTTGCCGCCGTCCACCGTCTCGACATGGCCGGTGGTCTTGCGCGCTTTCGCCAGCGCCACGAAAGCCTGGGCCACGTCGTCGGCGGTGACCTCGGCGTGCAGCAGATTGCCGCTCATATATTCGGCCTCGGACAGCCCCCGCGCCTTGGCCCGGTCCTTGATCATGGCGTCGGTCAGGAGCCCGCTCCTGACGCGGTCGGCGTTCACGCCGTTCGAGCGGATGCCTTCGCGCGCCATAGTCGAGTGCATATTGGCGCATGAGCAGCATGGTGGCGGCCTTGGGCAGTCCGTAGGGGCCGAAATTGGCGCCGGGATTGACCGCCTGCTTCGACAGATTGAACAGGAGCACGCCGCCCGTGCCCTGTTTCAGCATGATGCGAACCGCTTCCTGCGCCGCCGTCTGATGCGCGAAGAAATTGAGCTCGAAGCTCTTGCGCAAGCGTCTCGTCGGAGACCTCGCCGATCCGGCCCTGCCAGGCCGCGCCGGCATTCGACACGAGAATGTCGATCCCGCCGAAATGCTCGCAGAGCGCGGCGAAGGCCGATTTCACCTGGTCGGGCTTGGTCACGTCGCATTGCAGCCCGAGGCCTTTGACCGCGGCGGCAGCTTCCTTCGCCGCCTCGCCGTCGATGTCGACAAGCCCGACCGCCGCGCCTTCGGCGGCAAGCGCCTTGGCCGTGGCGGCGCCGATCGCGCCCGCGCCCGTGACAAGAGCGACTTGCCCGGTCAGCGGCTTCGCCACCGCCCCTTTGAGCTTCGCCTGTTCGAGGCTCCAATATTCGAGCGCGAAGAGATCGCTCTGCGGCAGCGGCTCGTAACGGCCGATCGCTTCGGCATCGGTGACGACACGGATCGTGTTCTCGGCGAGGTCGGCGGCGATGCTTGCGTCCTTTGCCGTGCGGCCAAGTCCGAATAGGCCGATTCCCGGCACGAGGACGACGCGCGGGGCCGAATCGAGCTTGGTCTTGCTGCCGCCCGCGGCCGCGTTCTCGCGGCCGAAATAGGCATCGTAATCGGCGGCGAACTTGGCTACCGCCGCGCGCAACGCGGTGGAAAAGTCCTCGAGCTTGCCCGTCTCCGGCTGCGGGACCAGGAGAGGCTTGTTCTTGGTCCGGATGATGTGGTCCGGCGTCACCACGCCGCGCTGGCTGTAAGAGGCAAGCTCGGTGCCGTTCACGTAGCTCAGGATCTCCGGCGCGGTGCGGAACGCGGAAATGAAACGCACGGGCTCGGCGCCCTCCGCCTTGATGGCAACGGCGCCGCGGATGATCGGGGCGATCTCTGCCGCGCTTGCCATGTCGGCAGCGAGCGGCCGCGCCGGGAACACGACGGGACGTCCTTGGCGCAGGCGGCTCTCGGCGAGCGACACCATCTCGATCATGCGCTCATAAGCCTCGCGCGCGCTCTCGCCGAAGGTGAAGATGCCGTGCTTGTGCAGAACGAGGCCCTCGACGTCGCGGATCGTCCTCGAACAGTTCGGCGGCGGCCTTCGCCAGCCCGAAGCCCGGCGCGATATAGGGCACGATCCCCATGCGCCCGTCATAGACCTCGCGCGCCAGCGCCTCGCCATCGGGTTGATCGACGAGCGAGAGCACCGCGGCGGCATGGGTATGGTCGACGAATTTGTGCGGAAGAAAGGCATGCAGCAACGTCTCGACCGAAGGATTCGGCGCCGACGAATCGAGCAGGTTCAGCCGCTGCACGTTGACCATGGCCTCGTCGGAGAGCGCGTCGAGCGCGCGTAAGCGCCTGAGCGGCTCGAGCTTAACCGCCGGCAGGCCCCACGGCTCGATGTCGGCCATGTCGGCGCCGGAGCCCTTGACGGCGATAACCTCATGCTCCTCGCCAAGATCGTCGCGCGCCCGCGTCTTGACCGAGGTGTTGCCGCCGCCATGCAGCACGAGCAAGGGATCGCGGCCGAGCAGGCGCGTGGTGTAGACGCGGAGAGCGATGTCGGGGCCGACGCCCTCGGCGGCGTAAGCCTCCACCATCTCTTGCGCGGCAGCGTCGTTCCATCGACTTTTCATGGCGCGCGTTGTGGCAAGTTTCGCCCGCTCCGGCAAGTGTCGTCACGGGGAAGCGGCGGGCGGCGGGCCGCCGCGGAGCGCCGCCTGCGCAGCGTCGAGCACGCGCTCGAACTCGGTGAAAATCCAATAATGGCCGCCGCCCTGAACGACGTCGAGCCGGCAATTGGGCAAGGTCTCGGCAAGATCGTAGGCGGCCGCCGGCGGGACGATGGCGTCGTCGCTGCCCTGCCAAAGCACGGCCGGCACGTCGATCTCGTGGAGCGGAAGCCTCCAATTGGCGCAGTAGAGGCGCAAGTCTTGCAGCGCGCCCGCGATGCCGGGCCTGAGCCCCTCCTTCAGGGCTTGCTGAAGATTGGCTCTCACCTCCTCGCGGGCGAGCACCATCCGGTCCGAGCGCGGGACGCGCTGCTGAAGCACGCGATAAGCGAGTCCGGGCGCGATGCGCACCAGGCTCCGCAGCGAGCCGAAGAAGAGCGTGCAGGCGGCATTCGAGCGGCAAAGCCGCGTGAAGACGAGGCGATGGGACTTTGACATGCGAATGCGGCTTTGACACTCGGCGATGGGGCCGAGCGGGTTGATCAGCGCGAGCAGAGCCACGCGGCCCGGCATGGCATAAGCCGCGGCGACGGCATAAGGACTGCCGCCGGAAACCCCGATCAGTGCGAAACGCCCGAGCCCGAGCGCGTCGGCAAGGGCCGTCAGATCGGCCGCCTCATGGGCGAGTGTCTCTTGCCGGTAAAATGGGGAGAGCCCGTAGCCCGGGCGATCGGGCGCGACGATCCGCAAGCGCCTCTGGAGCGCCGGCTGGTCGGTCAGCGCGAACATGAAGCGCGAGCTGGGCGTGCCGTGAAGGGCAAGCACCGGCAGTCCCCGCGGGTCGCCATATTCGGCGAAGCCGATCTCGCGGCCATCGGCAAGACGCAGGCTCTGCGCGCTTCGGTCAGAACCTGCCGGAGATCTCTTGGTGACAACGCTTCCCGCCGCCATCGGACTTGCAGGGTCAGCCCATCGCTCCATCGCCATAATGCTCCGCGGATTGGCGGATAGACTCTATCATCGTGGTGCGAAGGAGGCACAGGAATGACACCCTGGGAAATCAAGGGGCGCGAATTCGCCAATTGCAATTGCTCTTACGGCTGCCCCTGCCAATTCAACGCGCTCCCCACCCATGGCCATTGCCATGGTTTTGGCGTTTACGAGATCGAGCAGGGTTTCCATGGAACGACGCGGCTCGACGGGCTGAAGGCCGCGGCGATCTTCCGCTGGCCTGGCCCCATCCACGAGGGCAAGGGCGAGTGCGTGCAGGTGCTCGACCGCCGCGCCACCGAGGAACAGCGCACGGCCCTGTTCCGGATCCTGAGGGGCGAGGACACCGAGCCCGGCGCCACCGTGTTCCAGGTTTTCGCCTCGACCTGCGACACGGTCCATGCCCCGATCGTCGCCGCTATCGATCTTGAGCTCGACGTCGACGGCCGCACGGCAAGGGCCAAGATCGACGGCGTGATCGAGGCGAAGGGTGCGCCGATCCTCAATCCGGTCACCGGCGCCGAGCATCGCGTGCGCATCGCACAACCCAACGGCTTCGAGTTCGCCGAGGCGGAGATCGGGCGCGGCTGGTCAAAGGTCACCGGGCCGATCCGCTACGAGCTCGCCGACACTTACGGGCAGTTCGCGAAGATTCACCTCTGCCAAAGCGGCATGGTGCGTTGAGACAGCAATGATCGGCACTGACTTCGAAGCGTTGTTCAGGCGCGACGACGTTGTGGTTCTGGCGGCGCTCGTCGCCCTTGTGCTGCTGGCCTGGCTTGTCCTGCTCGACGGCGCCGGCACGGGCATGGACCCTTTCGCCATGAGCGCTTGGCAAGTGCCGATCGCGTCGCCGGCTGAGCCGGCGACGGGCTGGAGTCTCTCCTACTGGCTCATCGCCTTCTTCATGTGGGCCGTCATGATGGTGGCGATGATGCTGCCGGGAGCCTCGCCGCTCGTTCTGCTCTATGCGCGCGTCGTGCGCCACGCGGAAGCAAACGGCCGCGCCCTGCACGCCCGGACGGCCGTCGCGGCCTTCGCATCGGGCTATCTCACGAGTTGGATTCTTTTCAGCCTGTTGGCCGTCTCTCTTCAGTGGGGACTGGAACGCGCGGGCGCGATGTCGGCGATGATGAGCCTAGGCGCGACGCCGCTGTCGGGAGGGCTTCTGGTCGCCGCGGGCCTCTACCAGCTCACGCCGCTCAAGACGGCCTGCCTCAAGCATTGCCGCGGGCCGGCGGCGTTCCTCGCCGCCCACTGGCGCCCCGGACCGTCGGGCGCATGGCGCATGGGCCTTGTGCACGGGACCTACTGCCTCGGCTGCTGCGCGGTGCTGATGCTGCTCCTGTTCGTGGGCGGCGTGATGAATCTCGTCTGGATCGCGGCGCTCACGCTCTTCGTTGCGGTCGAGAAGTTTGCGCCGTTCGGCGCGGCTGCCGCCACGGTGATGGGAACAGTTCTGATCGTTTGGGGCGGAGCGCTGATTCTCGCCGGGCCCTGAGGCTTAGCGCGAGTAGAACTCGATGACGAGGTTCGGCTCCATGATCGTGGGATAGGGCACGTCGGAGAGCGTCGGCGACGCGGGTCAGCTTCGCCGTCATCTTGTTGTGATCGACTTCGAGATAGTCGGGCACTTGGCGCTCGGGGCTCTGCGCCGCCTTCCAGCACCATGCCGGCATCCTTGGCCTTGTCTCTCACCTCGACGACATCGCCCTCGCGGCAGCGGTAGCTCGGGATGTTCACGCGCCGGCCGTTGACCCGCACATGGCCGTGGCTCACGAATTGCCGCGCGGCGAACACGGTCGGCACGAATTTGGCGCGATAGACGATGGCGTCGAGCCGGCGCTCCAACAGGCCGATCAGCTTCTCGGAGGTGTCGCCCCGGAGCCGCGCCGCCTCGCGATAGATGGCCTTGAACTGCTTCTCGGTGATGTTGCCGTAATAGCCCTTCAGCTTCTGCTTGGCGCGGAGCTGCTGGCCGTAGTCGGAAAGCTTGCCGCGCCGGCGCTGCCCATGCTCGCCGGGACCATATTCGCGCTTGTTGTAGGGGCTCTTCGGCCGGCCCCAGATATTCTCGCCGAGCCTGCGGTCGATCTTATGCTTGGCGTGAATGCGTTTCGTCATGCTTCTTCAACTCCAAAGTCAAATCGAGTGCTTTCGCGGGCTCAATCCCCGCGCCGGCTTCAAGCACCTTTGCTGGTGAAGGCGGCTTACCGCCGGACCTCTCCGGCGTCCGCGAAGCCAAAGACGGCTCACGGCTTCGCCCGCGCTCTGTTACACGCGAATGGCGGAAAGTGTCAATTGGAGCCGGTTGCGGCCGGCTCTGCCGGTGCAGGCTGGGGCTTTGGCGCCGGCGCCGGGGCCGGGGCCGGCGGCCGGGCCGACTGAACATAGGCGTTGATGGCGGCCACGACCTTTTGCTTCTGCTCGGGCGGGCATTGCGGCCGTTTCGGCGTCACCAGGCTTGTCTCCTGTCCAGGGGCCGCCTCCTTGGGCGGGCTCGCCTCGCCGGCACCGGGATCGGCGGCTGCGTCCGTCTCGGTGATCTTGACATTGCCGGTGAAATAAATCGGCGGAAAACAGGTAGAGGGCGTTGACCATCAGGAGCTGTTGCTCGGTCCAGACCTTCTTGGCCCCCTCGCTGCTGCATCATGGCCTGATAGTTGGCCTGCTGCAAGATCAGGCAGCTCGCAGGCCTCGGCATAGGCCGAGCGCGTGGCCGCACGGATCACGCGGCGCGCATCGCGCATCGGGAATGAGGAATTTGTTGGGGTCCGATTTGTCGAGCTTGACCGGCTTGCCGTCGGGCCCCGGCTGCTCTTCGGGAATGATCGAGAAGGCGTAGGTCATCAGCACGCGCACGGCGCTGTCGCTGAGGCCGCCTTTTTGCTGGGCTTCGGGCGCGGCGGGCTTGGTGCGCTGGACCGAGCTCCTCGGCGACCGTCCGCACGCCGCCCTCATCGGCGGCCCTGAGCGGTCGATCCCGCCAGCAGAGCCAAGACCGCGGTGGTTGCGGCCACGCCCCACTGAAAACACGCCCTCTGCATCGGCAGCCCCTCTCCCCCTTGCGGCGGAAGCTAGCATCGGTCAAGGCCAATCGCAATAGGAGAAACGGGGCGGAACTATGACAGTTTCCGGCCCCGGCCCGGCGGGCGCCCCGAGAGCGAGGCGACAATACCGCGCCACGTGCGCACGTCCTGCTCGGTCGCGCTCATGCGGTGAAACATGTTGCGGATGGCGCGCACCATGGAGGGGCGTTTCTCCGCCGGATGAAGAAAGCCCGCCCGATCGAGCTCGGCTTCGAGATGCTCGAACAAGGCCGAGCAGCTCGGCCCGCGTCGCCGGGCGCGTGTCGGGGAAAGGACGATCCCTTCGGCGGCGGGTCCGTCGAAGTCGGTCGCGCGTCCGAGCGACGGCGCGGCGCTCTCGCGCCTTGAACCATTCATAAGCCGAACAGGAGCACGGCCTGGGGCAGGCTCAGCGAGGCAAAAGCGGGATTGACCGGCGCGGTCAGGATCGCGTCGGCGAGCGCGATCGTGTCGTTGTCGAGGCCGCTCCGCTCGGGCCCGAACAGCACGCCGGTGCGCTCGGCCTTCTCTCCGCGCCGCCTGAGCTCGGCGGCCGCGCTTTCGGGACTGAGCACCGGCCTTGACCATCTCGCGCGGCCGCGCGGTCGTGGCCAGCACGAAGTTGAGCTCGCCGATGGCATCGGCGACGCTTGCATAGACCGTGGCCTGATCGACGAGCGACGGCGGCGCCGGCCGCGGCGGCGCGCGCTTTGTCGTTCGGCCAGCCGTCGCGCGGCGCGACCAGCCGCAAATCGGTCAGCCCGAAATTGGCCATGGCGCGGGCGGCGAAACCGATATTCTCGCCGAGCTGCGGCTTGACGAGGATGACGGCGGGCATCGCCGCCGTCGCGCGGCTGACGGCGCCGCGGTCTTCGCGGCGGCCGCTTCGGCGTCGTCGCCTTCTTGGCACGCGCCCGCTTTCGGCTCTCGGTTCTTGCTTTCATCATTGGAGCACGATGCTATAGAGAGGCGGTTGCCCGCAATGGCGACGCAATGCTGAGTGCGGACGCCTTCACTTCCCGCGCCGGAGATTTCGCACGTGAACAAGATCAAGGTGAAGAACCCGGTCGCCGATCTCGACGGGGACGAGATGACGCGGGTCATCTGGCAGCTGATCAAGGAGAAGCTGATCTTCCCCTATCTCGATCTGCCGCTGCTCTACTTTCGATCTCTCGCATCGAGAACCGCGACCTGACCGACGACCAGGTCACCATCGACGCCGCCCGCGCCATCCAAGGCCTGCGGGGTCGGCGTCAAATGCGCGACCATCACGCCCGACGAGGCGCGGGTGAAGGAGTTCGGCCTCAAGAAGATGTGGAAGTCGCCGAACGGCACGATCCGCAACATTCTCGGCGGCGTCATCTTCCGCGAGCCGATCATCTGCAAGAACGTGCCGCGGCTCGTGCCGGGCTGGACCAAGCCGATCGTGATCGGCCGTCATGCCTATGGCGACGTCTACCGCGCCACCGATTTCCGCGTGCCCGGCAAGGGCAAGCTCACCATCAGCTTTCGCCGGCGAGGACGGCACGCGCATCGAGCATGTGGTGCATGAGTTCGAGGGCCCCGGCGTGGCGCTCGGCATGTTCAATCTCGACGACTCGATCCGCGACTTTGCGCGCGCCACGTTCAATTATGCGCTCCATCGCAACATGCCGGTCTATCTCTCCACCAAGAACACCATCCTCAAGGCCTATGACGGGCGCTTCAAGGACATCTTCGCCGAAGTGTTCGCGGCGGAGTTCAAGCCGCGAATTCGAGGCGCGCGGGCTGACCTACGAGCACCGGCTGATCGACGACATGGTGGCGGCGGCGCTGAAATGGTCGGGCGGCTATGTGTGGGCCTGCAAGAACTACGACGGCGACGTGCAGTCCGACACCGTGGCGCAAGGCTTCGGCTCGCTCGGGCTGATGACCAGCGTGTTGATGACGCCCGACGGCAAGACCGTGCTGGCCGAGGCGGCGCACGGCACCGTGACCCGCCACTACCGGCAGCATCAGCAGGGCCGCGAGACCTCGACCAACGCCACCGCCTCGATCTTCGCCTGGACCGGCGCGCTCAAGCATCGCGCCAAGCTCGACGACAATGCCGAGCTTGCGCGATTTCGCCGAGACGCTGGAGCGGGTGACGGTCGCGACCATCGAAGCGGGCTTCATGACCAAGGACCTCGCGCTCCTGGTCGGCGCCGACCAGAGCTGGCTGTCGACAACCGGCTTTCTCGACAAGATCGACGCCAATCTGCGCAAGGAGATGGCCGACCGCGCAGCGGCTTGAAGGTCACACCGCCTGCGGTTCGCCCCGCTCGCTCTTTGACGGGGCACGAACCTTGCGCTTGCGTTCTATCGCGCCCGCGCCGCTTCGGTCGCGGCGGCGCGCCGCGGGCCACCTCGCGGATCTGCCGCAAGATCTCGGGATGCCGGCGCGGCCAGACGCGCCAGCGACTGCGGTATCGAGCACGTAGACCCGGCATCGCGTCTTGGCGATCACGTCGTGCTTGTGGCGGCGCCGCTCGAGCAGCGCCATCTCGCCGAAGAAATCGCCTTCCTTGAGCACCACCTGCTTGCCCGGACCGACGTCGACGACGGCCTCGCCGCTGGCGATCAGAAACATGGCATCGCCCGCATCGCCCGTGCGGACGATGGGCACGCCGGGCAGGTAGGTCCGCGTGTAGAGCAGCTTGGTGATCTCGGCGATCTCGCTCGCGTCCATGGTGAGCAAAGAGCGGCACGCGGGCAACCATGCTCCAGGTCACCACGAATTGGTGGCGGCTCGACTCCTGGCTGAAGCCGGTGGAGATGATGGCGACCGGGAGCGCGATCATGCCGACGCCGAGCAGCATGACGATGCCGCCGAGAACCTTGCCGAGCGGCGTGATCGGAACCACGTCGCCATAGCCGACCGTGGTCAAGGTCGCGAGCGCCCACCACGCCGCCGCCGGCACCGAGCCGAATTTGTCGGGTTGCGCATCGCGCTCGAGGAAATAGATCGCGGTCGAGGCGAACAGAAGCAGCATCAGGATGCACGAGGAGCGCGCCGAGCAGCGCGCGATACTCGTCGGCGATCACGCGGCCGAGCGTCTGCAGCGCGGGCGAATAGCGCACGAGCTTGAGCAGGCGGAACAGGCGCAACACCCTGAGACTTCTCAGATCCATGGAGAAGAACGGCTGCAAGTACCAGGGAAGCACCGCCAGCAGGTCGATGATCATGATCGGCCTGAGCGCGAAGCGCAGCCGCGCCCGCCAATGGCGGCATGCGGGATCAGCATCGGAATATCGACCGCGCTCCAGAGGCGAAGCACATATTCGATGCTGAACACCATCACCGAGAAGACGTTGAAGGCGTCGAGATAGGGCCCGTAGCGCGCGGCGATATCGTCGACCGTCTCGGCGGCGAAGGCGATGGCGTTGAGGAAGATGAGGATGATGATGAAGGCATTGACCGCGCGCCCGGCGGGATGCGCGTCGCCGCCCACTTCAAGAATGTCGTGGACCTGCCGGCGCCAGTGCCGCCAGACGGTCTCCGCCGCCATTCCCTAGGCGCTTCCCGCGCGCGGCCGCCTCGGCGCCGTTCGGCGCGGCGCCGGCTTCGCCGGCGATCCGCGCCGCGATCGCGTCGAGCGCCGCGTCGGCGCGGGCGCCGTCGGGGCCTCCGGCCTGGGCGAGATCGGGCCGTCCGCCCCCGCCTTTGCCGCCGAGCGCTTCGGCGCCGACCTTGACGAGCTCGACGGCGTCGTAGGTCGCGGTGAGATCGGCGGTCACGCCGACCACGAGCCCGGCCTTGCCCTCCTCGCTCACGCCGACGATGGCGACGATGCCGGAGCCCAATTGCCGCTTGCCGTCGTCGACCAGGCCGCGCAGATCCTTCGGCGCAACGCCCTGCACCGTCCGCGCCAGGAGCTTGACCTTGCCGAGCTCGCGCACGGACGGGGCGGCGGCCGTAGCCCCGGCCCCGCCTCCGCCAAGAGCAAGATCGCGCTTGGCCTCGGCGAGCTGGCGCTCGAGCTTGCGGCGCTCGTCGAGAATGGCGGCGAGACGCTGGATCATCTCGTCGGGCGAGACCTTGAGCAGCTCCGCCGCCTCGCGCACGCGCGCATCTTGCGTATCGAGATAGGCGCGCGCGGCGTCGCCGGTCAGCGCCTCGACCCGGCGCACGCCGGATGCCACCGCGCTCTCGCTCACGATCTTGAGCAGGCCGATATCGCCGGTCCGCCGCACATGCGTGCCGCCGCAGAGCTCGATCGAGTAGGCATGACCCGCCCGCTCGCTCTTGGCGATCGACGCCCATGCTGACCACGCGGACCTCCTCGCCATATTTCTCGCCGAACAGCGCCAGCGCCCCTTGGGCGATGGCCTGGTCCGGCGTCATCAGATGGGTCTCGACCGGCGCGTTCTGCAGGATCATGGCGTTGACCAGATCCTCCACCGCGCGGATCTCGTCACCGGGTCATGGGCTTGGGGTGGGAGAAATCGAAGCGGAGCCGCCCCGGCTCGACCAGCGAGCCCTTCTGCGCCACATGCGGGCCGAGCACCTGGCGGAGCGCCTCATGCAGAAGATGGGTCGCCGAATGATGGGCGCGCGTCGGCGTGCGGCGCGCGTGGTCGACCTCGAGCAGCACCTCGTCGCCGACGCGGAAGCGTGCCCGCCGCGACCACGCCTGCATGGAGATAGAGCGCGTGCAGCTTCTTCTGCGTGTCCTCGACCTCGAATTGTCGCGCCCTTGGCGCCCGACAGCGTGCCGCGATCGCCGACCTGGCCGCCCGACTCGGCATAGAACGGCGTCTGGTTGACGATGACGATGCCGCGCTCGCCTTCCTTCAGCGTCTCGACCCGCGCGCCGTCCTTGACGAGCGCGACGATCTCGCCCGAGGCGGCCTCGGTCTCGTAGCCGAGGAACTCGGTGGCGCCGAGCTCTTCCTTCAGCTCGAACCATAGCGCCTCGGTCGCGGCCTCGCCCGAGCCCGCCCAGGACTTGCGCGCCTCGGCGCGCTGGCGCTCCATGGCGGCGGCGAAGCCTTGCGCATCGACGCCGATCCCGCGCGCTTTCAGCGCGTCCTCGGTGAGGTCGTAGGGAAAGCCGTAAGTGTCGTAGAGCTTGAAGGCGACCTCGCCCGGCAGCGTGGCGCCGCGCTTCAGGCCCTTGGTCGCGTCGTCGAGCAGGCGAAGCCCGCGCTCGAGCGTCTCGCGGAAGCGGGTCTCTTCGAGCTTCAGCGTCTCCTCGATGAGGCTCTGCCCGCGCTCGAGCTCGTGATAGGCGCGGCCCATCTGCTCGATCAGCGCCGGCACCAGCCGATAGAGCAGCGGCTCCTTGGCGCCGAGAATATGGGCGTGGCGCATGGCGCGGCGCATGATGCGGCGGAGCACATAGCCGCGTCCCTCGTTCGAGGGCAGCACGCCGTCGGCGATGAGGAAGGACGAGGCGCGCAAATGATCGGCGATGATGCGGTGGCTCGGCGCATGCCCGCCCTCGGCCGGCACGCCGGTCAACTCGACCGAGGCCGCGATCAGCGCGCGGAACAGATCGATGGCGTAATTGTCGTGGGTGCCCTGCAGCACCGCGGCGATGCGCTCGAGCCCCATGCCGGTGTCGATCGAGGGATGCGGCAGGTCGATGCGCTTGCCGCCGGCGAGCTGCTCGTATTGCATGAAGACGAGATTCCAGATCTCGACGAAGCGGTCGCCCTCGGCGTCGGCGCTGCCGGGCGGGCCGCCCTGAAGGGAAGGCCCATGGTCGTAGAAAATCTCCGAGCACGGGCCGCAAGGGCCGGTCTCGCCCATCGACCAGAAATTGTCGCTTCCGGCGATGCGGATGATCTTCTCGTCGGGGAAGCCGGAGATCTTGCGCCAGAGCGCGCGCGGCCTCGTCGTCGTCGGCGAACACGGTGATGAGCAGGCGCTTCTTGTCGAGCGCGAAATCGCGGGTCAGCAGCTCCCAGGCGAGCAGGATGGCGCGCTCCTTGAAATAGTCGCCGAAGGAGAAATTGCCGAGCATCTCGAAGAAGGTGTGGTGGCGCGCGGTGTAGCCGACATTGTCGAGGTCGTTGTGCTTGCCGCCGGCGCGCACGCATTTCTGCGCCGTGGCCACCCGCGGCGCTCGCGGCTTCTCGGCGCCGGTCAAGACGTTCTTGAACGGCACCATGCCGGCATTGGTGAACATCAGCGTCGGATCGTGGCGCGGCACGAGCGGCGCCGACGGCACGACGACGTGATCGTTCCTGGCGAAGAAATCGAGAAAGGCCGCGCGGATGTCGTTGGTGCGGCTCGGCACGGGACCGCCGTGATGGGCGACCGGCGCGCTGCGCTCCTTGCCCTTGCCGCTTGCGGCCTTGGCGCTCGCCGCCTTGCCGCTCGCGGCCTTGGCGCTCGTCTTTCTTGCACCGGTTGCGTTTGGCGGAGGTCATGGCGGCTTGACGGGGGACCTTGGTTGGCGCGGGGACGTGAAGGCGCTTCCGCGAGACCCTAGCCGATTCGCCGGACTGAAGCGCCGCCGCACCCTCTCCCGCGTCGGGAAAAGGTCCGGCGTCCCTTGGTCAGACATAAGGTGACGAGGCAAGCCTGTCCAGGCGGTCCTATAGCGCCAATCCTTCGAGGGCAGCCTCCGGCGGCCTCCTCAGGACGACGGTGAATTGCGGGTCATCTCGGAACGCCACAACAGTTTCCCGCTTCCCCTTGGGGAGAGCACGCGAGGGCGTTTTCGATGCGCGATCGCTTTGCTACTTGAGCGCAAGAGCCCGAGCGGTGAGGGGTCGGCGGGCGAGCCCGTATCGAAAGATTCACCCCCTCACCCTTCCCGCCATTCGCCGCGCTTCGCGTGGCCTGAGCGGAAAGCCCTCTCCCCAAGGGGAGAGGGAGCTGAAGCGATGCGTCATCCTGAGCTGCGAATAGGCGGCTGTCAGCGGCGGCCGCGCCGCGCCGTCCCTCCGGCGAGCGGCGTGACCGCGCCCTCGCCCTCGGCAGGAGCGCCCTCGCCGCTGTCCGCGGCGTCCGGCTCCGACCCGCCCTCGAGGATCTGGCCCGCGATCAGGCCGGCACTCTGCCGGATCGCCCGCTCGATCCTCTCGGCCGTCTCGGGATGCTCCTTCAGATAGGCCTTGGCGTTCTCGCGGCCCTGGCCGATCCGCTCGCTGTCGAAGGAGAACCAGGCGCCCGACTTCTCGACGATGCCGGCCTTGACCCCGAGATCGACGAGCTCGCCGGTCTTGGAGATGCCCTCGCCATACATGATGTCGAACTCGACCTGCTTGAAGGGCGGCGCCACCTTGTTCTTGACCACCTTGACGCGGGTCTGGTTGCCGACCACCTCCTCGCGCTCCTTGATGGCGCCGATGCGGCGAATGTCGAGACGGACCGAGGCGTAGAATTTCAGCGCGTTGCCGCCGCTCGTGGTCTCGGGATTGCCGAACATCACCCCGATCTTCATGCGGATCTGGTTGATGAAGATCACCATGCAGCGGGACTTCGAGATCGAGCCGGTCAGCTTGCGCAGGGCCTGGCTCATCAGCCGCGCCTGCGCGCCCGGAAGCTGCTCGCCCATCTCGCCTTCGAGCTCGGCCTTGGGCGTCAGCGCCGCGACCGAATCGATCACCAGCACGTCGATGGCGCCGGAGCGCACCAGCGTGTCGGTGATCTCGAGCGCCTGCTCGCCGGTGTCGGGCTGCGAAATCAGCAGCTGCTCGAGATCGACGCCGAGCTTCCGCGCATAGACCGTGTCGAGCGCGTGCTCGGCGTCGATGAAGCCGCAAATGCCGCCCCGCTTCTGCGCCTCGGCGACGACATGGAGCGCGAGCGTGGTCTTGCCCGAGGATTCAGGCCCGTAAATCTCGACGACGCGGCCGCGCGGAAGCCCGCCGATGCCGAGCGCGATGTCGAGGCCGAGCGAGCCGGTGGAGATGGCCTCGACCTCGACCGCCTTCTCGTTCTGGCCGAGCCGCATGATGGAGCCCTTGCCGAAGCCGCGCTCGATCTGGGAGATCGCCGCTTCAAGAGCCTTTTCTCGATCCATCTCAGCTCCTTCGACGAGGCGCAGCGCGACATTCGACATGGAAGTTCTCCCTTATTTCACAAGCAGGCTCTGAGTCGCAAATGAGGCTCCGCTCGCATCCTCGCCCGGGAGTTCCATTCAGCCTTTGCACCGGCTTGGGTCGCGGAGCGAGGTGCGAGCTGCCGTCAATGTACACGTTTTGTTCTCCGTTCGCAATATGTTCTTTTTCATTGACGGGACATGCGAAGAGGCCGCCGTCCGCGGCGGCCTCTCATTTCAACTGGTGCCGTCAGTTTCTTTGCTGTGCCGGTCGGTTCTAGCGCCAGCAGCGGGCGCACCAGCAGCCCCTGAGCGGCCGGCATATCCATGTCCGTCCGTACCCGCAGACCGGGCCCGCCACGCGGCAGCCGACCGTTTCGACGGGCGAGAAGTTTTTCGCCGCGGCGCCGAGGGCCAAGGTGCCGGCCCCGGTGGTTGCCTCGGCGCTGAGAGCTCCGGCGAGCAGCATGAGCGCCGCCGCCGCAAAAGCGAACGCAACTTTGCGCATGGATCCCTCCTGATGTGTCGTGAGCGCATCGCCCCCCATTCTGCCCCCGTGGAGGTTCGATGCTTCCTGCAGCATAGCGCAACTTGGCGGCAACTTCACGCGGAGAAGCGCGGTCACGACTGACGTCCAAAGCATCGCTTTCTTCCTCCCTCCCCTTGACGGGGAGGGCGGCGAGCGCAGCGAGCCGGGTGGGGTGAAGGCGCTTCTAATGCGCTACCGCTTCGCTGCCTGAGCGCAAGAGACCCCCCACCCGGCGCGCAGATGCGCGCCGACCTCCCCACGAGGGAGGTTGAGAGTTGGAGGCGCGTGGAAGGAGCCTGGCCAAGGCCGGCCATCGACGGAAATGAAAACCTCCTCACCCGCTCACCGCTCCTGATTCATGCACTACCGCTTCGCTACTTGAGCGCGAGAGCGGCTCGCCAGCCTAAACAAATTTCCCGCTCTCCCCTTGCGGGAGAGCACGCGCGCCATTTGGCGCGCGGTGAGGGGTCCGGCGCGAACACGCTAGCGTGGAAGCGCCGTCCCACCCCCTCACCCGGCTCGCCGCGCAAGCTCCGTCATTCCGGCGAAAGCCGGAATCCAGAAAGCGGCACGCACGCGTTTGTGTTTCCGGATACCGGCTTCCGCGGTATGACGCGTTAGACGGGGGCTTTGGTACGCAACGCCGCCTCGACGGCGTCGCGGTAGCCGAAGCGATCGATATAAGGCTTCAGCCGCTCGACCACCTTGCGCTTGAGCGCCGCCGGCAATTCGTAGCGCGAGACCTTGTGCTCGGAACGCTCGGCGAGAAAGGCGCGCATCGGCGCCTCGGCCTGATCGAAGCCCGGGATGTCGAGGCGCCGGTAGATGTCGCGCATCGAGGCGATCGGGTCCTTGACGAAATCCTCGTAGCGCAGCTCGACCAGGCGCTCCTTCGGGATCAGATGCCGGTCCTCCTCGTAGTCCTCGGTCAGCCGCGCGAACATGTCGAGCACGTAGTCGTCGAGCCAGGGATCGAGATGCGGCGGATTGTGCAAGCCCTGCACCGAATAGAGCGCGCGCCACAGCTTGACCGTGGAGGGAAAGACGTTGAGCGGGTTGCGCGCGAGATAGACGTAGCGGGCGTCGGGAAAGAGCTTGGTGAGCAGCTTGAGCCGCGCGGCGTTGGCCGGCGTCTTCATCACCAGCGGCTTGCCGTGCTTGAGCGCGAGCCGCCGGTAGAACCACAGATAGGCGTCGGCCCATTTCTTCTTGTCGGCTTCGCTCACGCCCTTGAAGTCGAGATAGTCGCTGTCGGCGGGGCCGAAGCGCGGCCAGGCATGGGTGATGTAAGGCGTGCCCTGGCCCAGCATCATCATGCCGAACTCTTCTTCCTGCGGGCGGTCGAAGCCGACCGGCACGTCGTCCTGCGGGCGCTTCTTCGGCAGGAGCACCTTCATCACCCTGTCGAGATGACCCTCGGTCAGGAGGAAATGATGCGGGAAGAAGCACTCATAGGTGGTGGGATAAGCGAGATTGGGATCGACCGAGAACAGATCGTGCAGGAAGCGTCGTGCCGGTGCGCCAATGGCCGATGACGAAGATCGGCGGCTGATCGAGTGGCAGCGCCTCGGCGCGCTTTGCGATATTTCGCTTCCGAGATCCAATAGAGCACCGAGTTCCACGGCACCCAGAGGAACAGCGCGAGCGTGTCGGGGATGCAGTTGAGCGTGAAGCTGTAGCGGCCGCGCTTGAACAGCTTCATCAGGGCGCCGAAGCGCATGCCGAACCAGAAATAGATCAGCCGTCCGCCGTAGCGCTCGATGGTGAGCGAGGGCATCCGCGGCTTGGCGCGGCGGCGTCTCGTAACCTTGCCGGCTTCGTCCGGCGGCACGACTTCGTAATCCGGCACGCGGGCACTCCAACGGGGAGATGGATCGGATCGGGCTTCGATCGGCCCGCGTGTAGCCGCGATCTGTGGCGAAGGGAAGTCCCTTGCGGCCGCGCCGGCCGACAACCCGGTTGCCGCGCTCTAGCCCTCGAGCGCGGCCTTCACCGCGGCGGCAAGCTGCTTCAGATCGAACGGCTTCTGCAAGAACATAAAGTCCTCGTTCTCGGCGAGGTGCTGGCGGAAGGCGTCCTCGGCATAGCCGGAGATGAAGATGACCTTGAGGTCGGGGCGCTCGCGGCGCAGCTGCTCGCACAGCGTCGGGCCGTCCATCTCGGGCATCACCACGTCGCTGACCACGAGATCGACGTCGCCGTGATGGCCGGCGAAGATCTCGAGCGCTTCCGTGCCGGTGGTCGCCTCGAGCACACGATAGCCGCGCTGGCCGAGCGCGCGCGCGGCGAAGCTTCTGCACCGCATCCTCGTCCTCGACGAGGAGCACGGTGCCGCGCCCGGTCAGGTCCTTCGGCTTCTCGGGCCGGCGCTCGACCTTCTCGGCCTCGAGCTCGGCGGCGGTCTCGACATGGCGGGGCAGGTAGACGCGCATGGCGGTGCCGCTCGCCCACTTCGCTGTCGGCGAAGATGTAGCCGCCGGTCTGCTTGACGATGCCGTAGACGGTGGAGAGCCCGAGCCCGGTGCCGCGGCCGACCTCCTTGGTCGAGAAGAACGGCTCGAAGATCTTCTGCCTGCACCTCCTCGCGTCATGCCGGTGCCGGTATCGATCACCTCGATCAGCACATATTCGCCCGGCGGCATGTGCCGCGGTCGAGCTCGCGCGCTTCGCTCTCGCCGACATTGGCGGTGCGGATGGTGAGCTTGCCGCCGTTCGGCATCGCGTCGCGCGCATTGACGGCAAGATTGATGATCACCTGCTCGAACTGATGCAGATCGGCCTTCACCGGCCAGAGGTCGCTCGCCTGGTCGAGGGTGAGCTCGATATTCTCGCCGAGCAGCCGGCCGAGCAGGATGGACAGCTCCGACAGCACGTCGCCGAGCTGAAGCACCTGCGGGCGCAGCGTCTGCTGGCGGGAGAAGGCAAGCAGCTGGCGCACCAGCCCCGCGGCCCGGTTGGCGTTCTGCTTGATGTTCATGATGTCCTGGAAGGCGGGGTCGGTCGGGCGGTGATTCATCAGGAGGAAGTCCGAGAAGCCGATGATCGCCGTCAGCATGTTGTTGAAGTCGTGGGCGATGCCGCCGGCGAGCTGGCCGACCGCCTGCATCTTCTGTCCTTGGGCGATCTGCATTTCGAGCGCGCGTTGCTCGGTGGTGTCGATGGCGTAGGCGATCGCGGCCTCGTTGTCGCCCTCGGTCTGCTCGATCGGGCTCAGATAGATCCTGCCGGTGCGCTCCTTGGCGCCGGCAAAGGCGATGTCGACGGGCTCGATCAGGCCCTGCCGGGCAAGGGCCGCATCGAGCGCGCGGCGGAGCGCCTGACGGCTGTCGGGCTCGACCAGACTCTCGAGGCTGAGCGTTGCGGCCCTCCTCGGGCGCGGCACCGAACAAGCGCATGAAGGCGGCATTGGTCGCGCTGACAAAGCCGTCGCCGTCGACCGTGGCGATGGCGATGGGGGCCGAATGAAACAGCCGCGCAAATCTGAGCTCGGCGGCGCCCGCTTCCTCGATCTCTCCGGGACCGCGATTGAGGACCAGCGCATGAGCGAGCCCGCCGGCCGTACCGCCGCGCGGCAGACGATGCAGGATGCGGACGGGAAGGCTGGTGCCGTCGGCCTTGAGAAGGTCGATGTCGAAGCGCCGCGTCGTTGCTTGCGCCTGGGCCGCGGGCGGCGGGCGCAATCAGGGCCGCGCTGTCGGCGGACATGATCTCGGCGAGCTTCAGCGGCCGGCCGGCGACCTCCGACAGGTCGAGCCCGAGCCACTGGGCGAGCGTGGCGTTCAGATAATCGATATTGCCGTCGGCATCGGCGGTGAAGAAACCGGCCGGCGCGCTGTCGAGATAGGCGATCGCCGCCTGCACCTTGGCGAAGCTCGCCTCCTCACGCGCGCGCTCCATCGTGATCTCATCGACCTGCCACACCACGAGCGCACCTTTGCGGCCCGAGCGCGGATCGGGCGGCATCGGCTGGACCGAGATGCGGAACCAGCGCGGCGAAATGCCGGCCTCCTCCTCGCCCTCGCCCGGCGGGGGCAAGCGGAACTCCTCTCTTTGGCCGCGGCCCTGCTGCGCCGCGCGCGCCAGACGAAAGATCGTCTCGGCGAGATGCGGATTGCCGGTGAAGGCGCGATCCGGCGCGGCGCACGGTGTTTGCGTCCGGATCGAGGCCGAGCAAGTCGCGATAGGCCTCGTTGGCGTAAAGCACGCGGCCCGAAGCGTCGGCGATCAGAGCCCCTTGCGGCAGATTGTCGACGAAGGCCTTGGTGACGTCGTTGCGCGCCTGGCGGGAACCGAAATGGAGGATGCCGACGGCGCCTGCGAACAGGCAGAACACGCCGATCACGGCAAGGCCGGCAAGGATGGCGAGCACGAAGGGCTCGGCCATCTCGCGCGACACCATGGCGAGACCGACCGCGGCGACCGCCAAAGCAAGCGCGAGCAGCACGACGAGACTCACACTGCCGTCGCGTTCGCTACGGTCGGCGGCGGGCGAGGCGTAACGCATTGGCGCGTCGATATCGGTCATGCGCGGCAAAATAGCCGATTCGAATCGTGTTGAGGCACAATGTCATAAGTCGCGAACCCAACCGATTTACCAAGCGAGGCTTCCACCCGTGCCAGCGGCAAGCGCGGCCAGGCGCCAAGGCTCGCCCCGAAAGCGGGTAAAAACGCCGCCGCTCGGTCCTTTTTTCGGTTGACTGTGACAGAAATGCCACGGCGGTTTTGCTTGTGATCGGCGGCAAGTTGCGGTAAACAAGCGTTCAGAACTTGCGTTAGCCCCGCGTTGTAGGGGCAGACGGATGTGGCAACGCCGGTAGCTTCAGCCGTTACTATCGCAAGGACGCCGGCAGTTCCCTGCTAATGGTCCGACACCGACTGGCCGAGGCCAGTCATGTCAGTCCCCCAAACTTCTCCACTCCCCGCCCCTGGCGGGGAGTTTTTTTTGCCGGCTCAGGCGATGAAGGGCCATGGGTGAGCGGCACAACGCGTCATACCGGCGAAAGCCAGGTTGCGACTTGCAGTGACTAGTGCCTTCCCTTCATGGAGCGGGCGGCGAGCCTTGAGCCGAGCGAAAGCTGACGAGGTGATAGCATTTCAACGCGCGACCGTTTTGCCAGCTGAGGCCACGCCCCCACCCCCGACGCCGCCTTCGGCGTCATCGGACCTCCCAAGAGAGGGAGGTTAGAGACGGACGAGCGCCGAGAGAATGTACGCCTTTGTCCTCCACCTCGCTCGTCTCGTCACAGCGGCCGCGCTGTCTTCCGTTCTGGCTCAGGCCTGCGCGTCCGAGTTCCCCGAAGACTTCGTCTATCTCCGCGACGTCGACCCGACAATCCTCCAGGACATGCGTTACGCGCGAGACGACAATTTCACCGGCGCGCCCGTGCCGGGCTACGAGGCGCCGGAATGCGTGCTGGCGCGGCCGGCCGCCGAGGCTCTGAAGGCCGTGCAAGCCGATCTCCGTGCCAGAGGCCTCACGCTCAAGGTTTACGATTGCTACCGGCCGGCGCGCGCGGTGGCGGCCTTCGTCGCTTGGGCGAGGCAGCCTGACGTGCCCCGCTTCAAAACGGCCTATTACCCCAATCTTGCGAAGGACGCGCTGTTCCCCGATTACATCGCCACGATCTCAGGCCACTCGCGCGGCGCCACGGTCGATCTGACCCTCGTCCCGATCGCGGCCGAGGTGCAAAGCCCGACCCCGCATGCGAGCGCCGCGCCGCAAGCATGCACCGCGCCGCAACAGGGACGGGCGCCCGACGGCAGCCTCGCCATGGGCACGCTTTTCGACTGCTTCGATGTGAAGGCGCATACGGCGGCGCCAGGTCTAAGCAAGGAGGAGCAGGACAATCGCGCCGCGCTCGTCGAAGCCATGCAGGCGCGCGGCTTCAAGAACTATCCGCTCGAATGGTGGCACTTCACGCTCGAGCCTGAGCCCTACCCCGACACGATCTTCGACTTTCCGATCGCGAAACGGCCCTAAGATTCGGGTGGGGTGACATCCTCGACTATTCGCCTCATGCTGCGGAGCGCTCCGAAGGAGCGCGTCTCGAAGCGGGGCTGGTTCCAGGCCCTATTCGTCGCGATAGACGCGCTCGCGCCGCTCGTGGCGCTCCTGGGCCTCGACGCTGAGCGTGGCGATCGGGCGCGCATCGAGCCGTTTCAGGCTGATGGGCTCGCCGGTCTCCTCGCAATAGCCGTAAGTGCCGTCGTCGAGGCGGACGATCGCCGCGTCGATCTTTGCGATCAGCTTGCGCTGGCGGTCGCGGGCGCGAAGCTCGAGCGCACGTTCGGTCTCGGAGGTGGCCCGGTCGGCGATATCGGCGTGCTGGGCCGAATCGTCCTGGAGATGCTGGAGGGTTTCCTTGGTGGAGCGCAGAATCTCGTCGCGCCAGTTGAGCAGCTTGCGGCGGAAATACGCCCGCTGGCGTTCGCTCATGAAGGGTTCGTCCTCAGAAGGGCGGTAATCTTCGGAGAATTTTCTTTTTGCCCGCATGAGAGTCATTCCTGACACGTCCGCTTGCTTATCGGGCTGTTCGGCCCGCTCCCTTTTCCCGGCTCGCATGAGGTCGGCGCGATGGCCGCCTGGCGCCACGTATTTACGGAAGCGAAGGGGCAAGTCAAGCCGAAGACATCCCTTGACAAAGCCGTGAAGCACCCCGAACGCAACCTTTGCAAATCCGTCATGCTTCGAGGCATCAGACGGCGCCAATTTTGAGGCAGTCCCTAGCGGGCAGCGGATGCGTGCCCCTGAAACCAGAGGCCACAGGACCACGATTCGTGCCCATCTCGACCTACAGCCAAGCCGCCGGCGACGCTTTCCGCAGCCTCGGCGATTTCGCCACCGGCCTGATCCAGCCGGCGATGAAGCTCGGGATCACCGGGCTTGCCCGTTCCGGCAAAACCGTGTTCCTCACCGCGCTGGTGCATAATTTGATGGCGGGGGCGCGCCTGCCGTTTTTCGACGCGGCCGCGCAAGGCCGCGTGCTGCGTGCCTATCTGGAGCCTCAGCCCGATGCGTTCGTGCGCGCGCTTCCCCTTCGAGAAGCACTTCGCCGACCTCACCGCCAACCCGCCGCGCTGGCCGGAGAGCACGCGCCGCATCAGCCAGCTCAGACTGACACTCGAATATGCCTCGACGAAATTCTTGAAGCGGCAGCTCGGCCGCGAGACCTTGCATATCGACATCGTCGACTATCCCGGCGAATGGCTGCTCGATCTGCCGTTGCTCAGTCTCGACTATCGGCAATGGTCGCGAACGGCGCTCGAGCAGAGCGCGACGCCGAGCCGCAAGAAAACGGCACGCCTATGGCATGCTTCGCTCGGCCTGGTCGATCCCGCGGACCCCGCCGACGAGGCGCTGGCCGAGCGACTCTCCGATCTGTTCAAGGACTATCTCCGCGAGATGCGCGCCGACCCGCATGCACTCTCGACGCTGCCGCCCGGACGCTTTCTCATGCCGGGCGATCTCGCCGGCTCGCCGGCGCTCACCTTCGCCCCGCTCGACGACAAGGGCGTGGAGCAATTTTCCCGCTCTTCGCTCTGGGCGATGATGGAGAGCCGCTACGAGGCCTATAAGACCTATGTCGTGCGACCGTTCTTCCGCGATCATTTCGCGCGTCTCGACCGTCAGATCGTGCTCATCGACGTGCTCGCGGCGCTCAATGGCGGTCAGCCCGCCATCGTCGATCTCGAACGCGCCATGACCGAGATCCTCGAATGTTTTCGCACCGGATCGAACAGCTTGTGGTCGAACCTGTTCGGGCCGCGCATCGACCGCGTCGTGCTGGCGGCAACCAAGGCGGATCATCTCCATCATCAGAGTCACGACCGGCTCGAGGCGATCCTCGCCAAGCTCGCCGGCCGGGCCATGGCACGGGCAGAATATGCCGGGGCCGAGGTGAAGGTGCTCGCGCTCGCCGCGATCCGCGCGACCCGCGAGGGCGAGGCGCGGCGGGGCAGCGAGAGGCTTCCCTGCATCGTCGGCTACCCGCTGCCCGGCGAAACGATCGGCAAGCGTCATTTCGACGGAAACGAAGAATTCGCGATCTTTCCCGGCGACCTCCCGGCCAATCCGGAGGCCGCCTTGCGCGGCTGGCAGGTCGAGCAGGGCGAGATGCGCTTCGTGCGCTTCAGGCCGCCCAATCCCAAGCCGCTCCCTTCCGGCGGCTTCGCGCCGTTCCCAAATATTCGCCTCGACCGCGCCATCGAGACGCTGATCGGAGATTACCTGGAATGAGCAAAAAAGCGCTCCGCAAGCCGACCGCCTTCAAGGTGGAGGACATCGAGGTTTTCGCCCCGCCCCCGCAGCCGCTTGCGCCGGAGGCCGCGCCGCTTCCGGCGCCCCGCCTGCGCACCCTTCCCGATCTCGGCCGCGGCCTTCGCTGGGGAACGATCCTCATCGGCGCTCTCGGCGCGCTCGTGAGCCTGCTCGCCTCGCTCTGGCTCTACGATTACGTGCTGGCCCTGATCGCGCGCGAGGATTGGATCGGTTGGGTGGCGGCGGGGCTGTTCGCTCTCGTGCTGTTCGCCCTGCTGATGGTCATCCTCAGGGAGGCGGCGGGGCTCGCGCGGCTCGGACGCCTCGGCAAGATCAAGCTCGAGGCCGACGCGGCCGCGCGCCAGGACGACAAGCCGCTTGCCGCCGACGTCGCCCATCGGCTGAAGCGCCTCTATGCGGGGCGCCCGGATCTCGCCTGGGGGCTCAAGCGCCTCGCCGAGCACGAGCACGACATCATGGATGCGAGCGAGCTGTTGCGGCTGACCGAGCGCACCCTGGTGGCGCCCCTCGATCCGCTTGCCCGCACGATCGTGGCGTCATCGGCGAAACGCGTCTCGGTCGTGACAGCGGTCAGCCCCGGCGCCCTGATCGACATGATGTTCGTCGGCGCGGAGAATTTGCGCATGCTGCGCCGTCTCGCCACCCTTTATGGCGCACGGCCGGGCACGCTCTCTTTGCTCAAGCTCGCGCGCATGGTCCTCACCCATATCGTGCTGACCGGCGGCATCGCGCTTGGCGACGACGTGATCCAGCAAGTCATCGGGCATGGGTTCACCGCCAAGCTGTCGGCGCGGCTCGGCGAAGGCCTGTTCAACGGCGCTCTCACGGCGCGAATCGGCATTGCCGCGATCGATGTGTGCCGCCCGCTCCCCTATCTCGAGAGCCAAAGGCCTCGCTTCCGCGAGCTGGTGGCGGAAGTGGCCGGCATGCGCTGAGAGAGATCGAGCCTTTCAGCTTACGAGCTTGCAGCCGTCGACCTCGGCCCGCTGCGAGCGGCCGTCTTTGAACCTTATCGTGACGGTGACCTTGTCGGCGCAGACCAACCCGCCGGCACTGACGCGGAACCCCGTCTTCTCTTCGTGGGACATCTGCGATTGCGGCATCACCGCGGGCGTATTGAACTCATAGGTGACCGCCGCGAGCTTCCCCTTCAGCGCCCGCGGCGGCTCGACCCAAAATTCGAAATGGTAAAGCGGCCGGGCGCGATCATGGCCTTTGATCTCGCTCGCTTTTGCCTTCACCCAGGCCGCGACGTCTTTCTCCGCCGGGAGTGCCGCTAAGGCCGGCGCGGGCGCCGGCGGCGTTTCGGGAGTTGCCGCTTGGCTGCCGAGATGGGGCCGGCGCACCGGGATCGAACGGCACCGGCTCGACGGCATCCCAAGGAAGCTGCACGGTTGCCTGCGACCCTCGCGGCTTCGCCTCGGCTTCGGGAGACTTCCGATTCCTTCTCGTCGCTGATCCAAGGTTTCAGGGGAATGTCCCCGAGCCCCTCAAGCCGCGGTTCGCCACCCTCGGGCGGCGAAGCCGCGCCCGTTGCCTCCTCCGCCGCCGGTTTCGGGGTTGCCGTGGCCTCGGGAAGTTTCGCGATCACGCTCTCGCCGCCGTGGCGCGTGCCGCCATCTTGCCGAGTTCCCGCCGCGCCCCCCTCATCGGCAACGCGGATGAGAAAGAGACCGGGAATCCCGAGCGCACCTGTGCGAAACACGAGCGCAGCCTCTAACGCGGCGACGCACGCAACCAAGAGAAGAACGATCATCAGGGCACGAGTACGGAAGCCCATGGCAGGCATGATACCATCCGATAAAGGCCGCGAGAGGCGCGATGGAATCGGGCACGCCATCCCCGTCAGTTTAGCGGACCGCCGCGCCAAAGGAAGCGCCTCGCCGTGCGCCCTGATGCGTTGGGCGCGCGGCGGCGCGGCGTCAAGGTTCTGGGGCGATGCGGTGGATAGCGGGGAAAAGACCCCCGTTTCCCGCTACGGCATGCCCGGTCTCATGTATGTTTGATGTGCGAGCGGACCGGTTGTGGAAGGAGTCGGCGGAGAAATTCGGCGGCTCGGGAAATAGCCGGAAAGCTCACGGGGCAGGCAAGCCCACGGTCGCCCACTGCCATGGGCGGCTCAAGGCGGAGGGGGCGTAAGCGCAAAGTGCCACGGTCTGGCGGCATCGCCGCAATACCGTGAGGCGGAGTCGCCGGGGTATTTTGCGCCACAAATCCTTCCGCTGATTGGTTTCAGTCCGGCCAGGGCTGGAGCCGCGTCGTAGCGACGCGACGTTAAACAAGGACCGTGGTCGGGTCACGCCGCCGCTCATGTGGGAAACCATGTGGCCGAGCGCGTGATCCAGAGACCGAAAGGTCTCGCGGCGCCGACCGATCGTCCCGAACGGGCGTGAGGCTCGACATCGCACAGGGAGGCGGGGCTCCAAGGCTCCGCCTTTCCTGTTTTTGGCGCCATGCTCCCCACCTCGCGCCCCTTTAGCCCCCTCGTCGCCCCCGCTAAGATCGCCCCGTCATGAGAGGGAATGGTTTGAAGCTGCCGCATAGCGTGTTTGCCCTTGCCGCCGTGTTCATCCTCGCGGCGGTTGCGGCCTGCGGCACGATGGATCGCGTGAGGGGCAAGGACGGCGCCAAGACCGAGATCGAAGCCCGCAACGTCGCGGCGCAGGATCCGCTGGCACGGCCCATTCAGGTTGCGCTGGACTTCGGTGCGGGCGAGCCATTGCGGCTTCGTGTTCAATCCCGATCAGCTCCGCGCGAATTTCATGGCTGCCGAGGCCAGGGCCGGGGCCACGCCGGAGCAGATGCAAAAGATCGAGCAGCGCCTACGACTACACACGCACATCCGTGCGCGCCACCATCGCGGACGATCTCGCCTATTGCAACAAGGAGCGGACCGCCGCGATCAGGCAGCGATCTCAACCGCTATCTGGCCGGGGACTACACGCCCTCGGCGCGCATGGGGCGCTAGATGTCGATCGCCATTCGGGCGTAAGCCGGCGGCAGCAGCGGCGTCGGCGGACGCCAGTGGCAAGACCGCGCCTATGGGCGTCCCTTCCTGATCGCGTCGGCGAGTTCCAACAGAGCGACCTCGTCCTTCTCGCCGGCGAGGAGATAGGCGACGCCGCCTTGCGACCAGGCCACGCCGGCGACCTCCGCCATAGCGCTTGAAGTCGCGGCGCGGCGTTTCCCCGTCCTTCTTGACGTAGAGTGCGAGCGGCGCGCCGCGCGTGCCGAGATAGAGAAGCTGCGCCAGCGGCTCGCCGCCGAAGCGCAAGAGCTTGCGCGCGCGTGAAGCGAAAGCCGTGCCGGCTGAGATCGGGCGGCGGGAGCTCGGCGCCGATGGTCCGTCCGAGCTGGACAGCGACAAAGTCGCGATTGCCCTGGCTGTCGAGCCCGACCTCGAGACTGGCTCGGCTGAGAAGCGCTTGCGCGCGGGCAACTTCCTCCGCCAGTCCTGCGGAAGGCTTCCCACATACTCCGGGTCGGCAGACGCGGGTGCGTTGCGGGCGAAGTCCGGCGTGGCGAGCGGCCAACCGAACCCGGCGAAGATGAGGCCAATCGCGAAGACGATGCCTGCCGCAGCAAGTCCGCCTTTGATGAGCGTGTCCCAAGGGATGAACAGGCCCGGCGAAGGCGGGATCGGATGCGAGCCGGCGTCGGCCTCTTCCCCGGCGAGAATGGCGTCGAACGCGGCTTCGAGCCGGCGATGGGCGTGCCTTCATCGCTTTGACGCGCCGGGCGATGACGTCGTCCTGCGCAAGCACCTTCTCCACCGCGCTTGACTGCTTGCGCGCGAGTTGCCCGTCGACATAGGCGACCAGAAGCTCGTCGCTGAGTTCGGTCATGCGGCGGCCCCTTCCGGGTACAGGTCCACCGCAGTCTCGGACGGCGGCGCCGGCGCGCGCGCGGTGAGCTGGTCGGCAAGGCCCGCGCTGATGCGCACCAGCCGCGCGCCGATCGTCTCGGGGGCCACGTCGAGCACGCGGCCCGCGTCGATATGATCGAAGCGCTCGCCGTAGACGAGCAGCAAGGTCAGCCGCTGCTGCGGCGGCAGGCTGCGCAGAAAGCTCGGTCGGTGAAGGCGTCGAACGGCGTCCCGCGCTCGTTGCGGAAGAGAGCCGCGAAGCTTGCGTCGTCGCCTTGCGCTCCGCCTGATCGGGTCGGCGTGATCGCGGAGCTCGTCGAGCCAAAGCCGGTAGATCTCGGCGAAGGCCCAACGGTCGAGCGCGGTGCCGCGCTGATAGCGATGCTCCTCGTCGAGCATGCGCCTTGAGCGCGCGGCCGAAGAAGTGCTGCGCCCGCTGGCCGCTCGCCGACAAGAAGGTCGGCAAAGCGCTTGAGTCGCGGCAGCATGGCAATGAGCCCGGTGCCGAATCGAATCGTAGAATTCCTCTGCCTGCACTCCGCTGTCCCCCGCCGCTTGGGTGCGTGCTGGCCGCGCGGGAACACCCCCGCGAATCAAGAAGATAGCATATTTCGGCCGGCTCTCCAGGACCGGCGGCGTTAACCCTTTCGCAAAAAGCGCTTGCGTCTTGCCGCAAGCTGCCCAATCCTTGTGCAAAAGCGGGGATGCAACAGCGGGGATAATGCCGATGTCGGTCGTGCCCCATCGCTCCGACAAGACGGAGCCGAAGCAGGCTGCCTGCGCCTTCGGGCCAGCGCGCCAAGACTATTGCCACGAGCGCCCTTCGGATCGCCGAGCGCATCGCCAAGCTCGCCGACGAGACCGCCAGCCAGACCAAGAACGTCACGGCGACAGCCGTGGCGGCAAGCAAAGTGGGACTTGCCCGCGCCGTCGAGATCGGGCGCGAGAACGTGCTGCCCGAGCTTGAGCGCGCCGGCGCCAAGCTCAAGGAGCACACGCGCCGTGACCGGCTGGAGCGCGACTATCGGGACTATCTTGCTCAAGCTGCATGAGCGCGTGCTCGATCCGCCGATCGAGTCGCTGTTCTTCAAACCGACGAAAGATCCCGTCCCGCTCGCGGGCCTCACCATCCGCGGCAACAATCGCGAGCACGGCCACGACTACCGGCCGTCGCCGTGCCGCCTGTTCGAATGGACGATCGCCGCGCTCGACTACGACCTGTCGCGGCTCACCTTCGTCGACCATGGAGCGGGAAAGGGGCGCGTGATGCTGCTTGCCTCCCAATATCCCCTTCCACGCCATCGGCGGCATCGAGTTCGCCGAGGAACTGCATGACGACGCGACCATGAACATCGCGCAGTTTCCGCGCAGCCGCATGAAGTGCCGCAACGTCGAATGCGTGCTCGACGACGCGAGCGCGCTGGGGCCGCCCGACGGCGAGGCCGTGCACTATTTCTTCAACCCGTTCTCGCGGGACGTCTTCGCCGAGGTCCTGAACAATATCGTGGTGTCGTATCGCGAGCGGCCGCGCCGGCTCTATCTCATCCTCGTCGATCCGGTGGCGACCGACCTCATCGACCAGAGCGGCGTGTTCCAGCGCCATGCGCTTCCGTACGTCGAGCGCTTCAAGGTGAAGGCGTTGAGCCCGTACGAGGTCGCGCTTTACCGCTCACTGGCCTAGCGCCGTACTTTCCAGCATACCTTCTTTGTCATGCCCGCATTTGTCATGCCCGGCCGAAGTGCCGGGCATCCACGAATTTCGGGCGGTGAAAAAGAAATCGTGGATGGCCGGGACAAGCCCGGCCATGGCGAATGAAGGGCGCGATATGGCAACCTCACCCGCCAAGCGCTACTTCACGCCGAGCTTCTTCTGCAGGCTCGACGACGAGGTCGTGTATTGGAAGATCAGCTTCTTGTCGGGATAGACGTAATGGTGCGCCTGTTGCGCCATCAGCGCCGCCTCGTGAAAGCCCTGACAAGATCAGCTTCAGCTTGCCCGGATAGGTATTGATGTCGCCGATGGCGAAGATGCCTTTCTCGCTCGTCTCGAATTTCGCCGTGTCGACCGGGATCAGATTCTCATCGAGATTGAGGCCCCAATCGGCGACCGGCCCGAGCTTCATGGTGAGGCCGAAGAAGGGAAGCATGACCTCGGTCGGCAGCTCGAAACTGGCTCCGTCGGCGCCCTTGACCGTGACCGCGCGGAGCTTGCCGCCCTCCCCGTGCAGCTCGGTCACCTGGCCGAGCTTGAAGCTCACGTCGCCCTGCTCCACGAGCTGCGAACATCTTCTGCACCGAGGCCGGCGCCGCGCGGAACTCGGCGCGGCGGTGAAGCAGCGTCAGCGACTTGGCGACGGGCTGGAGATTCAGGGTCCAATCGAGCGCGGAATCGCCGCCGCCGACGACGAGCACGTCGCGGCCTTTGAAATTCTCCATCTTGCGCACCGAATAGAAGACGGAGGTTCCTTCATATTGCTCGATGCCGGGGAGCGGCGGACGCTTCGGCGTGAACGACCCGCCGCCGGCGGCGATCACCACCACCTTGCACTCGAGCGCGGTGTCGGCGTCGGTTTTGAGCCGGAAGCCGCCATTGAGCCGCTCAAGACTCTCCACCCTCTGACTGAAATGAAACTCGGCGCCGAACGGCTTGATCTGCTCCATCAGCCGATCGGTCAGTTCCTGGCCCGTGACCACGGTCAGCCCCGGAATGTCGTAGATCGGCTTCTCCGGGATAGAGCTCGGTGCATTGTCCGCCCGGCGCGGTCGAGAATGTCGACCACATGGCACTTGATGTCGACCAGACCGAGCTCGAACACGGCGAAGAGCCCGACCGGTCCGGCGCCGACGATGACTGCGTCTGTCTTGATGACTTTCTCGGACATGGGCGGCTCAGAACTGCTTATCGGGAATGCGCACGACGAGACCGTCGAGCGCGTCGGTGACCTTGATCTGGCAGGAGAGCCGGCTCGACGGCCTGACGTCGAAGGCGAAATCGAGCATGTCCTCCTCCATCTGCTCCGGGCTCCCGGTCGGCTCGCGCCAGGCATCATCGACATAGACATGGCAGGTGGCGCAGGCGCAGGCGCCGCCGCATTCGGCGGCGATGCCGGGAATCGCGTTCTTCACCGCGGCCTCCATCACCGTCATGCCCGGCTCCGCCTCGACCACGCGCTCGGTTCCGTCGTTCTGAATAAAGGTAATCCTGGCCATGACATTGGCGGACTTCAGTATCTTCCGATCTCGGGGACCGGGCGGCGGCTGGCTCGCGCCCGAAAGGCGAAGGCGCGAGAGGCGTGCCCCGCTCGCGGCCCGTGCTCTATAGGCCAATTGAAAATGAGACTCCAGCGCCTTCGGGCCGCCCATTCTCGGGCTTGCGCGTGCGCTTTTACGCGCGGAACCGACAATGATTTGTGCCTTGGATCTGTGCCTTGTCAGCCGAAGATTCAATCGTCGCCGAGACGGCGGACCGTGGCGATTGGCTCGATCCAGGCGGCCCGTTTGCCCCGATCGGCCGACCGCTTCGCTTGCATGGCGGGAGGCGCGGCTGGGTCGAGGCTTGTGAGCGCTCGTCAGCCCAATGACGGCCGGAAGTTGAAGGGAACGTGTTACCTTCCTGCAACCACCGGCCCTTCTCCTAGCCGATTGGCGACCGTCGATGGCTTGGCGACTTTGTCAGCAATATGAATGTCTTGTGTGCGCGTCAACCATAACGGTCGATTAAACTTTTTTTAGCCCTAAAAATTCGTTAACGATTACAGACAGAGGGGGAAATGCGTCGGCGGCCCTTCCGGATAGGTGTCGAGCATCCGGAAATCAGGGCTGTACGTCTATGACGCTTGGCGCCGCTGCTGGTGGGTACTCGAGTTGCAAGGCGCGCAATTCTCTCATGAATTTTCGTCGGTTGCGAGGAACGCGTTATGGCGCAAGAGCAAGCGAAGTCCCGCGACCTGCGGCAGCGGGGGCCAAGGACACAGCCCAAAATCCTCTTGAAGCAATGACCCGGCCGCGTGAGGAAAAGCCGGACGACGCTCCGGCCCGTGAGCGCGGCCTCGATCTCCCCAAACGCACATCGCTTGCCGAACGGCTCAAGGCCGAGCAGCGCAAGCGCGAAGGCGCCGAGCCGAAGACGGGAGGCGAGTGAGCCAAAACGCGAGGAGCCGGCGAAGCAAGAAACGGCGCCGAAGCCGCCTCCGGAGTTCGCCGAGGCGCCGAGCCAAAGCGCCGCGCCAGCGCCCCGCCAATTCGTCCGCACGCGTCGCCCGGCGGGCCCGCCGCCGCAGCGCCGTCTTGCCGCCCCCGCCAATGACGACATTCCATCGATCGGCGGGCTGATCTTCGCCCTCCAGCAGCGGCCGTCGCGCACGCCCTTCCTGGTGGCGCTCGTCGCCTCGGTGGCCTGGTTCCTCATCGGCGGCTTTTTCGCCTTCGGCCTGATCTCGACCCAGGTCGGCTTCGGCCGGGCTCTCGGGCCTGCTCGGCAGCGCCTCGGCGCTCACCGCCGCGGTCGCCGTCCTCGTGCCGATCGTCATCTTCTGGTTCCTCGCGCTTCTCGTCTGGCGCGCGCAGGAACTGCGCCTCATGGCCTCGGCCATGACCGAGGTCGCGGTGCGGCTCGCCGAGCCCGACCGGCTCGCCGAGCAATCGGTCGCCTCGGTGGGACAGACCATCAGGCGCCAGGTCGCGGCGATGAACGACGCCATCTCCCGCGCCATCGGCCGGGCGAGCGAGCTCGAGGCCATGGTGCATAGCGAGGTCGCGGCGCTCGAGCGGTCCTACGGCGAGAACGAGCTCCGCGTCAGGAGCTTGATCAGCGAGCTTGCCACCGAGCGCGAGGCGCTCGCCAACAACAGCCAGAGGGTCAGCGAGGCGTTGAAGGGCGTTGGCGCCCAGATCGCGCGCGACATCTCGACCGCGTCGAGCTCGATCGACAAGAAGCTCGCCGAGCGCGGGCTTCAACTCACCGAGCTTCTCGTCTCCCGTTCGAGCGAGGCGGCCGAACAGGTGCACAAGGCCCAGGCGCGCGTCGCCGAGGCCGTGCCCGGCCTGCTCGAGCGCCTGAGCAAGGAGCAAGGGCGCCTCACCCAGGTGATCGAAGGCGCGACCCAGAATCTCGCGGCGCTGGAAGGCGCCGATGGTGCAGCGCACCACCGCGCTGGACAAGACCATGAAGGAGCGCACCGAGGCGCTGCAGGCGTCGCTCGCGTCCCGCATCGAGGGGCTCGAGACCTCCGTCGCCCAGGGCGCGCTCCTGCTCGACAAGACGATGAAGGATCGCACCGAGGCCTTCGCCGCCTCGCATCAGCCAGAACGCCGTGCCGGCCTCGACAAGACGTTGAAGGATCGCACCGAGGCCTTCACCAATCTCGTCTCGCAAGGCGCCGTGCTGTTCGACAACACGCTGAAACAGCGCACCGACGCGCTGACCGTCGCGATCGGCCAAGGCGCGCAGGCGCTCGACAAGACGCTGAAGGACCGGACCGAGGCGTTCGCGGCCACGGTCGGCCAGGGCGCCGGCGCGCTCGACAAGGCGCTGAAGGACCGCACCGAGGCCTTCACCAGTCTCGTCGTCGCAAGGCGCCGTCGTGCTCGACAAGACGCTGAAAGAGCGCACCGAGCGCCCTGACGACCTCGATCGGCGAAGGCGCCGGCGCGCTCGACAAGACGCTCGCCGACCGCACCGGGCAGTTCAACGCCATGATCGATCAAAAGGCCGCGCTCATGGACAGGCGTTGCACGACCGCACGGCCCAGTTCCTGACGGCGATCAATCAGGGCGCCATCGCGCTCGACAGGACGCTCGCCGAGCGGGCCGAGACCTTCACCAACTCGCTGTTCCAGCGCGTGAAGGCGCTCGAGACGGCCATCAGCCAGCAGACCGCGACGCTCGACCAGACCATGACCGAGCGGGCGCAGGCGGTGATCGTCGCGCTCGCCGAGCGGCTGCAAGCGATCGACGCCACCTTCGGCCAGCGCACCGCCGAGACCGACAGGATGCTCGGCGAGCATGCGCGGGCAACGGCGGAGACCTTCGGCAAGCAGACGGCGCAGCTCAATCAGGTGCTCGCCAACAACTCGGCCGTGATCCAGCAGACCGCAAATCAGGTCGGCGCGCAGTCCAAGGAAGCCGTTTCGGTCCTCACCAGCCAGACGCAGACCCTGCGCGAGGTGTCGCGCGGGCTGCTCGAGCAGATCCACGGCCTCACCCAGCGCTTCGAGAATCAGGGACAGGCCATCCTCACCGCCGCCAAGGCGCTCGATTCGTCGAACACCAAGATCGACTCGATCCTGGAAGGCCGGCACCAGGCGATCATCGCGCCTGCTGCATACGGTCAACACCAAGGCGCAAGACCTCGACAACATGATGCGCTCCTATGCCGGCATGGTCGAGAACGCCATGACCCAGGCGGAAGCGCGCGCCAAGCAGGTCGGCACGGCGCTTGCCCGCGACACGTCGGGTCAGGCGCAGCGGCGCTGGCCCAGATCGAGCGCCTGCGCGAGGAGGCGCAAGCGCACACCGCGCGCGCGGTCAGCGACCTCAAGGGCAGCTTCGAGACCGTCATCACCCAGATCGGCCGGCAGCTCGAGCAGATGCGCGGCCAGTTCGACAACACCTCGCGCGGCATGCGCGAGGCGGCGCAGCAGACGGCGACCGATCTCGACAGCCTGCGGCAGGAAATGCAGAAGCGCATGGAGGCCCTGCCCGAGCACACCGCGCAAGCGACGGCGGCCATCCGCAAGGCGCTCACCGAGCAGCTGCGGGAGATCGAGGCGATCACGCCGGTGCTTGACCCGGCGCATCCGCGCCGCCGGCTTCGGCGCCCGATCCTTATCGCCAGGCGCAAGCGCCGCCGGCCCGGCTCAATTCGATGCCGGACCGCCTCCCCAATTCGACGCCAGGGGCCGCCAGCTCGGCGCGCCGGAGGCGGCGATATCGGACACGTCGGCGGGCGGCCTTGCCCAGCAATTGGCCGGCGCCTCCTATGCGCCGCGCCGCGCAGGCGCAACCGGGCGCGCCAGTGGTCGGTCGGCGATCTGCTCGCGCGCAGCTCCGGACGCCGGATCACGGCTATGGCGGCAGCCCGGGCTTCGGCACGCGCGCCGCGCCGCGCCGGCGCAGGCGGGCGGTCAGCTCCGTCTCGATGAGATCGCGCGCGCCATCGACTACCGCACCGCGACCGAGGTCTGGCAGCGCTTCAGGGCCGGCGAGCGCGGCGTGCTCGGACGCCACATCTACAATCCCGACGGCCAGGCGACGTTCGACGAGATCGCCCGCCGCTACGACCGCGAGGGCGAGTTCCGCGTCGACCGTCGACCGCTACATCGCCGATTTCGAGCGGCTGCTCGGCGAGGCGGAAGCCGTCCGATCCCGACGGGCGGATGTTGCAGAACTATCTGACCTCGGAGTCGGGACGCGTCTATCTCCTGCTCGCGCATGCGAGCGGACGGCTGCGCTAGACATAGCGAGCTTAAGGCTCCCCCAGCCTCGGCCCCCGCCCTTCCCCAAGGAGGCGGGGGCCCGTGTTTTGTTCTGACCCGCCTCCCCAACAGGCGTCATGCCCGGCCGAGCGGGCATCCAGTGGCTCGCGAGCTTCGTGGCAAATGCGGCTGCTGGACGAGCCCGGCCGACGAGCAACGATCAATTGGAAGAGACAGCTAGGCGCGGCGGGAGGCGACCCAGGTCGTGGTGTCTTGCAACACCTCGGTGAAGGCCTGGTTCAGCGCGGCGATGGCATCGCCCGGCGAATCGGTCGTGGCGGGCACCCGCGCGCTGAAGCCCTTGGTCGCCACCACCTTGCCGGAGCTGATATTGATCAGCTTGGCGAAGATGTCGATCTCGGCAGCGGCCTTGCCGCTCGTCACGTCGATCTGGAAGGCGCGCAACTCGGTGGCGAGAGCATATTGGCCCGGTCGATGCGCTCACGGCCTTGACCGCGCCGGAATTCTGGAAGGTCTCGATCATGCGCGCCTGCACCAGGCGCGGCAGGCGGTCGCTCCAGGCGATGCCCTTGTAGTAGGAGACCTGGTCGGCGCGCGGGCGCACCATCAGGCGGTTGGTGTCGAGCGCGTGCACGGCGGTCGGCTCGTAGACCACGAGCTGCCAGGGCGCCGGGCGTCGGCGCTGCCGGCGAAGGAGCGCGGCGCGACGAGATCGTAGGTGGTCGGCGGCCTGCGACGCCGGCCAAGGCGCACCCGACCAGCCCCAGGCAAAGCAAGCCTGTAGCGAGCGCTGGCGCCGATCGCGACATGTCCGATCGCCCCCGGTTAGGAGACACCCCCGTTGGCCCTCGAGGGGTCCTTTATCTTCCTCGTGGAGTGTATTCCGGGACCTGGTTTCCACCAAGCAAAAAACCCCTGGGATCGGCCTCCAACTTCTCCAGAATCCGGTTCAGCGTGACGGCCGCGCGGCGTCCTTCGCGCATGAAATTGCCGAATTCCTGAAGGCTTTCCCGGGCCTGGCGGGTCAGCCCGTCCATGTTATCCCCGAGCGAGACTTCGAGCTTGCTCGACAAAGACTTGAAGGACTGGGCGCCTTCGCTACACGTCGGTGATCGTCTGGCCGATGTCGTCTTTCTTCGCGTTCAGCATGGTGGTGAACTGTTCGACATTGGTCATGCGTCGTGTTGATCGACTTCTCGTTCTCGTCGAGCAAGGCGTTGAGCTTCGAAATGAACACATTGGCGTTGTTCAGCGCGGCCGAGCCCGCCTCGAACACGCCCTGGCCCGAGCCGGGATCGGCTTGAATCACCGGAATCGGGATTCTCGGCCGTCGCCACCAGGAAGGGCGAATCGGGCGTGCCCGGGGTGATCTGGATGCCGCTTCCGCCGGTCAGCCCCATCGACTGGATGCTGGCGTGGGAATTCTCGCGCACCGGCGTGTCGTCGCGGACGCTGATCAGAACCTGCACCTTGCGCGCGTCCTGCGGATCGAGCGCGAAGGACTGCACCTCGCCGACCCTGATGCCGTTGAAGCCGACGCTCGAGCCGGTGGTCAGTCCCGCCACCGAGCTTTCGAACACGATGTAGTAGCGCTTGCCGCCGCCGGCGAAATTGCTCATCCAGAAGACGAAGATGAAGGCGAGCGCGAGCACGCCGAGCACGAACCCGCCGATCATCAGGTAGTTGGCTTTGGTTTCCATCAAATCGGTTCCTTAAAACTCGACACGCCTCAGGCCGGGATCCTCGGCCGCTCGCCCGGAGTCGCCGCGCGCGCCCGCTCGCCGCAGAAATATTCCTTGATCCACGGGTGGTTCGGATGGCGCTGCAACTCGGCGGGCGACCCGGTCCGCACGATCTTCTTGTCGGCAAGCACGGCCACCCTGTCGCACACGGTGAAGATCGTATCAAGATCGTGGGTGACCATATAGACCGTTAGGCCAAGTGTCTGTTGCAGCTTGCGAATCAGGTGGTCGAAATCGGTGGCGCCGATCGGATCGAGGCCCGCCGTCGGCTCGTCGAGGAACACGATCTCGGGATCGAGCGCGAGCGCCCGGGCGAGCCCCGCGCGCTTGCGCATGCCGCCGGAGAGCTCCGAGGGGAATTTGTGCGCGGCGTTGGGCGGAAGCCCGACCATGGAGAGCTTGAGGAAGGCGAGATCGTCCATCATCGCCTGCGGCAGTTCGAGATGCTCGCGCATCGGCACCTGGATGTTCTGCAGCACGGTCAGCGAGGAGAACAGCGCGCCGTCCTGGAAGAGAATGCCCCAGCGCCGCTCGATGTCGAGACGATCCTGCGGCGACAGCGTCTTGGCGTTCTGCCCGAACAGCCCGACATCGCCGGCATCGGGCTTCACCAGGCCGGTGATCACGCGCATCAACACCGACTTGCCCTGGCCCGAGCCGCCGACGATGGCGAGGATCTCGCCGCGATAGACGTCGAGATTGAGCCCGTCCCAAATCTGATGGCTGCCGAAGCTCTTGGCGAGCCCGCGCACGCGGATCACAACCTCTCGTCCGTTCTCGACGATCACACCCCGATCCCCGACAGAAACATGGCGAACACGGCGTCCAGAATTATCACCAGGAAGATCGCCTTGACCACGGCGCTGGTCACATGCGTGCCGAGCGATTCGGCGCTGCCCTCGACCTTCAGGCCTTCCAGGCAGCCGACCAGGCCGATGATCACGGCGGCGAACGGCGCCTTGATCATGCCGGCCATGAAATGCTGGAAGTCGACCACGTCGCGCAGCTTGTCGATATAGGTCGAGGCGTCGAGGCCGAGCACGGCGAACGCCATCAGCGCCGCCGCCGGCGAGACCCATCAGGTCGCCGATAAAGGTGAGCAGCGGCAGCGCCACGACCAGCGCGAGGATGCGCGGCAGCACCAGCGTGTCCATCGGATCGATGCCGAGCGTGCGCATGGCGTCGATCTCCTCGCGCATCTTCATCGAGCCGATCTCGGCGGTGAAGGCCGAGCCCGAGCGGCCGGCCACCATGATGGCGGTGAGCAGAATGCCGACCTCGCGGAGCGCGAGGATGGCGACCATGTTGACGGCGAAGGGCTCGGCGCCGAACGGCTTCAGCTGGACCACGCCCTGCTGCATCACCACGGCGCCGATCAGGAAGCAGATCAGCGCGATGATCGGCACGGCGCGGAAGCCGGCATGGTCGAGATGATGGATGAAGGAGGTGGCGCGGAAGCGCCAGGGCTGGCGGATCATGCGGCCGAGCGCGGCGGTGACCTCGCCGAGAAAGCGCGGTGAGCTGGACGGCGTCGCGCCAGACGCCGGTCAGCGCCTTGGTCATGTCCTCGGTGAAGAACTGGAGCGCGCTGCCGCTTCTCGAGCTTCGGCCGCTCGGCGTGGCCGCGGCGCTGCACCTCCTCGATGAGGATGCGGAAGGCTTCGGTCGCGCCGGCATAGCGGGTGCGCAAGCCGCTCTTCTCCCAGGCGGCCGCCGTGCGCTGCAACAGCATGGCGCCGGCGGTGTCGATCTCGGCGATGCCGGCGATGTCCATCTCGCCGGTGAAGTCGGGCGTCGGCGGGATCGGCACGCGCAGGCGCTTCAGCGCCGTGTCGAGCTGGGTCGCCTCGGCCACGGTCCAGGCGCCGGTCGCCACCAGGCGGAAGGTCGTGCCCCTGAGCTCGACGCGGAAGCCCGGGCGCGCGGGCTTGCGTCGGCAGGACAAGCTGATGGTCGCGCTTGAGCATGGAAGGGCTTAGCTTGCCGGAGTTGACACGGAAGAGCCGACGCCGTTGGAAGCCTCCTGTTTCTGAACGAAAATCCGGGAGAAAGAAAGGCGTTATGGCGGGTCTTGGCAGCGGGCTTGATGGCCTGCGGCGCGGGCGCGGGCCTCGCACTCGCGGTCGGAGTCGAGCGCTGGCCGATCAGCGGGCGGCTTCACCATCTCCCGCGGCGCGAAGCACGAAGCGGTGGTGGTGGTCGCCGCGATCAGCGACGGCACGCATACCGGCCGCGGCGAATGCGTTCCCTACGCGCGCTACGGCGAGAGCGTCGAGGGCGTGGTCGCGGCCATCGAGGCCTGCGCGCCGGCGCTCGCCCGTGGCCTGAGCCGGACCGGAGCTGCCTCGCCTTGCTGCCGCCGGGGCGGCGCGGAACGCGCTCGATTGCGCCTTGTGGGACCTCGAGGCGAAGCGGTCGGGCCGGAGCGCCGCGGCGCTTGCGGGGCTCGGCGCGCTTCAGTCCCGTGCTCACGGCCTTCACGCTTTCGCTTGGCACCCCGGAGGCGATGGCGGCGAAGGCGCGCGAAGCGAGCGCCTATCCCCTGCTCAAGCTCAAGCTTGGCGGCGAGGGCGACGCGGAGCGCCTCGCCGCCGTGCGCGAGGCGGTGCCGCAGGCGCGGCTCATCGCCGATGCCAACGAGGCCTGGCAACCGCATGACACCGAATTGCTTCTGATGGCTGCAGCCGCAGCGGCCGGCGTCGAGCTGATCGAGCAGCCCCTCCCCGCCGGCGACGACGAGCTCTTGCAGCACATCGAGCGCCGCGTTCCGGTCTGCGCCGACGAGTCGGTGCATGACCGCGCCTCGCTCGACGCGCATCGCCGAGCGCTACGACGCGGTGAACATCAAGCTCGACAAGACCGGCGGACTGACCGAGGCGCTGCTCGTCGCAGACCGCGCCCGCGCGCTCGGGCTGAAGATCATGGTGGGCTGCATGGTCGCGACCTCGCTCGCCATGGCCCCTGCCCTGCTCGCTGGCGCAAGACGCCGACTTCGTCGATCTCGACGGCCCGCTGCTGCTCGCCCGCGACCGCGTCCCGGGGCTCACCTATGAGGGGGGCATGGTCTTCCCGCCGCCGCCTGAGCTTTGGGGCTGAGCGCTCGGTGGCTACGCGTGCGCGGCAGGATTTAGCGTTTATCGGTTGCCGTGCCGATCACGAGCCCGCCGCGCCAAAGCTGCATGAGGCGATAGGCGCCCGCCGCCCCTGCCAGCGCAAGCACCGCCATGGCGGCATAGGCCTCGCCGGCGAAGCGCGCTGTAGAGCGGACCCGAGGCGATGGTGACGGTGCCGAGCACGAGGCCCGCGACCACGGCGGCATAAACCCCTTGCGCCGTGGCGGCGCGATTCTCCGGCACCGCATGCGTGAGGAAATGGATGGCGGCGAGATGCGCCGCGCCGAAGCTCATGGCGTGAAGCGTCTGCAGCGGGCAAGATGATCCAGAGCGGCGGGTCGAAGGCCATGACGCCCCAGCGCAACGTCGCCGCGAGCCCGGCCAGCATGAGCAGGCGCGCCGTACCGCAATAGGCGATGACGCGGCCCGAGACCGCAAAGAGCGCGACCTCGGCGATCACGCCGACCGACCACAGCACGCCGATCGCGCCGTCGGGGATGCCTTGCGCGCGCCAATGGAGCGTGCCGAAGCTGTAATAGAGCGGCGTGGCTCGCCTGGATGAGGCTCGCGGCGAGAAGAAACAGAAGAAAGAGCGGCGCGCGGATGAGCCCGAAAGCATCGGCGAACTTGAGGCCGCGCAGCACGGAAGGGGCCGCGCGGGCCCGTTCGCCAAGCTCGCGCGGCAGCAGATGAGCGCCGAGAACCAGGAGCACCGTCCCCGCGACCAGGAGCGGCAGCACGACCTCCGGGTCCAATGCTGCCGATGATGACGCCTGAGCCGAGGCTCGCGGCGATGAAGCTCAGCGAGCCCCAAAGCCTCACCCGTCCATAGTCGAGCGCGCCGGTGCGAATGCAGCCGACCGCCACGGTCTCGATCAGGGGCATGATCGTCGTCCAGTTGACGGCGAGCAGGATGGTGGCGAGGAGCATCTGCCAGAATCCGCTCGCGGCCCAGAGCAGAAGGAAGGAGAGCAGCGAGCCCCAGGCGAGCGCGATCACGATGCTGCGCCGGCCTCCGACAAGGTCGGCGGCGAAGCCGATGAGCGGCGTGAACAGGATGCGGGTGAAAAGCGGGGCGGCGAGGAGCACCGCGATCTCGTCGGCGTCGAGGCTCCGCCAATCGAGCCAAACCGGCAGGTAGGGAAGATAGCAGCCCACCACGAGAAACAGCGCGGCGTAAAGGAAACCCAGCCGCCAGGCGAAGGAGCGGTCCTGAACGGGCGTCAGCAACAGCTGTTCCATGGCGATCGGCAAGTCCAGCTTAAGGCCCCGTGCGCCCGACTCGCACACGTCTCGTTCCTTATGCAGCAACCCGGCCGGGCGCGTACAAGCCCGTCGCTACAGCCGGCACCGTCAACCTGGCCTAGACTGTATTTCTACATCTAAAACAATGACTTATATGGTTAAGGAAAAATTCTGGAGCGGCCCTTGAAAGCGATGAAGCTGCCGACCATCTCTAGGAAGACGCGAGTTCCCCCAAAGCGTCCCCCAAACTGACGCATTAGAGTGAAAACGGCCTGGTTCCCCCCACCGGGCCGTTTTCTTTTGTCGCCTGCCCGTCGCCGGCGCATCCGTTGCGCCGGCAGACCGAGATGGTGCGCGGCGAGCACATTCTCGAAGAACTGCCGCGCCGAATTCTCCCAACTGAAGCGAAGCGCATGCGCCCGCGCCGCTGCGCCATCGAGCGTCAGCGCCCGTAGCGCCGCCGCCCTGAGGTCGGCGTCGAGCACCCCCGCGCGGCTGTCGGTGATGACGTCAAGAGGTCCGGTGGTCGGAAAGGCGGCGACGGGCAGGCCTGCCGCGAGGGCTTCGAGCAGCACGAGACCGAACGTGTCGGTCATGCTCGGAAAGACGAACACGTCGGCAGAGGCGTAGGCCTCGGCCAGCGACTTGCCTTCTCTCGACCCGGTGAACAACACATCCGGATAACGTCGCTTCAGCTCCTCCGTCTGAGGCCCGCTTCCCACCACCACCTTCCGGCCGGGAAGTTCGAGATCGAGAAACGCCGTGACGTTCTTTTCGACGGCAATGCGCCCGACATAGAGGAAAACAGGCGGCGGACCGAACAGCCTGACATTCCTCGGCTTGAACAGATCGGTGTCGACGCCGCGCGACCACGGCATCAGGCGCGCGAAGCCGCGCGCCTCAAGTTCGGCCGCGAGCGACGGCGTGGCGACGAAGGTCCCGGCCGCGCCGTTGTGGAAGCGCCGTTGCAAGGCGTAGCACCAGTCCTCAGGCACGGGCAGGCGGGCCGAGACATATTCGGGGAAAGCGCGTGTGATAGCTCGTGGTGAACGGCCATCTCCGTCTTCCGGCAATAGCGCCTGGTCATGAAGCCGATCGGTCCCTCCGTGGCGATGTGGATAAAATCGGGCGCGCGCCGCCTCGATATGGCGGGCGATCGCCCGCGGGCCGGCAAGCGCCAGCCTGATCTCGGGGTAGGTCGGACAAGGAAGCGTGCGGAAATGCGGCGGCGCGAGGAAGCTCAATTCGAAACCGAGCGAGGGCGCCTCCGACGCAAGCCGTTCATAGGTCCGCACCACCCCGTTCACCTGGGGGTGCCAGGCATCGGTTGCGACCAGGACCCGCATCAAGCGGCAGCCTCGAGCTCCTCGACCACGGCTTCCGGTTTCTGCATGCCCTGGGGATAGGCCCAGCGGATGATTTCGAAAATCCCCTCCTCGGTCTCGGCCACCGCCGTGCGGCTCTCGACCCAATCGCCGGTGTTGAGATAGATGATATCGCCGACCTGACGCATGGCGGCGTGGTGAATATGACCGCAAATCACCCCTTGCGCGCCGTGACGGCGCGCTTCCTGGGCAAGCGCGGCCTCGAACTCGCCGATATAGTTCACCGCGCGCTTGACCTTATGCTTGAGATAGGCCGAGAGCGACCAATAGGGCATGCCGAGCCAGCGGCGAACGGCGTTGAAATGGGTGTTGGCCCAAAGCGCGAACGCGTAGCTCCAATCGCCGAACAGTGCGAGCCATTTGGCGCAGCGGACGACGACGTCGAACTCGTCGCCGTGCATGATGAGATAGCGGCGCCCGTCGGCTCCGACATGGAGCGCGTTGCGTTCGATGGCGATGCCGCCGAATCTTGTTCCGCAATAATCGCGCATTGCCTCATCGTGATTGCCGGGAATGTAGATCGAGGTCCGTCCCCTTGCGCGCCTTGCGCAGCAGCTTTTGCAGGACGTCGTTGTGGGATTGCGGCCAATAGATGCCGCGCCTGATGCGCCAGAAGTCGATGATGTCGCCGATGAGGTAGATGCGGGCGGCGTCGTGGCAGCGCAGGAAGTCGATGAAGGCCTCGGCCTGGCAGGCCTTGGTGCCGAGATGCAGATCCGAGATGAAGATTGCGCGATAGCGCCTCATCCCCGGCTCAAGCTGCACGTCGTCTTCCCCGCATCTTCAACACGATGCGTGCGGAGTTAACGTGCGTTTGTTTCAGGCTTGTGACATTGGCGGACAGGGTTAAGGCCGGATCCATGGAGCAGGGCGAACTCATCGACGCGACTTGCGAGGCGCGCTCGGCTCGGCCGTGGTCGATGCGCGCCCGATGGCCGTCGGGTTCGGGCTTATAGGGCTTGAGATCAGGCTCGCCGATGGACGGCATCTCGCGGTCAAGGCGCGAGCGGGAAACCAAGGGCGCACGGCCGACCTCGCGCTCGAGGCCTACATGCTCGGCGAGCTCGCGCGCCAATCCGAGCTTCCGGTGCCGCACGTGCACCATGCCGAGCCCGACCTCCTGGTCGATGGACTTCATCGAAACCGACGGCGAGCGGCATCACGCCAAGCGTCGAACGTCATGCCGGCGAGTTGATCGCAAAGCTTCATGCCACGCCACGCGCGTCGTTCGGCTATGAGCGCGACACGCTGATCGGACCGCTTCGCTCAGCCCAATCCCTGGCTCGCGCCGCTGGGTGCCTTTCTTCCGCGACCAGCGCCTTCTGTTCATGGCGGGCGAGGCGCACGCAGGAGGGTTCGCTCCCCGCGCCCATGCTTCAGCGCATCGAGCGCCTGGCCGAGCGGATCGACGACTATCTCGTCGAGCCGGCCTTCCCGAGCTCTGCTGCATGGCGATCTCTGGACCGGGAAACGTGCTGGTGCGCGGCGGCAGGATCGCAGGGCTTCGTCGACCCCGCCATCTATTGCGGCCATCCCAGAGATCGAGCTTGCCTTCACCACCCTGTTCGGCACGTTCGGAAAGGCGTTCTTCGAGGCCTATGAAGAGTCTGATGCCGCTTGAGCCGGGCTTCCACGAGGTCCGGCTCAGACCTCTACAACCTCTATCCCCGCGCTCGTGCATGTCAGGCTGTTCGGATCGGGCTATCTCGCCGGCATCGATCGAACGCTTGGCACGGCTCGGCCTTTAGCGCAAAAAAGAACCGGCCCGGACAGTGCCGGGCCGGTCTTCCCTGCGAAACGAGCCGAGCTCTCAAAGGCATGGCCTTTAACAGCGGGCTTCGGCTCGCCCCCCCATCTTGTTCCTGAGCCTTAGATTTCGGAGTTGCTTCAGGTCCCTCTGAAAGCTTTTCCGTTCGGTAGTGACTAGGCCCCCCAGCCCCGTCCCCCACTTGTGACGCAAAGGCTAGCCCAGCCCCGCTTGCAGCTTCAACCTTGCGCGGACGCTCGAGGCGCAGAACGCGCGAGCACTGTTGCGCAAATGCCCGAGAAATGGCTTTTTTGACATGTGAATCAATGTCTTACGAGACATCGGAACGCGGGCATGGAGGTGCAATTCCGCGCAAGATGACAAGCGCCTCACCACGCGTTTCATCGTTTCGGAGGCGAAACTTTATCGAGCCTTGTTGCAGTTGGGCAACGGGGCGTAAGCAGGCGCCGTCAGGGGCCATGCTGAGATTCGTTCAGCAACGGAAGCCGCGTCGCGCGAACCACAAGTGCTTGATTGGTTTTGCGTTATCGGCGAGGCACGGTTCCGGCGCCGCGTTGCTGCCTCACGCGCGGCCCGTGCATCATGCAAAAAACGAACCAGGGGAAGATCGCATGAAGCTCCTGCGCTATGGCGAAATTGGGCGGGAAAGACCGGGAATTCTCGATGCGAGGGCGCGATCCGCGACCTCTCCGGCGTGGTCGACGGATTTTGCCGGGAGCGGCGCTCGGACGGGAAAGCCTGAATCGTATCAAGGCGCCTCGACCTCTGCGGCGCTGCCCCTGGTCGAAGGCGCGCCTCGCATCGGCGCGCCCGGTGGGGGTCGTGCCGAAATTCCTCGGGCATCGGGCTGAACTATCGCGACCATGCCGAGGAGACCGGCATGCCGATCCCCGAGGTGCCGATCGTGTTCGCCAAGGCGAGCTCCTGCGTCTCGGGTCCCTAACGACCCCGTGCTCGCGCCCGAGGACTTCGAGCGCATGGATTACGAGGTCGAGCTCGCGCGTGGTGATCGGCACGCGCGCCAAGAACGTCTCCGGAGGCCGACGCGCTCGACCATGTCGCCGGCTATGCGATCTGCAACGACATCTCCGAGCGGAGCCTGCAGAAGGGCGGCCCCGGCGAATGGATCAAGGCCAAGAGCTACGATTCCTTCGGACCGCTCGGTCCCTGGCTCGTCACCACCGACGAGATCCCCGACCCGCAGAAGCTCGACCTCGCGCTCGATCTCAACGGCGCGCGCATGCAGACCGGATCGACCGCGACCATGATCTTCAGCGTGGCCGCGCTCGTGAGCTATATCAGCAAGTACATGACGCTCGTGCCGGGCGACGTCATCACCACGGGCACGCCGCCCGGCGTCGGCATGGCGCGCAACCCGCGCGTGTTCCTGAAGCCCGGCGACGAGATCCGCGCGACCATCTCCGGCCTCGGCGAGCAGCGCTTCAAGGTCGTGGCGGAGGCCTGAGCCTGCTCACCTTCTCGCCTCGCGCGGCCAGAGCGCGTGGAAATGGTGCACGGGGCCCCTGCCCTTGCCGATGCGAAGCGCGTCGGCAGCTTCGATCGCCGCCGTGACATAGGCCTTGGCAGTCGACGACCGCCTCGCGGAGCGAGGCGCCCTTGGCAAGCTCGGCGGCGATGGCCGACGACAGCGTGCAGCCGGTGCCGTGGGTATTGCTGGTCTTGATGCGCGGCGCCTCGAGCCGCAGCTCACCCTCCGCATCGACGAGAATATCGACGGCCTTGTCGCCTTCGGCATGGCCGCCTTTGATCAGCACGGCCTTGGCGCCGAGGCGCCTGAGCGCCTCGGCCTGCGCCGACATCTCGCGCTCGTTCTTGGCCTCGCCGCTGCCGAGCAGCTTGGCCGCCTCGGGCAGGTTCGGCGTGATCAGGTCGCGCGCGGAACGAGGACGGCGCGAAGCGTCTCGACGGCGTCCTCATCGAGCAGGACATCGCCGGAGGCCGCGACCATGACGGGATCGAGCACGACCGGCACGCCCGGAAACGATCTTCGAGCCCTCCGGCGACCGCCTCGATGATCTCGCTCGTGGCCAGCATGCCGATCTTGACGGCGCCGACCTTCAAGGTCGCGCGCCACCGCCCTGATCTGCCGCGCGCACGAAGTCCGGCGGAACGACCAGCACGGCCTCGACGCCTTGCGTGTTCTGCGCGGTCAGCGCCGTGATCGCGCTTGCCCCATAGACGCCGAGCGCGGAGAAGGTCTTGAGGTCGGCCTGGATGCCGGCGCCGCCCGAGGAATCGGAGCCGGCGATGGTGAGCGCGATGGCGGTCATGACCATTCATTATCGGCGCAGGCCGCAAAAGGCGAGCGCGCCGATTCAGCCGATGGTGGCAAGCCCCGGAAACGTTTCGAGGATCCAGGTCGCGATCAGGGTCATGGAGTTGGTGAGAAAGAGGATGCCGGTCAGCACGAGGAAGCCGCCGAGCACCTTCTCGACCGATGCCAGATGGCCGCGGAAGCGCTGCATGGCGCGCATGAACGGCTTGATGGCGAGCGCCGCGAGGATGAAGGGAATGCCGAGCCCAAGCGAATAGACGAGGAGCAGGCTGACGCCTTGGCGCACCGAGTCCTCGCCGGCGGCGACGGCGAGGATGGCGCCGAGCACCGGTCCGATGCAGGGCGTCCAGCCGAAGGCGAAGGCGAGGCCGATGACATAGGCGCCGATGAGGCCGGCGGGCCGCGCGTCGGCGTGATAGCGCGCCTCGCGATGCAGAATGGGCAAGTGGATCACCCCGAGGAAGTGCAAGCCGGCGATGATGATGATCACGCCGGCGATCTTGCTGAGCAGGGGAAGATTGGCGGCGAGGAGCTGGCCCGCGACGGTGGCCGTGGCGCCGAGAATGACGAACACGGTGGTGAAGCCGAGCACGAAGGCGACCGACGACAGCACGACGGTGGTGTAGACGTGGGACGGCGTCTCGTCCTCGCCGGTGAGCTGGTCGAAGGTCGTGCCGCCGAGGAAGCAGAGATAAGGCGGCACGAGCGGCAGCACGCAGGGCGAGAGGAAGCTCAACAGCCCCGGCAATCAGCGCGCCGACATAGGTGACGTCCAAATTCAGCCTCTTGCGTCAGATCCAGCGAAGGGCAACGGCCTGCTCTCAGACGCGTATGAATTGCCGCGCTCGGACGGCTCGCATGACAAGTCACGTTCATCGTTAAGCGGCACGGCTTGCGACTTGCGCGCCTCACGCGGCGGCGGCGCGGGCGCGCAAGGCGGCAGCCCTGATGGCGGCGATATTGTCGGCATAGGCGCCGCCCTTGAACACGCCCGATCCCGCCACGATCACATTGGCGCCGGCCTCGACCACGAGCGGCGACGGTCTCGGCATTGATGCCGCCATCGACCTCGAGGTGAATGGGCCGCGCGCCGATCATCTTGCGGATCGCCCTGATCTTGTCGAGCTGCGCGGGGATGAAGGCCTGGCCGCCGAAGCCGGGGTTCACCGTCATCACCAGGACGAGGTCGATCTTGTCGAGCACATATTCGATCGCGCTCTCAGGCGTCGACGGGCGTGATGCTGACGCCGGCCTTCTTGCCGAGGCTCCTGATGAGCTGAAGCGAGCGGTCGAGATGCGGCCCCGCCTCGGCATGCACGGTGATGAGGTCGGAGCCCGCCTTGGCGAAGGCCTCGATGAAGGGGTCGCACGGCGCGATCATCAGATGCACGTCGAACAGCTTCTTCGAATGCGGGCGGAGCGCCTTCACCACGTCGGGCCCGATGGTGATGTTCGGCACGAAGTGGCCGTCCATGACGTCGACATGGATCCAGTCGCAGCCGGCGCGATCGACGGCGCGCACCTCCTCGCCGAGCTTGGCGAAGTCGGCCGAGAGGATCGACGGCGCAATGATGATGTCGTGGGACATTGGTCCTTGGGCCATGGGTCCTTGCCCTTGTCTCCTGGTCACGCTCATGGCCTTAAGCCGCTTTCCTTTCTTCTATGTCACCGGCGGGCTCTGCTGCGCAATCCTGCAGGAAGGCGCCCGCCAAGACTGACGCTCGATGGTTACTAGATTCCCGCTTTATCGGGAATAGCACATTGAAAAAGACCACCGGGCTTGAACGGTTGATCCAGGCTTTCCCTTGTCATTGCCCGGCTTGACCGGGCAATCCAGTAACCCATGCCGGTCGGGAGACAGCCAAGCACGGTGAGTACTGGATTCCCGCTTCCGCGGGAATGACAAGTAAGGAAAATGACAAGCAAGGAAATCGACGGGAATCTTTGCCAGGAAGACTACGGCGCGCTGCGGGCCCCGCTCCTGGCGAGCGCCACGACCGCCGGCAATTCGTGGCCGCCGAGCCATTCGAGGAAGGCGCCGCCCGCGGTCGAGACATAGGTGAAGCCGGATGCGGCGCCGGCCTCTTTCAGCGCCCTCACCGTATCGCCGCCGCCGGCCACGCTCACGAGCTTGCCCGCCTTGGTGAGGCGGGCGACCTCGCGGGCGAGCGCGAACGTCCCTTCGCCGAAGGGCGGCGTCTCGAAGGCGCCGAGCGGGCCGTTCCACAGCACGGTCCGGACTGTCGGCGAGGCGCCGCTTGAGCGCGGCGACGCTCTCGGGGCCGGAATCGAGGATCATGGGCGCCATCAGGCACCTCGCCGACGGGACAAACCCGCCAATCCACCCCCTCCTCCAGCGTCGTTGGCGATCACCACGTCCGACGGCAACACGATCTCGCAGCCCGCGCGTTCGGCCCGCGCCATGATGTCCTTCGCCGTCGGCACGAAATCGGGCTCGCAGAGCGAGGCGCCGACCTTCATCCCTTGGGCGAGAAGGAAGGTGGTGGCCATGCCGCCGCCGACGACGAGCACGTCCATGCGGGTCACGAGATTGGTCAAGACTTCGATCTTGGTCGAGACCTTGGCGCCGCCGACGATGGCCATGACCGGCCGTTCCGGATTTTCGAGCGCCCGGCCGAGCGCCGTAATCTCGGCCATCATCAAGAGACCGGCATAGTGCGGGCAGAAGATCGGCGATGGCCTCGATCGAGGCATGCGCCCTGTGGGCGCGTGGAGAAGGCATCGTTGACATAGAGGTCGCCATGCTCGGCGAGGCGTCTTGGCGAATTGCGGGTCGTTCTTTTCCTCGCTCGGGATAGAAGCGCACGTTCTCGAGCACGGCCACCTCGCCCGGCTTGAGCGCCGCCAGCCCTCGCCTCGCCTCTTCGCCGACGCAATCGCCGATGAAGTGGACCTTGGTGCCCGGCATGCAGCTCCCGCATCTTCAGCGCAACGGGCCGCAACGAGGTGTCGGAAGACGGACCCTCCTTGGGACGCCCGAGATGCGACAGCACGACGACCTTCGCGCCGGCCTGGGCGAGCCTTGGCGATGGTTGGAAGCACCCGCTCGAGCCGCGTCGCGTCGGCGACGGCGCCGTTCTCGATCGGCACGTTGAAATCGACGCGGACGAGCACGCGCTTGCCCCCGCACATCGATCCCCTCGATGGTCCTGATGCGGGAGAGGTCGAGACTTGCGCCGGCCTTCTGTTTCGAGGCGCCGGGCGAAGCCGCCTCGTTCATAACAGCCGCCCCATGGCGACCGCCGTGTCGGACATGCGGTTGGAGAAGCCCCATTCGTTGTCGTACCAGGCGACGACGCGGCAGAACGTGCCGTCAACCACATGGGTGCCGGTCGAGATCGAAGATCGAGCTCAACGGATCGTGGTTGAAATCCGATCGAGACAAGCGGCTTTGCGTTCACGCCCAAGACGCCCTTGAGCGGGCCGTTGGCCGCCTTGGTCACCGCCTGATTGATCTCCTCGACTGTGGTCGGACGCGCCGCCTGGAAGGTCAGATCGACCAGGCTGACATTCGGAACCGGAACCCTGATCGAGGCGCCGTCGAGCTTGCCCTTCAGCTCCGGCAGGACGAGGCCGACCGCCTTGGCGGCGCCGGTCGAGCTCGGGATCAGGTTGATGGCGCCAGCGCGCGCCCGGTACGGATCCTTGTGCAACGTATCCACCGATGCGCTGGTCGCCGGTATAGGCATGCACCGTCGTCATGTAGCCGTGCTTGATACCGATGACCTGGTTCAGGACCTGGGCCACGGGGGCCAGGCAATTGGTGGTGCAAGAGGCGTTGGAGACGACGTGATGCTCCTGGGTCAGCTTGTCGTGATTGACGCCGAACACGACGGTCAGGTCCGCGCCGGAGCACGGCGCCGAGACGAGCACGCGCTTGGCGCCGGCGATCGAGGTGCTTGGCGGCCCCGTCGCGGTCGGTGAAGCGCCCGGTGCATTCCATCACGATATCGACGCCGAGGTCGCGCCAGGGCAGCTTTTCCGGCGTCGCGTTGCGACAGGACCGCGACGTTCTGGCCATTGGTCTTGAGGTGCCCGTCAACGACATCGATCTTGCCGCGGAAATCGCCCATGCACGCTGTCGAACTGGAGCAGATGGGCGTTCATCTCGGCCGAACCGAGATCGTTGATGGCGACGAAATCGAGATCGTTGCGGCCGGACTCCAGGTAGGCCCTGAACGTGAGCCTGCCGATCCGGCCAAATCCGTTAATGGCAACGCGCTTGTTAGACATCCTCTCTCTTACCTCTTGGTCCTGCCGATCACCTTACGCGCCGCGTCGGCAACGGCCTCGGCGGTGATGCCGAAATGCTTATATAGGTGTTGCGCGGGCGCCGAAGCACCGAATCCATGCATGCCGACGAAGGCGCCCTCCGGCCCCAGCCATCTCGACCAGCCGAACGGCGCGGCGGCCTCGACCGCAACACGGGGGGCCGTGCCCAGGACCGCCTCCTGATAGCTCTTGCTTTGGGCCTCGAACAGCTCCCAACACGGCATCGACACCACGGCGGCGCTGATCCGCTCCCCTTCGAGCGCCTTTGCCGCCGCGACCGCCAAGGCCAATTCCGAGCCCGTGCCGATCAGCGTCACGTCGCGCGGTCCCTTGGGCTCGATCAGCACATAGGCGCCCCTGGCTGAGAGATTCTCGTCGCTCGAAGCGGTGCGCAGCAGCGGGACGCCCTGGCGCGTCAGCGCCAGGATCGTGGGCGTCGTCTTGGACAGAAGCGCGACCTCCCAGCACTCGGCGCATTCGACCGCATCGGCGGGACGCATCACATTGAGATTGGGAATGGCGCGAAGCGCCGCCAGATGCTCGACCGGCTGATGCGTTGGGCCGTCTTCGCCAAGCCCGATCGAATCGTGCGTCATCACATAGATGACCCGCTGCTGCATCAGCGCCGAGAGGCGGATCGACGGACGGCAATAGTCGGAGAAGACGAGGAACGTGCCGCCGTAAGGCACGATCCCGCCATGCAGCGCCATCCCGTTCATCGCCGCCGCCATGCCGTGCTCGCGCACGCCGTAATGGACGTAGTTGCCGGAGAAGTCGCCGGGCTTGACCACGGTATGAAGCTTGGTGAGCGTGCCGTTCGATCCGGTCAGGTCGGCGGAGCCGCCGATCAGGCCGGGGATCGCCGGCAGGAGCTTCTCCAGCACCTTCTGCGAGGATTGCCGCGTCGCAAGCGTGGCGGCTTCGCGGGCGAAGTCGGACTTGCTTGCCGCGATCGCAACCGCAATCGCCGCTTCGACCTTGCCGTCGATCGGGTCGGTCAATGCGGCGCGGGCCGATGCATCGAGCCGCTTGGCGGCGGCGCTCCAGGTCTCATAGGCGGCGCGATGGCGTGAGCCGTAAGCGCGCCAAGTCGCGAGCACCGGCTTCGGCACCTCGAAAGGCTGATGGCACCAGCCGAGCTTCTCCCGCGCGCCCTTGACCTCGTCCTCGCCGAGCGGAGCGCCGTGAGTCGCAGCCGTGCCGGCCTTGCTGGGCGCGCCATAGCCGATGACGGTGCGGCACGCGATCAGGGAGGGGCGGTCGGTGACTTGCTTCGCGTTCTCGATGGCAAGAGCGATCGCTTCCGGGTCGTGGCCGTCGACGCGGGCGGTATGCCAGTGCGAAGCCTTGAAGCGCTCGACTTGATCGTCGGAAACGGCGAGGCTGGTCGGGCCGTCGATCGAAACATGATTGTCGTCGAACAGGACGATCAGCCGGCCGAGCTTCAGATGACCGGCGAGAGAGATCGCTTCCTGGCTCAAGCCCTCCATGAGGCAGCCGTCGCCGACAATGCAATAGGTGCAATGGTCGACGATCGCATCGCCATGGCGGCTGTTGAGGAGCCGCTCGGCAAGCGCCATGCCGACCGCATTGCCGAGTCCCTGGGCAAGCGGGCCGGTGGTGGTTTCGATGCCGGGCGCATGGCCATGTTCCGGGTGGCCCGCAGTCCGCGCGTGAAGCTGGCGGAAGTTCTTGATCTCCTCGAGCTCCATCTCCGGATAGCCGGTGAGATAGAGCAGCGCGTAGAGCAGCATCGAGCCGTGGCCGGCGGAGAGCACGAAGCGGTCGCGGTCAGGCCAATCGGGATGGGCCGCGTCGAACTTCAGGAAGCGCGTGAACAGCACGGTGGCCACGTCGGCCATGCCCATCGGCATGCCGGGGTGGCCGGAATTGGCCTTTTGCACGGCGTCCATGGCGAGCGCCCTGATGGCGTTGGCCATATCGCGATGCGACGCCTCGGGTAACGCCCGATCCTGCGTCAGGTCAGTTCTGGCACTGATTGTGTTCATAGATCAAAGGCTTGCGTCGGCCGGCGGAGGACGAGAGGTAACGGGTTCGGCGACAAAATGCGAGGAAATCCGCTGCCGTCTCCTAGCACACATATAATTGGGAACGGCAGCGCTCAATCGGCACCATCCACATGGAGATTGAAGCGCGCGCTCGCGCCAAGCGCGGCGTGCAGCTAGAATAGACGCTCCGAGATTGGAGGGGGGTAATCCATGGCTTACTGGCTCACGCCACCGTCGCGAGCGGTGTTCGTCATCTCTTTGTTTCTGGCGATCCTGGCCCTTCTGGTGCGCTACGCGGACGTCACCATCCCTGTCGTAAGCAACTACACGTTCGAGACCCTCCTCACGGCCTTCCTGCTGCTGCTTGCGGGAAATCTCTTCAAAGGGTTCTAGCCAAGCGCGTCCGGGCGGAACGACCGCGTGGCGACCAAGGGACGCCGATGGGCCGCTGGCAGAGCCTCGTGACCGTCCCTTGGGGCCGGAAGCCACTGTGGTTCCAGGAACTCCCGACTCGGAGCTGTATTCAAAACTCGAGGTCAGACCGGAAATGGCAACGACCGGAACCGGCGCAAGGAAGGCGAAGCGAGCCGCGACGGGCGGAGGCTAAGCAACTACACCTTCGAGACTCTCCTGACGGCGTTTCTGCTGTTGCTTGCGGGGGAATCTCCTCAAAGGATTTTAACCAAGCGCGTCAAAAGGCCTTTGAAAAGCCATGACTTCAGGGAACCCGCAACGCCACACAGCGTTGGGCGCTAACAGTGACTTTGTGTCTAACAGTGACTTCCATGGAGGGTTACCATGGATGGAAACCTCGACATCTTTTTTTGGCTTTGGCTTTGGCTTTTGATCGTCTCGGTCATCGGGCTGTTCCTGATCGCTCCGGGCGGAACGACCGCGTGGCGACGACCTAGCAACGCTGGCCATCCGCTGCGTGACCGTCACTTGGGGCATGAAGGCCACGATGGTTCCAGGAACTCCGGACTCGGAACTGTACTCAAAACCCGAGGTCAGACCGGATATCGCAACGACCGAAACCGGCGCCAAGAAGGCTAAGCGGGCCGCGACTGGCGGAGGCTAAGGCCCCGGACTGGCAAGCGTGTCCGTCGCCGCTTCTAGTAAGAGCGGACGCCCATTGCCGCCTTGACCGCATGATATCCGACGAGAAGCTGGGTCAGCGCCAGGGGGTGGCTCTTGGCCCCATTGGCGATATCGATGCGGCCGACCTGGTCGCGCAAATGCCCCGCCTCGGGAATGAGGTTCCATAGCAGATCTTCGATCCGCTCGGCCCTCTTGTCGGAGATGTTCCCGTTGATCTCAAGCACGTCGACCGGCTTGCCGTCCCGGTCGCGGGCAAGCTCCAGATGCATCCCGGCGTTGCTCGACCCGTCGAACAAGGGGGTAAAGTCGGGATGGGGCAGCGTCGGGCGCAAGATGTGGCGCACGTCGAGGCGCGTATCGGAGCCATTGGCGCCCGCCGGCCGCTGGAACCTGATGACGATGTCGGCAAAGGTGCGTTGCGGTTGGATGAAGTTGGGGCTGTCGATCTCGCGCCGCGCGAGCTGCGCCAGAACCTGCTCCCGGGTGTAGCCGCGCTTGGTGGTGTCGCGGTGCATCTTCCACTTCACCCTGAGCTCTTCTTCGGGATCGAGATAGATCTTCACGTCATAACAGTCGCGCATGCCGCGCGTGGCGTAGCCGAGCAGGCCCTCGGCGATGACGAACTCCTTGGGCTTGACATATTCGGGGGCCTCGAACGTGCCTTGCCGGTGGTCATAGACGGGCTTGAGGACGGCCTCGCCTCGGCGCAAGAGCCGCAAATGCTGCTCGAGGACGTCGATGTAGTTGGCGCGCGGGTCGAGCGCCGACATGCCGGCTGCGCCGCGCGGCTCTGGCGGTCGTAGCGATGATAGTCGTCAGTGCAGATCACCGTGCAGTGTTCCTCGCCCAGAATCTGGGCGACGCCCACCGACAGCGTCGACTTCCCTGACGCCGAATCACCGACGATGCCGAGTATGATCGGATGCTCGACTCGCTTCGCCATTTCGCACTCCAGGCACTCCTCCCAGATCGGGCGTCAAGCGACGTCGCGCGCGGCGACGCTCGCCATGCGCTCGATCGGCATGTAGCTCGTCAAGATCTGCCGCTCGCCGGTTGCGCCCGTTATCATCATGGTCTGCACCTTGTAGTGGGACTTGGACCGCTCCACGCCTTCGAGCATGAGACCGGTGGTGATCCCGGTGGCACAGAAAAACACGTTGTCCGACGTGATGATCTCGTCGCGCTGATACCATTTCGCGGTGTCGATCCCGGCCTCCTTCACCGCCTTCGCCTCGGTCTGAAGCTGGGGATCGAGGCGCGCCAGGAATTCGCCGCCGATGGCCCTGATGGCGCATGCCGACATAACGCCCTCGGGCGTGCCGCCGGTTCCCATCAAGGCATCGATGCCCGAGCCGGGAATAGCGGCCATCAGCGCGCCGGCGACGTCGCCTGCGGGATAGAGCGCGACGCGCGCGCCCGCCGCCAGGATGCGATCGACAAGCTCGCGGTGGCGCGGCTTCTCCAGCACGAACACGGTAAGGTCGGAGACGTCCTTGTTGAGAACCTCGGCAAGGGTCGGTGAGCTTCTTCTCCACCGGCCAGCGCGGATCGATCTTGCCGCGCGCCGGCGCGCTTGCGACGAATTTCTCCATGTAGAAGACGGGCCCCGGATTCATCATGGCGCCGCGCGGCGGCCACGGCGAGCACGGCCAGCGCATTGGTCTGGCCGCGCACGAGGTAGCTCGTGCCCTCGACCGGATCGACCGCGACATCGGCCTTGAAGGCCGAGCCCGGGCGGCCGAGCCGCTCGCCGCGCTGCGGCTGCGGCGCCTCGCCGCGCGTGGCCTCGCCGATGGCGACGACCGCATCGATATCGACCTCGGCCAGCGCGGCCCGCATGGCGTCGAGCGCCGCGCGGCCGGCATCGAGACTGTCGCCCCGCCCGATCCAGCTGAAGGCGGCGCAGGCGGCGGCCTCCGTCACGCGGCGGAGGGAAAAGACAAGTTCCGGATTGGCCGGAGCCTGGCGGTCTGCATAGAGGCTCCTTCAGCGGCGATCCCGGTCAGGATTGAGCCGGGCGCAAGTCGCGGGTTTCGAGGCACTATAGCTTATGGTTCGGTGCCCACCTAGTTTTCAAGGGGTTAGGCCAAGAGCCCGTGCCGAACGAATTTCAGCCCGCCGCGCGCCTCGGATCGAGCGCGTCGCGCAAGGCGTCGCCGAGCACATTGACCGACACGAGGAGACCGATCAGCACAAGCCCCGGAATGACCGTGACCCACCAGGCGCCGGCAAACATCAGATCGTAGCCCGACCGGATCAGCGTGCCGAGCGACGGCTTGGTGACCGGCATGCCGAGGCCGAGAAAGGAGAGCGCCGCCTCGGCCATGATGGCGCCGGCGATTTGCGTGGTCGCCACCACGATCAGCGGCGATAGGATATTGGGAAGGATGTGGCGCCACAGGAGGCCGCCGCGTGCTCGCGCCGAGCGCGCGGGCCGCCCGGACATAGTCCTTGGCCGCCTCGACTTGGGTGGCGGCGCGCGCGGTGCGGGCGAGATAGGGCCACTCGGCGAGGCCGATCACGACGGCAAGCAGCGGCACGGCGAAGCGGCTCAAGCTCTTCGCCGCCGAGCCCGGCGCGGAACAGGGCGAGCGCGATGATGGCCATCATCAGGGTCGAGAGCGAGAGCTGGATATCGGCGGCGCGCGTCACGACCGTATCCATCCTGCCCGCCGGCATAGCCGGCAAGGAGGCCGAGCGGGATGCCGATCGCCGCCTGCGATGGCGACGGCGAGCAGTCCGACCGTGAGCGAGATGCGCGTGCCGTAGAGGATGGCGCTCCAGAGATCGCGGCCCTGCGCGTCGGTGCCGAGGAGAAAGCGCGGATCGCTTGCCCTCGAGCCAGGACGGCGGAAGGCTGGCGTCGAGCACATCGAAGCTCGTGAGGTCGAACGGGTTTTGCGGTGCGATCAGCGGCGCGAAGGCGGCGGCAAGGGCGATCGCGCCGAGCACGATCGCGGCGATCGCTCCGCCCGGATGCTCGGCCGCGAGCGCCCGCAAGCGTCCGTCGATCGTCTCGGCAGCGCCGCGGCGCTCATCGTGTCCCCTCCAGGCCGATACGGGGATCGAGCATGAGGCTGACGATGTCGACGAGCGTGTTGGTGACGACGAAGAGAAGACCGACGAAGACGAGATAGGTGGTGATCAGCGGAATGTCGGCGCGGGTGACCGCTTCGAGGAAGAGGAAGCCCATGCCGGGCCATTGGAACACCGTCTCGGTCAGCAGCGTGTAGGCGATGAGGGTCCCGACCTGGAGGCCGCCCACGGCGACGAGCGGCAGCAGCGCGTTGCGCAGCGCATGCGCGAGCCAGACCCTGAGCGGCGAGGCCCCTTTGGCCCGGGCGGTGCGCACATAGTCGTGGCCGAGCTCGTCGAGCATGGCGCCGCGCACGAGCCGGATGAACAGCGGCAGCATGATCGAGGAGAGCGTGAGCGCGGGAAGGATGAGGTGCGTAAGCCCGTCGCGGGTCAGGAGGCCGGTTTCCCAAGGCCCGAGCTCGACCGTCTCGCCGCGGCCGAAGGCCGGCAGCCAGCCGAGCCAGACCGAGAAGATGGTGATGAGAAAGATCCCGGTGAGAAACACGGGGATGGAGATGCCGAGAACGCTGAGAGCGAGAATGAGCCGGGCGCCGAGCGCGCGCGGGCGGACGGCGCAATAGATTCCGGCCGGAACGGACAAGGAGAAGCACGATCAGGCTCGCGCCGAGGACGAGCTCGAAGCTTGCCGGAAATTTGGCGAGGATCACCTGCAAGCGTCGGCCGCTTATAGATCGTGGATGTGCCGAGATCGCCCTGGACCGCGCCGCCGAGATAGCGCGCAAGCTGCACCGGCCAGGGCGCATCGAGCCCAAGCTCGTGGCGAAGCGCCGCGCGCTCGGCTTCGGGCACCGCCTCGCCCATGATCTCGCGCAAGGGGTCGCCGAGGGCCGCGCGCACGGCGAAGGCGATGACGAGAATCGCCAGCATGACGAGCGCCGCCTGCCCGAGGCGCCGCGCAGCGAAGCTCAGTCCGGCGCCGATCGTTCTCATAGGCTCCGCTGCGTGGGGCTCACGCCGTGTGGCGGGTCAGCGCATAGGCGATCGACGCGGCGACCGCGGCCTGCCAGGGCACGAAGAGGAGGACCATCGCGTTCCAGTGGGCGGCTGGATAGAGGAGCAGCCCAAACAGCGCACCCGTTGCGACGATCGGGACTCCAGGCTCCGGCGCGCCTGATCGCGTGCGCGGCGATGCCGGTGCCAAAGGCGGTGAGACCCGCTCCGATCGCGCCTCCAACGAGACCCGCCAGTACCCACCCAACGACCTCGCGCTTTGCCTTGGCGCCTTCGGCCGTGCCGAACACGTCGGAACCCACAATCGCCGACATCACGTCGTTCGCCGTATTGACCGCGACAAGCCAGCCCACGATCGTGAGCGCCATGGCGAGCAGGCATTTGCCAAGATCCCGGCTGACCCAAAGCCATAGCATGGCGGCAAGGCCCGGCGCCAAAGGCGATGCCGGCGTGGAGCGGGACGCCGTCGGCGTTGATGAGGATCTCGGGATCTTCGAGGCGGACATCAGGCAAGCGGCGACGGCAGGCTCGAGATCAGGCCGGTGAGAATGCCGACGCCGGCCATGATCGTGACGGCGCGAGCCCGCGCGGGCGGACTTCGGAAGCATCGCTGCGCCGCAAGCGATGAACTCATCCCTGCCCCCTGCAGGCGAGCGGACAAGCTCCGCTATGGTAGCAGCATGCCGCGCTCCCCGCCACGCCTGGGCTCCGGAGGCGTTTCGCCTTGTCCCCTTAAGCTTTTGACTGGCCTTGTTTAAGTGCCAGCCGCGTTGGCCCCCTCGGCTCACCGATTTCAACTGGGACAAGCCCTTCTCCATGTCGTCGCCGATCATCTTCCTGCCGTTCATCACCAGGCAGAACGCCTTCTCCATGAAATTGTGATGGTCCGACATCGTCCAGGTGACGGCGGTCTGATCGCCCTCGGGCTTGAAGTCGAACTGCAGACGTACTCGTTCCCTCGAAGGGCTTGATGAAATCGACCTTGATCTTGACGAGGTCGCTGGGGCGGCTCTCGACGATGGTCACCTTCCCCTCGCCGACCTTGTCGTTGCCGGCCCAGGTCATCACCGCGCCTTGCCCGGCTTCGGGGCCTTCGAAGGTGACCTTGGCGGCGGGGTCGAGCTTCGCCCAGGGCGACCACGCCTCCCATTTGTGGAAGTCGTTCACCTGCGCGAACACATCGCCTGGAGCGGCCGCGATCTTGGCCGTCCGCTCGACGCGGAAGTCGGAGGGCTGCACGGCGACGACGGCGACCAAGATGAGGATGAGTGCTGCAAGACCGATGAGGATCTTTCTGAACATTGCGGTTCCTCCAAGAACAACCCCGCGTCGCTTCTGGCTACTCGATGACAAGATCACCGAGATACGGCATATCGATGACATTGACGACAGCGCCGATCTTGACGTTGTTGCGCGCGGCCCAGGAGAGATGCTGCCAATGCAGCGGGAGCAGTGCCGCGTCGTCATAGATGACGCGCTCGATCTTCTTGCAGCGACCGCGGCGCGCGCGTCGCGATCGGTCATGGTCTGGGTCTGCAAGCGTCAGCCGGTCGATTTCGGGATTCGAATAGTTGCCGGCGTTGTATTGGCCGTAACCCTTGTCCTTGTCGGGCGTCATCACCAGGAACTCGTAGAAATTCGCCGAGTCCTGCGTGTCCGACTGCCAGCCGATCATCATGATGTCGGCGGCGCGCTCGTCGAAGCGCTGCCAGTATTGGGCCTTGGGCATGGTCTGCAAATCGACCCTGATATTGATCTTGGCGAGCATGGCGGCGACGGCTTCGGCGACCCGGGCATCCTCGATATAGCGATTGTTCGGAGCCATCATGGTCACGGAGAAGCCGTTCTCGTATCCGGCCTCCTTGCATCAGCGCCTTCGCCTTGGCGAGGTCGTAGCGGGGAACGAGCGCGGGATCGTGGCCGGCATAGCCTGGCGGGCTGAGCTGGCCCGCCGCGGTGCCAAGCCCGCGCATGATCTTGTCGGCGATGCCTTCGCTGTTCACCGCATGGACCATGGCCAGGCGCACGCGCTTGTCCTTGAAGGCCGGAACGCGCGTCCTGATTGAGCTCGAAGGTCAGGACGCGCGTGCTCGGCATGGTGATGAGCGTGCAGCATGACGCCTGCTTGAGGCGGGCGAGATCGGTCGGCGGCACCGGCGCGATGAAATCGACGTCGCCGGCGAGCAGCGCCGCCACCCGCGTCGCCGGCTCCTTGATCGGCGTGAAGACGATCTCGTCGACATTGCCGGGCGAGTCCTTGTCCCAATAATCGGCGAAGCGCTTGAGCTTGAGCCGCACCCCCTGCTCGCGCTCGGTGACGATGAAGGGCCCGGTGCCGCTCGCATGCGTCGAGGCGAACGAAGCGCCGTGCTTGACGATCGGCGTCCTTGGGCACGCCCGCGCTCATCCGGGCCGGAATAGAACGCGCGGTCCATGGGAAAGATGTAGGTGGCGAGATTGAGCACGAGCGGATAGGGGCCTTTGGTCACGAGATCGACGGTGAGGCCGTCGACGGCACGCGCTTCGCTGAAGGGCTCGAACAGCGCCTTGAAGTCGGGGCTTTGCTTCAGCCGGTTGAAGGTCCACACCACGTCCTCGGCCGAGAGCGTGCGTCCGGACTGGAACGTCACGCCCTCGCGCAAGTGAAAGCGCGTGGTGCGCTCGTCGATCTGTCTCGAAGCTCTTGGCGAGGCGCGGCTCGATCGAGAGATCCTGGCGGAAACGGATCAGGGGATCGAACAGGAGATGAGACATCTGGAGCGTCGCGCCCGACAGCTGCTCATGCGGATCGAGCGAGGTGGGGTCGGAGTCGTAGGCCATGCGCAGGGTCTTGGCCTCCGCCCCTTGGGGGGCGCAGAGCAGCAAGAAGCGCGATGGAGGCGAGCGAGGAGAAGGCGACGCATGGACGGACGCTATGTCGCCTGAAAGGAGCGGCGGCGTCCACTCCCCTTTGCTTCAGGGGTTGCGGCTCTATACAGTCTCGCCTTGGCTGGAGGAGCCCGTTTGGGCTGAGCAGTGGTGCAGGGTTTTTTCGTCACCGGGACCGACACCGATGTCGGCAAGACGGTCGTCGCGGCCTGGCTCGTGGCGCGGCTCGGCGCCTGCTACTGGAAGCCGGTCCAGGCCGGAACCAACCGGAGACCGACTCCGCCATCGTGCGCCGCCTCTCCGGCGCGTCCCCCGGACCGCATCCTGCCCGAGGCCTATGTGCTGCCCGAGCCGATCGCCCCGCACGAGGCGGCGCGGCGGGCGGGCATTGCCATCGACATGGCGAAGCTCGATCCGCCCCCTTGCGACCGGCCGCTGGTGGTCGAAGGCGCGGGCGGGCTCATGGTGCCGCTCAACGACCAATCCTTCGTCATCGATCTTGCGCGCGAGCTCGAGCTGCCGATGATCCTCGTCGCGCGCTCCACGCTCGGCACCATCAACCATACGCTGCTCTCGCTCGAAGCCATCAGGCGGCGCGGCCTGCCCCTTGCCGGCGTGGTGGTGAACGGTCCCGAGACGCCGCATAATCGCGCGGCGATCGAGCGCTACGGCAAGGTGGAGGTCATCGCCGAGATACCCTGGCTCGATCAGGTGACGCCGGCGACGCTCATGGCCATCGAGCCGGAGCTCGATCTCGCGCAAGCTCGCAACGGATCGGCCGCATGAACGACGATCCGAAATCCAGCGCGAGCGCGCGCCTCGAGCGCCGAGGAGGTGCTTGCGCGCGACCTGCGCCATGTCTGGCATCCCTTCACCCAGCATGGGACCGAGAGCGAGCCGATCGTCATCGCGCGGGCCAAGGCCGCGTCGCTGTTCGACGCCGACGGCAAGGAGATCCTCGACCTCGTCTCCTCGTGGTGGACCTGCACCCATGGGCATTCGCATCCGAAACTGAACGCGGCGCTTGCCGAGCAAGCGAGCCGGTTCGAGCATGTGATGTTCGCGGGCTTCACGCACCAGCCGGCCGCCGATCTTGCCGCGGCGCTGGCGAAGATCCTGCCCGGCGATCTGAACAGGGTGTTCTTCTCCGACGACGGCTCGACCTCGGTCGAGGTCGCGCTCAAGATCGCCTATCAATATTGGATCAATTGCGGAGAGCCGCGGCGGCGGAGTTTGGTCGCCTTCGACGGCGGCTATCACGGCGACACGCTCGGCGCCATGTCGCTCGGACGCGGCTCGCAATTGTTCAAACCGTTCCGCGATCTGATGTGCGAGGTCATGGTGCTGCCCTACCCCGCGACGTTCGAGGGCGACGACGCCGTGGACGAACGGGAGGCCGGCGCGCTGTCGGCCTTCGAGGCGATGCTGACCGACCGCAGAGACGCGGTCGCGGCGCTGATCATCGAGCCATTGCTGCAAGGGCGCCGGCGGCATGCGGGTCTGCCGTCCGAGCTTCCTCAAGCGCCTGGTCGAGACGGCGCGAGAGGCGGGCGTCCTCGTCATCTTCGACGAGGTCGCGACGGGCTTCGGGCGAACCGGCACGCTGTTCGCCATGGAGCAGGCGCGAGGTCGTGCCCGACCTCGTCTGCCTGTCGAAAGGGCTCACCGCCGGCTACATGCCGATGGCCGTGACGGTGGCGCGGGAGGCCATCTTCGAGGCCTTTGTCGGCGAGAGCTTCGATCGGGCGCTTCCCCACGGACATTCCTTCACCGCCAATCCGCTCGCCTGCGCCGTGGCGCTCGCCTCGCTCGCGCTGTTCGAGGAAGAGAAGACGCTCGAGCGGATCGCGCGCATCAATCGAGCGCATCGGGCGATGATGGCCGAACTGGCAGCGCGCCCCGACGTGACACGGCTGCGCCTGATCGGCTCGATCCTCGCCTTCGACGTGAAGGAAGCGGGCGGCTACCAGTCGGACGTGAGCCGGCGGCTTGCGCGACTGGTATCTCGCTCACGGCCTCAATATCAGGCCGATCGGGTCGACGGTCTATCTGATGCCGCCCTACTGCATCACCGACGAGGAGCTGGCCCGCGCCTATGCGGGCGTCGCCGAAGGCCTCGATGCGCTCGGCGTCGGGGGCGCTGAGCGCGCCATAGACGATATGCCAGGTGACGCGGCCGCCGAACCGGGCATCGGTGGCGCGGATGGCGCGGCGGAGCGCGCCGGGCGAAAGCGGGGCATAGCCTTCGCGCGGCGTAAGCCCGCCGACCGCCTTCATGCGGCGGAGGAAGGAGAGCGTGTCGGCATCGGGCGCAAGCCGCTCCTCCTCGACGACACCCGGAAGCGGCGAAATATCGGCAAGCCCGCTCGGCAACCCTTCGCTTGCAAGCACGGCGCGCCACTCGGCGAAGCTTTCGGGCCCGAGCGTGGCATAGAGCAAGAGGCCGGCAGGGGCGAGAAACCGGCGCAAGCGCTCGAGGCTCGCGACCGGGTCGGCGAGCCAGTGAAGCGTCATGCTCGAGACGATCAGGTCGAGCCCGGCATGGCCGCCCGCCTGGCCCGCATCCATCACCTCGTAGCTGATATGGGCCGGGCCCAAGGGCGTGAGGTTCCGCCGGCACTCCGCGATCATGGCCGGGGCGACGTCGGTCAGAACGAAGTGTCCCTGCTTGTAGCGCCGCAGCAAGTGGCGGCTGAACAGGCCGGTGCCGCAGCCGAGCTCGAGCACGCGGGGCCGCTCAAGCTCGGGCAGGAACCGCGCGAGCCTCCCGGCAACGGCGCGCTGGAGCCCGGCATGAAGCTCATAGCTTCCGGCGCGCGCGCCGAAGCGTGCCGCGATCTCGGCGCTACGACGGGAGAGAATTGGCGAATTCAAGGACATGACGCGCGCACCATTGCGGGTGCCTCAAGGGAAGAACATGGCCGCCGTCCGGCGACCAGATCACGCCCTGCGTCCTGCCAGATCGCCTCGCTCATCGCGGCGGGCACGATGGCGTCGTCGCGGGCGGCAAGGGCAAGCACGGGGCATTCGAGCTCGTCTTTAACGTCTCGCGCGTCCCAATGCATCAGCCAATCGAGCCCTTCGTCGAGACGCGCGACATCGAGCGCCTCCGGGCGGGCAAAGTCCGGCGCGCCGCATGAGCGCCAGAAGGCCTGCAAGCGTCGCGTAGGGCTCGCGCTCGATCCCCCGCTTCAGCGCCGCGACCCGCGACGGCGCGATATGGCAGCAGAAGCAGTCGAAACCCTGCACGCTGACCAGGGCGCGGAACCGCCCTCCCCCGCGCGGCGAGCAGCCAGAGCAGGCCAAGCGAATGGCCGACGGCGATGGCGTCCGGCGGCCAGTTCGTTTCGCCCTTGGGGCCGCCGGAGACGAAGCCGAGATCGACCAGGGTGACGTCGGCGCCTTCGAGATGGCCGACGAAGTCGGTCCAGATTCCGGCATGGAAGCCCCAGCCATGGACGAGAACGAAATGCATCGCGGCGCTTCACACGGCCCGCGCCCGGCGGGGCGCGTCCTTCGCCGAGAGGACTTCGAGCAGGCGATCGATATCAGCCTCTCGGTGCGCCGCGGTGAAGGCCAGCCTGAGCCGCGCCGTGCCGGGCGGCACGGTCGGGCGGCCTGATGGACGAGGCCCAAAGGCCCGCCTGCGCGGAGCCGCGCGCTCATGGCGAGCGCGGCTTCGGGCGTGCCGAGGATGATCGGCACGATCTGCGTGGTGGAGGTGCCGGTATCGAGTCCCGCTGGCGCGCGCGCCGGCGCGAAACCGCTCGGCAAGATTCGCGACATGGGCGCGCTCGGCGTCCATGCCGGGGACGAGATCGAGCGCGGCATCGATGGCGCCAAGCACCGGCGGCGGCAGCGCGGTCGAGTAGATCACGCCCGGCGCAGCGATTGATCGAGATAGTCGCGCACCGTCTCGCTCGCGGCGACAAAGCCGCCGAAGCTGCCAAGCGCCTTGGAGAAGGTGCCGATCACGATGTCGGCCTCGCCCGACAGGCCGGACCCCCCTTCCCCGAGGATCCCGGTCGCATGCGCGTCGTCGACGATCAGACAGGCCTCATGCGCGCGCGCAAGGCGCGCGATGTCACCGAGCGGCGCCACGTCGCCATCCATGGAAAAGACGCTCTCGGTGAGGATGAATTTCGGCCTGTCATCGCCTTGATAGCTGAGCAAGAAGCTCGCCGAGATGAGCGGCGTCGCCATGGCGGTAGCGGATTTGCCGCGCGCCCGCCGCCTGGCGCCGAAATGCATGCTCGCGTGATTGAGGCGGTCGGCGAAGACGAGAGGCTCGGCGCCGAGCACGCTTCGGTCGAGAAGCGCCTGAAGCGCCGCGGCGTTGGTCTGGAAGCCTGACGCCATGACGAGCGCCGCAGGCTTCTGCTTTCAGCCGCGCGAGCTTGGCCTCGATCGGCTGCAAACAGATCGAGATTTCCGGTGACGAGACGCGAGGCGCCGGAGCCCACGCCCCAGGCTTGCGCCCACGCCATCGCCCGGCCGATCAGGGCCTCGTTGAAGCGGAGCCCGAGATAGTCGTTGCTGGAGAAATTGACGTAGGACCTGCCCTCGGCGCCGATGGTGCGCGCCTCGCGCGCGGCGACCGCCAGCAAGGAGCGCCGCAAGCCTTCGCGCGTGCACTGATCGAGGAAGGCCTGGTACCGATCTTCGCTTCCGGCCATGACCCTGTATTAGCGAGCGAACGGCACCCCCGCCAACCAAATCGAGGCGCTCGTGGCGTGGAAGCACCGGATCCGGGAGCGGAAACGGCCGGGAAAAGGACCGGGCTCCGAAAAATTGCCGGACCAGCGCCCGGCACCGGTCCGCCTTGCGGGGCCGTTACGGCCTTTCGCTATCGCCCTCGATCCTGTATGAGCGAGGCCTATCCTCCAGCAATCGAAGCGCCCCGCCCCGTGTCTGAACTCTCGGAAATCGTGAATCGTATCAGCGGCAAGGCGCGGCAGGCGGAGAGCGCAGGCGAGCGCGGTCCTGTGCCCGAATACCCGCCACGACTGGACGAGCGAGGAGGTCGTCGACCTTCTCAGCCAACCCCTGCTCGACCTTGTCGATACGGCGCGCGCGGTGCACCGGCGCTACCACCGCGACGGCGAGGTGCAGCTCGCAAGCCTGCTCTCGATCAAGACCGGCGCCTGCCCCGAGGACTGCAAATATTGCGCGCAGTCGGCCCATTACGCCAAGAGCACGGGGCTGAAGCGCGAGACGCTGCTCGACGTCGACGACGTGCTCGACGAAGGCCCGACGCGCCAAGGACGCAGGCGCCACGCGCTTCTGCATGGGCGCGGCCTGGCGCGAGGTGAAGGACGGGCAAGCCTTCGACAGCGTGCTCGCCATGGTCAAGGCGTCAGCGCGCTCTGGGCATGGAGGCTTGCGTCACGCTCGGCATGCTGACGCAGTCGCAAGCCGACCGCCTCGCCGAAGCCGGGCTCACCGCCTACAACCACAATCTCGACACCTCGCCCGAGTTCTACGGCGAGATCGTCACCACGCGAACCTACCAGGACCGGCTGGAGACGCTGGCGCGCGTGCGCAAGGCCGGCATCGAGGTCTGCTGCGGCGGCATCATCGGCATGGGCGAGACGCATCGCCGACCGCGCGCGGCTGCTTCAGACGCTCGCCAATCTCGATCCCGCATCCGGAAAGCGTGCCGATCAACGCGCTTGTCGCCGTGCCCGGCACGCCGCTAGCGGATCGGCCGCCGGTCGATCCGCTCGATCTCGTGCGCATGGTGGCGGCGGCGCGCATCATGATGCCGCTGTCGCGGGTCAGGCTATCGGCGGGCCGGCGCGAGCTGTCGCGCGAGGCGCAGATCCTCTGCTTCCTCGCCGGCGCCAACTCGATCTTCTACGGCGACAAGCTGCTGACCACCGCCAATAACGATGCCGCAGACGACCTCGCCCTGATCGAAGAGGCCGGCCTCAGCGTCCAGCCGTTCGGCCCAAGCGACTAGCGCCGCGAGCGCAAGGTCGGCGCTTCTCGCGGGTCTCGGTGATGGTAGCCTTCATGCCGGTTCGTCGCTTGCGCCAGGCGCGGCCGGGCGCTAGGCAAAGCCCTTAGGTGTGACTCTCAGGCCCTCCCGCTCATGTCCCGCACTGTCTATGTGAACGGCCTTTATGTGCCGGAGGACGAGGCCAAGATCTCGGTATTCGATCGCGCCTTTCTGTTCGGCGATGCCGTCTACGAGGTGACGGCCGTGCTCGGGGGACGGCTCGTCGATTTCGAGGCGCATCTGGAGCGGCTCGACCGCTCGCTTCGGGAGATCGCTCTTTCCGCGCCGCTCACTGAAAAGGCTCTGCTCGCGCTGCATGTGGAGCTCGTGCGGAGGAACGCGCTCGACGAAGGCATCGTCTATCTCGAGATCACCCGCGGCGCCGCCGAGCGCGATTTCGCCTACCCCGAGGCGCCGTGCCCAATGTCGTCGCCTTCACCCAAAGCCGGCCGCTCATCGCCAACTCCCTATGCCGAGACCGGGGTCAAAGTCATCACCATCCCCGACCTTCGCTGGAAGCGGCGCGACATCAAGTCGACCTCGATGCTGGCCCAGGCCATGGGCAAGCAGGAAGCAAAGCTCAAAGGCGCGTACGAGGCGTGGATGGTCGAGGACGGCTTGGTGACCGAGGGAACCTCGTCCTCCGCCTTCATTCTCGACGACAAGGGCGTGATCCGCACCCAGCCGCTCGGCCATCACATCCTGCCGGGCGTCACGCGCCGCGCCGTGCTTCGGCTCGCCGCACTCGAGGGCGTAAACCTCGAAGAGCGCCCGTTCAGCGTCGCCGAGGCGCTTTCCGCGCGCGAGGCCTTCATGACCGCGGCCTCGGCCTTCGTGCTGCCGATCGTGGAGATCGACGGCGTTGCAATCGGCGACGGGCGCCCCGGCCCGGTGGCGCACCGCTTCCGCGACCTCTATATCGAGGAAGCCCGGAACTCCAGCGTCGGCGCGATCTCCTAGGTGGCTGAGGGGCTGACGCCTCACGCGAGGCAGAACCAGGTTCGTCCGATGGCGGAAGCCACACCAGCCGGTTTCGATTCCGCGCGGATTGAGAGCGTCAGAGTGCAGCGCGCCGTCGTGCTCGCCAATGTCGGCGCCGGCGCTTTCAGCCAGATGCCCGCCACCGATCTCGAGCAATGGCTTGCCGACGCCTTCGCGCGGCATGGCGTTGCGGCCGATATCCGCTTGGTCGCGGGCAGCGGTCTTGCGCGAGGCTGCCTTAAGGGCACGCGCCGAAGCAAGGCGCGGCGAAGGCGATGCCGTCGTCGTCGGCGGCGGCGACGGCAGCATCCGCACCGTCGCCGGCGTGCTTCGCCGGAACCGACGTGCCGCTCGGGATCCTTCCCCTCGGCACGCTCAATCATTTCGCCAAGGACCTCGGCATCCCGCTGGACGTCGAAGACGCGGCGGCAACGATCGCCGCGGGGCGAACGCGCCTGGTCGATCTGGCCGAGGTCAACGGCGAGACCTTCATCAACAACTCCTCGATCGGCATCTACCCTTACCTGGTCATCGACCGCGAGCGGCGAAGGGCCCACCATGGGCTCGCCAAGTGGATGGCCATGGTGCCGGCCTTCTTCCGCATGTTCCGCCACTTCCCGCGGCGGCGCCTCAGGATCTCGGCCAAGGATTTCGCCCGGCCCTATCGCACGCCCTGCCTGTTCGTCGGCAACAACGAATACGGCATGGATCTCTTCACCTTCGGACGGCGTCACCGGCTCGATACCGGCAAGCTGTGGTTCTACGTGGTGAAGCCGCGCACGCCGCTTGAGTTCTTCTGGATGGTTTGCCGGCTCTGCTTCGGCCGTATCGACCGAGACGCGCGACCTCGACACCTTCGAGCTGACGGAGGCGAGATCGACGCCAAAACGAGCCGGCTGCCGGTCGCGCTCGACGGCGAGGTGGAGATCATGCAGACGCCCTTGCACTATCGCTCGCGCCCGCGCGCGCTTCGCGTCATCGTCCCGGCGGCGTCGCAGGTCCGACCCGCCGTTAGGTCAGCTTGAGAGGGGGTGCGAATTGGGTATGCTTAAACGCAGGCGCGAATCACCGGGATCGAGATGTTCCTTCGCCAGCATCCGAGCGACGTCAAACGCAAGCTGATCGAGTTTGCGCCCGAACTTTGGCTTGCGCTCGACCTGCTCGCCAAAGACACGGGCCGATCCGTGCAGGATCTCGCCGACGAAGCTTTCGCGGACCTCCTTGCCAAATATCACCGTCCGGCCTCGTTGAAAGAGGCGTTGCGGGAGAGCGCGCGGCGGCTTCCCGCCAATGACGACGTGCCGCCCCAGCGCTGACGCATAACCCCGGGCATGCCGGACTCGCGGCCGAGGCCCCGCCAAACCTCCGGGACGGCGCGACGTCGGATGCCGCAATTGTCCGAAGACCGCGCGTCAAGGACGCGCGGCCCGGGGGTGCGAGCGAAGCGAGCCTCGCGTCATCCTGAGGTGCGAGCGAAGCGAGCCTCGAAGGATGACGCGCGCGGGCCGTCCTTCGAGGGCCGCTTCGCGGCCACCTCAGGATGACGGAATTTGTAACTCTCAGCGCACGATCGCTACTGCGGCGGGGCCGGTGTCTCCGGGGCCGGGGCCGGTGCCTCGGGTGCTGGTGGCTCGGTGCAGGTGGCGGCGTTTCCGCTGTCGGCTGATCGGCCGCCGTACCCTTGAGCACGCAATTGATCAAGGTCGCGTCGTACTTGCAGCCGTGCCTTTGGGCCTGAACCACGACAAAAACGGCAGCAATAATGATCAAAATCAGAAGAATCCGCATTTCGACCACCCTCCCTTCTGCGCCGGCGTAAAGTATACGAATGGACCGCAAACAAAAAGGGCTGGCGCGCGGCCTAGCCCCGATTTCATCGTCCCGTCATCTGGCCTCCTGGCCCGGAAAAGCGACGGTTTTGCCTGAGTTATGCCGTCCTCCCGACGTGACGGGACAGGGCGTGTCGTGCGCAGGAGCGATCAGGGCCGAGATGAGTGACCCAAGTATAGGTGGCAACGGCCTGGTCTCGCCCCCATTTGTTCTGAGATCCCGCTACCACAACTTCGCCGCAAGCCTGGCTCGAATGGTGCCGATGAAGGACTGTGACCGGCAGCCGGCATCGATGGCGTGCCACGATCTCGCGTCAAGCCTTCTTGCGCGCGGCGCTCGCGCTCGCGTGCCTCGCCCCTCCTGCGCTACCTGCCGGCACAGGCCGCCGACGCGGCTCGAGGTCACCGAGATCGCGCCCGGCATCTTCGTGCATCAGGGGCGCTACGAGCTGCAATCGCCGGAAAATCGCGGCGACATGGCCAATGCGAGCTTCGTGGTGGGGAGCGACGCGGTCGCGGTCATCGACACGCTGGGGAGCGCGGTCGCCGGGCGCGAGCTCAGAAGCGCCATTCGCGCCGTCACCGACAAGCCCATCCGCTATGTGATCAACACCCACATGCACCCCGACCACGTGTTCGGCAACGCGGCCTTCAAGGAGGACAATCCGACCTTCGTCGGCCACTACAAGCTCGCGCGCGGGCTGGCGCTCGCGGGCCGACCGCTATCTCGCCATCAACAAACAGATGCTGGGCGAGGAGGCGTTCGAGGGGATCGAAATCATCCTGCCCACGCGTCGGCGTCGAGGACAGCCTCACCCTCGACCTTGGCGGCCGCACGCTCGTGCTTGAGGCGCAGCGGACGGCCCATACCGACAACGATCTGACCGTCACCGATACGGCGACCGATACGCTGTTTCTCGGCGATCTCCTGTTCTCGGTCCATGTGCCGACGCTCGACGGGTCGATCACAGGCTGGCTTGCCCTGCTCGACGAGCTGGCCCGGCAAGAAGGCCGCGCGCGTCGTCCCCGGCCACGGACCGCACGCCATGGAGATGCCCGAGGCGCTTCACGCCCGAGCAGCGCTACCTCGCGCGCCATCGCCGCCGATGTCAGGCAATTGATCAAGGAGGGCAAGACCTTGGAGGACGCGACCAAAACCGCGGGCTTTTCCGAGCGCGAGGCCTGGAAACTGTTCGACCACTATCATGTCCGCAACGTCACTGCGGCCTTCGCAGAGCTGGAATGGGAGTGATATAATGGGTGCCAACGATCGCAAGAGGACGGTGCCATGCCCCTGCCCTTCAAGAGCCTAGGCTATGCGAGCGCCGCTGCCGCGCTGGCCGGCCTGCTTCTCCTCTCGCCCGCGGCGAAGGCCGACGAGGACGTTTGGCCGACGCTCAAGCAGCAGGCCTTCGGCGATCGCGCCATCGCGGCAGAGGACGGCATGGTCGTGCTCGAGATTCCGGGCACGGCCGAAGACGCGGCGATTGTGCCGTTGACCGTGCGCGTGCCGCCGCACGGTCGACGCAGGAGCTCAAATCGCTGACGCTGTTCATCGACAAGAACCCCGATCCCAAGGTCGCGACGCTCACCTTCGGTCCTGCTGCGGGCAAAGGCGGCGAGCGGAGCTTCTCGACCCGCGTCCGCATCGACAATTTCTCCTATGTGCGCGCCGTGCTCGAGACCGAGGACGGCACCCTGCATATGGCGAGCAAATTCGTGGCGGCGGCGGGCGGCTGCGCGGCGATGCAGGCCAAGGATCCCGACACCGAGACCGTCGGGCTCGGCAAGATGATCGTGAAGATCTTTCCCCCGGCGCTCGAGTCAGAGCCCGATCTGGTCGGCTCAGGTGATGATCAAGCACCCGAACGCCAACGGCATGCAGCTCGACATCAACACCGCCAATATCATTCCGGCGCGTTTCGTCAAGGCGATGACGGTGAAGCGCGACGGCGAGTTGGTGTTCGAGATGGAGAGCACCTTCTCGATCTCGACCAACCCGAATTTCCGCTTCACCTTCGGGCGCGGGCCGAACAACGACCTCGACGTCGTCGTCACCGACACCGACGAGACGCGGTTCGCGGCCCAGTCGCAGCCGAGCGGGTCTTAGCTCTCTCAGCAGTTGCATAAAGACTCGTCATGGCCGGGCTTGTCCCGGCCATCCACGATTGCTTTCGTCGAAATTGTCCCAAATGTGGACCCGGCACAAGGCCGGGCATGACGGTGGATGGCCGGGACAGGCTCGCCGGCTACTGGCCGTGCTGCGGCAAGGTTGGGCACTGGCCCTGCTGCTGCGGCCTGCTGGAATAGTAGATGTGCGCCTTGAGCAGGAACTCGTCGGGCTTCTTGAGGAAGAGCTGCTTGGCCGTCTCGTTGCCGAAGCAATAGGTCCTGCCGCCATAGACCGTGTTGACCGAGCAGTCGGTCTTGATGTCCTTGCCGAACGCAAGCCCCATCACGCACTCGCCGTCGAACTCGCCTTCGGTCGCGGCGGCGGCCGGAAGGCTCAAGCCCAATAGGAGCGCCGCCGCAACGGCGCATCGTTTCGCTCGTTGGTTCATCGTCCTACCTGGTTGCAAGGCGGGCGCGGGAAGCCAGGACGTCCGGCCGGCAAAGGGAAACGTCGGCGATGAAGGCGGGGATTTCAAGGCCGGTTGCCGCTCAGAGATAGCTCGCCAAGATCGGATCATCGCCCGAAAAAGCGTGTCGCACAGAATCCGTCACCATAGGAACGAACAAAGACGGAAGGGTGATGATGGTGTTTGAGCACGGTAAATACCCCCGCCGCTATTGCTGTATGCCACTCAAAAAGAGGCCTTCAAGCCGCCCAGGCCATTAACGGGACAGGCACCAAGAGCGTCTATAACCCCCGGTTGAAACGGGATGGAGGCCCGAATGACGCAGGCCAGAACTTTTGCTTGGGAAGCAGCTCAAGGCTTATGGCGCACGGTTGAGCGTTTCACGAAAAAACAGATGGGCGACGCGGGCGAAATGCTGGTCGCCGCCGAGCTCACGCTGCATGGCATTCCTGCCTTCATCGCCCCGAGCGGTTGGCGCAGCTACGATGTCGTCGCCCAATGCCCCAAAAGGGGCTTACAGCGCATCTCGGTCAAAACCAGAAGCTTTGCCAGCGGTAACTTTGTCGCTTATAGCGAAAAGGAAGTTTTTGACTGGCTCGCCATCGTGATCCTGCCTCGCTCGGCCAACGCGACGCGCCGCATCTTTATCGTTCCGCGTGCCGTGGCAAACAGGCGCTCGTATGAGTCACCACAATGGAAAGACCGAGGCTTCCACGTCGACAAGCTTATTCGATGGCCGACTTTCCCATTAACCGACCCTCGCTCGCGCGGCGAAGGAGGCCTTGCCGACTACGAAAATAATTTCAATTTGAGTGTTACACACCGACCGCACGCCCGATCTCACGTCAATAATGCGTGGTAGCGGCGATATCTACAACGCCCGTGCAACCCATTCTGGCGTCAAGACGTCGCGCAACGAAGCCAAGCGCTGAATCACGTCGAAGATCACATCAAAGCGATCTCGGGGCATCATTCCCGGCTCGATAGCGGCCTCGGGCTTCGCTCTGGCCCATCCGCCGAACGCTGCGGGCCGCAGGCGGCGAAGGCAGGGCGTAGAATATTCGCCAAGGATCCAAAGCGGACATTGGCAGTGCCTTATCGCCAATCTCGGCTTAGGCTGCGCTAGGGCGCCTTGGTGGGCGCCTACTCCAGAGGGAAGGCTCCGCACCATGGCTGTCACCCACCAGCACCTCCTTCTGCTCGCCCTTCTTGTCGCTTCACCCAGCGTGGCGCGAGCCGCACAGACCGCCGAGGAACGGCAACTGTGCCGCGCTTCGAGCCTGCGCCGTGCCCGAAACTGCCGGGGGCCGAAGAGCTGGCCAAAGCGAGCTGCGGCTATCTCGTCGTGCCGGAAAATCGCAGCCGGCCGACCGGCCGCACCATCAGGCTCATGGTCGCGAAATACCCCGCCCGCTCGCCGGAGAAGCGGCCCGATCCCGTTGTCTATCTGGCCGGCGGGCCGGGCGACATTGCTCCCCTGGAGGTCAACGGGCTCATCGCCGCCGATTTCATCCGCGACCGGGACATCTAGTGGTGAGCCAGCGCGGCACCATGTTCTCGGAGCCGGCGCTGACCTGCGCGGCCATCGACGACTTCGCCAGAGAGCTTCTCGGCCTCCGCTTCTATTCCGAGGCGACGAAGCGCGCCCATTTGGCCGCGACCGAGGCCTGCCACCGCGAACTCGCCGCCACCGGCGCCGAGCTTAGCGCCTACAATTCGACCGAGAGTGCCGCCGATTTCGCCGACCTCCGCAAGGTGCTCGGCTTTGCCGCGTGGAATGTCTACGGGACTTCCTACGGCAGCTATCTGGCGCAGACGCTCATGCGCGACCACCCCGAGGGCATCCGCAGCGTCGTCCTCGATTCGGTCTTGCCCACGACCTACAACGTCGCCGAAAACTGGCAGAACGCGCGCGACGGCTTCGACAACATCTTCCAGGCCTGCGCGGCGGAACCGGCCTGCAACGCCGCCCATCCTCGTCTCGAGGAAACCTTCACCGGACTGGTCAACAAGCTCGAGGCGGAGCCGCTGACGACAACCGTCAAGGACCCGGCCACCGGCGAAGACATCAAGGTCGTCATCGACGGCGGAGCCCTGGTCGACTGGCTGCGCAACCAGAACTATGGCGTGCCCATGCTCCAAGCTGCGCCGGATCGCATCGATGGGCTCGCCGCCGGCCGCCCCGACGCCATCAGGTGATCGCGCTGGATCGGGCAAGCCGAGCGCCGCCACCCGGTCCGGATGTCCCTGCTCTCGGCTACGGACTGTCCTATGGCGTCAGCTGTCGCGAAAGCTATCCGTTCGCGACGCCGGAGGATCTCGCCGCGGCCGGCCGGAAAGCGTTTCCGGACTATCCCGCGTCGATACAAGACGAGGGTGTCGGCGGCTGGGCGTATTTCAACGAAGACTGCCGCGAAGTCTGGAAGGTCCCCGCCGCCCCGGAGGCGATGCACCGGCCCGTCGCGAGCAGCATCCCGACGCTCCTCATCTCCGGCAGCTTCGATACGCTGACGTCTCTCGCCGGGGCGAAGGACGCGGCCGCGAAGCTGTCCAACGCGACGATCATCAGCATCCCGGGCATCGGGCATGCTGTCTCGCCCCGCGTCACCCTGCGCCCAGGCGGTCGTCGTATCGTTCCTCGCCGATCCCGCCGCCCCCGACACATCCTGCGTCGGCGCGCTGAAGCCGCCTAGCTTCACCTCACCGGGCTCGCCGTGAGCCGTCGCGCCACGCGGCTTGCAGCCTGCGCTTGCATCGCAGCGAAGGCTGACCTGCCAGGGCGAAGCTGCGCAAGCGGCGACGGATGGTGGGCGCAGGAGGACTCGAACCTCCGACCCGCTGATTAAGAGTCAGCTGCTCTACCACCTGAGCTATGCGCCCTAAGTCCCGCCTCTTCTTCGTCAAGGCGCATGTCGAAGGGGTCATCCCCCAAGGGCGTCCCCTTAGCACTGCCCCGCTTGCCCTGTCCAGGCGGCATGGGCAGCCCTGCTATAGAATAGATGGCAATCGCTCAGGTGGCCCTCAAGAGCGCCCCAGCGACAGGAAGCTTGCGAAGCCTGATGCCCGTTGCCGCGAAGATCGCGTTGGTGACGGCGGGAAAAAGCGCGGACGTTCCAGGCTCGCCGATCCCTCCAGGGGCCTCCCCGCTCTCCACGAGAAAGACATCGATCCGAGGGACCTCGTTGATATGCAGCGCTCTGTAGCTGTCGAAATTGGCTTGCTCGACGCGCCCGTTCTTCAGCGTGATCTCGCCATAAAGCGCCGCTGTGAGCCCGTAGAGGATGGCGCTTTGCACCTGCGCCTCGATCGTGTCGGGATTGACGGCGATGCCGCAGTCGACGGCGCACACGACACGCTCGACGCGGATTTCACCCTGTTTGGACACGTTGACCTCCGCGACCTGCGCCATGAACGTCCCGAACACGGTCTGGACGGACGCCCCGCGCCCGGAGCCGTCCGGCAATTGCTGGCCCCAGCCTGACTTCTCGGCCGCAAGCTGAAGCACAGCCGCGGCGCGCGGCGCGTCCTCGAGCAGGGCGAGGCGATACGCCACGGGATCTTTTTTGGCTGCCGCCGCGAGCTCGTCGATAAAGCTTTCCACGACGAAGATGTTGTGCGAGGGACCGACGCTGCGCCAGAACGCAGTTGGGATTCCCGGCGGCTCGTATCGGACATAGTCGACGAGCATGTTTGGAAGGGCATAGGGGGGCTCCACAGCGCCCTCGACAGTATCGAAGTCGAACCCATCCTTGAAGACAGGGGGCGCCCACCGAGCGATGATGGACGAGCCGGTGATGCGATGGTGCCAGGCCACCGGCATCCCATCGGCATCCAATCCGGCGCTGATCCGATCGAAGAAAGAAGGCCGGTACATGTCGTGCTGGATGTCTTCTTCGCGGGTCCAAACGACTTTCACCGGGCCCTCGACCTGCATCGCGATCTTGACGGCTTGGGCGATGAAGTCGACTTCGAGCCGCCGGCCGAAGCCGCCACCGAGCAAGTGATTGTGCACGGTGACCTGCTCCGGCGGCAGGCCGGTGATCGAAGCTGCCACGGCTTGCGCGCGCGTCATCACCTGAGTCCCGACCCAGATTTCACAGCCGTCCTTGCGGACGTGAACCGTGCAATTGATGGGCTCCATGGTGGTGTGCGCCAGAAACGGGAGTTGGTAGACCGCATCGAGCTTGACCTTGGCGCCCGCCATCGCCTTGTCCACGTCGCCGGTCTTGTGGGCAATCACCCCGGGTTTTTGCGACGCGGCTTCCATTTGAGCGACGATGTCGGCGGTGCTGAGGGTCGCGTTCGGGCCTTCGTCCCATTGAATATCGAGCGCGGCCATCCCCTTTTTGGCGGCACCCATATGTTGGGCGATCACGGCGACAGCGTCGTCCAGACGCACGACCTGGCTCACGCCGTTCACGGCCATCGCTTTGCTGTCGTCGACGCTTCTGAGCTTGCCGCCGAAAACGGGGCAGGCGGCGACCGTGGCGATCTTCATGCCGGGCACCTTGGCATCGATGCCGAACAGGGCCGCTCCATTCACCTTGCCGGGCGTGTCCAGCCGCTTGGCCCGCTTGCCGATCAAGGTGAACTCTTTGGGATCCTTGAGCTCGACCTTGTCGGGAACCGGCAGCATCGCCGCTTTCTCGGCGAGATCGCCATAGCTTAGACGACGATTCGTGGGGACGTGTGTGACCGCGCCCTTCGCGGCCCGGCACGAGCCCTCGTCGACGCCCCAATGCGAGGCCGCAGCAGAAATGAGCATCATGCGCGCCGCGGCACCCGCCTCCCGCAGCGGCTGCCAAGCCGCGCGGATGGCGGTCGAGCCGCCTGTGGCTTGAAACCCGAGCAGGGGATTGGCGTAGAGCTTGTCGTTGGGAGGCGCGTGCTCATATTGCACCTGGGCGAGGTCAACCTCCAGCTCCTCTGCGATCAGCATCGAAATCGAGGTGTAGGTGCCTTGACCCATTTCGATGTAGGGCATGGTGAGATGCACGGTGCCGTCGCGATCGATTCGGACGAAGGCGTGCACCTCGATTGGCGAGGCGGCGGGAGCGGCGCCCCGTGCCGGAAGGGGCAGCTTCAGGCTGAGCAGGAGGCCGCCGCCCGCGGCGAGACTTGCCGTAAGGAACGTGCGGCGGGAGAGATGATCGCCCTCGGCCTTGAACCTGTCCTTGAGAACGCGTGACATCGCGGTCATCCCTTCTGTTCGCCCGATGCGAGGGATTTGGCCGCCGCCTTGATCGCTTCCCGAATGCGCAAATAGGTGCCGCATCGACAGATGTTTCCGGACATTGCGTTGTCGATGTCCTCATCGGTCGGATCCGGAACGCTGGTGAGCAAAGCGGTCGCCGACATGATCTGGCCCGGCTGACAGTAGCCGCATTGCACCACCTCGAGATCGAGCCAAGCCGCCTGCACGTTGCGACCGGCCGGTGTCTCGCCGATCGCCTCGATCGTCATGATCGGCGCCTCGCCGACCCGTTCGATCGGGATGACGCAGGAACGGACGGGATTGCCGTCAAGGTGAACGGTGCAAGCGCCGCACAAGGCCCTGCCGCACCCGAATTTCGTGCCGGTCATCCCGAGCACGTCGCGAATGACCCACAACAACGGCGTATCGCCGTCGACATCGACGGCATGGTTGACGCCATTGATCTTGATCGTGAAGGCCATCGCAATTCCGCTACAAACCTGTCGGCCGGTTAGCCCACAGTCTAGACTTCTTGCTTTGCAAGCGCAAAGGGAGAGGATAGCCTGACTTTGCGCGTAAAGTTTTGACTTGTGTCGGCCATACGAGGAACGCGAGATGAAGGTGGCTTCGGCCGCGCTCGGAGCGGCTGCGATTGTCATGTTGGCGGGCTTAGGTGTCTGCGCCGAACAATCGAACGCCGAGCCGCAGCCGTTGAAGCCTGCCGAGACCTTCGCCGCAAATCGCCGATCAGAAGCAGCGCTCCTTGGCGCTGTTCAACGAGGCAGCCAAAGTCATCACGCATCCCCGCTGTGTCAACTGCCATCCGGCCGGCGATCGGCCATTGCAGGGTGAGGATGGCCATCCGCACTTGCCGCCCGTCGTGCGGGGACCGGCAGGGCACGGCGCCGTCGCGATGCAATGCACGAACTGCCACGGGCCCGCCAACTACGACCCCGCGCGCGTGCCCGGACATCCGTTGTGGCATTTGGCGCCGATCGAGATGGCGTGGCAGGGGCAAACGTTGGGCAAGATTTGCGAGCAGATCAAGGATCCGGAGCGAAACGGGGGCAAGACGCTAGAGGATCTCGTGCACCATATGAGCGAGGATTCCCTTGTCGGCTGGGGATGGAATCCCGGCGCTGGTCGCGAGCCCGCGCCCGGCACGCAGAAGGCGTTCGGCGCCCTGGTCGCGGCCTGGGTGGCAAGCGGCGCAGCCTGCCCCACCCCATGAACTCGCGGCTGCGTGCTCAGGGTGATGCTTCGCGGCTCGCTACGCTTCTCACGTCATCCTGAGGAGGCCGCCGAAGGCGGCCCTCGAAGGATCATCGAGAAATCGTCATCCTTCGAGGCTCGCTACGCTCGCGCCTCAGGATGACGCTTCGAGGCTCCCGCGAGGGGAGAGGGGAAATGCTCCGCGCCCAACACTCACCAGAACGGGCCGAACTCCTCCCGCCTGATGCGGGCCTCCCGGTTGACATGGGCGTTGAGCACGAAGCCCAGGCCCACCATCATGGTCAGCATCGAGGTGCCGCCATAAGAGACGAGCGGCAGCGGCACGCCGACCACGGGCATGAGCCCCGTCACCATCGCCACATTGATGAACACATAGGCGAACAGGCAGAGCCCCATGCCGGCGGCGACCAGCCGCGCGAAGGTGCTCCGGCATCTGAGCGCCATATAGGTAATGAACAGCAGCACGAGAAGGTAGAGCGCGAGCAGCACGGCGCGCGCCGATGAAGCCCATCTCCTCGGAGAACATCGTGAAGATGAAGTCGGTGTGCTTCTCGGGCAGGAAATTGAGCTGGGCTTGCGTGCCCTGCATGAAGCCCTTGCCGGCGAAGCCGCCGGAGCCGATGGCGATCTTCGATTGCAGGATGTGGTAGCCGGAGCCGCTCGGGTCGCGCTCGGGATCGATGAAGGTCAGAATCCGCTCCTGCTGGTAGTCGTGCAGCCGTTCCCAGACATGGGGCAGCACGACGATGACGCCGACAAAGGCGGCGATGAAATAGAGCCAGCTCACGCCGGCGAGGAACAGCAAGTCCGCCGCCGACGATGCCGAACAGCGCCGCAGTGCCGAGATCGGGCTGATCCAAGGCCAGCAGGATCGGGCACGCCGATCATGAGCGAGCGGCGGCAGCACGGCATAAGGCCAGGACACCTGGCTCGGCGGAAGCCACTGGTAGTAGCGCGCGATCGCGAGCACGAGCGCGATCTTCATCATCTCGGACGGCTGGAAGCTGAACTCGCCCTAGCCGAGCCAGCGCTTGGCGCCGCCGCTTTCGACGCCGAACGAGGAGCACCGCGCGCGAGCATGAGCAGGGCAACGCAGATAGAGCGGATAGGCCGCGCGCAGCCACCAGCGGATATCGGACGAGCGCGACGATGAAGAGCAATGCCAGCCCGAGGCAGTAGCGCACCACGTGGCGGCTCGCCCAGGGCTCGAGCGAACCTCCCGCCACCGAATAGAGCGCCGCCACGCCGACCAGCGTGATGGCGGTGATGAGCAGCAGGAACGGCCAGTTCAGCGCGAGCAGCTTCTGCTTGAGCTTGAGCTGAGGCCGCTCGAAGCCCTCGGCGAACAGCGTCTTCATCGGGCTCGCCCCTTCGGCGTCTCGGCGCTTGGCGCTCCTGATTGCTCGCGACAAAGGCCGGCTTGGTCGGCGGGATCGCGCAGCAAGATCTCGGTCATCACATCGCGCACCACCGGCGCCGCCGCGCGCGAGCCGCCGCCGCCATGCTCGACGACGCAGGCTGCGGCATAGCGCGGGCGCGTCGACCGGCGCGTAGGCGATGAACAGAGCATGGGTCTCCCCTTCCCAGCCCTTGAGGAAGCCGCTGGTTCTTCGCGCTGATGACCTGCGAGGTGCCGGTCTTTCCCGCCATCTGCACGTCGGGAATGGTCAGCGCCGAGCGCACGGCGGTGCCTCCCTTCTCATTCACCACGCCGACCATGCCGGCGCGGACGAGCTCGAGATGCACGGGATCGATGTCGAGCGGGGCGGGCTCGGGCTCGGGCTCGGTGGGCAGCGATCAAGCGCGGCCGCACCGCCCTGCCCGTGGCGATCCGCGCGGTCGCGACGGCGAGCTGAAGCGGCGTGGTCGAGACATAGCCCTGGCCGATGCCGCAACTGATGGTCTCGCCGGGATACCAGGGCTGCCCGAGCGTCCTTCGCTTCCACTCCGTGTCGGGGATGATGCCTTGCTTCTGTCCGGCCAAGCCAATGTCGTAGAACTTGACCGAGGCCGAGCTTGCGCGAGATGACGGCAAGGCGATCGATGCCGACGCGCTTCACCGTCTCGTAGAAATAGACGTCGCAGGACTGCTTGATCGCCTCGTGCAGATAGACCGAGCCGTGGCGTCTTCCAGCAGCGGAAGTAGTGGCGCCCGAAGGGGTAGCCGCCGGGACAATGCATGCGCTCTTCGGGGGTGATGACGCCGGCTTCGAGGCCGGCGAGCGCGGTGACCACCTTGAAGGTCGAGCCGGGAGGATAGAGACCGCGCAGCGCGCGATTTTCGAGAGGATGATCCTTGTTCTCTCGCGAGCTTCCGTCCACCGGTCGCGATCGACCTTGAAGGAGACCTCGTTGGGATCGAAGGAGGGAAACGACGCCATGACGAGGATTCCGCCGGTCACCACATCGAGCACGACGACGGAGGCCACGCGCAAACCCTTCGATGCGATTATAGCGCGATCTCCTGCAACTCTTGATCGATGGTAAGCACCAGGTCCTTGCCGCGCACGCTCGCCGTGGCGCCAAGCTCGCGGACCACGCGGCCATGGGCGTCGACCTCATAGCTGATGGTTCCCGGCTGTCCCCTGAGCTCGGGGTCGAGACCCTTTTCGATCCCGGCCTTGCCGGTGCGGAATCCGGGCACCCGCATCAACGGGTGCTCGTCGATCTCTGCCTTTGTCGGCCAGACCGACATAGCCGACCACATGGGCCATGCTGCGGGCGCGGGCTATAGCGGCGATACGTCGCTCGGTCGGTGCGCACGCCCTTGCAGCTGCGGGGCAAGCACGCTCGAGCAAGGTGAATTGCCGCCAGGTCAGACCTTCGGTGACGAGGACGGGGAAGTATCCGCTCTGGCGGCGCGCCGCCCGCATGACGCGATCCTTGTCGGCGGCCGAGACGGGAACGATCTCGGAAATGGCGTCGAGCGTTGCGGCCAGGTCCTCGCAGAAGGCCGGGATGACGATGACGCGGAAATTCTCCCGATCCTCGGCCACCATCCGGCCCAAGCGGTCGTAGATCGAACCGCGCGCCGGCGCGACGAGATGCGTGGTGATGCGGTTGTCGTCGGAAAGCAGCTGGTATTCCGAGGCTCTCGAGGATCTGCAAGCGGCGGAGCCGCCAGAGGAGAAGCCCGAACAGTCCGGTCTGCGCCGCACCGATCAGGACCGCGCGGCGCGAGAAGCGGTGGCGAAGCCTCAAGGCATAATCGCGCGGCTTCACGACAAACCCCGGTAGAGTTTCGGGCCTGAGCCTGCCGCGCTTGATCCAAATGAGCAGCCGCAAGACCACCGGAAAGAGCAGGATCGAAGCGAGTGCGCCAAAGGCGATCGGCCACGGATCGATCCAGCGGAGGAAATAGGCCGACCCGAGCAGCCAGCTGAGGACGCCGATCAGTAAGGCGACGCCTGCCCAAACCAGCCAGAGGCGGTTCCGGTCCTGGCTGTCGGCGAGCGACGCCGTGCGGCCGCCGACGCTTGCGCCGATCAGGGCCATGAGGGCCCAAAACCCGAGCGGGCCGCCGCTCATCATGTCGGTGAGGAGGCCGAGCAGCAGCGCGAGATAGGGCGGGAACACCGTGTCGGGAAGCGCACGCCAGCAAAACACCATCATCACGACCACCATCGGCAGGATGAAGGTCGCATCGCCGGGAAGCCCCCAAGGCACCGCTGTCGCCAGCACCGCAAAGAGCACCGAGAGCGCTGGCAGACTCGCGTTCATTGCCGGGATTGGGCCACGCCTTCGGCTGAGGTCGCGCCGGACGCCCCGGCCTGCTTGATCTCGGTATCCGCCGCAGGCGGCGCGATCGTCGCGGTAGGCATGACCGCCGGGACTTCGGTGTCTTCAGGCGATGCCGAGAGCCCGCGGTCCACCGCAGCCGCGGGCGGATCGGTGCGCGTCAGGGCGGGCGCGTCGAAGAAGAGCACGCTCACCACGTCGAGCGCACTCAAATCGGCGTGCGGCCGAACCCTGTAAGCCTCGGGAGATCCCGTGACCACGCCGACGCGCAAGCCGCGCGGCAGCACGCCATCGCTGCCGGACGTGAACACCTCGTCGCCGGGATGGAGGACAGCGCCTTCGGGGAGGAATTCGAGCCTGAGCTCGGCGCTGTTGTCGCCGGAAGCCATCGCGCGCACGCCGCCATGCCCGACCAGCACCGGGACCTGGCTGTTCAGGTCGTTGAGCAACAGGACCCGGGACGCCGAGGTCCCCGCCTCGACCGTACGCCCGATCAGGCCGTCGCCGTTGATGACGGCGTAGCCGACGCGCACCCCCTCGTCCCGCCCGAGATTGATAAGCGCGCTGCGCAAGAACGGACCGCGCGCATCGGCGATGACGCTGCCGCTGACGAAGTGCAAGGCAGGCTCATCGACGGCGTTCAGAAGCGAACGAAGCTGCGCGACATTGCGCTCGGCGAGCTTGGCGCGCCACTCCCAATGCTTGAGCTGCTCGTTCTCGGCCTTGAGCCGGTCGATCTCGCCGAAGCAGCCCAGATAGGACTGACGCCGCGCCGCCTGGCATGACGCGCCATGATCACCGGCGTCGAGGTGACTTCGAGCACGGGCGCGGTCAGATCGACGAAGCCGTCGCGCAATTCGGCAAGCGCGCCGTGGCCGATGCGGCTCAACACCAGGAGAACGGCGCAGACGAAGAAGAGCGTGAAATTGAGCAATTCCCCCGGGGCCCGCCACGATCGGCGAGGCCTCGGCTTAAACGGTGAATGGCCCCCGCGCATTTCTTCGTCTTCCTCGAAGGCCGCGCGCTGTCCCGCGTTCCTTCGTCAGGTCAGGGCTTGCGCAGCCAGCAAACCCCTCCCCGCTCCTTCCATCTCATGGCTTGACCAAAAAGTCAGACATGGTGTCGAGCTGCTCCAGGGCCGTACCCGTTCCCCGCACGACACAGCGCAGAGGATCCTCGGCAATCTTGAATTTCACTCCGGTCTCTTGCGAGAGCCTGGCATCAAGCCGGTCGAGCAGCGCACCGCCGCCGGTCAGGTAGATTCCCGCCTCGCAAATATCCGCGGTGAGTTCCGGCGGAACGTCAGCAAGCGCCTGGCGTATGCCGCCGACGATCTGCTGGATCGGAAGGTTCAAGGCCTGCGGGATGTCGTCAGAGGTGAGCGCGATATCGGCCGGGAACCCGCGATGGAGGTCGCGTCCCTTGAGATGGATCGGCATTCGTTCGCCATTGGCCTTGGCGATGGCGCAACCGGATTCCTTCTTGATTGTCTCGGCGCTGGTGGCACCGATCAGCAAATTGTATTTGAAGCGCACATAGTTGACGATCGCCTCGTCGAAGGCATTGCCGGCGCTGCGCACCGAGCGCGAATAGAGCACGCTGCCCATGGAGAGCACGGCGATATCCGTGGTGCCTCCGCCGATATCCACGACCATCGAGCCGCGCGCCTCTGTGATGGGAAGGCCCGCGCCGATCGCCGCCGCCACCGGCTCCTCGATGAGATAGACGCGCCTGGCGCCGGCCGAAAGTCCGGCCTCATGCACGGCGCGGCGCTCGACCGGCGTCGCGCTCGCCGGAACGCAGATCATGATGCGCGGGCTGGTGAACAGCCGGCGCTTGAGAACGCGGCGAATGAAATGCTTGATCATTTCCTCGGCCGCGGCGAAATCGGCGATCACGCCGTCGCGCAGAGGCTGAATGGTTTCGATCTTGGAAGGGGTGCGGCCGAGCATGGTCTTGGCCTCGTAACCGACGGCAATGACCTTGCGATCACCGTCCCGCTGCTGGGTTACGGCGACAACGGAGGGCTCGTCGAGCACGATCCCCCGTCCCGGCACGTAGACGAGAGTGTTCGCCGTGCCGAGGTCGATGGCCATGTCCGCCGAGACAAAGCCCAAGACCCGCGAGAACATACGCCCGCCCCAATCTGGCTCGCCGCAACGAGCCAATTGCACCACGGATGCTTGCGACCGGCAGGCGGTGACGCTCGCCCGTTCTTGGAGCCGTCTGCCGAGCGGCGCTATGTTGCGTCAATTCGCGGTGGGGAGCAATGAGTCGGACGCCCGATTCGAAAAAACAATTTGCTTGCATCGCCTCTCGGGGGGTGGCGGCCGGAAGAGAGCACGCATGCCGGTTCGGGCGGCGAAAATGGGGGCGTCGGGTTAAAAGGGGCCCTTAGCCGCTCCTCCCAAGTCTCCGGATTTTGGCCGGAACGCGCGGCGGCGGGCGGTTCCCGGCTGCCCCAGCTGGCGCGCGACTCAGCCTTCCGCGACTCGCCGGAGCCCCCCGAAGGCGTCAGGAGGCGAGCATTGATTTCGGGCTTGCGGCGCGCCTCGCGGGCCAGCAATTTATTCAGCGCACTGACATAGGCCCTGGCCGAGGCGACCAGCGTGTCGGTGTCGGAGCCGCGCCCGGTCACGGTCTTGCCCTCGGCCTCGAGCCGCACGCTCACCTCGGCCTGGGCGTCCGTCCCCTCCGTCACCGCGCTTACCTGGTAGAGCGGCAGCCGCGCCTCGTGCGGCACGATCGCCTTGATCGCCCTGAACGTGGCATCGACCGGCCCGTCGCCGGTGGACTTCGCAAGTTTGCTGCTTACCGTCGACGTCGAGCGTGATGGTCGCTTTCTGCGGACCGCCTGTCCCTGCGATCACCGTCAGGGCCACGACCTTGATGCGGTCATGCGCGCTCGCAATCTCCTGATCGACCAGAGCTTCGAGATCCTCGTCATAGACGTGTTTCTTGCGGTCGGCGAGCGCCTTGAAGCGCACGAAGGCGTCCTCGAAGGCGTTGTCGCCGAGCTCGTAGCCGAGCTCCTTCAGCTTCTCGCGGAAGGCGTGACGCCCCGAATGCTTGCCCATGACCAGCGATGATTCCTTCAAGCCGACGCTCTCCGGCGTCATGATCTCGAAGGTCTCCGCGTGCTTGAGCACGCCGTCTTGATGGATGCCGCTTTCATGAGCGAAGGCGTTGCGCCCGACGATAGCCTTGTTGTACTGGACCGGGAAGGCGGTGACGCGGGACACGAGTCTCGAGGCGCGCGTCAGCATGGTGGTGTCGATGCCGGTATAGAACGGCATCGCGTCGGCCCGCGTCCTGATCGCCATGACGATTTCTTCCAGCGCGGCGTTGCCCGCGCGCTCGCCAAGCCCGTTGACGGCGCATTCGACCTGGCGCGCGCCGGCGACGACGCCGGCGAGCGAGTTCGCCACCGCAAGCCCAAGATCGTTGTGGCAATGCGTCGAGAACACGATCTTCTCGGATCCCGGAACGCGCGAGAGGATCATGCGGATGAGGCCCGCGAACTCGTCCGGGGTGGCATAGCCGACCGTGTCGGGAATATTGACGGTGGTCGCGCCGGCCTTGATCGCGGCCTCGACGCAGCGGCAGAGGAAATCGTGCTCGGTGCGGGTCGCGTCCATCGCCGACCATTCGACATCGTCGGTATAGCTGCGCGCCCGGGTGACGGAGGCGGTGACCCGGTCAAGCACCTCCTTCTCGTCGATGCTCATCTGATATTGGCGATGCAGCGGCGAAGTGCCGATGAAGGTGTGAATGCGGCCGCGGGCGGCGGGCTTGATCGCTTCGGCGCAGCGGTCGATGTCCTTGAATTGGGCGCGGGCCAGGCCGCAGATCACCGCCTTCTTGGCGCGGCGGGCGATCTCCTGCACGCTGTTGAAATCGCCTTCAGACGCAATGGGGAAGCCCGCCTCGATGATATCGACGCCCATCTCGTCGAGGACTTCGGCCACTTCGAGCTTCTCCTCGAAGGTCATGGTGGCGCCGGGGCACTGCTCGCCGTCGCGCAACGTCGTGTCGAAGATGACGACGCGGTCGCGCTCGGCGCGTCCCTTCGCCTTGCTATCCCGATTGGACTCCATCTCGTTCGTCCTTGAGCTTCGGGCCCCAGTCTACCACGACCGGCAAGCCGCCTGAATTTTCGCGGGGTTTCGTTGCTATCCCCTGAACGCCCGCCAAGGCCTTAGCCAGGGCCGAAGGCCGCTCAGGGGCGACTAAGGGCGAAGCGAAGCCTTCCCTCGCGCAGGCGTTTCAGGGCCGCCGGCGATGCCGCAGTCCCGACCAAAATCCTATCCTCTGAGCGCCGCATGGGTCACCTGTTCTTGCGCGGAAAATAGGGCCAAGGCCCCCTCAGGGCAAGGCTCAGCGTGGCGTAGCCAAGCCGTTGCCCGCAGGCTCCTTTCCGCTCTCCCTTTGGGGGAGAGCACGCGCACCACTTGGTGCGCGGTGAGGGGTCATGGCGCCGCGTCAAAACAATTACCCCTCACCCTTCCCGCCATCGCCGCGCTTCGCGCGCCGGGCGGGAAGCCCTCTCCCTCAAGGGACAGGGATTATTGGAGGCAACCCTCGCGCTCCGCCTCGTGGGAGAGCGGGGAAGCTTCGAGACGTTGCCTCAAGTACTCCCCTTGGGAAGGTCGCCGTCGGGAAGGCTCACGAAGATGAGCACGCCGAGCACGGCCATGTAGAAGCGGTAGGCCGCCTCCTGGGCGTTCCAGTCTTTCGACTGCCACATCGAGAACCATTCCCCGCCGACCACCATGAACATGAAAAAGAAAATGACGAAGCCGAGCAGGGATGCCGCGATCACGGAAGATTTGGCCTGGTTGAAGACGGCGCCCGGCGCATGTCTTGCCCGATAGAGCCGAACGCCGCCGATCAGATAGAGCACTCCGGCCGTGACTTGCGAGACGATGATGATTGCGTAGGCGAGATGCCAGAGCGCGGGCGTCGTCACCGCCCGGTACATCAGCGCGTTGCCGGGAAAGGTCGTGTCCATGCTCATCACATGGCGCACGAACGCAAAGTTCGAACCGTAATCGGTGACGTTGTCGAAGGTGACGAGCAGGAGAAAGGCGGCGAGCGAAAGGCTCATGACGCTCTTGGCATGGCGCGCGATCAGCATGGGTCGTCCCCTTCCCTACGCTCCAGCAACCCCCGGCTCGCGGCGTTCCTGTCAGGTGTTACTGGATTCGCCGTTTCGCGGGAACGAGAATCGCGCTGGAATTGCATCTCTTATGCCGGCGGACAACGCCCGAGATGTCGGCTCTCCATGACGCAGACCTCTCCAAACGCGCGCGGTAGATAGGAATGCGGGCGCAGCCCGCGCGCAGCGTTCCGGCTTTGCGCCTGCGCCGTTTTCACGCTAACCACCGGACCATGGCCGTTTCTCCGCTCAAGCGCCTCGCCGTACCGGTCGGCATCGAGCCCATGGAGGCGAAACGCGTCGGCGAGCTTCCCGAAGATCCCGGCTGGCAGTTCGAGCCGAAATGGGACGGGTTTCGTTGTCTCGCTTTCCGCGCCGGGAGCGCGGTCGATCTCAGGGCGAAATCGGGCAAGCCGCTGGCGCGCTATTTTCCTGAAGTGGTGGCGATGCTTGCCGCGCTCAAGCCAAACCCCTTCGTGATCGACGGCGAGCTTGCGATACCGCTCGACGGCACGCTGTCATTCGATGCCTTGCAAATGCGCGTGCATCCCGCCGAAAGCCGCATCAAGAGGCTTTCCGTCGAGACCCCGGCAATCCTCATCTTGTTCGACATGCTGCTGGATCCGGCAGGCAAGAGCCTGATCGAGCAGCCTCTGGTGAAGCGCCGCGCCGCGCTCGAGGGCTTTTTCAAGGCAGCGGGCAAAATCGAGGGACTGAAACTCTCACCCTACACAAAAGACCGCAACGAAGCGGAGCGTTGGCTCGGCGACGCGCGCGAAGCGCTTGACGGCGTCGTCGCCAAGCGAAGCGACGGCCCGTACATCCCCGGCGCGCGCGCCATGCTCAAGGTCAAACGCTTGCGCACTGCCGACTGCGTAGTGGGCGGCTTCCGCTATGAGACGGGAGGGGACCAAGTGGGCTCGTTGTTGCTCGGCCTCTACAACAACGACGGGGAGCTCGACCATGTCGGCTTCACCGCGACCATCAGCAACGCCGAGCGGCCGGCTCTGACCAAGGTGCTCGAAGCTTTGATCGCCCCGCCGGGCTTCACGGGAAAGGCGCCGGGAGGTCCGAGCCGCTGGAGCACGGAGCGCACGGGCGAATGGGAGCCCGTAAAACCGAAGCTCGTGGTCGAGGTCCGCTACGACCACGTCACCGGCGGCCGCTTCCGGCATGGCACGAAGCTCCTCCGCTTTCGTCCCGATAAGGCGCCGCGGCAATGCACTTTCGAGCAGATTAGACCAGAGCGGGGCATAGGGGGTTAGCCCTGTGCCGAGTGGTTCGTTTGCAGTTCCGTTTGCAAACTCCCCTCACTGGCCCATGGCCGTTTGCGCCGCCAAAGCGACCTCACACAAGACCTGGACGCATGTTGCTTGTGACATGAAGCGCCATGAGTGCGCCCGGGCAGCTGCAAGCGTCATGCTTCGTTCTCCCTTGCTTGTCGCGTGACGCCTGTCGTGCGAAGGTAGACCTGGGAACTATCACAGGAAATCCGTTGAGGCGGTCGCTAAGCGCTGACACGCGCCGATCAGACGCTCAACCAGCGGGGACAGCCAGCCTTAATGGATTTCTCGGTCATCAATTTCGCGCTGGTGGCCAAGCTGCTGCTGCTCCTGCTGATCGGCATGGGCCCCAAGATTGCGCTGGTGCCCTTCCTCGAAAAGACCAAGCACTTCGATGCCGAGACGCAACGCGCCGTAGGGCGGCAAATGGTCGTGACGGCCGTGGTCACCGCGCTCGTCTTGTTTGCCTTTGGCGCGCTGCTCATGCGTCTTCTCCACATCACCGGAGGAGCCGTTGCCGTTGCCGGCGGGATCATCCTTGCCAGCCTGGCGGTCAACATGGTGCAGGGACCCGGCAAGAAGATCGTGGAAGAAGTGGAAGCCTTGGAGGATCCGAAACGGATCGCGGTTTATCCGCTCGCGGTACCCTATCTGCTGAATCCCGTCGGCATCACCATCCTGATCATCGCGTCCAGCGAGGTGGTCTCGGTGGCGAGCGCAGGGCTCGTCGTTGGGCTCGTGTTGTTGGTCGGGGCCTTCGACTATTGGATCTTTGCCAACATCGACAAACTGTCAAAGCGCCTCAATCCCACCAGCCTGATCATTTCCGAGGTCGTGTTCGGAATTTTATTGACCGCGGTTGCCGTGCAATTGGTGGTCAGCGGACTGGGCATGCTCGGAATCATCGAGGGGACCACCGGCTCTGCGCATTAGGTGCGGCTGAGAACCGGCCGGCAAGGGCACTATCCATGGCTGCCAACAATACGACCCAACGCGATCCGGTCAGAAGATGGACGCTGATCGTTCTCGGTCTGATCGTGATCCTGTTCCTCTATTCGCTGATCGCCGATCGGCTCACGCCCTATACTTCGCAGGCCATCGTCCAGGCCTTCGTGGTGCGAATGGCGCCGGAAGTTGCCGGGCGGGTGATCGAAGTCAATGTCATCGACAATCAAAGAGTGAAGGGCGGCGATGTGCTGTTCCGCATCGACCCCCAGCCCTTCGCGATCGCGCTGCAGGAAGCAGATGCGAAACTGGCAGGCGTCGGCCAATCCATCGGCGCGAGCACGGCGGCGGTCAGCTCCGCACAGGAACGTTTGGTTACCGCAAAGGCGAAGCGCGACAACACGCGCGAGCAGGTCGCCCGCATCTTCCAGCTTGTCGAGAAGGGCGTCTACGCCAAAGCCCGCGCCGACCAGGCGACGGCGCAAATCCAGGCGGCTGAAGCCGGGGTGCGAGAGGCCGAGGCCGAGCTCGAGCGCGCCAAGCAAGAGCTTGGGCCTCAAGGCAGCGACAATCCGCAATTCCGCGAGGCGCTGGCTGCCGTCGAAAAGGCCAAGCTCGACCTCTTGCGCACGACGGTCGTGGCGCCCTCCGACGGCGTCATCACCAACCTCCAGCTCACCGAAGGGGAATTCGTCGCCGTGGGCCAAGCGGCGATGACCTTCATCGATACCAGCGACGCTTGGATCAACGCCAACTTCCGCGAGAACAGCCTGGAGAATGTCAAGGCGGGCGATCCGGTGGAACTGGTGCTCGACGCGCTTCCAGGACGCATCTTTGCCGCCAAAGTTCAGAGCGTCGGCTGGGGCGTATCGCAAGGATCGATCGATCCCGAAACCGGGTTGCCGAAGATCAATGAGCCGATGGGGCTGGTGCGCGATCCGCAACGCTTCGCCGTAAAGATCGAACCCAATCGCGAGGACTATGTGCCGGGCAGCGTGCGCTATGGCTCGCAGGCAAACGTCATCGTCTATGCGACCGACAATGCCATCGTGAACGCGATCGGCGCGTTCTGGATCAGACTCGTAGCGATACTCACCTATGTCAGCTAGCGCCGCGACCGAGCTGACAGAGTCCGACCGTGCCCGCGAGGCTTATGCGCTAACCTTCAGGATCGCTTTTGCCGCCGCCGTGGGGCTCACGCTCGGCGAGGTGCTCGGCTGGGACTTTCCCTTCTTGCCGGCCATGCTTGCCGTTCAACTCTTGACCGCGGGCGGGCCGCTGAATGTCAAGCAGGGTCTCGCCTTCGTTGCCGCGATGGTCGTCGCTTGCGCCTTCGCAACGCTCCTCGCGCAAATTCTCGTCGACAGCCCGCTCGTTCTGCTGCTTGCGGTCTCTCTCTTGATCTTCCTCGAATTTCTTCTGCTCGCCCGTGGCCAAGCCATGGGCGCGGCCGCGATCTTCCTCATCGCCACTGCCGTCGTGCCGCTTCTTGCGATCGAATCCATGTCCGCGGCCTACGGGCTGATGCATTCCCTGATTGCCGGGAGTGCGCTCGCGGTGCTGCTAACCTTTGCCGCTCACGCCTTCTTTCCCTCCACAGCGCCCCTCGAACCGGGAGCTTTCCGCCAACCGCACGAAGGCAGTCCGATCGCCTACGCTCTCGCCAATGCGGCAGTGCTGATGAGCGTCGTGGTTTATTTCATGCTGACAACATCGCCCGTGAGCATCGTTGCCGTCCTGACGGTCATCGGTATTCTGCGTCAACCGGCGCGTTCCGGCCGGGGTGCCGGTGTCGGACTGATCCTCGGCAATCTTGCCGGCGGCCTTGCCGCGACGCTCGCTTATCTTCTCGTCACGCAACGTCCTTCCCCCGCCTTTCTTCTGCTGCTCGTCTCGTTCGTAGGGCTTCTCTTCGGCGATCGAATCTCGCGCGGCGGCGACGCGGCGCCGATCTACACGGTCGGCCTCACGACGTTCCTGATCTTGCTCGGACTCGGGCTCTCGCCCTTGCCTCAGGACAGCAGTTCCCTGTTCATTGCCCGCGTCCTCGATGTCATGGTGGCTGTTATCTATGCCATTGGCATGGCCAACCTGTTGCGCTCGGCGTTCGGTGCCCGCTGAGCCTCGAAGGACGGCGGCCCCTCACCATGAGGGACATTCTCCCTCAATCGCTCGCTGCTTGTTCATGCCCGGCTTGATCGGGCAATCGAGCGACTCCATCGCTCACGGGCTTCCCGCGTCTTCGCCGGAAGTCGGCTCGGTTTCCTCGATGATCGAGTCTAAGAGAACTTCGGAGATCTGCAACGCGGCGGCTATATCTTTCAGCCTCTCGCGCTCCCCTCCGGCGACACGCTCGTCGGCGAGCAGCGTCAGGTAGGCGGCGCGGATGATCTCTTCCTTGAGCTCGGCGCTCATGCTTCCTGCGACGGCAGACAATTCTGCGAGCACATCCTGCTTGGTGGCATACGCCTGCACCGCGAGCATGACACCACTTGTGTCAACCGAACGGCCGGTCCTGTCCTGATAAACCTTCTGAATACATCTGACTTCGCGCGCATTCAGCCTGCCGTCCGCGCCCGCCGCCGCGACCATCGCCTTGAGGATCCAATCCACGTCCGTCGATTTCTTCGACACCCCAATCCTCAACGTTGGCAGCTCGTCCCTGGACGGCGCGCCGCGAAGGAACGCCGATTACACGCACTTCCCCTCTCCCCTCGCGGGAGAGGGCGGCAAGCCGCCTTCTGGCGGCGAGCCGGGTGAGGGGGGAGATCGAATGAGACGCGGCTTCCACGCTAGCGTGTTCGCCGCTTACCCCTCACCGCGCGCCAAACGGCACGCGTGCTCTCCCGCAAGGGGAGAGCGGGAAGTGTGTTGCACGGCTCGGCCGTCATCCTGAGGTGCGAGCGAAGCGAGCCTCGAAGGATGGCGATTTCAGGCTGCATCCTTCGAGGGCCGCTTCGCGGCCTCCTCAGGATGACGAACCCGCCTCACCATGACCGACATTCTCCCGAAATCAGTTCTTGCTCTTGTCGACCATCTTGCGCTCGGCGATCCACGGCATCATCGCGCGCAGGCGCTTGCCGACCTCTTCCATCTGATGGCTGTCGCATTTCGCGCGCATCGCCTTGAACGACGTCTGACCGACGCGATTCTCGAGCATCCAGTCCTTGACGAATTTGCCGGACTGGATGTCGGCAAGGATCTGGTTCATCGCCCGCCGGCTCGCCTTCCCCACCACGCGCGGGCCTGAGAGATACTCGCCATACTCGGCGGTGTTGGACACGGAGTAATTCATATTGGCGATGCCGCCCTCATAGATGAGATCGACGATCAGCTTCACCTCGTGCACGCATTCGAAATAGGCCATCTCCGGCGAGTAGCCGGCCTCGACCAAAGTCTCGTAGCCGTTCCGCATCAGCTCGACCAGACCGCCGCACAGCACCGACTGCTCGCCGAACAAATCGGTCTCGCATTCCTCGCGGAAGGTCGTCTCGATGATGCCGGCGCGGCCGCCGCCGATCGCCGCCGCGTAGGAGAGCGTGAGGTCATGGGCGTTGCCGGTCGGATCCTGGGCGATGGCCATGAGGCAAGGCACGCCCGCGCCGCGCGCGTATTCGGCGCGCACGGTATGGCCCGGACCCTTCGGCGCCACCATGCACACATCCATGTCGGGGCGCGGTTCGATCAGGTTGAAATGAATGTTGAGGCCGTGGGCGAAGAGCAGCGCCGCGCCCTGCTTCATATTGGGCTTGAGATCCCTCTCCCAGATGCCGGCCTGAAGCTCGTCGGGGGTGAGCATCATCACCACGTCGGCCCATTTGGCGGCGTCGGGGACGTCCATGACCTTGAGGCCGGCCTTCTCGGCCTTGGCCACGGATTTCGAGCCCGGCCTCAAGCCCACGGCCACCTCCTTCACGCCCGAGTCCTTGAGGTTCAGCGCGTGCGCGTGCCCCTGGCTGCCATAGCCGATGATGGCGACTTTCTTGCCCTTGATCAGATTGAGATCGGCATCCCGATCGTAATAGACGCGCATAAGGGTCGTCCTCGACTTGAGTTGGCTCGTTCGGCGGCGTTTGTGACGCGAAAGACCGGCACTTTGCAAGGGGTCTCGGCCGGGGTTCGTTGCCATGCATTCAGCGCTGCGGCGCGGCCCTCGCTCTCACATCCGCTCGCGCCCGCGCGAGATGGCGGCAACGCCTGTGCGGGCCACCTCGACCAGTCCGAGCGGCTGCATCAGAGCGATGAATTCTTCGATCTTCGACTGCTCGCCGGTGATCTGGAACACGAAGTGACCGGTCGAGGTATCGATCACGTCGGCGCGGAAGGCCTCGGCCAGGCGCAAGGCCTCGACCCGTTTCTCGCCCTTGCCGGCGACCTTGACCATGGCGAGCTCGCGCTCGAGCGGATTGCCCTTCACCGTCAAGTCGGTGACGTCGTGCACGGGAACCATGCGTTCGAGCTGATGCTGGATCTGCTCGATCACCATCGGGGTGCCGGTGGTGACGATGGTGATGCGGCTCAGATGCGCCTCGTGCTCGGTCTCCGACACGGTCAGCGACTCGATATTGTAGCCGCGGCCCGAGAACAGTCCGATGACGCGCGCGAGCACGCCGGGCTCGTTGTCGACGAGCACGGTCATGGTGTGGGTCTCGAGCGGCTCTTCCTTCTTCTCGAGCGGATAGGCGGAACCGGGTTGGGTCATCGGCGTCCGTCCGCCGCTAATGCGCGGCGTTCCCCTCGCCCTTAGACTTGGCACCGCCGAGCTCGATCATGCGCAAGGCAAGCGCGATCATGAGGAATCGTATCAAGGTGTTACCCCTCGGCGCTAAACCATCACCTTGCCTTCTTCGGTGATGGCCTTCTCGATGTCCTCTTCGGTCACGTCGTCGCCCATCAGCATGTGGTTATGGGCCTCCCCGCTCGGGATCATGGGGAAGCAATTGGCATGCTTGTCGACCCGGCAATCGAAGATCACAGGCTTTTTCACGCGGATCATCTCCCTGATCGCGTCGTCGAGCTCGGCCGGCTTCTCGGCCCTGATGCCGACCCCCTGATAGGCTTCCGCCAGCTTGACGAAATCGGGCAGCGCGGCGGTGTAGGAGTGCGAGTAGCGGCCGCCATGCAGCAATTCCTGCCACTGGCGCACCATGCCCATATACTCGTTGTTGAGGATGAAGATCTTGATCGGCAGATCATACTGCGCGGCCGTCGACATTTCCTGCATGGTCATCAGCACCGAGGCCTCGCCGGCAATATCGATGACGAGCGAGTTGGGATGCGCCACCTGCACGCCGACCGCGGACGGCAGGCCATAGCCCATGGTGCCGAGCCCCCCCGACGTCATCCAGCGGTTCGGCTCCTCGAACTTGAAGAACTGGGCGGCCCACATCTGGTGCTGCCCGACCTCGGTGGTGATGTAGACGTCCTCGCCGCGGGTCAGCGCATAGAGCCGCTCGATGGCGTATTGCGGCATGATCACGTCGTCGCGCTTGCGGTAGCTCAAGCATTTTCGCGCGCGCCAGCGGTCGATCTGCGCCCACCATTCCTTGAGCGCCGCTTTGTCGCGCCTCTGCTTGTTGGCCTTCCAGGCCTCGATCATCTGCTCAAGCACATGCGCACAGTCGCCGACGATGGGGATATCGACCCTGATGTTCTTGTTGATCGAGGAGCGGTCGATATCGACATGGATCTTCTTCGAGCCGGGCGAGAAGGCGTCGACCCGGCCGGTGATGCGGTCGTCGAAGCGCGCGCCGATGCAGATCATCACGTCGCAATCGTGCATGGCGTTGTTGGCCTCGAAGGTGCCATGCATGCCGAGCATGCCGAGCCAGTGCGGATCGGAGGCCGGGAAGGCACCGAGCCCCATCAAGGTGGAGGTGATGGGAAAACCGGTCATGCGGACGAGCTCGCGGAGCCTTGCGCTCGCGAGCGGCCCGGAATTGATGATGCCGCCGCCGGTATAGAAGAGCGGCCGCTTCGACTTGGCCATCAGCTCGACCGCTTGCGCGATCGCGCGTTCATCGCCCCGGGTGCGCGGGTTATAGCTCTTGTGCTGCGAATTGGTGAGCCCGGTGTACTCGCCGCGCGCGAATTGGATGTCCTTCGGGATGTCGACCACGACGGGCCCGGGACGGCCGGTGCGGGCGACGTAGAACGCTTCGTGCAGGACGCGGGAGAGAGCGTTGACGTCCTTGACGAGGTAATTGTGCTTGGTGCAGGGCCGCGTGATGCCGACCGTGTCGCATTCCTGAAAGGCGTCGTTGCCGATGAGATGCGTCGGGACCTGGCCGGTGATGCAGACGATGGGGATCGAATCCATCAGCGCGTCGGTCAGGCCGGTGACGGCGTTGGTGGCGCCGGGACCGGAGGTGACGAGGACGACGCCGACCTTTCCGGTCGAACGGGCGTAACCTTCGGCGGCGTGAACGGCGCCCTGCTCGTGGCGGACGAGGATGTGCTTGAGACGATCCTCCCGAAACAGTTGGTCGTAGATCGGCAGCACGGCGCCGCCCGGATAGCCGAAAATATGCTCTACGCCCTGATCGGCGAGAACTTGAAGCACCATCTCGGCACCGGTCATTGCGCGCGACATCGCGTCTCTCACTGAAAAAACCGGCCTCGCGCCTCAACGTCCGCGGCCGGTCAAAGCTCGAGGAATAGCGGAAAAGCGTAAATAAGGCGCGCACCCTAGGGCTTGGCTTACAGAGGGTCAACGGAAAATGCGAATGAATGACAATATTTGCGACGTTTTTGTTTCCAGAAATTTCTATTGAGACACAAAAATGAGGCTTTTCTTGCGCTGAGTCCCTGCCCTCACCAGGAGCCCCCTGGACCGGAGCTTCGCGCCAGGAGCCCTGGACAAGCGCTAGCGTTGCGCCTATGTCCCTACCGCTTCAGGGACCGCGGCGCTGCTTCCGGCGTCTGTCGCGAAACTTTCACGCCTTTCCCATTTTCCGCTGAGATGCAGCAGGCCGCCCGCTCAGACTTTTCTGCCGCCAACGGCGCTGAGGTGCCGATGCGTTCGCGCCTCACGTTCTGGGCGCTGACGCTTGGTTCGATCGGCGTCGTCTACGGCGACATCGGCACGAGCCCGCTTTATGCATTCCGCGAAGCGGTGTTGGCCGCCGGCGGTGCAAATGTGGCGGTGGGCGAGGCTGTCATTCTCGGCATCCTGTCGCTGATCGTCTGGGCGCTTATCCTCATCGTCAGCATCAAATACGTGATCGTCTTGCTGCGCGCGGACAATAACGGCGAGGGTGGAACGCTCGCCCTGATGGCCCTCGCCCAAAATACTGTCCGCGGACGCGGCGCACTTGTGGTGATCACGCTTGGCATGATCAGCGCCGCTCTCTTTTACGGCGACGCGATGATCACGCCTGCGATCTCGGTGCTGTCGGCGGTCGAGGGCTTGAAGGTCGTGACACCGGCGTTGCAGCCCTATGTTGTTCCCCTGGCGGTGCTGATCCTGGTCGGACTGTTTGCCGTACAATCGCACGGTACGGCGCGCGTGGCGTCGTTCTTCGGCCCCATCACTTTGCTGTGGTTTCTTGCACTCGCCGCGGCAGGCGTCTGGCACGTCCTGCGGAACCCAAACGTGCTCGGCGCTTTTAATCCTGTTCATGGCATAAGTTTTCTCCTCGGCCACGGCATGATCGGGCTCCTGACTTTGGGAGCCGTATTTCTCGTCGTGACCGGCGCGGAGGCCCTTTATGCCGACCTTGGCCATTTCGGCCGGGGACCGATCCGGATCGCTTGGTTTGCCGTGGCCCTTCCCGCATTGACACTCAACTATCTCGGTCAGGGTGCCCTGCTCCTGGGCACGCCCTCAGCGATCGAGAGCCCCTTCTTCCTGCTTTATCCTGAATGGGCGCTCCTCCCCATGATCGGGCTTGCCACGGCGGCAACCGTTATTGCTAGTCAAGCGGTGATCACCGGGGCTTACTCTCTGACGCAGCAGGCAATCCAACTCGGCTTGCTGCCGCGGCTTGAGATCCGCCACACTTCCGAGGCGCAGTTCGGGCAAATCTACATGCCGCGCGTGAACACCCTGCTTCTGCTTGGCGTGCTTCTTCTCGTCGTCCTGTTCCAATCGTCCGGCGCGCTCGCTTCGGCCTACGGCATCGCCGTGACCGGAACCATGGTGGTGACGGCGATCATGGCTTTGATCGTGATATGGCGATACTGGAATTGGCCGCTTTGGGCTGCGGCCGCGCTGATGGTGCCGCTCCTGATCATTGACTTGGTTTTTCTCGGCGCCAACCTGCTCAAAGTGTTCCAGGGCGGCTGGGTGCCTCTCCTCATTGGTGCCCTGATCATGGCCGTCATGCTCACGTGGCGTCGAGGGGCGCGGATTCTGGGGCAGAAAACCAGGCGTTTGGAGACGCCCATCGACGGCCTGATCAAGAGTTCTCGAAAAAAAGGACCTCTGTCGCGTGTCGGGGACTGCGGTGTTTCTCACAGCGGATCCGGAGAGCGCTCCGACGGCCCTTCTCCACAGTCTCAAGCACTACAAGGCGCTACACGAGCGGAACGTCATCCTGACCATGATCACGGAAACCACCCCCCGCGTCGCAATTTCCGAACGGGTCAGGATCGAATCTCTCGGCGGGTCGTTTCAACGTGTGCTCTTGCGTTTTGGTTTCATGGAGACGCCGAATGTGCCGCAGGCACTTGGGCTCGCGCGAAAAGAGGGGCTAAGCTTCGACATCATGTCGACATCGTTTTTCTTGTCGCGCCGGTCGGTCCGGCCCGACCCCCGATCGGGTATGCCGGCGTGGCAGGACGGCTTATTCATCCTTCTGGCGCGCAATGCCGACGACGCAAGCAGTTATTTCCGGCTTCCCACCGATCGGGTCGTCGAGATCGGAACTCAGGTGGCGGTCTAGCGAAGCATGACGCCGCTCAATTCCGACGCGCTGACCGTGACGCCTCCCACCGGCGATGCGGCCGCAGCCAGGAAGCGGTTTTGGGCGCTGACCTTCGGCTCGATCGGCGTCGTCTACGGCGACATCGGGACGAGCCCCCTTTATGCCTTGCGCGAAGCGGTCCTCGCCGCCAGCGGCGAGGGGATGGTCACCCCGGCAGCGGTTTACGGCGTACTGTCGCTCATCTTCTGGTCGCTGATCGTCGTCGTCACGCTCAAATATGTGATCATCCTGTTGCGCGCCGACAACAACGGCGAAGGCGGCACGCTGGCGCTGACCGCGCTCGCTTTCCGTGCGCTCGGACGCCGCACGCCACTGGTGATCGCCCTCGGCACGGTCGGGGCCGCCATGTTTTACGGCTCGACCCTGATCACGCCGGCGCTGTCGGTGCTGTCGGCGGTCGAGGGCCTGCAGGTGGCGACCGAGGCATTTCGGCCCTTCGTCCTGCCGCTCACCGTGATCATCCTCGTCGCGCTGTTCTCGGTCCAGTCGCACGGCACGGCACGGGTCTCGGCTTTGTTCGCACCGATCACGACGATCTGGTTCTTGCTCATCGCCGTGGCCGGCGCGGCCGAGATTGCCGCCAATCCGGATGTGCTCGCCGCGCTCAATCCGATTTACGGACTTCATTTCCTCTTCACCCACGGCATGGTCGGGCTTGTTACGCTCGGCGCCGTGTTCCTCGTGGCCACCGGCTCCGAGGCGCTCTACAACGATCTCGGCCATTTCGGGCGAAGGCCGATCCAGACGGCGTGGCTCTTTGTCGTGCTCCCGGCGCTGCTGCTGAACTATTTCGGCCAGGGCGCCTTGGTCTTGGCGCGGCCTGAAACCATCGAGAACCCGTTCTATCTGCTCTATCCGGACTGGGCCCTCTATCCGATGGTCGCGCTTGCCACCGCGGCCACCGCAATCGCCAGTCAAGCGGTCATCACGGGCGCCTATTCCATCACCCGCCAGGCCATGCAGCTCGGCTTCCTGCCGCGCATGGAGGTTCGCCACACCTCGGAGGCGCTGGCCGGGCAAATCTACATGCCTCGGGTGAATTACCTGCTCCTGACCGGGGTGTTGCTCCTGGTCTTCATGTTCCGCTCGTCGAGCGAGCTGGCGGCAGCCTATGTGCTCGCGGTCGCGACCACGGCGTTGGCCGCCGGCTTGCTCGGGTTCATCGTGATTTGGAAGTCGTGGCATTGGACGTTATGGACCACGGCGGCGGTGATGGTCCCGCTCATCTTCGCCGACCTGAGCTTCGTGATCGCGAGCACTTTGCAACTATTCGAGGGCGCGTGGCTTCCGGTCCTGGTCGGCGCGATGCTGATCGTAATCATGACGACCTGGCGGCGCGGAACGCGCCTTTTGGCGTTCAAGACACGGCGCGTCGAGGTCCCGTTCGAGCCCCTGATCAAGAGCCTGGAAGACCGGCCGCCCTACATCGCGCCCGGCACCGCCGTGTTCCTCACCAGCGACCCTGAATTCGCTCCGACGGCGTTGCTTCACAACCTCAAGCACAACAAGGTGCTGCATGAGCACAACGTGATCCTGACCATTGTCAACGAGGACATCCCTCGGATCGAGATGAAGGATCGCGTTCAGTTGGAGCCCCTCGGCGAAAAATTCATGCGGCTCGTTCTGCGTTTCGGCTTCATGGAGAGGCCCAACGTGCCGAAGGCGCTGGCGGTGGCGCGCAAGCAAGGCTGGCAGTTCGACATCATGTCGACGTCCTTCTTCCTGTCGCGCCGCTCGGTGAGGCCCGATCCGCGTTCGGGCATGCCGGCTTGGCAGGACCGGCTCTACATTTTCCTCGCGCATAACGCCGACGACGCTTCGAGTTATTTCCAGCTGCCGACCGACAGGGTGGTGGAGATCGGGACTCAGGTCACGGTGTAACGCGCCGGGCGAGAACGGCATCGACCGCCGCGCCAGCGTCGGGGACCCAGTCCCAATCCTTCATGAAGCGCTTCGCCCAGGTCATCTGCCGCTTGGCGTAGCGGCGCTGCTCGGTCTTGGCCTTGGCGACCGCCTCGGCCAGGCCCGCATCACCTGAGAGATAGAGCGCAAGCTCACGCACCCCATGCGCCCGCATGCAGGGGAGCCCGGGATCGAGGCCAAGCGCGAGCAGGGCCCGCACCTCCTCGATCGCGCCAGCCTCGATCATGGCATCGAAGCGGGCATCGATCGCCGCATAGAGCGCCTCGCGCTCGGGCGCGATCACGAGCCTCAAGACCCCCTCAAGCGGGAGCACGGGAGCCGCATTGGCACCCTGCCATTCCGCGAGCGATATCGAGGTCGCGTCGATGACTTCAAGGGCGCGGACGAGGCGCTGCGGGTCGGTGGGCGGGAGGCGTGCCGCCATGCCAGGATCGCGGTCGCTCAGCTCGCGATGGAGATTTTCGGCGCCGATCGCCGCCGCCCGATCGCGCCAATATGCGCGAATCTCCGGCGGGACGTCCGGCACCGGCGCAAGCCCTTCTGAAAGCGCCTTGAAGTAGAGCCCGGTGCCCCCCGTCAGGATCGGCACCTTTCCCTCGCCTTCCGCCTCGCCGACGGCGTCTGCGGCGGCAGCAAGCCAATGGCCGACGGAATAGGCCTCGGCCGCCCGCACCATGCCGTAGAGACGGTGAGGCGCACGGGCCAGATCGGCCGGCCCCGGTCGCGCCGTCAGGATCGCAAGCTCGCGGTAGACCTGCATGGAGTCGGTATTGATGACGGTGCCGCCCAGGCGCTCGGCGAGCAGGAGCGCCGCCGCCGACTTGCCGCTCGCGGTCGGACCGGCAATGAGGATGGCTCTCGGCCGGCTCGCTTTGGCGCGGCGGTCGATCACTGCCCGCGTCTCTAGCCCGTCGGCACAGCGACGAATCTCAACTCGCCCTTGCCGTCGGAGAGCAAAAGCAACACCGAACGCCGGCCGGATTTCCTCACCGCCAGCAACCGCGCCTCAACATCCTGCGGCCGCTTGACCTTCTCCTGAGTCACCTCGACGATCACATCGCCGGGCTTGACCTCCTTTTGCGCCGCCGGGCTGTTCGGCTTGACTTCGACGACGACAACGCCCTCGATCGACTGGCCGATGCCATAGCGGTCGCGCAGTTCGTCAGTCAGGGGCGCGAGCGACAGGCCAAGGAGATCCTGGCGCTCGGGTTCGGGCGCCGGCGCCGGCCTGTCATCGCTCTTCACCGCGTCCTCGACCTCCTCGTCCTCGGGCAGCCGCCCGACGACGACCGAGAAATTCATGGTCTCGCCCTTGCGCAGCAGTTCCACGGGGACGCTCTTGCCGATCGCGGTCGCGGCAACCGCGCGCGGCAGGCTGCGCATGTTGTCGATGGGCTGGCCGTCAAACGTGACAATGACGTCGCTTGGTTGGATCCCGGCGGCGGCGGCCGGGCTTCCGGGCGACACTTTGGCGACGAGCGCTCCCTTCGGCTGCTCCAGCCCGAGGCTCGCGGCGATCTCATCGGTCACGTTCTGGACATGCACGCCGAGCCAGCCGCGCCGCATCTCGCCGAACTGCTTGAGCTGGTCGATCACTTGCACGGCGCTGTTGGAGGGGACGGCAAAACCGATGCCGATCGAACCGCCCGAGGGCGAGATGATGGCCGTGTTCACGCCGATGACCTCGCCGTCCATATTGAAGAGGGGACCGCCGGAATTGCCGCGATTGATGGCGGCGTCGGTTTGCAGGAAATCGTCGTAGGGACCGGCATTGATATCGCGCCTGGTCGCGGAAATGATCCCCACGGTCACGCTGCCGCCGAGGCCGAAGGGATTGCCGATCGCCATGACCCAATCGCCCACCCGCATCGTGGTGGAATCGCCGAAAGTCACGGCCTTGAGGGGCTTCTTCGGCTCGACCTGGAGAAGCGCGAGATCCGTCTTGGGATCGTGTCCCAAGACCTTCGTGGCTTTCAGGCTCGTGCCGTCGATGAAGTTGATGAGGATCTCGTCGGCGCCCTCGATCACGTGGTTGTTGGTGACCACGAGCCCGGAGGGGTCGATGACGAAGCCGGAGCCGAGGGAACTTACCTTGCGCGAGGGACCGTCGCTGCCTTGATCGTCGAAGAAATCGTCGAAGAACTCTTCGAAGGGCGAGCCCTTTGGGGCGGGCCCGTTGGGAGCGCTGCTCTCGGCCGATCCCTTAAGCGTCTGGGTGGTGGAAATGTTGACCACGGCATCCTGGAGACCCTCGGCGACGTCGGCGACGGAGTCGGGGCCGCGGGACTGGCCGGGCGTCGCGGGGAGGCCCGCGAGAAAGAGCGCGATCGCGGCCGCCAGCAAGTGGAAACGCCGAAAACCGGGCTCAACCGGAGTGCCGCATTGGCGCATGAAAGGAAGGCTCCCGTCTCGCTTTCACATCTTGGGCGATTCCCGCGATCTTAGCGGAAATCTTACGGCAAAGCAGACTGGATGCGGATAGGGCGTCAGCCGCGCACCAGCCAAATCACCAGCACGCCGATCGCAACCGCGCCCGCGCCGACGAGCCGCAGGGTCGATTCAGGCGTCTCCGCCGCCGCCTCCAACAGCCTCCGGCCAAGCCCGGGCGCAAGCGCCCATAATGTCCCTTCGATGACGAGAACGAGCCCGAGCGCCACGACGAGGTTGCTCATTGCGCCGGCGGCCCGTCGTGTTGCGCCCCGCGCGCGGCCTTAAGGGATCTGGGGCGCCGGGGGGCTCTCACGCGTCAAGGCCTCACGCCCCTCAGGCGGTCCGGAACTCTGTTCCCCGGTTGCCGGCTCGGGCAGTTTGGCGCCCTCTGCGGGCGCGTCGGGCTTGTCGGCGGGATCTGCCGCTCGCGGGACCGCATCCTGAAACGCATTGCCGGAAGCGCTGTTGAAATACTGGAAGAATTGCGAGGTGGGGCTGAGCAGCAGCCTGGTATCGCCCGGTTTCAGCGACCCTTCATAGGCCTGCATCGAGCGGTAGAAGGCGAAGAAGTCAAGATCCTGGCCGAACGCCTCGGCGAAGATGCGGTTGCGCTCGGCGTCGCCGACGCCGCGGGTGCGCTCCGAACTCCCCGGTCGCCTCGGCCTTGATGACCGTGACTTCGCGATCGGCGGTGGCGCGGATGCGCCGCGAGGCGCCCTCGCCTTCGGCGCGGAACTCCGCCGCCTCCCGCTGCCGCTCGGTCTGCATGCGGCGGTAGATCGCCTGCATATTGGCCTCGGGTAGATCGACGCGCTTGATGCGCACATCGACGATTTTGACGCCGAAGGGCGTCGCCTCCTGGTTGACCTGATCGGCGATCGTCCGCATCAGCGCCTCGCGCTTGTCGCGCACCACAGCGGTGAAGCTCGAGCCGCCGAGCACGCGCCGCAGCGAGGCTTCGAGAAAATCGCCGATGCGGTCGCTGGCGATGCTCTCGTCGCGCAGCGTCTGGAAGAAAAGCAAGGAATCGACGATCCGGTAACGGGCGAAGGCGTCGACCACGAGCCGCTTCTTGTCCGAGGCGATCACCTCTTGGCTGGCGGTGTCGATGTCGAGGATGCGCTTGTCGAAGAACTCGACGTTCTGGATGAACGGAATCTTGTATTGCAGGCCGGGTTTGGTGATGACCCGCTTCGGCTTGCCGAATTCGAGCACCAGAGCCTGCTGGGTCTGGCTCACTGTGAACAGCGTCATATAGGCGATGACGGCGGCGACGGCGAGTAGGACCAGACCGAAGGTGAGCGCGGCGCGGTTCATGGCTGTGCCTCCTGAGGCGCGGAGGGCTTGGTGGTGAATTCCGAAAGCGGCAGGAACGGCACGACGCCGGTCCCGGCCTTGTCGTCGACGATCACCTTGTCGGTGTTGCCGATCACCTTCTCCATCGTCTCGATAAAGATGCGCTGGCGGGTGACGTCGGGCGCCTTCTTGTACTGCTCGTAGACCTTGGTGAAACGATCGCCCTGACCCTTGGCCTCGGCAATCACCTGGTCGCGATAGCCTTGGGCGGCTTGCAGGATGCGCTCGGCCTCGCCACGCGCCTCGGGGATGATGCGATTGGCATAGGCCTGGGCCTCGTTCTGCAAGCGCTCCTGGTCGGCGCGCGCGGCCTGGACGTCGCGGAAGGCGTCGATCACTTGCGCCGGCGGATCGACCTTTTGCAGCTGCACTTGAACGATTTGGACGCCGGCGCCGTAGCTGTCGAGCACATTCTGCATCAGCTGCTGCACATCGGATTCGGTCTTGGCGCGGGCTTCGGTCAGGATCGGCTCGATGTCGCTTTGGCCGACGATCTCGCGCATCGCGCTCTCGGCCACGGCCTTCACCGTACCTTCGGGGTTCTGGATGTTGAAGAGAAAGTCGGGGGCGTTGGCGATGGCCCAGAACACCACGAAATCGACATCGACGATGTTCTCGTCGCCGGTCAGCATCAGGCTCTCCTCGGGCACGTCGCGGATCGCTCTCGAAGCGTCGCGGGCATCGGAGGAGCCGCGCATGCCGATCTCGGTGCGGTTGATGCGCGTGACTTTCGGCAGCTCGACCTGCTCGATGGGATAAGGCCAGCGGAAATTGAGGCCGGGCGGCAGCTGGCGCACATATTCGCCGAAGCGGAGCACGATGCCGAGCTCGTCGGGATTGACGCGGACGGTGAAGCCGAAAAAGCCCACCAGTGCCACCACCACGAACGCGAGAAGCGCCGCGAGCGGCCCGCCCATGCGGCCGCCGGGTATGGCCTGGCGCAACCGGTCTTGGCTCCGGCGCAGAATCTCTTCAAGATCGGGCTGCTGACCCGGGCCCGGCCGCGGACCCCACGGCCCTCCGCCCCCACCCTTCCAGCCGCCGCCGCCGCTCTGATCGCTCCAAGGCATGATGAATCGTTCCTAAATCTGATGATGGGGGTAGCGCGGACGCCTCGGCGGTGACGTGCTAGCCGCCAAGACTAGCAGCATCAAGATGGCGGTCCTGCGACACGATTGAAAGGGTTATAGGCCACTCACTCAGGGGGCGCAATGCGGGGCACCCTGCCACGATCGTGCGTTACCCGCCGATTCGTCGCGGGCGGTAGATCGCGATGGCTGGAGGCGCCTGCGGTCCAGCACGACGAAGCTGAAGGCGTAGTCGTCCTTGGGTCCGGCAGGATGCGCCTCGCGCGACACCTCGCGCCATTCGCTCCGATCGAAATCGGGGAACCAGGTGTCGGCATCGGGCGCGGCCTCGACCTCGGTCAGGTAGATACGCCCGGCTTGCGGCAGGACCGCGCTGAACACTTCCGCGCCGCCGATGACCATGATCTCGCCGGCATCCGACCGCTCTACTTCGCGCCGCGCGACGTTTAGCGCCTCTTCGAGGTCATGAACGACCACGGCGCCAGGCGCCTCGAAAGCCGCATCCCGGGTGAGCACGATGTTGAGCCGGCCGTCGAGCACGCGCGGCAGCGACTCGAACGTTCGGCGACCCATGACGATGGGCTTGCCCATGGTCACTTTTCGGAAGTAGCGCATGTCGCTGGAAAGGCGCCAGGGAAGAGCGCCGTCCTTGCCGATGGCGCCGTTCTCGCCCATGGCAACCACGAGCGCGATGATGGGCGGCTTGTGCGCCATGGTTCGAGGCCCGGCCGTCATCCTGAGGTGCGAGCGCTAAGCGCGAGCCTCGAAGGACGGCCGAGCACCTCACCATGACGGCTCACACCGCCACCTTGGCACTGATGGCCGGATGGGGATCGTAGCCGACGAGCTTGAAATCCTCGTAGGCGAAGTCGGACAGCGAGCGGATGTCCGGATTGATCTCCATGCGGGGAAGCGTGCGGGGCGTGCGCTTCAACTGCTCGTCGGCCTGGTCGAGGTGATTGAGATAGAGATGCACGTCGCCGAACGTATGGATGAATTCCCCCGGCGCGTGGCCGGTCACCTGCGCCATCATCAGCGTGAGCAAGGCATAAGACGCGATGTTGAACGGCACGCCGAGAAAGACATCGGCCGAGCGCTGATAGAGCTGGCAGGAGAGACGCCCGTCGGCGACATAGAATTGGAACAGGCAATGGCACGGGGAGAGCGCCATCTTGTCGAGCTCGCCGACGTTCCAGGCGCTGACGATATGCCGGCGCGAATCGGGATCGCGCTTGAGCCCTTCGACGACGGCGGCGATCTGGTCGATCTGCCGGCCGTCGGGCGCGGGCCATGACCGCCACTGCCTGCCGTAGACCGGGCCGAGTTCGCCGCTTTCGTCGGCCCACTCGTCCCAGATCGTCACGCCATGCTCGTTCAGATAGCGCACATTGGTCGAGCCTTGCAGGAACCAGAGGAGCTCGTGCACGATCGACTTCACATGCAGTTTCTTGGTAGTGACGAGCGGGAAGCCGGCCTCAAGGTCGAAACGCATCTGGTGGCCGAACAGGGCGAGCGTGCCGGTCTTGGTGCGGTCCCCCTTCCTGGTACCGCCCCTGCGCACGCGGGCGAGGAGATCGAGATATTGGCGCAACGGCGGTTGTTTCTCCTATGATCCGGAACACGTTCGCCTAGACGGTGTTCACGCTTTGGATCGTCCGCTTCTTTCGATAATGCAACGAAAAGGTCCCTGCAATGCGTCTCACGTCCGCCTTTCTCGCCGCCAGCCTCGCCCTCGCCGTTCCCGCGGCCGCCCAAGGCGTTACGATCGAGGACGTCCGCGGCATGGCCTTCGACAAGGGCATCGTGAAGATCGAGGAAGTCGAGCTCGACGACGGCATCTGGGAGGTCGAAGGCACTGACGCGAGCGGCCACGAGATCGAGATGAAGGTCGAGGCCCTGAGCGGCCGGATCATCAAGCTCGAGCGCAACTAGCGACCTTTCGCCGCCGCGGCCAGATTAGCACCGGTTTCGATTCGCGGCTGGGGGTTGTCGCAGCAACGATCTTTTTTTTGCCGCCAGAGAGGCCTATATAGAGTCCTGCCGGCGCAAGCCGGCTATGGCGATAAACAGCCTTCGTAATAAGCCATTCGGACCCGGGGGCGGTACCCGGCGCCTCCACCACAGAAGGTCAGAAATCAGAAGCCAGAAGCCAGAATCGCAAGTCGATCGAACAGTCCATTCTGGTTTCCGGTTTCTGATTTCTGGCTTCTGAAAATGGGGGCGAAATAGGATCGACGAGGGTGTAAAGGTCGCGCTTTCGCTCGGCATGGTTCCGCCGTTATCGGGCCAACCAAATAGTTGCAAACGACAACTATGCGGAGGCTCGTCTCGCTGCGTAAGCGGCGCGATAGCCTAAACATCAAGTCCCAGCCCCTTCGCAGGGGCTAGGCGCGGTTCGGAGGGCACCGGGCAACAGAAAGCCCTCCACTTTATTGACGGGGTGCGGGGCTGCCTCACGTCGCAAGCGGTAGGCGGCGGATTCCATGGCAGAAGACGAAATTCGATACGATCTTCTCACGCAGGATGCTCTGCGCGGCGTGGTGCGCCAGGTGCTGGCGCGCGTCCAGCGCGAGGGCCTGCCCGGCGAGCACCACCTCTACATCGCGTTCGACACCGGCGGCGAGGGTGTGTCGGTGTCCAAGCGCCTCAAGGAGCAATATCCGGAAGAGATGACGATCGTGTTGCAGTACCAGTTCTGGGACCTGCAAGTGACGAACGAGCGCTTCGAGGTGAAGCTCTCTTTCTCCAACGTGCCGGAGCGGCTGGTGGTGCCGTTCGGCGCTGTCAAGGCCTTCTACGATCCCTCGGCCCAGTTCGGGCTCCAGTTCGGCAAGCCCGGTGCAGCAAACGATTCCGCGCGCCAGCATATGGCGGCCGCCCTGCCCGACCTCGTGGGCGAGCCTGAAGAGTCCCGCGGGGCGCTCGAGCCGGTTCAAGATGAGGCCAGAGAACCGCAGAGCGCCGAGGTCGTGCTGTCACGGCCTCCGGCCGAGGTCGTCCAACTCGATCGCTTCCGCAAGAAATAGCCGCCGCGACGCGTCTGGCGTCGTCCTTGCCGGGCCGCAGCGCGGGTTTACGCTGCCATTACACCGATGGAGCTAGGCCGAAAGCGCCGCCGCCTTTTTTTGCGGTGCCGCGCGCTGCTCTTTCGACTGATCGAGCGGCACGCTGAGCTCGACATAAAGACCGGCCGGCCTGAACTCGACCTTGGTGTCGCCGCCGAGATTGTGGCGGACGCCCTTGTCGATGAGCTGCATGCCGAAGCCGCCGCTGTTGCGCCGGGCCGGGGCCTGAGTCGGCGTCGTGGCGCGCTCCTCCCAAGTGAGCAGCAGGCGGTTGCCGCGCGCGGTCTTCCAGTGGATGGCGAGCTGGCCCGTGTTCGATGACAACGCCCCGTATTTGACCGCGTTCGTCGCCAGCTCGTGCAAGGTCATGGCGAGTATCGAGGTGCATTGCGGCGGGAGCAGCACGTCGCTGCCCTTGATCGCGATCTTCGGACCGCCCTCGCGCCGGTACGGATCGAGCTCGCGTTCAACCATGGCTTTAAGGCTCGCGCCCGACCATTGCGATTCGAGCAGGAGGTCGTGGGCGCGATGCAGCGCCTGGAGGCGCTCGGCCAGCGTCTGCGCCATCGCTTGCGCCGAAGGCGAGCTTGCCTGACGCAAGCTCGCCTGCACCAGCGACTGGACGAGGGCGAGCGCATTCTTGACGCGATGATTGAGCTCGCCGACCAGCATCGACTGGCGCTGGGCCGTGCGCCGCCGCTCGGTGACGTCGCGGAATATGAGCACGGCGCCGGCGAGCGAGCCGTCAAAGCCGATGATCGGCGCCCCGCAATGCTCCACCGGCAATTCCTGCTTGTCGCGAGTGACAAGCAGAGCGCCCGAACTCGAACCGCGTCACCGCGCGCTCGCGCAATGCCTTCAGCGCCGGGTCGTCCACGGGTTTTCGGGTCGCTTCGTTGATGACCCGAAACACTTCCCAAATCGGCCGTCCCCGCGCCTTCGCGCCCGACCATCCGGTCAAGTGCTCGGCAATCTTGTTCAGGAGCAGCACGCTGCCGTTCGGGTCGGTGGCGATCACGCCATCGCCGATGCTGGCGAGCGTCGTGCTCAGCCATTCGCGCTGACCACGCAGCTCCATCAGCGCCGCGTTGCGGTCGCGATCGGCCCGTCGCACCGCGCCGATGGTCGTCCACGCGAAAAGCGCCAGCACGAAGATGCTCGCCACGGCGAAGACGGCGAGCGTCGCGGCGCTGTCATGGAGGGTTCGCGTCTCGGCCTGATGGGCGAACCAGCCGATCACCAGCGGCAGCACGATAATTCCGGGCAAGAGCCTGCGCAGCATCTCTCCGGCGGGCGACTGCTCGACGATCGCCGCGCCGATGCCGTATTCTGGCGAGGCCGCAAGCAGGCCGAGCCCGAGCAGAAGCCCGCAGATCGCGCCGTACATCGACATGTCGGTGAAGGCGTAATAGGTGGCGGTTACGCCATAAGCATAACCGGCCAGCACGATCAGGACCTGGCCAAGGATGATGAGCGCAAGGATCTGCCCAAAGGCGGAGGAGATGCCGCCCTGCTTGGCGTAAAGCAGCGCCAAGCCGAAAATGATCAAGAGCCCGGTGACCCCCGGGGCCAGGCGCAGATTTTCGACCTGCGCCGCTCCGCTGACGCTGTCGGCGCGCATGAGCGCCTGGTCGAGCCCGAGTTTGAAGCCGAACAGGTCCTGACTGAAAATGGCAAGACCGAGCACGACGAGGGCGAAGCCGATCAGCCGGGCAATCGGCCGTAGCGGCCGGAAGGTGAGGCAAAACAGCCCGATCGCGGCCGCAACGATGCCGCCCGCCGCCGCGGGAGTCATGCTGGCGAGGCCAGGGAAAGCCTCGGTCAGTTGCGCGGTGGGAAGCTGCCAGACAAGCAGGATCATGCCGCCGATCAGGGCGACGACAAAGGCGGCAAGGCGCGCCAACATGAGCGAAATACGCTCCGCGCGTGGCGCGGGCAGCGCCATTCTTACTTGCACTTCAGCCACTCGCCTTCCTCACCCAACTTCACGGAAAAGAAGCCGGAAGCTTTGGGCGCTCCTCGGCAGAAGGCCGCAACGCATGCGAACGAGCGCGTTCTCCCACCCTGTGTGCGTGTTATAGCGTAGCCCCGATAGAGCCGGTAGGGCCTTAGGCGCGAAGGGCCATGGCAAGACCTTCCAGTCGCTAAAGGCCGTCGACAGGAGATTTGAGCATGCCTCAAGACAGAGGTGCCAAGAGCGCGTCCCCAACTTCCGCGCGCATCGAGACCGACACTCTCGGCCCGATCGAGGTGGCGCATGAGAGCTATTGGGGCGCACAGACCGAACGCTCGCGCCGGAATTTCAGGATCGGCGAGGAAAACATGCCGAAATCCCTGATCCGGGCGATCGCCATCGTGAAGAAGGCCGCAGCCGAGACCAACCGCGAAATCGGTCTTCTCGACGCGCGATTGGCTCACGCCATCGCCGCAGCCGCCGACGAGATTATTGAAGGCAAGCTCGATGCGCATTTCCCCCTGGTCGTCTGGCAAACCGGCTCCGGAACCCAAAGCAACATGAACGTCAACGAAGTCATCGCCAACCGCGCGAGCGAATTGTTGGGCGAGACTCTTGGTTCAAGACGGTCAGTTCACCCCAATGATCATGTCAATCTCGGTCAATCCTCCAACGATGTCTTTCCCACTGCCATGCATATCGCCGCGGCCGAAGAAATCGCCTATAGGCTCAATCCGGCCCTGTCGCGGCTATACAAAGCACTCAAGGAAAAGGCCGAGGCGTTTCAGGACATTCTCAAGGTCGGCCGCACGCATTTACAAGACGCCACACCCCTCACTTTAGGGCAGGAATTCGGCGGCTATGCGGCACAGATCGACCATGGGATCGAACGGATAAGGCTCACGCTCCCGGGCCTTTATGCGCTGGCCCAAGGGGGCACGGCGGTCGGGACCGGCCTCAATACCAGCGCGCTCTTCGCCGAGGCCTTCGCCGCGAAGATCGCGGCGATGACCAAGCTCCCCTTCGTCAGCGCCGAGAACAAGTTCGAAGCGCTGGCCACACATGACGCTTTCGTGTTCGCGCATGGCGCGCTCAACACCGTCGCCGTGTCGCTGTTCAAGATCGCAAGCGACATCAGGCTGCTGGGCTCGGGTCCCCGCTCCGGCTTCGGCGAGCTGATGTTGCCGGAGAACGAGCCGGGCTCCTCGATCATGCCGGGCAAGGTGAACCCGACCCAATGCGAGGCGGTGACCATGGTGGCGGCGCGGGTGTTCGGCAACAACACGACGATCACCTTTGCCGGAAGTCAGGGGCATTTCGAGCTCAATGTGTTCAAGCCGGTCATCGCCCACGCCATGTTGCAATCGATCAGGCTCATCACCGATGTCGCGGAGAGTTTCCGCGAGAAATGCATCGTCGGCATCGAGCCCAATCGGAGCGTCATCAAAGCGCATCTGGAGCGGTCGCTCATGCTGGTGACGGCGCTTGCGCCTCACATCGGCTACGACAAGGCAAGCGAGATTGCCAAATCGGCCCATAAGCGCGGCACCACTCTGCGCGAGGAGGCGATCCGGCTCGGCCATGTCCGCGCCGAGGACTTCGACCGGCTGGTGCGTCCGGAGGATATGATCGGCCCGAAGCGCTAGGGCGCCTTTCCGCATGACGCGGCCTCGCAACAAGCGCTCGCTCACCATCGCGCGTCATCGCACGAGCGTCACGTTGGAAGACGGCTTCTGGGACGCGCTCGGCGCGATCGCACAGGCCGATGGCAAGTCGGTTGCGGCGCTCGTCGGCGAGATCGATCGGCGAAGGAGCGCGATGGGCCGCGAGGGCTTGAGCCTTTCGGCGGCCATCAGGCTCTACGTGCTTGAACGGACGAAGCGCGGCGGACTCTAGCCCCCGCCAAAAATGGGGACACCCTGCTTCCAGGCGTCGGGCGGTTCCGGCTTGCGGCGGGGCTTGCTCGCCGAACGTTTGCGCGGCGGCTTTGCCGGCTGGGCGGCAGGTGGGCTCGGTTGGAGTTCGGGACCAGCCGTTGCCGCCGCGGCCGGCGCGGGCGCGGGCTGCGGCGCCGGTTGCGGCGCGGGTTCAGTCACAGGCTCGGGAGTTGCCGCCGCTTTCACCGAGGCCGGGCCCTCAGGCGCGATTGTGCCCGGGCGTATCGGTAACTCATCAGGTTTGACCGCGGCGGGCGTGACGGTCTCGAACTCAGCCTCTTCCGTCGCCCCGAGAAGCTCGAGCGCCGATGGCAAGGCCGGTGCCGAGGCCGCGGATTGCGGCGAAGCCGGCTGTTTGGGCGTGTCGCTCTCGGCGGTCCAGGCTGACGGATCGACCAGCTCCGGCTCGGAAGAAGACGCAGATTCGAGCGGCAATTGATCGGGGAGCGTGACCTCCGTTCCGTCGGGCTCCGTCGCCGCAGACTCTGTCCTGCCGCTCACATCGAGCGTTTCCAGGCGCTCCACGTCCTCCTGCATGCGGCGCATAGTGAGGTAGGCCTCGATCGCCCCGGTATCGACCGCCGGCGCAATCTCGCCTGCCCTGGTGAGAGGCCCGGTGAAGACGAGGCTGACCGGAGGCACGTCCTTCGCGGCCGTTCCGGTGAGGCCGACGGCCCATTCGCTGTCGAGCTTGAGACTCGCAAGCTCGACAAACCCGTTGATCTTGGTTTCGGCGCCGGGGGTCGTCAGCGTCGCCGGGGCAAGGGTCAGCGTGCCGTTCTTGATCTCGAAGGCGAGCGTCGCCGGTGCGAATTTGTAGGTCCCCTTGGTGATCTTCTCGCGCACGCTTTTCGCTTCGGCCTCGATCGCTTCCTTGTCGGCCTTGATGGCCTTCCTTGCGGCCGTCGCGGCCACATTGCGCAAGGGTGAAGCAGACAAAGATTGGAGGCTGCCGGGGCCGAGGACGAGCGCCCCTTCCCCGCTCAATCCTGCCACCACGCCCGGCGGGCTCAAGCCCTCGCCTTGCACGTCGAAGGCAAGATCGAAGGAGCCTCGGGCAAGAGGCGTTCCGGTGAGGCTCTTGGCGAACTCGCCGAGCTTGCCGCCTTTGACCTCGGCGCGCGCGTTAAGCTCGGCGCCGTTGCCGCGCGGCGCGAGGTTGCCGGAGGCATCGAACTCGCCCCCGTAGAGGCGCCCTTTGAGATCGGTGATGGCAAGCCCCTCTTTGCCGAGCGAAGCGGCAAGAGTGGCGTCCTGAACCTGCACGGCCGAACCGAGTGTCAGCGTCTTCGCCTTGAGGGCGATCCCGCCTTCGAAGTTCTCGAGCGGCCCAAGCGAGAATCCGCGCATGGGCCAAACCTCGGACGCGTTGGCGCTGATCGTGCCGAGCATCTCCTCGGTCGAGGGGGTGCGGTGCCATGCGACCAGCACGCCGAGCAACGAAGGCAACGACACGCTGCCCGTACTTCCGTTCAGAGAGAAACGCGTCTTGGGGCCGCTTTGATCGAGATGAACGGAGCCCGCGACGGTCTCCCCGGCGATGCTCCCCGTAATGCCGTTGAGATCGATCTTCGGGCCTTGCTTGGCGACGTCGAGGCGAAGGGTCAGGGGAACGCCCGCGGCGCTTGGAGGCGCCTCGAAGCCGAGCAGCGTCAGCGCCGCGCTCGCATCCCTGCTCACCACCGCGCCTTTGCCGGCAAGCGCGAGACCGCTTGGCTGCAACGATCCTTCCCCGACGAAGGCGACCTCGATCGGCTGGGTCTCGAGCGCGGCCTTGCCCGTCATCCCGGTGTTCGGGACGCCGGCGAGCTTGACGATCAGCCTGCCCTTGCTCCCGGCGGGAGTGACGATGCGCTCGAGCGGCAGATCGGGGAAGAGCAAGACGAGCAAGGCTTGCGGCTTTTCGCCGACGACTTTGCCGTCGAGGTTGATCTTCGCCTCACCGAGCTTTGCCGGATCGCCGAGAGCGCGGGCCGTGACGGCGATATCGGATGTTCCTGCCTTGCCGCCGAGCGCGATCGAGGCGTTTGTCGCGTTGCCCTCGCGGGTCGCGACCAGGCTGACATTGAGATCGAGGGGGGCGAGGACCGAGAGATGTTCGGAGCTGCTGACGTTCTCCGGCAATCCGAGCAGGCCGGCGGCAATCCGCAAGCTGCCGGCGTCCGCGGCCCGAAGGCCAAAATCCACCCGGCCGGATGGCGCTTGGTCCAGTCGCTCGATGCGGCCCGCTCCCTTCAGCGCAAGCGAGCCCGCGGCGGCAAAGTCGAGCTGTTCGACTTCGAGCGTGCCGCCCTGGAGCCCAAAGCGCGCGTCGAGCTTGCCCGCGGGAATATCGGGCAACAAGAGTTCGCCGACGCGCAGGGTCACGCGCATATCGTCGCCGCGCAATTGCCTCAAGAGATCCTGCCCGGTCGCGGCAGCATCGACAGACGCGGTCGCGGCAGGATCGTCAGTGCCGGCTACCCCATCGTCGGTGCCGATGGCGGCACTTTCAGTCCGAGAGCCCCGGAGCCAGGACTGCCACACCGGCCTTTCGCCGATCACCTCGCGCAGATCAAGACGGTCGCTGTCGAGATCAATCTCGATCAGGCGGCGCTCTCCGCCTTGCAGGCGCAAGCCGCCGCGGAACCGCGTCCCGCTCAACTCGCCCGACGCATCGGCAAGCTTGAGCTCGCCGTCGCCGACGATCGCATCGGCCGTGAAGCTGAAGTCGCCGGCCGAGGCCTGTCCCGATACGGCGCGATCGCCGGCGGCCCAGCGCGTCAGCGGCTGCAATCCGGAGCCCTCGACTTTGACGGGGCCGGCGAACAACGGTCCGAAGTTCCCACGCTTGAGACTGCCCGAGGCCTCGATGCGGTTACCCCCCGGGAGGGTCGCTTTGAGGCTCTCGATGGCAACCGCACCGTCTTTGGAGGCAATCGCCATGTCGATGGCACCGACCAGATCGCCGCCGAGCCCGGCCTGCTCGATGGCCAAGGCGAGCGTGCCGTCGCCAAGCCCTGCCGCCTGGGCCAGGACCTCCTCGGCGAAGAGGTAAAGAACCGCTGACGGCGACGGCCGCTCTCCGGCGTCCGGCGCAGCGAAGAGAGCGTCGAGATCGATAAAGCTCGCCGCGAGCTCGGCGGCGCCTTCGACGCCGTCACGCAAGTCGAGCGTAAGGTTGCCCTTGAAAATCTGCGGACGACCCTTGGCATGAACGGTGAGATCGAATTGAGACAATTCCGCGCGGTCGGGGGTTGCCTTGATCGGCCCCTTCAATTCAAAGCGCGATGCCTTGTCGCGCGGCGTTTCGGTCGAAGGTTCGCCATTGTCGGAAGCGGCGGCGGCGTCTTCCTCCTCGCCTGCGGCTATGACATTGGCCGCGCGCACGACGATCGTACCGGCGAAAGCGGGAATGGCGCCCAGCCCCGTCATGCCGCCATCGACGACATAGCTCGTGTGGCGATCGAGATCGCGCAGCGCCGACTTGATGCGGAACAGTCCGTCCGCATCAGGCGCGCTTGTCGAGAAGCGAAGTTCTTGCGGACGGCCCCGGAACGTATAGGCGGCCGAGACCTTGTAAGGCCCCGACAAAGACTGGGCGCTCGCTTTGCCGGCGATGTTCTCGACGGCAAATTGCGGCTGACCCTGCTTGGCAATCTCGATCCTGCCGCCGCTGACGCTGACCTCGTCGAGCATGACATCCTTCGGGGCAAAGGGCAGCGCCACGCCGCGCCGTCCCACATCGCTCCAATTGCCGGTGCCGTCGGGCTTGAGGTCGAGGCGCAAGATGGGGCCGACGATGGCGATCTTGCGCGCTTCGATCGTCCCGGTGAGAAACGCGCCGATATTCAGCCAGGCTTCGAGCGAATGAGCCTCGAGGAACGGCCGGTCGAGCCGGCCTTCCTGGTCGGCGACCTTGATATCGTCGAATCTGAGCTCGGGCGCCGGCAGGAGGACAAGGTGAACCTTGCCGCCGACTTTCACTTGGCGCCCGAGCAGATTCGTCGCCTGGGTCTCGAACACCGAGCGGTAATCGTTCCAGTCGATGAAGAGCGGCGCGGCAAAGAGCGCGCTCAGGACCAGAATCAATAATGCCGTCAAAGCCAGCAGGAGCGAGTTCACCGCCGTCTAACCCAAGGCTCGGAGTGTGCACTCAGGCGCAAAACAAGCGCCGGGGACCGGGCCCCCCGCGACGCAACTGTCATGGTAACGCAAAAATCTTGCCAGGATTGAGGATATTCCGGGGATCGAGCGCCTTTTTTATGGCAATCATCGCCGAAATGCCCGCCCCATGCTCGGCGGCAAGGTAACTGATCTTGCCCTGGCCGACGCCATGCTCCCCGGTGCAGGTCCCGCCCGCGGCGAGCGCCCGTTCGACCAGCCGGTCGAGAAAAGCTCCCACCTTCCGCCGCTCCTCCGCGTTGGCCGGGTCGATCAGCGGCAGGACATGAAAGTTGCCGTCGCCGACATGGCCGACGATCGGGGCAAGCAGCCCCATGCGGTCAATGTCCGCGCGCGTGGCGGTGACGCATTCGGCCAGCGCGGAGATCGGCACGCAGACATCGGTCGACAGCACTTCGGCGCCCGGCCTCAACCCGCGCGCGGCCCAATAGGCATCGTGACGCGCCTGCCAAAGTTTCGTCCGTTCCTCCTGCCGCTCGGCATAGGCGAATTCCCCTCCCCCTTCCCCGCGCGCGATCGCGGCGAAGGCTTCGACCTCCTCGCGCGCCGAGGCCGGGGTGCCGTGAAATTCGAGGAACAGCGTCGGGGTCTCGCGCAAGGAGAGGCGCGAATAGGCGTTGCAAGCGCGCATCTGCACCTCGTCGAGAAGCTCGATGCGGGCAAGCGGGAGGCCGATCTGGAGCGCGGCGATGGTGGCGTTGCAGGCGCCCGCGATCGAACCGAAGGGGCAGACGGCCGAGATGATGGTCTCGGGGATGCCGTAGAGCTTCAGCGTGAGCCTGGTGATAATGCCGAGCGTGCCCTCCGAGCCGACCAGGAGACGGGTGAGATCATAGCCGGCCGATGACTTTCGCGCCCTGCCGCCGGTCCTGATCACGCTGCCGTCGGCGAGCACCGCGGTCAGGCCGAGAACCGCATCGCGCATGGTGCCGTAGCGCACGGCATTGGTGCCCGAGGCGCGTGTCGCGGCCATGCCGCCGAGGCTGGCATCGGCTCCGGGATCGACCGGGAAGAAGAGCCCAAGCCCGCGCAAATCGTCATTGAGCGCCTTGCGGGTGACGCCGGGCTCGACCTCGCAGTCGAGATCGGCCTCGTGCACGGCGAGGACGCAATTCATGCGAGACAGATCCAGCGAGACGCCTCCAAACGGGGCATTGACGTGGCCTTCGAGCGACGTGCCGGTGCCAAACGGGATCACCGGCACGCGCGCGTCGGCGCAAAGCTTTACCGCTTCGCTGACCTCGGCCTCGCTCTCCGCGAACAGCACGGCGTCGGGAGGCTCGCGCTTGAGCCAGGTCAGCGTATTGGCATGCTGCTCGCGCAGCGCCTGGCCAAGCGAGAAGCGCTCGCCGAAGCGCGCGCCTAGCGCTGCGAAAAGCGCGCGCTTGCGATCCCCTCCTTCGGCCATGATTGCCGTCATGGCGCCATTCTAGGGTGCTTCGGCCCGAATGCTTAGGCTTTTCCGGGTACGACGTCAGACGGCGACGAAGAGGACGGCCGCGAAATGGCAGGTTGCCGCCGACAGCACGAAGCCATGCCAAATGGCGTTCGAGTAAGGCAGACGCTCCCAGAGATGGAACACGACGCCAACCGTGTAGAGCACGCCGCCCGCCATGAGCAGCGTCAGCACGCGACCCGGCAGCGCCGACATCAGCGGCTCGAGCGCCGCAAGCACCGCCCATCCCTGTACCAGATAGAGTGCGACCGACAGGCGCCCCAGATAGCGCGGCGCGAACAGCTGAAGCACGATGCCAACGGCCGCGATCGTCCACACGACGGCAAGAAGCCCAAGCCCAAAGGGCGTTTTCATTTCGATGAGGACGAAGGGCGTGTAAGTGGCCGCGATCATCAGGAAGATGGCGGCATGGTCGAATCGGCGCAGCCACTCCTTGAGCCTGGGGCGTGCCACGAGATGGTAGCCCGCCGAACAGCCAAAGGTTGCCACCAACGCAAGCCCGTAAATGGTCAGGCTCACGATCCATAATGCCGTCGCCGACTTTATGCCGATGATCAGGAGAACGGCGAAGGCGACGAGGCTTGCCGTGACGCCGACGGCATGGAGGCAGCCGTCAGCGATCCGCTCACCGAGCGTGTATCGCGGAAACAGAGCGCAACTCTTGACCATGGCCCAACCTTGCAACTTTGAACGTCACCTTACCACGTCCTGTGGCAAGTATGAGGCGACGGCTTCTCAGGCGTGAGTCTCGCCAGTCGAAGCGCGCCACCGGACCTCCCTTAAGGGGAGGTATGACGTGAGGCATGGCAAAGGAAGGATGGGGCGACTACTGGCCGCAGACGCTTGAGCCCGTGGTGCATACGAACGGAACGACCACGCCGGTGAAGCAGGTCGTGTAGAAGCGAGACGTCACGATGTCAGGCTTGAGCTGGGCCTCGCGGGGCACGCCTTCCGGGCGGACGGCCTTCCAGAAAGGGTCGCCTTTCACGCGGTACGCATAGACGGTGACGTAGGACCATCTCTTGGCGCGCTTCAGTTCGGAGGCTCTCTGCAACACCAGAGCCTGTGAGGATCTGGCGGCGTCGGCCTTGGAGCCGGCGCTATGGGTGGCTTTGACGAGCTGGCACGCAGCTTGCGCGGGCTCAGCGACCCCGGTCGCAAAGGCGGCAAAGCCGGCTATGGCGACGCTCATCCGCAAAACCTGAAGCATGTCCCGCATCCCCCGATTCGGAGCACCAACGCCGTTTTGGCAGCGACTTCGATGCGCCGCAACTGCAATTCTGGACTTTTTTCGCGGCATTTTTTCGCCTGCGAGGTGTTCGCCGGGCAATGCCTGCATTAGGTACCAAACTCTAGAACGGCGCGGCCGTTGCACCGCGTCCGTCGCCGGTAGAGCGCCCCACATCGCCGTTTAAAGCCCCAAGAGCTTTGGCGGGCGTCCGTTTTTTCCTCGCCGCACGGGCAATGATATAGTTTCCGCCTCGATGAAACAGATTCGCTCCTCCGCACTCGAAGCCGCAGCGCTGCCGCCTTCCGACGAGGCGCCGCCGCCCACTTCGGAACGCGCCATGCGCAGGCGGCCCGGCCATTATCTCGACGCGCTCAACCCCGAGCAGCGCGAGGCGGTCGAGACGCTCGACGGCCCGCTTTTGGTGCTGGCGGGCGCCGGCACCGGCAAGACCCGCGTGCTCACCACCCGCATCGCCCATATCTTGAGCTTGGGGCGCGCCAGGCCCTGGCAAATCCTCGCCGTCACCTTCACCAACAAGGCGGCGCGCGAGATGAAGGCCCGCGTCGGGCAGCTGATCGGCGGCGTGGTGGAAGGCATGCCCTGGCTCGGCACCTTCCACGCCATCGGCGTCAAGATCCTGCGCCGTCATGCCGAACTCGTCGATCTCAAGCCGTCCTTCACGGTGCTCGATACCGACGATCAGATCAGGCTGCTGAAGCAGCTGCTCGCGGCCGAGAACATCGACGAGAAACGCTGGCCGGCGCGAGTCTTGGCGGCGATGATCGACGGCTGGAAAAACAGAGGGCTCGTGCCCAAGCGCGTGCCGGAGGGCGAGAGCCTCGTCTTCGCCAACGGCAAGGCGCGCGCGCTTTACGCGCTTTACCAGCTTCGCTTGAAGGAACTGAACGCCGCCGATTTCGGCGATCTCTTGCTGGAGAACTTGCGGCTGTTCCAGGAGCACCCGGACGTGCTCGAAAAATATCAGCAGCGCTTCCTGTTCACGCTGGTGGACGAGTACCAGGATTCGAACGTGGCCCAATATTTGTGGCTGCGGCTGCTCGCGCAAGGGAACAACAATATCTGCTGCGTCGGCGACGACGACCAGTCGATCTATGGCTGGCGGGGTGCGGAGGTCGACAACATCCTGCGCTTCGAGACCGACTTCCCCGGCGCCAAGATCATCAGGCTCGAGCGCAACTACCGCTCGACCGGCCATATCCTCGGCGCCGCCTCGGGGCTGATCGCCCATAACAAGGGACGCCTCGGCAAGACGCTGCGCACCGATGGCGCGCTCGGCGAGAAGGTCGCGGTCGAAGGCTGCTGGGACGACGAGGAGGAAGCCCGCGTCATCGGCGAGGATATCGAGCAACTGCAACGCCAGGGCCATCGCTTGAGCGAGATCGCGATCCTGGTCCGCGCCTCGTTCCAGATGCGCGCCTTCGAAGATCGTTTCATCACCCTTGGGCTCCCCTATCGCGTGATCGGGGGCCCGCGCTTCTATGAGCGCCAGGAGATCAGAGACGCCACCGCCTATTTCGAGGTGACGCTCAATCCGGCCAACGACCTCAAATTCGAGCGCATCTTCAACACGCCGCGGCGGGGTCTCGGCGAATCGAGCCTGAAGTCGTTGCATCAGCTCGCACGGGCGCAAAGCGTGCCGCTGTTCCAGGCCGCACGGCTCCTGGTCGAGACCGAGGAACTCAAACCCAAGCCGCGCAAGTCGCTGCTCGACCTGATCGCGGCCTTCGACCGCTGGCGCTCGCTGATCGACACGATGCGCCACACCGAGCTCGCCGAGCTGATCCTCGATGAGTTCGGGCTATACCGGCATGTGGCAGGCCGAGCGCTCGCCGCAAGCCCAGTCGAAGCTCGAGAATCTGAAGGAGCTGATCCGCTTCATGGAGGAGTTCGACACGCTCGCGGGCTTTCTCGAGCATGTCAGCCTCGTCATGGACGCCGAGACCGAGGAGGGCGCCGACCGCGTCAACCTGATGACGCTCCATTCGGCCAAGGGGCTCGAATTCGATACCGTGTTCCTCCCCGGCTGGGACGAGGGGCTGCTTCCGCATCAGCGGAGCCTCGACGAGACGGGACGCGCAGGCCTCGAAGAGGAGCGCAGGCTCGCTCATGTGGGACTGACGCGGGCGAGGCGGCACGCCAAGATCACCTTCGCCCAGAACCGGCGGAACCACGGGACCTGGCAGACGGCGCTGCCGTCGCGCTTCATCGACGAGCTTCCGGTCGATCACATCGCGGTCGCGGAAGACAAAGGCCTGCGCGGCTACGGACCGAGCCGCTTCGATAGCGCGGAGACTCTGTTCGCGAGCGGCTTCTACGAGACGCCGGGCTGGCAGCGCGCGAAGAGAAACCGCGCGACCGGGGCACCGGCGAGCCGGGGGCCCGTCACCATCGAAGGCACGCTTGTCGCCTCAAGCACCGCCGAGGGCGCGGGGCTTTCCATCGGCATGCGCGTGTTCCATCAGAAATTCGGCTATGGCCGCGTGGCGCAAATCGACGGCAACAAGCTCACGGTCGATTTCGACAAGGCCGGGCAGAAGAAGGTGGTGGACAGCTTCGTCGAGAAGGCTTGAGCGCCTTGCGGACTCCGTCCCGGAGCATCATCGATGCGACCCACTTCCCTGATGAGAACAAAACGTGTACATTGGGGTTCTTCTTTGCTAAGGGAGGGTCCCATGCGGAGCGTGTTCGCAAGTGCTTTGATCCTGATTTCATTAGGATTTCTGGTATTCCCGGCGCCGTCCATTGCGGTCGCCGAAGAAGCGTGCCGCTGCAAGGGCTGCGGCTGCAAAGGCGGCTCGGGCTGGCGTGGCCCCGACGGATTCTGCGTCTCGCAGGCGAAGCTCGCCGAGATCTGCGGGACCCCTGCCGGGACGCCGTGCAAGCAGGAAGCGGCCCCCCGAATCTGCTTCGGCAGGTCGTAACGCCCGAGGACCTTGGCCCGAGGGCCTTCGCGCGAGGCGTTCGGCCGAACAGGACCGATTTGCGTCTGCACGGCGCGGAGGCCTAAGCTTCGCGCCATGCAGGCTCTTGCCGACGCTGCTTGCGCCAGCCAGTCGTGGCCGGGACCGCGGCGCCCATGACCCATCAGGCCAGCATCGAGGCCCCGGCTTCGCCGGCGATGCGTATTGCCCAAGCGCTCGAAGAGGCCCTCGATCCCGCGCCAGTTGCGGTCGGACTGTTCGAGCGCGGGGAAGACCGATTCGAGGTGTTCGCCCATTACGACGCGCCTCCGCCGCGCGAAGCTCTGCTCAAGCTGATCGCCGCGGCCGCTCCTGGAGACGGGCTTGGGGCGCTCCGGATCGAAGCGATCCCTCCCCTTGATTGGGTGAGGCTGTCGCAGGGCAAGCGCGGCAAGGTCGAGGCGGGGCGCTTCCTCATCCATGGCAGCCATGACCGGGACAGCATGCCGCGCCGGCTTCTCGCCATCGAGATCGACGCGGGTCGAGCCTTCGGCACCGCGCATCACGCGAGCACGCGCGGCTGTCTGCTCGCCCTCGACGATCTCCTGAAGCGCCGCCGGCCGCGCGAGATCGTCGATCTCGGCACCGGCTCCGGCATCCTCGCCATCGCCGCCGCCAAGGCGCTCGGCGCCAAGGCGCTCGAGCGGAAAGTCATGGCGAGCGACAGCGACCCGGTCGCGGCGGCGACCGCCGAAGACAATGCGCGCAAGAACGGCGTCGCGTCCCTGATCGGCGTCGTTGCGGCAGAGGGCTTTGCGCATCAGAGGCTCAGGCACAAAAAGGCCGATCTCGTGCTCGCCAATCTGCTCGAACGCGCGCTGTATGCCCTCGCCCCTCAATTGGCGCGGCACGTCGCTCCCGGCGGCACGGCGATCCTGTCCGGCCTCACCGAAACCCAGGCGCGTGGTATCGAGGCGCGCACGCGCGCGCACGGCTTCACCTTGGAAAAGCGAATCATTCTCGATGGATGGACGACCTTGGTCATCGTCCGCCGCAGCGGACGCAGGGTGCATCATTGATCGCGACCGAGGTTTACGTTTACAAGAGCCGGCCATGTTTCAGATTTTCGACGATGTCAGTACCCCCTCGGCCAGCGGCGAGCGGGTCGAGGCCTTGCAGGGGGAGTTGAGGTCGCGGAAGCTCAAAGGCTTCCTCGTACCCCATAGCGACGAGCACCAGAACGAGTATCTGGCCCCTCCGGCCGAGCGCCTGGCTTGGCTCACCGGCTTCACCGGATCGGCCGGCACGGCCGTGGTGCTTGAGAATGACGCGGCGCTGTTTGTCGACGGGCGCTACAGGCTCCAGGCGCGCGCCCAGACCGACCCGGCGCTGTTCGAGGTGCTGCAAACTCCCGAGGCCAAGCCGTCGAGCTGGATCGCCGAGAAGCTCGCCAAGGGCGGCGCGCTCGGTTACGATCCGTCGCTCCATACCATCAAGGAAATCGAACGGCTGACCGAGACGCTCGCCAAGTCGGGCATCAAGCTCGTCCCGGTCGAAGCCAATCTCGTCGATCAGATCTGGCAGGACCGGCCGAAATACGCCGGCGCGGCCATCGTCCCCCAAGGGATCGAATACGCCGGACGCAGCGCCCAAGAGAAGATCCGCGACGTGCAGGCGGTGCTTGCGGCGGACAAGGCCGACGCCGTTCTCCTCACTCTGCTCGAACTCGATCGCGTGGCTGTTCAACATCAGGGGCGGCGACATCAAGCACACGCCGGTTGCGCTCGCCTTCGCCATCGTGCCGGCGACGGGGCGCGCCACTCTCTTCATCGATCCGGCCAAAGTCGGCGACAACGTGAAGGGAGAGATTCGCGACTTCGCCGAACTCGCCGAGCCCGCCGCGCTCATGGACCAGATCAAGGCGCTGGGCGAGGCGCATGCGCGCGTGCGCCTCGATCCCGAGACGACGCCGGTACGGTTCGCGCACGCATTGAAAGCCGAAGGCGCGCAAATCGTGACGGGCCAGGATCCGTGCATCGCGCCCAAGGCCATCAAGAACGCGACCGAGATCGCGGGCGCCCGCACCGCCCATCAGCGGGACGCCGTGGCGATGGCGCGATTCCTGGGTTGGCTCGACGAGGTCGCCGTCTCGGGAAAGATCGACGAGGTAGCCGCGGCGATAAAGCTGGAGGATTGCCGGCGCGAGTCCGGCCAGCTCAGGGACATCAGCTTCGACACGATCTCGGCATCGGGGCCGAACGGGGCCATCGTCCATTACCGGCCGACGACGAAAGCGAAACGTCTGCTTGAGCCGGGCTCGCTCTATCTGATCGATTCGGGCGCCCAGTATCGCGACGCCACCACCGACGTGACCCGCACGGTCGCCATCGGTACGCCGACGGCGGAAATGCGCCGGCATTACGGGCTGGTGCTGAAGGCGCATATCGCCATCGCCACGGCGCGGTTTCCCAAGGGCACGCGCGGCCAGGACCTCGATCCGCTGGCGCGCAGGCCGCTATGGGAGGTCGGGCTCGACTTCGATCACGGCACCGGTCACGGCGTGGGCAGCTATCTGTCGGTGCATGAAGGACCGCACCGCCTGTCGCGGCTTGGCACCGTCGAGCTCGAGCCCGGCATGATCCTGTCAAACGAGCCCGGCTACTATCGCGAAGGCCATTACGGGATCAGGCTGGAAAATCTCGTGCTGGTGACGCCGCTCGAAAAAATCCCGGGCGGCGAGCGCGAGATGATGGGGTTCGAGACGCTGACGCTCGTGCCGTTCGACCGCCGCCTGATCGATCCGAAACAGCTCCTGCCGTGGGAACTCGCCTGGCTCAACGCCTACCACGCGCGCATCAGGCGCGAGATCGAGCCGATCCTGCTCAGCGACGACCGGGCCTGGCTCCGCCATGCCACGGCGCAGATCGGCTGACTCAATCGATCAGCTTCAGCCATTCCTCCTCGGTGAGAACGGCGACGCCGAGGTCCTTGGCGTCTTTCAGCTTTGAGCCGGCGCCGGGGCCGGCCACCACATAGTCGGTGTTCTTCGACACCGAGCCCGCCACCTTGGCGCCGAGGCGCTCGGCGCGGGCCTTGGCCTCCGAGCGGGTCATCTGCTCGAGCGTGCCCGTGAACACCACGGTCTTGCCGGAGATCGGCGAAGCGTGATCGACCGCTTCGAGCGGCTCGGGCCTCACTTCCTTCATGAGCTCGTCGACGACGGCAAGGTTGTGCGGCTCGGCGAAGAAATCGGCAATTGACGCCGCCACCGTCGGTCCGATGCCCTCGATATTGCCGAGCTCGGCGAAGGCGTCGCTCTCGTGCCCCTTGGCGGCGGCGCGCATGCTGGTCCTGAATCGCGCGATCGAACCGTAGTTCCGGGCGAGAAGCCGCGCCGTGGTCTCGCCGACATGAGGGATCCCGAGCGCGTAGATGAAGCGATCGAGCCGGATGTTGCGGCGGGCCTCTATGGCGTCGAACAGCTTCTTCGCCGAGGTCTCGCCCCACCCTTCGCGATCCGCGAGCTTCGAGGAGGCGCGCTTGTCGCGGGCTCGAAGCGTGAAGATGTCTGGCGGCGACTGGATCAGGCCGTCGTCATAGAAGGACTTGATGTGCTTCTCGCCGAGACCCTCGATGTCGAAGGCATTGCGCGAAACGAAATGCTTCAGCCGCTCGACCCTTTGCGCCGGGCAAATGAGCCCGCCGGTACAACGCCTGACCGCGTCCTCCTTGCCGGTGTTGGGGTTGATCTCGCGCGAGGCATGGCTGCCGCACGCCGGGCAGACGGTGGGAAAGACGAATCGTTTCGCGCCCTTAGGCCGCTTCTCTTGAACCACGCCGAGAATTTGCGGAATGACGTCGCCGGCGCGCTGGACGATGACGGTATCGCCGACCCTGACATCCTTCCGCGCGATCTCATCCTCGTTGTGCAGGGTGGCGTTCTGCACCACGACGCCGCCGACGGTGACGGGATCGAGCTTGGCGACGGGGGTCAGAGCCCCGGTGCGGCCGACCTGGATATCGATGCCGCGCAAGACCGTAGTCGCTTTCTCGGCGGGAAATTTATGGGCGATGGCGAAGCGGGGCGAGCGCGAGACGAAGCCGAGCCGCTGTTGCAGATCGAGCCGGTCGAGCTTGTAGACGATGCCGTCGATATCGTAGTCGAGCCCGGCCCGCCCGCTCTCGATATCGCGATAGGTCTCAAGCATTTCCTCGACCGAATGGGTGAGCCTGATCAGCGGATTGAGAGGAAAGCCCCAGGCGCGCATCACCTGGTAGACATCCCATTGGGTCTCGGCGGAGAAGCCCCCCGCGACCTCGCCCCAGCCATAGGCGAAGAAGCGCAAGGGCCGCTTGGCGGTGATGGCGGGATCGAGCTGGCGGAGGGAGCCCGCGGCGGCGTTGCGCGGATTGGCGAAGAGCCGGTCGCCGGCCCGCGCCTGTTCCTCGTTGAGAAGCTGGAACGCCGCGCGGCTCATATAGATCTCGCCCCTCAGCTCGAACGGATCGGGAAAGCCGCGCGATTTGATGGTCTTGGGAATGTCGGCGATGGTGCGGACATTGGCGGTGACGTTCTCGCCCTCATAGCCGTCGCCCCTGGTCGCGCCTTGCACGAGCTTGCCGCCCTCGTAGCGGAGCGTGATGGAGAGGCCGTCGATCTTGGGCTCGGCGGTGAAGGCGAGGCCCTCGATGGTCGCGAGCCCGAGAAAGCGGCCGATGCGGTCGAGGAAGTCGCGCAAGCCCTCCTCGTCGAACACGTTTCCCAATGACAGCATGGGCACGCGATGCACCACCTTGCCGAAGGCCTCGACCGGGGCCGCGCCCACCTTCAGCGAGGGACTGTCGTCGCGGACGAGATGGGGAAAGCGCGCCTCGATCGCGCCGTTGCGCGCCCTCAACGCGTCGTATTCGGCGTCGGAGATCTCGGGCTGGTCTTTGCGGTAATAGAGCTCATCGTGATGCGCGATCGAAGCGGCGAGCCGGGCAAGCTCGGAGGCGGCCTCGGCTTCGCCGAGCGCGCTCGCGGGCTTGTCCGCGATGGACGGTCCGGTCCCGGCCTTCTTCTTTGTCTTTGTCTTGCTCCTGCTCATTCTCGTTCATCATGCGCTTCGCTTCATGAGCCGCTCGGCCGCCTTGCGCGCCTCATCGGTAATGGTCTGACCGGCGAGCATGCGGGCGATTTCCTCACGCCGGTGCTCGCCCTCGAGAACGGCGACACGGGTTGCCATGGCCTCGCCGTCCTTGCCGCGCACGGGCTCCTTGGCGATCAGGAGATGGCCGTTTGCGACGGCCGCCACTTGCGGGGCATGGGTTACGGCCAGCACCTGCACTTTGGCCGCGAGCCGCGCCAGGCGCTCGCCGACGGCCGCTGCCGTCGCCCCGCCGACGCCCGCGTCGGCCTCATCGAAGATGAGCGTCGGCGCCGAGCCGCGGGCGGCAAGCACGACTTTCAGCGCCAGGATGAAGCGCGCGAGCTCGCCGCCTGAGGCGACCTTCATCAACGGACCCGGGTCGGTGCCCGGGTTGGTCCTGACAAAGAAGGCGACGCGATCGACGCCGCTCGGGCCGCCATGGTCAAGCGCGACCGTTTCGATATGGGTGTCGAAGCGCGCCTTGTCGAGCTTGAGCGGCGCGAGTTCGGCCATCACCTCCTTGTCGAGCCGCTCAGCCGCCCCTTTGCGCGAGGCACTCAAGCCAAGCGCCAAGGCCTCATAAGCCTTGCGGGCGGCGGAAGCGGCCTCGGCAAGCTCGGCGCCCCGCGCCTCGCTGGTGTCGAGCGCGGCTAGTTCCGTCTCCAACCGTTCGACAAGCGCCGGCAGCGCATCGACGGCGACCTTGTGCTTGCGGGCAAGGGCGCGCAACGCGAAGAGCCGCTCCTCGGCGCGTTCCAGCGCCTCAGGTTCGAAAGCGGTGGCGGCGAGCGCTTCCTCGACCTTGGCTTGCGCGGCGTTCGTCTCGCCGAGCACGCGTTCGATCGCGGCGGCCACCGGGCCGAGCAGGTCGGGAGCGACCGAAGCTTGGCGCTCGATCCGGCGCAGAGCGGCGGCCAGTCGGGCGCCGCTCGTCCCCTCCCCGCGCAGAGCGTCAAGTGTCTCGGCGAGCTCGGCGGCGATCTTCTCGGCATTCATCATCACTTGGCGCCGGGAGGCCAGACTTGCCTCCTCGCCGTCTTGGGGTTCAAGCAGGCGAAGTTCCTCGAGAGCATGGCTCAGATAGCCGGCATTGGCGCGCGAGGCGGCGATGCCGGTCTCATGGCGGGCGCGCTCGGCCTCGGCCCGTTGCCAAAAGTCGTAAGCCTCGGCGAGGCGCCCCGCCTCCCCGCTCAAACCGCCAAAGGCATCGACGAGGTCGCGGTGGCCGCTCGGGTCGATCAAAGCGCGGTCGTCGTGCTGACCGTGGATCTCGACCAGGGTTTGGCCGACCTGGCGCAGGAGCTGCACGCTGACGCTCGTGTCGTTGATGAAGGCGCGGCTTCTGCCGTCGGCGCCTTGCACCCTGCGCAAGATCAAGCCCGCCTCGGGCTCAATGCCGTTCGCCGCGAGCAGCGCCGAGACAGGGTGGTGCCGGGCAAGGGCGAAAATGGCGGTGACCTGGCCCTGGCTCGCGCCGCGGCGCACCAGCGCGGCATCGCCTCTGCCGCCAAGGGCGAGAGAAAAAGCGTCGAGCAGGATCGATTTGCCGGCACCGGTCTCGCCGGTGAGCACGGACAGGCCTTGGCCGAATTCGAGATCGAGTTTGTCGATCAGGACGATGTCGCGGATCGACAGGGCCTCTAGCATGGTGCGTCGGTCAGGCCGGGTTGCCTTCGCCCCTCCAGGTCCGGGTGATCCAGGACCCTTCGTGCTCTTGCGGCTTGAGACCGCGTTTCCCCAAGAGCGCGTAGGCGTGGCGATACCACTTGCTTTCCGGAAAGTTGTGGCCGAGCACGGCGGCCGCCGTCTGGGCCTCGTTGACGATCCCCAACGCCATATAGGCCTCGGTCAGGCGCATCAAGGCCTCTTCGATCTGCTCCGTGGACTGGTAGTCGGCGACCACGGTGCGGAAGCGATTGATCGCGGCGAGGAAGTTGTTGTGGCGCAGATAATAGCGGCCGACCGTCATCTCATTGGCCGCCAACAAATCGCGCAGGATGCGGGCGCGGTTGCCGGCATCGGCCGCGTAGCGCGATTGGGGATAGCGCTGAAGCAGCGTGTCGTAAGCCACGAGCGCCTTGCGGGCATTGGTCTGGTCCCGTTTCGGATCGAGCACCCGGTCGTAATAGGACATGGCGATGATGTTCTGCGCGAGGTCGGATTCCTGCGTGCCGGGGTGGAGCGTGAGGTAGCGGTCCGCGGCCCCGATCGCGTCGTCGTACTTGCCGCCCTTGTAATAGGCATAGGCGGCCATGAGGATGGCTTTGCGCGCCTCGGGCGAATAGGGGTGGTTGATATCCACCTCTTCATAGACGCGCGCGGCGTCTTTGTACTTGCCCTTGTCGATGAGGGCATCGGCCTTGCCGTAGATGACGTTCGGCGGATCGTTGCTGACCGTTTCCTCGCCGTCCTTGTTGCCGAACCAGGCGAAGGAACTGCAAGCCGAAACAAGGCTCGCGGCGAAGAGGATGCAAGCGAACCTTGCCGGCACGATGAGCCAATTGCGCGGTCGCCCAGAAAGGGGCTGCGCCGCCCGTTGCAGCTCAAGCCGTCCGGTCATGCTACCCCTCAAAGACGCCCCTGGCGCCCGCTTCCGCCTCAAGAAGCAGGCTAGCGCAGCTCCCAGCAACCAACTAGCCGATTATGGTGTTTTTTTGCCCTGTCTTTTGGCCGCAGGATGGGCAACGAAGCCGGTTTTGTGGATTTCGTGGTCCACAGCAAACGCGCCCGCGAACAGGCGGGCGCGTGAAGTACGAATCGAATAATGGTCTCGGCTAGCTCCGTTCGGCGGCGAAATTCGCGGCCGCCAGGCGGTGGCTGAGCTCGGCATGACGAATTTCGCGGTAACGCGGGGCTTCGATCATGGTCCAGGCGTCGGCGTCGGCGAAGAGCGCCTTCAGCACCAGGGCGTTCAGCCGGTGGCCGCCGCGGCGGGAGCGGTAGGCCCCGAGGATGGGCGCGCCGGCCAATGCGAGATCGCCCACCGCATCGAGCGCCTTGTGGCGCACGAATTCATCGGAGAAGCGAAGGCCTTCGCGATTGATGACGCGGTCGTCGCCGATGGCGATGGTGTTGTCGAGCGAGGCGCCGAGTGCAAGGCCGGCCGCCCACAGCCGCTCGACGTCCTTCATGAAGCCGAAGGTGCGGGCGCGGGCGAGTTCGCGGCGGAACGCGCCGGGGTTCATGTCGATCTCGATCCGCTGGCTTCCGATCAGCGGCGTGTCGAAATCGATCTCGATGTCGATATGGAAACCGTTATGCGGGGCCAGTTCGCCATAGGCGCCGGCCTCTTCAACCACGATCTTTTTCAGAACCTTGAGAAAGCGGCGCGGCGCATCGAGCTCGGCAAGGCCGACTTCGTCGATCGCCTCGACGAAACGCGACGCGCTGCCGTCCATGATCGGAACCTCGGCGCTGTCGATCTCGATCAGGGCATTGTCGACGCCGAGGCCGCGCAGCGCGGCGAGCAGATGCTCGACGGTCGCCACCGAAGCGCCATTGCCGTCGCCGAGGACGGTGCACAAGGTCACGCCGGTCACCGACCGCTGATCGGCTGCGATCTCGGTGCCTTCGGCATAACCGTTGAAGAGAAGGAAGCGAATGCCGGAATCGCCATCAGCCGGACAAATTGTGATGGAGACTGGCGCTCCGCTGTGGACCCCCGTGCCTGTAAGTGTGATCTCACTGGCAAGCGTGGTCTGGCGTGCCCCGATAAAACCCCTCATGCCCCCGTCGGCCCCCGCCGTATTTTGAGTTCCCTACTTTGCCCAAGGCGTGAACCCCAGGCCCCCCGATCGCTCGGCGTCTCTGGCACTTGAAACCGGACTTTTCTCAGTCCTTGCGGTGTGCCGTTTGATTCCGCCGATCAATCTGTAACAACCTTAACGCTCGGACTCAGGGGCGACAAATCACGGTTTCTTTCACTGTATTACGGTCGCTGTGACCCGATAAGACTTTGATGTATTTAAATATTCTCACCTCGATGAGGAGTTGGTACGCAGGATGGTTAATTGGCCCTGCGGCGCAGAAACGCGGGGATCTCGAGATCGTCGTCGACAAGTGATTCGTCAACAGCCTCGACCATCTCCGCCGCCGCGGAAGCGCTCTGCATCTCAACAACTTTTGGTCCGGCGGCGACGACCCGTTCGCTGCGCGGCCGCTCGATCCGGATCCCTCTCGGTGCCGCTGCCTCGCTCTCAGGCTTGGGACGTTCAGCCGCTTTCGGCATCTCGCCCCAGGGCCGCTCAAACTCAGGCTCGCGCTTTGCCGGCGCTTCCTCGGCCTCCTTGCCGAGCGTGCGACCGACATTGGCCAGGCGCTCGAGGAAACCCAGCTTCTTCTTCTGGGCGGCAAGACCGATGACAGGCGCCTGACCCGATTTGGCTTTGATCTCGTTCTGGGCGACGACAGGCAACTCTTCCATGCTCGGCATGCGCCTCACCGGGCGCTTCGTGGCGGCCGGAGGTGCGGGCTGGAAGGGCCGGGGCGCCATTTGCTGCACAGGTCTTGCCTGCGCGGCACCGATCGGCCCAATCGCCGCGGCCTGTGCCGGGCGCTTTTCGATCGTCACATTGCCGGGCGCGCGCCAGACCTGCGGCTCCTTGACCATCTCGCTCTCGGCCAAGACGAGGCTCGGTTCGTCGAGTTCGACGGGCTGGCCGGGAAATGCGGGGAGGCTCGCGAGCCGCTCGCTCAAGCGGCTCCGCTGATGCGGCGTGGCGGCACGTAGTTCAGCCGCCATGCCGATGCCGGTCGCCACCACCGACACGCGGATCGATCCGTCGAGCTCGTCGTCGAAAGTCGCGCCAACGATGATGTTGGCGTCAGGATCAGCCTCCGACCTCACCTTGCTCGCGGCCTCGTCGACCTCATAAAGGGTCAGATCGTTGCCGCCGGTGATGGACACGAGCAGGCCGCTCGCGCCCTTCATGCACACATCGTCAAGCAGCGGATTGGAAATGGCCGCTTCCGCCGCCTCGACGGCGCGGCGTTCGCCGCTCGCCTCGCCCGTCCCCATCATCGCCTTGCCCATGCCGGCCATCACCGTGCGGACGTCGGCGAAGTCGAGATTGATCAGTCCCTCCTTGACCATGAGGTCGGTGATGCAGGAGACGCCCGCGCGCAGCACGTCGTCGGCCATGGCGAAGGCATCGGTGAAGGTCGTCTTTTCGGTGGCGACGCGGAACAGGTTCTGGTTCGGAATGATGAGAAGCGTATCGACGAATTTCTGCAGTTGGTCGATGCCCACCTCGGCCGCGCGCATGCGCCGCGTCCCCTCGAATTGGAAGGGCTTGGTGACGACGCCCACGGTCAAGATGCCCTCCTCGCGAGAGGCCCGCGCGATGATCGGCGCGGCACCCGTTCCAGTGCCGCCGCCCATGCCGGCCGTGATGAACACCATGTGGCAGCCGACGAGATGGGCCTTGATGTCGGCCATGGCCTCTTCGGCGGCCGCCGCGCCGATCTCGGGCTTCGACCCGGCACCGAGGCCTTCGGTGACGTGGGTGCCCATCTGGATGCGGCGCTCGGCCGTCGAGCTCGCAAGCGCCTGAGCATCGGTGTTGGCGACTACGAACTCGATGCCCTTGAGGCCAGAGGCGATCATGTTGTTGACGGCATTGCCGCCCGCACCGCCGACACCGAATACGGTGATGCGCGGCTTGAGTTCAGTGAGATCAGGAACTCTGAGGTTGATAGTCATGGCCGTCTTCCGATCCTTCATTGCCCTTTGCTCCGGCTCGCTGTTGCGCGTCCCCGCGATGCGCCGTTCCGAGCCCTTCCGATCAAAAATTGTCCCTTATCCAATCGCCGACCCTGGCGAAATAACCGGTGCCGGTGCGCAGATAGCGCTGCTCGGCGCCGCCTGAATGTCTGTCGTCGCCGCGCGACCAGGCGATGAGGAGGCCGATCCCTGCGGCGAAATCGGGGGACGCGGCCGCTGCCGGCAGCCCGCGCATCGCGCGCGGACGCCCGAGGCGAACGGGCCGGCCGAACATATTGGCGGTGAGGTCGGGCAACCCGGTGAGTTGGCTCCCGCCGCCGGTCAGAACGAGATGCTGGGTCATCTCAGCCGCAACGCCGCTCGCCGCAAGCCGCCGCCGCAACAGATCGAGGATCTCCTCGATGCGCGGGCGGATGATGACCGCGAGCTGTGCCTTGGTGATCTGGTTCAGGCTCGGCTGCGCCATGCCGGTGACGGCGGGATAGGTGATGATTTCGCGCTCGTCGGACGACGCGGCGTAGGCGGCCCCGTGCAGCGTCTTGAGCCGTTCGGCGAAATCGAGCGGGGCGGCCAGCGTGCGGGCAATGTCCGTGGTGATGCTGTTGCCGCCGAGCGCGATGGCGTCGGTGTGGATGAACTGCCCGTCGGCCAGAACCGAGAGCGTCGTCGTCCCGGCGCCGAAATCAATGCACGCCACGCCGAGCTTGGCCTCGTCGGGCGTGACCACCGCAAGCGCGCTCGCGAAGGGCGCAGCGACCAGGCCGGCAACGCCGAGATGGCAGCGCTCGACGCAGAGCGTCACGTTGCGCATCGCCACTTCGTCGGCGGTGACCGCATGAAGATCGACGGCAAGCCGCTCGCCGCACATGCCCTGCGGCTCGCTGATGCCGTCATGGTCGTCGAGGCGGTAGCTCAAGGGCAGCGCATGCAGCACGTTCCGCTTGTCGCGCCCGGCATATTGGCGACCGCCGGCAACAAGACGCCGGATGTCGTCTTCGCGCACGCCGCCCGAGGACAGGGCCACGCTCGCCGAGAAACTCTCGCTCTTGAGACGTCCGCAGGTGACCGCCACGTGCACATCTTCGACGGTGACGCCGGCCATGCGCTCGGCGGCATCGACGGCCGAGCGGATGCACGCCTCGGCGCTTTCGAGATGGACGATCATCCCGGCTTTGAGACCTTCGGCTCGCGTGTGGTCGAAGCCGAGCACCTCGAACTGCATGGCATCGCCCTTGCCCTCGAACCAATCGGGCGCAGGCGTAGCCCTGGCGACGAGGCAGCAGATCTTGCTCGTGCCGATGTCGAGCGCGGTCACGATGCGCTGCCGCTTGCTCCTTATCGAGGTCGTGTATCCCATCCCCCGGTTCCTACACCCCGCCGCCTCACGTCTTTCCTTTGGCCGGCTTCAGCTTGGTGCTTGCCGTCGGTATGTCCGCCTCCAGCACTTCGCCTTGCGCATTCCCCGCTTCCGCCGCGCGCAGGCGAACCGTGACCCGGTCGAGCAGACGCAGATCGACGGCGGCGATCTCCCGTTTGAGCACGCCACGCTCGCTTTCGAGCTTGGCAAGCGAGGCCAGCGCCTCGGGGACATTGTCGTCCGGCAGCATGATCTCGGTGCCGGAGACGAGCTTCAGCGTCCAGCGCCGGTCGCCGACGCGGATGGCGGCGAGAATTTTCTCCGTAAGTCCGTCATGAGAGGCGAGTTGCTCGAAGAGGTGAGTGGCAGCCTGGCCCGCGCCCTCGCCGACAACCAAAGGAAGGCCGGGATAGGCTTCGCGCAAGGCCGGCGCGAGCACGACGCCTTCCGTGTCGACCACGTAGGTCTGACCCTTCTTCTGCCAGATCGCGAAAGGCGTGCGTTCCTCGACCACCACCTGCAAGGTCGAAGGGAGCAGGCGCATGACCTGGGCATGCCGGATCCAGGGTAGGGCCTCGAGCCGCGCCTTGGCGTCATCGGTGTCGAAGCCGAGCATCATGGTCTCGGGTCCGGCGTCGAGCGCCGCCGTGATCGCGGCATCGGCCGCATGAAGCTGGCCGGTGACGATGATCTTCTTGACGCCGAAGCCCGCTGCAATGGCCAAGCGCTCAATGCCGCCGGTGATCGCGTCGTAAGCCCGCGCGGTCTGGCCGCCGATCACGGCGCCATAGACCACGGCGCTGCCGAAGAAGAGCGCGCTGAGAACAAGCCATTTGCCGCGCGCGCCCTGGCCGATCCGGCCAAGCCGGATGGTGCGCGGGCTGCAGGTGATGAGGCGGCGCGCTTCGGCGAGCACGGGGAGGCGGTTCGAGGTCTTGCGCGTGGCGATGCCGCGCGCCAGCAGGGGCTCGCGCGAGCCCCGCCTCCGGGAGATTCCCCTCACCTGTTGCACGACGCGTCCTCCACAATCCAGCGGACGAGTTCCCCAAACGAGCGGCCGTTATGCGCGGCAAGCTCGGGCACAAGCGACGTCGACGTCATGCCGGGCTGGGTATTGACCTCAAGGCAGATCAGTTCCCCCGTGCCCTCCGGCCGGTCGTCGTAGCGGAAGTCGGACCGACTGACCCCACGGCAGCCCAGTGCCCTGTGAGCCGCTACCGACAGCTTCTGTACCAATTGGTAAACATTCGGTTTAAGCGGGGCCGGGAGGACGTGAATTGAGCCTCCGGGCGCGTATTTCGCGTCGTAGTCGTAGAAGGCGAGCCCCTCGGCCGGGCGGATTTCGATCACGCCGAGCGCCTCCTCCCCCATCACGGCGCAGGTCAGCTCACGGCCGGCGATAAAGCGCTCGACCATGACCTCCTCGCCGAAGGTCCATTCGGCGGAGGTCAGTTCTTGCGGGGGATGGGCGTGGTCCTCGCGGACGATGAAGACGCCGACGCTCGAGCCTTCGGCCGGCGGCTTGATCACGTAGGGCGGCGGCATGGCGTGCGCCCGCGCGGCCTCGATCCGGGAGACCACACGGCTTTCGGCAACGGGGACGCCGGCCGCGGCGAGCACGGCCTTGGCGCGTTCCTTGTGCATGGCCAGAGCCGACGCCAGCACGCCGGAATGGGTGTAGGGAATGCCCATCGTCTCGAGCACCCCCTGGATGCAGCCATCCTCGCCGTAGCGCCCATGCAGCGCGTTGAAGCAGACATCGGGCGAAAGCTCGGCGAGGCGCAGCGCCACGTCGTGGCCGGCATCGAGGCGGCTCACGCGGTAGCCTTGGGCTTCGAGCGCATCGGCGCAGGCCTTGCCGGAGCGGAGCGAGACCTCCCGCTCCGCCGACACCCCGCCCATCAGCACCACGACGTGGATTTGCTTCTTTGCCATTGAGGTTCCCCTGGCTGAATGTGAGCGGGTCTTACGCTGCGCGGCCTTCGACCATTGCTAGGGCTAAACGCCTCATGTGAGGCGGGGCCATGACAGCGATCACGCCGGAATGCCGAGGCGCTTGATCTCCCATTCGAGCTCGACCCCGCTCGTCTCCTTGACCCGCGCCCGCACCGTTTCGCCGAGCGTTTCCAGGTCGGCGCCGCTCGCATTCCCTTCGTTGATGAGAAAGTTGCAGTGCATCTGCGAGACTTTGGCGTCGCCGACGGCAAGCCCGCGGCAGCCGGCACGATCGATGAGCTGCCATGCCTTCTGCCCCGGCGGATTCTTGAAGGTCGAGCCGCCGGTGCGGCTCTTGATCGGCTGCACCTCTTCGCGATAGGCGGCGATATCGTCCATCTCGGCGAGAATCTTGGCGGGCTCTCCCGGTTCGCCCTGGAACAGGGCTTCGGTGAAGATGAAATCCTCGGGCGCGCCGCAGTAGCGATACGCATAACCAATCTCCGCAACAGGCAGCACATGGATGTTGCCTTTGCGGTCGATGGCGCGCGCCTCGATGAGCACTTCTTTCGTCTCGCGGCCGTGGGCGCCGCCATTCATGCGGAGCGCGCCGCCGACGCAGCCGGGGATGCCGCGATAGAACGAGAGGCCGGCGATCCCGGCCTCGGCCGCGGCGCGCGCGACCTTCACGTCGGGCACCGCGGTGCCGGCCCTGAGCTTGTGGCCGTCCTCGATCTTGATGTCGCCGAAGCCGCGCCCGAGGCGGATCACGACGCCCTCGATGCCGCCGTCGCGCACGAGAAGATTCGAGCCGAGGCCAATCACCGTGACCGGAATGCCGGCGGGGGTCGCCTTGAGGAAATAGGCGAGGTCCGCTTCGTCGGCGGGAGAGTAGAGCACCTCCGCCGGGCCGCCCGCTCTGAACCAGGTCAGGTCCTTGAGCGGCGCTTCGGCCTTAAGCCGCCCTCTGAGCGCGGGCAGGCTCGCCATCAACCGGCTTTCGAGATCCGCGCCGTTCAAGCCCGTCCCCTCAGTTGCTCGAGCTTCCCCGGCAAAGCGTTGATCCAGTCGGTGATGGTGCCGGCGCCAAGGCCCGACGACGATGTCGCCGGGCTTCGCGATCGAGGCGATGGTTTCGACCAGCGTTTCCTCATCGTCGACGGTCAGCACGTTGGGATGGCCGTGACGGCGCAAACCCAAAGCCAACTCGTCGCGATCGATCCCCGGGATCGGCGCCTCGCCGGCCGAATAGACCGGAGTCACGACGACGATATCGGCATCGTCGAGGCAGGCGGAGAACTCGTTGAACAAGGATTGCAGCCGCGTGTAGCGATGAGGCTGGAGCACCGCGACGATACGGCCGTCGCCGCCGATGCGCGCCGCCCTGAGCACGGCCGCGATCTCGACCGGGTGGTGTGCATAGTCGTCGTAAACGCCGACGCCCTTCCAATCGCCTACCGCGCTGAAGCGGCGCTTGACCCCCGAGAAGGCGGCAAAGGTCTCGCGGATCACCTGATCGCTCACGCCGGCTTCGGTGGCGGCGGCAAGCGCGCCGAGCGCATTCAGCGCATTGTAATGGCCGGGCACCGGCAGCATGAGATCCTCGAGCGTGCGCGCCCCGCCTTTGACCGCGTGGCCGAGTTCGGCGTCGAACACGATCCGGTCGCGGCTTGCACGCAGATTGCTTAGCCTGATATCGGCGTCGCGGGCGACCCCATACGTCAGCGTGCGGCGGCCATTGGCGGCGCCCCCGATCTTGGCGAGCAGTTCGCGCACCACCGGGTGATCGATGCAGGCGACGGCTACGCCGTAAAACGGAATGGCCTCGATGAATTGCAGAAAGGAGTGATGCAGGGCCTCGAGCGACGGCCAATAGTCCATGTGCTCGGGATCGATATTGGTCACCACGCCGATCTGGGTGGGAAGCTTCAAGAAGGTGCCGTCGGATTCGTCGGCCTCGACCACCATCCATTCGCCCCCGCCGATCCGCGCATTGGTGCCCCAGCCGTTGACGATGCCGCCTGCGATGACGGTGGGATCGAGATCGGCGGATGTGAGCAAGTCTGCGATGAGCGAGGTGGTGGTCGTCTTGCCGTGCGTGCCGGTGATCGACACGGTGGCGCAAGGGCGCATCAGCTCGGCCAGCATCTCGGCGCGGCGGATGATGGGGATGCCGCGTTCCTTGGCAGCCTCGAACTCGGGATTGCCCGCCTTGACCGCGCTGGACATGACGAGATAGGCCGCGCCGGAAACGTTGGCGGGGTCATGGCCGATCAGGCAGTCGATCCCGCGAGCCCGCAACCGGTCGAGATTCGTGCCGTCCTTGAGGTCGCTCCCCCGCACGCGATAGCCGCGCGTATGCATCACTTCGGCGATGGCGCTCATGCCGATGCCGCCAATGCCGACGATATGGAACAGCCCTGCTTGATCTGGGTCGGGAAGACGCATGCCGGAACTTTACACTACTCGCCCTTGCTTCGCGCGAGCTCCTCGGCGAGATCGGCAAGCTTCTTGACGGCCTCGGTCTCGGCCATGGCTTTGCTCTTGGCGGCGGCGGCGGCCAGAACCTTCGGCGAGGAGAGAAGCCTCTCGAGCTCGCGCGCCAAGCGTTCCGTGGTCAGCTCCTGCTGGCGCACGCACCAGCCCCCGCCCCCTTCCTCGAGGCGCCGTGCGTTTTCGAGCTGGTCGTTGTCGAGAGCGTGCGGAAGCGGCACCAAGAGACAGGGCCTGCCGATCGCCATCAGTTCGGCGACGGTCGAGGCGCCGGCCCGGGCCACGACGAGATGCGCCTTGGAGATCCGCTCGGGCAGGTCGTTGAAGAAGGGCGCGATATGGGCGGCGATTCCGGCTTTCTTGTAGGTCTCCCGGAGCTGGTCGATATCCTCTTCGCGCGCCTGCTGCACCACGGTGAGGCGCTGGCGCATCTCCGCCGGCAAGCGTTCAAGTGCGGGCGGCAGAGCCTCCGAGAAGAAGCGCGCGCCTTGGCTCCCGCCGAAGACGAGGAGGAGCAGGCGCTCACCGGGTCCGGACGGCAGATAAGGGACCTCGCGATAGGACAGCACGGCATCGCGCACCGGCGTTCCCGTGACCCGTGCCTTCCGCTCGGCGTCGGCGCGAAGCAGCTTGGTCGGCTTGAAGGAGAGCGCGATGCGATCGACGAAGCGCGACAGCAACCGGTTGGCGCGGCCCATGACGGCGTTCTGCTCATGGATCGCGCTCGGAATGCCGCTTGCGCGCGCGGCGATGATCGGCGGCAGCGTGGGGTAGCCGCCGAAACCAATCACCGCGCGCGGACCGATCGTCCTGAGCAGGCGAAGCGCGCCCAGGAACCCGATGCCGAGCCGCGAGAAGGTCATGACCATGGCGACGGGATTGCGGCTCGTGAGCGTCGCGGAGGGAATGCGATGAATGGCGCGCGCCGGAAATTCGACGCCGTATTTCTCGGCACGGATGTCGGTCGCGAGCTCGACGTCGTAGCCGCGGCGTTTGAGTTCCTGCGCGAGCGCCGCCGCTGGAAAGAGATGACCTCCGGTGCCGCCCGCAGCGAGAAGAATCGGCCGCGCGGTCAAGCCGCCTGCTCCCTGATGCGTTCGGGCTCCTGGTCGCGATGGGCGTCGGCGCTCCGAGGCAACCGCCCCGCCCTGGGCCGCTTGCGGGTCAGTCCGAGCGCGAAGCCCATGGTCAGCGCCATGGCGAGGAGCGAGGAGCCGCCATAGGAGATGAAGGGCAGCGTCATGCCTTTGGCAGGGAGCAAGCCGACATTGACCGCCATGTTGATCAGGGCCTGCAAGCCGAACAGCATGATCAGGCCCGCCACGGCATGCCTGATGAAGCCATCGGGCTCCTGCGCGGCTTTCGACAGTCCGCGCAGGACGATGAAGGCGAACAGCGCCAGCAGGATGAGGCAGACGACCAGCCCATATTCCTCGGCGGTCACCGCAAAGATGAAATCGGTGTGGGAGTCGGGCAGCACATTCTTGACCGTGCCCTCGCCCGGGCCGCGGCCGAACCAGCCGCCATGGAGAAACGAATCGAGCGAGCGATCGGCCTGGTAGGTGTCGCCGGAGGCGGGATTGAGGAAGCGGTCGATGCGCGAGGCCACGTGCGGGATGAGAAAATAGGCCGAGACGATTCCGGCGATGCCGGCTGCCGCGAGCGCTCCGATCCATACCATGTTGATGCCGGCCATATAGATGAGCGCGCCCCAGACCAGGGTCACGAGAAGCGTCTGGCCGAAATCGGGCTGGAGCACGAGCAGCACGGCAAAGACGGCATAAAGCGCCACCGCAAGCTCGATGCCGGGGACGTCGCGCCGCTTCTGAGTCTCGTTGAACAGCCAGGCGGTGAGCACGACGAAAGCGGGCTTCACGAATTCGGACGGCTGGATCGACACGGCGCCGATCTCAAGCCAGCGCTTGGCGCCCTTGATCTCCGGGCCGAGTACGAGGATCAGCGCCATCAAGGCGATACCGACGATGAAGATGACGAGGCTCGCGCGCCGGATCTGTTTCGGCGTCAGCGTCGAGGCCGCAAACATGATGGCCACGGCAGGCAAGATCAGCGCCGCATGGCGGCGCACGAAATAGAACGGCTCGAGATCGTATTTGACGGCGATCGGCGGGCTTGCGGCGAGAGACAGCACGAGGCCCGCGCCCATGAGCAGGAGCAGGCCGAAGAACATCAGCCGGTCGACGGTGAACCACCAATCCGACAGAACGCTGCGGTCGGCGCGTGTCAGTCTCATGCCGCTTGTCCCTGCTCGGGCTTCACCCCTTCGGCGCCGTCGAGGCCCATCACCAGATCCCGGAAGGCATCGCCGCGTTTGGCGAAATTGTCGAACTGATCGTAGGAGGCGCAAGCCGGCGAGAGAAGCACGACCGGCTCCTTGGCGGCCGAGCGGCTTGCGTCGGAAGCGGCCGCCTCGAGGGCGTGGGCGAGAGTGCCGCAATGGACATGATCGACTTGATCCCCGAGCTGGCTCGCAAAGGCATCGGCCGCCTCCCCGATCAGATAAGCGCGGACGATTCTCGGGTAAAAAGGTTCAAGCCCCGCTAATCCCCCCTCTTTCGGCCGGCCGCCAATGATCCAATAGATGTCGGTGAAGCTCGCAAGCGCCTTTCCGGCAGCGTCGGCGTTGGTGGCCTTGGAGTCGTTGACGAACAGGACCTTGCCTCGGCGCGCCACCTGCTCCATGCGGTGAGACAGTCCGGCGAAACTGTTGAGGCCCTCGGCGATTGCAGCGGGGCTCAGTCCTTGAGCCCGGCCGAGCGCGTAAGCCGCCGCGGCGTTCTGCCAATTATGCGCGCCTCTGAGCGAGCCGATGCCGGAAAGGTCGACGCGCGCCAGTTCGCTCCCGCCCTCCATTTCATGCAGGATGCCGGCGGTCACGAAAACGCCGGTCTGCAGGTTGCGGCCGGCAGCGATCCTTTTCACCGCATAGGGCCCGTTGAGGCCGCCGGCGACGGCGCGCGACGGCGCGTCATCGACGCCGATGACCGCGGTGGCCTGAGGACCCAGTCCGGCAAAGACCAGGGATTTGATGCGGGCATAGTTCGCGAGCGTGCCGTGGCGGTCGAGATGGTCCGGGGTGATGTTGAGGAGCGCGGCGGCGTCGGGCGCCAGGCTCGGCGTAAGCTCAAGCTGGAACGAGGAGAGTTCGAGGACATAAGTGAGGTCGGGCGCGAAGGGGTCGAGATCGAGCACGGCCTTGCCGATATTGCCGCCAAGCGCCACGCGCTGTCCCGCAGAGGCGAGCAGGTGGGCGGTGAGCGCGGCAGTGGTCGATTTGCCGTTGGTGCCGGTGATGACCACGACCTTGCCCGAGGCGCGGGCGCGCGCCCTCTCGCGGAAGAAGAGCTCGATATCGCCGATGACATCGATACGCGCCGCCCGCGCGCGGGCCACGCTCCAATGCGGCTCGGGGTGGGTCAAGGGAATGCCGGGTGCCAGCACGAGCGCAGCAAAGCGCGACCAATCGGCCGTACGGAGATCTCTCAGGGTGAAGCCCTGAGCGGCGGCCTCTTCGCGCGCGCTTTCCTTATCGTCCCACAGAATGGGATTGGCGCCGCCTGCTTTGAGCGCATGCGCCGAGGCAAGCCCGCTGAGCCCCAGGCCCAGGATCGCAACGTCCCGGCCGGCGAAGATCGTCACGGGAATCATAATGAGGGAATTTAGCGCAATTTCAGCGTGGCGAGGCCAACAAGCGCAAGCACCACGGCAATGATCCAAAACCGGATCACCACCGTCGATTCCGGCCAGCCCTTCTGCTCGAAATGGTGGTGGAGCGGGGCCATGCGGAACACCCGTTTGCCAAAAAGCTTGAACGAGGTGACCTGCACGATCACCGAGACGGCCTCGAGCACAAACAGGCCGCCGACGATCGCCAGCACCAATTCATGCTTGGTGGCGACCGCGATGGTGCCGAGCGCGCCGCCGAGCGCCAACGAGCCTGTGTCGCCCATGAAGATGAGCGCGGGCGGCGCGTTGAACCAGAGAAAGCCGAGGCCCGCCCCGACCAGAGCGCCGCAAATCACCGCAAGCTCGCCTGTGCCCGGCACGAAATGAACCTGAAGATAGTCGGCGAAGTTCGCGTTGCCGATGAGATAGGAGATGAAGCCGAAGGTGGCGGCCGCGATCATCACCGGCACGATGGCAAGCCCGTCGAGACCGTCGGTCAGGTTCACGGCGTTGCCGGCGCCAACGATGATGAAAGCGCCAAAGGGAATGTACAGCCAGCCGAGGTTGACGACCGCGCCTTTGAAGAAGGGAACGGTGAGCGAGGTCGCGAGCGGTTCCTGGCTTGCTTGGACGATGATTGCGGTGGCGACGAGGGCGGCGACCGTTTCGATCACGATCTTGATGCGTCCGCGGAAGCCTTCTGCCGACTGTTTGGTCACCTTCAGGTAATCGTCATAGAGGCCGACGGCGCCATAGATGAGGGTCAGCAGCAGCACGACCCAGACAAATATGTTTTGCAGATTGCCCCATAGCAGCACAGCGACCGTGAGGCCCGACAGGATCATGAGACCGCCCATGGTCGGCGTGCCCTGCTTTTGGATCAGATGGCGCTCGGGGCCGTCGGTTCGGATGGGCTGACCTTTGCCCTGGCGGATGCGCAGGGACCTGATGACTTTCGGCCCGAACAGGAACACGAACAGGAGGGCGGTGAGCAGCGCACCGCCGGTGCGGAAGGTGATGTAGCGGAAGACATTCAAGAACGGGAGTTGAGGCACCAACTCCGTCAGCAAATAAAGCATCGCTTTCTCCCCGTCGCCTGCCCCGCCTACGCCGGCGCCGCTTCCGTTCCGAACCGGCGCTTCAACGCCTCGACGAGAGGCGCCATGCGGCTGCCGAGAGAGCCCTTGACCATGATCGCGTCGCCGGGGCCGACCGCTTCAAGGAGCTTTGGCCCAAGCTCTTCGGCGGTCTTGGCATAAGCACCCCGGCGGCTCATGGGCAAAGCCTCGAAAAGCGAGCCCATCAGTTCGCCGCAGGCAAAGACAACATCTACCCCGGCCCCGTCAATGAACTCGGCAAGCTCCCGGTGGAGCCCCGGCCCCTCGGGACCAAGTTCGAGCATGTCGCCGAGCACGGCCACCCGGCGGCGAAATTCGCTGCGCTGGGTGAGCCCGAGCGTGGCAAGGGCCGCGCGCATCGAGGCCGGATTGGCGTTGTAGGACTCGTCGATGATCGCCATGGGGCCGTCCTCAGCCTCGATCACGATGCGCGCGCCGCGGCCGGCCTGCGCCCGGAGCCCGGCAAGGGCGCGGGCGGCAAGTTTTAGATCGGCGCCTGCCACCTTCGCCGCCGCCAGCACGGCGAGCGAGTTCTGCACGACGTGACGACCGGGAGCGCCGAGGCGGTATGCGATGGTCTCGCCGAGAATGTCGGCGGTGACGTTCGAGCCGTCGGGATCGAGCGCCACATTGCGTAGCCGGGCTTCGGCACCGGGCGCCTCGCCGAACCCAACGATGGTGGCGCCGTGGCCGAGGGCATGATCCTTCAGGCGCTCGTAATAAGGGATGTCGCGATTGATGATCGCGGTGCCGCCCGGTTCGAGCCCGCGGAAGATCTCCGCCTTGGCGTCGGCGATCGCTTCGACCGAGGGGAAGAAGCCGAGATGAACCGGCGCCACGGTGGTGACGATGGCGATGTGGGGTCTCGCCAGCCGCGTCAGGGCGTCGATCTCGCCCGCATGATTCATGCCGATCTCGAACACGCCAAAGCGCACGGTTCTCGCCATGTTGCCAAGCGACAGAGGTACGCCCCAATGATTGTTGAAGGACTTGGCAGACGCGTGCACCTTGCCGCTCGGCCCGAGCGCGAGGCGCAAGGCCTCCTTGGTGCCGGTCTTGCCCGCGCTTCCCGTGACGGCGATCACCTTGGTGTGGGCGGCGCGGGCCCGGGCGGCGCGCCCGAGATCGTTCAGCGCTTCGAGCGTATCGCCGACACGGACGAGCTTCTGCTCGTCGCCGGGAGGCAAGGTCTTGTCCACGATCGCGCAAGCCGCGCCCCTATCGAGGGCCGAGGCGACAAATGCATGACCGTCACGGTTCGGTCCGCGGATCGCGACGAAAGCGTCGTCCGGGGCGAGGCTGCGGCTATCGATGGAGAGGCCAGAGACGGGAGTCGCGGTTGCGCCCAGGGACGCGCCGCGCGTCGCGCTCACGATCTCGCCAAGCGTCCAGAGCGGCTCAGCCACACTTCACCTCTTGTTTCAGCGCGGCAGCCACCGCGTCATGATCCGAGAATGGGATCACTTTCGTCCCGATGGTCTGGCCTGTCTCGTGACCCTTGCCGGCAACGAGCAGAACATCGCCATGCTGGAGCCCGGCAACGGCGTCTGCGATCGCGCGGGCGCGATCGCCGATTTCAACGGCGCCGGGCGCAGCTTGCAGAATCTGGCTGCGGATTGCCGCCGGATTTTCGCTGCGCGGATTATCGTCGGTCACAATGGCAAGATCGGCTCCGGCGACGGCAACTTCTCCCATCTCGGGGCGCTTGCCCTTGTCGCGGTCCCCGCCGCAGCCGAACACGACGATCAGCCGGTTCTCGACGTAGGGACGCAAGGCGTCGAGCGCCTTGGCCAACGCATCGGGGGTGTGAGCATAATCGATGAAGATTGGAGCCCCCGCCTTCGACGTGCCGGCAAGATCGAGCCGCCCACGCGCGCCCTGCAACGATTCAAGCATCGGCAGCACTTGCGCCGCGCTCGTGCCGGTGGCGATGACGAGACCGGCCGCGACCAGCGCGTTCGATGCTTGGAAGGCGCCGACGAGGGGCAAACGCAGTTCGTGCCGTCTGCCGTCATGCTCAACCATGAGACGCTGGCCGAAACCGTCACGCTCAGCCGACAGGAGACGCAGCGTCTTTCCCTCCCGTCCGACCGTAACAAGATCGAGCCGCTCCGCCGCCGCCGCGGCGACGCGCTTTCCCGCTTCGCTATCGACATCCACGACCGCGGCCGCGCCTTCCGGCAAAACTTCGGTGAACAGTCGGAGCTTCTGCGCGTAATAATCCTCGAAGCTCGGGTGATAGTCCAAATGATCGCGCGAAATATTGGTGAAGGCAGCGGCCGCGAACTGAACGCCATCGACGCGACGTTGTTGCAGGCCGTGACTGGAAGCTTCGAGCGCAAGGTGCGTGATGCCGTCATGGGCGAGAGCGGCGAGGATGCGGTGAAGCTCGACCGGGTCGGGCGTCGTGTGGCTCAGCGTGTCGGTGCCGGACGGGCTCACCACGCCGACAGTGCCGAGACTCGCGGCTTTGAAACCTTCCCCCGACCAAAGCTGGCGCACGAAGGACGCAACGGAGGTCTTGCCGTTGGTACCGGTCACGGCAACAGTCGTTTTGGGCTGGAGACCGAAGAAGCGGGCGGCGATGAGTGCGAGGCGGCGGCGCGGATCGCTGTCCTCGATGATCGGCGCAGAAATCGTCGCCGGCTTCATACCTTGCGGCACGAGGATCGCCGCGGCGCCGCGTTGCAACGCATCGGCGATGAAACGCGCGCCGTCGGTCTTCACCCCGGGCAAGGCGGCGAAGAGATAGCCGGGCCTCACCTCGCGGCTGTCGGCCGTGAGGCCCTTGATCGGCACGCGGTCGAGGCCCGCCGGCAGCGTCGTCTCGCGGCCCAGCAGCTCACCCAGAGTCATCGTCAAACATGCGCCCCGAAAAGTGGCATTTCCTTGAGGATCAAGGATTTGGCTACCCGCAGCGGGTGGGCGTCTGTTAATAGGAGGCGAGCACCTTGGCGTCAAATTTGCGCTGATCGCGCTCGCGTTTCGGTGCGACGCCGAGGATGGGCGCGATCCGCTCGATGATCCGCCGCGCGGTGGGTGCGGCATTGACGCCGGCCGTCGCCTGATTGCTCGATTCCTGGACCCGCTGCGGCTCGTCGAGCATGACCAGCACGAGATATTCCGGCGCATCGGTGGGGAAGGCGGCCAAGAAACTCGTCAGAAGCGCCGAAGTCGAATAGCGGCCGCCCACCACCTTCTCGGCCGTTCCAGTCTTGCCGCCGACGCGGTAACCCTCGGCGTCGGCGTGCTTGGCCGTTCCCTTGAGCACGTTGAGGCGCATCAGCTTCAGCATGGCGGCGCTGGTGCCGTGTTTCAGCACCCGTGTGCCGCCGCTCATGCCGTCTCCGCGCGCGCGGGGCAGGAAGGTCGGGGTCACCGCAATCCCGCCATTGACGAGCGGCAGCGTCGCTGCGGCAAGTTGCAACGGCGTCACCGACAGTCCATGGCCGAAAGCGATGGTCATGCTCGTGAGCTTCTGCCAGTGCGGCGGAACGATCGGCGTAGCGCTCTCGCCAAGCTCGGTGGTCACGCGGCTCATCAAGCCGAGTTTCTTGAGGAAGCGGCGGTGGCGGTCGACGCCCATATCGAGCGCCATCTTGGCCGCGCCGATATTCGACGAATAGATAAAGACCTCGGGCACCGTCAGGCTGCGCCTCTTGCCGTGGAAGTCGTCGATGGTGAAGGAGGCGTAGTGGATCGGGCCGGAGGCGTCGTAGCTCGAGCGCAGCGTCGCATCGCCCCCGTCGAGCACGCCGGCGACGGTGAAGACCTTGAACACCGACCCCATCTCGTAGACGCCGAAGCCGATGCGATTGAGGCGCTCCTTGTCGAGGGCCTGCTCGCGGCGATGGGGGTCGTAGTCGGGGAGCGACGCGAGCGCCACGACTTCCCCCGAATGCACGTCGAGGACGAGTCCCGCCGCCGCTTTGGCGCGATAGGTGGCGATGGCGCGGCCAAGCTCTTCGCGCAGCACATGTTGCGCGCCGAGATCGAGCGAAAGCGTCACCCCCTCGGCGCCGGTCATGGCGAGTTGGGGATTGTCGTCGATGAATTTCTCGATGCCGGCAAGGCCCTTGTTGTCGACGTCCACGAGCCCGACCACATGGCTTGCCGTGGCGCCCACCGGATAGACGCGGCGATGTTCATCGATGAAGCCGAGGCCGGGGAGGCCGAGCTCGTGAATTTCGGCTTGCTGCTTCGGCGTCAGCTCGCGCTTGATGCGGACGAAGCGCCGCCCCTGTTTCAGCCGCGCACGGAGATCGTCTTGATCGATATCGGGAAGCACGCTTGCGACTTGCTCGGCAAGCTCATCCACGTCGATCACCCGCGCGGGATCCGCGTAGAGCGTCGCGCCCTTGATGTCGGTCGCGAGCAACCTTCCGCTGCGATCGAAGATGTCGGGCCGGTGGACCGTCGAGGAGATGTCGAAGAGACCGCCTGCGTTCGGTCCGGTGGCGGCGAAGCCGAGGGTCACCAGGCGCGCGCCGATCAGCGCAAAGGCAAGGGCGAAGGCAAGGCAGGCAAGACGGAAGCGGTAGCGGCCGCGCGCAAGATAGGCGCGCTCGGCGCGAGAGGCGGCGGGATCGGATCTTGCGGGATCGGGCACGGTGGTCGGCCTATTGGGATCGGGCTTCGACCGGTCGCACGATCTTGGCCTCGGGCCAGGGCGCCGGCGCCTCTCCTGCGGGGACACTCGCGATCGAAATCTGCGGCTTGCTTACGGGCTTGGCCGATTTCGCCGCCGGGGCCGGAGCGGGGGCCGACGGTTCCTCGCGGGTCCGGTCGAAATCGCGGTCGGACACCGTGTCGAGCGTGACAAGCTGCGCGGGTCTCGCCGGCGCGAGCTTCAGATGTTTGTGGGCCAGCCGCTCGATCCGCTCGGGGCGGTTGAGCAGGCTCCACTCGGCGCGCAGCACGGCGATCGCGTCGCGTTCCTGGCCGATGCGCTTGTCGAGCACGGCGATCTCGGCGTCGAGCGCCCGAGCCCGGTATTTGACCTGATAGATCACACAGGCAAGCGCGACGAGGCCGAGGACAAGGCAGATATTGATGAAGCGCAGCATGGTGTTACTCGCGAACTGAAACGACCCTCACATGGCGGCCCCGAGCCGCGGCACCCCGAGCGCGGCAAGGTCGAGAGGATGCGCGGGTGCTTCGGTGCGCATGGCGGCTCGAAGGCGCGCCGAGCGGGCACGCGGGTTTCGCGCAATCTCCCCCTTGCTCGGTTCTAACGGACGACGGTTAAGAAGCTGGAAGCTTGGAGCAAGAATTTCGCCGGCGGCCTCGGGCAGATGGCGCGAAGCGCGCGGAGGCGGCGCGCTGCGGCTGGCGAGGAAGCGCTTGGCGATGCGATCCTCGAGCGAATGAAAGGTGACGATGGCAAGCCGTCCCTTCGCCCGGAGCAGCCGTTCGGCGGCGGCAAGGCCCTTGGCCAGCTCGTCGAGCTCCTCGTTGAGAAAGAGGCGGAGCGCCTGGAAGGTCCGCGTGGCGGGGTGCTTGATCTCATCGCGCTTGCGGCCGAGAACCTTGGCCACGAGATCGGCAAGCTCGCCGGTCGTCGCGATCGGCCTTTCGGCGCGGCGCGCGAGGATGGCCTTGGCAATGGCGCGCGCGCGCCGTTCCTCGCCGAGTTTGCCGATGATCTCGACAAGCTCATGTTCCGGCAGGGTGTTGACGATATCGGCGGCGGAGGGACCTTCCTCGCCCATGCGCATATCGAGCGGACCGTCTTGCATGAAGGAAAAGCCGCGCTCTGGCGCGTCGAGCTGCATGGAGGAGACGCCGAGATCGAGCGCCACGCCATCGACGGACGTGAAGCCTTCGCTCGCGGCAATCGCTTCCATCTCGCTGTAGCGGCCCAGGACTGCGAGCAATCGGCCCGGATGTTTCCCGGCAAGCTCGCGGCTCAGGCGAAAGGCCTCGGGATCGCGGTCGATGGCGATGACCTTGCAGTCGGCGCGATCGAGAATGGCTTCGCTGTAGCCGCCGGCGCCGAAGGTGCCGTCAACGACGACCTCGCCGTCCTTGGGATCAAGCGCGGCAAGCAGCTCCGAAAGCATCACGGGAATGTGGCGGGCCGGTCCGCCGACGGCAGCCGAGCTGCCGCGACCCGCCATCATTCCCGTGCTCCCTCTGGCCCGCCGCTTCCGCGGCGCCCCGCGCCGAGTAGCTTGCGGAGGTCGCGCACTTTCTGGCGCGCCCCCGCGAGATGCGTCTCAAATCGCTTCGGCTCCCACATCTGGAATTTCTCGCCGAGCCCGACAAAGGTGATGTGGGTGCTGATGCCGGCGTGCTCGCGCAGGCGATCAGGGAGAATCGTGCGTCCGTCTTGATCGATGGTGAGGACTTCGCTCGTGCCGAACAGAGCGGTGGCGAGCTGGTCCTTCTCATCGGAATAAGGGGCGAGGTCCTCGACCAGAGCGTTGATCTTGTCGACCAGGCGCTTGCCGCCGGCGTCGAGCGCGGGCGCGTCGAGCGAGGGGTAGCAATAGATGCCGTCGAGACCGTCTTTGGCGAGCACGTTGCGGAAGGAAACAGGGACCGAAACGCGGCCTTTGGTGTCGATCCTATTGGTGAATGTCGACACAAACTGATCCATCTCCCCCTCACGCACCCGAGCCGACGCGGGAACTGTTGCCAAGCCTGGGGTGCAGGCCCTTCGCCCGAAAATTTGGGTGGGAGAGGCGGCGCAGATCCCCCCGTGGCCTCTAAGGAGCGCGACCAGCCTCACCCACCCTACTCACCGAACGGGCAATAATGGGATATCATGGGATTTTATGGGCGTCAATGGAGAGCGCCGGGAGGCGGTCGCATTTCCCGGGCAAAGTGGCGCAAAACAGCCATACCGATCTTATTTTTTGGTTAACCGATGGGAATTGCCGCTCTCCGCAGAAGCGGGGTAGAACGGCAGAAACGAGCGGCGCCCGCGCGTTCGGCGCTGATTCGGGGGATGCGCAGAAGCTTTCCGCGCATTGCGTCGCGAGGGTGCATGGCAGAGAGAGAGTTCGCGGCGACCTCAAGCCTTGCCGCCGTCGCCCTTCTGCTCTGCTCGTGCGGGCTGAGCGCCGGCGACGGGGCCGCCGGTCCCTATGCCCGGCTTGGTCCTCCCGAAGCCCCGGTCAATCTTTACTACGAGGACCAAGGCAAGGGGGCGCCGGTCCTCCTCCTGCACGGGTTCGGTGCGAGCACGTTTACGTGGCGGCACGTGGTCCCCGAGCTGGCCCAGACCCATCGCGTGATCGCCGTCGATCTCAAGGGCTTCGGCCTATCCGACAAGCCTTTCGACGAGCGCTATTCGGTTTTCGACCAGGCCGAGCTGATCGCGCAGCTGATCGAGGACAAGGACCTCCGCGATCTGACGATCGTCGGGCATTCCTACGGCGGGGGCGTCGCGTTGAGCTTGGCGCTCAAGGCCAATGCGCGGCTCGGCGGGCGCATCTCGCGCCTCGTCCTCCTCGATTCGATCGCCTTTCCGCAGCAGATCCCGATGTTCTTCCGCCTGCTCGACGTACCGCTCGTGTCGCAGGTCGGCGTGCGCATGGTGCCCCCCGCGGTACAGGCGCGGGTCGCGCTGCAAATCGCCTATTACGACGACAGCAAAATCGATGACGAGGAAGTCGAGATCTATGCCGCGCCGCTCAAGACGGCGGCGGGAAAGCACGCCATCATCCACAGCGCAAGACAGATCGTGCCCGAGGACATCGACCAACTCTCGGAGCGCTACAAAACGATCACGCTGCCGACGCTGATCCTGTGGTGCGACCACGATCGCATCGTGCCGCTGGATGTGGGGCTCAAGCTCAGGCGGACCTTGCCGAACTCGACCTTGAGGCTAGTCGAGTCGTGCGGACACATGCCGCAGGAGGAGCAGCCGGAATCGACGCTCAAGCTGCTCAAGGGCTTCATCGGCGGCTGATCTTGCTGAAAAATTGGAGGCCGGCGCGCAGGGATCACCCACGCGCCGGCCGTAACGTGTCACCAGGCCTGTAAGCCGGGTTCTGTACCCCGGCTCGCCGAAGCGAGACGAGGCGATGGCCATTCATCTCGGGCACGCCTTGCGGCGCGCCTCATGCAACCAACCCGGGCGGCTGATCTGAAAGCCGATCGGCAGCGGTCTCCCGCTCCCGCGCCGCCCCTATTCGGTCTTGCTCCCGGTGGGGTTTGCCGTGCCGTCCTTGTTGCCAAGAACGCGGTGCGCTCTTACCGCACCCTTTCACCCTTACCCGCCTACGCGCAAGGCTTCGGCGGGCGGTTTGCTTTCTGTGGCACTCTCCCTGGGGTTACCCCCGCCGGAGGTTATCCGGCACCGCGCTTCCATGGAGCCCGGACTTTCCTCCCCGCCCAGAACGCAAAACTGAAGGACGGAGCGGCCATCCGGCCCGCTGACGAGGGTAATAATGGAGGTATCGCCTTCTAAATCAAGACCAGTTCGGGCCCCGCAATCGGCAGGGTTAGGAATTTGGCGGAGAGGTCCAGTTTGACATATAGGCACAATCGCTATATGTCTTGACATATGGCAGAGCGAACCACAGTCAGGCTTCCCGAAGAGCTCATCAGCCGCGCCAAGCGCAAGGCGGCGGCAGAGGGCCGAACGCTGACGTCGCTGATCGAGGAAGGCCTGCGCCTTGTCTTGTTCAAACCGAAGCCCGCCAAGACTGAACGGATCATGCCCCGCGTGAGCCAGGCCACAGGGGGTCTCCTCCCGGGCGTCGATCTGACCTCGTTCTCCGCGATCCAGGAAATGGATGATCTCGAGTATGTGGAGCGGATGAAGCGCTTCAAATGATTCTGCCGGATGTGAACGTGCTGATTTATGCGTTCCGGAAGGACGTGCCCGACCATCGCGCTCTGCCATGCTTGGTTAGGCGGCATCATTGCTGGGGATGCCCGATTTGGCCTATCCCCCCTTACGCTAAGCGCCGTCGTGCGCATCACCACCGACGCGCGGATCTTCGCAAACCCTAGCGCGCTGGACGAGGCCTTCGGCTATTGCACCGATCTTCTCGCGCAGCCGCGCTGCCAGGCTGTCGAGCCCGGAGAGCGGCACTTCGATATCTTCAGGAGGCTTTGCCTTGACACGAATACGCGCGGTCGCCGTGTCACCGATGCCTGGTTTGCGGCCCTGGCCATCGAGTGGGGCTGCGAGTGGATCACGCTCGACCGCGATTTCGCCCGCTTTCCAGGGCTCAGGTGGCAGCTGCCGACGGCTTAACCCTGCCCGTGTCCGCGGCCTGGTCGTAACGGCATTTTGATAACTTCGGAGCGCCAATTCCCATATTCTAGCCGTGGACCGGCCGCATCCGGGTCCCCCAGGCTTTGGCCCGTCGCCATCCCTGCGTGGGGGTCATGCCGACCCGACCAAGGACTGTGCCGCCTCATGACCAAGCATGTGCCGCCAATACCCGGTCAGGAGCTGATCGCGCGCCTGCTCGCCGCCTTCCCCGACCTCACCGAGCTCGACAAAGAGCATCGCGGCGACCTGCTCGACAGCATGCAATTCAGCCGCTTGCGCGGAGGCGACATTGCCTACCGGCAGGGGCAGCATTGCAAAAACTATGTCATGTGCATCGAAGGCCAGACCCGCGTGTTCAAAATTTCGGAATCCGGGCGCGAAATTCTGCTCTACCAGGTCGGTCCGGGGGAGACCTGCGTGCTCACCACCTCCTGCCTGATGGCGGGGAGCCCCTTCCCGGCCGAGAGCACGGCCGAGACCGACGTGCTCCATGCCGCGCTTCCCTCAAGCGCGTTCCATCGGCTGATGGGCGCCTCGCCGCGCTTTCGCAAATTCGTGCTCGACAATTACGGCGACCTGCTGTCGAGCCTGATCATGCTGGTCGACGAGGTGGCCTTCGCCAGCCTCGATCTGCGGCTCGCCCGGCGGCTCCTGGCCGAGGCCAACGAGCAGGGCGTGGTGGCGAAGACGCATCAGCAACTCGCGCTCGATCTCGGCAGCGTTCGCGAGGTGATCAGCCGCTATCTCGCCGAATGGGAGCGCATGGGCTGGGTTCACGCCTCGCGCGGCTCGATCGAGGTCAAGAACCGTGCGGCGCTATCGGGCTACGGCGGTGGAGAGGGAGCATAACAGGCGCCTGCTTCGCAACGGTGACTTGAGTTACAGACCGGCACTGGACCCACGCATAAACAGGAAACAGAACGCGAAAACCCCCCAACGTCCAAGGAACTCAAAGCGATGATAGAATTGCTTGGTAATCGTCACGTCGTCAGACCGCATGTTGCGGCCGCGATCGCCGCCCTTCTTGCTCTGGCGTTCACCACGCCCCTCTCCGCAGCGGACACCAAAGGCGAATTCGACGATCAATGCACCATGGGCCTTGCCTCAGGGCAGACGGTCAAGACCGATTGTTCGGTCAATTGGACCGACGAGGACGGGCGTGTCTATTGCTTCTCCTCGGATCCGTCGAAGCAAGCCTTCCTCAAGGACGCGGCCGGTAACCTCAAAAAGGCAAAGGAGTTCCTGGCCTCCAAACAAACCGCGAAGGCCGCGGGCTCGAAAGAATTCACCGAGGAGGATGTCAATAAGAGGGTCGGGGAAGTTATCGCCGAACGCTCGAAGGACGGCGCCTTCGTGTTTCGCGACCCCAAGCTCAATGCCGACCTCAACCTCGAGATGGACCAGATCAAGGGCGTGCGCGGCATGGCGGGCTATGGCTGGTTCGCCAATGTCATCTTCCACGACAAGACCGCGCCGAAAAAGCAATACGCCATCGATTTCTGGTTTAAGCCCGACGGCGACAAGCTCACGCTGATGGATATCCGGGTGCAGAAAGGTCCGAAGCAGGACGGCGACAGCTACTTCATGGTGACCCGCCTGCCGGTCGCCTGGTGGTGGCTCCCGGTGCAGGAGCATCCCGGCGACATGGAGGTGAGACGCGCCTGGCACGTGATGAGCGCGATCCACAACTACATCGCCGCCAACAAGGATGCGAACGGCAATATCGTCGTCAAGGACGACAAGACCGGCGAGGCCATCCCGCTGGAGTTCATCGAGATGCATCAGCCGGTTCGGCGCTTGAAGGCAGACGGCAAGTATTTCGCCTGCACCGACTTCCGCAAGGCCGGCAGCAAGGACGAGTATTACGACATCGACTTCTGGATCAACGACAAATCCGGCAAGCTCGAGGTCGCCGAGGTCAAGATGCACAAGGTGCCGGTGCAGGACGACGGCATCTGGACGCAAGAGCCGCGCTACACGTTCGACGGCATGGATTTCGAAGTCACCAATTGAACGCTGACACCGGCCGGCTTCGTCTCAGCCGCGCAAGGCCCGCCCCGCAAGAGGCGGGCCTTTCCGTGAGCATCATGCCATTGCGGCTTCTGCGCGCGCGATGAGCAGGCGCTCCAGCGTGTCGCGGGTCGAGCCGTCGGCACGTCCGTCGATGCGGGCGGGGCGAAAGTGGCGCTGGAAGGCTTCGACCGCCTTCTCGAGTCCGGTGCCGTAAGTGGACGTCACCTCGATGCCATAACCGAAAGCAAGCAGCGCGCTCTGCAACGCGGCGACGCTCTCGCCTTCGTCGCCCGGGCCGAGGCCGCCATCGCCCGCGAGCGGCGCCGGCGGCACCCACAGGCCGATGCCGGCGCGCGCCAGACGCTGCCAGTCGAATTTCTCTCCGGGGTCGCGCTTCCGTCCCGGCGCCACGTCGGAATGAGCGAGCACGCGATGCGCCGGGATGGCGTGACGGCTCAAGATGTCGAGACACAAAGCCTCGACCGCCCGCATCTCGGTCTCCGGAAAATCGGGATAGTCGAAATCATGACCGGGATTGTGGATCTCGATGCCGATCGAGCAGGAATTGATGTCGGTCTCCCCGGCCCATCGGCTCTGCCCGGCATGCCAGGCGCGCTCGGCTTCGGCAACGAGTTGCGCGATACGCCCTTCTTCGTCCACGAAGTAATGGCATGAGACGCCCGACTCCTGCCGCGTCAGCCAGTCGAGCGCGGACTCCGCCGACTCCATGCCGGTGTAGTGCAAGAGAAGCATGTCGGGCTTCAAATCGTTGCACCGCGCCTCGCGGTTCGGCGACGGACACCACAGCGTGGCAAGCGGACTGTCGGGGGCGACGGTCATCGGATCGATCTCGATTGGCTCGCATCATGTCCGGCCGCACTGCCCGGTCACCCACGACTTGAAGCATCCATGTTCAGAATGCAATGGCGTGGAGGCTCGGACAAGCACGGACGAACCATCGGCCGTCGCGCGAACGCGTAGATTACATCCCGCGCTCTTTGGCGATCTGGTCGTAGGCCTCGTTGATCGTTGCCACCTTTTCGGTAGCGATCACAACGAATTCCTTTGGGACCCCGCGCGCAATCAGCTTGTCGGGATGGCTCTCGGCCACGAGCCGCCGATACTGACTCTTGAGCTCATCGTTGCCGATCGACGGCTTGACGCCGAGCACATCATAGGGATTGCGCTTGGCGGCGACGACGTGGCGCGCCTTGACATAGGCGAATTCGGTATCGGTCATGCCAAAACGCTTGGCCACGCCGCCGAGGAATTGTTCCTCGCGCGGATGCAGCGCCTCGTCGGCCTTGGCGATGTGGAACAAACCTTCGAGCACGTCCTCGAGCACCTTGCGGTCGCCCTTGAACATGGTGGCGAGCTGCTCGGCATAGGCCTCGTAGCCCGACATGTCCTGCTTGGCGAGGTTGAAGACCCGCGCGACATTCTTCATCTCGCCCTCGGGCACCTTGAACACTTCCTTGAAGGCGCTGACCTCGTCCATGGTGACGACGCCGTCGGCTTTGGCCATCTTGGCGCCGAGCGCGATAACGCCAACGGTAAAGGCCACCTGGTTCTCGGCCGGTGCGTCTTCTTCCTTGTCGCGATCGATCACGTAATGACCGGCCACGCCGCCGAGCAGCGCCCCGATCGGGCCTCCGACCGCGAGCCCCGCCGCCGCTCCTGCGAGCTTGCCCCAAATCGACATTGCGGAATTTCCCTCACGAATTGCTTTGGCCAGAGCATAGGCACTTTTGGCCGGGGCCGCATGCGAAGAATCTGCGCCCCGCTGCGGCCTCGCGCGGCGCCGGTCAAGAACCGCGGAAATTGGCCAGGATCGAAAGCTTCGGCTCGTCCACTTCGAGGCCGGCCTTGAGCCGCCGCTCCACGTGCCAAGAACGGGCGAAGGTCCACAGTCCAAGCCAAAGGGTCAGCACGGCATTGATCGCGCTCGCGACCCAGAGGAAGGATGGGCCAAGTCCCAGCCGGGCCGCGGCCGCGAGAATGGCCGCCTGGAACACGATGCCGAACCCGCCGGCGACGACGATGGCCGCGCTGAGCGAGGTGATGAAAATGATGAAAACGTTGCTGCCGTGCCGCGGCGTTTCCTTGGGCGCTTCGCTGTCCATGCTGGTCACTTTGGGGATTTGGCCAAGTCGGCGACCCTCATAGCCGAGAGGGGTAGGCGTTACAAGGCCTTGCGCCCTCCCCTCTTTCCTCTTGCCAGATTCCGCAATTGCGGAATGGTTACGCGATCCTGGCAATGGGGGTCGTTGCGATTCTCCACCCCCGCCGGGCGCAATGAGGGCGCCGCCGATGACCCCGCGTCGATATCTTCTTGTTGCGCTCACCCTGTGGGGGCTCGCGATGATCGTCCCCGACTTGCTGAGGGTCGGGCAGCCGCTCGGGTCCTTGGGCCTATTCGCCAATAGTGACGGGCTCATCACCGACGTGACCGGGCCTTTCCCCGACGAGGCCGCCTCGCCCGCGTGGCGCGCCGGGATCAGGGCCGGCGACCGGCTCGACCTGCAAGCCATGCGCTGCAGGCTCGACAAGCTGGAAAACTGCAGCAGCGCGCTCGTGGTGCTCGGCGGCATCGACTACCTGTTGCCTGGGCGGACGGTGACGCTCGATCTTGCCCCCGCAAATGGCTTGCCTGCGCGGCAGGTGACCGTGGTCGCTGAGCAGCCTCCGTCGAACGTTGTCGTCCGCGCGGTGAACTTTGTCGGTCAGATCGCCGCCATCCTCGTCGTGCTTGCCGCCGCGTGGCTGGTATGGACGCGGCCATCGGCGATGAGCTGGGGTTTCTTCCTTTACGTGAACTGGTTCAATCCGGGCCAGGTCTATGCATTCTATGCGATCCTGGAGCAATGGCCGGCGCTCTTGCTTGTGCAGGAGTCTGCCGCGGTGTTGGCGCAGGCCGCCGGCTATGCGGGACTTCTGCTTTTCGTCCTGCGCGTGCCGAACAACAAGACGGAGGAGCGATGGCACGGCTTCGAACGCGCCTTGCCGGCCGTCGCCTTGGTCTTCGCCCTGGCGTTGTTCGCTTCCTACGTGAGCGTGTTCGGCCACCCCGCCGAGACGCTCACGCGCACTTCAATTCTGATGGGTTTCCTCGTCGCCGTCAGCGCGCTCGCAATCCTCCTGATCAGACGGCGAACGCAGACGCCCGAGGACTATCAGCGCGTGCGTTGGGTCATTTGGGGTTGTTTGATCGGACTGCCGGCATTCCTTCTCGCCGAGCTCGCCTCGACCACCACGATCTTCAGAACTGAGTGGGGGAATTTCACCCCGAGCGAAGACATCATCGGCCTGCTCTATCTCGTGAACGGCGTGCTTTGCCTGTTCGTGTTCGAGGCGTTGCGCCGGGAGCGCGTGGTGAATGTGATGATCCCGCTGCGTCGCGTGACGCTTCTGGGCCTGTTCCTCAGCGCTCCCGTTCTCTTGCTGCACCACGAAGTTGAACGCATCCAAGAGCATCTCCAACTGCCGGGTTGGGCGTGGCTTGCGTTAGGTGCGGCCGCGGTCTTCTTGCTCTCGCGCCTGCACGAAGGGGCCGTGCATCTCGCCGATCGCTATTTCAACAGGGGGGTCGACGAAGCGGAGCGAAAGCTCAAGCAAGCCATACGCAAGGCGAAGAAGGCCGCCGAGATCGACAGGCTGCTCGCCGATGAAGCCTACAAGGCGCTGAAGCTTGCCTCCGCCGCTTCGTTCCGCCGCGAAGGGCCCGTGTTCCGGCGCAATGGCAATGGCAAGGGTTGGAGCCGCGGCGAGGCAATAAGGCTCGAACCCGATACGCCGATGCTCGCGCCCGTGACCGAAGGCAAGCCTTTCAGCGTCGCCGATCAGGATGGAGACGAGATCGATCTCCCGACGGGTCTTGCCCGCCCGGTTCTTGCCGTGCCCGCGGTCAATCCCGTGCGCTGCTTCGCCGTCTCGCTTTACGGGCCGCACGCCTCGGGCACGGATCTCGATACGAGCGAGCGGGCGATGCTCGGAAGATTGAGCGCCGAAGCCGCGGCGATGTATGCGGAGCTTGAGAACGGCGAGCTCCGTGGCGATGTTGCGCGCCTCGAACGGGAGCTGCGGGCCGCAAGACCGGCTGCAAAGGGCAAAGCGCAATAGGCAAGAGGAGCCGCCATGGCGGTTTACGAGCTTGACGGGACGCGGCCCGAGTTTCCCGCTGACGGTCTCTATTGGGTCGCGGAAACCGCTTCCGTGATCGGCCGGGTGCGGCTCCACTCCGATGTGAGCATTTGGTACGGCTCGGTGCTCCGCGGCGACAACGAGTGGATCGAGATCGGCGCCCGCTCGCAAGTTCAAGACAATTCGACGCTGCACACCGATCCGGGCTTTCCGCTGACCGTCGGGCGCGACTGCGTCATCGGACATAACGTCGTGCTGCATGGCTGCACGGTCGGCGATGCGAGCCTGATCGGCATGGGGGCGATCGTGTTGAACGGCGCCAAGATCGGGACGAATTGCCTGGTAGGCGCCGGCGCGCTCATCACCGAAGGAAAGGAATTTCCCGACAATACGGTGATCCTCGGGGCACCGGCCAAGGCCGTCCGCGCAAGCGACGAGGCGGTTCGGGCCATGACCGCACGCGCCGCAGGGGTTTATGCGGAGCGCTGGAAGCACTACGCCGCGGGGCTGAAGCGCATCGGATGACAGCTGGCGGCAAGTGGCAGTTCTTCATCGACCGCGGCGGCACGTTCACCGACCTCGTGGCGCGGGCGCCCGACGGCCGGCTGCTGACGCGCAAGCTGCTGTCGGACAATCCTGAGGCCTACAAAGATGCTGCGCTTGTCGGCATTGCCGATCTCATCGGTCGCCCGCGCGACCGCCCGCTCCCTTCCGAGGCGATCGCAAGCATCAGGATGGGGACGACGGTCGCCACCAATGCGCTGCTCGAGCGCAAGGGCGATGCCGTGCTCCTCATCGTGAGCCAAGGGTTCCGCGATGCGCTCGAGATCGGCTACCAGGCCCGGCCCAAGATCTTCGCGCGCCAGATCGAGAAGCCCTCGATGCTCTATGCCCGCGTGGCCGAGGTGCCGGAGCGCGTGCGCGCCGATGGCGCCGTCGAGACCCCGCTCGATCGCGATGCGACGCGGGCGGCGCTCAAGGCGGCGCGGGCCCAAGGCATCTCCGCCGTCGCGATCGTCTTTATGCATGCTTACGCCTTCCCCGCCCATGAGCGTGAAGCGGTCCGGCTCGCGCGCGAGGAAGGGTTCACGCAAATCTCGGCAAGCCATGAGGCGAGCCCGCTTGTGAAGTTCGTCGGGCGCGGCGATACAGCCGTGGTCGATGCCTATCTCTCGCCGCTGCTCCGCCGCTATGTCGATCGCGTCGCTGCCGCGCTTGCGCGCTCTTCGACCCTCCCCTTGATGGGGAGGGCGGCGCGGCTGAAAAGTGGGGTGAGCCCGCCCGGCTTTGCCGGTCGGCCTCCCCACGAGGGGGAGGCAGGACATCCTCGACTCTTCTTCATGCAGTCCTCCGGCGGACTCACATCCGCAAACCTGTTCAGAGGCAAGGACGCAATCCTGTCGGGGCCGGCGGGCGGCGTAGTCGGAGCGGTCGAGACCGCCCGGGCCGCAGGCTTCGCCAAGATCATCGGCTTCGACATGGGCGGCACCTCGACCGACGTCTGCCACTATGACGGCGCGTACGAGCGGAGCTTCGAGAGCCAAGTGGCGGGGGTCCGCGTGCGCGCGCCGATGATGCTGATCCATACCGTCGCCGCGGGCGGAGGCTCGATCCTGCATTATGACGAGGCGCGCTTCCGCGTCGGGCCCGATTCTGCCGGGGCCGACCCCGGTCCCCTCTGCTACCGGCGCCAAGGCCCCCTCACCGTCACCGACGCCAATGTGATGACGGGGAAGCTCGCGCCGGAGTTCTTCCCGCGGATTTTCGGTCCGAAGCAAGATCAGCCGCTCGATGCCGATGCGGTGCGCAAGGCATTCACGTCCCTCGCCCGCAAGCTTGGCGACGGCCGTTCGCCGGAAGAGATCGCCGACGGCTTCATCAGGATTGCGGTCGAGAACATGGCGAACGCGATCAAGACCATCTCCGTTCAGCGCGGCTACGATGTCAGCGAGTATGTGCTCAACTCCTTCGGCGGCGCGGGCGGACAACATGCCTGCCTTGTGGCAGACGCGCTCGGCATCCAATCGGTGCTGATCCACCCGCTGTCAGGGGTGTTGTCGGCCTTCGGCATGGGGCTCGCCGCGCTTAGCGCGACCCGCACGCAGACCGTGCTCAGGCGGCTCGACGAGGACGGGCTTGCCGCACTCGCCGAGATCCGGGCACCCCTCGACGACGACGCGCGGAAGGAGCTTTTGCGTCAAGGCGTGGCGAGCGACGACATCGCCGTCAGCGCGAGCGCGCATCTCCGTTACGCCGGAACCGACAGCGCGCTCCCCATTCCTATGGCGAGCTTGCGCGGCATGCGTGCTCTGTTCGAGATCGCGCACCAGAAGCGCTTCGGCTTCATCAGTCCGGAGAAGGAGATCGAGATCGAGGCGATCGAGATCGAGGCCAAAGGCGGCGGCGAGCCGATCGCAGAGTCCGAGCTTGCGGAGCCCGGACCCGCGCCCGCGACACCCGACGCTCAAGCGCGGATCTTCACCGCCGGGCTCTGGCACGATGCGCCGGTCTTCCTGCGCGGGGCCCTCGCTCCGGGACAGTCGATTGCGGGACCTGCTCTTATCATCGAGGACCATCAGACCGTCGCGGTCGAGCCCGGATGGCAGGCGCACGTCACGCCGCGCAATCACCTCCTGCTCACACGCATCGCCAAGAAGACGGAAGCGCGCGTCGCCAAGCGCGCCGATCCGGTGATGGTCGAGGTCTTCAACAATCTCTTCGTCTCGATCGCCGAGCAGATGGGCTACGCGCTGCAAAACACGGCGCGCTCGGTCAACATCAAGGAGCGGCTCGACTTCTCCTGCGCCATCTTCGACGCCAAAGGCAATCTTATCGCGAATGCGCCGCATATCCCGGTCCATCTCGGCTCCATGGATCGAAGCGTCGCCACCGTGCGTCGCGAAGTGGGCGAGGCGCTGAAACCCGGCGACGTCTATATGCTGAACGCCCCCTATAACGGCGGCACCCACCTCCCCGACATCACCGTGGTCACGCCGGTCTTCGGCGAAAACAGCCCCGACCTCCTCTTCTTCGTCGCCGCGCGCGGGCATCACGCCGATATCGGCGGGATCGCACCGGGCTCGATGAGCCCGCGGGCGACACGCATCGAGGAGGAAGGCGTCTATATCGATCTCTTCAAGCTCGTGGCGCGGGGACGCTTCCGCGAAGAGGAGGTGCTCGCGTTACTGACCAAGGCTCCTTACCCGGCGCGCAACCCGGGGCAGAACATCGCCGACCTCAAGGCGCAAGTGGCCGCCAACGAGAAAGGTGCGGCGGAGCTCCGCGTTATGGTCCGCAGGTACGGGCTCCCCGTCGTGCGGGCCTATATGGGCCATGTGCAAGCCAATGCGGCAGAGGCCGTCTCGCGGGTCATCGCCGCCCTCAAGAACGGGCGCTTCGAGGTCGAGACCGATCAGGGCAGCCTGATCAAGGTTTCGATCAAGATCGATCGCAAGGCGCGGAAGGCCGTGGTGGATTTTACCGGCACGAGCGCCCAGACCTCCGATGCGTTCAACGCGCCTGAGCCGATCACGCGCGCTTGCGTGCTCTACGTCTTCCGCACGCTCGTCGACGACGACATTCCGCTGAATGCGGGCTGCCTCCGCCCGATCAAGATCGTCGTGCCGAAGGGCTCGATGCTGAGGCCGCGCTACCCTGCCCCGGTCGCAGCCGGCAATGTCGAGACGAGCCAGACGATCGTGAATTGTCTCTATGGTGCGCTCGGGTGCCTGGGCTCGGCGCAAGGCACGATGAACAATCTCACCTTCGGCAACGAGTCCTACCAATATTACGAGACGATCTGCTCGGGCGCGCCGGCCGGGCCCGGCTTCGATGGCGCCGCGGCGGTGCAGACGCACATGACGAATTCGCGCCTCACAGACCCCGAGGTGCTTGAGCTTCGCTACCCCGTTCTGGTCGAGCGCTTCGAGATCGTGCGCGGCTCCGGCGGCAGAGGGGAATGGCGCGCGGGCGACGGGACGCTTCGCGTCATCCGTTTCCTCGAGCGGATGGAGTGCGCGATCCTGTCGGGCTTCCGCAAAGCGAGACCCTTCGGCCTGTTCGGCGGCGAGCCGGGACAGGTGGGCGAGAATTGGGTCAGGCGAAAGGCGGGGAGGCTCGAGCGGCTGAAAGGTTCCGATCAGACCGTGATCGAGCCCGGCGAGACCATCATCATCAAGACGCCGACCGGCGGCGGGTTCGGCGATCGGCGCAAATGAGCGAGGTCGTTGCGGAAGTCATAAGGCGCGGGACCGAGATCCCGCGCCCTCGCTTTCGTTGCCTCTCTACTCAGCACGCGTCCACGAGGCTAGGCGCCGTTATGACGCCGAAGGCACCGCGCGCCGTTCAGCCATGAACTGGTCGAACTCGGCCTTGTCCTTGGCGTGGCGCAAGCGCTGCAAGAAGGCCTGAAACTCGTTCGCCTCCTCCTCGAGCCGCCGCAATGTCTCGTCGCGATATTCGTCGAAGGCGCGATTGCCGGTCGAGCGGAAGGCCGTCATGCCTCCGCCAAAGCGCCGCGCCTCATCGGTGAAATACTGCCGCCATGCCACTCGATTTCCACAGCATCCCATGCGTCCACTCCAGATCAGATAAGCCAAAACGCCAAGGCCAATAGGCCACCAGAGCAGGAAGCCGGCGATCATGGCTGCGATCCATGCGGGCTTCCCATACGCGTCCAAGGTCTCAACCGCTTGCATTGAGGGTCCTTCCTTCGGTGTGAATGTTATTCACATTCACATAGATGCCCCTCGCCGGTTCGGAGTCAAGGGCCGACACAAAATGTGATCGGAACGGGCTTGGGCTGGGAATGGGCCCGGGACACGCGCTTGCAGCCGCAAAAATTGCAAGATTATCCTAATCTCCTACGGGCTATTTTGTGCCGGGCGCATACGGGGAGTGAGGGGTTTGGACGTCGGAGCGTGGTATCGGCACGGGCTCGCGGTGCTCGCCGTGGCGTCGCTTTGCCTGGCCGCTTGGGCTCATCACGGCGATGCGCGCTCCCGCACTTTGCGCGACGCCAAGCCGCACAAGGGTGTCGCCGCCGCCCACACCATGCCGATCCAGGGCATCGACGTGTCCTATTGGCAAGGTGCGGTCGACTGGCATGCGGCGCGGGCGGGCGGCATCCACTTCGCCTTCATCAAGGCGACCGAGGGCGGCGATCATCTCGATCCGAAATTCCTCGACAATTGGCATGGAGCGAAGCGCGCAGGCGTCGCACGCGGCGCCTATCATTTCATCTATTGGTGCCGGCCCGCGCATGAGCAGGCGCTGTGGTTCATGCTGAACGTGCCGACCGACGCCGATGCGCTGCCGCCGGTGCTTGACGTGGAGTGGAACTCGCATTCCCGGACATGCCCGAAGAAGGTGCCGCGCGAGAAGGCGCTGCAAACGATCCGCACGATGCTCGCGGCCTTGGAGAGCCACAGCGGCAAGCGGCCGATCATCTACACCGACCCCAAGTTTCACCGCGAGGTGCTCGAGGGCGAATTTCCCGACTATCATTTCTGGCTGCGCTCGGTTGCGGCAAAACCCGGCGAGATCTACCGCGATCGCGGTTGGGCGTTCTGGCAGTTCACCACCACCGGCACCGTGCCGGGCGTGGAGGGCAAGGTCGATCGCAACATCTTCAACGGCACGCGCGCCGATTGGGAGCGGGTGCTGAACTGGCTCGAGGCCGGCCGCTGATCGCCATCTCAAGGCATCGGCGCGGGTTTCGTGTCGGCAAGAATGCCGAGACCCTTCAGGTAGACGAGCATGGCGCTCTCGAGGATCTCCTCGGGCTTCATCGGCCCTTTCCGCGCCTGAAGCTCGCCCTGAGCGAAAAGCGTGGCGACCCCGTGCGAGATCGCCCAGATATGCAGGCTCATGAGTTTAACAGGCGGGCGCTCGCCCTCGGGCAACTGCCGGCAGAGCGCGGCCGCGGCCTTCTGCAACACATCGAAGGCGCGCTCGGCGGCGGGGATCGGTTCGCGCGAAGCCTCGGCGAGCCGGGCCTCGAACATCACCGTGTAGCTCGCGGGCTCGTCGCGGGCGAAGGCGAGATAGGCGCGGCCGAGATGCTCGAAGGCCGAGAGCGGGGTGGGGATGCCGTTGTTCCACGCCATGTCGAGGCGCGCGGCGAATCGCTCGAAGCCCGAGCGCGCGACCTCGGCGAGGAGCGCGTCGCGATCGCGGAAATGCCGGTATGGCGCGGCAGGACTGACGCCGGCGAGCCGCGCCGCCTCGGTCAGGCTGAAGCCCGCGGGTCCGTATTGCTCGATCAGCTTGCGCGCCGCCTCGAGCAGCACCTCTCTCAGGTTGCCGTGGTGATAGGAGTGCGGGCGCCGCCAGCGGTCGGAGGGACTCATGTAAAGGGCTTTTACATGAAAGCCCCGGCGGCTTCCAGCGGAAGCAAAGCGCGGCCGCCGCACCTTATCGCGGCGCTTGGGTCCAGGGCGGCGGTGCGGGGTCCGGGATAGGTGAGTCCATCATCCGCCAGTCGCTCGTGATGTGTACCAAGCCGAAAAGCAAAGCCACCGGAGAGGCGAAGATCGCGCAGATAACGAGCAGCGCAAGCGCGCCAATGAAGAAACGCATCGTTAGCCGCCTATTGCCGGGGTTCCGCGTCGGCCGCGGGCGGGCTGGTCAGCCTCATGGCGGGAAAGTCGTAAGGCTGCTTGGCAACACAACCGGCGACGAACAGTGCCGACAGGATCGAGAGCGCGGCGGTCGCGCCGATCAACGCGCCTCGAAAGGCCTTCGATTGATGGTCCATTTGGACGCCTCCACTTTTTCCGGGAAGCGTCGCATCGGAATGGCAAAGAAACAGATGTAAGCGGCCGCCGAAATTCGCGAATGCGGTAAACGAATCGCTGCCGTTTTTCCCCGGAACGGCCCCGAACCTCCGTCGGAAGCGGGCCCGCACCCTGTAACCATCTGTTCAGGGTTGCGCCGGGAAACCGGAGGCGGCAGGTCAGCCTTTGCGGCGGCGGGGATCGTGACCGTAGGTGTTGCGGGCGCGGACCTGCCCGTTCTTTGCATGCAGAAGGGCCTCGGAGCGCTCCTTCCGCGCAATGGACTTCGCCCTCTCCCAGGCCTCGCTCTGGGTCTTGAAGATGGCGTGCGGCTCCGACGCTCCCTCGGGCTCGACCGCCCAACCGTCGCCGCGGCTGACCACGTGCTGGTTCCTGCCCATGGGCGCCCCCCCGTAAAGCCTCCGCCACCGGCACTATAGTCGAGCCAGACCGCTCCTTGAAGCAGAGCCAACGGTCTTGGGCTGTGCTAAATCGGTCGGACCGAAACTGCCCGCTCGGACCTCCGCCACGCCTCATGGAAGCACGCCTCAATCCCAAGGACCCGCTCAAGATCGGCTGGCGCGAATGGGTTGCACTGCCGGATCTCGGCATTGCTGCGATCAAGGCCAAGGTCGATACGGGAGCCAGGACCAGCGCGCTTCACGCCTACAAGATCGAGCCGTTCCGCCGCGCCGGCGCATTGTGGATCCGTTTCGAGCTCCATCCGATGCAGCGAACCGAGGCGATGACCGTCGCTTGCGAGGCGCCGGCCATCGACGAGCGCACGGTGCGGAACTCCGGCGGCGGTGTCGAGTACCGCTACATCATCAGGACCCTGCTCAAACTCGGGGACAGGTCTTGGCCCATCGAGCTCGCCCTTGCCAATCGCGATCAAATGGGCTTTCGCATGCTGCTCGGCCGCACGGCGCTGGAGGATCGCGTTCTGGTCGAGCCCAGCCGCTCTTATCTCTTGGGCACAAGACGGACGATCCCACGCCAAAGGCGCAAGCCCTCACCCCTGAGGGCAGGAAAATTGCTGCGATAGCCGAACGGTCTCACGCCTCCATCACGAAATCCCGATGAAGATCGCATTGCTCGCGCGTAATCCGCACCTCTACAGCCATCGCCGCATCTGCGAGGCGGCGCGCGCACGCGGCCACGAGATCGAGGTCATCAACACGCTCAGAGTGTCCATCAACATCACCTCGCGGCGCCCCGCCCTCTTTTATCGCAAACGGCAGCTTGAGGGCTTCGATGCCGTGATCCCGCGCATCGGGGCGTCGGTGACCTTCTACGGACTCGCCGTGCTACGCCAGTTCGAGGTCATGGGCGTCTACCCGTTGAATGAATCGGTCGCCATCGGCCGCTCGCGCGACAAGCTTCGCTGCCTCCAGCTGCTGGCGCGGCGTGGGATCGGGCTCCCCGTGACCGCCTTCACCCACGATCCACGCCAGGCCGAAGACATCATCGACCTGGTCGGAGGCGCGCCGGTTGTCATCAAGCTCGTCGAAGGGACGCAAGGGATCGGCGTGGTGCTCGGCGAAACCGTGAAATCGGCGAAGTCGGTGATCGAGGCGTTCCAGGGCGTGAACATCAACATCCTGGTGCAGCAATTCATCAAGGAGGCCGACGCCACCGATATTCGCGCGCTCGTCATCGGCGAAAAGGTGGTGGCGGCGATGAGGCGCTCAGGCGGACCGGGCGAGTTCCGCTCCAACCTGCATCGCGGCGGCGCGGGCGAAATGGTGCGTGTGACGCCACAGGAACGAAGTGCGGCGGTCAGAGCCGCGCGCACGCTGGGCCTCAACGTTTGCGGCGTCGACATGCTGCGCTCGAAGAGCGGGCCGCTGGTCGTTGAGGTCAATTCCTCGCCGGGCATCGAGGGGCTGGAAAAGGCGACCGGCGTCGACGTGGCGGGCTTGATGATCGATTTCCTCGAGCGCAATGCCGTCCCGGGGCAGACACGCACCAAGGGCAAAGGCTAGCTTTTCAGGCCTCTTCGCAAGGCCTGCGGCCGCCACGAAACCCCCTTCGCATCCCAATTTCTTCCGGTAAAGTCGGCACGCCTTTCGGGAGAGTTGCGCAATGACCGTCATGTTCGCCCGCAGCCGGCTTGCCTTCGACAGCGGTTTCCGGTTTGGCGTCATCGCCTTAACAGCTCTCCTGGCGGGCACGGCTCTTGCCGCCGAGGAGAACAAGCCCTCGCCTTGCACCGAGGACGCCATGATCGTGTTCGATGCGTCCGGATCGATGTCCGGCAATCAGACGCTCGGCATCCCAAATACGCGGCCCCGGATCGACGAGGTACGTTCCGCGCTTGCTCAAGTCTTGCCAACGGCGACCCAGCACCGTCGCGTCGGCCTCATCACCTACGGGCCCGGGCCTTACAACCAATGCAACGTCAAGCTCGATCTCAAGCCGACGGCCGACGCCTTCAAGCCGATCATGCGCGCTGTCAACGCGCTGGTCCCCGCCGGCAAGACGCCGCTGACTTCGGCCGTCGAACAGGCGGCGGAGGTGCTGAACTATCGAAGCAAACCCGGCGTGATCGTGGTGGTGACCGACGGCGAGGAGACGTGCGGCGGGTCTCCCTGCGGACTGGGCAAGCAGCTTCGCCTCGTTGCCGACCAGCTCACGGTGCACGTCATCGCCTTCCGCTATGAAGGCTTCTCATGGACGGGGGGCAACAGCGTGATGGATCTGATGTGTCTCGCCAACGAGAATCGTGGGCTCTATGCGCGCGCCAATTCCGAGGATGAACTGGTCGAGGCGCTGGAAAAGACGCTTGACTGCCCGATGATCTCGCAACGGGCTCCAGCCGCTATCACACGGTGAGCGGCGTCGACGAAAGTTGAAAGCGAATTCCCGCAGGAACGCTATTCGGCTTGCGGCGCCGCCGACACGGCGTCGACGAAGATGGCGCCGTCTTCGATGGCGACCTCTTCGCCGCCTTCCATCTCGTATCGTTCGCCGTTTTCGAGCACGATCGTGCAGGCCGGCTCGCAAGGCGGCTCGGCCGAGGCCTGCGGCTCGATGGTCAGCTCCTTGCTGTCGCCGCCGGTCTCCACGGTGATGGTACGAGGATCGGCGTCGGTGTTGGAGATGGTGAGAGCCTGCGCCGGAACGGCCGTGAAGAGGCCCAGTACGCCAAGGCCTAAAACGGTGACAGTCCTCATCGTGCGTTCCCTCTGATGAGCGGCCGAACCTTCCCGACGCAGGTCTCTTCCCCCGCAATTCGCGCTTTGCACTATCCAAATAAGAGCGCCGGGATTTTGTTGCCGCTGCGGCCAAACTGTGCCGCGCCGCTCTTGGCGTCTCCGCCACGACGGCATTCGCCGCCGATTGGCTCCATCACCCTCCCCATTCCTGGCCATTGAAGAACAACGGCTTTTCACTGACCTCGAACCAATTCCCTCGCCACCGCGTTTAGAGCGCGGACGTTGCGGAGCACGGCAATTGTGCGGTGCAACAAGGATACGTCTTGGCGGTGCCGGAACGGCCTCTTACACTGGGTGCGGGACGGCTAGAGGGCCCGCCTCCAATCGGAAAGGAGCTTCCGATGGATCTCACAGCCACATTGACCGCCATCATGGCGATCATGTCGTTTACCTTCCTGAGCGCGGTCATCCTCGGGATGATCTAGGGCCGGAGGCTTCCAAAAGCCCTTTCCGTCTCAAGAGTGCCGACGCGGCCTCGGGCCGATTCGGTTCGCGCGGCCGCCCGCCGTCAAGCCGCTTCCTCGGCGAGGAGCTTCGGATCGTAGTTGAGGATGGGCGCGAGCCAGCGCTCGGTCTCGGCAAGGCTCCAATCCTTGCGTGCGGCGTAGTCTTCGACCTGGTCGCGGCCGATCTTGCCCACGCCGAAATACCGGGACTGTGGATGTGAGAAGTAGAGGCCCGAGACGGCGGCCGCCGGCCACATGGCATAAGATTCCGTAAGCTTGAGCCCGGTCGCCTTCTCGGCATCGAGGAGCGTGAACAGCGTGCGCTTCTCGGTGTGGTCAGGCTGGGCGGGGTAGCCCGGCGCGGGGCGAATGCCGGAATATTCCTCGGCAATCACCTGCTCGTTCGTCAGCTTCTCCCCGGGCGCATAGGCCCAGAGCTCGCGGCGCACCTTCTCGTGCAGCGCCTCGGCAAAGGCCTCGGCCAAGCGATCGGCAAGTGCCTTGACCATGATCTTGGAGTAGTCGTCGTTGGCGCGCTCGAAGCGCCGCGCCACGTCTTGTTCGCCGATGCCGGCAGTCACGGCGAAGCCACCGACATAATCGGCAAGCCCCGTCTCCTTCGGCGCGACGAAATCGGCAAGCGCGAGATGAGGCTTGTCCTTTTCCCGGTCCATCTGCTGCCGGATCGTATGCAGGGTGGCGAGAGGCTTGCTGCGCGTCTCGTCGGCATAGAGTTCGATATCGTCGCCGACGCTGTTGGCGGGCCAGAAGCCGACAACGCCATTGGCTGTCAGCCACTTTTCTTCGATGAGCTGCTTCAGCAAGGTCTGCGCGTCCTCATAAAGGTCGCGCGCGGCCTCGCCATATTTGTCGTCGTCGAGGATGCGGGGAAAGGTGCCCTTGAGTTCCCAGGCGTGGAAGAACGGCGTCCAGTCGATATAGCGGGCGAGTTCGCCGAGGTCATAGCTCTTAAAGGCGCGCGTGCCGAGGAAGGACGGCTTTGGCGGCGCGTAGCCCGCCCAATCGAGCTTGAGCCGGTTGCCGCGCGCCGCCGAGAGCGAGACGCGGCGCTTGTCGGCCTGCCCGCGCGCGTAGGACTCCGCCATGCTGCGATACTCTTCGCGCACGCGGGCAATGGCCTTGGGCCGCTCCTCGGGCGACATGAGGCCGGAGACCACGCCGACGGCGCGGCTCGCATCGGTCACATAAATCGCCTGGCTCTTGCGGTAGTTCGGGCTGATCTTCACCGCGGTATGCACGCGGCTCGTGGTCGCGCCGCCGATCAGGAGCGGAAGGTCGAAGCCTTCGCGCTCCATCTCGGCGGCGACATGACACATCTCGTCGAGCGACGGCGTGATCAGGCCGGACAGGCCGATGATGTCCACATTCTTCTCGCGCGCGGTTTCCAGGATCACCTGCGCCGGCACCATGACGCCGAGATCGATCACCTCGTAATTGTTACATTGCAGCACCACGCCGACGATGTTCTTGCCGATGTCGTGCACGTCGCCCTTCACCGTGGCGAGGAGGATCTTGCCGGCGGTGGGCTGGTCGACGAGGCCAAGCTCGCGCTTCTCCTGGTCCATGAACGGCATGAGATAGGCGACGGCCTGCTTCATCACCCTGGCCGACTTCACTACCTGCGGCAGGAACATCTTGCCTGAGCCGAACAGATCGCCGACGACATTCATGCCGGCCATCAGCGGTCCCTCGATCACATGCAGCGGGCGCTCGGCCTTTGCCCGTGCCTCCTCGGTATCGGCCTCGATATAATTGCCGATGCCGTGGACGAGCGCATGGATCAGCCGCTCCTCGACGGTCCTTTCGCGCCAGGAGAGATCGACCTCGCGTTTCTGCGCCCCCTCTCCCTTGAAGCGCTCGGCAGCCTCGAGCAGCCGGTCGGTCGCGTCAGGCCGGTGGTTGAGGACCACGTCCTCGACCAGAGTGCGGAGCTCGGGTTCGATGTCGTCGTAGAGCGCAAGCTGGCCGGCATTGACGATGCCCATGTCCATGCCAGCTTTGATCGCGTGATAGAGGAACACCGAATGCATGGCTTCGCGCACGCGCTCGTTGCCGCGAAAGGCGAAAGAGAGGTTCGACACGCCGCCCGACACATGCACGTGGGGGAGCTCGGCCTTGATCCGCCGCGTCGCATCGATATAGGCGCGGGCATAGTCGTTATGCTCCTCGATGCCGGTTGCCACCGCGAAGATATTGGGATCGAAGATGATGTCTTCCGGGGGAAAGTCGGCTTTCTCGGTCAGCACCCGATACGCGCGCTTGCAGATCTCGAACTTGCGCTCGGCCAACTCGGCCTGGCCCTTCTCGTCGAAGGCCATGACCACGACCGCCGCACCATAGCGGCGCACCTTGCGTGCATGTTCGAGAAAGGGCCCCTCGCCTTCCTTCATGCTGATGGAGTTGACCACAGCCTTGCCCTGCACGCATTTCAGCCCGGCCTCGATCACCGTCCATTTCGAAGAATCGATCATGATCGGCACGCGGGAGATGTCCGGCTCGGCGGCGATCAAATTGAGAAAGGTTGCCATTGCGTTTTCGGAATCGAGAAGGCCTTCGTCCATGTTGACGTCGAGCATGTTGGCGCCGCTCTCGACCTGCTGGCGCGCAACTTCGAGAGCCGCGGCGTAATCGCCGGCCTCGATTAGCTTGCGGAAGCGCGCCGAGCCGGTGACGTTGGTCCGCTCGCCGACCATGACGAAATTCTGGGCGCCGTTGCTCATGTCAGCTACCCATGCACGAAGGGATCGAGTCCTGAGAGGCGGAGCCGATGCGCGACTTTCGGCACGCGCCGCGGCTTATGCTTGGACACCGCCGCGGCGATGGCCCGGATGTGCTCAGGCGTCGTCCCGCAACAGCCGCCGACGATGTTGAGGAGGCCGTCGCGCGCCCATTCCTCGAGCAGGCCCGCCATGAATTCGGGGCTCTCGTCGTACTCGCCCATCTCGTTGGGAAGCCCGGCGTTGGGATAGACGCTGACATAGGTGCCGGCGACGTGCGCGATCTCGTCGACGCAAGGCCTGAGCTGCTCGGCGCCGAAGGCGCAGTTGAGCCCGATGGCGAAGGGCCGAAGATGCTCCATGGAGTACCAGAACGCCTCCGGCGTCTGGCCCGAGAGATTGCGCCCTGAAAGATCGGTGATGGTGCCCGAGACCATGATGGGGAGGCGCACGCCCGTCGTATCGAACGCCTGCTCGACGGCGAAGCCGGCCGCCTTGGCATTGAGCGTATCGAACACGGTCTCGATGAGGATGGTGTCGCAGCCGCCCTCGATCAGACCGCGCGCCTGCGCAGAATAGGCCTCGACCAGCGCGTCGAAGGTGACATTACGGAAACCCGGATTGTTGACATCGGGGGAGATCGAGGCGGTGCGGTTGGTGGGCCCGATGGCGCCGGCGACGAAGCGAGGCTTGTCGCGCGTCTTCTTGGTCCAGTCGTCGGCGGCCTCGCGCGCGAGTTTGGCGGCGGCGACATTCATCTCGTAGGCGATGTCCTCAAGCCCGTAATCGGCCTGGCTGATGGCCTGGGCGTTGAAGGTGTTGGTCTCGATGATGTCGGCGCCGGCCTCGAGATAGGCGTCATGGATTTCGGCGACGATTCTGGGCTGGGCCAGGACCAAGAGGTCGTTGTTGCCCTTGAGATCGCGCGGATGGTCCTTGAAGCGGTCGCCGCGGTAGCCGGCCTCGTCGAGCTTGTAGCGCTGGATCATGGTGCCCATGGCGCCATCGAGGATGAGGATGCGCTCGCGCGCTTCCCGCTGCAACGCTTCGATGCGTTCCGTCCGGGTCATGACGCCGCCTTCACATCCGCAAACGCCTTGGCGGGGCGCAGGCCGAGCAGATGACAGGTGGCATAGACGAGATCGGCGCGGTTCAGCGTGTAGAAGTGAAACTCGGTGATGCCGTGGTCGGCGAGATCAAGCACCTGCTCTGCGGCGACGGCGGCGGCAACCAGGTGGCGCGTCTCCTGGTCGTCGTCCAGTCCCTCGAATCTGTGGCCGAGCCAGTCCGGCACAAGCGTGCCCGACTTGGCGGCGAAGCCTGCGACCTGTTTGAAATTATGGATCGGAATGATGCCCGGCACGATGGGCACGGTGATGCCGCTGGCACGGACGCGATCGAGGTAGCGGAAGTACATTTCATTCTCGAAGAAGAACTGGGTGATCGCAGTCGTGGCGCCGGCGTCGATCTTGGCCTTGAGCATATCGATATCGGCCTCGACGTTCGGCGATTCAGGATGCTTCTCGGCGTAGCAGGCGACCGAGACCTCGAAGGGCGCGATCGACTTGATGCCTTTGACGAGGTCGGCGGCGTTGATGTAGCCGCCGGGCGTCGGCTCATAACGCGTGCCGACCCCGCCGGGAGGATCGCCGCGCAACGCCACGACATGGCGCACGCCCAAGTCCCAATAGTCGCGGATGATCGCATCGACCTCCTCGCGGGTCGCGGCGATGCAAGTCAGATGCGCCGCGGGCTTGAGCGTGGTCTCGCGCAGGATGCGCCCGACCGTGGCGTGGGTGCGCTCGCGGGTCGAGCCGCCGGCGCCATAGGTCACCGAGACGTAGCCAGGCCGGAGCGGTTCGAGGCGGCGGACCGAGCGCCACAGCGTCTCTTCCATCGCCCCGGTCTTCGGCGGAAAGAACTCGAAGCTGACGTCGATCGCGCCGCGGCCGAGGATGCGACGTTTCGGTTCGGAGGATGCAAGCATCAGGCGGCAACCTCCACCTTGGCGCCGGCTTTCCGTTTCTTGGCGGCGGGGGCAGACCTCACGCCAAGCCACAGCGATACGGTGAGCTTGCCGCCGGAAGGCGCGGGCTTGAGCTCGCGGAAGCGCTCGAGTTTCAGCCCCACATGCCCGAACAGGCGCTCAAGCTGGTCGCGGGCGAAACCGAGCCGGCGGTGGGCCGACTGCTCGCGCAGGAACTCGAGCTCATGCGGGGCAAAATCGACCACGAGCAGCCTGCCTCCGGGCATCAAGAGACGCGCGGCCTCGGTAATGGCTGCGGCGGGGTCATCGAGAAAATGCAGGACCTGATGCAGCACCACCGCGTCGGCGGCGCCGTCAGGCAGCGGAACGTTATTGAGATCGCCGTGCCGCACCTGGGCATGGGTGACACGCGCGCGTTCGAGCTTCATACGCGCGTAAGCCAACATGGCGTGGTTGAGATCGAAGCCGAGCGCGCGATCGGCGCGCGGCGCGAACAGTTCGAGGATGCGGCCCGTGCCGGTACCGAGATCGACGATGAGGTTGAAGGGCCCCTGCCCCAGCGCCGCGTCCATTGCCCCCTCGACCTCTTTCTCGGCGACATGCAGCGCGCGGATCTGGTCCCACGCGCCCGCATGCGCCTTGAAATAGGCTTGCGCCGCCTCCGCGCGCGCCTTCTCCACAGCTGAGGCCCGCGCGCGATCGCGCGCGAGCGTGAGGTCGGCAGGGTCGAGGCTCGCAACGATGGCGCGGGCGAGCGCCGCCTCGGCACCCGAATCGGCGAGGCGGAAGAACACCCATGACCCTTCGCGGAAGCGCCGGATCAGGCCCGCTTCGGCCATGAGCTTCAGGTGCCGGCTGATGCGGGGCTGGCTCTGGCCGAGGATCTGCGTCAGGTCCTTGACGTTCAGCTCGCCCGCGGCAAGGAGCGCGAGGATGCGCAGGCGCGTCGCCTCTCCCGCCGCGCGCAATCCGGCGAGCGCCTGGGTGCGTGACAGGCCTTGGAACGCTTCTGGCACACTGGACATAAAGATATGTTTATACCTTTTTGTCGGCCGTTTCAAGCACCCGTCACCGCCGCGCAAACTGCTTGTATTTGATGCGTTTCGGCAGCACGGCGTCCTCGCCGAGCCGGCGCTTCTTGTCCTCCTCGTAATCCTCGAAATTACCCTCGAACCACTCGACATGGCTGTCGCCCTCGAACGACAGGATGTGGGTGGCGACGCGGTCCAAAAAGAAGCGGTCGTGGCTGATGATGACGGCGCAGCCGGGGAAATCCTCGAGCGCCGCTTCGAGCGAGGACAGCGTCTCGACGTCGAGGTCGTTGGTCGGCTCGTCGAGAAGGATCAGGTTCGCGCCCGATTTCAGCATCTTGGCGAGGTGCACGCGGTTGCGTTCGCCGCCTGAGAGCTGGCCGACCTTCTTCTGCTGGTCCGGACCCTTGAAATTGAACCAGCCGACATAGGCGCGGGACTGTACCTCGCGGTTCCCGAGCTTGATCACGTCGTTGCCGGCCGAAATCTCCTCGAACACCGTCTTCTTGCCGTCGAGCGCATCGCGGGACTGATCGACATAGCCGAGCTTGACCGTGTCGCCGATGCGGATCGTGCCGTCGTCCGGCGCATCCTGGCCGACGATCATGCGGAACAGCGTGGTCTTGCCGGCGCCATTCGGCCCGATCACGCCCACAATGCCGCCCGGCGGCAGCTTGAAGGAGAGGGTGTCGATCAGGAGCCTGTCGCCGAAACCCTTGTTCAAGAGATCGGCCTCGATCACGACATCGCCTAGCCGAGGACCGGGCGGGATGGTGATCTGCGCCTTGCCGCCCTTGTCGCGCGCCGAGTCGGCGAGCATCTCCTCATAGGCGCGGATGCGGGCCTTCGACTTGGCCTGGCGCGCTTTGGGGCTCGCCCTGATCCAGTCGAGCTCGCGCGCGAGCGTCTGTTCGCGGGCCTCGTCCTGCTTGCCTTCGACTTGGAAACGCTTCTGCTTCTGCTCGAGCCAGGAGGAATAGCTTCCCTTGTAAGGAATGCCGGCGCCCCGATCGAGCTCGAGCGTCCATTCGGTGATGTTGTCGAGGAAATAGCGGTCGTGGGTCACCATGATGACGGTGCCCGGATAGTCGCGTAAGTGATGCTCGAGCCAGGCGACGCTCTCGGCGTCGAGATGATTGGTCGGCTCGTCGAGCAGAAGAATGCCGGGCTTGGCGAGCAGGAGCCGGCAGAGCGCCACCCGGCGCCTCTCGCCGCCCGAAAGCGTCTTGGCTTCGGCGTCGCCCGGTGGGCAGCGAAGCGCATCCATGGCCTGCTCGACTTGCGCGTCGAGGTCCCACAAGCCCTGCGCGTCGATCTCGTCTTGCAGCTGCGCCATCTCCTCGGCGGTCTCGTCGGAGTAATTCACGGCGAGCTCGTTGTAGCGATCGAGCTTCGCCTTCTTCTCGGCGACGCCCTCCATGACGTTGCCGGTCACGTCCTTGGTTTCGTCGAGGAGAGGCTCTTGCGGAAGAAAACCCACGCCTACGCCGTCGGCGGCCCAGGCTTCGCCCACGAATTCGGTCTCCTCGCCCGCCATGATGCGGAGCAGGGTCGATTTGCCCGAGCCGTTCACGCCGACAACGCCGATCTTGGCGCCCGGCAGGAAAGCGAGTGTGATGTCCTTCAACACCTGCTTGCCGCCAGGATAGGTCTTCGACAGGCGGTTCATGACATAGACATATTGGGGCGTAGCCATATTCGCTCCGGCAGATCCTCAAATTGCGGTCGCAAGGAAGATTGGGCTTCTAGCCAATCGCTGCAACAGACTCAATCGCTATCGCCGAGCAGCTCCGGCAATCGCTGTTTCAGCTTCGCGGCCAGCGCATCGAGCGGGTTCTCCTTGACCGGCTCGATCTCGGAGAGAGCGCCGGCGAGCGAGGAAGGCGCAAGCGCGGCGAGCGGCAACACGCGGCACCAATCATTGCCGATGAGGAAATCGCGATATTGCTGCTCCTCGTCGGTGAAGCGGTGAGCGGCGGGCGCGATCCCGACCACAGGCAGCCGCGCCGAGACCGCCTCTGAGATCATCGTGCTCGAATCCTCGGTGCAGACGATGATCTCGGCCGTCGAGAAGACCTCCGGCAGCGTGCCGGGACCGGCGATACGGTAGTCGATGAAGCGCGAAACGACGCTGTCGTCCCGCGCAAGCTCGGCGATGCGGTCGGCGACAAAGTCGGGGGTGCGGCGCGATGTGGAGATCAGCCAGCGCGTGCCCCACGCTTTCGACACATCGCGTACGAAATCGAGCAGGCGCATCCATTCCTTGCGCCGGTAGCGGAACGGACCTGCGTTGCCGCCGATCAGGAGACCGGCGAGCTTCGGCGTCCGGTCTCGCCCGTAGCGCGGCACGACCTTCGGGCGGCCGAGCCTATCGGGATCGATCGCCGACGGCTTGAGCAGCACGAGGTGCCGGTCGCTATCGGCATCGCGCGCATAGGACGACACGATGAGGCTGAAATTCTCCGGGCTCAAGCCGCGCAACAATGAGCCGCAAAAAATGCTGGGAATATCGAGGAAGCGGGACACGCAGACATTGGGCATCTGGGTCTCGCCGCCGGCCGAGACCACGAGATCGGCCTTGGGCAGGGCGTAGGCGTCGATGCGATAGGCCATGCGCAGCATGCGCGGCGGAAAGAAGGTCTTGGCGTCGATGCGGCGCCTGAGCCAGCGCGTGGGCACGATCCATTTGCGCTTCACTTCGATGCGGGTGACCTCGACGGGGCGAAGGCGCGCGAGTGCCGCAATTACGCCTTCCGCCACGTGGAAATGACCGGGCCTGGTGTCGGCGAGGAAGACGATTTTGAGCGGCGTCATTGGCTCAGGTGGCGGCGCCATCGGCCGGCGCGAGGCGCCAAAAAGCCATGTTGCGGGAAGGAATGTGCCTTCGACGGTAGCCGTTCTTTATGAGCATGGCGACGCAGTCTTGGCGCCACTGACGCGCACTGTTTTCGATCAGCAGCAAGATCGGCCACAGCGAGGCCGGCGCCGCGGCGAAGAAGGGAAAGAGAATCTGGTCCTCCGCACCCTCGACGTCGATCTTGATGGCGTCGATCTTCGAGACGTGGTGGCGCGCGCAGAGATCCATGAGCGTCAGGCCTTCGACCTGGATGAGATCGGCGGGAGCTGTGTCCTGCGCAAAGACGAGCGAGCTGTTGCCGATGTTGCGCCGGTCGAGCTTGAAGCTGACAGGTCCGGCGCGCTCGCCGAGAGCGACCGGCTCGACCACGACGTTGGCGAGCCGGTTGAGCGAAACATTGCAGCGAAGGCGCGCCAGCGCTGCGGGGCTGGGCTCGACCGCGAGGATTCGCGCTTCAGGCCCGGCACGCAGGGCGGCAAAGACGGTATAGATGCCGACATTGGCACCGACATCGATGAAGGTGCAGCGCGGATGCAAGACCCGCGAGAGCAGCCTGAGCTCGTAGCGGTCGAACAGATGGGGAAGAACCAGGATGCGCGTTTCGCAAGCATTGCCGCGCGGATGCACGCGCATGCGCTGGCGGTCGAGCACCGTGATATCGATGGGCGTCAAGCTCAGCCGCCGCAGAATGGAACGAAGCGGCCGCGCCATCTTGCGCGCATAGCGGCCAGGGGGGATAAGACGTCCCACGCGCATCAGACTCCTTTGGGCAAGATTTGGCCGATACGTGCCGAACGGAACCTCAGGCCCAAAATTTCTTCCCGTGCTAAGCAAGAAGCGTTCCTCGGCAGTGCCCGTGCTGAAAAGGCGAGACTAACATAGGGCTGTGAGACCGACCAACCGGCGCCGGGCGAGACACCGTCAGGCCGGAGTTGGCAAGGAGGTAGGGGTGGTGGACAAAGGGGCAAACAAGGACACCGACTGGATTCTCATGGCGATGGTCGCGGTCGCGGCCTCCGACGGCGGGCTCGACGCGCGCGAGACCGGCCTCATCCAGCGGGTCTATCAGGATCAATCGGGCCTGGCGCTGAGCGTGGATGACGTGACGGCAAGCCGCCGCGGCGCTTGCCAAGGGCGATACCATCGCCGCCTTCGCCGCGGTTTCGACGACGCTCGACCGTGGCGCCAAGGAGGAAGTCATCAGGGCCGCCTATCGCGTGCTGCTCGCCGACAACCGCATCGCCGGGGAGGAGCGCAAGAAGCTCAAGGATATCGCCGCCGCGCTCAGGATCCCCGAGATTCATTTTGGCGCGATCCTCGAAGATCTTGCCATCGAGCTTGCGCAGCAACGGGCCTAGCGCGGACTGCCCTCCCCCGCCTTGCCCCGCCAAGTCCCGCTGGACTAAGGTGCCGGCAAATTTCGAGGCAGCGACGAGCCGATGACGCGACCGGCATGATCATCTCGCACGAACACAAATTCATCTTCCTGAAGACGCGAAAGACCGCTGGCACCAGCGTCGAGCTCGCGCTTCGAGAATTCTGCGGGCCCGACGACATCATCGCCCCGATCGGCGACGCGGAAGAGCGGCGGCAACAGGCCCTGCACTATAATGGCAGGCCGCCGCAGAATTGGCGCGTGCATGGCTGGTGGCAGAGCCCGCGCCCGCTGTTCAAGCGCTACTGGTTTCGGTTCAGCCCGGGCGATTACGGTTTCTACAATCACATCCCGGCGAAGCAGGCCCGGGCGCTGCTCAACGACGACAAAGCGTGGCGGAGCTATTTCAAATTCGCCTTCGAACGCAACCCTTGGGACCGGCAAGTTTCGGCCTATCATTTTCGCTACCGCGACACGAAGGACGCGCCGTCCTTCTCGGCCTATCTGCGGCGGCGCCGGCGCGCCTGGATCAACAATTACGAGATCTACTCGATCGACGGCGACCCATGCGTCGATTTCATCGGCCGGTTCGAGAGTTCTCGATGCCGATCTGCGGAAAGCTTTGCAAGAGGCGGGCCTCAGTCTCGATCAGGAGGTTCCCCGCGCCAAGGCGAATTTCCGCGAGAACGAGAAGAATTACCGGGACTATTACGACGATGAGACGCGCAAGATCGTGGCCGAGTGGTACGCGCCCGAGATCGGCCTGCTGCATTACGAGTTCTAAACGCCCATGAGGACTGCCTTGCCGCGGCGAACGGGCGGCTGAAGCGAACCCAACCCGGTCAGATGATCATCTCGCACAAGCATAAATTCATCTTCATCAAGACGAAGAAGACGGGGGGCACGGCGATCGAGGCCGCGCTTTCGGAACTGTGCGGGCCGCAAGATGTCATCACGCCTTATCGCGAAGAGAGCGAGCAGGACCGCAAGGGGCTGGGTCCCCAAAATTTCCGCATCGAGCATAGGCTGAAGCCGCAGCGGCCGCTTCTGCGCAGGCTCCTGATGCGGCCGGAGCGCTACTACCACCCGAGCGTCGGCTTCTACGAGCACATGCCGGCATGGCGCGTGCGCGACTATGTCGGCGAGGAGGTGTGGGGCAGCTATTTCAAGTTCGCCTTCGACCGCAATCCTTGGGACCGGCAGGTCTCCTGGTATCTCTACAAGACGAAGTCGAAGCGCGCGCGGCCGAGCTTCGAGCGCTTCATGACGAACCGCCGCCGCGCCTATGTCGACAATTACCAGCTCTACACGATCGAGGGTGCCCTCGCCGTCGATTTCCTCGGCCGCTATGAGAACCTCGAGCAGGATCTGAACAAGGCGCTCGATCTCGCCGGCGTTGGCTTGCGCGTTGCGGCTCCGCGCACCAATGTCACGCCGAACAAGGACGAGGCGCGTGACTATCGCAGCTTCTACGCGCCCGAGACGCAAGCGCTTGTGGCGGCGTGGTACCAGCCCGAGATCGCGCTGCTGGGCTACGGATTTTAAGGTCTAAATGCTCTGGGCGTGGCGGAACACGTCGTCAGGGTCGAGGTGCGACTTGATGTTTTCGAGGCGTGACAGATTGGGTCCCCAATAGGCCTCGCGCCAGTTTTGCAACTCGCTATCGCAGTAGTTTACATACGCACCGCCAGAAACGTAGGGGCGCATCGAGGCATACAGGCTCCGCATTTGAGACAGCTTTGTCGGGGTTTCGTTTGGTTCCTCCCAGGCAAGGTTGTATTGCAGGCTGCCCCAGGCTCCCCGATAGGGAACGGCCGTGGCTGATGGCGTTACGCGGGCAATTGCTCCGCCATAGGCGTAAAGAACCGCGGTAAATTCGTCTTCAGGCAGATTCTGCAGGCCCTCGAATAGAACAGCGATCCCATCGTCGCTGAGGGGGTTTAAGAGAATATCGGACTTGCCCTTGTAGAAGATCGATTGATATCTCCATCCTTCGGACAAGTAATCCACCGCCTCCAGGAAGGACATCGGCTTGATGCTCGGTCCCGCGTGCGTGGGGTTCAGCTCGAGCAGTCCCCGCAGCTCGTGCCGCAATTGGTCTTCTGACCCTACCGACTGTCCTGTGCATTCCACCCAGATGTGCCGCTTCGGATCCGGCCCGATCGTCAAGGTGGAGGTGATTGCCTCTGGGGCTTGAGGAGCCCAAGCCTGCCAGGCCTTCACGATTGTCAGCGCCTCGGCAGGCGGGAGCGACCATTCCATCGTGAACACCAGGACCTTACGCAAGGGAAATAGCCGGAAACGAAAACGGGTCGCGACCCCAAAGCATCCTCCCCCGCCGCCGCGGCACGCCCAGAACAAGTCCGCATTCTGAGCGTCGTCGGCGACAATCAATCGGCCATCGGCATCGATGCACTCGATCGACCGCAGACTGTCGCAAAGGAACCCGAACTGACGCGAGAGGTATCCACACCCGCCGCCAAGCGCGTGTCCTGCAACGCCGATCGTAGTACAATTTCCCGCCGACAAGGCATATCCCCGAACTCCGACGGCATCGTAGAGGGCACCGAGTGAGGCACCCGGGCCAGTCGTGACCGTCTCAGTTGCGGTGTCGATGTCGATCGCGTTCATCAGACGCGTGTCGACCACCACAGAGTCGCTTTGCGAGAAGCCCTCGAAGCAATGGCCTCCGCTCCGCAGCGCGAATGGAATATGGTGAAATCGCAGCCACTCGATCATCTCCGACACAGCACGTTGTGTCTTGCACAGGGCGCGCAGTCTCGGCCGCACCATCGTGCGACGATTGAAGGCGGCTTCGTACCGAGCGAAGCGTTTGTCATTTGGAGTGAGCAGCAGCGCTTCTGCTTCGGGAAGATTCGGAAGGGGAGGAAGAGGGATATCGGCGGCGGCTGCCCTCCAACCCGACAGCAATGCCGGAGCGAAGACGGCAGCGTTTGCTAGAGCCTTCAGGCAGTCGCGCCTTGTGGAACCGAGCTTACGACGAGACAAAATCACTTCGGGGCCATGTTCGCCCGCCTCCGAGCGAGCGCATCTTCGGCCGCCGCGATCCGAACGTCCAGCAGTCATCGTGAGGGCTACTCTTCGTTAGGTTCAGGGGCAGTCGAGCGCCCGACGGGCGGCTACACCTGAGACGCGGGCGCTGGTCGCCGAGTGGTATCAGCCCGAGATCGCGCTACTGGGTTACGGGTTTTCAGGGTGGTCCGGGTCAAAGCCGTTTCTTGGCAAAAGCCCTGCCTGACGGCGACTTCAAGTACCTCTCGAAGGCAAACGCCTTCCTCCCGTCAACGAATGCGATGTAAGTCTTAACTTTCCAAGGCGCGTATTTCGATGTGTGGGGAGCCTCGCCTGCATTGTGCATCTTTACGCGCGAGCGCAAGTCCGCTGTGACTCCAACATAGTACCGTTCGGGGTGTGCCACGCTTTCGAGGATATACACATAGGTCATGCGAATATCTCCAGGCTTGCCGAGCCGTAGCTCGCGGATGCGGATGCCCGCCTTCGCCTATCTGGCTTCGGCGCGGCAGCCTTCGCTCGCTCCGCGAGCGAAGGCTGGTGGGCCCGGGAGGGCTCGAACCTCCAACCAGACGGTTATGAGCCGCCGGCTCTAACCAGTTGAGCTACGGGCCCCTTCGCCGGCATCCCTTCTTTGTCTCTGACGCATCATCCTATCCGAAAAGTCTGCAACTTTTCGGGATGATGCTTACAGCGCAACCGGAATGCCGCGCCAAGTCTTGCCTCCGGCGCATCGTCATCCTGTTCCGAAAACTCTGCAAGATCGGGACGAAGCGGCGGATTTCCGCCTCATAGCAGAGTTCGGCGGCGCTTGCGAATTGCCGGATGTTCATTTGCGGTTCACGCGGCGCCGGGTAATGCTCATGACAGGCCTGTAATCCGAGAAGATCATATGACGCAATCCTCCCCAAAGTCTCTCCTCGCCCCTTCCCCGAAATACCTCCTCGCCCTGCTCCTCGCCGCCGCGGCGCCTGCGCCGCAAGCTTCGGCCCACGATCAGCCCGAGAAGCGGACGATTTCGCTCAGCGCCACCGGCACCATCAAGACCACGCCCGACATGGTGGAGATCGCGACCGGCGTGACCAGCGAGGCGCCTTCCGCGCGCGCGGCCCTCGACAAGAACTCCGAGGCGATGACCAAGGTGGTCGAGACGCTGAAAAGCGAGGGCATCGAGGCCAAGGACATCCAGACCGCGAATTTCTCGGTCGGGCCCATCTACGAGCAGAGGCCTCACGACCGGCCTGACGGCAAGCCGCCGGTCGTGGTCGGCTACCGCGTGACCAACCAGGTCCGCATCACGCTCCACGATACGGGAAAGCTCGGCGCGATCCTCGACAAAGTCGTGGGCCTCGGCGCCAACCAGATCGATTCCATCGCGTTCGGCGTCGAAGAGCCCGAGACGCTCAAGGACGAGGCGCGCAAGCTCGCGCTCAAGAACGTCACCGACAACGCCAAGATCTATGCCGAGGCGGCCGGTGTCGAGCTTGGCCCGATCCTGAGCATCACCGAGGAGGAAAGCTCCTATCAGCCGCGCTACGCGGGCGACGCCGCGCGCATGGAGATGGCGAAGGCCGTTCCCATCGAGGCGGGCACCGCTTCGGTCGAGGTGCGCGTCAGGGTGACCTGGGAGCTGCACTGACCTTCGCGCGCGGGGGGGCAAGCACGGCGCACCCAAATCTCACTTCGGCTCGCGCCCACCCTCTCCCGCGAGGGGAGAGGGAGAGCAGGAGATTGTTGCACCAGGCCGTCATCCTGAGGTGCGAGCGCAGCGAGCCTCGAAGGATGACGATTTCAGGCTTGCGTCCTTCGAGGGCCGCTTCGCAGCCGCCTCAGGATGACGCAGAAAAGCGGGCGCTTCGCGGCCACCTCAGGATGACGCAGGAAAGCGGCGCAAGCGGGAATCCAGGTTCGCCTTTGCCGATTCATATCAAGGGCTAACGCCGGAGAACGTTCGATTTACATCATTGCCGTTTTGTAAGGGTTCGATCCTGCCGGTTCATGCTAAGAGCGTAAATCCTTGAAAGCGGGCGTGGAAAGCGATGGCAAGGCGTTGGCTCACGGCTCTGCTCGTCGCCGGACTGGCGGCCGGGGCCGGCTATTATTTCTGGCAGCAGCGCTCGACCTCCAAGCTCGACGTCCAGACGGTGGCGGCAACGCGCGCCGACGTGCGCAGGATCGTCTCGACCTCAGGCACGGTGCGCGCGCTCGGCACCGTCGAGATCGGCTCGCAGCTTTCCGGCAATATCGGCGAGCTCAACGCCGATTTCTCCTCCGAGGTGAAGAAGGGCCAGGTGCTTGCCCGGATCGAGCCATCGACCTTCGAGAGCAAGGTGCGCGAGGAGGAGGCCGGTCTTGCCATCGCCAAGGCCAATGTCGCGCTGCAGGAGGCGAGCGTGCGGCGCGCCGAAGCCAATCTGCGCAAGGCCGAGATCGATCTCGGACGCGCCGACGAACTGCTGCGCAAAGGGCGTCGGCGCGCAGGCTGTGTTCGACACCGCGACGGCGGCGCAGCAGAGCGCCACGGCCGATCTTGGTATCGCCAAGGCGCAAGTCGAGAACGCCGGGGCCACGCTCGAGCAGCGCCAGGCCACGCTCGACAGTGCCCGCATCGACCTCGAGCGCACCTACATCCGCGCGCCGATCGACGGCGTGGTGATCGAGCGCACGGTCGAAGTCGGGCAGACCGTGGCCGCGAGCCTGACGGCGCCCAAGCTCTTCACCATGGCCCAGGATTTGTCACAGGTGCAGATCGAGGCGCAGGTCGACGAGGCCGATATCGGCCAAGTGACGAGCGACAATCCCGTGACCTTCACCGTCGACGCCTATCCCGACGTGACCTTCAAGGGAGAGGTCGAGCAGATCAGGCTCGCTCCGATCGCGCTGAACAATGTCGTCACCTATACGGTGGTGATCGCCGCCGAGAACCCTCTAGGACGGCTGCTTCCCGGCATGACGGCCAATGTCGAGATCGTCACCGGCGAGCATAAAGACGTCGTGGTGGTGCCGAGCGAGGCGTTGCGCTTCCAGCCGCGCGGGGCGGCGCAAGCGGCGATCGCGCGCGATGTCTGGTCGACCGGCGCAGTGCTTGTTTCGGGAGGCGATCGCCGGGGCGCGCCTGCTTCAGCGCTTGAAAGAGCAGCTCGAGCTGACCGAAGAGGAGCTTTCACAAATCGACACCGCGCTCGAGGCCGAGTTTGCCGCCATCAAGAATGCCGGCCCGCCTGCCGTCGGCGTGTCGCAAGAGGACATGCGCGAGCAAGCCGGCATGCGCATCGCCAAGGTGCTGCGCGCCGTGCTCGCGCCCGAGAAATACAAGAAATACGAGGAGCTGGCGCGGCAAAGGCCGGGCGGGCGGCGCAGGGCCACGCTGTGGACCTATGCGGACGGCGCGCTGTGGCCGCATGAGGTCAGGCTCGGTCTCTCCGATGGAAGCCTCACCGAGATTGTCGAGGGCTTGCCCGAAGGCGCCGACGTCGTGGTGCGCGTGAGCGAGCAGGCGCGCGGATGACGAGGAGGACGCGCGCCGCCCCGCAGGAGCGCGCAGCGGAATCGCCGCAGATCGCCGCGCGCGACCTGGTCAAGACCTACGCGCTCGGCGGCAGCGCGATCGGCGCGCTTCAGGGCATCAGCGTCGAGGTTGAGCGCGGCGAATATCTTGCCGTCACCGGCGCCTCGGGTTCCGGCAAATCGACCTTCATGAATTTGATCGGCGCGCTCGACACGCCGACCAGCGGCTCGCTTGCGTTCGAGGGGCGTGAGCTCGGCACGCTCGGCTCCGACGAGCTGGCGCAATACCGCAACGAGAAGGTCGGCTTCGTGTTTCAGACCTTCAACTTGCTGCCGCGGACGAGCGCGCTCGACAATGTCGCGCTTCCGCTCCTCTATTCGCCGGGCGTGCGCGAAGGCACACGCGAGAGGGCAAGAGCCTGCCTCGACAGGGTCGGGCTTGCCGATCGCGCGAACCATCAGCCTTCGGAGCTGTCCGGCGGCCAGCAGCAGCGCGTGGCGATCGCGCGCGCGCTCGTCAACGATCCGCATATCCTTCTCGCCGACGAACCGACCGGCTCGCTCGACAGCCACACCACCGAGGAGATCATAGACCTGTTCGAGGAGCTGAACGCGAGCGGCATCACCTTGATCATCGTCACGCATGAGCCGGACATCGCCAGGCGCGCACGACGGCGGCTGACCTTCCGCGACGGGCGCATCGTGGAGGACGCGCGATGAACCCGCTTGCCGCGTTCGAGGTCGCCATCGCCGCGCTCAAGGTGAATGCGCTCCGCAGCTTCCTTGCCATGCTCGGCGTGATCATCGGCGTGGCCTCGGTGATCGTCATGGTGTCGGTGGCGAGCGGCGCGAGCGAGGCGATCGAGGCGCGCATCAGGGCGCTCGGCACCAATCTGCTCATCATCTCGCCGGGGTCGTTCACCTCGGGCGGTCGGCGCGCCGGGGAAGGCACCGCGGCGGCGCTGTCGGAGAGCGACCTCAAGGTGATCCGCGCCAAGGTGGAGGGCGTCGCGGCTGCTGCCGGCGTCGATCCAGGGTTCTGCGCCGCTTGTCGCCGGATCGAGCAACTGGACGACGCAGGTCAACGGCGTCAACGAGGATTATCTCGAAGTGCGCGACTGGGCGCTCACCGACGGCCGCAATTTCACCGAGGCCGAGTTGCGCGCGGGCGCCAAGGTGGTGATCCTCGGCGCGACGACGGCGCGCGAGCTCTTCGGTTCGGCTTCGGCGCTCGGCGAACAGATCCGCATCAGCAACGTGCCGTTCAGCGTGATCGGCTTGCTGTCGGTCAAGGGCCAGTCCGGCTGGGGCAGCGACCAGGACGATACCGCGCTCGTGCCCATCACCACCGCGCGGCGGCGCCTGTTCGGCGCGGAGCAGACCATCCCCGACAATCTCCGCACCATCATGGTCGAGATCGCCTCGGCGGAGGGAATGGCCGACGCGCAGGCCGAGATCGAGACATTGCTGCGCGAAAGGCGGCGGATCCGCGAAGGCGCGCCCGACGATTTCCGCGTGCGCGACATGGCGGATTTCATCCGCACGCGCACCGAGACGCAGAGCATCTTGAGCCTCCTGCTCGGCGCGACCGCCGCCATCTCGCTCGTTGTCGGCGGCATCGGCATCATGAATATCATGCTCGTGTCCGTGACCGAGCGCACGCGCGAGATCGGGTTGCGCATGGCGGTCGGCGCGCGACGCCGCGATATCTTCAGCCAGTTCCTGATCGAGGCGGTGACGCTTTGCGTGGTCGGCGGGTCTGATCGGGCTTGCGATCGGAGGCGGCGCCGCGCTGGCCATGTCGATCTGGGGGAATTGGCCGATCGCGCTCTCGCCCGCGCTGGTCCTGGTCGCGCTCGCTCTCGGCGGGGCTGGTCGGCGTCGTTCTTCGGCTACTACCCCGCGCGCCGCGCTTCGCTGATGAACCCGATCGACGCGCTCCGCTACGAGTGAGGCTCTGAGCCCGCGCGGGCAGTCGCGTTCCCCCCTCTCCCTTGAGGGAGAGGGCTTTCCGCCGCGATCTTGCGCGAGCGCAGCTTTGCGCAAACCGCATGGCGGGAAGGGTGAGGGGTAATTCTTTGACGCCGCTTCGCGGCTGCCCCCTCACCGCGCGCCAAATGGCGCGCGTGCTCTCCCCCGACCTGCCTGCGCAAAGCCGGGCCTTCGCTCCGGCGAAGACAGGGCGGAGCGAGCCTCGAAGGATGACGATTCACACTGCGTCCTTCGAGGGCCGCTCCGCGGCCGCCTCAGGATGACGAATTCCGTGCCCTCAACCTTGCGCTTGAGGCCCTTCGTACAGCCTTCGCCAGTATGACAGCCGTGACGGTCTAGGCGGCCGCGGCCTCGCGGTTATGCGTGATCTCCTTGCGCGGACGCGCGGCGATCTTCTCGGCTTGAGTTTGACCGTTCGTCTGGCCCACATGCACCGAGCGCCCGTCGAAATAGGCGCCCTGCTCGATCGAGAGCGTCTCGTGCTGGATGTCGCCGACGACATAGGCCTTGCTCTTGAGCACGACCTCGCCGCCGTGAATGGGGCCTTCCACCCGCCCGTTCACCACCACGCGCTCGGCCCTGACGCCGCCTGAAATCGAGGCTTTGGGCGAGACGACGAGAGAGGTGCAATAGAGATCCCCCTCGATCTGGCCGTTGACCTCGACCAGGCCCTCGGCCGTGACCGAGCCCACAATCTTCAAACCTTCGGCAATGATGGTCCCTCTGCGCCTGAACATGAGTTCCCTCCTACGCAACTGACAACCGGACCTTATCACGGGGGAGAGAACCGCGCCCCTGAATTAAGGTCCCACGTCCCCGCCATTTGTGGCGGGGTTACGTACAACTAGGGGCTTTGTACGCTAGGGCTAAATCAGCAGCGTGTGCCGAGCGTCACGACGCAGCGCAGCCCTCTCGCGGTTCCCTTGACCGCCGTGACCGATCCGCGTGCAACGCCTATTCCGGCCTGACCCGCGCCGCGCGCGACCCCTTTGGCCGCAGTCGCCGTGCCTTGAACTGCGCCCTTCACCGGGCGCGCGGCCTCGGCCGGCAAGCTCATGGCGGTAATCAGAAGGGAGCCGAGCCCCGCAAGAAGTAAGCGCATGGTGTTTCCTCCGTCCTCGTTGGGGTCAAGATCTTCCACCATGAAACGAGATCGAGATCTTCCACCATGAAACGGCCACAATCGGGGAAAAGTTCCCGCTTTTCTGAGGCGTTTCGTGGGAGGAACCCGCGCCTTGGCACAGGCGTTAACTCGGCGTTAACTCTGGAAAAACAGTGTGGGTTAGCAGGGAAATCCAGGGCATGCGTCGCGTTGCGGGCACAATTCCGCTCTCCATCAGTCCTCGAACCTGGACTGCGGCGATCGCCGTGGCCGCCCTCTGCGTCGGGGGCGCGCTCTCCATCGCCACTGTCATCGTCTCGCCGGAAAGGCAGGCCTCTTCGCGTTTGGCGGCCGTCGCGCCGCAGTCAGACCAAAGCCCCGCACCGAAGGCCGAGAGCATCCACCGGAAGACCGCTCTCCCGCGGATCATCCCTCCTCGGATCGAGAAGCCTGCCGAATGGGAAACTACGGTCGCGCCGGACATGCACGAACCGGTGTCGAGACCTCCGGTCGTGCCGGACGTCGAGGATCCTGCCGTAACTGAACCTCCGGTCGCGCCGGACGTAACGGCGGCGACAAAAGTGCGGGGCGAAACGGGCCGCGCCTCCTGGTACGATTTCAACACGAAGACGGCGAGCGGCGAACGCATGGACGGCGATGCGCTGACCGCGGCGCACCCTTCGCTTCCCTTCGGCAGCAAGGTCAAGGTCGCCAATCTCGACAACGGACGCTCCGTCGTGGTGCGCATCAACGATCGCGGTCCGTTCACCAAGGACCGCATCATCGACGTGTCGCGGGCGGCGGCAGCCGAGCTCGGCATGATCAGGGCCGGCGTCGCGCGGGTGAGCGTGAGCCTGGTCGAGGACGAGATCGCGGGGACCATCGAGGCGCGCGCAGAGGCGCCGGCGCCCGGGCGCTAGCCGTTCACATTCCGAGCCTCCCACACCCGAGCATGCCCGTCGCAAAGCGTACCGTCTCCCCCGGGGCAGAGGGCATGCGCGGCTGCGAGCCGGCTATGACGCGTGAGGATAAGCCCCCTCACCCGCGACGTGGTTTGTCCGTCATACCGGCGCAAGCCGGTATCCAGTGAGAAGGAGATGCTCCCTGCTGGATCCCGGCTTTCGCCGGGATGACGCGTCGCGTCAGTTGTCGAGGAAGCTCCGCAGCTTCCGCGAGCGGCTCGGGTGCTTCAGCTTGCGCAGCGCCTTGGCTTCGATCTGGCGGATGCGCTCGCGCGTCACGCTGAATTGCTGGCCGACCTCTTCCAGCGTGTGGTCGGTGTTCATGCCGATGCCGAAGCGCATGCGCAACACGCGCTCCTCGCGCGGCGTGAGCGAGGCGAGCACCCGCGTCGTGGTCTCGCGCAGATTCGACTGGATGGCGGCGTCGATCGGCAGCACCGCGTTCTTGTCCTCGATGAAATCGCCGAGATAGGAATCCTCCTCGTCGCCGATCGGGGTCTCGAGCGAGATCGGCTCCTTGGCGATCTTCAGCACCTTGCGCACCTTCTCGAGCGGCATGGCGAGCTTCTCGGAGAGCTCCTCCGGCGTCGGCTCGCGGCCGATCTCGTGCAGCATCTGGCGCGAGGTGCGCACGATCTTGTTGATGGTCTCGATCATGTGCACGGGGATGCGGATGGTGCGCGCCTGGTCGGCGATCGAGCGGGTGATCGCCTGCCGGATCCACCAGGTGGCGTAGGTCGAGAATTTGTAGCCGCGGCGATACTCGAACTTATCGACCGCCTTCATCAGGCCGATATTGCCTTCCTGGATCAGATCGAGGAATTGCAGGCCGCGATTGGTGTATTTCTTGGCGATCGAGATCACGAGCCGCAAATTGGCCTCGACCATCTCCTTCTTGGCCTGGCGCGCCTCGCGCTCGCCCTTCTGCACGATATGCACGATGCGGCGGAACTCGGAGATCTGCAGGCCCGGTCTCGGCGGCGAGATTCTGGATCGCCGAGCGGAGCTCCTTCACCAGCCCGCGCTCGTCGCGGATGAAATCGGCCCAGCCCTTCTTCTTCAGGCGGCCGACGCGGCGGAGCCAGTTGGGGTCGAGCTCGTTGCCCTGATATTCGTCGAGGAAGTCCTCGCGCTTGACGCCGTAGCTCTCGGCGAGCCGGAGCAGGCGCCCCTCGTAGCCGAGCAGCTTCTTGTTGATGTCGTAGAGGGTCTCGACCAGGCTCTCGATGCGGTTGGCGTTGAGCGAGAGCGACTTGATCTCGGCGACGATCTCGTCCTTGAGCAGCCTTGTAGCGCTTCTCCTGGCCGGAGGAGAGCGTGATCGTTCCTGAGCGCGCGCTCGACCACCTGGTCCTGCAGCTTGCGGAGCTTCTTGTAGTTGGTGGCGACGAGGTCGAAGGTCTCGAGCACCTTCGGCTTGAGCTCGGCCTCCATGGCGGCGAGCGAAAGCGAGTTCTCGAGATCGTCCTCGTCGTCGTCGAATTCCTCGGGCGTCGGGCTGCTCCTCCTCGCCGTCGGCGCGGGCACGGCGCGCCGCGGCCGGCGCGGCCTGGCCGTTGCCGTGTGCGGCCTCGCCGTTCACCGCCTCGCCGGGCAGCGGCTGGGACGGCGCGGGCTTGGCGTCGGGGCCCTGATAGGTGGCTTCGAGATCGATGATGTCGCGCAGCAGAATCTTGCCTTCGTTCAGCTCGTCGCGCCAGATGATGATGGCCTGGAAGGTGAGCGGGCTCTCGCACAGCCCGGCGATCATGGCCTCGCGGCCGGCCTCGATGCGCTTGGCGATGGCGATCTCGCCCTCGCGCGACAGGAGCTCGACCGAGCCCATCTCGCGCAAATACATGCGCACGGGATCGTCGGTGCGCTCGGTTGGCTCCTTGCTGTGGTCTCGGCCTTGGCGACGGGCGTGGCGGCGACGACGGCGCGCGCGCGGCCTCGGTCGGCGCCCTCCTCGGCTTGGGGCGTTTCCTCGGCCTCGTCGGTGTCGATGACGTTGATGCCCATGTCGGAGAGCATCGACATGGTGTCCTCGATCTGCTCGGAGGTGACTTCCTCGGAAGGCAGCACCTCGTTCAGCTCGTCATAGGTCACGAAGCCGCGCGCCTTCGCGGTCTTGATCAGTTTCTTGACTGCCGCGTCGGACATATCGAGCACGGGGCCGTCGGTCGGCTCGGCCGGCGTCTGCTCTTGATCCTCGGCTTCAGCGGTTTTGGTTGCCATTCAGATACTCCGCAGCGCAAATCTCGTTGTTGGCGGCGCGCCCGTCCGCAGGACCGAGCGTCGTCGATGGTCGTAGCGCTCCGCCCGACGCGTCCGTCCCAAGCGATTAACGGGTGCTCCGTTAATCGTCAATTAAGCATGGACCCACTCCCTGCCCCGGCGCGGGATTTTTTTACTCGCGCCGAGCTCGGGTCAACTGTCACGCTCCCTAAAGAACAGACGCCAAGGGTCCGAAGACCGAGGCTCCAGGTGCTGTTTTACTTCCACAACACTGCCCCTCTTGGCGCTTTGGCCGAGGCAGCATGAAGCGTGCGGGAGTCTTGTTCAGCCCTCGAACCCGGCTTCTTCAGAGCCCGTTCCGCCCCAAAAAACCATTGGTCGCGCGGTGGTTGCACGTCTTCAGCATGACTTGGCGAGGGCGGCTCCCGCTGTCAAGGCCGGACGCCCTCAGGGCTAAGGATTTTCTTGGGCTTGACTTGGTCATCGTGCCCCAGGACTTGCAAGAATGGGGCCGTTCGGCCCTAGCCCTGTTTTTCCGGGCGGCGCCCCCTCTGGGCCGCGATGTTCGCGCCTTTCAGGCGGGCAATGGTCTCCTCGAAGCGCTTGGCGGCGTCGCGGTCGCCGGCATCGTCGCCTGCGTGCTGGTTGCCGATGCTCGCGACCTGCTGCTGAAGGGCGGCAAAGCGCTCGAACTCGGCCTCGCTCATATCGGCAAGACGATCGGCGCCCTGCTCGAGCTCACGGGTAAGGTTCGGCACCGCGCGGAAGCGATAGATGAGGTCGGCGAATTGCTGCGCGACTTCTTCCTTCGGGCTTCCGGGATCGAGAAAGGCGACGCGCTTGAACGCGCTGTCGCGCATGAGCCCGTCGAAGAATTTGCCGTGACCGCTTGCGGCGATCCGTTCCGCGACGCGTTCTCCTGTCGGTTGCCCGTCCTCAAGGATGATGCCCGTCACCGCACGTAGCAGACTCGCGAGCCTCCTGTCCCTCACGTCGAGAGCCGAGACCTCCTCGGCGAAGCGGTCGAGGAGCCAAGGATGATTGACGAGAGCAAGAGTGATGACCGTGGCGAAGCCGTAAGCCGCCGGAATTGGCGGCGCGTTCCGGCGGGCATGGCGCGCCGCATCGGTGGAAGGCGTGCCACGCCTGCCGCCCCGATCGCGCCAAAGCGCGAAGAGCCGGTTTTTCACCTCGCGGCGGTAATGTTCCTTGACGCGGGCATTGGCGATCTCGCCGAGCAGGGCCTCGAGCCGTGCTTCGAAAGCGGCGCGGCGTTCCGGCGTGTCCACGGCGTGCAGCTTGAGCTCGCGCTGCCACAGCACATCGATCAGCGGGCGGGCTGCGGCAAGACAGCGGCCAAGCGCGCTTCTGCCTTTGGTCCGCACCAGATCGTCAGGGTCTGAGCCCTCGGGCAGGAAGGCGAAGCGGAACGAGCGGCCTTCGCGCAGATTGGGCAGCATGCGGTCGATGGCGCGGGCCGCCGCCGCTTCGCCCGCGCGGTCGCCGTCGAAACAGACGATGGGCTCGGCGGCGAGCTGCCACAGCAGCTCCATCTGGCGCTCGGTGAAGGCGGTGCCGAGCGTGGCGACGGTATTGGCAAACCCCGCCTCGTGCAGCGCAATGACGTCCATATAGCCTTCGACCACGATCAACTCGCCGCTGTCGAAGGCGACTTTGCGGGCGCGGGCGAAGTTGAACACGGTCGAGCCCTTGTCGAAGAGCCTCGTCTCGGGCGAGTTCAGGTATTTCGGCTCGGCTTCGGGATCGAGCGACGCGGGCGCCGAAAGCAATGACGCGCGACTTGGCGTCGAGAATGGGAATGGCGAGGCGGTTGCGGAAGCGATCGTAAGTGGCGCGCCCGTCGTCGGGCTTGATGAGAAGACCGGCCTCAAGGAGCTGCGACTCCGTGAATCCCTTCTTCAGGAGCGCCGCCTTGAGCGCATCCTTCGCGTTCGGCGCAAAGCCGATGCGGAACTCCTTCAAGGTATCGCCAGACAATCCCCTCTTCTCGGCATAGAGCAGCGCCTCGCGCCCTTCGCGGACTTGGAGGGCGTCTTCGAAGGCACGGGCCGCAGCCTCGAGCGCATCGAACAGGCCGAGCCGTTCCTTGGCGGTGCGCTCGAATTGCGGGTCCGGCCTTGGCAGCTCAAGACCCGCTTCGCCGGCAAGCCGCTCGACCGCTTCAGGGAACGAGAGCCCCTCGGTCTCCATGAGGAAGGTGAAGATGTCGCCGTGCTTGCCCGACGAGAAGTCGTGATAGAAGCCCTTCTGGTCGTTCACGGTGAAGGACGGCGTCTTCTCCTTGTTGAACGGGCTCAGCCCCTTCCACTCGCGGCCCGCGCGTTTCAGCGTCACGCGACGCGAGACCACCTGCGAGACAGGCAACCGAGCGCGGATCTCGTCCAAAAACGAATCGGAGAACTTCATTGCTTCGGAGTGAGCGCCGCCTTGCGCCGACATGCCACCGGCGAATCAGATGTTCACCGATATCCACGCTAGAACAAGTCGAGAACTTTGACAAAAGAGCCCTCCCTGCGAACAGGGAGGGCGCTCCTTATTGCCGGCAATAACGTGGTGCCGTCGCGGTTCTTAGTCCTGCCGGTTTGCGCCGGTGAGGATCAGAGCGGCGGGCGCCACCACGGCGAGCGTGGATGCGTCGGCTTCGCACAGGAGACCCATGGACTGTCGCTGCGCGCCGTCGAGCGAGAGCGTTTGGCCGGGCTTCAGGCTTATGCGGACCCGCGCCGAGGCATAGGGCGCGGATGCATCGCCATCCTTCCAGGTCACCGCGCTCACGGCGCACTCGCCGCGCTCCGGCACGAAGAAGGCGATGACCCGCTGGCCGCCAACCGTCGCCAATATGGGCTCGCGAGGGCCGACAGGTCCGAGATTGTTCGTGGGCGCCTCGGCGAGAACAGGCGCGCCGGCGGCCGTGAGCGTGAGCACAAAAAGTGCGTTCACGGCGTTAAGGAATCGAGAGCGTGGAAACTTTGCCATTGGTTGGCCTCCTTTTTCGCAAGCACGAATCATTTCCTGCTGCATTGCGGTAACCATCTTGTAATGTTGTGACGATTCGATGTTGCAGTGCGAAGACAAAAGGCCGCGTGGCGTACCGCCGCAGGCAAGAGATCAATGTGCGGTTTGATCATCAGATCGTCACGCTCGCGAGCACGGGGCGTTCGCTCAGCTCACGATTTCGACCAAGTTAGAAAACAGACGATGTCATACCCGTAACCGGGCGCTATCCGAGCTTCGCCTTCACCAGCGCGCTTGCCTTGGCGAAGTCCATCTGGCCGGCGTAGCGCGCTTTGAGGTCGGCCATCACCTTGCCCATGTCCTTCACGCTCGAGGCCCCGGACTCGGCGACCGCCTCGGCGATCGCTTTCTCCATCTCCTCACCCGAGAGCTGCTTCGGCAGGAACTCGCGGATGATGACGATCTCCTCCGCCTCTTGCTTGGCGAGCTCGGCGCGGCCGGCATCGGCGTAGATCTTCTCCGACTCCTCGCGCTGCTTGATCATCTTGGCCAAGAGCTCGAGCAGCTCGGCGTCGGTCGCCTCCGTCTTGCCGGCGGTGCGGGCGGCGATGTCGCGATCCTTGATGGCGGCGCTCATCAGCCTGAGCGTCGAGATGCGGCGCTTGTCTTGCGCCTTGGTGGCATGCTTCAAGGCGGCGGTGATGGTCTCGCGCATCGATTCGGAGCGTGCAGGAAGAAGCCTCCAAACTAGTCGAGAGGCTTCGCCCAGGCAAGGGAATTTGTTGATCTAACTTATTGTTTAACAAGAAAATATTTCAGCCTGTGGATTGACCCCGTTGTCTCCCTGACATAAGAGTCCGCGGGCTCGGCGCGAGCTGTATGGGCCTTATGCCCTTGACGTCGTCGTGCTTGCACCCGACCTTGCAACCGGGCGCCGCTGCCGATCGGCGCCTATAAGTAAAAAGATGACCGACACGCGTGAAACTCTGGCCGCAGAGGCCTCGCCGCCGCGCGCGCGTGCTCTCGCCGGGTGGGCCGACGAGAAGCCGACCGGCTTGCTCGTTCTTGCCGACGGCACCGTGATCGAAGGGAGCGGCGCCGGAGCGACCGGCCTTGCCGTGGGCGAGGTCTGCTTCAACACCGCCATGACCGGCTATCAGGAGATCCTGACCGACCCCTCTTATGCCGGGCAGATCATCACCTTCACGTTCCCCCATATCGGCAATGTCGGCACCAACGGTGAAGACATGGAGGCAGGTAGCCTGTCCGCCGGAGGGGTGCGGGGTTGCGTGCTCCGCGCGGCGATCACTCAGGCCTCGAATTGGCGCGCCGATCAAGGCCTCGATGCCTGGCTCAAGGCGCGGGGCATCATCGCCGTCACCGGCGTCGATACCCGCGCGCTCACGACGCTGATCCGCGAGAGGGGCATGCCGAACGCGGTGATCGCGCACGCGCCCAACGGCAAATTCGACCGCGAAGCGCTCAAACGCGAGGCGGCCGCCTTCCCCGGCATGGTCGGCTTAGACCTCGCCAAGGAGGTGACCTCGGGCCAGAGCTACAGTTGGGACGAGACGGGGTGGCAACGGGGCAAGGGCTATGGGCGGCAGGAGAGCCCCCGCTTTCACGTCGTCGCCGTCGATTATGGGCTCAAGCGCAACATCCTGCGCGAGCTTGCGACCGTTGGCTGCCGGCTCACGGTCGTGCCGGCAACCACGACGGCCGATGAGATTCTGGAGCGGAAGCCCGACGGCGTGTTTCTCTCGAACGGACCGGGGGACCCGGCGGCGACGGGCGTCTATGCCGTGCCCGAGATCAAGAAACTCGTGGCCTCGGGCCTGCCGGTCTTCGGCATCTGTCTCGGTCATCAAATGTTGGGGCTCGCGCTCGGCGGCACGACCGCAAAGATGCATCAGGGTCACCACGGCGCAAACCACCCGGTGAAGGACTTCACCACGCACAAGGTCGAGATCACCTCGATGAACCACGGCTTCGCGGTTCACCGCACGAGCCTGCCCGAGACCGTCGAGGAGACGCATGTCTCGCTGTTCGACGGCTCAAATTGCGGGCTCAAGCTCAAGGACCGGCCGGTGTTCTCGGTGCAGTACCATCCCGAGGCTTCGCCCGGACCTCAAGACAGCCACTATCTCTTCACCCGCTTCGTCGCGCTGATGGCGGAGCGGAAGGGGGAGGCGATGCTCGCCTGCAACGGAACTTCGCCAAAGCACCCTGCGCCGTCCCCTCTCCCCTGGGGGAGAGGGCCAGGGAGGGGGACGTCACGTTTGGACGTCACCTTCGAGTTCGGAAAGATTGCCGAGACGCACTCCGGATTTTGCATCCGAATTCCAAAATCGCAACACACGATGCCTTGGCGTGCCGATCCGTGTCACGGCGCCTGTCGCGTCACTATCAGAGGCTGGCCGCCGTCGACCTAATCCAAGCTCTTTTCTTGCAAAGAAGGCGACAACCCGGGCAACTGGAACTTGCGGCGAAACTGTGCCCAGCGAGCCGGCGGTCGCGAAGGTGATACCGGGTTGCGTTCGGCGTCGGTCGTCCGCCCGCAACTTGCGGGCTCGATGCGTGCCAATTTGTTTCATACCCCTCACCCCAACCCTCTCCCCTCCGGGGGAGGGGGAGGCTAAACCGATGCCTAAGAGAACAGACATAAAGTCGATCCTGATCGTGGGTGCCGGGCCGATCGTCATCGGCCAGGCCTGCGAGTTCGACTATTCCGGCACGCAGGCCTGCAAGGCTCTGAAGGAAGAGGGCTACAGGATCGTGCTCGTGAACTCGAACCCGGCCACGATCATGACCGACCCCGAATTGGCCGACGCCACCTATATCGAGCCGATCACGCCGGAGTTCCTCACGCAGATCATCGAGAAGGAGCGACCCGATGCGCTGTTGCCGACCATGGGCGGCCAGACCGCGCTGAACGTCGCGCTGAGCCTCGAGCGGGCCGGCGTGCTCAAGAAGTATGGCGTCGAGATGATCGGCGCCCGCGCCGAGGTCATCGACAAGGCCGAGGATCGCGAGCTGTTTCGCGAGGCGATGCACAGAATCGGGCTCGAGACGCCGCGCTCCCGGCTAGCCGATGCCGCCACGCTCAAGCGCGCCGACCGGCAGAAATACAAGGACGAGATCGCCCGCATCGAGGCCTCGCACACCGGCGCGCAGGAACGGGCGCGGGCGCTTGTACAGTTCGAAGCCGAGTGGGCAAGGACCGAAAGCGAGCGGCGCCGGCGCTATGTCGAGAAAGGCCTGATCGAGGCGCTCGATGCGCTGCCCGACATCGGCCTTCCCGCCATCATTCGTCCCTCGTTCACGCTCGGCGGCACCGGCGGAGGCATTGCCTATAATCGCGAGGAGTTTCTCGAAATCGTGGAGCGCGGGCTCGACGCGTCGCCGACCTGCGAAGTGTTGATCGAGGAATCCGTGCTCGGCTGGAAGGAGTACGAGATGGAGGTCGTCCGCGACAAGGACGACAACTGCATCATCGTCTGCTCGATCGAGAATGTCGATCCCATGGGCGTGCATACCGGCGATTCGATCACGGTGGCGCCGGCGCTCACGCTCACCGACAAGGAATACCAGATCATGCGCAACGCCTCGATCGCGGTGCTGCGCGAGATCGGGGTCGAGACCGGCGGCTCCAATGTGCAATTCGCGGTGAATCCCGCCGATGGCAGGCTGGTCGTCATCGAGATGAACCCGCGCGTGTCGCGCTCGTCGGCGCTCGCATCGAAGGCCACCGGTTTTCCCATCGCCAAGGTCGCCGCCAAGCTCGCCGTCGGCTACACGCTCGACGAGCTCGCGAACGACATCACTGGCGGAGCGACGCCGGCTTCGTTCGAGCCGAGCATCGATTACGTGGTGACCAAGATTCCGCGTTTCGCGTTCGAGAAGTTTCCGGGCGCGCAGCCGGTGCTCACCACGTCGATGAAGTCGGTGGGCGAGGCCATGGCCATCGGCCGCACCTTCCCCGAGTCGTTGCAGAAGGCGCTCCGCTCGATGGAAACGGGGCTCAGCGGCCTCGACGACATCGCCTTTCCGGGGCTCGGCCAAGGCGACGACAAGAACGTGGTCCGCGCCGCGCTCGGCACCCCCTCCCCCGACCGCCTGCTCAAGGTGGCGCAGGCGCTAAGACTTCGGCTTCGACGAGGCGCAGATCTTCGAGGCGTGCGAGATCGATCCATGGTTCATCCGCCAGATCAAGGACATCGTCGAGATGGAGGCGCGGGTTAAGGAGCACGGCCTCCCGGCCGATGCGGGTCAGTTCCGCATGCTGAAGGCGATGGGCTTTTCCGACGAGCGGCTCGGCCGGCTCGCGGGGCTCGAAGCGAGCGAGGTGTCGGCGAGACGCCGGACACTCGATGTACATCCGGTCTACAAGCGCATCGACACCTGCGCGGCCGAGTTCGCCTCTCCCACGGCCTATATGTATTCGACCTACGAGGCCCCGTTCGCGGGACTCTCTGCATGCGAGGCGCGGCCGACCGAGGCGGAGAAGATCATCATTCTCGGCGGCGGCCCCAACCGTATCGGTCAGGGCATCGAATTCGACTATTGCTGCTGCCATGCCGCCTTCGCGCTGTCTGATGTCGGCTACGAGACCATCATGGTCAATTGCAACCCGGAGACGGTCTCGACCGATTACGACACCTCGGACCGGCTTTATTTCGAGCCGCTCACAGAAGAGGACGTGATCGAGATCGTCAGCATCGAGCGGCAGAACGGGAGGGTGAAGGGCGTCATCGTGCAGTTCGGCGGGCAGACGCCGCTCAAGCTTGCCCAAGCGCTCGAGCGCGCGGAGGTGCCGATCCTCGGCACTTCGCCCGATGCCATCGATCTCGCCGAGGACCGCGACCGCTTCAAGGCCCTGATCGAGCGGCTCGAGCTTCGGCAGCCAAGGAGCGGCATCGCCCGCTCGGCAAAGGAGGCCAAGGCCATCGCGGCGGAGATTGGATTCCCCCTCGTTATCCGGCCGTCCTACGTGCTCGGCGGCAGAGCCATGGAGATCGTGCACGATGACGCGCAACTCGACCGCTACATCGCCGAGGCCGTGGTGGTGTCGGGCAAGAGCCCGGTGCTTCTCGATTGTTATCTGCGCGACGCCATCGAAGTCGATGTCGACGCCATCGCCGACGGCAAGGATGTGTTCATCTGCGGGGTGATGGAACATATCGAGGAGGCGGGCGTGCATTCCGGCGACTCGGCCTGCTCGCTGCCGCCGCATTCTCTGAAGCCCGCGATCATCGCCGATCTCGAACGCCAGACCGTTGAGCTCGCCCGCGCGTTGAACGTGGTCGGTCTGATGAACGTCCAGTTCGCCATCCAGAACGACGATATCTACATTCTCGAGGTCAACCCGCGCGCATCGCGCACGGTGCCCTTCGTCGCCAAGGTGATCGGACTGCCGGTCGCCAGAATCGCCGCAGAGGTGATGGCCGGGACGCCGCTCGCCGCCTTCGGCCTCAAGCGGCCCAAGCTCGGCCATATCGCGGTCAAGGAGGCGGTGTTCCCCTTCGCGCGCTTCCCCGGCGTCGATCCCGTCCTCGGTCCCGAGATGCGCTCGACCGGCGAGGTGATGGGAATCGACCGCGATTATGCCGTCGCCTTCGCCAAGAGCCAGCTCGGCGGCGGCTCGCGGCTCCCCCTTTCCGGCACCGCGTTCGTTTCGGTGAAGGACTCCGACAAGGACAAGGTGGTGGCGCCCGTCCGTGAGCTTGCCGAGATGGGCTTTCGCATCATCGCCACAAGGGGCACCAAGCGGCATCTCGACGCGCACGGCATTGCTTGCGAGAGGATCAACAAGGTGCTGGAGGGGCGCCCGCACGTGGTCGATGCCATCACCAACGGCGAGGTCGATATCGTGTTCAACACCACCGAAGGCGCCAAGGCGCTCGCCAATTCCTTCTCAATCCGCCGCTCCGCCTTGCTCTACCATATTCCCTACTATACAACCTTGGCGGGTGCTCTGGCCGTGACCGAGGCCATCAAGGCGCTGAGGGCCGGGACCCTGAATGTCGCTCCGCTGCAGAGTTACGTCGGCAGCCAGCCCCAGAAACGCGCCAAGACGGCCTGAGAAAACGGTCAAAATCAACGGATTCTTGACTTAGACTGGGCAATTCCTGGACAGTATTCGGTCCGGGGGAACCCAATAGGAGTTTTGACTGAAATGGAGAAAGTGCCGATGACCGCGGAGGGCTATGCCGCCCTTGAGGCCGAAATCAAACACCTCAAGACCGTCGAGCGGCCCCGCATCATCAAGCAAATCGCCGATGCCCGCACCCATGGCGACCTCTCGGAGAACGCCGAGTACCATGCCGCCAAGGAGCAGCAGGGCATCACGGAAGCGCGGGTCGCCGATCTCGAGGACAAGCTGTCCCGCGCCGATATCATCGATGTGTCAAAGCTTAAGGGCGACCAGGTGATGTTTGGGGCGACGGTGACCCTGCTCGACGAGGACACAGACGGGAAGGTCAAGTACCGGATTGTCGGCGAGCTCGAGGCCGAGGTGAGAAGCGGCAAGATTTCGATCACCTCCCCCATCGCGCGCGCTCTGCTCGGCAAGCGCAGGAAGGACATTGTCGAGGTCTCGACGCCCGGCGGCGGCAAGTCCTACCAGGTGCTCAAGGTCGAATACAAATAGGCCTGCACGAGGCGTTGGCGGCCCGCAGCGCTGCTCGCCCTGCCACATTCGGAGCTGCTCCCATGGACCGTGACCTGCCCCGGCTCACGTTCTGCCTCTTGTCGCTTACCGGGTTTCTGCTCGCGGCCGGCGCTGCCCTGGCCGAGAAGGTTGGCGCGGTCTCGGTCGAAAATGCCTGGTCCCGCGCGGTGCCGAGCGGCTCGAAGGTCGCGGTTGGCTATCTGGCCATCAGGAACGACGGCGATGAGCCAGACCGCCTTCTCTCGGCAAGCGCCCCCTTTGCCGGGAAGACCGAGATCCATCAAACGAGCATGGCTGAGGGGGTGATGCGCATGCGGCCGGTTCCCGACGGCGTGCCCGTTCCGGCCAAGGGCACGGTCATGTTGGAGCCTAACTCTTATCACTTCATGTTCATGCAACTGACCAAACCGCTCAAGGAAGGCGATACGGTCACGGCAAAATTGACCTTCGAACGCGCCGGCAGCGTGGACGTCGCCTTTCGAGTCCTCGGGATGGGAGCACAGGGGCCGAAGACGGAGCTGGGGCAATAGGGCCGAACGGCAGGGCTTGCATCGCGACCACAGGAAAGAGAAAAAGCGTCGACCCCCAGGAGGACGTATCATGATCTTGAAGCCGCTCCGACTGACCGTTCTTGTCTGTGTGGCATCCGCCACGCTTGCGCTCGCCCACGAGGGTGCGACCGGTGTGGTCAAGGAGCGCATGGATCTGATGGACAGTCAGAAAGAGGCGATGAAGACGATCGGCGACATGGCAAAGGGCAAGACGAAGTTCGACGCCGCAAAGGCGGCCAAGGCCGCAGGCGATATCGCCGACACCGCCAAGAAGATCCCCGAGCTATTCCCTGAAGGGAGCGGCGGGGAAAAGAATAAGAGCGATGCGCTGCCTGCGGTGTGGGAGAACTGGGACCGCTTCACCGCCAACGCGGACGATCTCGGAAGCGCCGCCGAGACGCTCGTTGCGACGTTCGGCGACAGCGCAAGTCAGGAGTGGAAGCCGGCCTTCCAGAAGGTCGGCGACGCGTGCAAGTCCTGTCATGAGGATTTTCGCGCCGAGAAGAAAGAAAAACATCACTAGACGCAAATCCAGTTAAAGGGATCGGCGCGGCCTCCCGGTCAGGGCATGACGGCCACGCCCCAGGGCAGGCGCCCGACGGGCACCGACTTTTCGGCTTTGAGCGATTCGACATCGATGATCGTGATGTCGTTGGTCAGCCCGTTGGCGACGTAGTACTTCTTGCCGTCGGGGCTGAGCTCGCCGTGCCAGGGCCGCTGGCCGACCAGGATGTAGTCCTTGACCTCCTTGGTCGCGGTGTCGATCACGGCCACGCGATTGGACGGTCCGAGCGGCACGAACATCAGCTTGCCGTCGAGGCTGAAATCCATGCCGACGGGCTGGAGCTGCTCCGGGCGCACGCCCTCGACCTCAAAGCCGATCTTCTTGACCACCTTCCAGCTTTTTGGGTCGTCCCAGTTGCTGGTGTCGACGACGGAAATCGTGCCGCCGATCTCCGACGACACCCAAAGCTCCTTCTTGTCCTTGGTGAACTTCACCTCGCGCGGGCGGCTGTCCACCAGAATGTTGCCGACCAGGTTCCGCGTCTTATTGTCGATGATATGCGCCATGCTGGTGCTTTCGGACGTGGCGGCCGTGTACCTGTCGTCGGAACTCACGGTCATGCCTTCTGGCTCGACGCCGACCGGGACTTCGCCGAGGACCTCGCCGCTCTTGATGTCCATGATGGTCACCAGCGAGTCGTCTTCGTTGGCGATGTAGATGATCTCGCCTTTTGAATCGACAGCCATCAGCTCGGGGTCTGGACCCGATTCAAGTTGGCGGGTGACTTCCAAAGTCTTGGTGTCGATCACGTCCATGATGTCGCCGTCGCCGGCGGCCACGAACAGTTCCTTGAAGTCGGGGCTGAGCACGATGCCGCGCGGGCGCCGCGCGACCTTGACCGTCTTGATAACCTCAAGCGTTTCGCCATTCAGCACGGTGATCGTATTGTCTTTCTCGTTGGCGACGAAAATCGTCGTCGCAAAGGCGGGAGCGGCAGAAAGAAGGAGCGCGGCAATCGAGACCGCGGCGAGGTTGATGCGAGTCATGTCTCTACCTTTTTCGATGGGCTATTTGAATTTGCACTTGGTCTCGGGGGCATCGAAGCCAAGCGTGTCGGTCAGGTTGGTGGGATGCAGGAAGCCTTCCTGCGGCGAAGTCGAAACCGGCACCCGCGTGCCGCCGCCGAGGATGATCGGCTGGCGCATCTGATGGTCCCAGGTGCGGAAGCTCATGGCTTGTCCCTTGAACCCCTCGAGCTTGAACGCGTCGGACAGCAGGTAGGCTTTCACCTCCTGGGGCAAGATTTTGCCGGATTTCATCGCCGAGTCGGCGAGAGAGCGAAACGCGAGCCAGGCCGTGTAGTCGCGCTCGACGGGGGGCCGCTTGGCGATGCGCGGGATCGCGTTCTGGAAATGCATGGCGCCTGATTCAGTGTAGGACTTGTCCCAGGCCGTCGCCTGCAGGCCTTGGGTGCCGACCACCGGCCGGGGAAGATAGGTGCGGTAAAGCAAGTAATCCCCGAAGTCGTCGTCGCTATTGATGACCCAAACCACATCGTGTTCGGACGCCTCCTGGGTCTCCATGGGGATCTGCGCCTGAATCTGCTGGTGACCGGAGTCGAGATTGCGCGCTCCCGGCGGCAAAGCGTAGAGCTTGTCGGTGACCACCTTGCCGCCGAAGCGGGCGGCTGAGCGCTTGACCTGAGCAAGGTAGTCCCGGTCTTGCGGCGTGTCGCGTCTGATGACGAACCAGCGTGGCCATTTCTTCCAGATGAGATATTGCGCCAGCGCATCGGCTCGCATCGCGTAGTCGGGGGTGACATGAAAGACATTGATGCGGCACTCTTCCTGGCGGAGCGCCGTGGCGCTCGAGCGGATATTCATAATCAGCGCATCCTTGGCCTCGGGCAAATCGGCCACGGCGAGAAGATCGGCCGGCTCCAGATCTGCAAGGATGAAGCGCTCGCCGGCGGCGAGAAGCTCCTTGGCCTTGGCGACCACGTCGCCCTCCTCAGGCACGATCGCCTCGATGAGCTCGAAGGAGTGGCCGACGAAGTTTCCGGCCTGGTTCGCTTCCTTGAGCATCAGGCGGGCGCCCTGGATGCCCTTATCGGTGATGGGCTTCTCGGCATAAGACAGAGGCAGAGGCTCGGGATATTCCTTGCCGAGATAGACGACCCGCATGTTCTTGGCCTGGGCTGCACCGCCCGCCGAAACAGCCGGAGGCGCGGCAGGGGCCGGCGGCGTTTCTGCTTTTGCGGGTGCTTGCGGGGCTGCGGCAGGGGCCTGCGGCGCGGCGGGCTCGGCAGGCTGTGCCGCCTCGGCGCGCGCCGATGCGATCAAGGCCGGAACGAACATCGCGAGAGCGAACAGGCCCGCACGCGTTTTGCAACCTTCGTGCAACTTACCGATCGACAAACTCGACATCGACGAGAGCTTTGCTCCTACGAAACCGATGATGAACCGGGATGGGGCGAGGGATCGCGCTCGAATGAGGGGGACAAGGACACTCAGTCAATCTTCCAAAACCTGCGATGACTTGGCAACGCGCGCTGCACAATCGGGCAACGGCGCGCCGAACTTAATAAGCGGGATCACTCAAATCCATATGGGGAACCGGCAAAAGCGCTTCCAGGTGGCGGCAATCCTTTATGCCAAAGATGTCATGCGTAACGGGCTCGTAAGGCCGCCAAGTCCCGGGGGAGCGTGGCGGCCTTACGAAATGTTCATGTGGATGCGCCGATCGCTCGGGCGACTATTGGAGCGGCGGCCTCTTCTCCGAGCCCGGACTCACCGACCGCATCCAGGCAATGACCTTCCACAAATCGTCGGAGGTCTTGATGATCCCGCCAAAGGGCGGCATGGGTCCCACCACCATCTCGCTCTTGACGCGCTTATAACCTTGTTTCGTCAAATCGACCGAACCGAGAGCGATCAGCCTGAACACCGTGTCGTCGTCGGGACCATAGACCCACGTGTCGTTGGTGAGCGGTATACACATGCCGCCGCCGCCGCCGCCGCCATGGCAACCATTGCAGCTGAAGGAGAGATATTTCTTGTGTCCCTCTTCGGTCATCGCGGCGATCTTGTCGTTGTAAGGGTTATGCAATCCGCCTTTGGGCGTGGCCTTGATGAGGTCGAGCGGAGGCGTGGTGTCGCCAGGCTTGCAGCATTCCCCGCCGGCGGCGCCGGCGCTGGCGGCTGCTCCCTCTGCCGGCGCTGGGGCGGCCCCTTGTGCTGGAGCGGCCGGCTCTGCCGGAGCAGCCTGCGGCTGCCTGGAGCGGCCGTGCTGTGCTGGAGCGGCTGGCGCTGCCGGAGCAGCCTGTGGTGCTGGGGCGGCCTGCTGGGCAGGCTCATCTGTCGCACTGGCCTTCCATGCCAGGGCTCCCATGCTGACGACAATTACGACTGTCAAAAATCCGGTGATGATCTTGCGCACTTTTCGTTTCCTTACCCTGGTAGAGTTGTTGGTTGTCGATACGTCAGCTGCGTGCCCTCGCGGGAGATCGGTCGAATAACAGCTCCCTTGATAGCGTCATTGGAGGCACGGCGAAAGCTACCGGCAAGCGGTGCGGCATTTTTGCGTCGCTTACGATTAACCTTGCTATTCAATTGGTTACTTCGAAATCCATGCCCTCGAAAGTGTAGCGCGGCACTTGCGTCCAGATCCCGTCCTCCTGCACCGGAACCTTGTGCAGCTTGACGTCGGTCACTTTCAGCTTCCCGGACTTGCTCTCCAGCCAAAAGTCGATGTCGTAATACTCGTCCTTGCTGCCGGGCTTGCGGAAGTCGGTGCAGGCGAAGTACTTGCCGTCCTGCTTCAGGCGCCGGATCGGCTGGTGCATCTCGATGAATTCGAGCGGAACGGTCTCGCCGCTCTTATCGTCCTTGATGAGCACGTCGCCGTTCTCGTCCTTGTTGGCCGCGATATAGTTGTGAATTGCGCTCATGACGTGCCAGGCACGCGTGACCTCCATGTCGCCGGGATGTTCCTGCACGGGGAGCCACCACCAGGCAACAGGCAAGCGCGTGACCATCATCCAGTTCTCGCCGTCCGGCTTCGGGCCCTTCTGCACGCGGATATCCATCAGTTTCAGCTTGTCGCCGTCGGGCTTGAACCAGAAATCGATGGCGTACTGCTTTTTCGGCACGTCTTTGTCATGGAAAATGACATTGGCAAACCAGCCATAGCCCTCCATGCCGCGCACGATCTTCACCTGCTCGAAGACGAGATTGAGGTCGGCATCAAGCTTGGGATCGTGGAAGACGAAGGCACCGTCCTTCGAGCGTTCGGCAATGACATCAGCCACCACCTCTTTGACCGCGCTCTCGTCGAAATCCTTGGCTGCGGCTTGGGTCTCAAGGAAAACGCCGAGCGCGATTGCCAGCATCAAGCCGCGCACGATGTGAAAGGACCGAGAGAGGACCGGCATGGTTACTGACTCGTGGTCGCCTCGGTCCCGTCGCGCGTCGGGGCAGGCACCGCCGCGGAACGTCCCGCCCCCAGCACCAAGATGGCTTGAGCGGCCTCCAAGTTGCCGTTCTTCTCGGCAACTTCGGTCGCGGTCAAACCTTGATTGTTCTTGAGTGCGGGATCAGCGCCTGCGTCCATGAGCAGCCCGATCATCGGCGCGCTGTTGTGCGTCGCTGCGATCATCAAAGCCGTCATGCCGTTTTTCGCCTGGGCGTCGACCTCGGCGCCGCGCTCGATCAGCGCTTTGGCGAGATCGGTGGGGTGCGTGCTGCCGGGGACAAACCGTGCGCCCTCGGCCGGAGACGTCTGCGCGGCGACCAGCATCAGCGGGGTGAGGCCGTCGGCGCCCGAGGCGGCGCTGACATCGGCCCCACCCTCGGTCAGCGCCTTGGCCGCTTCGTACTTTGCTTCCGCGATCGAAAGCGCCAGCGGATGAAACCCTTCAGGACCTGGCTTCTCGACATCGGCGCCGCTCTCCAAAAGCACCTTTATCGAGGGAACGTGGTCGCGCATCGCCGCGGCGACGAGCGGGGTCAGGCCGCTCGCGTCAGCAAGATTCGGATCGGCACCGAGCTCGATGAGCGTCTTGATCATATCGTTTTTGCGCTGGCGGGCTGCGTTCGTTAGCGGCAGCCAGCCCTGTGGGTCGGGCTTGTTCACGTCAGCGCCCTTCTCGACGAGGAACTTCACCCGATCGGCGTCGTTGGCGTTTACGGCATTACTCAGTTCCTGGTTGAGGTCGGCGCCCTCGGCGAGCCAACGCTCGAGCTTCTCCCGGGTGACGACCTGGTCGGGCGAGGCGAGTTCCGGACGTGCTTCGAATTTCTGGTCGGCGAAGGCAATGTAGCTGCCATGGGCGGGCAGATCGCCGGCAACGACGCATTTGCTGCACTGAACCAGAGGAACGCCGTAGTCCTCGAGGATTTTTTCCACCTCTTCGGCTTTGTCCTCCAGCGCGAATTCGAGCATGTATTTCAGAAAGGCATCGGTCTTGCGCACGCCAATGGCCAGCTCGAACTCGAGCGGCACTTTGTCATCATCGAGATTAACCGGCAGAAGGGTGATCGGCTCGCCTTTCATCGTCTTGACCCAGCCGGCGAAGGGGCCGAACACCGCGGCGACGTCGAGGTCGCCATTCACCACCTTCTGCACCACGTACCAAGGCTGGTTCTCGATGACGAGATCGCCGTCATGGGTCTGGGTCTGGAGCTTCACATTGTCGATGACGCCGCGCCTGGCAAGCGCGGCGCGAATCCCTGAGGTTTGGAACACGCCGATTTTGAGATCCTTGAGTTTGGGATCGTCGAGTCCGGTGAGTTCGAGCCCCTTGTCGTTGCGGTAGACGAGGACGTAGGGGGTCTTATAGACGGGAAACGTGGTGAGCAGCCGTCCGTAATTGGCCGGCATGTCGAACATGACATCGCACATATCCTGATCGAAGGTCTGCCGCGTCAGGCCGCGTTCGATGAAGGGCCGCCAGGAATAGACGACGCGCGCACCCATCGCTTCGCCCAAGAGGGTGGCGAGCTTGTTCTGGAAGCCCTCCTGCTTGATGTTGGAAAGGGGCATGTTGCCCGGATCGGCGCAGACGGTGAGGGTCTCGAGCTTTTTGGCTTTGTAGGCCGCCTTCGCCGCAGCCCTGATGGCGATCTGCTCGCTCGGCGTCAGGTCATCGAACTCCTTGCTGAGGTCGCGCTTGACCTGCTTCTTGGCCGCTTCCGCCGGAAACGCGACGAGGACCAGAGCTATGATTGACACAATCGCCGTGAGGATTCGCGAAGACATGGGGGACATTGGCGCTGTTCAGTTCAGTTGGGGACGCGGCGGATGGGTCCGCTCTCGCGTTCTACCCCGGGTATTAAAGCAATGACGCCCGGTGCCGCAAGGGCACCGGGCGCCGTTAATCTAGGCAGGCCGTCCGCTTATTCGAAGATGCGGAAGACGTTCAGCTCGCCGCCCTGGGGAATCTTGTCCAGGCTGGCGGCCTTGGTCATGGCCGTGGCGCCGATGGCACCGAACTTGTCGTTCAGGTCAAGACCAGCGGTGACCGGGAGACCGATCCAGCCGCCGATGCCGGAGTAAACGCCGACATACTGCTTGCCGCCGACCTTGTAGGTGATCGGGTTGCCGATGATGCCCGAGCCAAGCTTGCGGCTCCACAGGATCTTACCGGAATTCCGGTCGACCGCGCGGAAGTCACCGCCGAGCGAGCCATAGAACATCAGACCACCGTCGGTCACCATGGTGCCGCCCCAGTTCGGATAAGGATCCGGGATCTCCCACGCTGCCTTGCCGGTCAAGACGTCGTACTTCTTGATCTTGCCGGTCGTGCCCTGCTTCTCAGGATACATGTACACGTTCGCGAACACGTAGACCGTGCCCTGGTTCGTGTGCGTGCGCTCCTGAGGCTCGAGCTCCATGCACCAATTGTTGGTGGGCATGTAGAAGAGGTTCGGCTCCTTGGGATCCACCGAACCCGGCTGCTGGTCCTTGCCGCCCATAGCCGAGGGGCAAGAGGACACGTTGCGGCCGACTTCGAGCGGGGACTTGTCACGCACCTTGATCGGGCGGCCGGTCTTCATGTCGACCTTCTCGGCCCAGTCCGTCGTCACGTATTTCGTGGCGCGGAGCAGGGTACCGTCGGTACGGTCGAGCACATAGGCAAAGCCGTTGCGATCGAAGTGCGATAGCACCTTACGCTTCTTGCCGTCGACTTCCATGTCAGTGAGCATGTTCTCGTTGACGCCGTCATAGTCCCACTGATCGAAAGGCGTCATCTGGTAGGCGAAGACCGCCTCACCGTTGCCGACCTTGCGGCCGAAGATCGTCATCGACCACTTGTTGTCGAAGTCACCGGTGTTGCACTCTTCGTGGCTCTTGTCGGGGCAACGATATTGCGGGCTCCACAGACCGGGGTTGCCGGTCGAGTAGTAGACTATCTTCAGCTCTGGATCGTAGCTGAACCAGCCCCAAGCCGCGCCGCCGCCGATCTTGTAGTCCTCGCCGGGGAACGTCTTGATGCCGAGGTCTTGGCCAGCAGTACCGAAGTGCGGGTTGGCCTTATTCGTGTCTGCCGTCAGGCACACCTCCTTGTCGGAACCCGTGCTGTGGCAAACCCAAGCCTCCGAGCCGTCCTTCAGGTTGAAGGCAGCGACACGGCCGCGAGCGGCGAACTCATCGCCACCAAAGCCCATGATCACCTTGTCTTCGGCGATCAACGGAGCCGGCGTGATGGTCTCGCCCTTTTCGGGGTAAGCGTACTTGACAACCCAGACTTCCTTGCCGGTCTGGCCGTCGAGGGCAATCACGAAACCGTCGAGAGTGCCATAGACGAACTTGCCGTCGGCATAGGAACCACCGCGGTTGACGGTGTCGCAACAAGCGCGCGGAACGGCGAACTCGTCGCGGTCGGTCTTCTTCACATAGTTCCAAATCTGCTTCGGATTGTCAGGATCGGTCAGATCGAGAGCCTGAACAACGTTGCAGTTTGACATCGCCGGGCAACCGGAGACCATGAAGAGCACGGTCTTGCCGCCAACGTCCTTGATCACGAGGGGCTGACCCTCATGGCCGCGGAGCGCGTTGGTGCCCTGCAACCAAATCATCTGCAACTTGCCGATATTCTTGGTGTTGATGTCGGCCAAGCTGCTGTGACGCGTCAACGCGAAGTCCCGGCCGGGGGCTGGCCACTGATCGGGATCGGCGATACGCGCAAGCTGCTCCTCATCGGAGCCAGCCACTGCCTGACCGGAGAGGCCCATCATCACCGCGATGACGGTCCCGGCCAGGACACCAAACTTCATTTTCATGTCTTTCTCCTCTCCCTAGCTACTCAGTTCACCGAACGAAGCTGAGCTCTTCTGTTTGCCGAGGCGCGTGTGCTCCCTGAGCGAAATGCCGAGAGAGCACCGGGCCCTTGCAAGTTTTCAAGCTGTCACAGTGGATATGGGAGGCTAACCGAACGCGTCGAAGCAAAGAAATGTGCCTCGCGCCCGCACCTGGCGGCGGGTCCTCCGATGAACACATCACGCGGTGACACCTCACGAGGAATCACAGCCTAGCTCAGAGCAGAACGCGGCGTTACCGAATTTTCGATTGGAACCGGCATCCCACTCGTTGCCAAGCTGCCCGCACATAATTGCCAAATGTCATGGCTTTGCAAGCAAAAAGTGGTTCGATCGGCTCGATCTGGCAAAGATCGTTTCTCTGCCTGCAATGCTTAAGTTCCGAATCCCGCAGTTTCCCGTGTCAAGCGAAAAACTAGCGCAATTTCTGGGCAACGTCCGGCAGTATTAACGGGATAACTTGTTTTGAGGCGTCTAAGCTGCTTGTCGAAGATGCATGAGGATCGTGCTTCCGGTCCCGGACTGAAAGCCGCCCTAGGACCGCTCACGCGGCGCCCTCGCGCCCGCAGCCGGGAGATGTTGGATGGCGATGCGCATCAGCTCCGGCAACGTCCGTACACCGAGCTTTGCCTTGAGCTGGGTGCAGGTATTGGCCACCGTCTTGTAGCTCACATGAAGGTGCTCGGCGATGACGCCGTAGGGCTTGCCTTCGGCCACGAGCGCGAGCGTCTGAAGCTCGCGCACCGTCATGCGCCGCAAGGGGTTCGTCGTCCCCTTGGCCTCCATAAAAGCGACCTCGGATGCGAGGTCGTGGCTGAGATACGGCCGGTTCTCCCGCACCTTCTGGAAGGCCTTCAGCACCTCGTCGGAAGACGTGTCCTTGAGCACATAACCGGTCGCGCCGACCTCGAGCGCGCGGCTCACGATCACCGGATCCGAATGCATGGTGAAGACCAAGATCGGCGTTGACTGATCGTGCAAGCGGAGTCTGCGGATGAACGAAAGTCCTCCCAGCGCCCCTGTCCGCATGGCCAAATCGACAATGATCACGTCGGGTTTTTGCGTGCGATAGAGGCGAAAGCCGTCGGCGAGGCTCTGTGCCTGCACGATCTGATTGACCCCGGCATCCTCAAGCAGCTGACGGCAGCCCTGTAGCACGATTGGATGGTCGTCGATGACAAGCACACGAGTCATGACAGTCCTCAAACCAGTTCAGCCCTGCGCGTGCGCGTCGTTCCGCGTACCTTCCACCGGAATCTCGACGTGAATGGTCGTTCCTTTGGCAGGAGCAGTTTCGATTGAACAGCGGCCACCGAGAGAGCGTACCCGTTCGGTCATGGCGGTGAGCCCAAATCCTTTAGGTGTCGCCCGGGCAATGCCCGTTCCGTCGTCACGGAGATCAAGCGTCACCCGACCACCGGGCGCACGGCCGCCATTGGCCCGCTGCACCGGCACTTCGGCCAGATCGACTGCAAGGGCGCCCGCCTTGCCGTGCCGGATCGCGTTGGTAATGCCCTCCTGGATGCAGCGGTAGAGGGTGAGGTCGATCGTCTCTCCGTAGGTCTCGGCGAGTTTGCCGAAAGAGGCGGCGATGTGCACGTCGGGATGGCGGCGCTGAAAGCCTGCGATGAGTTCGTCAACGAGCTCAACCAGCTTCACGCGGCCAAGCGGGACCGGCCGCAATTTCTTCAGCAGCGCCCGGTTGAGCAGCTTGAGACGCTCCGTGATCGAAAGGATCTCGCCGACGCGCCGGGAGATTTCGCCGGTGCGGCTATCGGGCTGCTGACTGGCGAGATTCTGAATCGATGAGGCGTTGGCAGTAATACCGAAAAGGCAGGGCCCCGCCTCGTCATGCAGCTCGTTGGCGATTTCGCGCCGCTCCTCTTCCTGGACGGTGATGAGCTGGCGATAGAGCCGGCTATTCTCATCGCGCGAGCTATCGAGCGCGCCGGCGAGCGTGTTGAATCGTTCGGTGAGGATGGCGAGTTCCTTCACTTTCGGCAGCGATAGCCTCGTCGCGTAGTGGCCGTCTTCGAGGCTGTGCATGCCCTTTGACAGATGCGCGAGCGGATCGAGCAAACGTCCGAGCACGAGGTAAAGGACCGCGAGGATCAGCGCGTTGAGAGCCACCCAGACGATGGCGAGCGAAGAAAAATCCTTCCAGGCCTCGGCAATCTCGTCGGCCGGCTCGCCGATGATAATGACCGGATTGGCGCCCTGAAGCGCTACCACCCTCACCGCGCGACCGACCGTTTGGGGACGCACCAGTGCTGCGAACCAGCTCGGTACGTCCTGTCTTTTTGCATCTTCCGGCTGCGGCGACATCATCGTGAGCTGGCCGCTCGCGTCCATGAACATGATGCGGACATGACGCAGACGTTTGAGCTCCAGGGGTAACTCCTGATTGAGCTGCGCAAGCCTGCCCTTGGCGGCGAGGTCTTTGATGGTCGCCGCGGCGAAACGCTGGGCCACCTCCAGCGACGCCTCGATCTCGACCCGCGTCGCCGTGCGGGTATTCAGGATCGAGATGGCGCCGGCCAGAAGCGCGGCAAGGAGATTGATCGCTCCGACCGCGATGAGGAGTTGTGTCCTGACCGGCCGCTCATACCAAAGCCTTTGCAGCACGCCTTGTCGCAGCCTCATCCTCATCACCTCAAGGAGAGCCTCCGGCTCCTCCCAACGGGCGTCCTTCGCGGGTGCCCCTGCCGTGTTTTCCTAGCTCTTTTCCCGAGCCCTGGCAGCAGTGGCCTCGCCCCTGCCAGTCGAAGCCGGACCACGGAGAAATAGCAATGGCAAATCTGGCAATCGGATTGCCAAATGTTCCCGGTCGCAATCGGGACGCTGGTCGCTCAAGGCGCGCGGGCAAAATCAGGTGGCACGCTTGCCGAAGGCAAGGATGCCCGCCACCGGAACGACGAAGCCGATCGTGACGGCGACGATGGCGAGCGCGGCGAGGTTGGCGTAAGAGCCTCGATCCACCGCAAACAGCAGATTGAGATACTTGGTCTGAAGCTGGCCTGCCACCAGCGCGATGTTCATCAGCGACGCCATGAGCGCAAACCAGGTGGCGCGTCGCCCGGCCGGCGCATTGATGGCGACGATAGTGAGCGCCGGGATCATGCTGAGCTCGGCGAAGGGACGCGGCCGCGGTGGTATCGATGAGGGCGATCGTGCGAGCGCCGAAGCCGAACGTCGCTTCCGTCCACTGATCGACCCGGAGCGCGAGCCCGATGGTCGGCAGCGACAGCACCGTGCCGATGATCGTGAGCCACAACAGCACCTTGGCGATCGGCTTTCGGGTGATGACGTCGGAGAACAGCCAAGCCCCGGCGAGGCTCAAGGCTGCGCCAATTTGCGCGAGCGTGCCGTAGAAGCCCTCGTCGAAGCCGAGCACGTCGATGGTGAACCAGCGATAGCCCTCCCCCACCCCGGGGCTTGCGCGGTAGAGAAAGATCACGAGCGCGGAATAGAAGATGCGTTGGCGATGAACTTCGTCGACGTCCCCGGCGATGCGGGCAAGCATCAGGGCGATGACCGCGAGCGAGATGGCGAAGACGAGTTCCTGCCCGAGAGGCAGGCCGCTGAGGCCAATGGCAACAACCGCCGCACCGAACAGGAGGCCGCCGCCGAGAATGCGCCAGTCGATCGGCTTCGGCGCGGTGCCGTCGAGACGGACCAGAAGGGCGCCGGTCAGCGAAATGGCCGGAACGGCGAGCCCCAGCAGGAAGACCGTCTCGTAGCTGTAGACCTGGGCGAGCCAGCCGGAGAGGCCCGCCACCGACAAGATGCCCGACCACAGCGCGAGCCGTCCCAAGACCTGCACCAGGCCCAACTCGCGGTCGATTTCCGCTTTCGGTCGCGGCGTGCCGTCGGGCCTGACCCGCTCCACCACTTCCGTGGTCATGGCGTCGGCAATGACGTCTTGCAGCACCACGCCGATCACGATCATGAGCTGCGCCGTCACATAGAGCGCGTTCTTGCCGGCGAATGTGATCCAGCCGCCGGCGGCGCCGGCGAGAACGATCATCCCAGAGGCGACCAGGCTTGCGCCGATGAACACATAGACGCGGCGCTGCGAGCCCAGAATCGGAACCGAGTCGGCGAGCTGTCCGAACACCATCTTGACGGTCCAGGGCAAGGTCAGCCAGACGGCGATCGCAGCGAGCTCCGCCGGCGTGAAGGTCAGGGCGTCCTTGACCCAGAAGGCCTGCGCGATCGCGACGAGCCCGAGCGCGCCGTAGGCGTAGTAGATCATCAACAGCGGCAGATAACGCAGCCGCATGGCGCGGATGGGCGTGACCAGAGCCACTCTGAGCTTGTCGAGCGGCGCGCGCCGTACATCGGTGCTAGCTTGCGAGTCGGCCGTCATGTCTTCTAGCGCCCCTATGTGAGGTGGCCGGTAAGGGCCCTAAACCTTGACGATCAAGATTCCTGCGCGTCGGCCATGGCGGTGCGCGCGGGCGGTGGGGCCTCCGCCGTCTCGACGCTTTCTCCCCGCAACGACCAGCCCTTCACGACCGCGTAGATCGCCGGAATCACGATCAGCGTCAGCAGCGTCGATGACACCATGCCGCCGATCATCGGCACGGCGATGCGCTGCATGACCTCGGCGCCGGTGCCGTGGCTCCACATGATCGGCAGCAGCCCGGCCATGATGGCGGCCACCGTCATCATCTTCGGGCGCACGCGCTCGACCGCGCCCGACATGATGGCGGCGTAGAGATCGTCGCCGGTAAAGGCACGCCCCTCGCGCCGCGCGCTGCTCCTTCAGCTCCTTCAGCGCATGATCGAGATAGATCAGCATCACCACGCCGGTCTCGGCGGCAACGCCGGCAAGCGCGATGAAGCCGACGGCCACCGCGACCGAGAGATTGAAGCCGAGCCACCACATCAGCCAAAAGCCGCCGACCAGCGCGAACGGCACCGAGAGCATGACGATCAGCGTCTCGGTGATGCGCCGGAAATTGAGATAGAGCAGCAGGAAGATGATGAGCACGGTCACCGGCACCACGATCTGCAGCCGTGCCTTGGCGCGCTCGAAATACTCGAACTGGCCGCTCCAGGTCGACGTAATAGCCGGGCGGGAAATCGACCTCGGCGGCCACCGCCTTTTGCGCCTCGGCGACATAGCCGCCGAGATCGCGGTCGCGCAAATCGACGAAGATATAGAGCGCGAGCTGCGCGTCCTCGGTGCGGATGCTCGAGGGGCCTTGCGCCAGGCTGACCTTGGCCACCTCGCCGAGCGGCACCGTGCCGCCGCTCGGCAGCGGGATCAGCACTTCGGTGGCGATGTCTTCGCGGATCGCTGCGGTAGTCGCGCGGGTAGCGGATGCTGACGGTGTAGCGCTCGCGGCCCTCGACCGTCGTGGTCACGGGCTCGGCGCCGAGCGCCATGGCGATCACGTTCTGCACGTCGCCGACCATCAGCCCGTAGCGGGCAAGTTGCGCCCGGTCGGGATCGACGTTGAGGTAATAGCCGCTGATGGCGCGCTCGGCGTAGGCGCTGGCCGTCCCGGGCACCTTGCGGAGCACGGCCTCGATCTTGCGGCGCGAGCTTCTCCATCTCGGCCAGGTCCTTGCCGTAGACCTTGACGCCGACCGGCGTGCGAATGCCGGTGGACAGCATGTCGATGCGCGCCTTGATCGGCATGGTCCAGGCATTGGAAACGCCGGGAAACTGCAGCGAGCGGTCCATCTCGGCGATGAGCTTGTCGACGGTCATGCCGGACCGCCATTCGCTCTCCGGCTTGAGATTGATCACGGTCTCGACCATCTCGGTCGGCGCCGGATCGGTGGCCGTCGCGGCGCGTCCCGCCTTGCCGCAGACCGACTCGACCTCCGGGAAGGACTTGATGATCTTGTCTTGCGTCTGAAGCAGCTCCGCCGCCTTGGTGACGGAAATGCCCGGGCAGCGTCACGGGCATGTACAACAACGTGCCCTCGTTGAGATTGGGCATGAACTCGCTGCCGAGCTTGGAAGCAGGCCAAAGACTTAACGCGAGAACGGCGAGCGCAATTCCGATCGTGGCGGCCTTGAATTTCAGGGCGAGCTCGATCACCGGCCGGTAGATCCAGATCAGGAAGCGGTTCACCGGGTTCTTGCGCTCGGGCATGATGCGGCCGCGGACGAACAGGGTCATCAGCGCCGGAACCAGGAGAATGGAAAGCAGCGCCGCGGCGCGCCATGGCGAACGTCTTGGTGTAGGCGAGCGGCTTGAACAGCCTGCCCCTCCTGCGCCTTCCAAGGCGAAGATCGGCAGGAAGGACACGGTGATGATGAGGAGGCTGAAGAACAGCGCCGGGCCGACCTCGACAGCGGCCTCGACCAGGATTTCGCTCCGCGGCTTGCCGGGCGGAGCGCGCTCCAGCCGCTTATGCGCGTTCTCGATCATGACGATGGCCGCATCCACCATCGCGCCGATGGCGATGGCAATGCCGCCGAGACTCATGATGTTGGAGCTGAGCCCCAAGGCCCACATGCAGATATAGGCGATGAGAACGCCAAGCGGCAGGGTGATGACGGCGACCAGCGCACTGCGCGCATGCAGCAGGAAGATGACGCACACGAGAGCGACGATCAGGCTCTCCTCGATCAGCGTGCGCTTCAACGTATCGATGGCCCGGTAGATCAGCGCCGAGCGGTCATAGACCGCAACCACGCTGACGCCCTCGGGGAGGCTCGGCGTGATCTCGGCAAGGCTCCGCTTCACATTGTCGATGACCGAGAGCGCGTTCTCGCCGAAGCGCTGAAGCGCGATGCCGGAAACGACCTCCCCTTCCCCATCCAATTCGGCGATGCCGCGACGTTCGTCAGAGGTCAGTTCGACGCGCGCCACATCCTTCAAGCAGCACCGGAACGCCGGCTTCGTTCTTGACGACGATCTGCTCGAGATCGGACAGGCTCTTGACATAACCGCGCCCGCGCACCGCGAACTCGGTCTCCGACACCTCCACGGTGCGGCCGCCCACATCCATGTTGCTTTCGCGGATGACCTCGCGGATCCGCGACAGCGGAACGCCGAGCGCCTGGAGCCGCCTCGGATCGATGACCACGCTATATTGCTTGACGAAGCCGCCGACGCTCGCGACTTCCGCCACCCCCGACGCGTTCGACAGCCCGAAGCGGATGTACCAATCCTGGATGGTGCGCAACTCGGCGAGACTCTTCTGCGTTCCGCGCACCACATATTGATAGACCCAACCCACCCCGGTGGCGTCCGGCCCGAGGCTCGGGGTCACGCCCTGCGGCAGCCGCCGCGCGGCTGAACTCAGATATTCCAGCACGCGCGAGCGTGCCCAATAGACGTCGGTTCCATCCTCGAAGATCACATAGACGAAAGAGACACCGAAGAAGGAGAAGCCGCGCACGACGCGCGACTTCGGCACGGTCAGCATCGCGGTTGTGAGCGGATAGGTGACCTGGTCCTCGACGACCTGCGGCGCCTGCCCCGGAAACTCGGTGTAGACGATCACTTGCGCGTCGGAGAGATCGGGAATGGCGTCGAGCGGCACGCGGGACACCGCGTAAATGCCAAGCGCCGTCACAAAGAGCGTGGCGAGCCCGACGAGGAAGACATTGCGGGCGGACCAGCGGATGATCGCGGCGATCATGGCTGCGCTCCCTGGCCGAAAGCCTGAAGCGCCGCCTTGAGATTGCTCTCGGCGTCGATGAGGAAGGTGGCGGACGTGACGACTTCCTCGCCGAGCTGCAGTCCGGACGTGATCTCGGTGTAGCCGCCGCCGCGCCGCCCGAGCTTCACCTCGCGCGGCTCGAACCGTCCCTCGCCCTTTGCCACCAGGACGACCTGGCGCGTGCCGCTATCGATGACGGCGCTGTCGGGGACCGCGGTCGCCGGCGCATCGCCCTCGCCGGCCCGAAACACCACATCGGCGTACATTCCCGGCTTCATCTTGCCGTCAGGGTTCGGCAGCTCGATGCGAACGGAGATCGTGCGAGTCTCCGGCTTCATCATCTCCGGGTAGATGAAGCTCACCGCGCCCTCGTGGGGTTCGCCGGCAAGGGCACGAAGCGTTACGGTCGCGGGCATTCCCACCGTGATCGCACCGATATCGGACTCGGCGACCTCAGCGACAACCCAGACGCTCGCGTGATCGGCAATGCGGAACAGCTCATCTCCCGCCATGACGCGCTGACCCTCGATGATCTTCTTCTCGATGACGTCGCCGGTCGCGGGCGAGACCCAGTCGATCGTGCGGGGGTTGGTCAGGCTGTTTCGCACCTCGTCGATGCGGCTCTCCGGAACGTCGAGATTGCGCAGGCGTTGGATGGCGCCGGCCACGTTCCTGCTCGTTGCGGACTTGGCGGCAGCGCCTTCGGCGCGCATCGCCACGACGAGGTCGGCCTGGGCGAGCTGGATCTGTGCACTGTAGAAGCGGAAGAGCGGCTCGCCCTTGGCGACGTGCTGTCCGGTCTTGTTGACGAACAAATCTTCGACATACCCGTCAGAGCGAACGGTGACGACCCAAAGCAGCGACTCGTCATGCTCGACGGTACCGATCCCGCGAACGGTTCGCGTGATCGGCAAGGAAGCGACCTTCTCGGTGCGCACGCCAGCGCGCTGGATCTTGTCGAGGCTGACTTTGACCGTGTTGGGATCGTCCTGCTCATCCGCATAGACGGGAATGTAGTCCATGCCCATGGGGTCCTTCTTCGGCACCGGGGAGGTGTCGGGAAATCCCATAGGGTTCCGGTAATAAAGGATCTTGCGCCCGGTCGAGGTCGGCTCGGACTGCTCGGCGGAGGCCGGCGTCGCTGCCGTCTCCGCGCGATGCGCGTACCAATAGCTGCCGCCCGCGCCGGCCGCGATGCCGGCAGCCAATAGGATCAGACTGTTCAGACGCCTCATGGCGCGTCTCCCGGAAACCTTGTTGATCGACCTCTGGCGCGAAGCGGCAGAGGATGCGCGTGGCGCAGCCGCTGAGCGCGAGCTCAAGGCGCGACGGCACGACTTCGCTTAAGGATTCAGACGCGGGGAGGCGGTGAAGGCGGGTTTGGCGCGAGCGACAAGGCGATCGCGGCGCTAAGCGCCAATCCGGCCGAAGAATAAGGGGTGAAGGCGGTTTCCGATGAAGCCAGGGGAGCGGCCGAGAGGCTTGCGCATTTGAGCGCGCATGCCGCCTCTTTGGCGCAGTCTTTCTTCGAGTGCTCGTCGCAGTGCTGCCCCGGCGGGCAGCATTCTTCATGCGCCGAATCTTCATGGCCTGCGTTTTCGTGCGCCGAATCTTCAGGTGCCGAAGACGTCATGGGCGAAGCGACGCGTGCCGCAGCCCCCGCGACCGGCAGCATGCCCACGGAGAAGGCCGTCAAAATCACCAATATGGCACGGGCGATGCGCATGGTTACCCCTGGATTTATCGGCTGATCCTCCCCCTCGGTCAAGTGACAGAGCCGTGAGCTTGGTCCCGTCCTTAAGCGGAGCTTACCGAGGCTGGGTCGCCCAGCCGATGTCGCCGCTAGCGCGCGGCGGCAAGATGTTCGGCGAGGTCGTGGTCGGGAACCTTGGTCAGATCTTTTTGCAGGTCGCTCGCGACAAGCTTCGCCAGCGGCTTGCTCAGCGCTTTCTTGAGCTCGGTCAGGACGCCGGGCGGCGCAACCAGCATCAACTTGTCGAATTGACCGCGCTCATGCTCCGCATCGAGCTGACCGGCCACGCGCTTCACAAAGTCCTGCTTCGCGGCTTCGTGCAAATCACGGCGCGGCTCGATGGCATGACGCGCCGGCGAGGCGCTCTCCTTGACCCGGGCGGGACGATCGAGCCCGAGGTCGTGAGAGCGCTCATGCAACTCGGCCGAGGCCAGGCTTGCCACCGTGCGGAAGGCGCCCTTGTCGTCGCGGATCACGAAGCGCGCCCTGCCACCGTCGGCAATGACGTACCACACTCTCGCTTTCTTCATGGGTTTGACGGCCCTCCCCGATTGCGCAAGCTCATCATATAGGTGGCGAGATCGCCAACTTTCAGTGGGCGTCATATAGGTGGCGAGATCGCGGAACATGATCGCTCCGGTTTCTTTGGCTCGGCTCGCGCGGCCTTGGCAGTCCTCGCGGAGCCGTTAGGCCTCGTCCGACCCGGCGGCAAGCAGGCTCGCATTGCCTCCGGAGGCGGTGAGATTTGTGGAGCGCACCCGCTCGCGCGCGAATGCTTCAAGATAATTCGGCCCGCCGGTTTTGGGGCCGGTTCCCGACAAGCCCTCGCCGCCGAAGGGCTGCACGCCAACGACCGCGCCGATCTGATTCCGGTTCACGTAGAGATTGCCCACCTTGACCCTATCGGTGACGAACGCGGCGGTCGCCTTGATGCGGCTGTGCAAGCCGAGCGTAAGTCCATAGCCCGTCGCATTGATCGCATCGCAAACCTCAGCCAGACGGTCGCCGGAAAAGCGAACGACATGCAGGATCGGGCCGAAGACTTCCCGGGTGAGCAAGGCAATCGAGGGGATCTCATAGATGGAAGGGGCAACAAAGGTGCCATGCGCTTGTTCCGCGCTTAACGGCAGGTCGAGCCGCTCGCGACCTTCCTTACGCATGCGGGCTTTATGGTTTTCGAGCGCGGCTCGCGCGTCTTCGTCGATGACCGGGCCGACGTCGGTCGCATAGTCGAACGGATCGCCGATCCTGAGCTCACGCGCCGCGCCGACCAGCATTTCGAGCATTTCATCGGCAACCTCATCTTGCAGAAACAGAACCCGAAGCGCGGAGCAGCGCTGGCCGGCGCTGTTGAAGGCGGAAGCGAGCGCGTCATCCACCACCTGCTCCGGCAGAGCCGAGGAGTCCACGATCATGGCGTTGAGCCCGCCGGTCTCGGCGATCAGTCGCGCAATCGGGCCGTCACGCGCGGCCAGCAATCGGTTGAGGATGAGCCCGGTCTCGGTGCTGCCGGTGAAAGCGACCCCGTCGACGCGATGGTCTTTGGCGAGCGCGGCGCCGACCACATCTCCACGTCCCGGCAGAAGATGGAGAACTTCCGGGGGAATGCCGGCCTTGTGCATCAATCTTACCGCGCGCGCGGCAACGAGCGGCGTCTGCTCCGCGGGCTTTGCCACCACGGCATTCCCGGCGGCAAGCGCGCCCGCGATCTGGCCTGTGAAAATGGCGAGCGGAAAGTTCCAAGGCGAGATCGCCGCAAAGACGCCGCGCCCATGCAGGGTCAGTTCGTTTTCTTCTCCCGTTGGGCCCTTGAGCAGAATCGGGCCTGAAAATCGCAAGCGGGCTTGCGCCGCAGAGTAACGCAAATGATCCACGGCCTCGCGGAGATCGCCTTGCGCATCTGGGAGCGTCTTGCCGCCTTCCCGCACCAAAAGCGCCAGGAAGCCCGCGCGCTCGGCCTCGAACAAATCTGCGGCACGATCGAGCAGTTGAGCCCGCGCCTCCCCGCCGAGGCGGTCCCAATCATCCGAGGCCGCCTTTGCCGTATCAAGCGCCCTGTCGATCGCTTCCGGACCGGCACTCCGGCAGATGCCGGCGACGACGCGCCTGTCGTGCGGCGACGTGATGCGGGTGATTTCGCCGCCGCCAGCGCTCTCCTGCCCCGCGACGATGGGATTGGCCTCCGCCGGATCGGCAAGCGCGCGCTCGATCGCCTCGAGCAACGGCCCGCGCGTCGATGTTTCGAAGAGCGGCAGGCCGAGGCTGTTCTTCCGCTCCGGAAAATAGAGGTCTGGCGGAACCGGAATTTGCGGGTTTGCTTTCGGCGCAAGCGCCGCCGCCTTTTCGACAGGGTCGGCGACGATCGCCGCAATCGGTGCCTCATCGTCGGCGAGGCGGTTGACGAAGGACGTGTTCGCCCCGTTCTCGAGCAGCCTGCGCACGAGATAAGAGAGAAGGTCGCGATGTTCGCCAACCGGGGCATAGATGCGGCAAGGCTTGCCGAGCCGCTCCGGCCGCACCACCTCGCGGTGCAACGCCTCGCCCATCCCGTATAGTCGCTGGAACTCGTAAGGGGTGTCGCCCGCGAGCGTCACGATCGCCGCGATGGTATGGGCGTTGTGGGTGGCGAACTGCGGATAGAAGAGATCGGGGCTCGCGAGCAGCGCGCGCGAAGCGGCGAGATAGGCGAGGTCGGTGTTCACCTTGCGCGTGAAGACCGGATAGGAGACGAGCCCCGCTTCCTGCGCCCATTTGATCTCGCTGTCCCAATAGGCGCCCTTGACCAGGCGCACAGGGATGCGCCGGCCGGTCGCCGACGCCACGGCGCCGAGCCAATCGATCAGCGGCAGGACTCGCTTGCTGTAAGCCTGCACCGCAAGCCCCAGCCCGTTCCAACCGGCAAGCGAAGGATCGGTGAAAAGCGGCTCCAACAGCTCGAGCGACAGATCGAGGCGGTCTGCCTCCTCGGCGTCGATGGTGAGAGGGAGCCAGGCGTCCCGCATGGTCCGGGCGAGCTTTTCGAGGCGCGGCAGAAGCTCGGAGCCGAGGCGGGCTCTTTGCGAAGGCCGATAACGCGGATGCAGTGCCGAGAGCTTGACCGAGAGTCCGGGGCGCGCGACGAGAACCTCTTCGCTTCGCGCCGCGGGAGCGCCGGCAGAGGCCGCGATCGCCTCGGCCGCGAGCTCATAGCGTCGCGCGTAGCGCTCGGCGTCCCGGCTCGTGCGCGCCGCCTCCCCCAGCATATCGAAGGAGAAGCGATAACCCTCCGCCGCTTCGTCTTGAGCGTTGACGAGCGCTTCGTCGATGGTCTGGCCGAGCACGAACTGACTGCCAAGGATACGCATCGCCTGGCGGAGCGCCGTACGGATCAGCGGCTCTCCGCTTCTTGCGATCAGGCGCTGAAGCACGCTGGCCACATCGGTTTCTTCCCCTTCGCTCCAATCGAGGAGGCGTCCGGTCAGCATCAGGCCCCAGGTCGAGGCGTTGACCAGGAGCGAGTCGGAGCGAGTCGAGATGGCGCGCCCAGTCGCCGGAGCCGACGGTCTCGGCGATCAGCCGGTCCATGGTTTCGCTATCGGGGATGCGCAGCAGTGCCTCGGCGAGGCAGAGCAGCAGCACCCCCTCTTCGCTCGAGAGCCCATACTCATGAAGGAAGGAGTTGACCCCGCCGGATGTCTTTCGGCCCTCACGCGCCGCCTTGACCAGGTTCGTGGCCAGGGCCTCGATGCGGCGCCTTTGCTCCCCGCTGAACCGGGCCCGCGCAATCAAGTCCTCGACCAGCGTGCCTTCGTCGACGAGAAGCGCATCGCCAATGGCCGCGCGAGATGGAAGGCGAGCGCCCGGCCCGATATGGCGGTTCGGCTTTGCCATGAACCCAATCTAGCTCTTGGAGTCGCGGCCTTCGAGATGGCAGTCGCGCGCGAGGCGCAAATTCCATCGTTGGGTCCGACTGTGTTCGTATGAACACACGGGGCAAGCAAAAACGACGGCAGAGCGAAGCTGCGCTGGAACTCCGACATAATGTCCACGTTTTGCGATGTTACAGAGTGCCAGTTTGCGTAGGTGCGGGGGATGGCCAGTCAGTCGAAGCGTGGCGACCTGATGCGGTCGGCCACGGATCGGTCTTGGACCGATCTGTCACCAGACTGGGCAGAAGGTGCTGATTCCGAAAAAGATATTTCATCCAGGGGACTGACCGCCCGTCAAGCGATCGAAACGGACGGCGGCGATTTCCGGTATGCGCGCCTTGGCCAGGCGGAGCTTCCCGCCGCCGATCTGCGCCATGCCGCGTTCAATCACGCAAATCTCGCCGGCGCCAACCTTGCCGAAGCGAATTTGAGCGGCGCCTGCCTGCGATTTGCGAGCGCGCCGGTCGCCGGTCTTGCAGCAGCCGACTTGTCCCGCGCCGACCTCGAGCTTGCCCGTTTTGATCGAGCCGATCTCAGCTGCGCGAATTTGAGCGGCGCCGCGCTCAATCACGCCGACTTCTTCGGCGCCAATCTGGCAGAAGCCAATCTGAAGGGTGCGAGTCTACGCTTCGCGACTTTGGCCGGGGCCGAGCTTGAAAACGCCGATCTGCAAGGCGTCGATCTTCGCTATGCGCGGCTCAACCACGCCGACCTGACCGGCGCGAACTTGCATGGCGCCTTGCTCGATTACGCGGATTTTTCCGGCGCCAATCTCGCCGACACCAATTTGTGCGGCGCGCATCTGCGCTACGCCAAGAGCCTGACCCCCAAACAACTTGAGCAAGCCCGCATCGACGATTCGACGATCCTACCGCTCCATTTTTTCGAGCCGCCGCCGCCGTTGCGCAGGAGCGGTCAGGCGAGAGCCCGGAAGCGGCGGATTCGGGCCGCGGGGGTCCTCCTGGTCGGTCTGATCGGCGCCGTGGCCCCTGTCGGCCTTGTCTGGCAGCCTCAGCACCGAGACAGTCAGGCCGCGCCCGTCATGGCGACGGCAATGACCGTCACGCCGACATTGGCAACGCTGACGCCCGCGATCCTTGCGCCGGGGCCACGCGCCGGAGCCCCGATCGCCGCCCGGCGCATCGCGCCCGCGCCGCTTGCAGCGGCGTCCTTGTATCCAACGATCCTCACGCGCCATGCGACCGCCGTGGTTTCGGAGATACCGCCGGTCGCCTCCCCGCCAGTCCCCGCACAACGACTGCGCCTCGGCGGCGTTACGCACGTCCTGACGTCCTCCATTCCGGAGATCAAGACGGCGGAAAAGGGTCCGCTTGAGCGACTTGCCCGACTTGCAGCAAGCCCAAACGATTTTCTCAGCGATGCCCCGAGGCCTTATATCGCGGCCGCGTCCCCGACCATCGCCGTACGGGTCAGAGAGAAGGCGGAGAAGGGACCGGCGATTGTCGCGCCTGTCGGTCAGGATCCGCTGATGCTGATCGTTTCGCTCGGCAAGCAGAAAATCGACGTCTATCGCGGTAGCGCGCTCGTCGCGAGTTCAAAAATCTCAAGCGGCGCACCCGGCTACGACACAAGGGGCGGCGTCTTCAGCATCCTGGAAAAGCGGCGCCATCACCGTTCCAATCTCTACAGCAACGCGCCGATGCCGTGGATGCAGCGCATGACCTGGTCGGGCACGGCGCTTCATGGCGGCGTCGTGCCGGGTTATCCGGCCTCTCATGGCTGCGTGCGGCTGCCTTTCTCCTTCGCGCCAAAATTATTCCAGATGACAAATGTCGGCGAGAACGTCGTGGTGGCGCATGATCGTGTTGCCCCCAAACCGATCGCGCATCCGAACCTGTTCCAGCCGGCCGGCGCGGAACCGCAAGTGTCGCTTGCTCTCGCGAGCCAGGGGGACCTTGTGCCCGATGCCGGGGCACAGGTGTTACGCCAGGGCCCCGATCAATCAGCGGCCGATGCCGACATTGCCGGCGACGACGCTCCGACAGCGCCTCTGCGGATTCTGGTCACGCGACGCACAGAGCGCGACCGCATCATTGCCGTGCAGTACGTGCTCGCCTCGCTCGGCTATCTCAAGCCGCAGAATTTCACCGGCAGGCTCGGAGCTGAGACGACAGCCGCCATCAAGGCCTTTCAGAAGGCGAATAACCTAAAGCAGACCGGCGCCTTCTCAGAGGATCTCGCCAAAGCGGTATACCGGGTCTCCGGCAAGGCTAAACCGCCTGAAGGCCACCTCTTCGTTCGGCAGGATTTCCGCCGTGTTTTCGATCTTCCCGTTGCCATCCGCAATCCCGCGCAGAAACTCGGCACGCATGTGTTCACGGCGATGACATCCCCGCCGGGCAGAGCCGAGACCGCGTGGCTCGGGATCAGCCTCGAGGGCGACGACTCGGTTAGCGTGCTTGACCGGATCGAGATCCCCGATGAGGTCCGCCGGGAGATTTCCGCGCAACTGACGCCGGGCTCCTCGCTCATCATTGCCGAAACGAGCGTCAATTCGGCAATCCTGCGCGAGGGAGACGATTTCATCGTGTGGAATACCGATGTGCGGCTCGCCGCCGTGCCCGACACGCGGCAGAGCAAGCAGGTGAAGATCAAGAAGGCCCGGACCAAGCAGGCCAAGGCCGCAACTGCCGGGAAACGTCGAGGGTACGCCAAGAGCCGATCCCATCCCCCCAGGGCATACGGCGGCTTTTGGCCGTTTCGGCGCTGGTAGCCGACATTTCCGGCGGTCGCTTTCGGCCGACGGAAGCAAGGGAGAGAGGCCGCCATGTTTGGGAGACGTCGCAGCTCCATCGTCGGTCGCGGGTTGCAGGTCGTCGGCAAAGTCACCGCCGAGGGCCTGGTGAAAGTCTATGGGCAGATCGACGGTGAGCTGCGCTGCGCGTCGTTGATCGTGTCGCGCAACGGTCATGTCAAAGGAAAGATAAAGGCCGGAAAGGCAGTCATTGACGGGAGGGTCGAGGGACCGATTGAAGCGATGGACGTGATCCTGAAGTCGGGCGCGCATGTCGTCGGCGACATTCATCACCGGACGCTCCATCTTGAGCAGGGTGCCTATTTCGAGGGGCGCTCGGTGCAGGCTCATGGCACAAACGGCGGCGAGCCCGACAGACCGGAACACGATCTCGGCAAGGGGCAAACGATCGTTCGGGAGCGAAACCGGTAAACGACCCGGGTGCGTAGTCGGGCCTGGCGCGCGCGGAAGCGCTGCCGCTACTTGGTCAGCTGGGCCTTGGTCAAGCTGGAGACCGAGATGTCGCTCAGGCAGTCGGCAACCGGCCCTGAATCACCCCGGCATTCCATGACCTCGTTGATCAAGAAGCTCCCAACGTCGTCGCAGGTCGTATCGGCAAGCTCAAAGAGCTTCACGGTGCGCTTGCTCGACTTGAGCGGTCCGAGATCGACCGCAAAACGCCGGCCGATCACGCCATCGGCCCGAAACAGGACGAGATCGAGCTTCAATTCCTGGTAGTTCGTGGCGTTCTTGTTGGTCACGACAAAATAGGCGCGGCATTGGCCCGCTTGAGGCTCGAGCTTGTTGAGCTCGATCGATATGTTGCCTGGCGCAGACGATGGCGCCGCCTGTTCTGCGGCAAACGCCGGCGCAAGACCGAGCAAGACACCCGCCAGGGCGACGCGCCCGATCAGTCTGCCGACGGCAAATCGTCGGGTAAAGCCTACCTGAAATTCTGGGTCCACTTGGCGCACCTGGGATATTTGCCCCCCGAGTTCGAGCCCGCTTATGCAGGGTCCTCGTCCCATATTCGCCCAAACACATGGCGGGCGCCAGGGGTTCCGCGCCAACAGACGATCCCCTTTGCACGCGAGCGAAGCAACCGGGCCGAGACCCAGTGTCCCAGCGTGCCGCAAGAGGGCCCCTCGCCGACAGGCTTAGGGCCCTCTTCCATTTTGAGATTATCCGGGCTTCTTCTGTGAATGGTAGGCTTGCGCCTTGGACAGGTTGCCCTCCGGATCCTTCATGAACTCGGCCATCGCTTCCTGGCTGCCGAAGCAGTAGGTCTTTCCACCAATCTGAGCGTTGATGGAGCAGTCCGTTGCGATGTCCTTGCCCATCGCGAGGCCCATGGTACACATATTATTGTACTCACCGCTCACGGCCAGAGCGGCCGTGGCCATACCAAGCAAAACAGCGCCCGCAAGAGCGGACGTGACATAGGTTCTCTGCATAGCTCTCTCCTTAACCTTATGCGGCAGATCTTTTGCCCGCCCAAACTAGCGCCTCGCTCACGACTTTTCTGTGACTTCAGTCACCCCGCGGGCCACATCAACTTTTCTGCATACAGGGAACTTTTTCAGCGTTCATCCGTTTGCGGGGCGAGGGAATTGCGTGCCAGCGAAGGATGGCGGCGGCATATTGCGTCCTTCGCGCCGTTCAGCTTTGCACGCGCGCTCTTTGCGTTCCGGTAAAAGTTGCGTCGAGGGAGGAGCTTGCAATTCTCCCTGGCGCTGGATTTCTGTCTCATGCACGGGTCTGCTGAGACCACATTAGAGGGGCCTCATGGGTCAAACTGAGCTCACGCCTCCGCGCGCGCTGCCGGCAAAGGTCAGTCCATTCGTGAAAGGCGTGGCGAACAACAACGTCAAGGCCGAAGCCAACGGCTATCTGTCGGGCGCGACCGAGCCGCCCCTCCCGGTCACGCGGGAGCGCCTCGAACTCATCAAGGCCTGCGCGAAGGGTCGCTGCACGCACCGCCGACGATGCGGCAACGTCGCGGATCGCCAAGCGCTTTGCGCCCCGCGCTCCGGCAGTGCCGCTTCCAGGCTCCGCTCGGCCTGCCGTGCTTACGCCCCCGACCTCGCCGCTGATCGCGCTTACGTCCGGGATCCGCACGCTCACGGCCGTTTTGATCCTTGCCGCTTTGCTGCCTAATCTCACGCTCGCGGTTTTCTGGCTCGGTCTCATCGACCCGCCCTGGTCGCAGGTGGCGTCGCTTGCAACCAAGGAAGCTCCCCTGCCCGCGGCTGAGGCCGCCGTTCCGTCCCCAGTCCTCTCGGCACCAAACGACCTCGATGCGTTGCCGGGCGAGACCGTCAGTTTTCCGCTTGCGCTCGACGGGACCGATGGCGTTCCGGACCGCAGCATCATCGTCGTCAAAGGTCTGCCGCCCGGCAGCAAGCTGTCGGACGGATATTCCTCCGGCAAGACGGAGTGGAGATTGAAGCCCGACGAGATCGGCGATTTGCGCCTCGTGGTCACGCCTGCCGCAATCGGCGAGTCTACGCTTCTGGTTCAACTCGTCGCACGCCGACGACAGCACCATCGCGACCACTTCGACGACCCTCAGAACGAGGGTCGAACCGCCCGCAAATGCCGGTCCTTACGCCATCGGGGAAGCGACGCAAGTCGTCGCCGAGCCGACGCAAGTCGACGCGGCTCAAGTCTCGGAGGCCCGCGAAGCTGAGGCGGATGTGGAGGAGATTTCCGCGATCCAGGGCACCGCATCGCTTGACACCGCATCGCTCGAAACCGTGCCGTTGCCGGATCGGCGTCCGGCGCCGCCACGCAATGCGAACTGGATCAAGCCCACTTCCCACGTCAATCTGCGGGAAAGTCCCTCATCCACGGCGGCCGTCGTCAGTATCGTGGCAAAGGGAGCCAAGCTCCGCGTCATCAGCCGGAAACGCGGCTGGGTGCAGGTCAACAATCCCGCAGACTCGCGGAGCGGCTGGATCTACGCGAGCAATATCGCCGCGATGCGCTGACACCGGGCGCCGGCTCAGCTCTTGATGCGCGACATTGTCGGGTCGTAGAGCGGATCGAAGAATATGTCGGCCGGGACGCGCATCGTGGCGACTTCCAGCTCATAGCGGCTGGACAGCAATTCGTCGCGCGTGACGCCGTTGTCGGGATCGCGGACATAGCCGTAGCCGATGGCCCGGCCAATCGTGTGCCCGTAACCCCCGCTCGTGAGCCAGCCCACGCGTTTGCCGTCGCGGTAGATCGTCTCGCGCCCGAGCAAGAGGACGGATGGATCGGCCGTGAATCCGGCAAGCAGGCGCGGCAATCGATTCTTGACTTGAGCCTCGAGCGCCGCGCGTCCCTGAAACGGCATGTCCGATTTAAGTTTCACGGCCCAGCCGAGACCGGCGACGAGCGGCGAATGGTCCGGTCCGATCTCAGCACCCCAGGCACGGTAACCCTTTTCCAGGCGCAGCGATTCGATGGCGCGGTAGCCCGCATTGGCGATGCCGAAGTCCTGCCCGCCAGCGATCAGCGCGTCGTAGACGCTCGCCGCAAACTCGACGGGAATGTGGAGCTCCCAACCGAGCTCGCCGACATAGGTGACGCGAAGCGCGAGAACCGGCGATCCGGCAACGGTTATTCGCTTCACCCTGCCGAAGGGGAAGCCGGCATTGGAGATGTCGTGCTCGGTCAACCCTTGGAGCAGGTCGCGCGACCGGGGACCCATGAGGGACAGCACGGCATAGGACGAGGTGACATCGATCAGGCGGGCGTCGAGCCCCTCCGGGATCGAGCGCGCGATCCAGTCGAAGTCATGCGTGGCGAAGCCGGTGCCGGTCACGATGTAATATTTGGCCGGCGCGAGCCTTGCGACCGTCAGGTCGCACTCGATGCCGCCGCGCGCATTCAGCATCTGCGTATAGACGAGATGACCGGGCGGCTTCGCCACATCGTTGGCGGCGATCCAGGAGAGCGCCTTCTCGGCATGTTGGCCGAGCAGGAGAAATTTCGCGAACGACGTCTGGTCGAACACGGCGACCTGCTCGCGGCAGGCTCTGTGCTCGCGGCCTACCGCCTCGAACCAATTCGGCCGTTCGTAGGTATAGATGTCTTCGGCTCTCTCTCCGCTGGCAAGATCGGCAAACCAGTTCGGCCGCTCGAAGCCGAGCTTCTCGCCAAAGCAGGCGCCTTGGGCCTTGAGCCGGTCGTAAAGCGGCGAGCGGCGGAGCGGACGTCCCGAGCGATACTCCTCGTGCGGCCACGCCATGGTGTAGTGCTTGGCGTAGGCCTCGAGCGTCCGCGTGCGCACCCAGCCGGTATCGAGATGGTTCCGCCCGAAGCGGCGAATGTCCACCGGCCAGAGATCGTAGGGCGGTTCTCCCTTGGCCACCCATTCGGCAAGCACCATGCCGGCGCCGCCGCCCGCGGCGATGCCGAAGGCGTTGAAGCCCGCGCCGACAAAGACGCCGCGCACCTCCGGGGCTTCGCCGAGGATGAAATTACCGTCGGGCGTGAAGCTTTCAGGGCCGTTGATGAACTCCCTGATCCCTGCCGTCTGCATGGCCGGCACGCGGCTCGCCGCAAGCTCGAGCAGCGGCTCGAAATGGTCGAGATCGGTGTCGAGAAGCTGGAACTCGAAACCCTCCGGCAGGCCCTCGACGGCCCAAGGCTTTGGGTTCGGCTCGTAACCGCCCATGACGAGGCCGCCGACCTCCTCCTTCCAATAGGTGAGACGATCCGGATCGCGCAGCGTCGGCAGAGTGGGCGTCACGCCTTCGATCGGCTCGGTAATGAGATATTGGTGCTGCACCGGGACGAGAGGGATGTTGACGCCGGCCATGCGGCCGATCTCGCGCGACCATTGGCCGGCACAGATCACGAGTTTGTCGCAAGCGATGCGCCCCTGATCGGTGACCACGGCCTTCACGCGTCCGTTGTCAACCTCGATGCCGGTGACTTTGACGCCTTCGGCGATCTTGACGCCCGCCATGCGCGCGCCCTTGGCGAGCGACATGGTGATGTCGGAGGGCGAGGCCTGCCCGTCGGTGGGGAGAAAGGCTGCGCCAACGACGTCGTCGATCTGCATGAGCGGCCATAGCTCTTGCGCCTCCTTGGGCGTGAGGAGATGCATTTCGAGCCCGAACGACGTGGCGGTGGTCGCCTGCCGCTTCACCTCGGTCCAGCGCTCGGGATTGCAGGCGAGCCGCAAGCCGCCATTGCGCTTCCATCCCGTCGCCAGGCCCGTCTCCTGCTCGAGCGTGTCATAGAGCGCGACGGAGTAACCGAGGAGCTGGGTGATGTTGGCGCTCGTGCGCAACTGCCCGACGAGCCCCGCGGCGTGCCAGGTCGAGCCGCAGGTGAGTTTCCCGCGCTCGAGAAGGAGCGTGTCGGTGAGGCCCATCTTCCCGAGGTGATAGGCCACCGAACAGCCAACGATTCCGCCGCCGATAATGACGATCTTCGCGGAAGACGGAAGCTCGCTCATGCGCCGTCCATCGCCCGATAGGTCGCGTAAGCGGTTTCGAAGCGTCGCAAGTTCTCGGCCGTGTAGGCGCCGTAGTCGAAGGCGACGGTCGAATGGATCTCCGACACCATGCTCCACATAGTCTCGCGCAGGAGCGATGCCGCGGTCATGGCCTGGGCCCTGCGGCGCAAGTCGTCGTCAACGGGTCTACCGAAATAGAGGCTGAGCGAGTCATCCGCCTGCTCGCGCGACAGCTCGCTATTGGAGGCAAGCCCGCCGAGATCGAACAGAGGCGAGTTGAACCCGGCATATTCCCAATCGACGAGCCACAGACGATTGCCGTCATCGATAAAGTTGGCGGCAAGCAGGTCGTTATGGCCGAAGACGACGTCGATGGGGCCGATGGCGGCTTCAAGCCGCCCCGCGCGTGCAAGAAGATCCGGCAGGAGCGGACCGTGACGGCTCTTGCCTTCGCGCAGCGTGTGCGCGTAGTCGCGCACGACATGAAACACCCAAAACATGGCCGCCGGACCGCGCAGATATTGCGGAATGTCGCGGTGACATCGCCGGACCATATCGATCAGGCGCGCGAGATTGGCGGGATCGCGCACGTCCTCGGCCGTGAAGGTTCGTCCCTCGATGAAATCGAGAACGAGAATGCCGGGCTCGGCGTGCACGACCGCGGGGCTCAAGCCCGCCAAATGAGCGGCGCGGCTCGCGGCCAGCTCGGTTGCCCGTACGACCCCATGAACCGGGATATCGCTGCCGACCCGCACGACAGAGCGGCGTCCGCGGTCTTCGACCTTGAAATTCTGGTTGGTAATTCCGCCGGCGAGAGGCACAGGGTCCACGCGCCCGGACCAGATCGGCAGCGCTGCGACGCGCGCCGCCGATCGTGCCTGCTCCTGATGTCAGGACTCATGCATGCGCTCTCCCCGCTGTGCGGCAAGACGGCGTGCGGCGGCCTGGATCAGCCGGTCGGCGATAATCGCGATGGCAGCGACGCAGAGCCCCGCGACGATGCCGCGCCCGGTATCGGCCTTGGTCAGGGCGATGTAGACCTCCTGGCCGAGATCGCGCGTTCCAACGAGCGCGGTGATGACGAGCATCGATATCGCGAGCAGCACCGTCTGGTTGACGCCGAGAAGAATGATGGGCGCCGCGAGAGGAAGGCGGATCTTGGCGAGAAGCTGGCGGGGCGTGCAGCCGGCCGCGGTGCCGGCCTCGATCAGCGAAGGCTGAACGTCGCGGATACCGTGCGCCGTGTAGCGCACGGCCGGCGCGATCGCGTAGAGCACAATGGCGATCATGGCGGTGAAATCGCCGACCCTGAACAGCATGACCACCGGGATGAGATAGACGAAGCTCGGCAAGGTCTGCAGCGTGTCGATAATCGCTTCGAGAACGCGCCAGGCGCGCTCGGAAAGGCCGCCCCAGATGCCGAGCGGAATGCCGATGGCCGAGGCGATGATCACCGAGATGCCGCACAGATAAACGGTTTCCATCGCGTTCAGCCACTGCCCGTTCAGCGCAATGAACAGGGTCAGCGCCGCGGCGAGAATGGCGAGGCGCGCTCCCCCGAGACGCCAGCCGGCAAACGCGAGCGCGGCCGTGAGCAGCGGCCAGGGCTGGGCCAGCATGAAGCGCTTGACCGGGATGAGGACGTTGAGGAGGAGCGCGGTCTTGATCGCGTCCATCGTGTCGAAGAAATGCACGTTGAACCATCTGACCGCCTCGCCCCACCACGGCGCGGTCGAGAGCTGCAGCGAACGAGGGTAGATCGCCACCGCCGGGACGAATAGCCCCAGCACATAGATAGCGGCGGTGAACGCAAGAAGAGCAGATGACAAAGGTCCGGTCCTGGTCGTGGCCCGCTGCCCGTCGCGAAGCATAGGCCTGGCTCAACCGATCGAGCGCAATGGCGAGCACGACGATGGCAAGCCCCGCCTCGAAACCGGCGCCGATGTCGAGCCGGCGCAGCGCCGCGAGCACGTCATAGCCGAGGCCCCCTGCCCCGATCATCGATGCGATAATCACCATGTTCAGGGAGAGCATGATGACCTGGTTGACGCCGACGAGAAGCTGCGGCCGCGCGGCGGGAAGCATCACCTTGAACAGCATCTGCTGCCGCGTCGTGCCTGCCATGGTCCCGTATTCGACGATCTCGCGCGGCACCGCTTCGAGCGCCGTCATGGTGACGCGCACCATGGGCGGCATCGCATAGATCACGGTCGCGATCAGCGCCGCCACCGGCCCGAAGCCGAACAGGAACAGGATCGGCACGAGGTAGGCGAAGATCGGCACCGTCTGCATCAGATCGAGGATCGGCTCCATGATCTGCCGCGCGAGGGGCACGCGGAAGCCGAGGATGCCGAACAGGATTCCGCCAGCGACACCGAGGGGCACCGCAATCGCGATCGAGGCAAGCGTCGTCATGGCGCTTGCCCACTGCCCGAACACCGCGAGGTAGAGAAAGGCGCCGCCGGCAAGCAGGGCAAGGCGCATGCCCCCGAAACGATAGCCGAGCGCCGCGGCGATCCCGACAATTGCGATCCAAGGCAAAGGCGGCGCGAGCTGCACGGCGGTTGATCCGCTTCCGCGCAAGAGCCCGTCGAGAAGATCGCGGTCGCGGCCGTGAGCGGCACATTGAGGGTGGCGCTGATCGCGCGCGTCGCCTCCCTGAAGGTGAAGAGGCCGAAACTTGCGTCGTCGATCAGCCAGTTCATGAAACTCGAGATGGCGGGGGCCAATCCGAGGCGCCATCCGGGCGGGATCTCGAGAAGCCAGCCCGGTATCGTGCCATCGGGAAGCGCGAAGCACAGAATCGCGAGCGCGGCGAACGCGATCCAGATCAAGCGCACGGCCGAAGATCGTCTCCCGGTCGCCGTTTCGTCCCACGTGGTCGCCGCCGTCGTCATGCCTCCGTGCCGCCGATAAGCACCGACATCACCGCCGCGCGATCGACGACGCCCACGAGCTTGCCGTCGGCATCGTGCACGGCGAAAGCGGCGGACGCGGCCTCCACCTTCTTGGCAAACTCGGCAACCTTGCTGTCGGCCGGGATGCTGCCGGCGATGTCTTCGCCGTTGCGCCGGGCGCGGGCGATCGCGCGCGCCGACAGGATCTTCGCGCGCGGGGCGTCGCGGGTGAACTCGGCGACATAGGCTTCGGCCGGCGCCAGCACGAGGTCCTCTGGCGTGCCGATTTGCACGATGCGCCCGTCCTGCATGATGGCGATGCGATCGGCGAGCCGGATCGCCTCGTCGAAATCGTGGGTGATGAACACGATGGTCTTTTGCAGCACCGATTGGAGGCGCAAGAATTCGTTCTGCATCTCCCGCCGGATCAGCGGATCGAGCGCGGAGAACGGCTCGTCGAGAAACCAGATGTCGGGGTCGGTGGCGAGCGAGCGGGCGATGCCGACGCGCTGCTGCTGGCCGCCGGAAAGCTCGTGCGGCAGATTGCGCTCGCGGCCCTTGAGCCCGACGAGCGCGGTCATCTCGAGCGCGCGCGCCTCGCGCGCCTTGCGCGCAACGCCCTGGATCTCGAGCGGAAAGGCGACATTGTCGAGCACGGTGAGATGCGGCAGGAGCGCGAAGTGCTGAAACACCATGCCCATCTTGTGACGGCGGAGTTCGATCAGCTCTTGCCGCGAAGCATCGAGCAGGTTGCGGCCGGCGAAAATGACTTCGCCGGCGGACGGCTCGATCAGGCGCGCGAGGCACCGCACCAGCGTCGACTTGCCCGAGCCGGAAAGTCCCATGATGACGAAGATCTCGCCGCGCGAGACGTCGAGCGTCGCGTCGGCGACCGCGGTGATGTAGCCCGCGGCCTTCAGCTCGGCCGCGCCCGGCGCAGACCCGAGACGCGCGAGCAGGCCCTTCGGATCGGGGCCGTAGAGTTTCCACACATTGCGGCAGGCGAGAGCGGCGTCTGTCACGGATCAGGGCCCCGTGCGGTGAAGCGAGGAGGGCTTGCGGCCTGCCGCTAGACTAGCAGGCCGCAAGCGCCCTAATCGAGTCGCTCACCAAGTCACTGACCGATCCAGCCTTTCCAGCGGGCCTCGTTGGACTTCATCCACTCGGCCACGACATCCTCGACCTTCTGGCCTTCCAGATCGACCTTGGTGATCAGCGCGCCCATCTCGTCGTTGGTGATGTTGAACTTCTTGATCGCCGCGTGGGCGCTTGGCCATTTGTCCTTCACGCCGGACCAGGCCACCTTCCAAATGGGTCCGCGCGGCTTGCCGCAGTCGTGGGTGGCTTCCTTGTTGATGCCCCAGGCCGGGTCCTTGTAGCAGGCGGCCTCGTATTTCGGGAACTCGATCCACTCGCCCTTATATTTGATCGGCGCCCAATGCGGCGCATAGACCCATTGGATGATGGGCGCTTTGCGCTGCGAGGCGGATTCGAGCTCGGCAAAGAGCGCGGCGTCGGTTCCGGCATGGACGACTTCGAAGGGGAGATCGAGCGCGGCCACGCGCTCTTCGTCGAAGCCGCCCCAGGTCGCCGGCCCGCCAAGGTAACGGCCCTTGGGTTTCGTTTCCGCCGTGGAGAATTGCTCGGCGCATTTCTTCAGGGCTTCCCAGTCGGGCAGTCCCGGGCACTTCTCCTTCATATACTCGGGGTACCACCACTCCTCGATGGCGAGCATGCCGGTCTCGCCGAGGTTTTCCACCTTGCCGGTACCGGTGGCCTCGTCCATCGCATCTTGACCTGTCGTCGCCCAGATCTCCATGGCAACGTGCAAATCGCCGGTCTTGAGCCCGGCGAATTGGGCGAGGTAATCGGCCTGAACGTATTCGACGTTGACGCCGGCATTCTTCAGCGCCTCACCCATGAGGCGGGTGGTGATCAACTGCCCCGTCCAGTCGTGAAGCGTCAGCTTGAGGGGGTCTTTTGAGTCTTCGGCGAGCGCCGGAGCGCCGGCGGTCAAGAGCGAAAGCACCGCGACCGCGGCAATCACTGGTTTGGTCATGTTTACGACCTCGTGTTCGAGGTTCGGCGCGTCGAGGCTCATGGCGCGCGTAACCACAAGCCGTTTGCGCCGTGGCCGCGCATGCGGCCTGATCCAAGGCTCCCCCGAAAGCCCAAGACTCGTCAATAGAATTTGGCCGCTTCACCGAGCGCCGCCGAAGTACCGCGTCGCGCAGGACCTCTTTGGTTTCACTCTGTGCTCATCCGAAATTGGGGATGCGTGTGCAGCGCAAAATGTGGAAGATGGAGCGTCGTTTTCGCCACGCTCCCGTCCCGCCACCAAGATGCCGAAACCGTCGATGACGCGATCCGAGCCGCCCATCCTTCAGGTCCGTGATCTCGTTCGCGCCTTTGGCGGCGTCGTCGCCGTCAACGGCTTCAACTTTGACGTGTACCCCGGCACAATTCACGGCTTGATCGGCCCGAACGGCGCCGGCAAGACCACGACCTTCAACGTGATCAGCGGCTTCTACGCGCCGACGAGCGGCAAGGTCATCTATCGCGGCGAAGACATTTCGGGACGGGCGACGAGCGCGCTTGCCGAACGCGGTCTGATCCGCACCTTTCAGGGCACGGTGCTGTTTCACGAATTGAGCGTGCTCGACAACGTCCGCCTCGGCTGTCACCGCAGCGCGAGGGCCGGCGTCGTCAGCCGGATTTTCGGCCGCGACCGCGCCACGGAACAGGAAGCTGACGAAAAGGCGCGCGGCATACTCGCGTTCTTCGGGCTTGAGACACTCGCGGCGGAGCTTGCCGCGGAGCTGCCTCACGGTCACCAGCGCGCGCTCGGCATGGCCGTCGCGCTCGCCGCCGGGCCCAAGCTCATGCTGCTCGATGAGCCGTTCACAGGCATGAACCCCGAGGAGACGCGGCGTATGGCTTCGCTCGTGCGGCGCCTGCGCGACGAGCAGGGCGTGACCATCATGCTCATCGAGCACGACATGCAGGCGGTCATGGGCCTGTGCGAGACGATTACGGTGATGAATTTCGGCACGCTGCTCGCCGAAGGGACGCCCGAGCAAGTGCGGGCCAATCCCGCCGTGATCGAGGCCTATCTCGGGAGCGCCGACCATGCTGCTTGAGATCAGCAACGTGCATGTCCACTACCACAAGGTGGCCGCGCTGAAGGGGATCGACATGTCGGTGCCTGCGGACGGCATCGTGACGATCATCGGCGCCAACGGCGCCGGTAAGAGTACGACGTTGCGCGCCATTTCCGGATTGGTGCCGGTCAGCAAGGGCGAGATCGTTTTCGCGGGCGAGCGGATCGACAAGCTTCCGCCGGAAAAGATCGTGGCGCTCGGCATCGCGCACGTGCCGGAAGGCCGCCGCATCTTTCCCAACCTGACGGTCGAGGAAAATTTGCGGACAGGCGCCTATCTTGCGGACCGACAAAGCGGCGATCGAGAAAGATCTCGACCAGGTGTTCGACCATTTCCCGCGTCTCAAGGAGCGCCGCAAGCAATGGGCGCGCTCGCTGTCAGGCGGCGAGCAGCAGATGCTTGCGATCGGCCGGGCGCTGATGTCGGCGCCGAAGATGCTCGTTCTCGACGAACCTTCGATGGGCTTGTCGCCGGTCATGGTGCAGGAGATCGCCCGCATCATCCGCGATATCGTCGGGCGGGGCGTAGCCGTTGTGCTGGTCGAGCAGAACGCCGAGCTTGCGCTCAAGCTCGCGCGCTTCGCCTATGTGCTCGAGACCGGCAGCATTGCGCTCAAAGGTCCGGCGCACGAGCTGCACGACAACGCGCATGTGAGGCGGGCCTATCTCGGTGGCTGAAACCTGGAGCGCGAAGGAGCTGCTCGCGGCCGGCTGGAGCGAGGCCGATCTGAACTGGGAGACGGTGGCCGAGCGGACGGCCGAGGCGCTCGCGCGTCGGCGATCACACGCGGGCCAAGGATGAAGCGGGCGAGGCCGTTCAGATCGCGCGCGCGAACTTCGAGACGATCGATCCCCGCCTCGGGACCGCGCTCGCAAATTTCGGCGTGAGCCTCAACCTTTCGGGCGGCGAAGGCGGCGGCGCTTCCCTCTTGCGCGAGGCGTTGGAAGTGTGGCGCGCCTCGGGCCCATGGATCGCGCGCATGGACGCACCGCGAATGGCGCGGAGCTCGCTCTTTCATATGCGCATGGAGACACGCCACCGCGACACCTACCGGGCGCGGTGGCAGCTACGCTGGCGGGAGATGGCCGAGGAGGCGAAGGCGCGGCTTGCAACTCCGGGCCCCTCCCCCGGCGATCTTGGGTCGAGCGCGGCCCAGGCGTTGGCACGCTGGCGGCGGGAACGCCCAGCCATGCTCAACGACACGCGCAAATTGATGGCGGCGGCGTTCCTGCTGCTGGTGCCTGACCCGCGCCACAAGGATCGCAGCGCCTGAAGGGCAAGCGTCGCTATTCCGCCGGCAATTCCGCTTCCGCAGCTTGCTGCGTGCTTGGGCGCTTGGCTTTGCCGCCGGAAAGGAAACCCCTGAGCTTGAGGACAAGGCTTTCCAGTCCCTTCGGCAGGAACAGAATGAAGAGGATGAGGATCGCGCCGTAGAACATCGGCCGCATCTCGTCCACCCCAAGCGCGCGCAGCACGACTTCGTTCAGAATCGTCAGCACGATTACGCCGAGGATCGGACCGTAGAACGTCGCGGTTCCGCCGACGATGGCCCAAATCAGCACATAGACCATCTCCTCGACGCCGAACCGGTTGGGATTGACCGTGCCAACGTAGTGCGCATAGAGCGCGCCTGCGAGGCCTGCGAAGAACGACGCGATGACGAAGGCCAGCATGCGGTAACCGAAGGTATTCACGCCGACGGATTCGGCGAGCTTGTCCTGCCAGTGAATGGCGTGGAAGGTCAGCCCGATGCGCGAGCGCTCCACCCGGTAGAGGATGGCGAGCGCGATCGCCACGACGATCAGGCAGAGATAGTAGTAGTTCACCGGATCGTAGAAATCGATCGAGAGGGCCTCGATATCGGGAAAGGGCGGAATGAGCTTGATTCCCTTCGGGCCGCCGAAGAGCCAGGTCAGCTCGCTCCACTTCCAGATCAGCCGGATGACTTCGCCCGCGGCGAACGAGCCGATCAGAAAGTAGAAGCCCTTCATGCGGAACAAGGGGAAGCTCAACAGAAAGGCGAGCAATCCCGCGAGGCACGCGCCCGCGAGCATGGCCAACGGCACCGGCACTCCGAGTTCCTTGGAGATGAGCGCTGAGCCGTAGGCGCCCACGCCCATGATCACGACATGGGCAAGCGACCATTCGCCGGTCAGCGTCAACAGCCGGTAGCTCGAGACCAAGAGCACGTTGATCGCGAGAAAGACCAGGATCTCCTGCTGCGAATGGGACACGAAACGTGGCAGCGCGACCAGCACTACCAAGAGAGCTATTCCCAGCGCCCAGGACAGTCCGATGCTCTTGCCGCGCTCAGGCACGTTCCTTGGCTCCGAAAAGACCGGTCGGCTTCACGATCAAGACGATGAGCATCAGGAGCAGGCCGACGATATTGGCGAGCGTCCCGTCATAGATCGTGGTGACGAAGGTATTCACAAACGCATAGAGAATAGCCGCGAGCACCGCGCCTTCCAGCGAGCCGATGCCGCCGACGATAATAATGATGAAGGCGGTGATGATGACCGGATGCCCCATGAACGGCGTCGGCGAGACGAGCGGCGCGGTGAGCGCGCCGGCGACACCGGCGAGTGCGGCGCCAATGAACATGGCGACCCGGGCGGTGGTGTTGATCGACATGCCTTGCAGAGCGGCCGCTTCGCGGTCTTGCGCGCAGGCGCGGAGCGCCCAGCCGAACTTGCTCTTGCGCAAGAACAGCCAGAGCGCCGAAAGCAGGATGACCGCGGCAAGGATGACGTAAAGGCGCTGATACGTCAGCACCACGCCGTTTGCGAAGGCAATCTTTCCCTGGGTCGAAGGCGGCACATGCTCCATGTGAACGCCGAAGCCGAGCACCGCGACGGTTTGCAGGATGAGAAGAAAGCCGATCGACGCGATCAGGCCGCCAAGCGGATTATCGCGGAGCGGCCTGAACAGGCCATACTCCATCAGAAGCCCAAGCGTGCCGACGAACACGAGACCGATGGCGACTGCGACGAAGAAGGGCATTCCAAACCCGGCATAAACGGCGACCACGGCGTAGGCGCCGGCCATATAAAGCTCGCCATGGGCGAAGTTGATGACGCCCATCACGCCGAAGATCAGCACGAGCCCGACGGCGATCAGCGACATGTAGCTCGCGGCATAGGTCGCGTTCACGACGGTCTGAAGGAACAACTCGGGAGTCATTGCCAAGCTCCCCTGGCCGGCCTCGGACGCCGCCTGGCCCTTGGCATAACATGCTGGGGCGACGGGCGAGAGTGTTCAGGCCACGATGAGCGCTCACCACGTGGCGCGACGCGATCGCCGCGCATGCCGTCGAGCCCGCCGCGCCGGGGAAAGAGGCGGATTACCCGCGCTGGGAGTACATCTGGTTCAGCGCGGTCATGTGCTTGATCATCAGATCCTTGTGCTTGGCCCACCACGCGGGGATGGATTTGTACTGCTTGATCTTGGCCTTGCCATTTTCGATGACCACCACCGGCCAGTTGCCGACAAGCGCATTGTCGATGCCGAACAGGTCCTTGCCCCACCATTGGGCCTCGCCGAAAATATGCTTGCCCTTGCCGCCCGCCTTCATCGCCTCGAGCACGGCCTTCGGCTCGGTGGTCCCCGCCTTCTGCGCGGCATCGGACCACAAATCCATGATGGAGGCGTACTCCCATGACACCGCGCTCCATTCGCCCTCGCCGAAGCGCTTCTTATACTCCTCGTAAAACTCGTTCGGCTTCTTGAAATTGATCTGCGGCTCGTTGAGCGCCGGATCGTCGAAATCCGGAAACTGGAAGATGAACCCCTCCATGAACTCCTTGGAGGTCTTGTCGATCATCTTCGGATAGAAGTCCGCCGTGCACGAGATCATCTGGCCCTTGAAGCCCTGCTGGAAGGCCTGCTCCGTGAGCGGGTGCACATAATCGGTGTAGCAGGTGTCGAGACAGACGATGTCAGGCTTGTTGGCCAGCATCTTCGACATGATCGGCGCGAAATCGGTGGTCGCCGGATCGAAGAAGATCGGGTCGCCCAAGACCTTGATGCCGGCAGCCTCGAAGGCGGCGAGATAGGTCGCGACCGACGGCTTGCCGAGCGAGTCGTCCTGGGCACAGATGACAGCGGTCTTCAGCTCAGGCTTGTTTTCGGCAAGCCACTCGACGCCGGTCACGTTGTAGATCGGATGCACTTCGCACGGCGCGACCAGCATCGTCGTCTCAGGCGTCAGATCGCTCGGCAGCAGCGTGGAGACCAGCATCTCCTCCTTCTGCGCGACAGGCGACGACGCCGGGCCACGGATCGCCGCCAAGCATCATGATGAACTTTACGCCGTCTTCCTTGATGAGCTTGACCGCACCCGTGCGCGCCTTGCCGGGGTCGTACTCGTCGTCGTAAGCGACGAACTCGACCTTGTGGGCGTCGTCGCCGATCTTGATGCCGCCGGCGGCATTGATCCAATCGGCCCAGATGCGACAGCCGTCGAGCCCTGGCTTGCCCCACGCCGCAACTTCGCCGGTGAGCGGAGCAAGAAAGCCGATCTTCACGACCTTCTCGGCACCGAAGGCGAATCTTTGCAGCGGCAAGCCGGCCATGAGAGTGGCGACGGCAGTGGTTGAGAGAAATTGACGGCGATTGAGCGCACTGAGCGTGAACTTGGTCTTCATTGGTACCCTCCACATCGGCCCGGCGGCGCGGCCCGGGGAGCCGTGCTCCCTACAATCGGTCCTGCTGCAGGTTTAGCAGCAGATGACACCAAGCTTAGACCCGTCGCCAAGCCTAGAACAATGGGAGCCACTTTGGTTTTTGGAGGTGCCACTTTGGTTTCGATGGCGCCTTTTACAATGTCATCCTAAAGTAGTTCGACGTCAGGGCGGTCAAGCGGCCGCCGGCAATGACGTGGTCTCACGGGAGACAGGTCTGAGCGAGCGAGGGAGTGTGTCATGACTGGTCGTGTCGCAGTCATAGGGGCGGGGCCGTGTGGCCTCGGTCAATTGCGGGCTTTCCAGCAGGCTAAGAGCAAGGGCGCTTCCATCCCCGAAATCGTCTGCTTCGAGAAGCAGAGCGATTGGGGCGGCTTGTGGAACTACACGTGGCGCGCGGGCACCGACGAGCACGGCGAGCCGGTGCATGGCAGCATGTATCGTTATCTGTGGTCGAACGGCCCGAAGGAGGTCCTCGAGTTCGCCGATTACACCTTCGACCATCATTTCAAGCAGCCCATCCCCTCCTACCCGCCGCGCGAGGTGCTCTACGACTACATCACCGGGCGCGCGAAGGACGGCAATGTCAGGCCTTGGATCCGTTTCAAGACCGCGCGCGCCATGTCGCTTACGACAAGGCGTCAGACAAGTTCAGCGTGACCGTAGAGCGCTTGTCGGACCGTACGCTGCACACCGAAACGTTCGACTGGGTCGTCGTTGCGACCGGCCATTTCTCCGTGCCGAACGTACCGTATTTCCCGGGCATCGAGTCGTTTCCCGGCCGCGTCATGCACGCGCACGACTTCCGCAGCGCCGACGAATTCAAGGGCAGGGACTTGCTGGTCGTCGGCGCGAGCTATTCGGCCGAAGACATCGCGCTGCAATGCCACAAATACGGCGCGAAATCCGTCACCACGTGCTGGCGCACGCAGCCCATGGGCTTCAAGTGGCCCAAGGGGATGGATGAGCGGGCGCTGCTGACCAACATCACGGGCAAGACCGTGCATTTCAAGGACGGCTCGAGCAAGGATTTCGACGCCATCATCCTCTGCACCGGCTATCAGCATCACTTCCCGTTCCTGGAGGATTCGCTGAAGCTCCGCACGCATAACCGCATGCAATCCGCCGCACATCTACAAGGGCATTTTCTGGATCGACAATCCGAAGCTCATCTATCTCGGCATGCAGGATCAGTTCTACACCTTCTCCATGTTCGACGCGCAGGCCTGGTACGCGCGCGACGTGATCCTGGGACGGATCAAGCTGCCGCGAAGGCGGAAATGCAAAAGGACACGATCAGTGGGTCAAGCGCGAAGAGACGCTGAAAGACGCCTTCGAGAAAATCGATTTTCAGGCCGACTACGTCCGCGACCTGTGCAAGGCGACCGACTATCCGAAGTTCGACATCGACATGACGGTCGACGAATTCAAGGAGTGGGAGCACGACAAGCAGGCATCGATTGTCGGCTACCGCAACAAGGCGTTCAAATCGCCGTGCACGGGAACCATAGCGCCGGTGCATCACACGCCGTGGTACGAGGCGATGGACGACACGATGAAGACCTTCCTCGCGGTCAAGAGGGCCGCGGCGGAATAGGCTTCGTCGGCGTTTGACGGAGGCCCCGGGGGTCTAGGCGCGCACCCGCGTCTTGTCCGGATCGTAATGCGGGAAGCGCACGACGCGCGCCGGCAGCCGCTTCTGCTGGCCGTCGAGCTTGCCGATCTCCACCTCGGTGCCGATCTCGCCGCGGCGCTCACGTCGAGCCGGGCAAGCGCGATGTTCTTCTTCAGGATCGGCGAGCGCGTGCCGCTGGTCACGACGCCGATCTGCGCGCGGCCGATATGCACGCAGTCGCCGTGCCCGACCGCGTCGTTCGCACTCGATCTCAAGACCGACCAGCTTCTTCTGCGGGTTCGCCTGGCGGCGGATCAGCGCCTCGCGGCCGACGAAATCGTCGTTCTTCGACTTCAGCGGCACGGTGAAGCCGATGCCGGCCTCGAACGGATCGGTCTGGTCGGAGAACTCGTAATTGGCGAAGATCAGGCCCGCCTCGATCCGCAGCATGTCGAGCGCCTGCAGGCCGAGCGGCGTCAGGCCGTGCGGCTCGCCCGCCTCCCAGACCGCGTCGAAGACGGTCGCCGCGTCCTTCGGATGGCAGAAGATCTCGTAGCCGAGCTCGCCGGTATAGCCGGTGCGCGACACGACGACGGGCGGCGCCGTCGAAGCCGCCGATGCGGCCGATCGCGAAGCGGAACCAGCCGAGCTCGTCCAGCGTCGGCTGCGCCGGCGGCGTCCAGATCACTTCCTTCAGGATGTCGCGGCTCTTCGGCCCCTGCACCGCGATGTTGTGCAGCTGGTCGGTGGAGGAGCGCACCCAGGCCTTGAAACCCATCTTCTCGGCGAGCTCGCGCAGCCAGACGCCGTCATATTCGTCGCCGCCGATCCAGCGGAAATTGTTCGGCGCCGAGACGGAACAGCGTGCCGTCGTCGAGCATGCCGCCGTGCTCGTAGCACATGGCGGAATAGACGACCTGGCCGACGCCGAGCTTTCGCACGTCGCGCGTCAGCGCATATTGCATCAGCGCTTCGGCGTCGGGTCCGGTCACCTCGAATTTCCGCAAGCGGCGACAGGTCCATGATCGACGGCGCGCTCGCGGCAGGCCCAATATTCGTCGATCGGCCCGCCATTGTTGAATTTCTGCGGCAGCCAGTAGCCGCGATACTCGGTGAAATCGCGCGTGTGCGCCGCGAAGCGCGGATGGAAGGCGGTCTCGCGCGTCAGCTTCGGGCTCGGCATCGGGCGTCATGCGATAGGCCGATCGCTCGCGAGAAGCGCTCCTTGTCGGAATAGGTGCGGACATGGATGTCGGTCGGGTTCCAGGCATTGGCCGCGATCGATGTCGTCGGGGCAGGCCGAGGAGACGCAGACGAGATCGGTGACGCGCGCGCAAGCAGCACGTAGTCGCCCGGGCGCGACCACGGCTCGTCGAAGTTGATGACGTTATTCGCGTCGATCGCCGGTGTTGTAGAAGAAGTTGAGCGCCATCCAGCCCTTGCGCGCCGCGATCGCCGTAGGGATGCGAGCGCGGCGTTGAAATTGTCGGTGCAGTTGACGTGGCCGGGATAGCCCATGTCCTCGTAGAAGCTTGGCGTAGCAGGCGAGCGCGAAGGCGTCGTGGCGGCCGACCGTGTCGCGCACGATCTCGACCAGCGGCTCCATGTCCTGGTCGAAGGCCTTGGCCGGGAGGCCGGGCAGCGGATAGCCGAGGCCGGTCGAGGCTGCGCGTCGTCGTCGCGTCGAGCGGACGCTCCGCGCCCTTGTCGAGCTTGCGCGCGGAAAAGCACTGGAAGTCGGAGCACTGGCGGCCGGCGACGTCGATGATCTGGATGTATTCGCCGGCGCGCACGACATAGGCCTCGGCCGTCGCCCGGTTGACGCGGATGTCCTGCAGCGGATCGGCGAGCGGCTCGGGTAACGGCGTTTCGCTCGGCTTGAGGATGCGGCTCCGCTTGACGTGCAGGCGGATCGGCGTTGCCGTCGCTTGCGCCCCCGCCTCCATCGGTGCGCCCGGTGCCGCCACGAGCAACAGGCCGTCGCGGGAGACGGCGAACTCCGCAGCACTTCCGGCGCGGGAGTCGCCGCCGAACAGGGTGATGGCGCGGGCGTCCGCCAGCTCGATGCCGCGCCGCTTAAGCCCGGCGCGCGCAGACCGTGCGCTCTCGCTGTCTGCGCTCAAGCTCCGTTCGAGACCGGTCGCATCCCTGTCGCCGCGGGCGCCGAGAATGGCGGGATCGACGATGCCCGCTTCATCCACGGCGACAAGCTCGCAAGCTTGCATGCCCTCCACATCGACGACGCGTAGACGGTCGCCGGCTCCGATCGGCACGGCGATGACGCCGCCGCCGGGCACTGTGTAGCGCTCCTCGCCCGAGAGCGAGCGCGCGCAAGCCGGGCTCGATGACAGAAGACGGCCTGGGAGGTCCCGGCCGGAACGTCTGGTCGCCGGAAAAATTCACCATGCGCACCGTGAGCTTAAGACCGCCGACACGCTAAAGGAGGCTCGGGCCTCGATCAAGGAAAGCCAAATTGGTCCTGCCTCCTGCCTGTCGCCAACGGGAAATATGTGAGGCTCACCGCCGAATAGCCAGGCGCCTACCCGGAACAGCACCCGTAACCACAAGAGTTGAAAACACGCGTCTCATCTCGGCCCCCCTTGCTGTTCCCTCAACAGTCGTAGCGCGCGCCCTTAAGACCTATCAAGTTTTAGCAGGGTGCCTTTCTTCAATTTCGAAGTTTGTGGCCAGGAACGCACAGGAAGGAGCAGCCTCAAAGCACAGCATGGTCTGAGAAGTGCCATAACGGAAAAGCGTTGCCTTCCCGATATGTAATCCTGAGGCAAGTTCCGCGCACAGAGATCGAAATCTCGGGTCCCTGCACGTCCCGCCGCGAGACGCCGTTGAAGGCCGTCCCCCCTTACAAGCTACTTTAACGGGAGGACGGCCTCCCGGGAGGAAAGTTCCCGACCCCTTTTTGGGGGCCTGCCGATGATAGGCGGGAATGAGGCGAAACGCCGTTACTGGCGAGTGGCTAAATTGCCACGGCGCCTTGAAAAAGCCTGCAGCCATATTGCAACGATGGGTTGCCGCCGTTTAGCTAGCTGCATGGGGGAAAGAGTAGCATACCTAGAACAACACGAGCCGCGAGATGATCAAGAAGCACTGGGCGTCTTCGAAGTCTCGGGTTCGATTAAGTGGTTTGATCCCTCAAAAGGCTATGGATTTATCGTTCCAGACGGAGATCTGCCAGACATTCTCCTACATGTGACCTGTTTGCGCCGTGGCGGCTTCCAGACGGCCTGCGAAGGTGCCCGTGTCGTCTGCGAAGCCATCGACCAATCAAAAGGTCTGCACGCGGTTCGCATTCTTGTCATGGACGAATCCACAGCGATCCATCCATCACAATTGCCGCAGCGTACCCATGTCGTGGTCGCGCCCGAGAGCAACTGGGAAAGAGCCAGAGTGAAGTGGTTCAATCGGGTGCGGGGATTTGGCTTTCTCACCCGTGGCGGTGGGACGTCCGATATCTTCGTGCATATGGAGACTCTACGGCGATGCGGCTTTACCGAGTTGAGGCCCGACCAGATGGTGCTCGTGCGTTACGGCAGGGGTCCGAACGGACTCATGGCAGCTGACATCACGCCGGACAAAAATTCAGCACAATCGCTTTCTGACACGCATTAATGGGCTCCCCGGCGTCGTCTTGAAATGTCGCAAAGGGTCGGAAGCTGACAATGAGCCGATCGGCATCAATGTCGCTTGGTGCCATAGCAGACGGCGCGGAACGAGCAGAATCACGATGCTGCCAACCGTCTGCTTTGGGTCAAAAGCGGACAGCGTTCGTCCGCTTTTGTGCCACAACCCGAAGTCAGAAATCACGTCGCGAGCACAGCAAGACCTAATTTGGGTCCGCTGGGTAAACGCGAACGGCTCGGCTCGCTCGAACTTGCTCGCAGCCTTCCGTGCAAAGACCTTGCCGCCCGCCATTGTAAGTTACCAAGATCGGACCGTCAGTAGCCCCAAGCACCCTAAGCGAGAACACTGGGGCTGTGAATATCGGGGATAGTTGGAGATTGGTCTTGGAATCGGCAGAACCCACGAGCGCACTTTAAACAAAGAACACCACCCTTGGGACTTTGTGAACACTGCGGTTTGTGCCGAGAATCTTTAAATGGGGGGATCTATGTACGCCAGTCAGCGGAAATCGAATGGCGACGAAGAAGGATTAGTCGAGAACCCAATCCGGCGTTTCTGCAAGTCTCTGTTTCGCCGTATCCTGCTTGGGCATCCGAGCGCGCCGCAGGATGATGACAAAACTACTGCTGCAAGTGCGCAGCTTGAAACCTGCGGACAGTGCACGAATCGATAAATCGCGTCGCCAAGCAAGGCAGATTTGAGTGGGGCTCCTTTTCTGCCTTTGAGGACGGCTCAATCGAGGTTGAGAGAGCTGGCGTAAGGCAAAGGTTTCGCAACTTCTCCGAACTGAAACGCAGCCCCGAGAAGGAAACCAAAACGAGTTGTCCTCTCGTTCTCGCTTAGCTTTTTTTGGCACAAGACGCTGCTACGGGCGTTACCCTATTGGCACTGCCGACGGAGGGTCGAATAGTGCAACTGCCCGTGGCCCTTCCGTCGTTTAGATGCACCAGGGGCCTTCATGACGAAGCGTGGTCGCAGTGCTTTGTGAGTAAGCTCGTTTGCGCAGAGCGGCGTGCTGTGGTCCCCATCCCTCGGGTCCCATCGCGGCCTGGGGAAAGTACACCGCCGCCTGGACCGACTTTCGGCATGGCCACTTCAATATCGGTTCTATCTACCCTGGCATTCGATGATGGCCTGCATGGCCTTCTGCGCCTCAGCCTCACTCTTGTAGGCGCCGCTCCCCACCATCTTTAAAGATGGCGAGCCATCGCTGTTCAATAGTGCCGGCCTATCGTCAGGTCTCTCGGTCACCACATGGCACTCATTCGTCGAGGTGTTGAGTGCCACGTAGAACTCCGCGGCAAGCGCAGGAGTCGCAAGCGCGAGCATAATGGCGGGGGCCAAAGCATATCTATGCATCAGCAGGCTCCTTTGGGTGGATTGCCCTGGCGGCTCCCACCCGAGAGCGGCCATGGGGGGTTCCAGCGTGCCCACAGTTTGCAGAGAGCTTACGCTGCCGCCTTGTCAGACGGACTTGGACGGTCGTCCTCGAGCCATGCCTCCCGCGTCCACCACGCATGTTCAAGTCCGCACTCGGGACACTTAACGTGGGAAAGCACGTCGGGCAGGTCGGCGCAACTGTCGGGCTCAATCTCTATGCAAGACAGCTTTGCCCGTATGCGGGCAATCGATACGCAACGTAGTTATGAGACCCTACTCGGCGCTAAGTCCGTTTGGGGGTCTGTTCAAACCGCTTCGCAGCATTGCGCGCCGTTCCAAGATACATGTCTCCAAGTTTGGAGATTTCTGACATGTAGGCGTCAAATGCTTTTTGCGCATACTTGCTCTGAGCTTCGACGATGTCGCTGAAAGACCGCGCACGGACGATTTGGTCCCAAGCCTGCATCATGTCCTCGAAGCGTCCCTTTGAGAAGTCCGTCACCTCAGTGGCAATGGCTTGAAAGCCTTTGTTCATCTCACCGAACGAACGGGTTGCCGCTTCAAAGCCACCCTCTACAGCTTGTTGGTAATCTTTTCCGGCTTTTTGGAATTGTTCCTGAACTTGGTGCCCCGTTCTCCTGGCCTCATCAGCCATGCTCTTGGTTTCTTGCATAAACGCCTCCTCTTTACGCGGTTACTGGAGCGCCCCTTTTCTGCCGTCATTACCACATGAGCACCCGTTTTAAGTCGGAAAGAGGGCAGCCGTCTCGTCTTTAAGTGGCCCTTGGCCGTGCAGAGACCTTTGGCTTCAACATCTTAGTAATACCTTAGTAAGAAGCTGAAACGGGTCGAGCGCGATAGGAGCTTCATCTGCTTCTGCGAAGGGGGTATCTGACATGCGTGTTCTGAGTTCGAGCCTCACTGGTTTAGCTTGTATCGCCACACTAATCGCCACAGCCGCACCGGCTACCTCTCAGCCAAGTGCTCTGGCGTTTGGGCTAGGCAGTGGGGGTGATGTCCAACTGATAGACAATCGGGAGCGTGGGAATAGCTACGCGCGTCGGAATTATCGTGGCTATGGCGGTCGTTACTATCGTCCCTACTATGCACCGTATGCCTATTACGGTCCGTACTACGGTCCTTACTACTACCCCTACTATCGGCCCTATTACGGTCCCAGCGTCAGCTTCTCGTTCGGGTTCTGACAGCTAGGCTCCTGCATTAGACAAGCTGCGCTGAGATAACTTCGTCGAACAGTGCGAGCACAGCCGCATGTCCCCTTATGTCGTTGACGCGAACCAGTGAAGACGTGCCCCATTGTGGACGCAGCGCTTTGAACGCTAAATCGTGAGCCGCATCGAAGTCATGGGTAAGCTCGTAGGCCGCAGCGATCAGTGCGCCTAGAGCGCACCTCTTAACTGCACTGGCGGCAGTTGGACAGACTTCTTCACCATTCATGTCTCGGGCAAGGTTGCCACGACACCAATGCCGTTCATTAGCGATCAGGGCGCGAGCCGTTTCGGCGATCTGTATTTGTAGTGGTTTTGCCATGGCAAACTCGTTGCGTCAGTCCGAGGACAGTACGGTAACGAGTTCGCGGTGCAGGGTAAGCCCTCTCAGGCTTTGCGCCATCCAAACAGGCCGCGACGACGCGGGCGGGCATCGACCAGGAGGCGTTGATTGGACTAAGCCTGAGTTCTCCAAGCGTCACGGTCTTTCCGAATGTCATCAAGCTGCTCCTTCAGGAGGCTGCTCACCTCCTTCAAGGCACCGATTTGAGCTTCTAGTGCTGCCATTGCAACCGGTGCAATAGCCGTTGCAGCTTGTTTCAGATCGCCGTCTTTCGGTGTTGCAGGAAACACTCGGAACAGTTCTGCGGGATCAACCTCATATGTTCCCATGAAAGTAACCGCTGCCGTAGTAACTCGCTTGGGTCGGAAAGCTGAATGTGAGGGTGCCGACCGCCCATTTGGTCCCGGTCAGAACGCTGTCGACGTAAATATTACCGGTCGGGCTAACACTCGATGTGGCCGGCATGGGGGATCTCCTTGAAACCGAGACCCCTTTCTAGGCCGCAAAATCTAAAGGCCTGCCAATTGCGCCCGGCCCGATTTATCGTAAATTTTAGCCGCTGAGCACCAGCGAGGGATTCGGGGACCGTCGCGAACGGCGCGTGTGCCGTCCTTCTAAGCGCGATCCAGCCGCCCAAGCACGGTTGCTGAACGTTTCGGTAAGGTTGATGCGAAGGCGCCGCGCGACGGCGAGCTGACCATATTTAGGTTGGGATTCGCGTGATCAGCCGCGCGCGAGAAAGTCGCGGACTTCCCGGGCGAAGATCTCGGGCGTGTCGTGAGGAATCCAATGCGAGGCCGTCTCGACCCGCACGAGGCGAGCATCAGGAATCTCGCGCGCCAGTCTCTCGCCGTCCCGGATCGTCTGCCACGGATCGTGCACCCCCCATAGGCACAGAGTCGGCGCTGCAATCTCGCCATGTCGCTCGACCAGCATGGTCGTATGGTTGGTGTTCAGCGCACTCGCGTTGCGGATGATCGAGATCTTCCCTTCCTCGTCGCTGTAGGGCGCGACGATGCCCTGTTTGAACGCGGGCGTCAGCCGATCCTTGTTGTGGATGCCGTCCGGCAAGCCTGAGGCCAGAAAGTCGGCGATTTCTCTCGGGGTCTTGCTGCGCCAGGCGGGGTTGCCGAGCGCGATCATGTCGTCGATCGGCCAGGAATCGTAGGCAACGACATTGGTCAGGACCAAGCGCTCGACGCGCTCGGGGTGCTCGATGGCCATGATCAGAGCGACGCCGCCGCCTGTGTCATGGCCTACAAAACTCGCACGCGCGAGCCCGAGATGATCCATCAGGCGAAGAATCATCTCTGTTTGCGCGCGGAGCGAACGGTCGAAGAAGTCGCGCTTGTCGGAATAGCCGTGACCGAGGAAATCGGGTGCCACCACCCGGCAATTCTCGGCCAGGAGCGGTATCACCTCGTTATAGAGATAAGACCAGGTGGGAATTCCGTGGAGCAGGATGACCGGCTTGCCTTCGCCGAGATCGGTCCAGGCAACGCGCAGCTTCTTATAGCTCAGCCCGTCGAGATTGGCATTCTCTTGCCTCTGCCGGAATGCGTCATGTGTGAGAGGCGCCTCCTTCGACACGGCTTATCCTCCCTCCGGCGCCACGCCTCAGTACTGACGCCCCTTCTCAGAGACTTCTTGATACCAGAGGCTGCGCGTCCCGATCTTCGAGCGCATCTTCCACCCCAGCGTCTTCGGCGCCGCCTCGATCGCCTCGAGCAGCGCGCTGACGCGATCCTGGACGAGAATGCGCTGATGCTCTTGGATGGAGGGAAACTCGCCGAAATGCTCCGGCACCCGTTTCAGGTTTGTGGTGAAGGTGTAGTAGAAGCCCCAATCCTGGCGCATCATATCGGTGATATAGCCGACATCGATCGATTTCGATCCGGCTTGCTGATCGGAGAGCGGATGCTCGAGCATCAGCACGATCGTATCCTTGAAATCCTTCAAGTTGATCTCGACGATTTGCATCTTTTCCAACAAGAGATCGGTCGTCGAGATGGTTGGGTTGTCGAGATCAAGCCGATCCTTGAAGGGAATCCGGTGGCAGAAATAGAGCTCGTCGGCGAAGACGTCGACGTTAAGGCCGGTCTGTTGATGCAGATAGGCGTGGCGCGCGCCTTCCGAGGCCATGTAAATGCCCTCGTCCGGCACGTAGCCGCGCGCCATGAGAAATTGGCGGATCGCGCGGTTCTGCTTCCTCTCGGCCCCGAAATCGACATCGGTAAGGACGCGCTTGGTATCCTCGAACAGGTGCAAATTGTTGGGGCATTGGAGCCGGTAGGCGATCGACCCCAAAATGCGGAGGCGAATGCCTTCGGCCTCCGCATCGCGGACAAGGACCAGTGCCTCATCGACGAATTCCAGATTGAGACCTGGATCTGCAGGCATCTTAGTCACAACGTGCCTCGTCAATCTGCATGGAGAATTTCACGGATTGAGCGGCTTGTCGCGGCGTAGAGATGTCGCATAAGGGTGAGGAGCGGGCCGATTGGCCCGCTCCTCGATCCGTCATGCCGACGCGTGGCTCATTCGATCGGGATTTCCTTGAATGCCAGCGTCACATCGATGCCCTGCGACCGCTTGATGAACTTCATCACGTAGTAGAACACGAGCCCGAACACGAACACACCGGCGACGATCATCACCTGGGTAGGCTCGTGACCTGCCGCATTCGGGTCGGAGAACAGCGTCCAGAAATAGAACAGCGCCGCGACGAAGCCGAGGAAGCAGGCCACGGTCATGATCGGCAGCCCGAACACCGTCTTGCCGGCGAGCGGCGACTTCTCATAGATCTGCGGACGGAGGTAGGGGAAGAAGATCCCCGCTCCCAGCACCACCGCCCAGGCGAGGATGGCTGCCTCGATAAGGATCACGATCTTGGAGAACCAGGGCGTAAACACGAACAGCGCCATGAAGATCAGGTTCACGATCGTGGTCACGGTGATAGCGACGATCGGGGTGTGATATTTCTCCGAGATCGTCGCGAGCGGTGCCGGAGCCACCTGGTCGAAGGACCAGGCAACGACGGCACGGACGGCAAACGTATGCATCGCCGGAATCCACATCCACATCCACAAGGCGAGGCCGAGCGATGTGAGCACCGTGATCAGCGGGGATTTGGTCAGAACCCCGGTGAGGAGTGCGATGGACGGATCCGTAGGCGTCGTAAGACCTCCGTTCGCGGTCAGATAGTTGAAGACGGCGGTGCCGAGGAACTCGAATCCAAAGACCTGGAAGGCGAGCCACACGGTGATCACGAATGCCAGGGTGGCCACCAACACGGCACCCAGCATGCCCACGGTCTGCGACTTCTGCACGGATTTGATCTCGCCGCCGATGGCGATGGAAAAAGCTGCGCCGACCAACGGCAGGAACGGCCAGTTGGAGACGAGTATGGTCTGCCAGAGGTCGAAGCCGGCTTCACCCCATCCCTTTTCCTTGCCGCTGGCGATGATGGCGTTGTAGGCGTCAGGCACGCCGAGCACAGGACCAACCAGCTCATTGAGATTGGCTACGAACTGCTCGCGAGACCCGGCTGCCAGCACGACAATAAGAAGTACGGTGCTGGCCATGGCAAGAATGAAAACCCATTTGTTCACGGTCAGATAGAAGCGCATCCCGTAAGAGAGCACGACCTGAGAGAGCAGCAGAATCACCGCACCGATCAGGAACGTCGCCCACGGCTCAAGCATGGTCTTCGAGATGGTGAGAAACGTCTCGTTGCCGGTAAGCAAGTTCAGCCCGGCAAACATCGGGGACAAGGCCAGGATGACGATCCAATAAGCCGCGATCGCGCAATAGAAAAGCCAGGCCGTGATCTCGACCAGGCTCATGGTGAGCGCGAGCGCCGGCGGCAGGATGCGAGAGCCGAACACATAGATGCCGCCGGAGCGCGGAAGCGTAATCGTCCAGGTGATGAAGCCGAACGAAATCATCATCATGGCGATGCCGGCGATGATGCAGCCCCAAACGAGATCGCCTTGCGGATAGAAGGCCGGGCCGTAATAGAGCATCGAGCCCACGCCAAGACCGATACTCACGACGCCGAGATTGTAGATGAAGGTGTCCGTCAGACTCGCGGTCCTGATCAGCCCGGACGCCTTGCGTAGAAATATTCGCTTATCTGCACCAACATCGGTAACGGACATTGTGCCCTCCTTCTGTCGATAGAGTTCTCCCTCGCCGAAACGTGCTCCCTTAACCCTGTGTCAGATTGGCATGCGCGACCTGGTCGTGCCTGAGCGTAATCATGGCACCCTGCAAGATGCCCTCCGGATAAACACTGCCGGGATTGATGCAGATGGTCTTGCCGATATTGATCTTGGCGCGGCCTTCGTGGACGTGCCCATGGAGCCCGAGCAGCGGCTGATGCTCCCTGATGATGTCCAGCAGCGTCTGGCAACCCGCGTGGGTCTGCACCGGCAGCCCCATTTCGTAGACGACTTGCAGGTTGCCGTCGAGCTTGGGGCAAGTATCGAGCGGCGTGCCGAAGGGGGGGACGTGCACATTGAAAATGCACCGGCTCATCTCCTTGACCTGCGGCAGCAGCTCGGCAAAGCGGGCCACATACTGGGCTTCCGAGTACTCGCGCTCGGTGTCCCAAGGCGTCGGCGTCGACCCCCCGCAATAGAGCATCTGATAACCGCCCTTGAATTCGCAAACTTGCATCTCGTGGAAGTCGAAATGCGGTGCTTGGGTGAGGATCTCATCGATCTCCCGGAAGTCGTCATTGCCGGGAATTGCGACGAGCGGTATCTCCGTTCCTTTCAACTTTTGCGCCGCAATATGCGCCCATTCGCGCACGCGTTCCAGGACAAGCTTCTTGAACAGGGCGGCCTGCGCCCGGGGATCCCGCCGCAGACGCTGATATTCCGCCTCGAACATGACCGCGGGGTAGAACCCCATATTGCCTTGGCGTTTGACGAACTCGTCGAGTTCGTCCTTGTTGTCGATCTGAACCGACTGCCCATGCTGGAACGCAAGAAACGTGCCGTCCGTCTGTTCGGCGATGGGAATGACGGCCTTGCCGGTGAGATCGCCGCCTAGGACGAGAACGTCGGCGCCGTAGAACTGGGCGCCGTTGACGAATTTCTTGAAGCAGATGTTCGAGCCGTGGAGATCCGAGGCGAAGAAAATCTTCACCTCGGAATTGGCGGCTTTGTCTTTCTTGCGCCAGAACACATCGCACTCCGGCTCAGAATTTCGTCAGGTACTCGGCGATTTCCCACTGCGAGATGGAATTGTGATACGACCACCACTCGGATTTCTTCAGATCGATATAGGACCGATAAAGCTCATCGCCCATGACGCGGCGGCCGAGATCGTCCTGCTCGAACGCGTCAATGGCTTCGAGCAAGGTCCTGGGAAGCTGCCTGACGCCCCTCCTCTCGAGCTCGGCATCGGACAGCTCGTACATGTTCTCCAGTTGCGGATCGCCGGGATCGAGATCGTGCTCGATGCCGTCCAACCCGGCTGCAAGAAACATCGCTGCCGCAAGGTAAGGATTCATCGAGGGATCGACTGCGCGGCATTCCCAGCGGGTGCTCGACAGATGCACGTGCCCGCCGCCATGCCCATTCCCCTCGATTTGCGGCCTGAGCAACGGAACGCGGAACATATGCGTACGGTTGTTGCCGCCATAGGAAATGAAGATCGGCGCCCAGGTATATCCCGTCATCGAGCCGGTCTTGATCAGCCGCTTATAGGAATTGACGGTCGGGCAGCTCACCGCGACGAGCGCGGCGGCATGCTTTTTCAGCCCGCCGAGGAACTGGTAGGCGCGTTTCGATAGACCGCAGCCGCGTTTATCGGACGCGTCGCCGGAAATGTTCGTGCCGGTCTTAACGTCGGCGAGTGACATGTTGAAATGCGCTCCAGAGCCCGTCCGGTCGGCATAGGGCTTGGGCATCATGGTCGCTTCCCAGCCGAACTTGCGCGACAGCTCCTTCATCATCATGCGCCAGACGACGAAGCGATCCGCCATAGTCATGACATCGGCATAGGCGAAGTCGAACTCGAACTGGCCGTTGGCGTCCTCGTGATCGAAGGAATGCACCTCCCAACCGAGCGCGTTCATCGACGACACGATCGCGTTGAGAAAATCGAGATTCATCAGCGTGAGCCCTGCGTCATAGGCCGCCTTGGCGATGGTATCGCGCGGATCGTTCGGGGCGATGCCGTTATGCGCGGAAGGGTCGAGCCTCACGATATAGGTCTCGCATTCGACTCCGAGATTGAATTTCAACCCCATCTTGGCGGCGCGCTCCACCTGCTTCGCCAGCACGGTGCGCGAACACATCGGATAGGGCTGTTCGTGATAGGTCAGTTGGCCGGGGATCACCGCCACGTTCGGCCGCCACGGCAACTGCATGACTGCATCGGGATCCGGAAACACCGCCAACTCGTCGTCATGCGGGCCCTGCCCCAGACCATCGAGCGCCGCGCCGGTGAACAGCTCCGAGCCGCGCATCATCCGATCGAAATGGCTGACAGGTACGGTCTTGGTCTTGGCGATGCCATGCACATCGACGTAGAGGGGCATGCAATATTCGACACCCTTGTCGATGAGACTTTCCATCGTCTCCCGTTTGCTTCCCGCTGACGCCTTCTTATGTGTTCCGGTCGCTCTCTCGTTCATAGACGGCTGAACTCCTCCGAGGGCGCATGCGAGGGAGGGTGCCGGCGCGCTGTTCTCTGGCGGTGTCTGGACGGCATCGCTTGCTCTCCCTGCCCGCGCCCTGTCGCGGGCGGGATCGAGGCAGATCGGGCCGCCGGCATGGCCCGGGCGGCACTCTGCGCGCTTCTAATTGAACAGTCAATTAGGATATGGCCGACGCAGTTTGATGCGCTGCGGAAAAACGGCTTCGCCACTCAACCGTCGCGAGAGCGTCGCGGCCGCGGCTTGAGCTGCTTCTTGCCGGAATAGCCCAGCATGTCCAACACGCGGCGATGCAGATCCCCCACCGCGCCCTTGAGGTCGAAATCCGACAGGATCACCGATCGCACCATGCACCCGTCGAGATAGGTCGATATGAACTGCGCCAGACGGGCGGGGTGTACGGGTCTGAACAGTCCCTGCCGGACCCCGTCACGAATGACCTTGGAGAGGAGCCTGCGCTCCTCGACGTAAAAGGCCTCGATCGCCTTCGCTATGGCGGGGTCTCCGTTGTGGGAACTGCGGAAATCGAGCGCAATCTTCACAAAACGATGGATGTCATCGTATTTGTTCACGTGGTTGGTGAGCCAAGCGGCGATGATGGTCGCGGGGTCGGCGCTCCTGTCCTCCAAGGCCCGCACGTTCTCGAAGGCGCGGGCTACGGCGCGTTCGATCGTCGCCCGAAACAGATCCGTCTTGCTGTCGAAGTAGTAATAGATCAGCGCCGGATTGACGCCAAGAGCCTTGGCAATGTCCTTGATCGTGACCGAGGCGAAGTTGCGTTCGGCAAAGAGATCCAGCGACGTGGCAAGGAAATTGTCGGCACGGCTCGGGCTTGGCCGGTAGCGCGTAAACCGGGTCTTCCGGGTGCCCTCCCCGGCCCGTCTCGTGCGTTCGAAGTCCCGGCTCGATTGCTGCGTCATCCCGCTCGTCTCAGACTGCCGCCGCCGGCGGCTTGCCGATGCGCGCTGGGGCCTCGGCTTCGATGACCTCCCGACCGCATGAGAGCGCGCCCGAATCCTAATAGCATGTACTTGCATTAGGCAGGCCCATAAGGCAACACTCTATCCCCTGATTAATCGGCCAATTAGTGCCGGGAGGCGCGAAACATGCCGTGCGCGGCCGATACCACCGAGGCTAATCGGCTTGCGTTTGAACGTCTAACCAAATCCGATCCGATCCTGGTCGATGTACGCCGGGTGGGCGATTTCGTCCCCGGCTTCACGCCCCAGACGATCCTCACTTCTGGGCCGCCGATGGCCTGGCCGGACTATAGCGGCGGACAGCGCGATGCCATCATTGGCGGCGCCTTGTTCGAGGGCCTCGCCAAGGACCGCAACGAAGCGATTGCGAAGCTCGATGCCGGCGAGATTGAAGTCGGCGGCTGCCACGATTTCGGTTGCGTGGGGTCCTTGGCCGGAATCTACACCGCTTCCATGCCGGCCTTCGTGGTCGAGAACCGCGCCTTCGGCAATATCGCCTGCTGCAACATCTACGAGGGCAGCAACCCGCGCCGCTTGAACTACGGCGTCTACGACGAAGGCGTCAGGGAGCGGCTGCTGCTCGTGCAGAATGAGATCGTGCCCGTGATCGCCGAGGCCTTGCGCCAAACCGACGGCATTGCGCTCAAGCCCATCATCAAGCGGGCTCTGGGCATGGGGGACGAACTGCACTCGCGCAATACGGCGGCCGCGCTCTTGTTTCTTCGCGAACTCGTGCCTGACCTCCTCGCGCTGGCGTCGTCAGGCAGCGAGAGGATCGTCCGCGCCGTCAAGGCCATGACCGACGATCATTATTTCTTCCTGCGTCTCTCCATGGCTGCGGCCAAGGCCACCGCCGACGCCGCGCGCGACATCGAGGGCTCGAGCGTCGTGACCGCGATGGCCTTCAATTGCCGCGGCTTTGCCTTGCGTGTGAGCGGGCTCGGCGACACTTGGTTCAAGGGACCTCATGCGTCGGTCGAGGCCAAGCTGTTCGAGGGCCACACGGAGGACGAGATTACATGGATGGGGGGCGAGAGCATCATCGCCGAGACCATCGGGCTCGGCGGCTTTGCCCAGGCTTCCGCGCCCTCGCTGCAAAACTACCAGGGCGGCTCCTACGAGACGATGATCGCGCGCAACACGGAACTCTACGCGATTACCGTCGGGGAGAATCCCGATTATCTCGTTCCGGCGCTCGGCTTTCGCGGCACGCCAACGGGCATCGACATCTTCAAGGTCCTCGATAGTAAGGTGCTTCCCGTCCTCGATGTCGGCATTGCCGGCCGAAATGGGGGCCAGATCGGCGCGGGCGTCGTGAGGCCTCCGCTCGCATGCTTCGAGACGGCCGCCGAGGCGTATCGTCAGCGCTATTGCTGATGGGACGGCTTGGCGATGCAAGCTACAGCACCTTCGAGCTTGGCGATGTGCGCCTCCAGTCGGGCGCCGTGCTGAGAGATGCGCAATTGGCCTACGCGACCTATGGGACGCTCAACGAAGCGGCCGACAACGCGGTTCTGTTGCCCACCTTCTTTACCGGCACCCACATCCGGAACGAGGCTCTGTTCGGGCCCGGGCGCGCCATCGACCCCGCACGTCATTTCGTCGTTTCCATCAATCTGTTCGGAAACGGCTATTCCTCCTCGCCGAGCAACGCAAACACGTTGCAAGCCGGCCCGAAATTTCCGCACGTCACGCTCTGCGACAATGTCACCTGCCAGCACCGCCTGCTGACCGAGCAGCTCCGCGTGCGACGCCTTGCGCTTGTGCTCGGCTGGTCGATGGCGGCAATGCAAGCCTATCAATGGGCGGCGCAGTACCCCGATATGGTCGCGGCGATCCTGCCCTATTGCGGCGCTGCGCGCTGCTCTCCTCTCAACCATGCCTTCCTCGACGGCCCGAAGGCCGCCTTGCAGGCCGACGCCGCCTGGAACGAAGGAAACTACGTGAAACCGCCCGAGAAGGGTTTGCGAGCCTTCGGGCGCGTGTATGTTGCCTGGGGCTACTCCCATGATTTCTTCAACAATGCCCTCTACCGCTCGATCGGCTTCGCCACGCTTGAGGACTTCGTGCGCGACTGGGAGGAAGATCACTTGAAGTGGGACGCAAACGATTTGCTCGCCAAGATCTGGACGTGGCAGCGCGGCGATATCAGCGACAATGCGATCTATCGCCGCGACTTCAAGCGCGCCTTGCAGTCGATCGAGGCGCGGGCGATCGTGATGCCGTGTAAGTCCGACATGTATTTCGTGCCCGAAGACAACGCGGCGGAAGTCAAGGAAATGCGGCACGCCGAGCTTCGCGTCTTCGACTCGCCCTGGGGTCATTGCGTCGCTTCGCCAGGCCGAGTGCCCGCGTTCCAGCGGGCGCTCGACGAGGCCGCGGCCGAATTGTTGAGAGGATGAGACATGAAGGCTCTGGTGCTGTCATCGAGTCCGCGCCGTAACGGCAATTCGGCGCTGTTGGCCGAGGCCATCCGCGAAGGACTGGCCGAAGCGGGGCATGAGGCGACGCTTCTCTTTGCCGACGACTTTCTCAAAGGCTTTCTCAGGGACTGCCGGAAATGCCGAAAGCCGGACGGCGAGTGCTCGATCGACGACGGCTACCGCTCGCTCTTTTTCGATCACTACCTGCCGGCCGACGGCTTCATCGCGGCGACGCCGATCTACTGGTACGGCACCTCGGCCCAGCTCAAGGCTTTCCTCGACCGCACATTCTGCTATTACGCCGCCTCCTACCCGAAATCGGGCGAAGTCATCGAGAGAATGCAGGGGAAGCGCATCGGCCTTGCGCTCAGCTCCGAGGAGACCTTTCCCATGGTTTCGGGCGGGATCATCAGCCAGATGCAGGAATTCATCCGCTACACGCGCTGCACCTTTGTCGGCGTGGTGCACGGCTACGGCAACGCGCGCGGCGATGTCCTCAAAGATCCGGGCGAGCCGATCAAGACGGCGCGGCGCTTCGGCAGCGAGTTCTTCACCAAGCACACAAGCGACTACCAGATCGACACTGTGCGCCCTGGACGGGTCTGGGGCTGATCCTAACTCACGCTCAGAACCGCGGCACCGGCAGCAATAAGGGCGATCGCCGTCCATTGCATTTTGCTGACGGGCTCGTGGAGGATCAGCCTTGCCAGCAGCACCGTCACCACGCTGAAGGCCGAGGCGAGGACCATGGTGACATGAGGTGCGGCGCTATTCGATCCTGCCAAAAATGTGAGATACCCCAAAGTATCGAGGCCCCCTTGCAGGCCCATAAAAGGCAGCCACTCGGAGGGTACGCGCAGAGGCGCTCGCTGCAAGAGAAGCACGGCACCGAGGAGAACGAGGCCGGTCCAACGGCCGATCCACATGGTCTGAAACGCGCCGATCAGCGGTGTCGCCGCCTGCGCCGTGAGCACGATGGCGACATAAGCAAGGCAGGCGCTGAAGGCGATGAGCAGAGTGGTCCGATTGGTTTCAGCGTCTGGGGTTCCGGTCTCAGGCACGGCGCTGCGCGCGATGACAATACCTCCGGCAATGATAATGATCATCGCCGCCCATTGCATGGCGCTCGGCCGCACGCCCATGAGGACGTTTACGGCCAGCACAAGGGCCGGATGCGCGGCGACGATCGGCACAACCACGGCGATAGGCCCCCGCGCGATGCCCATATAGAGCAGGACGCACATCGCCGCGACGCTAAGTCCATGGGCGACCGCGAGGGCCACGCCTGGAGGCGACCAGACAAGGACCTCCCCGCTTGCCAAGAACCAAAGTGAGCCCCCGACCGCCCCGACCAAAAGAACCAGGGCATAGGTCAAAACGGCGCCGAGCGCGCGCGTGCTGGACCGCGCCATGAAATCGGCCGCGCCGAGGCTGAAAGCGCTTGCCAGACCAAAGAGGGCCGAGATCATGCCGCCGTCCCGCGAACGCCGTCCGAGCCCGGCCGTCCCCGACCGGCTACCGTCCCGCGCCGGGCCCGCCGTTCAGGTTCATATCCATTGTGCTTTTGCAAAGCGCGCCAAGTCGTAGTTGAATTGGACATCCGTCTACCAGACCCCGCCAACCCGGCAATCAGAGGTGTTCCGTCATGCTTCCCACCGCCACCGAACTCTCGCGAAACGTCGATCGGAACCTCCGACCAAATGCCATTACGCGGGCGCGCAATCTGCTACCGCTTGTGGCAGCGCAGCATATTGAAAGATTTGATCTCTTTCACCGGCTTGGCTAAGAGCAAGATCGTCGCTTTTATCGTGTTGGGAGCGTGACATGGCAGGAGGAAAAAAGGGCGGGCATCGTGGTCAGTCACGCGGCAGCAAGCGGACACACGGCGTCAAGCGCGGGGACACGCACGGCGCCAAAACGATGGAGATGCTGTCGCGCATCTCGCAGAAAAAACAGGACGAGGAGATCAGGCGGTCGCTGAAGCTTGGGCTTGAAGCCGCCGACTCGGTCATCGATCGCAACATCTCGCTTTTCAGCCGCGGCCACCAGCCGGCCTTCGCCGGTATCAACACCTTCATGAAGGCGCCCTACTGCGAGGACATCCGCAAGATCGGCGACTATGAGGCGGCCTTTGTCGGTGCGCCATTCGATTCGGCCACGACCTATCGTCCAGGCACGCGCTTCGGACCGCAGGCGGTCCGGCGTATCTCGGCTCTTTACGACGGATATTGGTTCGACGGTGGCGTCGACATTTTCGAGGAGCTCGATCTCTGCGATGCCGGCGACATCTTCGTGATCCCCGGCAATATCGAAAAGACCTTCGACCAGGTGACGAAGGCCGTTTCGCATATGTACACGTCGGGCGTCTTCCCGATCATCTGCGGCGGGGATCACAGCCTCGGCTTTCCCAATGTCCGCGGGATCGCGCCGCATATCGACGGCAATGTCGGAATCATCCATATCGACCGCCACATCGATATCCAAGAGAAGGACATGGATGAGCGGATGCATACCACGCCCTGGTTCTGGACGACTCACGAGGGAACCGTCACCACTCACCGTAACCATAGCCATATGCATGACGTCGGGCTCCCGAACTGCCATCCCAAGAATCTGGTGCAGGTCGGGATCGGCGGATGGTACGGCAACCGGCCCGGCACCGCCGTCGCCAAGCGCCGCGGCACGAGCGTTCTCACCATGCGCGACATCGAACAGCATGGGCCGCGCAAGGCTGCCGAGATCGCGCTCGACATGGCCTGGGAAGGATGCAAGGCGGTCTACTTGTCGTACGATATCGACTCGATCGATCCGGGCTTCGCGCCGGGAACAGGATCGCCGGAGCCCGGCGGATTGTTGCCGCGCGAAGCGCTCGAGATGATCCATACCATTGCGGCTGAAGGCCTATGCGGCATGGAAGTGGTCGAGGTCTCGCCGCCTTACGACGTGAACGACAACACCGCGCAGCTCGCCTGCCGTATTATTCTCGACGTTCTCGGCACGATGGTGGCGCACGGCCATCTCGGCCATCGCAAAGCTGTCATGAAATAGGAAGGAGTTTGCAATGTTCAGGATTTCGAAATTCACCCTGGCCGCGAGCCTGATCCTCTTTGCGTCCGTGCCTGCGCTCGCGCATCCCGGGCATGGCGTGGACAACCCTGTCCTGCACCGTATTCAGCATTTGCTCGGCGGTCTGGACCCTGCCTGGGCCGCGATGGTCGCCGGCATTCTGGCGCTGGCTTTGGTGGCCGCGCTTTACGCACGATCGCGCCGAGCTACTCGCAGATAGGCTTGAGCGCGACCATGGGCGTCTTGCTCAGCACTCACTTAGACGGCGATGGCCGCTAAGATGACGCGAGCCATGGCGAGTGGGGGCGGCCGCGATGCATTCCGGCGCGGGTGCAAGCCTTAAGCGCGCATGGCCGATAAGCGGTGCTTCCTGTGGTCTTGCTGCGATCACGCTGGCGCTTGCGATCCTCGGCCGGGGCTTCCCGGCGCTTGCGCAGGACTCCGAGCTCGCTCCCTGTACCGAGGACGCCATGCTCGTTTTCGATGCGTCGGGGTCGATGTCCAGCAAAATCGAGGTCAGCGGGGCCACGCAAGCGATCAGACGCATCGACATGGTGCGCGACGCGCTCAGGAAGGTCTTGCCAAGCGTCACAAGGTTTCGCCGCGTAGGGTTGATGAGCTACGGGCCCACCCATAACCCCGGGCTCTTCAACCAGTGCGACAATATCGAGCTCAATCTGCGACCCGCGCCGAACGCGGCAGCAAGGATCATCGCTTCGGTGCAAAGCCTCGTGCCGGCCGGGGGTACGCCGATGACACGCGCCGTCGAAGAGGGAGCCGAAGTCCTCGATTTCCGCCATAAGCCGGGTGTGATTGTCGTCTTGACCGACGGCGAGGATACCTGCGGAGGCTCGCCCTGCCGTGTGGGCGAGGCTCTTCACGAAGCTGCGGCGCAGCTTACGATCCACGTCATCGGCCTCGGAACGCAAGGGGCGAGCCCGGGCAGAATTGTCGAAGCCCAATGCCTGGCCGAGCATAATGGCGGGCTCTATCTCACACCCGACACGGCGGACGACCTTGCTGCCGCCCTGGAAGAGACCCTGGGTTGCCCGACGGTGAGCCAAAACGGCACGTCACCGAATCGGAGTCGGGCCCGGATGCGAAGACTGGGCGCTAGATCGCTTTAAGCGGTCGGGCTGGAACGCGCCGCTTGCAAGTCCTCTTCCGTATCGATGTCCTCGAGGATTGCCGGGTCTTCGACCGGAACGGCGAGGCATTCGCTGCTCCGCGCCTTAAGCAGCGCCTTCGCCCCCTTCGGCCCGGAAAGTGTCATCAGCTCGGGGAAGAAGCGCCGGGGCCATAGCACCGGGTTCCGCTGCTCTCCGGCCGCGTTTGCGGGAAAGACGATCGCGCGGCGCCGACTCCCCTCGAAAGTCGCGGCAAGGCGCAAGAACAACGCCGAGGTTAGGCGCGGCATGTCGCCAGGCACGACGAAGGCTCCCTCGGTGCTCACGCCGAGCGCGGCGATGCCCGTCGCAATCGACGTTCCCATGCCCGTTCGCCAGTTCGCGTTGTGGGCGTAGCGCAGCGAAAGCGCATCGAGCGCGGCGGCGATCCGCTCCTCTTCGCTTCCGGTGACCACCACCACATCGGCGATGCCGGCGCCCATGACCGCGCGAACCACCAAGCGTATGAGCGCATCGCCGCCGATTTCCGCCAGCAGCTTGTTCTCGGCTCCGAAGCGCTCCGACGGCCCGGCCGCGAGCACGATGGCGCCGAGCGCGCGCATCACGCCACCCCGCGTGCGACCTTGATGATCTCGGCCAGGATCGAGACGGCGATCTCGGCCGGGCCCTGAGCACCGATGGCAAGCCCGACCGGAGCGTGAATGCGGGCGAGTTCGGTTTCGGCGAAGCCTGCCTTCTTCAGGCGCTCCATGCGTTTGGCCTGCGTCTGCTTGGAGCCGAGCGCGCCGATATAGAGGCAATTTGAGCGCAGCGCGACCGCGAGCGCTTCGTCGTCGATGTGAGCGGCATGCGTCAGCGCCACGACCGCCGTGCGCGCATCGAGGCCGAGCGCGGAAAGAGATGTCTCGGGCCACGCGTTCACAGTCCGCGTGTCGCCGAAACGCTCCTCGGTGGCGAAGGCCGAACGCGGATCGACGGCGACGACCTCGTAACCGATCGTTTGAGCGAGTTTGGCGAGAACCTGCCCAATATGTGTCGCACCGGCGATCACGAGGCGGACCGGCGGCACGACCGCCTGCACGAACTCGCTCCCCTCAGGCGTCTCGATCAATCGGCTCTTACCCGAAGCGAGGCAGCTCGCGACCTCGGGCGGCATCGCCGCGCCCTCCTCCAGCAGGACGCGCATGCCGGTTGTGACGTTGGTCACGACGGCGAGCGTCCGGCGCGCGCGCCGCGCCTCCAAGATGCGATCGAGAAAGGCAAGGTCCCGGCCGCGCTCGAGCGGCTCGATCAAGATCTTGATGGCGCCGCCGCAGGGCAGGCCTGCACGCCAAGCCGTTTCGTCGGCGATGCCGAACTCCAGAAGCCGAGGCCGTGCCTCCGTCATCACAGCGGCGGCCTCGCCGATCACGTCGACTTCAACGCAGCCTCCGGAAACGGAGCCCTCGAAGCGCTCCCCCGGGGCAACCGCAAGCTGACCCCCAACAGGCACCGGCGCCGAGCCCCAGGTGGAGACGACGGTTGCGAGCGCGACTCGGTCGTGCTCGGCAAGCCAGCTGCGTGCGGCCGCGATCGGATTGCGTGCGACTGCTTTCTGTGGTGACGCGACAGTCATGATTGTTGCGCAAGTCTATTGAAAATTCGGTCGGGAGTCAGCGGAAGATCGGTAAAACGAATCCCCGTGGCGTTGGCCACGGCGTTGGCGATCGCCGGGCGCCACGGCATTGATCGCGCATTCGCCTTGCGCCTTGGCGCCCAACGGTCCCGACCTTGTCGTAGGTATCGGCGAAATAGATTTCGCTCCGTGGCACGTCGGCGAAGGCCGGGATGCGATAGTCGCGCAGCGCCGGGTTCACCATGGCGCCGTTGCCGTCGATAGACCATCTTCTCGTAGAGCGCCCAGCCGAACCCCATGGCGATGGCGCCGTCGATCTGCCCGCGGCACTGCATCGGATTGATCAACCTGCCGATATCGGCCGCATGCACGCTCTGCAAGGTCATGATCTCGCCGGTCACGCGATGCACGGCGACGCGCACGCCGTGCACGTTGAAACCGACCGATCGCGGCGACAGATACGCCTTGCGTCGAACCTCGAAGCGATCGCCCACGCTTTGCTCCTGCCGCATATAGCTCGGCCAGCGAAATCTTCCGGTTGGCGCAGATGATCGCATCGTCGTGCGAGACGGCATTCGCGACGGATCGCACTCCGCAATAGCGGCTGGCATAGTCGAGCAGCATATCGCGCAGCGCGAGCGCGGTCTTCTCCACGGCCTGTCCCGGCCACGACCGTTCCCGGTGCTGGCGAAGGTGCCGGTGTCGTAGGGCGTCTTGTCGGTGTCGCCGTTGATGATGGCGATGCTGCTCGGCGCGCGTGTCGAGCACGGACGCGGCGATCTGCCGGTGCGACGTCGTCGAGCCGTTGCCCATCTCGGTCGAGCCGACCGCAAGATGATAGGTGCCGTCGGCCAAGAGCCGCATCTCGGCGCCGGAGCGGTGCTCGGTCGGAGGGCCTGAATCCAGCATGGCGAGCGCGACGCCGGTCCCCTCGAGCCATTCGTCGCCTTCGGGTTTGGGCAGTCCCGCGGCCGCTCTTGAGCGCCGTCTCGACGAGATCGAGACATTGATCGATCCCGTAGCTGCCGAACATCGACGTCGGACGCTTCCTTCCAGATCGACTCGATCCGGTCGGTCTCCCGCACCTTGTTGATGCGCCTGATCTCGAACGGGTCGATGCCGAGCAGCCGCGCGAGATCGTCGATGGCGCATTCGATGGCGAAGGTGGTCTGCGTGGCGCCATAGCCGCGAAAGCCGCCGGCCGGGACCATGTTGGTATAGACAGCGTAGCCGTCGGCCTTCTTGTTGGGGCAGCGATAGGCGGCGATCGGGCTGCCGAGCGCAGCCGCCAGCGTCTCGCCGCCATGATTGCCGTAGGCGCCGGTGTTGGACACGACGCGCACCTGAATCGCGGTCAGCGTACCGTCCTTCTTGGCGCCGAGCTTCACATGCGTGGTCATCGGATGGCGCGTGGTGGCGCCGATGAACTGCTCCTGGCGCGTGAACTCCCACATCACCGGGCGGCCCGGTCTTCAGCGCGGCAAGCGCGCAGAGATCCTCGGAGAGCATCTCCTGCTTGCCGCCGAAGCCGCCGCCGATCCGTTCGGTGAAGACATGCACGTCGCGGTCGAACAGTCCGAACAGATAGCAAAGCTTCTGCTTGGCGATGAACGGCGCTTGCGAGCTCGTCCGCACATGCAGCCGGCCGTCCTCGCCCCGCCAGGCGATCGAGCCGTGCGTCTCCAGATGCACGTGCTGCGCGCGGGAGGTCGAATAGGTCATCTCGTGGACGGCGTCGGCCTCCTTGAAGCCCTGCTCGACATTGCCGAGCTCGCCATGAATGTCGACATAGATATTGTCGCGAAAGGCGACGCTCTTCTCGTGCAGGATCGGCGCGCTCGGCTCCATGGCGGCTTCCGGGTCGAACACCGGCGGGCAGAAGCTCGTACTCGACCTCGAGCAGGCGGCAGGCTTCCTCCGCGGCGCCCTCGGTTTCGGCCACGACGGCCGCGACCCTCTGGCCGACGAAGCGCACGACATTGTCGAGCATGTAGGTGTCGTCGGGATCGACGAGATGATCCTCATGCGTCGCCGTCGAGTAGAGCTTGCGCGGCACGTCCTCCCAGGTGAAGACGGCGACGACGCCCGGCACGGCAAGAGCCTTGTCGCGCTTGATGGACTTGATGCGCGCATGGGCATGCGGCGAGCGCAGCACTTTCAGATGCAGCGCATTCTCGACGGGCACGTCGAGCGTATAGCGCGCCTTGCCGGTGACGATCGATTCGGCGAACGGACTGCGCAGGCTCGCTGCCGCACGCCTTTCCCGCCACATCGTCCTCGACATTGACGACGCCGTGCAGCGCGTCGTCGATGCTGTGATAGCCGGTGCAGCGGCAAAGATTGCCCTTCAGCATGCGCGGCAGGTCCTGGCGCGCATCGCTCATCGAAGGTCGCGGCGGTCATGATCATGCCGGCGGCGCAGAAGCCGCATTGAAAGGCTTGCGCATCGAGAAAGGCCTGCTGCATGCGGATGCAGCTTGCCGTTCTCGCGCGAGGCCCTCGATGGTCGTGACCGCGCGTCCCGCGGCGCGAAAGGCCGGCATCAGGCAGCTATGGAACGGCACGCCGTCGATCCAGACCGTGCAGGCGCCGCAATCGCCCTGGTCGCAGCCCTTCTTGACGCCGAAGCAGCCGTGCTCGCGCAGAAACGTCCTGAGGCACTGGCCTGGCGCGGGCTCGGCCGAAAGCTTCTTGCCGTTGACCGTGAGGTTCATCGCGCGGCGAGCTCCGCCCGGATCTGCTCGGCGTAGTAATAGGTCAGGTGGCGCTTGTAGGCGGCCGAACCGTGCACGTCGTCGAACCAATCCGTATCCTGCGATGGCGCCGTCGATCGCGTGGCGCAAGGCGCCTGCGGATGGCAGCCGATCGAAGCTGAGCTGCATCGGCCTTGCCGTCGCCGCCGTGACGGTGAGCAAGAAATCGCTCGCCGCTCTTGGTCGCGTGTGCCGACGATGAGCGCGGCCGACCGTCCGAGATGGGTCAGCGAGTTGCGGCGGAAGGCGAAGCGCTTCTCGAGCGCGCTGGCCGGCAGATGGATGCTCCGCAGCAGCTCGCCCGGCTGGAGCACGTTCATGTGATTGCCGGTGACGAAATCGAGCGCCGACACCTTGCGCGGCTTGCCGCCTCGCGGCCACAGCGTGTAGACGCCTTCGAGCGACGTCGCGAGCGAGATCATGGCGCCGGCCGGCAGCGACATGCAGATGTTGCCGCCGACGGTCGCCGCGTTATAGATCTTGAACGACATCAGGAGCGCATGGCAGCACAGTTTCAGCAGCGGCGCGGCGGTCCAGTTTGCCGGCGCCTGGAATCGCTCGAGCTCGGCGATGGTGCAGGTCGCGGCGATATCGAGCCCGTCGGACGAAGCCTTGAGCGCGGGCCAACGCAGCGACTCAAGATCGATCAACGTGTGGGTGGCGATCTGCGGCGTCGAGAACAGCCAAGTACCGCCGGCAAGACAGGCATAGCCCTCGCGCCACGAGGGTATCTCGTCGGTGGCGCTCGGGCGTTTGACCTCGGTGATCGTGTTCAGATTCATGGCCGCGCTTTCACCGCCTGACCGGAACCAGGTACCAGAGGAGAGCGATTTCGAGCGCGTAGCAAAGCACCAAGATGATCGGCATCGTCGTCACAAGCCAACGCGGCTGGTTCTCCGGGAACAGCCAAGGACGAAAGGCCCAAACGGCAAGCGGTATCAACGGCCACGTCGTCAGCGCGACCGTCAACGCATTGCCGATGAACGTGCCGAGGGCGGGATTGAGCCACTGGAGATGCGGATTGAGAAAGCGGATTTCCAGCATGACGAGCGGAAAGAGCGTGAGCAGAATGAGGCCTGCCGTCTTCCACCTGTTGGGTGGCTTTCCGGTCGCGGGATCATTCGGGACCCACCCCGGGAACGACGTGTCCACGCGCTGCGCGTGGAAGCCCTGAACCAGGTCTTCGCTTTCCTTGATCATGGCGGCGCGCGCGTCCGACTTCAGCCAAGCATCGAGATGGGCCGCCGAGTCGAAGCGCAACACCGTGGTCCAGCCGGTCTCGTTGTGCTGCGGCGGCTGCACGAACGAGCCGATATAGCCCGGATACGTCGCCTGAAGCTTAGCGATGCGGTCGACCCAAGCGCGATAGTCCGCTTCCCTGCCGGGCTTGATGTCGGTGACCATCACCATGGTGACGCCGTGCCGCACCGCATAATCCACTGCCGCTTGTCCCACGAGCTGAAAGACCAGTCCGCCTTCGACCAGCTTCGCGACCCGCTCGATGAGCTTCCGATGCGTGTCGCCGCGCCGCCATTTCCGCAACGCATCGACCGAGGCGAAGCGCGCCGTGATCACTGTTTCAAGCTGATCGGGCGGCGCCGCCGGCCAGACCTCGACGCTGAGCGCACCTGCGGCGAGCGCCGCGGTTTGCCAGCCGACCTGCCACTGCCCGAACTCCTTATCGCGTCCGGGGCTGATACGCGCGCAAAGCAGGAGTGTGGAAGGCTCGTCGCTCACGGCTCATCAATCGCCGCCAAGCCGTGCAGGTTGCGAACCTTGCGCAGAGACGACCGTCGAGAGTTGCCTGGCTTGCAGCGTCGTCGCGTCCTGATCGAGCCTGATGAATTCGTATTTTCGAATCTGCGCGGTCTTGTCTTCCGGTGCGATGCCGCTCACGAGCAGGTTTGACGCCTGTGGTCGTGCTGGTCGTGGCCACGCTCACGCCCGAGGCTTCGTCGAACGGCTTGAAATTGGCGATCTCGCTGAAGGCGGCGACGGGGCTGTGCTCGGCGCTCGCCAGATAGACGCTCGGACCGCCTTGCAACCGCGACCCGCTCGAATAGACTTTGACCTCTCCGGGCCCGGTCGATTGGCCGACGACAATCGTCTCTGCGCCTCCGAGCGGGCCGGTCAGCCAGCCCGTCGCCAAGGACAGGCCGCCGCGATAGCCCATGCCGAACGGCATGAACGAATTGGTGACGACCGGCTTCTTGTCGCCCGGCTCGCACTGGTCGGTACCGGAGCCGGCAGATTTGTTTTGGCCGATCGGCGGCATCAGCGGGAAATTGAAAACCTTCACCTGCGCCATGCTTCCGGGTCCGGGCGCTGTGACGACGCTGTAACGGCCGGTCGAAAAATCGACGAAGCCCGAGGCTACGTTCACGCCGTTGCGGTCTTCGAGATAGGGATTGAAGGAGGAGAACAGCTCAGGCGCCTTGCCGGCCGAGGCCGGCAATTTCGTGCGGAAAACCTTGACTTCGCTCTGAATGCCCGGCCCCGAGCCCACAATAATATTGTCGGCCGTCGATCCGTCGATCTGCGAAGCCGCCACGCTGACCCCGCCGCGCGCCTCCGACGGGAACGCCTCGAAGCGTGCGAGCTCGGTTGCGAACGGAGCCTTTCCGTCTTTGGACTTGCCCGAGTAAGCAACCACTTCCGGCGCATGATCCTTCCCGGCGCCGACGACGAGGTCGTAGACGCCGTCGTCATCCAAATCGCCGATGGCGACGCTCGGTGTCCCTTCAAAATCGCGGAACGGCGTGACCGTCGCCACGAGACGATCGCCGTTGCCGTCGTAAACCTTGACTTCGGCCGGCCGGCCCGGTGACCCGGGGTTCGCCACCGCATAGGTCGAGACGGCGGGGATGACGTTGACCAGCGTCATGAGCCCGTTGTCTTCATGGTTGAGGCGGTGGCAGTGCATGACGAAGAGTCCAATGTAATCGTCGAACTTCATGCGGAGCGACAATGCGCCGGGCTCGATCACACCCTCTCCCGGCCCGAGCGTCGGAACCGGCACGTTGGCGTTGTCGATCGCCCACGATTTCAGGCCCGGTCTCGATCCCCGTGCTTGGATCGTACGTATGCGTGATCTGGAAATCGTTGACGTGAATGTGGATCGGATGCTCGTCGTTGTTGTGGTTGATGAAGGTCCACTCTTCGACCGAACCGAGCCGAGGCTGGAGCAGAGGCACGTTGGGAAACGCGGTGCCGTCGAACGCATAGACAAAGGCCTTGGGATCGGACTTGCTGGCGAGATCGTTGAAGAATGCGCCTGCGATGGTCAGCTCGCGTTTGAAGTCGGGCGTGACTTTGGAGATGTCCTCGAACACCGTGTAGGCGCCGAGAGGTTGCCGGTCGGCGAAGGCCGTCGTGACGCCTCGACCTTCCGAGGGCACAGCTTTCGCCAGGACCTGCGTCGGAAACACGAAAAAACCGTCGGCGTAGCTGATCGCGGAGGGCGGCACGCTCAGATAGCCGAGCGTGGCCGGCGGGTTCTCCGTACCGTCATTCGTATAGAGGATGCCCGACGCGCTCATCGTCCTGACATCGCCTCCGCGCGGCGGCATCTCCAGGATGAGCTCCCCTTTCTCCGGTATGGTGACCGCGATGGCATAGCGGGTCGCAGGCGGAATGACGAGGCGCGTGCCGTTGTCGTAGGCGGGATGGCGAACCTCACGGTATGGAACGCCGTCCTGACCGACAACGGCGATCTTGGGATGTTGTCCCGTTGCGGTTTCCGTGAGCCGCACGCTGACATAAGCCATATCGCTGATGTTGGAGAGGACCCAGATCTCGGTCTGTCCGGCCTTGCTCTTTATGACCGGCTGGAACAATCCGTTCACCGTGAACTGCACGTCGCGCAGATAGTCGGGGAGCGAGGGATCGGCCGGCACGTCCTTGCCCGGGCCCCCGCCGGGCTTCGCCGTGAAGCGCTGCAGATTGCTCGGGATGAAATGAAACAGTCCGCGCTGGTCGGGGATCGACCCCGGCCCGATGTTCCAATCGGCGGGTCCGGTGTACCAGACCGTGATGTAGTTCAGCCCCTTCTTGGACTGGCCGAAATTCGTCGGCGTGAGCAGAGGCCGGTATTTGCCCTCCGCGAGTTCATCGTCCTTCGGATGAACGAGCGTGCTGACATATTGCGGCCAGTTGGGATTGTTGAGTTGGGCGAGCCCGCCCGCCCGGTCGAAGACGTAGTTGTATTGCAGCAGCATGTTCCGGACCGGGATCTGGTTCTCGGTGACCAGCGGCAGGTTTCCGTCCGTTCGCCCGATCGCCAACAGGCCGGCCAGTCCGTAATAGACGTGAGACGTGGTGAGGGTGTGAAGGTGACTATGATACCAATACGCACCCTGCGGCATGCGTCTTGGGAATCTCATAGGTGTAAGTGTTGGACCGGCCGCCCGGAATGTGCAGCATCACATTGTCGGCGTTGCCCTTGGGACTGACATGCACCCCGTGAACATGCAGATTGAACGGGGACGTGTTCATCTGCCTGGGATAGATCGGCACCTCGCCGTCTTTCGCCGTATATTGCGGATCGTAGAAATCCCGGATGGTGAGACCTGTGAGTGCGTTGTCCAAATGGATGATGAGCGTCTCGCCCGGAAACACCTGCAACGTCGGCGCGGGGTATGAATTGTCGCCTGACGACTGCCCGTTCGATGCCGTTCCCCGGATCAGCTCGTAGGCGAAGACGAGAAAGTTCTTTACCGGAACGGCCACGGTGTCGAGGCGTGCTTCACTCTGCTTTACCGTCAACCTGACCTCGAGCACGCCACCCTTGCTCGCCAAGGTGACGGGTTCGGTGAAATTGGGCCGGACGGAGGGATCGAAGCTCTGCGCACGCGCTATATTTAAAGACGCAAGCACAAGCGCGACGGCGATGGCGCCGAGGAAAAACGCACGCCCAAAATTATTCATGCCCCATTACCCCCTAAGAGGATTGTCCCCCGGCGATGAAGCTCGCCAGTAATCGGTGATTTGGCTGCGCCAAGCGCAGCTATTTGGAAGCCATCTTCGCTTAGGACACAAGCAGATCGTTCGCACAAGCAACAAGTTGATCACCTGCGTTCATGGCGAACACAGGTACGGGAAATTTCACCTAACTCTCTGGAAATTATTGACGTTTTATATACCAAACGCTTGGTGCGAGTAAGCAAAAGACGGCCGCATAAGCGGCCGTCTTTCGCATCCATCACCGTCCGCAATTAGGCGACGTCGGCGATGATTTCCACCACTTCGCGCGTGCAGGAATCGACCAGCACGACGTCGTCGTCCCACACGAAGTACTGGATCGGGCAAGGGCCGCCGACCACGATCACGTCGGGAGGCAGATCGTAAAGTACGATCGTGCCGGGGAGCGCGATGCCGATCGAGACGGAAACGTCGTCCCTGTCAATCCGCTTCGCTCTCGGCTTGTTCTGGCTGAAATGGCTCCTGACCTTCGAGACATCTTTGGACTCAAGCCGGGCGCTCTTGCCGGTCTTGGCTTTAGCATCGCCTTTGCCTTCCGCGGCGGCGCCTGATTTCTTGTCCTCTGACATGCCGTCACGCGTGTCAGGCTGGTTCTCGGCGGCGCTGCCGGATTTCCGGTCGGTAGCCTTGCCGTCCTCGGCACCGCGTTGCGTGTCGGTCTGGTCTTCAGCCATTCCCTTGGACTCTTTTCCGGCGTCGTCAGTTGCGGAAGGCGATCCCGCGGCCGATCCCTTGGGGGTCGCGCCGTCCGGCGCACCGCCCATCGTACCGGATTGTCCGGCAGAGCTGCCGGGCTGGCCGGCCGGAGCATTCCCTGCGGGTCCGGCGGCGGGTCCACCGTCGCCGGCGCCAGGATTTGCGGCAGCGGGTGCGCCGCCATCGGTTTGTGGCCCGGCCTGTGCTGCGGTCAGGCTGAGCGCAAAGAAGAGCGCCGCAACGCTGACGAAAGTCGGTCTTGCAAGCTTCATCGACTTAACTCCTGTTGGTTCGTTGGTGCGGCCCAGCTTGTGCTTCGAAGCCGACAACCATTCACCGGTTAACCGGCGGTTCAGGGGAACGTTCCAATTCCGAACTTGAAAAATCGGTCACGGGGTCGGAGCCGCCGCCCTCGCCTCGGCGTCACGTCTCTCTGCTTCCTGCGCGGTCAGGGAACCAAAGAACCGCCGCGCCGTTTGCGCGTGAGGGCTCTATGCGACCTGTCGCGGGCGACGTTCCCTGCGACGCTATCTGTGAAACGCTGTCGATCCCTCCGGCGCGAATTGTTTCGATCAGAACGGCCAGAAAAACGCGATGAGCGGAACGCCCACGGCGATCACGATCAGCGAGAGCGGGAGGCCGAGCCGCCAATAATCCCCGAAGCGGTAACCGCCTGGACCCATCACCAGGGTGTTGCATTGATGTCCGATCGGCGTGAGGAAATCGCACGCCGCCCCGATCGCCACGGCCATGAGGAACGGGTCGGCGCTATAGCCGAGCCTGGTGGCAAAGCCCGCGGCAATAGGCGCCATCACCAGAACCGTTGCGGCATTGTTGAGGAAGGGCGTCACCGCCATCGCCGCGACAAGGAGCAAGGCAAGTGCTCCCATCGGGGGCAATGCTCCTGCGGCGTATGACAGCCAAGCCGCGATCAGATCGGTTCCGCCGGTGGTGCGCAGCGCCTCGCTGACCGGGATCAAAGCGCCGAGCATGATGAGGATCGGCCAGTCGATGGCTTCATAGGCTTGGCGCAACGACAGAGCCCGTGCCAGCAAGAGGACCACGGCAGCACCGAAGAAGGCGACTGCCACCGGCGCGATGTTGAAGGCGACGAGCGCCATGGCGGCGGCGAGCACGGCGATTGGCAGAAGGCTTGCCTTGCGGCCTATGCCGAGGTCACGCCCGGCCAAGGGAAGGCAACGAAGCTCGCCCAGCGTCTCGGGCATGGCAGCGAGATTGCCTCGCAACACGACCACGTCCCCGGGTCGCAGCCGTGCCGACCGCAATCGATGGGTGATGCGCCGCCCCCTTCGACTGACAGCGAGCAAGTTGATGGCGTGGCGGTCGAACAGCTTGAGCTGGCCCGCTGAAGACCCGACCAGCTCGGATTCGGGCGTGATCACCGCCTCCATCACGCCGATCTCATCGCTCGGCGTATCGATCTGATGACTCTTGTCCGCGCGCGTCAGCTTCAGCTTCTCGAGAGCGACGATCCGTTCGAGCGCCGAGGGCTCGCCTTGCAAAATGAGAATATCGCCCGGCTTGATGACGACGTTGCCCGCGGGCTCGTAGCGCCGCGTTCCCTCTCTGAGCAAGGTAATGACTTCGATCTCGCTTTCGCCAAGCTCCTCCAGCGCCTTCACCGTCACGCCGGCAGCAGGCGAGTCGTCGGGCACGGTCACTTCGGTCGTGTAAGCGTCGAGATTGAAAGCGGCATCGATCGAGGCGGCGCCCTTGCGATCGGGGAGCAGACGCCAGCCAAAGATGAGGAAGAGGAAGCCGGCAAAGGCAATACCGGCGCCGACGGGTGCGAAATCGAACATATCGAAAGGCCTGCCGAGCAGCTCTTCCCGCATTCGCGACACGATGATATTCGGCGAGGTGCCGATTAGCGTGATGGTGCCGCCGAGGAGCGCCCCGAATGACATCGGCATCAACAGCGACGACGGGGAGATCCCGTTGCGGCGGGCGAGCTGAAAGGCGATCGGCATGGTCATGGCGAGCGCCCCGACATTTTTGACGAAGGCGGAAAGCACCGTCACCGAGCCCACCAATGCGACCAACTGACGGTGGATGGTGACAAGAGAGGGGCCGAGCCAGCGGGCAACCCGCTCGATCACGCCCGAGCGCGCAACCGCCGCGCTGACCACGAGCGCGCTCCCGACGATGATCACGATATCGTCGCTGAAACCCTTGAAGGCCTGATCCGGAGGCACGATTCCGGCGATCACCGCCGCGAGCAGCGCCATCCCCGCCACCAAATCATAGCGCCATCGGCCCCAGACGAAGAGGGCCATCATGACGGCGACAATGGCGAAGGCCAGCCCTTGAGCGAGCGTCATGGTTGCTGCCTGTGTGGAGAGGACTATGTGGATGGGGGACGTGGATGCTGCAAGCGAGGGAGATATCTTGCCGGCATCAACCGCGTCTCAGCGCATCTTTGCTAGTCCGCTTGGCGGCCCCCTTCGCGGAGCCTTTTGCACCCTCGCCTTCCATGAGCGCTTCATCCGGCGAGCCGCGCTCTCGCGTGCCCGGTGCTCGTTCATCGGGGGCGCGCGATCCGGGCTCCGTGGCCGGGAAGCCTTGTGGCGGCGGCGCCTTCATCTTTCCCGATGCCCGCTTGGCAGGCTGCGTGTCTTGAGCTCGCCCCGTTGGTTCACGGCCGGTTTTTTTCTGGCCCTGCTTCGGTATTGGCCCCTTCGCCTTTCGTTCCAGGCTCATGTCTTTGTTCTATCCAAACTGAAAGACGGCGTTACGCGGTCCGGCCGGGTACGAGCCTGTCTTCCGCCGAGTTGCCTGAGGTGCCCGCCCGTCAAGCGCGGATCCGCGTCAAAACGGGAGGGCCTTATTTAGCATTTCCTCTTCGTAATTCTCAATCGCGATCTTCTGCGCGAGCATGCAGTCACCCTCAACGAGATCTCCTTGCGGCATAAAGCAGCGACCGGGAGATAAACGATGAGATCCGAGTTCAATGACGTTGCGCGACTTCCCCCGATATATGCGGTAATGCCTCCCCGTAGCTGACCCTCGCGCATCGAAATAACCGAAGGTCCGGTATTGGCGGCGCTGCTCCGCAGTGAGATTGCTGAGAAGCAGTGACAAGCCTTTCAACTCTGCCATGCGGTGGCGCGCCCAGCTTACAGCCAAAGCGAGCCATAGGAAGACGGCAATGGAACAGACAACCCAAACCCCGTTCACTAGCCGCCTCTCAGCGCCGGAATGAAGATGGTTTCCTCGACGGACGGATCGAAAGACCGATCCTCTTGAGACGGGACGCGGTGCTTGCCCTCGCCGCCTTGGTAGGCGGGCACATATCCTTGCCGCAAGAGCTTCTTGAAGCGGTGCTCTGCGGCGGCGAGATCAGCCTTGCTGAGGGGATTGAACTCGAAAGTCGAATGACCTGAGGGGTCCATTACGATGTGGCGGGCCATGACGCCCTCCTTTTCAACGCCTCCACACTTTTTTTGCAAACTCGCGATCGCATCGCATGTTCCCGTCAATTTCACCGTTAGCGTGGATCGATTTCGGCCCACCCAACATGATCCCCCTCCGCGGGACGCCGCCAGCCTCGGATTGTCCCGAGCCTACGGACAAAAAAGGACGCCGGCCAAAGCCGGCGCCCCTTCGATGCAGCAAAGAAAGACTACAACTACATCTTCTTCTCTGAGCACGAGCTGGTGGCGGCATCCCACGAACCGCCTGCTTTCTCGCAATCGGCCTGGGTTTTCGCGGTCGTCACGTCTCCGGCGAAGGCAGGGCCCGAAATAGCGAGCGCGAAGGCCAGCGCGAACATGGAAATGAGCGTCTTCATTGACAGTACTCCTCTATTACTACAGTCGGTGCCTTGAGAACGCAGCCTCTTCGCGAAGGTTCCGGCTTAACGCGCCCCTTCGCGTCGACCGGAGTGTTGCCCGGCGTTGGCAGCACGGTTTTGGCCTGCCAGTTGGAGAGGAAGGACGCCGGAAGGCGTTTACCAGCAACAAACGAGCAAATGCCGGTCAGATTTGGGGGAAGCAGTCCCGCAATTCTCGCAAGCCCGCGCGGAACTTTGTCGAAACCTTCGCGTTCGCTTCCTCGATCGTTGCAGGGTGGCTGGGCGCCAGCTAATGTTGAAGGCAGCTCCCGCCATCTTGCGGCTGTCTTAATGCCTACGGCGCAAGGAGTTGTTCGATGCGTGGCGTGATTTTGTGGCTACTCGGCGTCCCGATCTCGATCATCATCCTGCTTTACCTCTTTAATATCTTGTAACCGCGGGGCAGTGCCTTAAGTTCCCTCGGGGCCCTGCGCAAGGGGATTCGTGTGCCTCCAAGCTTTCCCATTTTTGCCGGCTCGAACGCCGAGGCGCGCGCGGCGATCCTACATGGTCTCCTCATTGCGGCTCTTATCATTGCAGGGCTCTATTTCGGGCGGGAGGTTCTTCTACCTCTTGCCGTGGCGATCCTGCTTAGTTTCGTCCTCACGCCTCCGCTCCTGCTCCTGCGGAAACTGAAAGTCCCGCGGGTACTTGGCGTGACGCTGGTCGTCACTTTCGCCTTCGTGGTGATTGTTTCGCTCGGCTGGCTCTTGTCGCAGCAGATCACCCAGCTTGCCGACAGCCTCCCGGCCTACAAGAGCGCCTTGATCGAAAAAATGAGCGTTCTTCGGACTTCAGTGGGGAATTTGCCTGCCCTGGAGAGGGCAAGCGAGGCGGTCGAAGACTTGGGACGCGAACTGGCGAAACCGGAGTCCGGAAGCGCGCCCGCAGCGACCGACAGTGAAACCGCCGACAAACCTGTCGTCGTTCAGGTCCAAGAGGCTCCCCCAGGGGAGTTTGAAGTTTTTCAAACAATCGCCGGGGCGATTCTGTCACCGCTCGCGACGGCAGGTATTGTGCTCATTTTCGTGGTTTTCATCCTGCTCCAGCGCGAAGAGTTGCGCGATCGAAGCATTCGGCTGTTCGCCTCTTCCGACGTCCAACGCGCGACGTTGGCCATGAATGACGCCGCTGGGCGCCTCAGCAGATATTTTCTGAGCCAACTCCTCATCAACTCCGCCTATGGCGTGTTTATCGGCGCGGCGCTGTGGCTCCTTGGTGTGCCCGGTGCGATCGCCTGGGGCATCCTCGCGGCGCTCATGCGATTCGTCCCTTATATCGGTTCTTTCATTGCCGCTGCTCCCCCGTTGCTTCTCGCAGCCGTCGTTGAACCGAGCTGGTCGACGTTCTTTGTCACCGGCGTCCTCTACCTCGTGTCAGAACTGGCGATGGGACAAGTCGTGGAGCCTCTGGTTTACGGTCATGGCACCGGGCTCTCACCCATCGCGGTTATTGCCGCCACCATTTTTTGGACCTGGATCTGGGGTCCCCTTGGCCTGCTTCTCGCCGTGCCGTTTACCGTGTGCCTGGTCGTCCTCGGACAGACACGTCGAAGGATTGAAATTTCTCGAAGTGATGCTGGGAGACGAGCCGGCGCTTACGCAAGTAGAGACATTCTATCAGCGGGCGCTGGCCGGAGATTCTGCCGAAATCACCTATCAGGCCGAAATCGTCTTGAAGGACGAACCTCTCGCGGCGTATCTCGACGACGTCGCTCTCAAGGGATTGCAACTCGCCGAGCGCGATCGTGAACGCGGAGCCCTCGACGCTGACAACCTCAAGCGGATTCGGACGCGCCGTCGAAGAGCTTATGGAGAACCTCGCCGAGTTTGAGCCCCGGCGTTGGTTCAGAAGAATAATTCCGGAGAAGGCACGGGATGAGGCCGCGGATCAGACCGGCCTGGCGTCGTTGACCAGCATGGAGGAGGAGCAGGAAGAAACGCTTCCTGTTGCTCGAGCCTGGCGAACTTCGAGACGGCTGGGCGGAACCAAACGCAATCCTGTGTATCGGGACGCGCACGTCGCTCGACGATGCGGCCGCTTTTATGCTCGCGGGGCTGCTCAAGAAGCATGGGCTGCAAGCTCAGAGCACTCGACCATGAGGCGATTGCAGATGGGCGCATTGTTTCGCTCGAAGCAAACGTGAAGTTGGTCTGTCTTTCCTGTCTCACGCTCAGCTTGAGTACCGCTCATATTCGCTACCTTGTCAGGCGGCTGCGACGAATCCTTCCGCACTCGAAGATCGTCATAGGCTACTGGACCGAGACTCCATCTGCCGTAAAGACGCTCGGTGAGATCGCCGAGGCTGATGGTTACGCCACCTCCTTGCACGAGGCGGGTGAAATCATCATTGACTTTGCCCGGAGCGGAGCCACCCGGCTCACAACCGGAACTGTCAAACGATGAGGCGAAGGAGGTCGTGGCCGGCAACGCCGCGCTCAGTGTCGCGTAACCGGTACCGGCCCGTAGGAAACGCGCTCGCATGAAGGACGCCGACCTTGGAAGCCACGATCCCGTTTGCGCCGGCGATGATCGCCGCGTTCAGTGCCGAGCACGTCGCCGAGGACTCGCGCGATACCGCTCACCACGCGGCGAAGCTAGCCGATCCCAAGGAACCGATACCTGCTATCAAACGTTGAGGTCTTATTCAGCAAAACCTACGGCCAACCCATGTGGGGAAGGCCCTCACCGAGGAGTTTCACGATGAATTGGGATCGTATCGAAGGCAACTGGAAGCAGTTCACCGGCCAGGTCAAGCAGCAGTGGGGAAAGCTCACGGATAATGACCTGCAGCAGGTCGAAGGCAGGCGGGATCAGCTCGTCGGCAAGATCCAGGAACGCTACGGCATCGCCAAGGACGAGGCCGAAAAGCAAGTCGATAGCTGGTTGAGCAACGTGTAGGTTCAAACGCGGTCAAACGCCCAACGGCGCTATCGGGGCGGACACCTGCCCCGATAGCGCTGAGTTGTCACATATGCAATTGCGAGATCAACCATGACCACGGTTCTTATTGTCATCCTGGTCCTCATCCTAATCGGGGCCTTGCCGACCTGGCCGTATAGCCGTGGCTGGGGCTACGGTCCGACGGGTCTTGTCGGTGTTCTGCTGATTGTCTTGTTGGTCTTATTGCTGTTAGGCCGAATCTGACGATTACGCCGCACATCGGGCACCAATCCGTGCCCGCAAGCAAAGGAGCGCCAGTGCCACGCTTAACCCCAACGGAAGCCCGTCAAGGGACAGGGCCCAAAACGATGTTTTGGGTTCTGATCGCGTCGTTAACTCTCGCGGCCCTTGCGGGATTGGGATTGGCCCTGGGATGGATCGCCCTTCCCTGGACTTCTTGATCAGCCGACAAGGCCGTTGTCAGCGCGCCCAGCTTTATTCTCGCTGCTGGACGCTTTTCCGCGCCACAACGTCTCGAATATCTTCCCGAAACAAATTAGTGTTGCACCGCAGAACGACGCACGATCCGACGCTCATACCAGGACTGCCGTGTTCGCGAATGCCTTGAGAGTCGGAGGGAGGATAGCAATCGTCCGGACCGGAACAACCAGGAACGCGCGAAGCAGCCCGCTCTTACCCTCCCGCCTGACGATCTCCGGGCGCTCGCCGCTTGTCGCCCAGATCGGGCAGAAGCCATGAACGACTTTGGACTCGATCTTGCCGTGATCGGCAATTGCCACACGGCCGCTCTGCTCGAGCCGACGTCGCGTCTTGTGTGGTGGTGCTACCCGCGGTTCGACGGCGATCCCGTCTTCTCGCGCCTTCTCGCCGGCGACGAGGAAAAGGGCTTTTGTGACGTCGTGCTCGACAAGATGACCAGCTTCTCCTCCGAATACGAGCGCAACACGGCCATCCTCTCCACCATCCTGACCGACGAACAGGGAGCTGCGGTGAAGATCACCGATTTTGCTCCGCGTTTCCGCAACTATGGCCGCATCTTTCGTCCGGCGCAGCTCATTCGCATCATCGAGCCAATTTCCGGAATGCCCCGCGTCACCATTCGCGTGCGTCCGACCAGCGACTATGGGAAACCGATTGAGGATCGCTCGCTGCACAGCAGTCATATCACGTTCCGCGGGAAGAACGTGGCGATCAGACTTACCACCGATGGACCTCTTTCTTACATCGAGCACGAATCGCCGTTCGTTCTGACCCGTCCGATACATATGATCCTCGGTGCGGACGAACCTGTACCGGAGGACATCGCCACAACGTGCCGTGAATTCGCCGAGCGCACGCGCGAGTTCTGGATGGACTGGGTCCGTCGTCTTTCGATTGCCTATGACTGGCAAGACGCCATCATCCGCGCTGCAATCACTCTCAAACTCTCCAACTTCGAGGAGACCGGCGGCATCGTCGCGGCGCTGACGACCTCCATTCCGGAAGCACCGCGGACCGGCCGGACATGGGACTACCGGTTTTGTTGGCTGCGAGACGCCTATTTCGTGGTGAAGGCTCTCAATCGCCTGGGTGCCACCGAGACGATGGAGAACTTCATCGCCTTCATTCTTGGCATTGCAGCGCAGGATCCATTGCGGCCCGTCTACAGTGTCGTACCGACCGAACGGCTCGATGAAGTGGTCGCCGCAGACCTAAAGGGTTATCGCAACGATGGGCCGGTTCGTATTGGTAACGCCGCGGTGTTACAGCATCAAAACGACACCTTCGGCAGTATCATCCTTTCGGCCATGCCGATGTTCTTCGACCGGCGTTTGCCGCGGCCCGGCAACGAAGGCCTGTTTTATTTGTTGGAGTCGTTGGGTGTAAAGGCGGCGAAGTCCGCGTTCACGCCTGACGCCGGCATCTGGGAGTATCGCGGTCGCACTCACGTCCATACGTATTCAGCGGCGATGTGCTGGGCGGCGGCGAGCCGACTCGCGGCCATCGCGTCCCACCTTGGCCTGCACGATCGTGCTCTCCACTGGACCGAAACTGCCGCCACGCTTCAGAAGACTTTGCTCGACGGGGCTTGGAGCGACAAGCGCAAAGCATTCACCGCCGGGTTCGGGTTGGACGACCTCGACGCAAGCGTTCTGCTGCTACCGGACACCGGACTGATCGAATCCACCGACCCTCGCTTCGCCCAGACGGTCGCGGCCGTCGAACGAGATCTTTTAAAGGGCAAGCACGTGATGCGTTACGCCAGTGAAGACGATTTCGGCACGCCGGAAGTTGAGTTCCTCACTTGCCGATTCTGGCTGATTGATGCTTGGTGGTGGTTGGGTCGGCGGGAGGAAGCGCGTGAACTTTTTGTCGACTCTCTTCGTTATCGCAATCGGTACGGACTCTTGGCCGAGGACATTCACCCTGTGACAGGCGAGATGTGGGGAAATTTCCCCCAAACCTACTCCATGGCTGGGCTCATTTTGACCGCCATGCGCCTGTCGCGAAGCTGGGAGGATCGATATTGGCGCGGGTGATTCTCGTTTCCAACCGCGTTGCCATTCCCCGTGCCGGAGCCGAGCGCGCGGGCGGGCTCGAGGTCGCGCTCGCGCCGATACTCAAGAAGCACTCCGGTGTTTGGGTCGGTTGGAGCGGAAAAGTCGTCGAGACAGGTACAGTCCGTACGGAAATCGTTGAACGCAACAATGTGACCTACGTGACCGCCGACCTGGCAAAGGAGGACTATGAAGAGTACTACAACGGGTTTGCGAATCGGGTGCTTTGGCCGGTCCTCCATTACCGCATCGACCTTACCGAGTTCACACGGCGCGATCTCACCGGCTATTTTCGGGTCAACAGCCATTTTGCGGCGCAGCTATCGAAGATCCTGCGGGCCGACGACATTGTCTGGGTACACGATTACCATTTGATACCCATTGCAGAAGAGCTGCGGCGGCGCGGTCACGGCAATCGGATCGGTTTTTTCCTTCACGTGCCGTTCCCCGCACCCGAGGTGGTGACAGTGCTGCCGAACCACGAACGGCTCCTTCCGCTGCTGTTGCACTATGACCTGGTCGGGCTCCAGACAGAAACCGACGTTGGGAACCTGGCACGATATCTCGTTGGCGAACGTCGGGGGTCCGATCACAACGTCATCGAGGCGACGCAGACGCAGCTCATATTCAGTTCGGGCGGAAACCAGACCCGGATCGGTTCCTTTCCCGTCGGCATCGACATGGTCGAGTTCGAGCAACTGGCGCGACGCGCAGTGAAATCATCATTCGTGCGCGAACTGGTTGCAAGTCTGGGCGGCAGCGCTCTTCTGATTGGTGTCGATCGCCTCGATTACTCGAAAGGGCTGATCCAGCGCATGGACGCCATGGAGCGCTTCCTCGACTCGCACCCGGCATGGCGCAACAAAGTCACCTACCTGCAAATTGCTCCAAAAAGCCGATCTGAGGTTCCCGAGTACTCCGAGCTCGAGCAGGCCGTTGGAGCCGCAGCCGGACGCATCAACGGCAAATATGGCGAGGTTACTTGGACTCCCATTCGATACCTCAATCGCTCCTACAGCCGGTCCGCGTTAGCCGGACTTTACCGTTATGCGCGTGCCGGCGTCGTCACGCCTCTGCGTGATGGCATGAACCTCGTTGCCAAGGAGTACGTTGCAGCCCAGGACATGGAAGACCCGGGTGTCCTCATTCTTTCCCGCTTCGCTGGCGCCGCGGTGGAATGCGAGGGAGCGTTGTTGGTCAATCCCTACGATGCCGAATCGGTCGCGAGTGCTATCGCCCGTGCGCTGGTTATGCCCCTGCCTGAACGGCGCGAGCGTCACGCTGCAAACTTGACGCCCCTGACACAGAACAACATCACTGCATGGAGCACGCGCTTTCTGGAATCGCTACGCAATGTCCCCGAAGCGCGGATTGACTCGGTGACGCTAGCGAGCTAAGGCGCGCGGCACGCCGGGGCTAGTCCTCAAACTCGGTCCTCACGTCCACATGGCCTTGCGTGCTTAGCACCTCGAGAGAACTGCGTTCGCCATGACGCCGAACCAAAACGTCCGCGGTCCCCTCCCCCGCGCGTAATCCCTTCAGCAAAACTTCGTCGAGGAATTTGGGAAGCGTCGGCTTGACGAAGCGGATCTCCCGATTCCAAGGGTCGAGCGCAATGCCCAAGCAGGCCTGGAGCAAGGCAAAGAACGAGCCGGCGGACCACGCTTGGGGAGCGCAAGCAACCGGATAGAGCGTCGGTCCGCGGCCGCTGTAACGAGGAAATCCGCAGAAAAGCTCCGGGAGCCGGTGCGAATCGAAATAGGTCGCGGCATCGAACAGTGCACGGAAGATGCGATTGACTTCGGGCTTGGCGTTGTAGCGCGCAAACCCCAGCGCAATCAAAGAGTTGTCGTGAGGCCACACCGATCCGTTGTGATAGGACATCGGATTGTACCGAGACTCGGCCGCGGACACCGTCCTGATCCCCCATCCAGAAAAATTCTCCGGTTGCATCAGGCCGTGAGTGACCTTGCGCGCCCTCTCAGGACTCGCGATCCCACTGAACAGAACTTGGCCCGCATTTGACGCGCGGACGAGACAGGCAGCTTTCTCGCCGTCGAGGGCCATGGCATAGGTTCCAAGTTGCTCGCACCAAAAGGCCTTTTCAAATCGCTCGGCGAGACGGTCGGCCTCGGCGTACAGACGCTTTGCCTGTTGCGGAATGTCCAGCACCTCGGCACACCAAGCGGCGAGACGCTTCGCCGCATAAACGTAACCTTGCACCTCCGATAGAGCGATCGGTCCTTCCGCAAGCCGTCCGTCGGTGTGAAACACCGCTTCATAAGAATCCTTCCAGCCCTGGTTGGCGAGCCCTTCGTCAGTCTGCCGGTGGTACTCTACGAAACCGTCACGATCAGGATCTCCGGGACCGTCGATCCAGGCGAGAGCCCGCTCGATGGCCGGCCATAGCTCTTTCAGCGTTTCGATGTCGCCTGTGGTCTGCGTGTAAACGCCTGCCAACAAGACGAAGAGAGGCGTGGCATCCACGCTGCCATAGTAGCGGCCGAAAGGCACTTCCTTCAGATTGGCCATCTCACCTGCGCGCATTTCGTGCAGTATCTTGCCGGGGGCCGCGTCGGAGGCTGCATCGAATTCCTGGGCCTGCGTGGCGGCAAGCCGTTTCAAGACCGCAACGGCGATGCGTCGATCGAGCCACAAACATTGCAGCGCCGTGATCAATCCATCGCGACCGAATGTCGTGGAATACCAGGGGATCCCGGCATAGGGATAATATCCCTGCGGCGTCTTGGTCAGGAGCATGGCGAGGTCGACAGTCGACCGGCGAAGCATCTCATTGAAACGGTGGTTCGAGGTATGAATTGTCGTGCCGACTCGCATCAGCTGCTTCACGTCCCGGTGAGCGCGCCGCATCGCGCTCAAGAAGGTGATCCTTTCGGGCGGGGCGACGTCGCAGCAGACCGTCGCGTAGAGTGAGGCTGTGCTGTGAGCACCGAGATCAAGACGGTAGGACGCGCAATCTTCCGTCAGCGCTGTCGGTTCAGGGTCGAACCGGATTGTAGAAAGTCGTGTGATCCCGTCGAGCCCGCAGTAGCTCAGGGTCACGATACCGTTGCCCAATTCGGTATGCAGGTCACCGCGTCGACGCCGAGCGAGGCCGCGCACCTCGAAGACATCGGCAAAATCACTCTCGAAGCGCAGCGAAAGCACGAGTGGGACGGACGCGGATCCGAAATTGTGCAGAGTCAGCCGCTGATAGAAGTTCTCGCCGGCGAGGAACAACGTCCGGGCGATGTGCAATCTGTTCTTGAACAAAACAACGCCGCTGCGATCAACGAAATCCGGATTCGAAAGGTCAACTCTCAGGACGCAGTTGTCGTTGGACAGATTTGACCCGAGCAGCAGCGGCGAAACCCCGTTTATGAGCAATTGCATGCGTGACAGGTAACGCGTGTCCAAATGGAACACGCCATCACGCCCGCCGGGTGACGCGCCGAGATCGCCATGACTATCGACGACGAGGAAGCTATCGTCGCGTTTCAAGGTATGGCGCGGACGCGCCGTGGATGTCGTGATTGCGATATCGAAAGCCGGCGCGAGCGCGGTCTCGATCCCGCTTAACTTGGGAGTTCTTATTCAGCGGCATACACGGCAGCGTCCGCGGGCAAACCGCCACGATCCACCCGGATAACGTCGCGATCGGCAGGGCGCAAGAGCTGCTCGGAGCGAGCCTGACCAATCAGCGACTGATAGACTCGTACATAATCTTTGGCCATTCGTGTAGCGGAAAATCGTTTCTCGAAGCGGCGGCGCACCTCGCGCCGGTCAAGCATAAACAACTGCGGCAAAGCCGCAACCGCCTCCTCGAAGGTCGTTACGACCCGGCCCGAGACCCCGTCATCGATCACTTCGCGGACGGAACCGCAGTCGAACGCAAGCACAGGCGTACCGCATGCCATGGCCTCGATCATCACCAGTCCGAAAGGCTCGGGCCAGCAAATCGGAAACAGGAGCGCGGACGCCTGGCGCAGAAAATGCCCCTTGTCCCGCTCCCCGAGCTCGCCCACGAACTCTATACCCGGGAGGTCGAGCAGCGGACGGACTTGTTCGCGAAAATAGGCCTCGTCCTGCTTATCGACCTTCGCGGCGATTTTGAGCTCGAGGTTCAGGGCGCGGGCGATCCGGATGGCCTGGACCGGATCTTTCTCAGGCGAGATGCGGCCGAGAAAAGCGAGGTAACCGCCCTGCGGACGATATTCCGCGCGATGCAGATCAAGGGGCAAGCCATGATGGACGGTCGCCACGAAATTCGCGCCGGCGATCGGCTTACGCTGCGCGTTGGAGATCGAGACGAGAGGGGCCGAGCGAAAGTGGTCATAGAACGCCGGCGTGGTAGGCAAATCCTGACGGCCGTGGAGCGTCGTGACCGCGCGGCCCTTCAATCCCCGAAGCAGAGGAAAGTGCAAGTAGTCGATATGGAAATGCAGGATGTCGAACGTGCTCGCCGCCTGCATGACCTTGTCGAGCATCGTTATGTAGTGAGGGATAGGGTCTTGAGCCGCAGCATCGAGGCGCAGCGCGGACTTGCAACATGGCACGATGTCAGCGCTCGTGACGGAGTCACCGCTGGCGAACAAAGTGACCTCGTGTCCCTGAGTGATGAGCTCCTCGGTCAAATACGCGACCACGCGCTCGGTGCCGCCGTAGAGCCGGGGCGGCACACTCTCCATCAGCGGTGAGATCTGTGCGATTTTCATTGTTCGGATAAGTGGTTGTGAAAGTCCTGCCTAGTTAAAGACGTGGCACCCCCTAAGGTTCCCGCTCAGCCAAAGAATAGACCTGTCGCAGGGCGTTTGACCTTCAATTTCCTGGAGCACCGGCGCATGGCAGGAGGGATCGATGACTTGCGGGGAATGAGGGGAACCGGTCGTGACGCAGCGGGTTGCAACCGTTTGACCTGTTCAAACCGCGAAAGCAAGGACAATGGAAAAAGAACAGAAGAAAGATCGTGAGGGTCAAGATGGTCCATACCGTCCCGGCGAAGGCCAGGGGCAGGAGCGCCGGGCGCCAGGCCGTCCTGGCCAGGGCAATCCGGACGACCCCACGCCGCGCCGCAGGATCGACGATCCAGATCGGCCGGGCCAAGGCCGACCTGACGACGATCAGGAAGAGGACCAAGACGTTCAACGGTAAGCAAAGAGCCCGCGCGAGCGGGCTCTTTCGTTTGGGAGCGATGGGGAACCATGCTGGTTTACGCGAGTTGGCGCTTTGGCAGCAGTCGAAGGACAAACCTGGCACCGTTCAAGGATGCATGTCCCTTTAGGCGGTGCATGTGAGGAGCACAAAGATGGGTTTCTTTAGCAGAGACATCAAATCCATGGATGACCTGTTCCTGCATACGTTGCAGGACATCTATTACGCCGAGAATCAGATCGTGAAGGCCTTGCCGAAGATGATCGAGAAGGCGACCAATCGCGAACTCGCCGCAGGGCTGCGTAACCATTTGCGTGAGACCGAGAGGCAGGTCTCTCGTCTCGAGCAAGTCTTTGAAAAGCTCGGCCACCACCCCCGCGGTGTCGATTGTCCCGCGATTGACGGTCTCATAAAGGAGGCGGATGAGGTTGCGGGCGAGGTTGACGACAAGAACGTACTCGATGCCGCCATCATCGGCAGCGCGCAGGCGGTCGAACACTATGAGATATCGCGTTACGGTACCTTGATCGCCTGGGCCCGCGAGCTTGGCCGTTCCAATATCGCGAGCCTGCTCAATGCCAACCTCAAAGAAGAAAAGGCCGCCGACAAAAAACTGAACGCGTTGGCCGAAGGAACGGTCAATGCCAAAGCGACAGGAAGGGCGCGGGACAGCCGCGCTAGCTCGAAGTCGCGTTCGCGAATCGCGGCAGCTCGTACATCGGCGAGCAAGCGGACCGGAAAGGCGAAGCGGAGCGGTCGGCGATCGAAGTGATGCAGTCCCCTCCCCCGCACTGACCGCCCGAGCGACCGCTCAGGCAGACTAACTCCTGGAATAGCCGCCGATGATCGGGAGGACCTCGCCGGTGATGTAACTCGAGCAGGACGGCGCGGCCAAGAACACAAAAGCCGGCGCGATTTCCTCAGGCTGAGCCGGCCGTTTCATCGGCGTTGAGCTGCCGAATTCGGCGACATCCTCCGCCGATTGGTCGGCAGGGTTCAAGGGCGTCCATACCGGTCCTGGAGCAACCGCATTCACCCTGATGCCGCGATCGACCAGATGGATCGCGAGCGAGCGGGTGAGCGCGTGAATTCCGCCTTTGGTCATCGAATAATCGATCAGATCCTTGCTGCCCAAGATGCCGGTGACGGATCCCGTCATGAGTATGGCGCCACCCTCCTTCATGTGCGGAACAGCCGCCCTGGTCATATAGAAGTAACCGTAGAGATTGGTCTTGACGGTCTGGTCGAACTGCTCGTCGCTCAGATCTTCGAGGTCTTTGACATGCTGTTGAAAGGCGGCGTTATTGACCAGGATATCGATCTTGCCGAACTCAGCCAGCGTCCGTTCCACAGCGTGCCGGCAAAATTTTGGATCGGCGACATCACCCGCGAACGTGATGCAGTGTTGGCCTTCTTTCTCCACCGCGCGCTTCGTTTCCTCCGCATCCTCATGCTCATCGAGGTAAGCGATCGCAATATCGGCCCCTTCCCGCGCGAAGAGAACCGCAACGGCACGGCCGATGCCCGAATCCCCACCTGTGATCAAAGCGACCTTCCCTTCGAGCTTCTCGGAGCCCTTGTAATGGGGCGCGTCATACATCGGCTTAGGCTCAAGGTCGGTTTCAGAGCCCGGCTTGCGTAGGTGCTGCTCGGGGAGCGGCGGGACGGGATAGGCGCGAGCCCCGGCCTGCATCGCCTCCGGTTCCTCTTGCTCTTGCTCCTGGGACCGGTTCGACCGGTCGACCTTGCGCTGGATTTGCCGCTGATGCTCAGCGGTGGTCGTCGCTTTCCTTCCGAACGACTGCCGTGAAGGTGACTTTGTCCGCGATCGCTTAGCCATGGAGCTTTTTCTCCCGAGGCGCCGAGAAGGATGGAATGCCCTCCTCCTAACCCGTGGCGCCAGACGAAGTTCCTGGACGCCTCTGGCGCGAACCGGAGGCCGCGCGACCGTCGGTGAGCCGCCCAGTCGACCGACCGGCCGGATCCCGACCGCAGTGTTTTTCGTCGCATGAACGGAACCGCCTCTGCCCATTTTCGTTTCGCCAGCAATGCCCCAAAGGCAGTCGTCTCAACTCCCGCGTCATGCGGACCCTCGGAAAGGATACTGACGATGAGAAGAGCCATCTTCGTGGGCGCGGCCCTGCTGTCGGCCCCGTTGTTGCCGGCATTGGCCGTGCTGAACCCGGCCGCTTTGGCTGCTCCTGCCGCGGTTTCGACCCAAGAGTTCGTGAAGACTGTCGCTATGAGCGACATGTTCGAAGTCGAATCAGGCCGGCTCGCCGCCGATCAGGCCGGGAGCGCGAAGGTCAAGTCCTTCGGCCAGAAGATGGTCGACGACCATTCGAAAACGACCGATGCGATTGAGGAAGTTATCGATGATCAGGACATCGACGTGGAGTTGCCGGACGAACTGGACCGAGACCATCAGGCCAAGATCGATCAGTTGAAGGATCTTTCCAGCGATGCTTTCGATCGGGCGTACATCCCCATGCAGGTTTCCGCTCATGAAAAGGCAGTGGACCTGTTTCAGGGCTATGCCGAAAAGGGTGAGAACGCCGAGTTGAAGCAGTGGGCGGCGGCTACTCTGCCGGCGCTGAAAGGGCATTTGGACGAAGCCAAGCAGCTCTCTTCAGAGATCAAGATGGCGGCTGACGACAAAGAAAAGCCGGCCACGGCAAACGAGAAGCAGGCGGCAACCGACAAAAGGCAAGACGCCGCCGCTGATCAGAAGCAACGCAAAGATCGCGCGGCCTCGTTCGAATACGTGACCCGCCAAAAGCCCACCGACTGGACCGCTCAGGCCCTGATTGGCAGGACCGTCGAGAACCAACAGGGTGAAAATCTCGGCGACATCAACAACGTCATCCTAAACGAGAAGGGCGACGTCGTGGCCGTCACGATCGGCGTGGGCGGCTTCTTGGGGATCGGCGAGAAGAATGTCGGCGTGCCCTTCGATGCGCTGCAGTTCGAGACAGCGGTGTCCGACGATGCCGTCACGCCGGGAACCGATTCCTCGAAGCGGACCGACGATGATCGGGCCGCGCGCGAGGAGCGGGACGCGCGGAACGCGCGCTTCGACAGTGAGCACAGCGACATCAAAGTCGTGTTGGATGCGACCAAGGAGCAGCTCGAGGCTGCACCTGAGTTCGTCTGGCTGGACGACCAGCGCAGTCGCGAACGAACTGTGCAGTAGTTGGTTGTCAGTGGTCCGCAGGGCCACAGACGACGCTCTCTGAACTGACCTAAACGTGAAGCCCGGCTTCGGCCGGGCTTCTTTTTGGGCTAGGGGGCCCGGGGGATTACATGCGTTTTACTTTCGACCCTGCTCCACCCGATGGCCTTAAGTCTGGCCAGCCATTGCGCGCTCGGCCTGCAGCACGAAAATTAGAAAGTTCTTCCAAGGCGGAACTCAGCCTCCTTTAGAGCGTTGAGAACATAGAGCAATCAGCAGATAGGAGACTATCGATGCGACGAACACTTGTTGTGGCACTCGTGGCGGGGTTCGCGGCTTTGGGCCTTGCGACTTCCGCGTCAGCGGTGCCGTCCTCGATCGCCACGCAACTCGGCGAGACCAATTCCGCAGGCGTGATCCACGTCGGTAGGGATTGGCGTCGATATGGCGGCCGGAAGTACGATCGCCGTTGGAGCTACAATCGCGGTTACGGTTACAATCGCGGTTACGGTTATGGTTACGGTCCCCGGTACCGGCCCTACGGTTACTATGGGTACTACCGTCCCTACTACCGTCCGTACGCCTATTACGGATCGCCTTATTGGTATGGAAGGCCGGGCATCAGCTTCGGCTTCTCATTCTAATGTAGGCTGACTAAGAGGGGCCCTCGGCGAGGGCCCCTTTCCAAGCATCCGCTCAGCAGCAGGCTGCATAGAGCGTAGCGGGGCCTTTCGGCCCGCGGCGGCGCATTGAGCAGCCGGGTGCCAGTATCGATGAGGGGGAGGAGTGAAGTAGTCCGCGGGGCGGCGGCGTAACAAACAGAGGCCAAAATGGGCTCCATGAAACGGCATCCCGCGTTCGAACCTTTTGAGCTTGAAATCATCGACCGCGTTTACGAAGCGGCCTGGGCGCAAATCCTCGCGCGTCATCCCGGCCGGGAACTTGAGAGCGACAGAGGCCGCCAGGAGGCGCTGCGCAAACGGCTGTTCATCCTCGCCGATCGGCGGCCGATCGAATTCGATACGCTTCGCGAGCGCGTGCTGGTGTCCATGCCCGAGACATTGATGAGCGACCCTCAAGGAAAGGGCCGCACAATGCAGGCCCGACGCTCCGCTGCCCGGACCGGCAGGCAGGTCGGTGTCAGGGCGCCCGCCAAATAGAACGGCGGCAAGGCGGCCCTCCCCCGCTCGAGACCCACAATTCACCCGGTCGTCGCGGAACATCGCGTGCCTTCGTTCGTTTAAGACATATGAACGATCCAAGGATTGATCCCATGCGCTCAAGGTCTTGGAAACTTAGGATCACGACTTACGCCCTATTCGGCGCGCTGGTTGTTGCAGGTGCCGCGCCGGCGATGGCCTATCTCAAAGAAGTCATCACCACCGATCATCCTGACGCCGGTTTTCCGCCGCTCTTACTCGACTTCGATAGCCCCTATCAGTTGGAGATCGCGCCGGAGGAGACGCCGGTTAAAATGGCTTCGGCGCCTGGTCAGAACTTTCCTCTGGCAACAGGATCGGATTGAGTCTCACTGTCTTTGGACCGGCGCGAATAGCGGGCCCGGGCCTGTTGAACAGTCGCGCTCCGATATACATTCCTGTGTCGCACACAACTGCAAAAGGGCGTCCTGGAGATGCGCTTGCTCGTACTCGTCAACCCAGGGGCAGCACGGGCGGAAGGAGCGCTTGAGGAGCTGGCGAGGTGGTTCCGGCAGCATTCAGAGGCGACTTTTGTAACGACGCGTTCTCAGGATCACCTCGCGCGCGCGCTTCAACGCCACGGAGATGCTGCCGACCGCATCGTCATCGGCGGGGGCGACGGAACGATCTCCAAGGCCCTGCCGGAGTTGCTCGCGCTCGGGTAAGCCTTTGGCTGTGCTTCCGGTCGGCACCGCCAACGACTTTGCCAGGTGCCTCGCTATCCCCGACGACACGATTGCCGCGGCGGGGATCGCGCTTTCTGGCCGCACTCATCAAGTGGATGTCGGTCTCGTCAATGAGAAGCCGTTCCTCAATGTCGCAAGCGTAGGCGTCGCCGCCCAAATCAGCCAGGTTCAGACGAGAGGCCTGAAGCGCCGGTGGCGCCTGTTATCCTATGCGATCAGTCTTTGGCGCGTCGCGCGCCAGGCGCGACCCTTCCATGTCGAACTCAGCATCGACGGTGCGCCTGCGTGGTCGGGCTTCGTTTATCAAGTCAGCGTGGCCAACGGCCGTTATCACGGCGGTGGCTTGACGGTTGCAGAGCATGCGACGATCGACGATGGGATGCTGAACGTCTATTTCGTGCTTCCCGGGACTTTCGCGCAGCTCTTAGCGTGCATCACGCATCTCAAGTTCGGTTTTCCCAAGCCGGAGGTTTTGCACCGGCGAAGCGGCCGCCACGTCACCATCCGCACCCTGAAGCCGCGGCCCGTTAACGCCGATGGCGAAATCACGACCCAAACCCCCGCGGAGGTCGTGGTTGTTCCCAAGGCGCTTACGGTCATGGTGCCGCCCATAAGCGGCGGCCTACAGGAGAATGTCAGGACGGACCCTGCGTTGACCACGCACGCTTGACATGTGCGTCGTACGTCTCGAGTTTTGCAGGGCCCAAATCGGGCGTGAGGCCTTCATCCACGCTTCGCGTTTCGCGAGCGGATCTTCTTGTTACCGAGGCGGCCGTAAGCCGTCTCTAACCAATAAATGCCGACGAGCGTTATCAATGCGAAGACCACCGCGACGGCGATCACTTTCCAGGCGGCGAGACCGCACGCGATCCCAAGCCCCGCCGTGAGCCAAACGGTCGCCGCCGTGGTCAAGTTTTCAACTGTGCCCTCTTTATGGTCCCGCAAGATAACGCCGGCCCCGATGAAGCCAATACCTCCCATGATTCCTTGGATAATTCCCTGCACGACCCGGCTGAGGGCGTCGGGATGGTCATCGAGATTCTGAAAGTGGATCGTCGCGATGGAGACGACGGTCGCGGCGAGAGACACGAGGGCGAGCGTCCGCATCCCGATGGGCTTGCCGGCAAGGTCCCGATTGAGACCGACAAGCACGCCAACGAGGACTGCCGCTGCCGAACGGAGCGCGACGTCTGCGATCTCTGGGTCCAATCAGCGGCTCCCGTTGTCATTGGGTACCACGCGGTGGCTCGCGAGTAATACGCGCCAGGAGCGCTAAAGGTTGCAGTGCAGTCGCGGATTTTCCCTCGTCTTTTCTACCCTCTCACTGATGCCCGAAGGCTCGTTTCTCGACGAATTCCGGGAACAACCCGACAGTGCGAAACATTGTTTGCATCGGTAGCCCGCATGAACACGATCGGCCTGTCAACTTTCGGACAACGAGATTGCCGGTGAGCCAACACGCGAGCAAACCGAGCGATTTCGACGAGTTTGCGAAGCGCTGCCTCTTCGTCGCCGCGCTTGTCGGCCTCGGCGTCTTGCTATGGTTCCTGTGGGGCGTCCTGCTTCTGATCTTCGCGGCTGTGCTGCTGGCAATCGCCATCCGCAGTCTCGCCGTCCCGTTCGCGCAGCGAACGCCCCTTGGCACCAGTGCGGCCATCGTCGTGGTGCTATTGCTCGTCGTGCTCGTTCTGTCGGGAACGGGGATCATGCTTGGGACCCAACTGAGCAATCAGCTCGGGGAACTCTGGACACGGCTTCCTGAGTTTGCAGACCGCGCCGAGCAATTCATTGCCCAGACGCCGCTCGGCAGGACATTGCTCAGGCTGCTTCCCGATGCCGAAACCATCTTTTCCGGCTTCACCGCCGGAACCGCTTTGACCGCCGCAACGACGACGCTCGGGGTGTTTGCCACCCTGCTGATCGCCATATTCCTTGGCTTATTCTTCGCCCTGACGCCTAGGGTCTACGTCCGGGGCTTCGTGGCTCTGTTTCCCGCCGCCTATCGCCCTCGCGTCGAACGCGTGCTGGCAGACACGGCTGTATCGCTTCGCGCCTGGCTGCGCGCGCAATTCGTGGCGATGATCGTGGTGGGCGTCATCACGTGGATCGGTCTTCTCCTGCTCGGCGTCCCGCTTGCCCTGGGTCTGGCGTTTCTCGCGTTCTTGTTGGAGTTCATACCGGTCGTTGGTCCCATCGTTGCGGCCGTTCCCGCCATCCTCGTGGGACTTTCGGAAAGTCCGATGCTCGGCCTCTGGGTCGCGCTATTGTACGTTGCGATTCAGCAGTTCGAGGGTTACGTGCTGCTTCCCCTCCTCCAGCGATGGGCGGTTCACCTTCCACCCGCCCTGTACCTGATCGGGATCGTTGCCTTCGGCGTGCTGTTCGGGTGGATCGGCCTGCTGTTGGCGGCACCCTTGATGGTCGCAACCACCGTGTGGGTCCGCGAGATCTATGTGGAGTCGATCCTGGAGCCGACACAGAAACGACCAGCCAAGACCGGCTGACCGCCGGCAACGCGCATTCAGCGACGACTCGTGGGACGATCGTGACTGGGAGAGCAGAACACATCAGCATTACGGAGCCTCGCCCTACTGGGGCGATCGCCGTAGAGACGCGGCTTAGTCGCTGCACGTTCAAGGAATGACTGTGGAGCCCGGCCAAGACCGGGCTCCTTCGCATTCAGGCACCAACGGACTCTCGCGATTTCATCGGCTGGATGACTCGCTGCAAAGCAGCACGCGAATGAGCAAGGGGTTCCGCGACCGGGCTCGTGAAGCTCGCCGCTCTGATTAGGCGGCCGTCTGGTTAACACCGATCGCCCTCCCCGACGTAGCGGATGGTTTCTTGGAACCTCGTCGGCTCAATCGTGTTTAGGGAGCAAGCCTGTACTCATTGGATGGAGGCCAAGCCATGCTGTATTGGGCGCTAGTGTTCTTGCTCATTGCTCTGGTCGCCGGTGCCTTGGGCTTCGGTGGGATCGCGGGAGCATCCGCTGGGATCGCCAAGATCTTGTTCTTCGTCTTCCTCGTGCTCCTTCTGATCTCGCTGGTCGCTCATCTTACCTCGGGGCGCGGCGTTCCTTAGGTCGCGCCTTGGGTTGGATACAGCCGGGGTGCTTGGCCAGCAAAGTGAAATAGCGGATTGAGGCGGCAAGCGCCAAATGCCGCGAAGCGTGACCATCATGCCGGGCAAACGAGTCCAATTCGATGACGACACATGGCAAGCCGTTCAGGCGGTTGCCCGGCACACAGGCAAGAGCTTTCAAGAATTGGCCAGTACTGCCTTTGCCGACCTTCTGGCAAAGCATAAGCAGCCCGTGGGCTTTAAGGCGGCGCTTGAGGCGAGTGCGACACCACGCAGCAAGGTGAAGAAAGCGAGACGACCCGACACGCTGTCGTAAGCTGGCAGTCCCTGTCTAATCGTCGCGGAACACGCCCGCCGCGGCGTCGCCGTTCGAACGTTTGCGCAAGAAGTAAAGCAATCCGGCGATCCCCGCGGCAAGGCCGAGGCCCAGGGTGACCAACGCAAGGGTGGGAATAAGCTCATTGACGTCCAGGATCGTTTCACCGGCAGGTGAAAGTGCCCCAGACGCTCCTTACGCTTGGGCTCGGGTTTTGAAGGACAACCAATGGGAACGCCCCCTATTCCCCTCTGTTTTGGCTGGGACCTTTTGCCGCTCGGGCGGCGGGGAACGCTATTTCCGGCAAGCCCCCCAGCTGGTCAACCGCGCCAGCTTCCGTCTGACCGTGACGGCCCCCGAGAGCCCTCTCAAAGCAGGTTGAAAAGTCGCCAGGGCGGGCCTAACACTCCTAACAGAAGGCCCCTGGCGGGTCTGCCGGGGTGTCCCGGTCGAAAAAATCGAGCCTGCGCTGGGCCGCTCAGCACTCTCGTCCCGGCTCCAAAATGTCATAAACTTGCACACAGTATCCTTTTCGCGTCCGGTTTCATCGACCCCCCATGAACCAACCCGTCGATCCACCAAGGCTGGAACCGATTGTCGAGCCGCCAAGCCCGGGACGGGCTGTCGAGCCGCCAAGACCGGAACCGGTTGTCGAGCCGACCAATCGCCCGGATGAAGGGCCCGACGTCACACACCGAGCTTTGCAGCAGCGAATTCGCCAGCAGGAAATTCTTTCGGAATTGGGCGTGCTGTCACTACAGGGCACACCGCTTCCCGAGCTGCTGCATCACACCGTAGGTCTCACGGCAGAAGGGATGGAGGCGGAGTTCTGCAAGATCCTCGAATATGTCCCCGCGGAAAATCGTCTTCTGGTCGTGGCCGGTGTCGGATGGGACGAAGGCGTCGTCGGTGTCGCGACCATCGGCGCCGATTTCGAATCGCCATCCGGATTCGCGCTGCGCACCGGCAAGCCTGTCATCTCCAATCACCTCGAGAACGAAGAGCGCTTCCGGACGCCGCAGCTGCTGCTTGAACACGGCGTTCGACGCGCGATGAATGTCATCCTACAGGGCGACGGCTCGCCATACGGCGTGCTCGAGGTCGATAGCCGGTCGGAGGGTGATTTCAGCAAACACGACATTGCATTTCTGCAAGGGGCGGCAAACCTCATCGGCATGGCGATTGAACGGCAGCGCTACGAGCGCCGCCTGACGGCCGCGCTCGATCGCCATCAGATCTTGCTCAAGGAAATGAGCCACCGGGTAAAGAACAGTCTGCAAATCGTGTCGAGCATGCTGTACTTGCAGGCAAACGCCGCCGACGACGATGTCGCGCAACAACTGGCGGAAGCCTCCAATCGGGTCTCCGCGGTCGGCCGGGCATACGAGCGGCTCGCCTATGACGGCGACGTCGAGACCATTGATCTTGGCGCTTACTTAAGGGCGGTTTGCACCGACGCGATCGGAACCAGTTCCAATTGCAAGCTTCATTTCGAGGGTGCACCGGGGGTGACGCTCTACGCCGATCGCGCGATTTCAGTGGCTTTGATCGTCAACGAACTCGTCACCAACTCCGTCAAGTATGCCTTTTCCAACGGTCACGAGGGCCATCTCTACGTCGGCTTGGTGCGTGAGAGTGCGAACACGGCACTCGTCTCTGTGCGCGACAACGGCATCGGATTTCCGCCCGATTCCAACTTGGGCAAGAGCAAGGGACTGGGGATGCGGATTATCACGGCGCTCGCGGAACAACTCGGTGCAGAAATCACCAGAACCGTCCGAGCCGAGGGAAACGAGTTTGTCGTCTCGGTCCCGCTCGAGGCCGGCGGTGAACGTTGAGCGCCTTTCCCGTTGAGTCCTGCTCTCGGGACTCGCCTTTCCGGCAGCCTGCCCACAAGCCTCGATCGTTTCACCGCTGAAATCGGAAGACGTAGGCCGACTGGAAACCAATTGAATCGTTTCGCGTTATCTAGAGATCGGTCGCGTTCGTCGAAGACGGGCATTAAGAAGTTGTTTTCCATGAACCGGTGGCGAATCCTTATTGTCGAAGATGAGATCCTTCTCACCATCGCGCTAACGGACATGCTGGAAGAGCTCGGTTGCGAGGTTGCCGGCGCGGTCTCGACCGTCCAAAGGGGGCTTGCCTTTCTCGATCGCTCCCCGATGCCCGACGGCGCGGTGCTCGACTGCAATCTCTCTGGAGAAAAGGTGTGGCCGATCGCCGATACTCTCCGCGCTAACGGCGTTCCCTTTGTCTTCAGCACCGGCCGGCCTGAGATCGAACTGCGTTTCGCGGAAATTCCGGTGCTGATCAAGCCTTACACGGCCCGCATCCTTGGCGCGGCTCTGCTGCCCGTGCTTGAAGGCCGACGGCTTCGGGCGGTGAATGCGCTGACCCGCGGGCCGTGAGTGCCCTGCCCTGCCTTGCCTTCCACTTGCATGGCTGGGGGCGCAGCTACGCCGCTGCGCCCCGTCACGTCCTTCTGCGCTTCTGCGGGTTGCGCTTCGTTACATTTTCTGCGCGTCTGCGGTGTGGGTTGGCGTGCCGTCCGACGCACCCTTCTCAAACGCCAGTTTCTTGAACTGATTGCCTTCCTTGACGATCTTCGTCGTCCAGCCCGAGTCCCAAGTAATCAACGCGGAGTCGCCGTCGACTTTCCAGGTTCCGGTTAAGCCTTCTTCCGCCCGATTGCCCTTGGCCTTCCCGTCCGCCGACAGGACGATCTCGAAGGCGTTGCCCTTCGTGTCCTGCGTCTTCCAGGTGCCTTCGAACGCGGTGGCCGCCAAGGCCGCCCCCACGAGGAACGCGGCGACAAAAATTGGGGCAACGAAGACCGCGGCCAATCTCAACAAATACCTTGCAGTCATGGTCATCTCCTGTTGTTCCGTTTTTGTACGCTAGAAACGCGTCGATCTGGGCAGAGTTCCCGGCACAAAAAGCGCGCTCAGACGTTGATGAAACGGGCACTGCTGGAGAGACAGAACGATGCCCCAGCGCGCCCTGATTGTCGAAGACGACCCTCTTATAGCAATCGGCCTGGAACAGACCCTGCGCTCACTGGGGGTTGACGTGTGCGGCCACGCTTCAACTCCCCAGGAGGCGGTCGAGCTCGCATCCAGTCGCCGGCCGGATCTTGTTTTGATGGACGTCTATCTCAAAGAGGATCGCCAGGGGATCAAAGCCGCCAAGTGGCTGAGAGACGCCTGCGACATACCCGTCTTGTTTGTCACCGGTCACGACGACCCGAACACTGTCGCGCGCATCCGCGAGTTACTGCCGGAGGCCCCCTTGTGTGCCAAGCCCATCGATCCGGATCGTCTCGCGGAAGCCATTGCTCGGGCGACCGGTTGGGATGTGCCGGTGAGCCCGACCTCTTGCTAGCCGGATAGCCGCTCGATGCACTTGCGGGACGCCACGACGAGGGAACTTCCCGGTAAACCGGGGTCTTGCTGGGTTGCGACGGCACCAGAGACCGCGTACCCCAAGCTTGCGGGTTCCCAGGAAGCGGATGTGGCCGTCGTCGGTGCTGGAATTGTCGGTGTCACTGCCGCCTATCTGCTGAGTCAGGCCGGCCTATCGGTCGCGCTCTTGGAAGCGCGCCGTATCGGGCGGCAAGTCACCGGCCGATCCACCGCAAAGATCACCACGCAGCATTCACTCGTATACCGCCAACTGATTGAAACCTTCGATCTCGAAACGGCGCAGCGTTACGCCGATGCAAATCGCCTTGGCATGGACCAACTCCGGCAATGGGTCGCGCAACTCGGCATCGATTGCGCCTTCGAGGTGAAAGACGCCTACGTCTATTGCGACGATCGATCGCGGATCGAGGACCTCGAAGCCGAAGCCGAAGCCTCGCGCAAAGTTGGGCTCGATGCGGTTCTGCTCGAACGGGCGCCGCTGCCGTTCTCGACCGCCGGCGCATTGCGGTGCCGAGACCAGGCACAATTCAATCCGGCGCAATATCTCGTCGGTCTGGCGCAAGCCAGTGAGTCATCGGGAGCTCGGGTGTTCGAGGAGACACGGGTGACTCGCGTCGAGGAGCGGGACGGCTGGCATCTCAAGGCGGGCCGGGCGTCACTCCACGCCGAGAGCGTGATCTTGGCCACGAATTTTCCGGTCGCAAGCCCCGTCTCCTACGACAAGCGCACGCGGCCGAGATCGCACATCGCCATGGCGTTTCGTATCGACCCGGGCAAGGCGATCGACGGCATGTTCATCGGCATCGACGAGCCCACACATTCCCTGCGAACGGGACACGACCGCGACGGGCCGCTGCTCGTCGTCTTGGGCTCCAAATTCGCTACGGGACTCGAAGGCGATATCGCGAAGCATTTCCGCGACCTCGAAGCCTGGACCCGGCGAAATCTCGAGGTCGGAGCGGCTGCATGGCGGTGGGTCAATGAGGATTACGATACGCCTGACCGCATCCCGTTCGTCGGCGTCTTGCCTAAGGCACCGGGCCTCTATGTCGCCACCGGTTTCAACGCGTGGGGCATCAGCAACGGCACGGCTGCCGGCATCCTCATCGCCGAGAAGATCCTCGGCAGGTCGCCGGATTGGGCGTCGATCTTCGATCCGGTGCGCAAGGTGCCGAAAGGATTCAACAAGGGCGGCGACAGCCAATCCGTCGTGCATAGCCTCGACGAAATCGAGCCTGGCGACGGCGGCGTGATGGCGCTTGGCCGGGGCAAGATCGCGGTTTGGAAGGGTGAAGATGGCAGCCCTCACGCCGTCTCTGCGATTTGCACGCACGAGGGATGCATTGTGACGTGGAACAACGCGGACCGGACCTGGGATTGTCCCTGTCACGGCTCGATTTTCTCGGCCGACGGCAGCATCATTCATGGACCGGCTGTCGATCCGCTGTCGCCGAGGAAATTACCGCCAAATTGGCTTCGCCGGCCGCGAAGATAGTCCCCGGAGGAATCAACCCGGGTGTCAGAAACGATGCAGGAGCACGATCATGCCAGCCAAATCTCGCGCTCAACAGAAAGCCGCAGGTGCGGCGCTCGCCGCGAAACGCGGCGAACAGAAAGTCAGCGCGCTCAAGGGCGCATCGAAAAGCATGTACGAGTCGATGACCGAGAAGGAGCTGGACGAGATGGCCTCGACCAAGCGCAACGGAAAGCCTGAGCACGTCTCCGACGCGCGGTCGAAACGATCGAAATAGGGCCAGCGAGGGCGCGACGGAAAGCGCGACCCACGCTCCCGCTCTCCACACACGCGGGCTAGCCCTGGTTCGGCTCGGCTGCCGGCGTGAGACGCAAGAGCTCGGCGCCGTCTTCATCGCCCAACAGGAGCAGAGATCCGTCAGGTGCCTCGGCGACCCCACGGATACGGCGTCCCGTCTCGATGACCTGGTCGTTCGTCACCTTGTCGCCGTCAAGCGCGAGCACGATCAGGGCTTCGGATGAAAGTCCACCAAGGAGCGCCTTCCCTTTCAAGCCGGGGAAGCGGTCGCCGCGATAAAAGACGAGGCCAGAGGGCGAGATGGACGGGTTCCAGGAGATAATCGGCGGCGTGAACTCCGCGCGATCCTTGTGCTTGGGAATCGGCGCGTCGTCATAGTGGCTGCCCTCGCTCACAATCGGCCACCCGTAATTCTTGCCTTTCTCGATGATATTGACCTCGTCGCCGCCCTTTGGCCCCATCTCATGCGTCCACAATTGCTGTGATGACGGATTGATGGCAGCGCCGAGCGGATTGCGGTGTCCGATGGTCCAGATATCGGGGCGCACGCCGTCCTTGCCGACGAACGGATTATCCTCGGGAATCGAGCCGTCGGGATTGATGCGGACGACCTTGCCCACATTGGAGCCAAGGTCTTGAGCCGGTTCGAAACGCTGGCGGTCCCCTGAGGTGATGAAAAGCTTGCCGTCGGGCGAGAACACGAGCCGTCCGCCGAAATGGCCGCGGCCGATCATCTTCGGGGTTTGTCGCCAGATGACCGTGACGTCCTCGAGATTGTCGCCATCGAGGCGTGCGCGGGCGACGGCGAGGCCCTTAAGGACGGTATCGTTCAAATCCTGGAATTCGCCGAGTCGCCCGATCTTTCTCCTCCTTGGCATCGGCGGGCTGCTTCTCCGCTCGCTCCGTGTAGGAAAGATAGATAAGCTGATTGTTGGCAAAGTCCGGATCGAACCGCCACATCGAGAAGGCCGCCCTGCTCGTGGTAGTCGACTTTGGGGACGCCTGAGATCGGCTCCGAGAGCTTGCCATCGGCGAAGATGCGCAAGCGTCCAGGCTTCTCCGTGATCAGCAGGCGGCGATCGGGGAGGTAGGCCATGGCCCAGGGATTGTCGAGCGTCGCCAGGCTCTCGACCTTGGCCTCTCCGCCCGGCAGAGACAGGGTTTCGGCGTAAGCTGGTCCGCCGGCCGCGGCTGTGAAGCCCGCAAGCGCCAGCACGCGACCGAATTTGTTTGTTCCAAGCATGATGGGACCTCCGCAGGGGTGGGCGAAATCTCGCGACTAGGGCCTTAACGCGCGGTTCTGCGCTTCGTTTCGTTGCGGGCAAAATTGGCTCTTGGGGCGCAAAACGAGCGTCCGACAGCCCAAAGTAGGTGCGGCCGCTATGGAACCAAGCCCCAGACTAACGCGTTGATGGATCAGCTGAGATTCGAGGTCACCCGAGGTTCACCATGGATACGACCACTCTTCTGATCATCATTATCGTCCTTCTGTTGCTGTTTGGCGGCGGTTGGTACGGACGTGGGCGCTGGTATTAGGAGCGTCCCCGCGGGCTTTTAGGTGGCGGGGCGGCCTACCGGCGTGACCCGCCGTCATGGCGGGGGCGAGCGCGGCCGTCATTTACGTCGATGAGGCTAGGTTGGTCGGGCAGTTCCCGGCCTGCTGGGTTCCGTTTGGCTGGGCTTCACCAAAGAGAGAGCAACATGAACTCGATTATCTATCTGATAGGCCTCGTCGTCGTGGTTCTCCTCGTGCTTTCGCTGTTGGGCTTGGCCTGAGCAGGCTGCCCGAGGGAGCCAGCGCCCGGCTGGAACTGGCCGCGGCTAGATCTGGTCGAGCAGTCCCCACGATAAAATCTTGGCGAACTCACCGGCGATGAGGCGTTCCCCAATATCGCGCCGGTATCGCGCATTCGGGACCATGACCTTGTCGGCCAGTGCGATTGCCCTATCCCGCGCCGCCGCTATCGAATCCCCGGTGCCGGTGACAACGAGCGTGTAGCCGCTTGCCCCGGTTGTAACCATGACGCCGTCTTTCAGGCCGACCTCACCGTAGTGAACGTTCCTGCGCTCAGACTGCGAAAGATCCCCTTTGAACAGGACCGGCAATCCGACAACTTCGGCGACATGTTCGCGTGAATAGGGAAACGGCGGGGTGGTGACGACAATGCCCACGGCGAAACCCGGCTCGGTTTGGAAACGATCGACATCGCGGCGAATCAGGCCGCGGAACAGATCGGCCCAAGAGGTCTTTTGCAGCGGATCGAGGATCGCATAGCCCGGATAGCCGAAGCGGCAAGTAAATTCGAGCGGCCAAATCCCGCTCTCATTCACGATGGTGTTGAGGTTGATATAGCCGCAGTAGCCGTTCTCCTCGAGAAGCGGGCGCATTTTGGCCAGGGTTCGCTCGAAGAAACTTCTGCTGCGGGAGTAGGTCACGACGGTCCCCATCTCGCCGGTGAGCTCACCCAAGTCGCCCGGAAAAAAGCGCTTATGTTCCCAGTCGAGACATGCCGGCATGAGAAAGTCGCTGCCGTTGAAATAGGCCCCGACCCCCATCTCGATTCCCTCGACAAATTCCATCAAGACAAAGCTCGAACCGGCCAGATTGCTATCGGCGGCGAGCATGGCGCTGACATCACCGCCTTCCGGATGGACGCCTACGTAGGTCCCCGCATTCGCTTCGTTCGATTTCAAGACGTAGCGCGCTGGCCTTTTCTCGATGAACCGGCGCGCTTCATCGGTGTGGGAAAATTCAACGACAGGCGCCGTGGACAGACCCATCCCGCCGAGAATGCGCTGGGCGTAGGCGCGATCATTTTCCAGCCGAGCCCCATAGGTGCTGCTGCCGATGACATTGAACCCCCTGGCTCTCAACTGGTCCTGAAGCTCGCCCCGTCCCGCCCCGACATTTTCAAACAGAATGCACCCGTCGTCGCCGGACGCGCCGACCCATTGGAGCTCCGACTCCCAGTCCGCCACGCGGGGTACGAGGCCCGCAAGCGTGTCCCGGCATAAGGGATTGCCAATATGGACTCTGACTTCGTGTCCCTCTTCGACAAGCCGAAGATAGAGAGATGCGAGATCGGCGGCGTCACCGATCCCCAAAAAGCGCATCCTGGTTTGGCTCCTCTTTTCGCTAGGCTGCCTGGTCTTGCGGCGCAGTGATGCCGAAATGTTGGCGATAACGCTCGAAGCATCGCGCACCATGCCACAACCGGATAATGGCTCCCTCGCCGATGGCCGCGGCGCAGCGCGGCTCCTCGGCCACGAGCGAGCGGAGCACCTCACGGTTCCAGCATTCGGAGTGCTTGACGTCAAGGACGGCATGCAAGGTGAAGTAAAGGCGTTTCTTCGTTGGGATGCGAAGACGCTTCAGGCCGGCATCGACGAAGCCGGCACGCGTCGGAGCCGTCATCTCGATGACGCCGAGCGCCCCAATCGAGTGGAAACAATAGCGGCGGCTGCGGGCGAGCGCCAACATGGCGTTCGCGAGCGCCAGCGACTCCGCGACGACCCGCTCGGGTCGAGCATCGATGTCAAGATAGGTGGCGAGCCGCTCAAGCAAAGGCCCGTGCATCGCGGTCTCCCTGCCGCGCCCCATTTCGTCCCAATAGTTGCGCGCCATCTCAAGTTTGGCAGTGACCGGCATCTTGACTTGCGTCAGCGCCAAGAGATCGTCGAATCCCGCCTCGCCAGCAACTTCCTGGGTCAGGAACCACATCATGTCGTCGCGATCCGCGGCCTCGGCCAGCCACGGGAACAGTGAATCACCCTGCCCCGGCCCGGTTTCCTTCAGCTCTTCGAACCACTCGACGAAATCGTCGACATCGCTGGGGATATCCGTGACAAGGGGGCCGATTTCCTTGCGGACCGCCTCGATATATTCCCCCTCTGCGCGCATCACGCGGGCAAAGTCGTCAAGCTCTTCATGCCATGCGTGATCTGGAAAGCGGGGTTTGAGCTGCCGGCTGTTAGAATTGGCAAGTTCGGTGTGAAAGCGTTCGAACGCAGGACCGTAGAGGGCTGCGGCATCGGCAATCCAGGGAAAGGGTTCCATACTCACTCTGTTTTCCTCTTATCGGCCACCAGCCCGACGACGGCAATGCGGTCAGCGCCCGCGTAAGCCGGTCTCTCGAGCTCCTCGCCGAAAACGTCGGGGTCGATCTCCTCATAACGAAATTGACTGGCATGGAGTTTCAGGAGAGGTTCGGCAGATTCAAAAAAGACATCGATTCCGCCGATGACGGGCGTGCCCGTATAGAGGATGAGGAGCCCGCCCGGCACGAGCCGATCAAGGCTTTGCTCCACGATCCGCAGAGAAAGCGCGATACCGAGCTCGCCCCCGCCATGCCGATAAAGCCGGCGTTCCTCATCGATGAGGTAGGGTGGATTGGCAATGATGACATCGATCTCATCGTCAATTCCCGCGAGAACGTCGCTCAACACGATCCGAACGGACGGCACTTCGTTTATGGCGACATTGACGGCGCTGAACGCCAAAGCCTGAGGATTGATGTCTGCGAGCACCACTTCCACCCTGTTTCTCAGGAGCCGAGCTGCATAGATCCCACCTGCTCCGCTACCGCTTCCGACATCGACAATCCTGGGCCGCGTTCTTGCGGACATCTCGGCAAGAGAGGCCTGAAGGAGACGCGCGAAACGGTAGGTGTCGGGCCCGAAAAAGACCGCGTCTCGCGCGCTCGGTGGAAAACCTGAATGCGCGAAGAGCAAATCGGAGAGCGTTGCGAATCTGACCGTCGCCCGGTACCGACCATGGTCCTGTTCGAGGGCCCCTGCTTCGCTGAGAAGATCGAACAATCGGGACGGCAGCGCGTTCTTCTCGAAGGGCAGGTTCCAGCCGAAGACCGACTGAAGCGTCGTGAGGCGGGGACGATCGAGAATGCGGCGGTGCGTCGTCGGCGTCACGGCGACGAAATGGTAGTCCTGGTCACGAAGCGTGCGCCCAAGATCCACAAGAGCCAAATTTCTTGCGTCCATCTGAAACGCTTCACGCCGAAAAACGGAAGCGACCGATGAGACTGCACGGTTTGGGCACCGTCATTCACGCGTTATCCCGAAGGCGCTTGATGTCTTCCAGCTCGAGCTTGTCGATTTCGGTGAGGGTGTCGTCCGCCGGCCCGACCGCGCGCAGGAGTTCATCGAGCTTGGCCTGAAGCGCTTGTGTGTCCCGATCCCCCGCGCGCTGGATGATCAGGGTCATGAACCAGGTGACCAAGGTCGCAAGACCATGCCAATCGAGCGTATCCGGCTCCAGGACGAGCCAGAGAAGCGCGTAGAGCAGCCAAACAACGAACGCCAAAGGGTGCGCGACAAGGTCCCCGATTTGGGTGAGCCATCGTCGGAGCAAGTGCTGGGAAGCCATGGCTTAACCCTTTCTCGTGTTCCCGCGGGCAAGAATTGGCAGAGCGCGTCGCTCAGGTAACCGGTGACCGCGAGGCCGGTCGCTATTTGCCGGAAAGGAAAGCTTCAGGCGGCGGGTTTCTGCCGTAGGCGGCAGATTCAGCGGAGGCCTGAAAGCGAGCGGCACGGGCGTCCACCGAGGGCTTGATGAAAAAGACACTTTCCAAAGCACTGCGATCGATGGGTTTCTGCAAAACGGCGAAATGGCGGTATGGCTTCTCTATGCTTTCCACGCCGTATCCCGTGACGAACGCAAACGGAATCCCCCGCGCCTGAAGCAGGTTGGCCAAAGGATACACCCGTTCACCGCCGAGATTGACGTCGAGCAGGGCGGCGTGCAATTCGCGCTTGTCTACCGCGGCCATGGCCTCCGCAACCTTCCTGAAGGGCCCAACCACCTCGAATCCGAGTTCGGTGAGCGTGTCGGTCAGCATCATTGCCACCAGCGCTTCATCTTCCACGACGAGCACTCTGTTTCCCAGAATGTTCGAAATCACGCGTGCTCTTTTTTCAAAACCCTTCGCAGTCTGTCGCCGCGATAAACTTTCGTCCGACGGTATTTGCAACATGCAGTTCAGGCCGTCGGCGGACCAGTCAAATGCCACTTTGCCGCCGCTTTGAGCGAGACTGGCCTCGATCAACTTCATGCCGTAACCGTGCTTCGCGGGAGTGGACGTGCCGGACACTCCAAACTCGAGCCAACGAATGACCAGATTGTCCTCTGCCACATGCCAGCCGAGGCTAATGCGACCGGCGATCTTTGGCGATAATGCACCGTATTTGGCAGCATTCGTCGCCAGCTCATGCAGGACCATCGCAACCGTTTGCGCGGCGCGAGGCAGGAGCACGATATCAAGATTGGATTCCTGGATCGCGACCCGGCCGTCGCTCAAGTAAGGCGAAAGCTCCTCATCAACGAGGCGGCGGAGGTCCGCCCCCTCCCAGCGGCTCTCTGAAAGCAGGACGTGGGCACGTGACAGAGATCCAATTCGGCCTTCGACAGCTTCCACATAAGCCTGCGGCGTGGGGGCTTTCGTCAGCCGCATGATCGATTGCACGATGGCAAGTACGTTTCTGGCCCGGTGGTCGACTTCGCGCGCCAAGATGGTTTGCCGTTCCTCCGCCGCCTTGCGCTCCGTGACATCGGTCGCAACGCCGCTTACTCGAACGATTCGGTTATCGCCATCCACGGTTGCGGCAGCCGTTCCAAAGCACCACCTCACTTCGCCAGTAGGCCTGCGAACGCGAAATTCGGTTTCATAGGAGTGCGAACCCTCGATTCCTTCAGTCCACGCCTTGGCCAAACGTGTCCAATCTTCCGGATGCAACAAAGCTCGGAGTCGTTCGGGAGTCACTATGAAGCCGTCGGCCTCCACGCCGAAAATGTCGCAAAGGCCCTTGTCCCACACGCAGTCGCCGCGGAGCAAATCCCAATCCCAAGATCCCATTTTGCCGGCAGCCATGGCGAGGCTGCGCCGCTTCTCGCTTTGCAGCAGCATGCCGGCGTAAGATTCGAGTTCGGCTGTTCGCTCCACCACGCGGCTTTCCAGCTCCTGGTTGAGCTGCTCCAGCTGTCGGGTTTTGCGGTAAAGCTCCGTGAAGACCTTGACCTTTGCCCGTAACACTTCCGCGATAACGGGTACCGGCACGTAATCCACCGCGCCCATCGCGTAGCCGCGCAGCCGATCCACGTCGGTCAGGTGGACGGCTGAAATAAAAATGATTGCTGCGTCTTCGCAGCGGGGATGCTCGCGGATCATCGCGGCGAGCTCAAAGCCGTCGAGCTCAGGCATGCACACATCCACCAGAATGACGGCCACCTCGGTCTTGAGGAGGTGGTTGAAGGCTTCAGGTGCCGACGATGCCTTGAGCAGGTTCTCGCCGAGATCCTCGAGGATGACCTCGTAGCTCAAGAGCTTGGCGGGATGGTCGTCGACGAGAAGAATATTGACTTTATCCGGTCCGCTCATCCCTCACGCCTCTAACGGTGCAGCCAGCTTCGCATGGCCGAAAGCAACTGCTCGGTATTGACGGGTTTTGCCAGATACTCCGACGCGCCCGCCTCCAAAGATTTCTCGCGATCGCCCTTCATCGCCTTAGCCGTAAGCGCGATGATGGGCAGGCGTCTGAACGACGGGTCTTCGCGGATAGCGGCGATCGTCTGATAGCCGTCCATCTCCGGCATCATGATGTCCATGAGAACGATCGAGATATCCGGGGTGGAATTAACGAGCCGAATTGCCTCGCTTCCATTGGCTGCTGTCAGCACGCGCATGCCCCTACGTTCGAGCATGCTGCTGAGTGCGAAGATGTTGCGCGTATCGTCATCGACCAGTAGCGCAGTTTTTCCGACCAGATCCTCATCGGACCGATGCAAGCGCTCGATCATATCCTGCTTCTCAGACGGCAAATCGGTCACGACACGGTGCAAGAACAGCGAAGTCTCATCCAGCAGCCGTTCGGGAGACTCCACGCCTTTGACGACAATGCTTCGCGCCATGGTGTGCAGCTTCGCATCCTCTTCGGCCGACAGCTCCCTTCCGGTGAAGACAATGACGGGAATTTCCGACAGCGAGTCGTCGTCTTTCAAGCGCATCCAACACATCGAAGCCTGACATGTCGGGAAGCCTAAGATCGAGCACGACGCAGTCGAAGCGCTCCTCGTTTAGGAGATCGAGGCCTTCGGCACCCGTTCCCGCCGTCACGATTTCGATATCGTCATGTTCGAGCAGGGCTGTGATGCTGAGCTGTTCGGCGGCATTGTCTTCGATGACGAGCAGGCGCTTCCGCCGCGGAACGGCGTAATCCTTGATCTTCGCCAGGGTGGCCTCGATGTGCTCGGCGGAGGCGGATTTGGTGACAAAGCAAAACGCTCCGCGCGAAAGTCCGTGCTGCCGATCGTCGTCCACGGTCACGATCTGCACAGGAATATGACGTGTTAGCGCATTCTGCTTGAGTTGGCTGAGGACGGTCCAGCCAAGCATGTCCGGCAGGAAAACATCGAGCGACACTGCGGTCGGTTGGAACTCCTGGGCGAGCGCCAGCGCGTCGGCTCCCTTGGAGGCCACCAACACCTTGAAACCAAGTTCCTTGGCGAGGTCGACGATGATGCGCGCATAGTGCGGATCGTCCTCGACAATCAACAACACGGCATCGCCCGACTCGATCGACAGCCTGTCGTCTGGAATGGGCGGCGCCACACGCTCGTACACCACGGTTGGCATGATGGCGCGTGCGCCGCGTAACGATGCACTGCTTTCGTTCGGAACGGCGCGAAGCGTCGAGGGTCCGCCATAAACCAGCGGAAGATAGAGCGTGAAGGTGCTGCCCATGCCCGGCGTGCTTTGCAGGCTGATCTCGCCACCCAGCAGATGCGCCAGTTCGCGGCTGATCGCCAGCCCAAGGCCGGTTCCACCGTATTTTCGGCTCGTGCTTGCGTCGGCCTGCTGGAAGGCCTCGAAAATGATCTTCTGCTTCTCCTGAGCTATGCCGATGCCCGAATCGGACACCTCGAAGGCCGCCACCATCGGCGACTGGCTGAGCACCGGATGATTGGTACTCCATCCCTCGTGGCCGCCGATACCTTGAGCCATACCCCCCCTTGCTGGGTGAACTTGAAGGCGTTCGACAGCAGGTTCTTGAGCACCTGTTGCACGCGCTTCGAGTCGGTGGTGATGCTGCGTCCCGAGATTCGGGTCGACCTGGACGTCGAAGGAGAGGCCGCGCCGATTCCGCCTCGTGCCGGAACGGCCGCGCCACGGCGTCCAGGAGGCTGCTGAACGCGATTTCCTCGGCCTCGACGGTGACGGTTCCAGACTCGATCTTGGACAGATCGAGAATGTCGCTGATCAAAGTTGAGCAGGTCCGTTCCTGCGCCGTGAATGGTCCTCGCGAACTCGACTTGGCGCGCCGACAGATTGCCGTCGGAATTCTCCGTCAGTTGCTGACCGAGGATGAGGATGCTGTTGAGCGGCGTGCGCAACTCATGCGACATGTTGGCAAGGAACTCGGATTTGTATTTCGACGTCAGGGCAAGCTCGCTTGCCTTTTCCTCAAATGCACGACGCGCCTGCTCGATTTCCTGGTTTTTGCGCTCCACCTCCACGTTGCGCTCGGCAAGCTGTTGCGCCTTCTGGCCCAGTTGGTCATTGGTTTGCTGCAACTCTCTTTGTTGCGTCTGCAATTCTCCGGCGAGTTGCTGCGACTGCTTGAGCAACGCCTCGGTCTGCATCGTTGCCTCGATGCTGTTCAGCACGATACCGATGCTGCCCGTCAGTTGCTCCAAGAAGGCGACCTGCAAATCGGTGAATTCGGCAACCGTGGCGAGCTCGATCACCGCCTTGACTTGGTTCTCAAACAAGAACCGGCAGCACGATCACACTCCGCGGCACGACCTTGAACAGTGCAGATCCGATCGAAACGGCATGCGCCGGCATTTGCGTGATCAGCATGCTGCGCCTGTCGGCCGCGCATTGGCCGACCAAGTCCCTCGCCAAACTTCAGGCGCGGAAGGATGGCCGGTCGCACCGTCGTCGGCGTAGGCCGCGAGCAGTCGCAGGCTATCATTGGTTTCGCCGTCGACCTGATAAATCACGCCAAGTTGCGCATTGACGAGCGGAGTGAGTTCGCTAAGCAACAAGCGGCCCACGGTGGCAAGGTCGCGCTGCCCTTGCAGCATATTGGTGAACTTGGCGAGGTTGGTCTTCAGCCAGTCCTGCTCGGTGTTGCGATCGGTGGTCAGCCGCAAATTGCCGATCATCGTGTTGATATTGTCCTTGAGCTCGGCCACCTCGCCGCGGGCATCGACCTGGATCGACCGCGTCAGGTCGCCCTTGGTCACGGCGGTGGCCACCTCGGCGATGGCGCGCACCTGCGTGGTCAAGTTCGCCGCCAACAGATTGACGTTGCCGGTCAGGTCTTTCCAGGTGCCGGCCGCACCCGGCACGTTGGCCTGACCGCCGAGGCGCCCTTCCACGCCGACCTCGCGCGCCACCGACGTGACCTGATCGGCGAAGATGGCAAGCGTGTCGGTCATGTTGTTGATGGTCTCGGCCAGAGCGGCCACCTCGCCCTTGGACTTCACAGTCAGGTTCTGCTTGAGATCGCCGTTGGCGACCGCAGTCACCACCTTCACGATGCCGCGCACCTGCTCGGTGAGGTTGGCGGCCATGACGTTCACGGTGTCGGTCAGATCCTTCCACGTGCCGGCAACGCCTGGCACCTGCGCCTGACCGCCGAGTTTTCCTTCCGTGCCGACCTCGCGCGCCACGCGCGTCACTTCCGAGGCGAAGGCATTGAGCTGATCCACCATCGTGTTGATGGTGTCCTTGAGTTCGAGGATCTCGCCCTTCACGTCCACCGTGATCTTGCGCGAGAGGTCGCCGCGCGCCACCGCCGTCGTCACCTCGGCAGATGTTGCGCACTTGCGTGGTCAGATTGGCGGCGAGCAGATTGACGTTGTCGGTCAAATCCTTCCAGGTGCCGCCGACGCCCTGCACCACGGCTTGGCCGCCAAGCTTGCCTTCGGTGCCGACCTCGCGAGCCACGCGCGTCACCTCGGCGGCGAAGGAGCGCAACTGCTCGACCATCGTGTTCAAGGTCTCCTTGAGCAGAAGGATTTCGCCGCGCACGTCCACCGTGATCTTCTTCGACAAGTCTCCGCTCGCGATGGCGGTTGCCACCTCGGCGATGTTGCGCACCTGGGCCGTCAGGTTGGACGCCATGAAGTTCACGTTGTCGGTCAAGTCCTTCCAGGTGCCGGCGACGCCCGGCACTTCGGCCTGGCCGCCAAGCTTGCCCTTCGGTGCCCACCTCGCGCGCGACGCGCGTCACCTCGGAGGCAAAGGCGTTCAACTGGTCCACCATCGTGTTGATGGTGTTCTTGAGCTCGAGAATCTCGCCCTTCACGTCCACGGTGATCTTGCGGGACAAGTCGCCGCGCGCCACGGCGGTGGTCACCTCGGCAATATTGCGGACCTGCGCGGTAAGATTGCCCGCCATGGAGTTCACGCTGTCGGTGAGGTCCTTCCACGTGCCGGCCACGCCCGGCACGTTCGCCTGGCCGCCCAGCCGGCCTTCGGTGCCGACCTCGCGCGCCACGCGCGTCACCTCGCCCGCGAAGCGATTCAGCCGATCCACCATGGTGTTGAGCGTCTGCTTCAGCTGAAGCATCTCGCCCTGCACGTCCACGGTGATCTTGCGTCGACAAGTCGCCGTCGGCGATCGCCGTTGCCACTTCGGCGATGTTGCGAACCTGGGCCGTCAGATTGCCGGCCATGGAATTCACGTTGTCGGTCAAATCCTTCCAGGTGCCGGCGACGCCCGGGACCTCGGCCTGGCCGCCAGCTTCCCTTCGGTGCCGACCTCGCGCGCCACGCGCGTCACCTCGCCGGCAAACGCGTTCAGCTGGTCCACCATCGTGTTGATGGTTTCCTTCAGCTGCAAGATCTCACCGCTGACATCCACGGTGATCTTCTTGGACAGATCGCCGAGCGCCACGGCGGTCGCCACCTCGGCGATATTGCGGACCTGGCCCGTAAGATTGCTCGCCATCGAATTCACGTTGTCGGTCAAGTCCTTCCAGGTGCCGGCCACGCCGGGCACCTCGGCCTGGCCGCCGAGCCTGCCCTTCGGTGCCCACCTCGCGCGCCACGCGCGTCACCTCGCCGGCGAAGGCATTGAGCTGATCCACCATGGTATTGATGGTATCCTTCAGCTCCAGGATCTCGCCCCGCACATCCACGGTGATCTTCTTCGAGAGGTCTCCGCTCGCGATGGCGGTCGACACCTCGGCGATATTGCGTACTTGCGCGGTCAGGTTGCTCGCCATGGAGTTCACGCTGTCGGTCAAATCCTTCCATGTGCCCGCCACGCCGAGCACGTTGGCCTGGCCGCCGAGCCTTCCTTCCGTACCCACCTCGCGCGCCACGCGCGTCACCTCGCCGGCAAACGCGTTGAGCTGATCGACCATCGTGTTGATGGTCTCTTTCAGCTCGCAGAATCTCGCCGCTCACGTTCACGGTAATCTTCTTCGACAGGTCGCCGCCGGCGATGGCCGTCGACACCTCGGCGATGTTGCGCACCTGCGCGGTCAGGTTGCGAGGCCATGAAATTCACGTTGTCGGTCAAGATCTTTCCAGGTGCCGGCCACGCCCGGCACCTCGGCCTGGCCGCCGAGCTTTCCTTCGGTGCCCACCTCGCGCGCCACGCGCGTCACCTCCGAGGCGAAGCGCGTTAAGCTGATCCACCATGGTGTTGATGGTGTCCTTCAGCTCGAGAATTTCACCGCGCACGTCCACCGTGATCTTGCGCGACAGGTCGCCGCGGGCCACCGCCGTCGTCACTTGCGCGATGTTGCGGACCTGCGCCGTCAAGTTTCCGCACATGGCATTGACCGAATCGGTCAAGTCCTTCCATGTGCCGGCGACACCAGGCACGATGGCCTGACCGCCGAGCTTGCCGTCGGTGCCGACCTCGCGCGCCACGCGCGTCACCTCCGAAGCGAACGACCTCAGCTGATCCACCATCGTGTTGATGGCTTCCTTGAGTTGGAGAATCTCGCCGCGCACGTCGACAGTGATCTTCTTCGAGAGGTCGCCGCTCGCCACCGCGATCGTCACGTCGGAGATGTTGCGGACCTGTCCGGTCAGATTGTTGGCCATGGAGTTGACGCTTTCGGTCAAGTCCTTCCACACGCCGGTGACGCCCGGCACCTCGGCCTGACCGCCGAGCTTGCCCTCGGTGCCGACCTCGCGCGCCACGCGCGTCACCTCCGAGGTGACGACGCCGAGCTGCTTGATCATCGTGTTGACGATCGTCGCAGATTGCAGGAACTCGCCCATCAGCGGGCGCCCATCGACGTCGAGCCGCATCGTCTGCAACAGATCGCCTTGCGCGACGGCGGCAATCGCACGCGATACTTCGGTCGTCGGCCACAGCAGATCGTCGATCAGCGTGTTGATCGACGTCTCCATCTCGCCCCAGGCGCCATAGGAGAAGCCCAACTTCACGCGCTTGCGGATCTTGCCCTCGCGGCCCACGACCTGGCCGACTGCTTCCAACTGGCTTGCCAGCGCCTGATTGGCCGCGACGATCTCATTGAAAGTCTCCGCGATCTTGCCTTCGATGCCGTCTCCGCCGACTGGCAAGCGAATGGAGAAGTCGCCGACACGCATGGCCTGAAGCGCCTCATGCAGGTGATGCAGGGCGGCGCTGCCGTTCAGGCCGGAGGTCTGATCGACTGCCGCGCTCGGCGGATCGACCATGCGGTTTGAACTTGTTTGTTCGACGGGTTCGTTGGTCCGCTGCATGACTTGGCTCCAAAACGCGGAAGGACGACGGGGATCACATTAGCGCAAGCGTCGGCACGTTGGCGACCTGCCGAATATCGGGCGTTTTCCGGGATTTTTTGCCCTGGCTGTCCCGCACCCAGGGCCAAACCGCACTCCGTTTCAATCAAACGCCCGAGACCGCAGCGTCGTTCCCCCGAATTTGGCATTGGGGTTGGCATCAATACTCAAATGGCCGGCTCTTTTGCTTAATGAAAGAGTAACGGGCCCCCTGAAAGGCAACAAAACTCTTAGATAGCGTTTGCCCGTTGTTGTTTTGCGAGGCCGAAATATGCCGAAGATCGAATGTAAAGACGGCTATTTCGTGCCGATCCAGGCGCGGCACCGCCATAGTCGGAAAGAATTGCATCGATACGCGGCTGAAGCCGAATGAGCGATCATGCAGTCGGAGAGCTGGCTCTACCGATCGCTCGCAGAGCTGTCTCCTTGAGGCGCTCGATGTCGCGCGTCCCGGCGCAGGCGGCGGCGAGAATGACCTGCGCGAGCTGCTTTTGGACGCGCTCCGCCTCGCTTGGGGCCAAGCCGGATGCCCAGAGATCTTGCCAGGCAGCCTCGTAGGCGGCCGCCATCGCTTCCAACTCGGTAGGCGTAAAGAACCCTTTGTAGGTTTTGAATGGAACGGTGCGCAATCTGTGCCAATTCCGCAGGGCTCGATCTTTCAAGGTGTCTACCTCGAATTTCGAGTCCCTCCGCGCGGAAGCGACCACGCGTTCGGCCAGGCGCCGCCTGGCGCTGGAATCTGACACCCGCAATTCTCCCAGAACAGCGCTGTACGCGGCTGCTAGCCGCTCCAGCTGCTCAGGTCCCACATAGGGCGGATAGCGTCGAGCCGTCATCGAACGTTTGCTCTCGTTGAACTGGAAAACGAATCCCCAGCGCGATGGCGCACAACTTGGAGTGACGTCAGGTTAACAAACTTGGGAAGGGGCGTCTTTATGCAGCGCGCCAAAAAACGGGGTGCGATGCACAACAGAGGTTCAAGCGAGACCATTGCCTGTTCGCGTAAGCGACTGAGCTTGCGACCTCAAAGAGATCACGGATAGGCAACCGCGATCTCTACGGCGGCGGAATTCCAATCGCTTTTCTTCGAAGCGGCAGCACGGACTTTCTCTACCAGGCGAATTCGCGGCCGTCGTGATTGAAGAACTTGCCCGTTTGCGCCGGGCCCAACCTGTCGATCACCCGTCTCAGCCTCGACACGCTCTCCGCCGGCGTGAGTGTGGCGTTCGGCCCTCCCATGTCAGTCTGCACCCAGCCCGGATTGACGACCACGCACGTAATGCCGCGCGGGGCGAGATCGATCGCCAGGCTGCGCATCACCATGTTGACCGCGGCCTTGGAGCTGCGATAGGCGACCGAGCCGCCGGAGGTATTGTCGGCAAGCGAGCCCATGCCGCTGGTGAGCGTGACGATAAGCTTGCGCTCGCTCCGTGCCACATGATCGACAAAGGCCTCGGCAACGCGCATGGGGCCCATGGTGTTGGCGTCGAGGACCTTGGCCCAGGATTCATAATCGATGTTTCCGATGGTCTGGCCCCGGGCTCCCATGACGCCGGCATTGTTGAGGAGAAGTTCGATCGCTTGCCCGTCGAGTTCACCGGCCGCGGCCTTGACACTTGCGGGCTGAGTGACGTCCAGGGCCAGGATCCGCACTTTGCCACCGCTGCTCGAATCAGCCAATCGGCGCAAGCCGGAAGCGGAGTTTGGATCACGGCAAGCCGCGTAGACCTGCCAGCCGTCAGCCGCGTACTGCCTGGCGAACTCCAGCCCCAGCCCCCGATTGGCTCCGGTGATCAAGGCGCTCGGCATCGCATCCTCAACGACGGGTCATAGGCTCTTTTGCGCCTCGCCAACCAAGCGCGCCTAGTCGCCCTTTGCGGGAGCGGTATATCTGCGCTCCACGATTTCCTTGATGCGCGAGCGGCTGTCGTTCGCGGACAGGGACTTGTTTCGTTCGATGGCGCTGGCTTCAGCTGCAAGATCTTCATCCTTGATTGCGTCGCGAAACCAGTTCGAGTACTCGCGAGCCTGCAAGTGATGCAGCCACGTATCGTCATCCACCCCTTCGGCCAATTGCAGAAACATGGAAAGGTTTTGTGCCCTCAGATTGAGGTTGCGCTTGGGGCCACGGAAGAAGAAGCTCTTATCCTCACCAAGTTCGCCTTCGGCATATTTGCGCACATGCCGCGTCAGCCGGTCTTTCGGCCGCGCCGCGGTGATGATTTCGACTTCGCCATCAGGGTTCAAGACATACACTTGGCCGGGCTCGAGTGCATCCACGGACCCGAGCCGGCAAGGGCGGCCCGTGGTCTCACAAAACTTGGCAATATTCTCCGCGGCGCCCTCGCCGACGCCAACCACTGTGGAAACCAGCTCGAGAAAATCGCGTGACACCGCCTCGGGATGGACCGTTATGGCAATGGCCGCCGGGAGTTCTCGCGGCAGAGTGACGGGGGCCGGCTCCCACTTTGCCGGCAGGCAATGGTGGGCTTCTTCGAGCACAATCCAATGCGGCCTGCCGGTTTCCGAGCGAAGCTTGGCAATTTCAGGCAGAAACTTCGCAAGAAAGCGGGGCCGTTCCGCAGGGTCGATGGCGACGATATTCGTCACGACGTTGACCTCGGGTTTTGAAAGCAGGTCCATGGCCTCCGCAATCCTCGGTTCTTGCTTGCTATCGCCGACCACGACGGCTTCGCGAAGTGCGGTGTAGTCACCCTCTGGGTCCACGACGCAATGTTGCAGCTCGGACTGATCCATTTGCTCCAGGAGCGCGGTGACGATGGTCGATTTGCCGCCGCCCGACGAACCCGTGATGAGGACGGTTTCAAAAGGGCTGAGACGAAGTGGCGTCCCATCCGCGCGTTCTCCGAGCACGGGCTGTATCGCGGCGACACGCACTTTCGCCGTGCAAAGGTCCGTCTCGATCAGCATGTGCGCGAGCTCGGCGACACCCGCGGCGTATTCGGCCACGACGAAATCGGCTACCGCTTTTGTCGATGGCAGAGCATTTCCAACAGCAACCGCGCAACCGCAGGCAGCGAGGAAAGCCTGGTCGTTCTCGGCATCACCAACGCCAACCACGTTGAGCGGAGCCAAGCGTAGCCGTTTCAGTGCCTCTCGAAGTCCCGAGGCTTTGCTGACGCCGCTTGGCAATACCATCACTGCGCCCTTGTTGAAGATGATGTGTAGCTCGAGGCCGAGTTCGCGGATGGCCGTGAGCACGGCCGTCTCGTTCGGCTCACAAGTGGAAAGGATGGTCTGGCCGACGGAAAGCGGCGAGACACCGAGGTCGCGCAAGCGCTTGACCAGAGCCGCCGGCGGCGCTTCCACCAGGAGCGTTTCTTCCTTGCTGGCCGGGTCGAAAAGGAGACCGCCATTCTCGGCCACCACCAAGTCAAACAGGTCGAGCTTGGCCAGGCCCGTGAGTTCCGGAAGCTCCCTCCCGGTCACGAGAACAAGCTTTCGGCCCGAGTTTTTAACCTCGGTCAGAGCCTCAAGCGCTGCCGGCTCGATCCGCCCGTTCCGTGCGATTGTGCCGTCATAGTCCGCGGCAAGAGCAACAAAGAACACGTGACCTCCCTAGACCGTGAGAGTGGATGCTCGCTCGATCGACTCCGATTCGTTACGCTTTGTTTGGGGTGCTAGAGCAAAAACAACTGCCTCGGCCGACATGTTACAGCAGGGCGGCCCGGCACCAACCACTCCTGCTCTGGGGAGAGAGATACCGGGCCTATCCAGCCAGCCCCAGCCGTGGAGGACATCGGCTGGCTGCATGGATAACGAAACGGTGCGCGAGCTGTTCCAGTCAGGATGTTTGAATTCGCGGGCCAAGATTTTGCCGAAAGATTCGGTTCCTTGCAGTGGAGACGTGGACAGGCCTTCAATCGGGACTTCGCCGCTTGTTTGAGGTCACGCCCGCCGACGGGAGATATTGGAGTGCGCCCTTGTTGAAGGCCGGTCCGATCCGCGTTGCCTTGCGACGTATCTCTGCCACGGTAGAAGGCGAACTCCTCGGCGCCCCGCTTCCATCTATGGGAGTGGATCAGGTCCTTGACGGGAGTGGCGCCCGGTATGCGATCGGAGGTGGGAGCGGCCTTGGGTTTCCTGACCCAACCCTCGGTCACAAGGGGACTTCGAACCGCGCCCTTCAATCTCCCTTCTGAAGGTCGGATCCCGAGCTTGCGCTTCGTTTTCTCCAACGCCTGGGAGGTTTTGTTGCGCGCCTCTCGTTTTTTTTGCGCTTCCGTCCTGAACTTTCGCTTTCGCTTACGCTTCATGCTGGCCTACGATCCCGCGGCGGCGGCGGCCCCCTCCCCGCTGTTGCGAGAGGAAGCTATTCATCCGGCGCCACGACAACAAGTTCACGTTAGACGCGGGCGTCGTCTGACTTGCGGCCTAGATATAACACCGGTTCGTTAAACGAGGCAGAAATGGTCGAGGAAACAATCTCCCGAAAAGAGTTGGCGCGGCTTTTGAACGAGGACCTCGCCCGCGAGTATCAGGCGATCATCGCCTATGTGGTTTATTCGCAGGTGCTGAAGGGCGCTGAATTTATGAACATTGCCGAACACCTCGAGCGGCATGCGAAGCAGGAACTCGACCATGCGCTTACGATCTCGCGCCAAATCGACTACCTGGGCGAGATGCCGATTGCGACGCCGAAGCCGGTAAAACTGTCGGAAAAGCCGCGCGAGATGTTGAGATTCGACCTTGATAACGAGAACGAGACCATCGTGAATTATCGGGAGCGGATCCGCCAATGTGAGGCTCTTGGCGAGTTCGCCATGGCCGAGCAAATTCGCGAGATCTTGGTGCAGGAACAGGACCACCAGATCGACCTTGCCACCGCTCTCGGTGAGGATGTGCCGGACCTGAGCCGTCCCGCCGGCAAGCGGAAATAGCCGCCGGCTGTCGCCTCACGCCGCTTTCGCGCTCGGCTGCCGCCATCCCGGCGCAGCTTTGGGCGCAGCGACGGCAGGTCTCCTTCCGTTAAAAAGAGAACGCGCCTTGGCCCGCACGCAAACGGGGACCGCTCCGAAAAGCGGTCCCCGTCTCACTACTCCGAGACTGTACTATTCCTTGGAAGTGTCAGAGTCCTTCGAAGTGTCAGACCCGATCGTGGGGTTTGGCTTCGAACTGTCGGCTGCCGAAGAGCCTTCGGGCGCCGAACTCTGCTCTTTAGCGCCGCCCGACGTATCTGAGGACTGGGCTGCCTTCGAGGCGTCGTCACCGGCGCTCGCCGCGCCCGAAGACGGAGGCGCGGAACTTTGCTCCGCGGCGCCACCCGAGGTATCGGCCGAGCCTTCAGCCGGTTCGGTGGCTGCTTTGGCCGCGTCCTGTGTCGCACCTGGGGTCGTCGGGAGCTTCCCCGCCTCTGGCGCGGTTTGCTCCGCCGGTTTTGCTTGATCTTCAGCTGCCACTGCCGGCGCAACGCCAAGAAGCAAGGCGACGGCAGTCGTAACGAGAAAGCGGTTCATAGCAACTCCTTGAGGTTCGAACCCGTGCAACCGAACAGACTGCACAGATTCCCGTCCCCTCAGGGATAAAACGATTTTGGCTGACTTCCGTTCCCATCCCCAATCGGGATTAACCGTATCCGATCGAATCAACCGGATTGGAGATCGGCAAGCGACCGCATCTCAGTCGGACGGCGATGAAGGGAACTCCTCCTACTTCGCGACGTTTTTCGGCCGACGGTACGGAGTGCGGTATGGCACGTAAATATTCCAAATCCGCGTCGAAGGACGTGGAGCGCGCGATGCATAAGAAGAAGCGCGGCACCTTGAAGAGTGGAAGCGGCAAGAGAGTGACGAGCCGCAAGCAGGCGATCGCCATCGGCCTTTCCGAGGCTCGCAAGAAGGGCAAGAAGGTGCCGAGGAAAAAGAAGGGCTAGCGACGTAAGGTCGAGGGCCCGAGTATTTTCGTCCTATCGATTTGGGTTCCGTTTCAGGCGGTGGAACGAGGCAACATCGCACTTCGTTATTCTGTCAGCCGGCCCCCAGAGCTGTGTGTCCCTGTGCATGACACCGGGCTGGTTAGGCTCGGCGCGCAGCGTCGCGCCAGCGCGCCGGGCCGCCTTGAGCGCGCGTCAGAATTTCACATTCGAAGGCAATCGAAGTGCGGCGCTATGGGAGCGGGGGTTGGAGCGCGCTGAACTCGAAGCTCTCGCCCTTTAGATTAGGTCATTTCCGACTTTACGGGGCGTCCCGATGGTATCCGCCCAGCCCTCCGGCCACGGCACCAATGAACGCGCCGACCAGCAATGAAATGGCCGTGAAAATCGAGAAGTTCGCTGCTATTTCCCGCGCCTGCGCCGTAGCCGCTGCGCTGGCCTCCGCCGGAGCGCCTTCGGTGACCACAGCAGCTGTGCCGGCCATGACGGTGCCGAGCGTGAATAGTGCGGCCACGATCACCGTGGCGAGCGCCCAGGCGAGCAATCCATGGGCGGTATCGCGAAACAAAACTTCGTCCGTGCGGACGCCGACCCACTTTGCGCGGAGCCGTCCAGCGAGATAGCCGCCGAAGGCCGCTGACAACCACTGCATGACGATGAGCCAGAGCCCCGCACTCATGGCGAAAGTTTCGGGAGCCCGGTTGACGAAGGACCAGGGCTCGACCGTGGCAAGGCCTAATCCCGACCCGGCGGTAAACAGAATAATCGTGACAGCGATAGCACCCAACGCGCCACCGATGATCGCGCCCCAATCTGTGGCTCGTCCAGACATGGGGGACGCTCCCGACACAACGACCTCTTCAATTTCGGCAACTGCCATGCCCTGACTGCGCGCCATCACGATGGTTTCCTTATGAACTTTGCCTGGTGATCAGGAGTGAGGAAAGTGATTCAGAGGTACTTACTGCAGGCAGGAACTAATGCGTGCCCGTGATTGTTCCATAGACAACCTGACCACCATTAAGGAGAGAGATCATGGCTGGCATTCTTTTGTGGTTGATGGGCGTCCCGCTCGTGGTGATCGTGCTGCTCTACCTCCTTTTCTAGCTGTTCACCTAGCTCGCGGCGCCAATCCGCCAATGTGCGGATTGCGTCAGCTGTTTAATAGGAAGAGGCCTCGAGCCGATAAGGTCGAGGCCTCTTCTAGCTTCGTTAGAAGCCAATCCAAACTAGCTTCGTTAGAAGCCGATCCAAACGCCGCCACGCCAGTAGCCGCGTCCCGGCCCAACGTCTCGCCACCTGTACTTTTTGGTGTCGATGGCCCAATCGTCATCGTAGTAGTGCAGCCTCACCTCTGGCGGATAGGTGTGCTTTTCCTTGACGCGCCAGCAATCGCCGTCGTCATTGCACACGACGGCGGCGGAAGCACTCGTGGTGAGTGCGAGGGCGGCAATGAACGCCGCGGTTCCGAGATACTTCATTTTCTGTCTCCTTGGATACGTTTCTCGTTCCTCCACAACGCCTGCCCAACCTTTTTGTTTCTCATTCGCCGCGATCCAAGGCCACGTCGGCGGGGGCGGTCCGGGCGCGCACCGTTAACCTCTTTTTCCGAGGACAAAAGCGACGCGCAACTGATATGTGTTCCTGCCGAAGGGGCGGCGAGCGTCCAATGGCAAGATCACGAAGCGGAGCCGCAATAACAACGCCGAGACGGCGCCGCGTAACGTCCAGGGAATATCGCGCGGCCTTTGCCGCCCGCGTGCGACAAGCGCGAACGCTGGCTCGCTATCCCTTGGATGAAATGGCGTTGCTGCTTGGGATTACCCGGGAAACCTACACGAAGTACGAAGGTCGAGGCGCCTCGCTCATGCCGCACAATCTGATCGTGCCGTTCTGCCTTGCCTGCCGGGTTTCCGTCGAGTGGCTTCTCACAGGCATCGGACCGATCCGCTCCCGCTGACGCCGTCCTTACCGTCCTTGCAGAGCCTAGACCGGCTTGCGCGCGAGAAAGCGCATCAGCGCGCCCTCGATCTTGTTGAGCCCGGCGCGCATACGGCCGCGAAAGAGAGACCCTTCGAGCTTGCCGCCCTCATAGGCTTCGATCACGCTTGGGTGGATGTAGCTCGACCGCGCGACGCTGCGCGTATTCGCCAGGGTTTCGCTTGCCTTATCGGCCGCCTGGACGATCGCCTGCTTTCTGAGCTTCTCGCTTTCGTGACCGCCTTGCTCGGCCAAGAAGGCCAGCGCCTCCGCCGATGCCCGAAACGTGCGAAAATCTTTGGCGGTGACGTCGGCGCCGCTTGCGTCGGCGAGGAACGCGTTGACCTCGCGCGCCGTGATCGGCCGAGGCCGACCGTTATCGTCGGGCGTGCTGAACAGCCGGCGGCCCTTTACCGTGGACAGCGCTTTCGCCGCGCGCGCCAGCAGCCTGTCCTTGACCACGCGTTTGACCGGCTTGCCCCCCTTGCCCTCGAACGCCACAATGACCTTGTCGCCTTCGATCACCACGTCGCTCTTGAGCAAGGTCGAGGCGCCGCGCGAGCCTCTTGCTTGGGCATATTCCTCATAGCCCGGCCGCAACAGCGCCACATCGATCAGCCGCACAACCGCCGCGACAGCCTTGTTTCGGGTGAAGTCCGGCGCGGATAAAGCCTTCTTCACGGCATGGCGGAGACGCGGCAGCGCCGAACCAAGACGCAGCAATCTGATCATCTTGGTCTCAGCGCGGGCCTGTTCCCAATCGGGGTGATAACGGTATTGCAAGCGCCCTTCGGAGTCGCGGCCCACGGCCTGAACGTGCGCCCGCTCATCTTCGGCAATGCAAACCTCGGTCCAGGCCGGCGGGATGGCGAGCTGCCGAATGCGCGTCTTCAAGGCCTTATCGCGCACCGTCCGGCCTTCACCGTCGACATAGCTGAACCCCTTCCCGCAACGGCGCCGCCGCAGGCGAAGATCTGCCGTCTCGACGTAGGTCAGGTCATAGCGCCGGCAAAGCTTATTGGCGTCTTGCAGCATGATTGGGCAACAAACCCGCGGAGGCATGATTGGGTTTCACGCCCCTCCCCCGCGAAGCGCGCAAGCGCCGTCGCAGCGCCTAAACCCCAGGCTCCGACGTTCAGCGCCGATGACGGAACGCCCGCGCAGGGCTGCGAGTTCTCACGTTATGCACTGGGCCCTGCTATCCTTATGGTTGCGGTCCACCGTGACGGTGACGTAGATGTGTTGATGGTGGCGATGGCATGAGATTTTCAGCAAAGGTTCATTGATGCGCTGGTCATTGTCGCTTGGATCGATTGGCGGAACGGCGATCCGGATCCATGTCACCTTCCTGCTGTTTTTGATATGGCTCGGCGTCATCTATTACCGCCAGGGCGGGACGGAGGCCGCCTGGCAGGGTACGCTCTTCATCGTTCTCCTCTTCCTCTGCGTGCTGCTGCATGAACTCGGCCATGTGTTTGCCGCGCGCCGTTACGGCGTCCAGACACGCGACGTGACCTTGTGGCCGTTTGGCGGCATTGCCAGCATGGAGCGCCTGCCGGACAAGCCCTATCAGGAGCTGGTGGTGGCAATCGCCGGGCCTCTCGTGAACGTCGTGATTGCCGCGGTACTCCTGCTCTGGCTCGGCACCTGGCTCGACCCGGAAGGTCTCACCAAGATCGACGATCCGGCGGTATCGATGGCGGCAAAGCTTGCCGGCGCCAACGTCGTGCTTGTTCTCTTCAACATGATCCCTGCCTTCCCGATGGATGGCGGGCGGGTACTCAGGGCGCTGCTCGCCATGCGCATGGGCAACGCCCGCGCCACCGAGGTTGCCGCCACTATCGGCCAGGGTTTCGCCGTCGCGTTCGGCATCTTCGGCATCTTCTACAATCCGATGCTGATCATCATCGCCGTGTTCATCTTCCTCGCCGCATCGAGCGAGGCGGCGCACGCCCAGCTGAGGGCGGTGGGTCAAGGCGTGCTGGTGTCCGACGCCATGGTCACGGCCTTCCAGGTGCTTCCCGTCAACGCAACCGTGAGTGACGCCGTCGATGCCTTGATCCGCACGACCCAGACGGAATTTCCCATCGTCGACGGCGGCGGGCGCCTGCGCGGCGTGCTCACGCGCGAGGCCATGATCAAGGCGCTGAAGGAGCGCGGGCCGGAAACTCCGGTGCTCGAAGTCGTGCAGACGGACATTCCGACGGTGCCGGCACGCGCCAAGCTCGACACCGCGCTTCAGCTCTTGACCGAGAAAGGGATCCCGGTGGTTGGCGTCACCGACTCGGAAGGCCGTCTGATCGGCCTGCTGACGGTCGAAAATGTCGGCGAATTGATGATGGTGCATAACGCCCGGCCCGAGTTCGATCACAGGGCTCCCGCATCGGCGAAACGCGCGGGCGAGCCAGCCGGGACGCTAGGACTTAGCGGCCGAACGAGTGGGCTGCGATGTGTTCGTGGAGGGGCTCCCAGACCGGCCGGGCGGCGGAAGCTGCCCCCTATCGCAGCGCGATCATGCGTTCACGTACGCCATGGGTGTTCCGGAAGGTCGTAAACACCGAGGATTTTCACCCCAGCCTCCGCAACCGCGTGATCGTTCTCGACCGTGCTGCCGCTGACGCCGATCGCCCCGATCATCACCCCGTCTTTATCGACGATCGGCAAGCCGCCGGGGAATGTGATCAGGCCGTCGTTGGAATGCTCGATGCCATAGAGCGGTTTGCCGGGTTGCGACAGCTTGCCGATCTGTCCTGTGGGCATGCCGAAGAAGACCGCCGTCTTCGCCTTCTTGATCGCAATATCGATGCTCCCGACCCAGGCGTCGTCCATGCGCAGAAACGCCTTGAGGCTCGCGCCGGAATCGACCACGGCGATGCACATCTGGGTCTTTGTCGCGACGGCTTTCTTGCGTGCCGCTGCAATTGCGTTCTGGGCATCTTCGATCGTCACATGCATAAGGGGTCTCCTCGGTTACGCGGCCGCTATTGCTCGGAGTGAACATGGCATCGTCCTCCTCTACCATGGGCAACGGCACCCGGCCATATGCGTTCCTCGGGAACTTTTCAGCGCTTCGCCACAAAAATCACGCTCGGGCCCTTCGCGTCATCGCGTTCGAGCCGAAGCGCTCTCATAGCGAATTCACGAAGGCAAGCAGGGCGTCGCGGTCGGTCTTAGGGAGCGCAGCAAACTTGTCGCGCGCGGCCTCTCCCTCGCCGCCATGCCAGAGGATGGCCTCGGTCAGGTTCCGCGCCCGCCCGTCATGCAAGAACAGCGTGTGTCCGCTCACGGTCTCGGTGAGCCCGATGCCCCAGAGCGGCGGCGTGCGCCACTCGCTCCCCGTCGCTTCGCCTTCGGGCCTGCCATCGGCGAGACCTTCGCCCATGTCGTGCAGCAGGAGATCGGTGTAGGGCCAGATCAGCTGATGCGAAAGATGAGGCTGGCCCCGCACTTCGCCGGTCACGAATTTCGGCCGATGACAGCTCACGCAACCGATCGTGTAAAAGAGTTGCCTTACCCTTCAACACCTCGGGATCGCCGGGATTGCGCCGTGCAGGCACGGCGAGGTTCTGCGCGTAGAAGGTGACGAGCTTGAACAGCTCGTCGCCCACCTCGACATTCTGGTATTTTGGCGAGTTGCCGTTCGGCGCCTGCAAGCATTCTTTCTGTGTCTCGGTGCAATCGCCCGAGCCATGCGGGATCATGACGGTCGAGAGACCGATATCGCCGCTGAACGCCTCTGCGGTCTGTTGCGCGATGGTGGGAACGCCCGCCTTCCAGCCGAAGCGGCCGAGCGTCACCCTGTCGTGCTCGCGCGACCAGACGCGATTGGGCTTGCCTGAGACGCCATCCTTGCGCGTGCCGTCTGGCGCGGCGTTGGCGAGGATCTCGTCCTCGGGTACGGCCTCGAGCAGCCCAAGGCCGATCATCTGTGGGGCGACCCGCGGCGAAAGCATGATTTCGGGACTGATCGGACCATAAGCGAGATCGGTGAGCGTGTATGACGGCTCGCGCAGAGAGACGGTCTCGCCGCCGGCGAGCACCACTTGGCGCTCCTTGTATTCGATCCTGAGCTTGCCCTCCGCCGCCGTGCCTTGAACGCCGAAGTCCTGGAGCTGGCCCCCATAGGTCGGATCGGGAATCGCGTTCACCGCGATGGCTTGCGAGCCGCTCCTTCTCCTCCTTGGTCGCGGCGGGAACGGACAGCCTGACCAGCATCGAGCCCGAATCGTCGGGGATTTCGGGGCTGAGCTGCGGATGGCCGCGGCCATCCTTGAGATGGCAGTTCTGGCAGGCGCGGGAATTGAACAGCGGCCCGAGCCCGTCGGAGGCATCGGTCGATGACGGCGCCGAGACCCAGGTCTTGCGAAAGATGCCGTTGCCGACCTTGAATTCGAGCTCGCGCTTGAAATCCATGTTGCCGGAAGAGAGCGAGAAGGCATTGGCCGTTGAAGTCGAGCCGCGCGAGGTGGCACCGCCCCCCGGCTTCGCCTCGCCGGGTTCGGGTTCGGTGAAGTCTGAAGTCGGCGCGATCAGGCTCTCGATGGCGGCCCCGGCGCCCTGCCCATGGCTCTGCAGAGCCCCCACAAGCAAGGTCAGAGCCGCCCCGAAAGCGATCGCCCCGCTAAGACAGGCGTGGCGTGCCTGTCCGGACGGTGTGCTCCGTGACGACTCGATTTTGCGATCGCGAAAACTGAAATCCTGTGAGTGCACTCGTCCTTGATCAGAAGCTAATACTGGTGCGTGCCCCCACAATTGTTGCGTCCTTCTGGCCGGCCACGTTGCCGCCGGGCTGGAAGATATACTGGAAGTCGGGCTGTATCGCCAAACCGGGATTGATCTGGAAGGTGTAGGCGACCTCGATCAGCGCCTCGTAATTGCGGGCAACCGGCTCGCCCAAATCGACGTCGAAGGCCGAGACCCGGTCGGAAATGTTGGTATAGGCGAAGCCTACGGCCAGCGCGTCGTTGGGCCGTGCCCTGAACATTCCGGTGAAGGTCAAGCCGCCGTCGAAATAGAAGTCGATCAGGTTGCGATCCTCGGGCGCGCCGATGACGCGGGCGAAGACGCCCACACCCTTTGCCTCCTCGCTGCCCGGCACGCGCCAGATCGAGCTGGTCGATGATGCCGTAAAGTCCCCAATTGTCATCGAGCGGGCGGCCGGAATTGCCGGTGACGGCGATCAGCGCGCCGCCCGAATCGAAACGTTGGTCCTCGAAGGTCCCGAAATGGTTCCAGCCGCCGATCTTGACGGCGCCAGGAAGCCTGCCCTTCTGATTGTAGCGGTAGACGCCCTCGACCATCAGTAGCGGGGGGTCGTCGAGCTCGAAATCGAGGCCGTCATCGTTGCAGCGTTGCGGATCGTCGTTGGCGCATTGAGGCGCAGGGTCGCCATTATAGACGCCGACCAAGAGGCCCAATCTTTCGTTCGGATTGATGGCGACGCGCACGCCGGGCGTGGCGAGCGGATAGGCCGGGCCGCCGCTCGGCAGATCGGCGGCGGTGATCGACGGCCAGCCCCAGGTGCCGTTGATGAAATAGCCGCCGCCGTCGCTCAGGATGAACTCCTCGTCGGCCGCGAGCTGCCCGAACCTGACAGTCAGCTTGTCCTTAATGATCGTCTGCTCGAGCCAGAGCTCGAAGAGGCGCGTGGCGTCCGTGGCTTCGAGGCTGGTGACCGGCATGAGGCTGCCGATATTGGCAGCTGTGATGGAGTTCCCGTGAATTTGGAAACCGTTCGTGTGGAAACAAAGGCCTCTCCACAGTCCCAGCTTGTGCATGTCCGCGTCCAGGTAGAGCTCGAGCACCCCCTGATACTCGCCGCCCTCATCAAACCCGCCCCAATTGTAGAAAGGTTCGGCGTAATAAGCGCCGCCGACGCCGATGCCCGCTTTGGCAAGGGCCGCCCGCGTTCCGCCCACATCCAATTTGAAAGCGACTTCTTCGGGTATGCCGTTCGGGGTCTCAGGCACTCCGCAATTGGCTCTTGCGTCGGTCGGTGCGGCGTAAGCACGCGACAACCAAGGCGGCAGCGGCAAGGGTGCGCCAGAGCCCGGAACGCGATTGCCGGCGCGGCCGGTTACAGTCGAAAGAGACGCGCTCGGTTGTTCGGTCGCTCGCGGCGATCGGACATCTTTCCATTTTATCAGCCCCCCGTGGCCTTCAGCGGTCCCGTGACAATCGCCGCGCTATTGCCGTCATAATGGATCATTTCATCAGACTACGACATACCTCGCCGCTGCGTTATCCAGGTCATCTGGTCTCAGGGTATTGCACCCGCGTCGCCCGTGCCTTTGTTCTCGGCTTGCACGGCAGATGGATTATCGAGGCTCTCAGAGCCTTCGAACGCGATGGCTTTGAGGTCGAGAACAGCCACGGCGCGCTCGATCGACTTGGTCTGGTCGAGCAGAGCGGAGATGACGCGCTCGACCACGGCGTTGCCGGCATCGTTCCCCTCGCCGATCATCTGGTCGTAGGATTCGGTCGTGAGCGCGCGGAGGTACAGCGCGTTCATCGCCTCCATGGTGGCGTCGAGCTTGGTCCTCAGCTCGGCATCGATCTCAGGCGACTTCGCCCTGACCAAATCGGAGATGCTCGGGCCCGAGACAAGCGACCTGTCGACGCGGCGATAGCTGCCGAGATAGACATTGCGGATGCCGAGCGCATCGAAGAAATGGGAGGCATGGCTGTTATCGGAGAAGCAATCGTGCTCCTCCTCGGGATCATGGATCATCAGCCCGAGCTTCATGCGCTCTCCGGCAAGCTCGCCGTAAGAGAGGCTGCCAAGCCCGGTCATGATCGCGGTGAGCCCCGCCTCGTCGCTTCCCTGTTCGATCGCCTCGCGCGCCGCACCGCCCGGCCCCCATTGCGCCGCCATCCACGCAAGGTCGTCGACGAGAAGATCGGTCACGGTGCGGAGATAGTCGGCACGCCGCGAGCAATTGCCATTCGTGCATTTGCGCGTGTCGAAGTCGCTGGCCGGCCGGGCGCCGTTGCCGGGGCCGGTGCCGTTCAGATCCTGGCCCCAGAGAAGAAACTCGACGGCGTGATAGCCGGTGGCGACATTGGCCTCGACGCCTCCGGCCTCCTGCAGCATGTCGGCGAGCAGCTCTTTGCTGATGTTGCCCGCGTCGAGCCTTTTGCCGCCAATCGTCAGTGCGGCGTTGGCGATCACATTGGCGGCGTAAAGCTCGTTCTCAGCCGACTCTGTGCCGTAGGACGAAGCGACATAGTCGATCAGTCCCTCGTCCAGCGGCCAGGCGTTCACCTTGCCCTCCCAATCGTCGACGATGGCATTGCCGAAGCGATACGCCTCGGTCTGCATGTAAGGGATACGGGCGGCGATCCAGGCGGCGCGCGCGGCGCGAAGGGTGTCCTCCGTCGGACGGGCGAGCATGGCGTCGACGGCGAGCTTCAGCGTCCTCGCCGTATCGAGGGAGTCGGTGTAGCCAGCCTGCGCGATGTCCGCATAGGTTCTGAGGACATCCTTGGGTGCGGACTGGGCGAGCGCAGGCACAGAGAAGCAAACACCGATCACGAGCGCAGCGGCGGGCATGATCGTCAGTTTCCGTCGAATCATCACGTGACTGTTCCTGCGAAGCGTGCCACCGGGCCCCGTTATCTCCCAAAGGCGCAAAAGCAAATTGCGGCAGCCTCCGGGACGGGACCCCTCAGGCCACCGCATGGTTGAGACGAGGAAACGTCCGCGCTTGCGCTTGGACGTTTCAAGGCCTCCGGGCTGGGCAGCCGAACGCCTCATCACGACCCTAGCGCCGAAGGCAACATGCACAAAGTGAACTTTTCTCAGCTCAATTGTTGCAGGAAATGCAGTTTAAGAGAAATCTCAACGCGCCGGCAGCGCATTCCGAAGAGGGCATCCGCGCAAACGCGCGGGCGTTTGCCGGTGCAAGAAGCTGCCAGCAAGGTGCGCCTCGATCCTTGAGTGGAAGTTGCTTTCGCGAAATCAGAATGTCGCCTTCAAAGCTCCCGGCGTCACATCAACCGAGCCGGGCGGGCTCGAATCGCGCGAGATGATGCGCATTGCCGAGCTGATCGGGCGGCGAAAAACGCTCAGCGTCATTGATGTCTCCGAGCTTTGCCCGGTGTTCGACGTGAGCGGAACGGCGGCGCGTCTCGCCGTATGCGTGGTGACGCGCATCATGGCGGCGCTGGCCAAGGAACGAGGCGAAGAAATCGATCAGAGCATACGGCGTTCCGATCTCATGGCTGGTTGAGGACCTGCCAGTTCGCTTAACGGTGCTCGTGAGACCCCCGAACAGGGTGCGGGGACAAGTTCGCCCGGCTACTTGGTGCGTTCCAGGGCGCGCTTCAACCAGTCGTCGGCGTTCATGAGCGTCGCGGCTTTCTCATAGTCGACCCGCGCCAGGCTAAGCTTTCCCTGCTTCTCATAGAGCCAGCCCCGATTGACATAGATATCGCCGAAATTTGGGGCCAGCCGCAGCGCTTCTGCATATTCGAGGAGCGCCTTGTCGGGCGCCTCCATCAGACGAAATGCATTGCCGCGATGCACATGCATCTCGGCAAGGAGCTCGTCGCGGCGGCCCATCACGTTCGCGACCCTCTTCTTGTGCTCTTGGCGGTGCTCCTCGGGGATCATCGTATCTGTTTTTTCGGCCAGCCAGAGCAGCGTCTTGTATTTCTCTTCGGCTGCCTTCGTCGCCTTGGCGAAATCCTTGAAAGCTTCCTCGTAGCGCTCAGCCTCAGCCAGTGTATCGCCGCGATCCAGGTGTAGCTCCGCAGAATCTTCGTCGTATTCGAAGGCCGTATCCAGTTCCTTTAGGGCTTGATCGTAACGGCCGAGGTTTCTCAACAACGCGGCGCGCTTGCGGTGAACGCTGGTGGAAGCCGGCGTGATCGCCGCCGCTTGATCGTAATCCGCGAGCGCTTCCGCCTGGCGGTTCATGAGCTGAAGCACATAGCCGCGCCAAAGATAAGTCAAAACGGCCGTCGGACTTTCCTTACCGAAAAGATCGATGGCGCGGGAGAAGTGCCCCAACGCGGCGTCATGGTCGCCGGCGTTGGTGGCCGCCACGCCTTCACCATGCGCCATCATCGCAGGCTTGTCTGCCTCCCGAAGCTTGAAAATCTTCAGGTCTTCACGCAGTTGAAACGGGATGAAAATCCGTTCGAGAAGCGGCTGAAATCCGATGCTCACGCCACCGAAGGACAGCACGACGATGAGCGCCGCCACACCGGTCAAAGCGTCGCGAATGTTCTCTCCGAGGGTGCGGCGCGCCCGGTCGGCGAGGCTTGCTTCTTTCGATCCGAGAGGATCGGCTCCGTAGCGGTTGGGTCCCTGCTCGCCGCGCAAGAAGCCAAGATCGATGAAGAGCCAAAGCGAGGCGATGGTCATGACGGCGAGAAACGCGCGCGCGCCGGTCGTGGCGCGTTCAAGATCGAAGAGATCAAAGTACCCAGCAATCAGACCGAAGACGCTCAAAGCCAACCAAAGCAGCGTGACCCAAAGCGCATGGCCGCGATCGTTGAGGCGCTTGCGCGCAATGGCGAAGGCGGGAATGAGAAACAGGAGCTGGACAACGATTTCCGGAATGGTCGGGGGAACGCCCGGTTTTGGCAGCTCCGCCCCATGCATCGCGAGGTAAACGCCGACGCCCGCGGCTAAGAGAATGGCTTCGGCGAGCCACCAGAACTTCCTCGGGATACGACCGCGAAAGTCAAACAGCAGCCAGGCCAACCAGTGGGTCATGTCCGCGAGGCTCCACCGGCGAGCATATAGTGACTTGGCAAACAGAAGGTTGAGACAGGCGGAACGGCCGCCGAAAGCGTAAGACGGGTTCCGCGGCCGCTAGGCCCGCATTGCTACGTTGAAGGTATCGCTGCCGCCGACGGCTGATCCACTGCTTGGCGAGTCGCAAACTGCGTCTCTCAGGTTGCCGGAGGTGCAAATTGGTATCCGGAGCCGGAATGGGTCCGACCCTCACGCGCGCCGATGCGATCCTTCCATGCCAGGAACGGCTTCTCAACAATGAGATGGAGCAAAACGGCAACCCCGATGCTGATTGCCAAATAAGCCGGCCAGAAGAAATGGGCGCCATAGGCAACCGCGATAGCGGCGGCGAGCGGTATGAGCGGATAGTGGACGAGGTAGAGGCTGTAACTCAATCGCGCGGCGATGTTCACCGGCCCCGCAAATGGCATCCGCACGCCCGCCAGCATGACTGCGCCAAGAGTCATGAATGCGGCCATTATGGCGATAATCGATGGCTGCCAGACGGCGTCACGGATATCGATCTGCGCCATGAAATCATGAGATGCCATCCAAAGGAGGAGGGCGGCGCTCGAAACGCCCAAAATGATTAGTCCGACAAACGGCGAGCGGCGCACAAAGCCCGCGGCCTCCACTACTGCGATCGTGACGCCGAGGACGATCCCTTCGATGGTCATGTGGAAGGGGCTACGGAAGATCGGAAAGAACGTTTGGTAGTCGATGGCATGCGTAAGCTGGCGGTAGGCATCGAACCGGAACATGACAGGGATGCTGAAGCAGACCGCCAGAATGGCGAGCTTCGCGGCCATGGAGCGGCACTGAAACAACAGGAAAATCAGGACGGGGGCCAGGATGTAGAATTTTTCCTCCACACCCAGCGACCACAACACGACATTGATGTTCGAGGGCAGATAGTCCTGCAAGAACAGGAGATGATAGGCGAGCCTCGCTCCCAGCAGCCCGTCAGGGATCGTGTAGAAAGGAAATGCTCCGATCAGGATCAGGCCGATCACGGCGAGATACGCCGGAACGATTCTCAGCGCGCGCATGGCCATGTACCGGCCTATGCTGAAATTGCCCGAACCAATTCCGGCCCGCAGAAGGTGGCGCGCGATCAGGTAGCCCGACAGCACGAAGAAGAGATCGACACCGATCCACCCATTGGCGGCGATCGTCTTGAACGGTTCGAGCTGCAGACGGGGAGCTTCGGTGAATGCGAGTTCGCCGTGACGCAGAAGAACGAAAGCGATCGCAATGGCGCGGATGAGATCAAGCCACGGATTGTTGCGTCCGCCGGTGGATGCGGTCTCGGCCATACTCTTCAGTCCTGAAGCCCGAGAGTCTTCCTGATAGGTTCCTTGCGGACTTTCCAGATTTTGGAGTTCGACGACATAGTGATGAAAGTTGACGATCTGATAGAGCACGATCGTCGCCGAGAGCCCCGCGAAGAAGATGGCGTTGAGCGTGCCGAGGATGGCCCAGTAGATGACACCGGTGATCATCACGCACGTGGCGAGATAGAGCCAGAGCCGCTCGGGCTGGCTGATATAAGAGAGAAACCGTGCCTCGGGATCGATCCCGTTCTTAAAGCGCCGCGTGTTGAACATCCAGACGAACAGGATGTATTGCGCATTGTGCCAGATATTGATCACCAGCCAGCCATAGGTAATGTCTGCGATCGCCAAGTATCCGGCCGAGAAGATGGTGAAGTGAGACAGCATGTAGAGCGTGTGGACGGCCGCCAGGCGTCCTTCGCGCCAGGCTTGCACGCGCCGCGCGACCCAGATGGCGAGCAGAATGACGGTCGCGAGTGTTGCAACATTCATCACGAGGCCGGAGACCGGGATGACCCTCAATTCCAGGCCGATAAACAGTCCCGGATCCTGATAGGATCGATAGAGAATGCCGAGCACCGGCAAGGAATAGAATATCGCCTGATCGAGCCAGCCGTTTTCATAGAGGGCGGATCGATCCTTGCCGCGATAGGCGCGCGAAATCCCCCAACTTTGGCGCGTATAGTGAAACCACTGCCAATAGAAATAGATCGAGACGATGATCCACAGTCCGAAGTAATAAGCAGCGGCCAGAGTTCCCAGCGCAACCAGCGGCAGCAGAACCACCATCAGGGGCCAGTGCTCGGCGAAGCTTTTGCGGTCGAAGCAGAGTCTCGTATAGGTGGAGATCACATGGTGGTAACCGAGAAACCAGAGATCGAAGATCAGGATGGGGACAAAAAGGCTGGGCTGCCAGATGACGATCACGCCGATGAGGATGGCGATAGCCGGTATTCCCAGAATGAACCACAGATCGAAGCGTGCATTGCGCAACCAGGCCCAATGTGCCCTTGCAACCGAAACGGCAATGTCGGTCATTTGAACCCCGGCGTGCGGTCTGGCCCGACTATGCCGTAGGTCACACCTGATTAAGAATCCATTTCCTGAAGGACTTAGAGCTAATATTTCGCAATCAATATCTGCTTAATTTCTCCCACATTGTCTGACTTGCCGGGACTTCTCTGCTCATGTCCTTGGCACCGCTTATGAAGAAAGAGCGGCTTGTGGCGTCGCATTTCCTGGCCTTCTTCAGGAGCGGACATCCAAGGAGACAGGTCATCTGTGCGCCAAGACCGCAGCTATCGCGTCGCAGCGGGTGCTCAAGGGCTTGCACCGCCATCGCGCAAACGCGACGGGGCGAGCGCATATGCGCCGTCGCCGAGCATGGCTTGGGCAATGCAGAGAACAAAGAGGTAGAGGGGATACTCCCATCCACCGTTCTCGGAGGCAAAGAGCCAGCCATTGTCTGCGTGAGCCCAAGTCGCACCGATCAGGATCGGCGAAAGCGCCAGCGCTACCCACCGCGTCTGGATACCGAGAATGAGGAGGATTCCACCGAGCGCCTCGGCCAAGAACGTCGCATATGCGAGCCAAGCGGGCAGTCCGATCGAGACGAAGAACTCGGCCGTCCCAGGCAAGGTAAGCGTGAGGAGCATGTAAATTATACTGTGAGCTAAGAACATCACGCCGAGGGCCACGCGCAAGAGAAACACGCCGTAAGATCGCAATCGGTCGTCCGTCATGACGCTCGTCTCCATGTTGGTGCAATCGTCTGACGACGGCTTAGGAAGCGCATCCTCCACCTTCTGTCAAATCTCGACACGCACTTAAGAGGAAGGAGTTTCCAGCAATTTCAAATACACGAGCGCAACGGCCAACGAGAGGCTGATGCAGTTGGCCAAAATAATGACGATGTCCTTTTGCAGGACGCCGTACACCACCCACAGAGCTAGGCCGCCGACAAAAAGGAGGAGCGTCTTAAGCGAAAGGTCGTCAGTCTGACGCGTAATCCATGCCTTCTTGAGCTGCGGCATGTTGGCGGCTGTCGTGCAAACCGCCGCAGCGAGGCCAATCACCGTTGCGAATGTGCTCATGGTTCTTCATTTCCAGTCCAGCGATGTAGTTGGCGGGAACTGGTGGTTGTAGCGGCTGTCGTCTTTACCGGGCACTGGGCAGGGCACGTTGTGCAAATGTGCTCCTCGCGATGATCTCGTCTAAGACAGCGAACTTGAACCAGTGATTCCCATTCGGATTCAAAGGGCCAATGAAGTGCGGGCCGCTGGTTGGTAAGCGACTTAAGCGATCGTCGTCTCGGGTTAGGAACCATCGGGCTTAGCTGCCGCCGGGTCACGGGTCACGGGACTTACCGGTCTCTTGGTGCCATCAGGTCCACCGGCCACATGGTCGGCGACGAAGGCGCCCCGCTTACCGATCGGCCGCGGCTTGCCTGCGGTCGTGTCCTCCGCCGTCTGCAGCTCGAGCTCGGCGTTAATTTCGGCGCCGAGCAATATGATGTAGAACGAGATGTAGAGCCAGAACAACAAGATGATGACGGCGCCAAGCGACCCGTACAGCCTATCGTAATTGGCGATGTTCGCCACGTAGAGCGAGAAACCCGCCGAGGCAATCAGCCATACCACCATGGCGAACAGGGAGCCCACGCTCACCCAGTGCCATTTGGCGCTGCGTCGGCAAGGGCCGTAGCGGTAAAGGAGCGCGAGCATAAAAAGCACGAAGAGCGCGAGAAACGGCCAGCGTAGCAAGCTGACGAGGAGCTCGAAGGCGTAGGAAAAGCCAGTGAAGGCGAACAGGATCGGCACGTAGAGGATGGCGAGAAGCATGACCAGGCCTCCAAGGATACCGATGATCGTGAAGGTGAAGGAGTTCAAATAATATTGGACGAGGCTCCGGCGCTCGGGCTCTTCATAAGCAATATTCAGCGCAGCCATCATCGTTTGCGTGCCGGTGGTGGCGCTCCAAAGAGCCAGGGCCAAGCTCAGCACAAGGCTCCAGCCAAGCGTTCCGCCCGACGCTGTGGAGATCCGATGGATCTGATCCATCACGACATCACGGGCTTGAGGGGGAAGCACGGAACGAAGCAGCCCGAAGTGCTGCTCCACGGTGGCTGGGTCTGCCGTCAGGCCATAGAGAGCGATCAGCGCCGACAACGCCGGGAAAATGGCAACAAGTGCGAAGAACGCGCAGCCCGCCGCCACGACCGAGAGATTGTCGCGATTGCTTTCGCTCCAGACTCTTTGTGCGACCTGCCACCAACCTTTGAGTGGAATTTGGTAAGGACGTCTCGCGTCGCGGCCGTAAGGATCGGGCTTGCCGTTCATGGATGATAAGAAACCGTAAGAATGCCGTCGTAACGCATAATGCGGCGCCCGCGCTTGCGGTTCCGTAGATTAGCGCAAGCATCGTGTAGACGTCCGCCCGCCGACAGCTCGGTTGGAGGCAGGGTTTCGGCCCGATCGAAATTTGGGCGGCCGAACCGAAAGCTGCTTTTTGCTTCCGTGGCTAAAAACAGTCAGGCCACGGGGTTGTCCGAAGGGGGATCGTTCTTTGGAGGAGGATCTGGATCTCGAAGTGGGGGATCCGGCGGGGGTTCCGGCGGTTCAATAGGATCTTGCGACGGTGGCGGCGGCGGATCTTTGACGGGGGCAGGCTTGGGATCAGCCGGCTGAGGCTGCGGCTGAGTTGGTCGTGGGCTAGGCACAAAGGCGTCCCACCCTGAAGATCGACCGGCAGCTACCGCCAAATAGAGGCAGCGTACGCTGCAGACAAATTTGCATAAGCAGCCTCAGGGGACGCCACGACGTGCGTCAGTGAAGACACTATCGACAACAACGTTACGAGGCCTGCAAAAGCCCAAGCCTGCACTGGTAGTCGGCTTCTAAAACGAAGTTTGGGCGATCCGATCATGGCAATCTTCCCTCAGTTCGACCGATGACGAGACAACTGAGCGCAGACGCCCTTCGTTCCGCAAAAGCCGAATAAAAGATTTTCAGCCGCAACCGTCGATCTTCATCCATTCTTAACAGTTAAGGAAATGGTCGATCGGGTTGGGAGAGTTGACGTGCTCGCGTGGTTTCGACGCATTGTCGTGTCTTTAGGCGTAGGCGGCACGAGTTATGCGCTCATGCTCGCCTTTATGGTCGCATCGGTTGTCTATGACCGAGAGCTCGAGCCCGTCGTTACGTTCGCCTTCCAGACGGGTCGTCATTTGACTGATCTGCTCGACTCATGGGTATCGGGAAATTACTGGGGCCAGGTTGCAGTCAATCATCTCCGAGAACGGGTGAACATGACCCATGTCGTACTTTCGATTCCGGCCATCGTCATAGCCGTCATATTGGTCGGCATTCCTTTAAATCGGATTCTGGGTGGTACCCGAAGCTCGTTCCAGCGCCTTGCCATTGCGATTGTGAGCATACCGGCCACTCTTATGCTTGCCGTGGCGTTGTTCACCTTCAACGCGCTTGTCCCGGAAACTTATGCAATGCTGTTGCGGTTCGCGGACTCGATTTGGCAGGCATCGCTTAATGCGCTCAGCGCTTGGGGAGATTCGATTTCAGGAGCGCGAAAATTGACGAACGTCGCTCGGCAGGGCTTCTCCGGACACCACTTCGTCATCATGGCGTTGTGCAGTGCAATCGCCGCCTTTTTGGTCAATGCTCTTTTTGCGTCCACCGCAAGGTCGGGAGAACCTCAGTAGCTCCGGCGGACATCACGCACGAACTCACCAGTGTGAGCCCCCAGAGATGCATGCGGCAACTCGCAAGGGACTTTTCGAAGGTAACCAAGTCGCTGGAGTTCCTACGACCTCGCCGGCCTATCGGGAGGAAAAATTACAGTCCAGTCGTTCTTCATGTCGACGACACTCCAGCCTTTGGCTTTTGCTTGATCGAGGACCCTGTCGAGACGGCCCACTTCGGATTCACGATCGTATGCCCATTCGCGGGTTGCATCGGTGTGATGCACGATGCCCACAAAGCACAAGCCGACGCCGGCGGCCGTCCATTCGAGCATCTCCTTATCGCCGTCAGAATTGCCGAAGGTGAAGATGGGACGCCGTCCAATGAACCTGTCAATGGCCACAGGTTTGCCAGGTCCCTCGTCGACGGATTCTAGAATGGGAATTTTTAGAAGCACCGGGCCTGAGTTATGCATCTGAAGCTCTGTCGCGGTGGTCGAGCCCACAACCTGCTCCGGTGGCACACAATAGGTCTTATCGGCGAACACACGGATGAAGTCTTGACCGGCGCCGGAGACAATGAAGGGCTTGAAGCCGTTAGCTCGCAAATAGGCGAGAAGCTCCAGCATGGGCTGGTAGACCAGCTCCGTATAGGGCCTTCTGAATCGCTTATCCTTGGTGGTGGCAAGCCAATCGGCAACGATCGCGTTGAATTGATCGGTGGTCATGCCGGAATGGGTGGCGGCGATGATCTTGCTCATCCCCTCCTCACCCAATGCCGCAAGGGCGTTCGCTTTCCCTTCGAGCACCGCCTGGAATGGTTGTGTCGTCCGCCACTCTGGATGCTTAGCGGCAAGCGCTTTCACTCTGTCAAATGCAAACAGAAATTGGATGTAAGTCGGCTGCTCGGGCCAGAGCGTGCCGTCATTATCGAAGGTGGCAATCCGCTCGGCGGCCGGCACAAAATCGGGAGTCCCCTCTCTCGTTATGCGGGAAACAAAATCCAATATGGCCGATTTTGTGGGTCCATCACTCCATGACTTAAGCGGGTCGTCGGGCATGAGCGCCGTAAGGAGGCTTCGTTATCGGAGAGCAACCAATCTATCGTCGACATCAATCCTGTAAATCTCTTGTCCGGTAATGGAATTCAAGATGGACGCATTTCTCCCCGGCGCCGTTACGAAGCTTGCGTCACCGAGCCCGTGAGTTTCCTTGTTCTGCGACTGGATGAAAATCATTCGATCATCGGGACCATCCCACGCTATCGCATATCCGCGGGTGACCTTATTCTTGGTTATGCGGCGCTTCAGCTGAGGTCCGATCATCGGGGAATCGAGTACCGAATCATCGTCCAACCCAGTGCACAAAATAACGCAATCGTACCTCTCGACGCTTGTTTGCCCAGTCGGCAGCGCTCGCACACTTACCGAAGCGCTTTTCGCGTCTTCGCGGATTTCCAGGACCTCGGTGTTTGCTTGGACATGAACCGAGGGGCCGATCGTGCCGGGAGATGGCAAATTCCTTAGCCTGTATAATCGCTGATAAAGAGCTTGAGCAGTTGCGGGCGAGATGCCGTTCGCTATGCTCTTGTCGTCCTGAATAATTTTCTCTCTAAGCAGCTTCGGGAGTGCCGCGAACGCGCGCGCATAGCTTGCGGAGAAAGTTTCCCGCGAGAAGTTGCTGATATCCAGGGCGCGAAAAGCAGTTTCACTGGTTGCCCATGTTATGTGCATTCCGGCATCGGGGTAGCGGTCTAGAAGATAGTCGATGCACTCGGCAGCAGATTGACCTCCGCCCACGACAAGAACGCGCTGCAAGGGGTCTGGAAAATCGAATGAGAGAAGTGTGGAGACGTCGGCTACCCTGCTCTTGGGTTGCGTCTCGACGGAGGATTTGGGCTCTGCGCCATATCCCAAGACGATGTGCTTCGACGCATACGTGCTTCCCGGATCAGCTTGCACGATGAATAACTTGGCATTTGGATCGTAGTCCACGGAATTTGCGGTCACCCCAAAAACAATGTCCTCAATTTGAGCAGCGGCCCAGTTGAAGTAATCCTCAAACTCCTGTCGGGTGGGGTAAATGGTGGAAGAACAAAAGAACTGCTCCAATCGGGCGTTCGACTTTAGATAGCTCAAGAATGAAAACCTGCTCGTCGGATCGATAGGCGTGACCAGGTCCCGGTAGAATTCCGTTTGCATCAGGGTGCCCGGAAACATCTGTAGAGAATGCCAGAAAATCGCTGAGTTCCTCTCGAGGAATATTGAACTTAGGGAGCAATGGCCTCGCTCCCTTGCCGTCGTCAGCAGGGCGGCCAGGCTGAGATTGGCCGGGCCGACGCCTACACCAATCAAGTCGATTTCCATCGCAAATCTCTTTGTAGGGGTAACCGCGCCGAGACCTCGCCTGCTCGGGCACTTCGACCCAAGGCGGACACTTCAGAGCGCGCTCGGTCTTACCACGCTCGCCGCTCCAGCCTCGGTCAGCAGATCATTCAGCTCTGTGAGGCGTGCCTTCGCGCGTTCTATAAATTCATCGGTGGTATCGATCCAACCGGCGCCGATATCCTGCCCCGTCCGCACCTTACCCGCTTGCAAGAGTTCAAGCTGCTGTTCGATGCTTGCTTGCTCTTGTTTGCACCACGCTATGAAACGATCAGGTGCGCCCACGGCGTGCTCCTGAATTTGTGTCCGTTATCGGAGTCAACGCTTATCTTGGCGAAGGAGTTGCCTTTCGACGGGGCTGACTGTCGGCCATTGGCACCACCCGTTTCGCTAGTGCGGTCGAGGGAGACGCTGGAACCTACTCAAGCGATCGTAGTTTAATAAGTAGTGGGTGCCTCGCGTTTGAGGCCTAAGGCCCCGCTTCAGGGCCCCCGTAAAGCGTTCCTCAACAAGGCGACCAATGACAAGGAGGCGTGTGATGCGCATCCTCGCTGGTAGCTGCGTGCTGTTCACCGGACAACACCGATGCCCAGAGTTTGACCGGCCCCAAGGGCCGCTGCCTCGGGAACTTGAGGTTCTGCTTACCCTGATTGATGGAGCTGAACGGCGACGGCGGATTCAAGGACAACTCAACCGTACCCGACCGCGCGCTGGATTGTGGACCCCGATAAAACGCGCGCTACTCGCATTTTGGGTCATGGCTGCCATCGTTCACACAACCGACAATGCTAAGGCTCAATCGTTAGAACGCGCGTCAATTGGTTCCATGCAGGCTGAGGTCCACGCGGTGGTAGTGGATATGCCTCGAGTTCATATCGCTTCCGCCAGCAGCCCCAGAAGCGTGGAACACGTTCTGGGATAATTTACCGTCGTCGATAGAGTTGGATGAGCAAGGTCCGGCTCCTCACCAATCAGCCCAAACCAGCCGTAACCCCAACACGTTTGAGTCTCTAAAAGTCAATTCAACGGCCTACATACTTGGCGGCCCCTCGGCCTCGGCCGACATAATCGGAATCGCCTACGCCGGTGCGGAAGTGCAGGTGGCGTCGCGTCACTCTGGATGGGTGAACATCATAGATCCATGGTCGTGGGGGACAGGATGGATGCAGTCGAAATTCTTGGTTCCTTTAGAAACGATACCGCCGGCTCCGGTGGGTACCCTCAATGCCGCGACAAACTCCGTACGAAGCACTTCATAGAGTGTCACCAATAGAGTGCCACCGTGTTCACACCAAACTGCTCTCTCGAGCCAACCGATGGTCGCCCAGTATTAGTCGGCGCGATGAACGGGTTCGCGCCGCTCGGCAGACCCAACCGTTTGCTTCCACGAGCTGTCCGCGCAACGCAGGCACTCGTCATGAAGGTGAGCGCGTGAGGTCTATTTGTGGCCTGCAAGCGACGGCGCGGCAAAGGCGGCAATGAGCCTCATTTGTCCAACGCTGTCGTCACTTCCGCCCCCGAGGCCCATAGTCCTGATCGTGGCGCGCAAACTGGTCCAACGCCTGTTCTAAGCGCTTACGGTCGATCGGTCCTCGATCGTGTTACCCCAAGGGCCATCGAAGACATCGTCCGCGTCGGCCATAAGCGGAGGGCTGCTTTCGGGGATCGTGTGCGGTTTCGCGCTTTCATAGGGCGGCGCCGTCGATTGTGCGCTAACCGTACGCTGCCTCCTCCTAGCCAGTAAGAGGCACATCGCCAGCATAGAGCCGAACACGAGCGCGCTGCGAAGCGGTTCGGTCGGAACAAGACTTCTAAGCTCGCGCCACTCATCCCTCGGCTCACGCTTCGCGAGGAACTTGGCGCGTGTGAGCTTGAGGTAGTAAAAATCGGTCATCGCCGCAAACGCCCGAGCCGGCTCGCCGCCGCCATGAACGCCCGGCATCGGCGCAGGTCGGTCGTAACCGAGCCAGAAGCTGCCGACGAAATCGCGCGTCAATCCGACAAACAGCGCGTCCTCATTGCGGGACGACGTTCCGGTCTTTCCGTAGACAAGAGCGTGGACGGAGTTGGCCGCGCGCGCTGTTCCCCGCTTCACCGGCCCCCTCAAATCCTGTAGCACCGCCGCGGCGGTTCTCGGCGACATCACCCGAATGTCGTCTTTGATCGGCGGCACGCCGAGCACGTTGCCTTTCGGCCCGATGCAGGCAGCAAGGAAGCGGACCTGCGGGAGGACGCCGTTGTTTTCCAAAGCGCCGTAAGCTTGCGTCAATTTCATTGGCGAGGTTTGGATGCCCCCAATAGGCACGAGCGCCGGCGTGGACGGGCGGAGCGATCTCGAACCGTTTTACAATGTCGTTGAGCCGCTGACCGAACCGCGTGGCGATTTCGGTCCAGGGTCGGTTGCACGATTGCGCCAAAGCGAATTCGAGACTGACCGCTTTCCGACTTAAACAAAGTCTGTTGACCTCGGATGGCCAGTCCGCCCTCCGCAGCGGGCGTGTCGACACCAATTTTTGCATGCTGATTGCGGCTTCGCGCACGCCAACGAGCGGAAACAACTTACCTGTCGATCCTATCGAGCGGACGATGTCAGTGGCGCGGTTCCACTCTCCGCTGTAGTTGCAAGACCCGGACACGGCCAAAACTTGTCCGGAAGGGCGCATGAAGAACCCGGCGGATTGACGTTTGCCGGCAATCGCACAGATCTGGGTGGTCAGGTTGCGCTGAAATTCGGCATCGATGTAGACGACGAGTCGGTAGTCTGCGGCGAGTTCGATCCCGCTTGCCCGCGCCTCCCGCAGCGCGAGATCGCGATAGGGCCGATACTCCAACCGAGCGTAAAGCTCATTGCCGCGCCGCAGCCTGCCCCCGAGGATGCGGCGCTTGAGCTCTTCCTTGGCCTCGTTTGCTGCGTCCTCCGTAACCTTGTTCTGCGCGAACATCAGATCGATGACCCCGAACGCGCCGTTCAAGGCAGCGTCCGGGTTTTTTCTGGGATCGCGATTGTTTGGCTCCGGCAGCATGCCGACGAGAAGGGCCGCCTCGCCGAGAGTGAGATCCCGCGCGCGCACACCAAAATAATAGCGAGCCGGATCATTGAAGCCATACATGTTGCGCGCATGCGGCACGACATTCATGTAGCGTGTAAGAATCTCAGACCGCGAAAGGAGGGAGTAGATTCTGACCGCGAGCACCGCCTCACGGAGTTTCCGGCGGAGGCTGTTCTCTTTTTTGAGCAACAGCGTTCTCGCCAGCTGCTGTGTCAGCGTGCTTCCCCCCTGGCGGCTACCTCGAAAATACTGCCAGCCTGCGCGCAGGGTTGAACGGAGCTCAACGGCCCCGTGAGAAAAGAAGCGCTCGTCCTCGCTCGCGATCACCGCGTCCCGAAGCACTTGCGGAAAATCGTGGGCATCGAAACGGGTCGGGCACATCACATGCTCTGTGGTGAACCTACCCCGGCTCACATGCTCGAATTGGCAGGAAGCAAGGATCGTTTCCAGCAATTTTCCGCGAGGAAGAGGCCAGCGGTCGCTATGAACGATCGCACTCAAAAGCAAAAGAATTCCAGACCAAACGAGTGCCGAAAGCGCGAGCGCACCGATTACGGTGCGAAAGCTCGATGCTCGCTCTGCGCTCATGTTCGTTAGGACGATGGTCCGCTAGGGGTGCGGCCCCGGTATGGAATGCAATTCTAAGACTGGCAGGCTTGAGGACGAGCTTTCCGGCCGGAGGATAATCCATCCGCCACTTCAGATAAGCAGCCGACAATGGCCAAATCATGCACATGCACGAGCCGTCGGCGGCCGCGGATCGCTCTGCGATGCGCCGCCTCCGGCGCATCAGGAAAGATCACGCCGCGGGCTTTCGTTTCTGGCATTGCGCCGGGGCTCGAACTCTGGTTAGAATGCGAAGAACGCAGCAAATTGCGAATTGCGCTAAAAAAATGCGGCACTGATTACGAATTGGGCAAATCGCCTTTCAATTCGGCGGGGTGATCTGTGGCTCGCGTAAACAAGACCCTCGACCAGCGCATCGGCAGGGCAACTTTCGAAGACCAGCTTGACGACGTGATCGGCCGGAAATCCGGCCAACTCGCGTCAACCGACGACAGCTTGAATCGCGTGATCATCCGCATGCTTCAGGAAGACGGGCGCACGCCCTTCAAGGCGATCGCAGCGGCGCTGAACGTGTCGGAGGGAACGATCCGCAATCGCTTCAACCGGATGAAGGAGGCGGGCCATTTGCGCGTCGTCGCGCTCGCCGACCCCGCCGCAATCAACTATCGAGCGGATGCGATGCTCGGCATCAAGGTCGGACCGGACCACACGCCGGAGCGGGTCGCGGCAAGGCTCGGCCGGCACTCGGCCGTGGTCTACATGCTCTGGGTCAGCGGCCGCTACGACCTCCTTGTCGAGGTCGTGTTCGATACGCGCCGGGCCTTTCTCGATTTCCTCAAAGAGCATTGCTACGGGCGGGACGACATTGCCGACATCGAAGTCATGACCGGACTCGAGATGTACAAGAACCAGTTTTTGCTCAAGCGGGACTTCGACTGATGGCCGGCCTCGCCACGGAAAAGAACATGCTGCAATGGAGACAGCCCTAGTCATGCATGGGTGGGAGCGGGCGAACCAGGATCGGAGCCCAGCACCTGCCTCCAAGGTGAAACGGCGGCGAGCGCTGTGGTTTGAATATCTCAAACCCATTCCACTGCGGTGGTCGCTCGCGCTCGGCGCCGCCGTCTGGGTGCTGTTCTTCGGCCTGTGGGAGCTCGCCGCCGCGAAGGGCTGGGTGAACACCCTGTTCATGCCTCCGCCGCATCGAGTGATCTCGACGCTCTACACCATGATCGTCGAACGGGGCTTCCTCTACGATATCGGCGTCAGCATCTACCGGATCGTTGCCAGTTTCCTGCTCGCCTGCGCCGTCGCCATACCGCTCGGCGTATTGATGGGCTCGTTCCGCAGCGTCGATGCCTTCTTCAATCCGTTCGTCAGCGCTTGGCGCTACCTGCCCGCGCCGGCTTTCATCCCCTTGCTCTTGATGTGGTTCGGCGCCGGCGAAGGCTCGAAGCTCGCGCTTCTCTTTATCGGTGTGATCTTCTTCCTCATCACCCTCATCATGGATCATACCCGCGCGGTGCGCACCGAGCTGATCGAAACCGCGATGACGCTCGGCGCCAACCGCTGGCAGATCCTCTCGACAATCGTGCTGCCGGCGGTGGCGCCGAAGATCATGATCTCGATGCGGCAGATGCTGGCGGTCAGCTGGACCTATCTCGTCATCGCCGAGATCGTGGCCTCGAGCACCGGCATCGGCGCGGTGATGATGCGCGGTCAGCGCTTCCTCAAGGTCGATGAGATCATGGCCGGCATCGTCGTGATCGGCGTGGTCGGGCTCATGTTCGATTTTCTCTTCCGCTGGGCGCAACGGATCCTGTTTCCGTACGTCCCGCCCAGCGAGCAGTAGGTGACTGAGTTGAGTTGTCGTTGGTTCAAATCCGGCTGGGAGTAAAAGCCATGCGTCAGGCATCTTTATCGAAGTTGAGACGATTCTCGTTGGCGATCGCTGCGTGTCTCGCTGTGGCGAGCGCCTCTACGGGCTGGGCCAAGGATCAGGTTCGGGTCGCAGGCCTGACCTGGCCGGGCTACGGATGGTGGTACCTCGCCCAGGCGAAGAGCCTCGCCCCGGACCTCGATATCACCTATCAGCAGATCGAGGATCCGTTCCAGAGCTTCGCCCTCATGTCGTCGGGGCAGCTCGACATCGTCTCCAGCACGGCGGAGTATGCGCCGATCGGCGCCTCGCAAAACACGCCGATCCGCATGTTTGCTTACGGCAATCTTTCGCACGGCACCGACAAGATCATCCTCCGGCCGGAGATCAAACAACCCGCCGATCTAAAGGGCAAGAAGGTTGCCGTCATGGTCGGCGGCCTGCCGCAGATCATGATCGGCATCTATCTCGAGAAGAACGGGATGCCGTTCGACTCCGTCGAGTATGTCAACGTCATCATGGATCAGGCCGCGGCCGCCATGATCAGCGGCACGGTTGGCGGCGCCGAGCTGTGGGAGCCGTTCGGCAGCCAGACCTTGAAGGCGGTCGAAGGCGCGAGGGTCGTTGCCAGCACGGCGGACCCGGAATGGGCGCAAAATGCCCTGATCGCCGATGCGCATTTCATCAACGCCGATTGGGCCAAGAACAATCGCCCTGTGGCGCTCAAGGCGCTCAAGGCGATGTACGACGCCATCGCCTATTGGAAGAAGAACCCCGAGGAAGCAAACAAGATCATCGCCGACAGCATGAAGATGTCCGTTCCCGATGTCGAGCTCGTCATCGGCAAGGACGGAACCGGTCTCGATTCCGGCCTCTATCCCTATACCTTCATGGAAGCGGCACGGTTTTGCGGTGTCGCGCCCGGTGACCCGCCCTTCGGGCAGAAGAACGGCCAGATGGTCGATCACTACAAGCTCACCAATTCCTGGTGGGTGAAGTTCGGCGTGGTGAAAGAGGAGTATCCGCCGGAGAAGGGGATCGATTGCAGCCTGCTCAAGGATTTGTACGAGAGCGGCTATCGCGGCTGAGGCGAACGCTCCGGCGGGGCTGCGAACCCCTGCCGGAGCACAGGCTCGATATTGGGGAAAAACACTCATGGTGAGCAACTATCCGACGTCGCTTGCGGCCGCACTTCCCGCTCGCTCGCGCATCGACAAAGCTAGGGCGGACCTGGAAAAGGCGGGCGTGAAATTCGTCCTGTCCTCGCTGGATCGACATCCTCGGCAGTCCCAAGACAAAGCCGGTTCCGGTGTCCGAGTTCGAGAAGCTGTGCCTGGGCAAAGGACCGCAATTCGCGGTGCATTCCGTGTCGATGTTCCCGGAACTCGGGCCGGCCGATCCCGACCAGATTCCGATCCCCGATCTCGACGCGATCTTCATCTGTCCGTGGAATCGGGAGATCGCTGTCGTCTTTGCCGATCTGTTCTACGAGGACGCGCCTTATAATGTCTGCCCCCGCATGACGCTCAAGCGGACCGTGCAGGAGGCGGCCGACGCAGGCTACGCCTTCTATGCGGGGATGGAGCCCGAATTCATCGTGCTCCGCTATGACGAGAACGGGCAGCCGACGAAAGCCATCGACGACGATCCCGAGCCCGGAGACGGGTTCCGGCCCAAGCGCCAGGCCTTCGGCTACGACGTCGAATATTCGCTCGACTCCATGCCTTTCCTCGCCGACGTGATCGAGCAGCTCAACGCGATGGGCTGGGGCCTCAAGAACGTGGTCTGCGAAGGCGCCTACTCGCAGTTCGAGGTCGACTTCGACTACACCACCGTGGTCGGCATGGCCGACCGTTTCACCTTCTTGCGCATTCTCCTGAAAGAGATCGCCAAGCGTCACGGCCTGTTCGTGACGTTCATGCCGAAGCCCGCGCAAGGCGATTGGCGGAGCGGCGCCCATATCAATTGGAGCGTCCAGTCGACCGCCGATCCGGGGAAAAACCTGTTCAAGGATGAGGGCAACGGAGGCTGGAGCGACGCTGCGCGGTGGGCCGTTGGCGGCGCGCTCCGGCACGGCGTGGCGCTGACCGCCGTCAACTGCCCGACGGTGAACAGCTATAAGGGCCTGATCGGCCGGGCGCGCGAATTCGAGGGCGGAACCGTGACCTGGGCGCCCACCCACATCACCTACGGCGTCAACAACCGCTCGGCCATGTTGCGTTTCCCGCAGGCGCGCTTCGCCATCGAGAATCGCGCGGTCGACATGTGCGTGAATCCGTATCTCGGTCTCGCCATGACCTGCGCCGCCTCGCTCGAGGGCATCCGCGAGCAGATCGACCCCGGGCCGCCGCTCTCAAAATCGCTCTATGAGCTGTCCGCGGAGGAAAAGCAGAGAGTGACGCCCCTGCCGCGCAATCTCGATCAAGCGATCTACGGCTTCGCCGCCGATCCGCTTGCCAAGCATGTCTTCGGCGACACCATGCACCGGCTTTACACGGTGCATAAGCAGGACGAGTGGGACCGCTTCCACGAAACCGTCACCGACTGGGAAAAACGGGAATATTTGCGCTTCTATTAGCAGAGGATCGGGCCCGCATGGCCCCGCGCGTTCGACCATGGCATTGACGCAACAGACCTCACCGACTTCGCCTCCGGCAAAGCTGTCGGTGCGCGGCGTCGACAAGCGCTACGATCTCGGCGACAGGACGACGATCGAGGCGGTGCGCGACGTGTCGTTCGACGTGAAAGAAGGAGAGATTTGCGCCCTTCTCGGTCCGTCGGGCTGCGGCAAATCCACCGTGCTCCGTCTGGTGGCGGGCCTGGAGGATCCGACAAGCGGCGCCATGTTCCTCGACGGCAAGGAGATCGCCGGTCCGGACAAGTCGCGCGGCATGGTGTTCCAGCGTTACACTTCCTTCGATTGGATGACGGTACAAAAGAACGTCGAGTACGGGATGCGGATCAACGGCGTGCCCAAGGCCGAGCGGCACAAGAACGCCGAACGCTTCATCCAACTCGTCAAGTTGACCAAGTTCAGGAACGCCTACCCGCGGGAGCTGTCCGGCGGCATGCAGCAGCGTGTGGCCATCGCCCGCACGCTGGCAAACGGGCCGTCAATTCTCCTGATGGACGAGCCGTTCGGCGCGCTCGACGCCGAAACCAAATGGCAGATGCAGGAGCTGATGATCGGCATCGTGGAAAAGTCCAACGCCACCGTGCTGCTCGTCACCCACGACATAGAGGAAGCGATTTTTCTCGCCGACCGCATCGTGTTCATGTCCCGCCACCCCGGCACGGTCCGCGAGATTCTGGTGACCGAATTCAAGCGTGGGCGCCGCTTCACGAGCCACGAAGAAATGATTGACGCTGACGGCTTCTACGAGCTCGAAAAGAAGATCATGCAGCTCATGCGCGAAGAGATGCGCGACGAACTTGAGGCGCTGGATTCGGAACACTGAGACAGTTGTGCGGAGGAGATGAGAATGTGCGGCATATGCGGTTGCAGCCATCACGGCGAGCATCATCACAACGACCATCACCACCACGATCACGACCATCACCATCACCAGGACCATCCCAATCACGATCGTGCGGGAGCCGAGGGTCATGGACCCGAAGGTCGTGCGCCGCATGACCTGGTGCGCATCGAACAGGACATCCTCGCCAGGAACGATGCCTTCGCCGGAGCGAACCGGGATCGCTTGAGCGCGGCCGGCGTTTTTGCCATCAATCTCGTCTCGAGCCCGGGCTCGGGCAAGACCACGCTTCTCGTCAAGACAATCGAAATGCTGAAAGCGGCGCTGCCGGTGGCCGTGATCGAGGGTGATCAAGAGACGGCGATCGACGCCGAGCGGATCCGCGCCACGGGCGTTCCCACGGTGCAGATCAACACCGGGCGCGGCTGCCACCTCGACGCCCATATGGTCGGGCACGCGCTCGACGATCTGCCGCTTCGGCGCAACTCGATCCTGTTCGTGGAGAATGTCGGCAACCTCGTCTGCCCCGCGGGCTTCGATCTCGGCGAGGCGCACAAGGTCGCGATCCTGTCGGTGACCGAAGGCGACGACAAGCCGCTCAAATATCCGGACGCCTTTGCCGCCGCGAGCGCCCTCGTCCTTTCGAAGATCGACCTCCTGCCGCATCTCGATTTCGACGTCGAGGCTTGCATCGCGCATGCCCGCGCGATCAATCCCGATATCGCGGTGGTGCGACTGTCGGCGCGGAGCGGCGAAGGGATGGCGCGCTGGATCGATTGGCTGATCGAGGCGTCGGGGCTTGCCGCGCAAGCGCATGGAGCGGCGCATTGCCATGCATGAGATGACAATCGCAACCGCCCTGGTCGATCAGGTCTGCCATCAGGCGGCAAGTCTCGGTGCCGCACGCGTGGCCGAGATAAACTTGCGGATGGGCGTGCTCTCCGGGATCGCGCGCTCGCTCCATTTCTGCTTCCCGTCGGCGTCGCGCGATACGCTGTGCGAAGGCGCGCGGCTCAATATCGACGAGGTTCCGCTCACGGTGCTGTGCACCCATTGCGACGCGATCAAGACACCGGCGGCGCTCTACAATTTCCGCTGCCCCGATTGTGGGCGCCCGACGCCGAAGGTGCTGACGGGCCGCGAGATGCAGCTCGTGTCGATCGGGCTCGTGCCGCCGGACGGCGGCATCCCGGCGGCACGCCCGGAAAGCGAGACCGGTCCACAACGAGCGGGAAGCAGGCGATGAGCGACCAGGCGCAACAGGGCTGGCGGCACGTGCCGCATCAGCATCGCGGACCGCATCAGCACGAAGGGGCCGACGACCACATCTATTCGCCCAAGCTCCACAACGGCACCTTCAAGTCGCAAGGCATCGCCACCTTCATGGGCGCGCCCTATTGCCCTCCGGACCGCAAGGCGATCCGCGCCATGGGCGCCAAGCTCTGCTTCATCGGCGTTCCCTGGGATCAAGGCCAGATCGTCCGCGCCGGCACCTCGCAAGGCGCCGCCGGCATCCGCGAGGCCTCGACGCAATATTTCCCCTACATGTTCGAATACGACGTCGATCTCCTCACCTTCTTCAGGGTGGTCGATTGCGGCGATATCCCCATCGTCCCGGGCAACAACAGCAAGTCGCACGAATATATCTACGACTATCTGACGGAGTGCCTGCACGGCGGCGCCAAGGTGGTGCTGTGCGGCGGCGACCATTCGGTGCCGATCCCCGGCGCCCGCGCGCTGTCCGATTTCCACAAGAACGGGCGCATCGGCTATCTCCATGTCGATTGCCATCTCGACGCGGCGCCGGATTGGGCCGGCAACGCCTTCACCAATTGCTCGGGCCCTTCCCGCGCGCTCGATTTGCCGAATTGCGATGCCAGGAACATGGTGCATATGGGCTCGCGTAACGGCCTTAATCCCAAGGACTGGCACGATTTCTTCGTCGACAACGACGTTCGCCTCATCCCGATGCAGGAGGTGATGCGCCGGGGCGTGGTCGACTGCACCAAGGAGATCTTCACCCGGGCCTGGGACGGCACCGACGGCGTGTATTTTTCCTGGGACACCGACTCGATCGACTCGAGCTGCATGCCGGGGACGACTGCGCCGGAATGTTTCGGCTTCAAAGGCCGCGAGGTCATCCAGCTTGCGCGCACCGCCGGCATGTTCGGCGCCGACATCATGGAGGTGTCGGAGCTCTGCCCGAAATTCGACGTGAGTCACATCAGCATCAAGACTGCCGCGCTGATGATCTACCACTTCCTCGGAAGCAGAGCGAAGACGCTGCGCGACCTCGGGCGCCAACCCTGAACAGTACGATGTAACGCGAAGAGCGAAACGGCCATGAACCCAGCAAAAAGCTACGCCCATCTGTTCTCGCCGCTCGGCGGCGAGGGCGGCGAGAACTACCGCGCGCCAGGCCAGCTGACCTTCTTGCGCGCCCCCCACGTGCCGCTCGAGACCGCGGCGCTGAAAGCGCAAGGGGCGCGCTACGCATTTGTCGGCGTGCCCTTCGACGAGGGCAATATCGGCAAGCCCGGCAGCGAGGACGGCCCGCGCGAGTTCCGCATCGCCTCGCAGGAATATCTCACCTACTGGTTCGAGTTCGGCGTGGACCTCAACGGGCTTGCCGTCGATTGCGGCGACGTGCCGATGCCCAAGGTCAATCCCGACAGCGCCCGCGAGCGCATCTATCGCGCCGTCACCACCGTGCTCGAGGCCGGTAAGACGCCGATCGTCGTCGGTGGCGACAGATCGATATCGATTCAGGCGGCGCGTGCGCTCTCCGACCATATCGGCGCGGGCAAGAAGATGGGCTGTCTCCATTTCGGCGCCCATCTCGACCTTGCCGACAGCTGGGCGGGAGAGAGGCAGCTCAGCACCTGCGCGCTCGCCCGCATCACCGAGCTGCCCAATCTTGGAAGCGCCAACGTGGCGCATATCGGCGCGCGCAACTCCATGAATCCGAAGGACTACATCGATCTCGCCACGGCGCGGAACATCCGCTTCTACCCGATGTTCGAGATCTACGAGCGCGGCATCGATGAGGTGACGCGCGAGGCGGTGGAACGCGTCTGGGGCGGCACCGCCGCCCAATATCTGAGTTTCAACTTCAACGTCATGGACGCCTCCGCCGCGCCCGGCGTGACGGCGACCGAACCCGGGGGACTGGAAAGCCGCGAAATGGTGCGCGTCGCCGACATCATCGGCGAACGCAAGACCGTCAGCGTGATCGACGTGACCGAGCTTGCGCCCGTCTACGACGTGAGCGGCACGACCTCGCGTCTTGCCGTGTGCACCGTGATGCGGCTGATGGCGGCGATGGCGCGGGCGCGGGGCGAGCTGGTCGATCAGAGCCTGCGCCGGTCGGACCTGACGGCGGCGGAATAGACAAGGAGACGCTGCCACGCCCCAGGGTCGCGTCCGTTGGTCTGGAGGTCGAGAGATGATCACCATCACAGCGATCGTGGGCACGGCCAGCGATCCGTCTCTCGCCGAGAGGCTGCATCGCCTGGAGCATGACGACAAAGTCGAGATCCTCCTCATCGGCGAGGAGGACGCCTCGCGGCGGCGCTTGCGCGGCACGACCGACAAGGGAACCGATATCGCGATCGCGCTTGCGCGCGAGGACCGGCTCGTGGATGGGGCGGTGCTCCTGATCGACGAGACGCGCGCCATCGTCCTGCGCCGAGCCCTGCAGCGCTGGCTACGCATCACGCCACGCGATGGGGATGCGGCCCTCGAGGCCGGCTATTGCGCCGGGAACCATCATTGGAAGGTGAGGTTCGAGCCCGGCGCGCTCCTGATCGCAACGCAAGGGCCCGCCGAGCACTATGTCGACCGCCTGGCGCATCTTGTGACGTCCGGACGCATCGCCTGGAGGGTCGAATGAGCGGCGTGCGTGAAGCGCTTGCGGTTCTCCAGTTCGGAGACAGCTTCTTTCCCTCGGGCTCGGTCTCCTTTTCCTGGGGGCTTGAAGGCCTTTCCGGCAGCGGCGCCATCGGCGACGCCGAGGCGGTCCGCGCCTTTGTGATCGGCCAATTGCGGGCGCGCTGGGCCGAGTTCGATCGCCCCGCGGTCATCGCGGCGCACCGGGCGCGGATGAATATCGAGGACGTCGCGGCGGTCGACGCACTCGTCGAGATCCAGACGCCATGCGCCGAACTGCGCTCGGCCTCGCGGCGCATGGGCGAGGCCCTGCTGTCGGTGTTCGCGCGGCTCGGCATCGGCGATGCCTCGCTCTACCGCGACAGGGTGAAAGCGGGCGAGGCTCATGCGCATCTCGCGGCAATGCAAGGCTCTCTCTGGGGGCGCGCGGGCCTGAGCGAAGAGGACGCGATCGCCTTGTCGGCGCATACCTTCTCGACCGGATTGCTCGGAGCCGGCATCAGGCTCGGCTGCCTCAGCCATATCGATGCGCAATCGATCCTGATCGAGGCGCGGGAAGAGGCGTCCCGGCTTGCGGCGCGGCCCCTGCCCCCGATCGGCGCGCTCAGCGCCTACGGCATCGAGGCCGAGATCGCCGTCATGCAGCACGCCAATAACAGCTTGCGGGTTTTCGCCAACTAGGCTCCGCCAGGAGCGGGAGGTGCAACGTGCTACTCACGCCGACGGAAATGGAACGGCTGACGATCTATGTCGCAGCCGAGCTTGCGCGCAAGCACAAGGCAAAGGGCCTCCCGCTCAATCATCCGGAGGCCGTCGCCTATATCGTCGACGAGATCCTGGAAGGTGCGCGCGAAGGCCGCTCGGTCGCCGACCTCATCGCCTGGGGCTCGACGCTGCTCACCACCGACGACGTGATGCCGGGGGTCGCCGCATCTCATGCCGATGATCCAGGTCGAAGGCACCTTCCCCGACGGCACCAAGCTCGTGACCATCCACGACCCCATCCGCCCGGGCAAGCGCAAGCGCGCCGCGGACGAGGTCGTGCCCGGAGAGATCATCGCCGACGACGGCGACATCGAGCTCAATGCCGGCCGGCGCAAGGTCACGCTGAAAGTGGTCAATACCGGCGACCGGCCGGTGCAGATCGGCAGCCACTATCATTTCTTCGAGACCAACAAGGCGCTCGATTTCGATCGCGCGCAAGAGCTTCGGCATGCATCTCGACATTCCCGCCGGCACCGCCGTGCGCTTCGCGCCGGGGAGTCGAAGGAAGTCGTGCTCACCGAGTTCGGCGGCACCGGCGAGCTCCTCGGACTGAACGCCCTCACCGAGGGCAATTGGCGGAGCGAAGCCACCCAGCGCCGAAGCGCTTGCCCGCGCGCGCGAGCGCGGCTTCAAGGGAGCCTGAAGCCATGGCCAGGATGAGCCGCAAAGACTACGCGCATATGTACGGCCCGACGACGGGCGACGCCATCCGCCTCGGCGACACCTCGCTCTTCGCCGAAGTCGAGCACGACTTCGCCGTTCCCGGCGAGGAGTGCCTGCATGGCGGCGGCAAGACGCTGCGCGACGGGCTCGGGATGACGCCGGGCTACGACAGCGCCATGGGCGCGCTCGACATGCTGCTGTGCAATGCGCTGGTGATCGATCCCGGTGCTCGGCATCGTCAAAGGCGACATCGGCATCAAGGACGGGAAGATCGTCGGCGTCGGCAAGGCCGGCAATCCCGCGACGATGGACGGCGTTCATCCCAATCTGATCGTCGGCGCCGCCACCACCGTGCGCGACGCCGAAGGCCTGATCGCCACGCCAGGCGGCATCGACGTCCATGTCCATTTCGATTCGGCCCAGCTCTGCGAGCATGCCATCAGCTCGGGCCTCACCACCATGATCGGCGGCTCGCTCGGCCCGATCACCGTCGGCATCGACTGCGGCGGCGCCTTCAATGTCGGCAAGATGCTGCAGGCCGCCGAGCAGTGGCCGATCAATTTCGGCTTCCTCGGCCGCGGCAACACTTCGCGACCGCGCTCGATCCTCGACCAGATGCGCGGGCGGATGCATCGGGCTGAAGATTCACGAGGACTGGGGCGCGATGCCGGCGGTCATCGACACCTGCCTCGCGGTCGCCGACGAACTCGACTTTCAGGTCCAGCTCCACACCGACACGCTGAACGAGAGCGGCTTCCTGGAAGACACGCTTGCCGCGATCCGCGGCCGCACCATCCACATGTATCACACCGAGGGCGCCGGCGGCGGGCACGCGCCGGACATCATCCGCGTGGCGGGCGAGATCAACTGCCTGCCGTCGTCGACCAACCCGACCAATCCCTACACCGTCAACACCTTCGACGAGCATCTCGACATGACGATGGTGTGCCATCACCTCAACCCGGCCATCCCCGAGGACGTCGCCTTCGCCGAGAGCCGCATCCGGGCGCAGACGATCGCGGCGGAAGATATCCTGCACGATCTCGGCGCCATCTCCATGCTCGGCTCCGACAGCCAGGGCATGGGCCGCATCGGCGAAGTGATCTGCCGGACATGGCAGCTCGCCTCGAAGATGAAGGACCAGCGGGGACGGCTCGCCGGCCGAGAAGACCAAGCGCGGCGACAACGAACGCATCAAGCGCTACATCGCCAAATACACCATCAACGCCGCGCGCACCTTCGGCATCGACGCCTTCATCGGCTCGCTCGAGCCGGGCAAGATCGCCGACGTGGTGCTGTGGCGCGCCGGCTTCTTCGGCATCAAGCCCGAGATCGTGGTCAAGGGCGGCTTCATCGTGCTGGGGCGCCATGGGCGACAGCGCCGCGAGCCTGATGACCTGCGAACCTTTGCGCATGCGCCCGCAATGGGGCGCCTTCGGGCGGGCCAAACAGGCGCTCAGCGCCTGTTTCGTCAATCCGCTGGCGATCGAGGCCGATATCGCCGGCACGCTCGATCTCGCCAAGCCGCTGCTTCCCGCCAAGGGAACGCGCAAGCTCAACAAGCAGCACATGCTGCACAACGATGCCTGTCCCAACATCAAGGTCAATCCGCAGACCTTCGACGTCTATGTCGACGGCGAGCTCGCGACCTGCGAGCCGGCGAAGGTCCTGCCGCTTGCGCAGAGATACATGCTGCGATGAGAGGACGCGCCAAACTGCCGGGCGTCGCCCGCATCGGCATCGGCGGGCCGGTGGGCTCGGGCAAGACGGCGCTGGTCGAGCGCCTGATCCCGGTGATGACAGCGCGCGATCTCGAAGTCGGCGTCGTCGCCAACGATCTCGTCACGCAGGAGGACGCCGAACGGATCAGGCGGTCGGGCTTGATCGATCCCGCCCGCGTGCTGGCCGTCGAGACCGGGGCCTGTCCGCACACGGCGATCCGCGAAGATCCCGACCTTGAACATTCAGGCGGTCGAGCGACCTGGCGGCGAACTTCCCGGATCTCGATGTCGTGCTGGTCGAGTCCGGCGGCGACAATCTCGCCTCGACCTTCTCGCTCGAGCTCGTCGACTATTGGCTGTTCGTCATCGATACGGCCGGCGGCGACGATATCCCGCGCAAACGCGGGCTCGGCATCCTCCAATCCGATCTCCTGGTGATCAACAAGACCGATCTTGCGCCCTTCGTCGGCGTCGAACCTCGATCTGATGGTCGCGGAGGCGAACGAGGTGCGCCGAGGCCGTCCCGTCATGCTGACCAACTGCAAGACCGGCGAAGGGGTCGAGGCCGTGGTGGACCGTCTCGTGGAGGATGTGATCTTTGCCGCCTGAAGGATCGGGTGCGACGGAGGAAAAGGCGCTTGCCGGCGCGGGGCGCAGGCTCCTCACCGGCAGGCTCGAGCTCGCCTTCGCGGCGGATGCCGACCGGCGCACTTATCTCAAGCGCCAATATGCCGGCTATCCGTTCCATGTCTGCCGCGCGCTCTATCAAGACCGAGGACCGGCCGGGCCTGGCGACGATCTATGTCCAGTCCTGCTCGGGCGGCGTCTATGAGGACGACCGCCTCGACGTGACGCTCGGAGCCGCAGAGGGCGCGGAAGCGCATGTCTCGACGCAAAGCGCGACCGTCGTCCACACCATGCCGTCGGGACGCGCAAGCCTCAGCGTGCGCATCGACTGCGAGAGCGGATCGTATCTCGAATATCTGCCCGACCCGCAAATTCTCTTTCCGCGTTCGCGCTGCAGGTCAAAGATCGCGGTCAGGCTCGGCGGCGACGCGGTTGCGCTCGTCTCCGACGCCTTCCTCAGTCACGATCCCGACGGGCAAGGCGAGATGTTTTCCGCCTATGCGAGCGAGATCGTGATCGAGAGTGCGACAGGAGAGGCTCTGGCCATCGATCGCTTGAGGCTCGATGGGCAGGCATTCCGCGATGCTTGTCCGGGAATTTCCGGGGCTTACGCCGCGCAAGGAACGATGATCGTCGCCGGTCTCGCTCTTCCCGCGCGGGCGCTCGCCGAGGCGTTCCGGGATATCGGGCTCGATCGGCAGGAGGCCGCGATCGGCGCATCGGAGCTGCCGAATTCTGCGGGGCTTGTTGTCAGGGTGCTCGCCGCCGACGGTGCGGCTCTGAAGCGGGCGATGCATCGCGCATGGTGCGCGGGCCGGCTTGCGCTTAAAGGCGCGCGGCCCCGGGAGCGCCGAAAGTAGTGGCCCCCCGCTGCGCACTCATGGGGCGGCGCTGATTCGATGTCCGTTACTGGATCAAGTCAGAAAACCCGCGGCTGACGGCTGTGCGGGGGAGACGCAGCGAACTCGTCTCCACAGTCAAAATCCCTGAGTCTGACGAAAATACAGGGAATTTCGCTTAATACCCCCCTCCCCTGCGCGCAAACCCTTTTTGAGTTTTGGTCAACATCGAGCAAGGCCGGCGTAACGTCCGCTTAATCTACGGCAGTTCAGGGTAACTCTTAACCTTGACATGCGGACACCTTACCGTCATGTTCCCCCCACATCGATTGCTCGCGATCGCGCGTAGCTGCCGCACCAGTGCGGCGCCTCATCCCGAGACAATTTCTCTTTCTCCGTCTGCCCCCAGATAGCGCGTGGGGTGAGGCAAACGCCGCATCCAGTCTTGCGCGCGCCCCGTGCGCCGCGAGCCTGTTCCCGGCGCATAAGGACTTTTCTGAGTGACCCATTCGACTTTCGACGGCCTCGGCCTGATCGAGCCCTTGCGGCTCGCGCTGAAGGCCGAGAACTACTTGAAGCCAACGCCGATCCAGGTGCGGACGATACCGCTGCTTGTCTCAGGCAAGGACATGTTCGGCATCGCCGAGACCGGCACCGGCAAGACGGCAGCCTTCGCGCTGCCAATCCTCCAGCGCCTCTCCCAGCAGCTTCTCCCGCGCATGCCGGGAGCGCCGCGCGCCCTCATACTCGCCCCGACCCGCGAGCTGGCAAGCCAGATCTGCGAACGCTTCGCCGCTTACGGCAAGCGCCTGCCCTTGCGCAGCGCCGTCATCTTCGGCGGCGTCAACCAGCATCACCAGGTCAAGGCGCTGAAGGCCGGTGTCGACATTCTGATCGCCACGCCCGGCCGTTTGCTCGATCTCTGCAATCAGCGCCATGTCCGGCTCGACAAGGTTTCGATCCTCGTGCTCGACGAGGCCGACCGCATGCTCGACATGGGCTTCATCCATGACGTGCGGAAGATCGTCTCGCTGTGCAAAGGCGAGCGGCAGACGCTTCTCTTCTCGGCGACCATGCCCGCGCCGATCACCAAGCTTGCTCACGACATTCTTATCGATCCTGTGCGCGTCGACATCGCTCCGGCAAAGGTCGCGGTCGACCGCATCGACCAGCTTGTGTTCTTCGTCGGCGCCAAGGAAAAGCGCGCGCTGCTGGAGAGCCTGCTCGCCGATCGCCGCATGGATCGCGTGCTGATCTTCACCCGCACCAAGCGCGGCGCCGACCGCGTCTGCCGCAATCTCGTGCAGGCCGGCTTTGCCGCCGTCGCGCTGCACGGCAACAAGGCGCAGAACGCCCGCGTGCGCGCGCTCGAAACCTTCCGCAACGGCAATATGCGCATCCTCGTCGCCACCGACATCGCCGCGCGCGGCATCGACGTTGCCAATATCTCGCATGTGATCAACTACGAGCTGCCGAACGAGCCTGAGAGCTATGTGCACCGCATCGGCCGCACGGCGCGGGCGGGTGCCGGAGGTGCCGCCCTGTCGTTCTGCGATCAAAACGAGCGTCCATATCTTCAGGCGATCGAGCGATTGATGCGCTCGACCGTCAGCGTTGCGGATCATCGTCTTGGCGTCCCGCCGGCGGCGCAGCCCCAAGCGCGACCTCATGGCGAGGCGCCCGCGCCGGCCAAGCGGCGCAGGCGCTTCCGCAACCGCCGGTTCACCGGCTTTCAGCCTACAGCGAATGCGTCCAACAAGGGCAAGCACGCCCGTTCCGTTACGGGAGATTTGAGATGAGCCAGCCTCCTTCACGCCACTCCGCCGCCAGGCGCAACGCCGAGGCGCTGATGAACAAAGCGCAAAAGCGCGAAGCGAACTTCAAGCTCGAGCTAGAGCGAGAGTCTTCGGCGATCGCTCTCAAGACCGCGCGGCTCCGCGAGCTTCGGCTGGCCAAGGAGGCGGCCGACAGCGCGGAGCAGGAGGCAGCTCAGCGTGCCGCGCCGCGGCCCGTCAAGCGGCGCCGGTCGAAGCAGACTTAGGTCGCCTCAAACAGCGAGTGGACGAAGATGGCCTTCAAACCCAATTACAACCAGCAGCGCGCCGACCGTAACCGAGCCAAGGCGCAGAAGAAGCAGGAAAAGCTGAGACGTCTCGAAGAGGAGACGGCGAAGCGCAAAGCGGCGCGTGGCGAAGAGACCGACGCCGAGAAGAATGAAACCGCCGAGAAGACGGACATCGAGCGGTAGCGTGCACCATGGCCAAGAAACCGCAACCCCGCCCTAACGGCTTCGTGCTTTTCGATGTCCTCTACGAAGACGGCAGCCAAAGCTCGAACCGGAAGGTTCCCGCCGTCGATCTGGGCGGACTCGACGGCGACCTGCCTGCCCGAACCTTTGTCGAGGCGCAGGATCGCGAAATCGGCATGGTGTCGGGCAGACCGCGTGGGCGCATCAAGTCGATTAGCCGCTCACGCAAGGCTGTAAAAAGCTGAGATAATAAGTTCTCTATCCGAGAAGCATGGAATCAGCAGCACGGAGATTCGCGGCCTGATCGATTGTTTCGGCCCCGACGAAAAGAAGCTCGAGGCGGCTATTACGCGACTAAAGCAAAGCCGGTGAGCTCGGGGATTGAGCACTCGACAAAGAACCATAAAGAGCGCACGGTTTAACAGTGCGTGGGCGACCCTCCGGCGAGTATGGCCATCCCTTGATGGCGTTCCCTGTGACGCGGAGCCCACGCACGCCACCTGCCTAGATCGGTGCCGAGTGCGGCCACTGCAAGGGCGCTGACAAACATCATTCCCATTAAAGAGCGTATGTTCATCTTTAAGGGAGGCTCACTCTGAAAGTTGCTCGTTCGCGACAACAATGTCGAGCAGGGCGTAGCTGAATGGGGAAGGACTAGGTTTGTGACCCGCCACAGCATCGTGCTGGAGCCGGATGGGCCCGGCTCCTATAAATTCAAATTCGCCACCGAGCGAGGAGAGATTTCGGGCCGGGTGCGGGTCGGACTGGAAGGACCTCCCGACAATCGCTCCGAGTCCGACCAGGAGCAGGCGGCGCTAAACCAGATCCTGGCACTCTCGCGAGAGTTCGCCCAAGCCTGTGGCGATTAGCGAAGACGGAGGGAATCCAAGGTCAATGGACGAAGTCGAAGTTACCCGCAACGGCCGCACCGATCAGTTCTCGATCACCCTAGTCCAAGGCGCCGACACCATACGCTGCATGGTATCGGTTGCATTGGGCGGCGCGGACAAGCGTTCCGACAGCGCGAAACATCGGGCTGCTCTTTCCAAGGCTAAGGCGCTCGCCAGAGCGCTGGACTCAGCCATAGAGACTTCGTAACTGCCTTCGCAGCAAGCTCACGAGCGCCCGGGCTTGCCAGCTTTCAACATCAGGAGATGCTCGATATGAGTTCGGCCAAAAAGGATCAGCCCTATCGCTTGCGGAGGGGTACGAAGAGGGTACTGATTGGAGAGACGCTTGCAGAGGAGGCCGCTCGACTTGAAAAGGAGATAGCCGCTCATCCTGTGACACGGTGCGAACCCGGCGAGCGTAACCCTTCCTCCTCGCGACCGGGTTGGACCAGCAAGCCCATTATTCCCCTCTCGGAGCAGAGGGTCGCCGAGGCGATCGCAAAGAAGATGATGCGGAAGACTAAAACAAAATCCTAAATTTCCGTCTCATCTTCGCTCCCTCTAAAGGGGGCACCCCGGCGGTTCCCAACTAGGTCCGTCTAACGACACCAAGCGGACATCGGGCGACATCGCGAACACGTCGGCTTTTGACCCAAAAACAGACATGGTCCCGCGACCGGCTAGGGTAACAGGCCTAGCGGATCGGCTTCGGCGGCGTTCTTTTTGCTGAGCTACTCTTTTTCGAGTCGCCCTGAGGAACGCAGAAGCATCGGATCGAACATGCAAGCCATCGAGCTTCGCGGTGAGCGATTGCGGAGTCGATAGGCTGAGTAGGCCCCCACGAATGTCGAGCATTTCGTCAACTCTCAAGGCTACACGCGCTGACAAGCTGCCCACGCGGTCGTGTCACCAAGCGGCCTCAGGGGGTAAGATCTAGATGCTGAGCGCTACTTCGTGTGATTGTGAGACATCGGCGCGGGATCTATGAATGCATGCAAAGGAGAAAAAGCGATGGCGGGCGAGGCGCTTTCTCACGAGGAACTGTTGTGCCGGCTGCAGAGTCTCGCGGAGCGGGCCGTCAGGCGTTACGCCCTGCCCCGAACTGCCACCGTCAAGCTGATCAACCTCTCCGAGAACGCGACGTACCGCGTGGACGATCCCGCGACCGGCTCCAAGTGGGCACTCCGCGTGCACCGCGACGGCTATCACTCGCGGCCTGGGATCGCCTCCGAACTTGAGTGGCTCATCGCGCTGAAGGAATCGGGCGCCGCGATTACGCCGACCCCGATCCCCGGCAAGGACGGGGAGCTCATTCAAACCGTCGCCCACGAGGGCCTGCCGAGGCCGCGCAACGTCGTTCTCTTCGCCTGGGAGGAAGGACAGGAACCCGCCGCGACAGACGCCGCAGGCTTCGGGATTTTGGGAGAGACCGCGGCCCGCATGCATACCCATGTGCGCAACTGGCAGCGGCCGTCCTGGTTCGAGCGCCACAGCTGGGACTTCGAGACGAGTCTCGGCGCGCGACCGCATTGGGGAAGGTGGCAGGACGGAATGGGGGTGACCAGCGAGGGCCTCGAAACGATGGGCGAGACCGTCCGGCTCATCGAGCGGCGCCTTGACCGGTTCGGCAAGACGGCGGACCGTTTCAACCTCATCCACGGCGACATGCGTCTCGCCAACCTGCTCATGGACAGCAGCACGATCAAGGTCATCGATTTCGACGACTGCGGCTTCTCCTGGTTCCTCTATGACTGCGCGACGACGGTGTCGTTTTTCGAGGATAGTCCCGAGGTGCCGGCGCTCATCGAAGCGTGGGTCCGGGGCTACCGGCGGGTCGGCACGCTCTCGGCAGAGGAAGAGGCCGAAATCGATACTTTCGTGATGCTGCGCCGTCTTCTTCTCGTCGCTTGGATCGGCTCGCATTCGGAGACGGAGCTCGCTCAATCCATGGGCGTCGCATACACGGAAGGCACCCTTCCCTTGTGCGAGCGCTATCTGTCGCGTTTCGGCGAGGCGCGCGGGCGCCGGTAGGAACCGGATTCCAGCCAGAGAGGCGGCTAGGCTTGCGCGAGCGCGTCCAAGCTCTCGGGGAGAATCTGGCCGCCGTCGACGACGATCGTCTGGCCCGTGATGTAGGCGGCTTCTTTCGACGCGAGGAACAGCGCGGCATGGCCGATATCCTCGACTGTCCCGAGTTTTTTCAGCGGAATCGCCGCCGCCATCGAGCGCTCGTATTCCGGCCCGAGCGCAATCAAGCCTTCAGTCAGGATATTGCCGGGCAGCACCGCATTGACGGTAATGGCGTACTTGGCGAGTTCGATGGCAACCGTGCGCATGAAGCCAAGCTGGCCCGCCTTGGTCGCGCCGTAATGGGCCCATCCTGGAAAGCCCGTAACCGGACCCGTGATCGAGGACGTGATCACGACGCGGCCCTGGTCGGATTTCTTGAGGTGCGGCAGGCAGGCCTTGATCGCAAGAAAGGTCCCCTTCAGATTGGTTGCCATGACGTGATCCCAATCTTCCGGAGAAAGCTCCTCGATCTTAGTCTGCGGGAAGATGCCGGCATTGGCGCACAGGATGTCGATGCCTCCGTGTGCCGTGGCGGCCGCGTCCGCCATGGTTTGCATGTCGCCGAACTTCGTCACGTCCGCGGCGTGGCCCTTCGCCGTCCCGCCTTCGCGGCGCAGCTCCTCGGCGCAGGCTTCCGCCTCATCGAGATGGCGAGACACGATGAGCACCTTGCCGCCGTTCTTGGCAAAGACCTTGGCGATTCCCTTTCCGATACCCTTGCTCGACCCCGTGACGACGACGGACCGGTCTGCGATCGATGTCAGCATCACGTTTCTCCAGAATTCGCGTCGATAAAAAACACCATTTGCAACAAGGGCGGGCGCAGCTTTCGCAACGCCCGCCCGAGTTTACATCTTGGGCGGACATCCTGCCGCGAACATTCGGAGTTTCAGGCCTTTTCGTTGAACACAAGGCGACCGATCTTGGCGTGAACCTCAGGTGCCGTGAACCTCAAAATGAGACCCCACACGAAGCCCCAGACGATGATGGCGAGCGCGATATAGGGGATGTTGCTGCCGAAGCTGCCGCTGCCGCCGAACGTCGCCAAATTGTCGACCAGGAGGTACACGAGGTAGACCTGGGCGACAAACGCGATCACCGGAGCGATCAAGCCGGAAATGATTTCGACTTCGCCCGGGTGGTTTTGGCGGAAATAGACGATAATCGCAATCGACACAAAGGCCTGCAGAATAAGCAGCAGCATGGTGCCGAGAATGGCGAGCATCGTATAGATGGCGACGTAGGCCTGAGCGGTGGGATCGTCGATTCCCAGGAAGTAGGCGAAAAGTCCAACCCAGATCAGCGCCAGCACCGACTGCGCCGTAGAGGCGATGTGCGGGCTCTTGAACCTGGGATGCGTCTTGCCGAGGAAGCGCAGGAACACACCCTCGCGGCCGAGCGAGTAGGCATAACGCGCCGCCGTGTTGTGGAATGCCATGCCGCAGGCAAAGGAGCTCGTGAGGATCAGAATGCTCATCAGCTCCTCGGCCCAATGGCCGACATTCTGCCCCATCGGCGTCAGGAAGAAATTGCCCGAATCCTTCACGGCCTTGGCGAGCATGTCGCCTTCGGTCGGGTAGGAGGAGATCGCGCACCAGCTCGTGAGGATGTAGAAGAGCCCGAGCCCGATGACCGAGTAATAGAGTGAGCGCGGAATGATGCGCTTGGGATCGCGCGATTCCTCGGCGTAGTTGGGCGCCATCTCGAAGCCGACCCAGGACCAGAAGGCCATAAAGATGCCGACCGCCGCCGCGCCGGCAGCGATCTCCACATCTCCCACCGTCTGCGCGGCAACCGGCGTGTTGACGTTGAGGACGTTGAGAGCCTCAGGATTGAACGTTGACGTGTCCGACAGGATGGCGCCGAGATCGAAAATAACCAGGATGACAACCTCGAGGATAAGTGCAACACCGAGGACCATGACCGAGAGCTGCACATCGCGGTAGCTCAGGATCGAGATCAGCGCGATCATGAACACGGCAAGCCAAATCCAGGGAATGTTGATGCCAAGATGGGCCTGGATCCACGCATTGCCAAAGTAGGCGAAGAGACCGCACAGCGACGCCTCGAACAGGCTGTAGGAGAGGAACGACGCCATCCCCGCGGCCATTCCCATGTCGCGGCCGAGGCCTAAGCTGATGTAGGAGTAGAAGCCGCCGACGCTCGACACCTTCTGCGCCATGGCCGCGAAGCCTATGGAGAAGATGGTAAGCACGATCGTCGCGAGCAGGAAGGCGGCGGGCATATAGATCCCGTTGCCGAAGCCCGCGCCGAAGGGAACGTTGCCGAGCATCGCTGACATCGGCGCCGCACCGGTCACTGTCAGAAACAGAACGCCCAAGAGCCCGACGGCTTTGCTTTGGAGCAGGTCGACGTTCTTTTCTTTGTGGACTTCGAAACTCTCCTGCGCTTCAAGCGCAGCTGCTGAGCGTTGTGTCATGGTGGCTTCCCCCCTATGGGCCGGCTCGAAACGACAGCCGGCGGCGCCGGCCGACCCTTGTTACCGGCCCTGTTCGAGCATGATGATCTCGATCTGTCGCCGAACAAGCTCGGGCGTAACCGCCCGAACCGTTTGCATAAACACCAAGGCTAGCCCCTCTTGTGCGATGCGGGGTGAAATTCCGAACTAGGAACTTGACCCGCCTGACTTTTTAGGCCTTGAACCCATGATCGCCCTGAGTTCCGCGCTCGACATGACGTGGCAGTAGATCATGTTGATGATTTCGAGTTCCTTGCGATGGAGCTCGTCCGTTCCCGCAGCGCAGCAATCCTCGAAAGGCCATGATTTCGTATAGCTCGACGCTCGACATCACGTGGCAGTAGATCATGTTGATGATCTCGAGCTCCTTGCGATGAAGCTCGTCCGATCCCGCCGCGCAGCAATCCTCGACCACGACGACGCCGAAGCTCTCGTCGGCGAGGCTCCGAACCGTCGAGGACACGCATTGGTCGGTGAAGATGCCGCAGCATACGACGGTCTTGATGCCGAGATTGGTGAGGATCAGCCGGAGATTGGTCCCGGTCAGCGCGCTGTCCGTTGTTTTCGTCACCACAATCTCGTCGCCCTGCGGCTGGAGCTCCACGATGAGTTGAGACGGCAGCTCGTCCTTAGGCAGAAGCAGATTGTTCCAGCCCGGCATTTTCTGCGACAGGGAGCGGTCGCGGCCGTTCTTGGTATGGCACGCGATGCGCGCGAAGACGCATTCGTACCCGTTGTTGCGAAAGAGCCTCAGGAGCTCCCGCGTGCGGGGGATAACGATTTCGCGCATCCGTTCGTGGAAGGGGGTCCAGGCATCATAGCGGCGCTGTTCATCGGCAGACAGAGAGGCCTTGTCCGGCCGGGTCAGATACGTGTTCTGCACGTCGATGATGAGGAGCGCCGTGCTTTCCTTGGCGAGGCCCGGATCGGCAGGCTCGGGCGCGCCGTCGTAGTAGATCGATCGATAGGCCGTCTTCCAGGTCATTCCCGCTTTCAGAACCTTCTCTTGAACAGGCCGCGCTTCTCGTAGACCGCGGCGGCCTCCTCCAGGAACGCGGCCATGCCTTCGGCGCCGTATTGCTCGCGCAGTTCGCGTGCCGCCGCGAACAACGCCTCCGGCGACTGTGCGCGGCCGGGGCGCAACA
>CAVZNL010000001.1:0-296301 GCA_963776655.1 uncultured Alphaproteobacteria bacterium | reverse complement strand
ACTCTCTGCACCCAAGAATGTCACGTTCATTGTCTCGGTCGTTCTGGCCCTCGTCGCCGTAGTCGTTCACTTTGCTAATGTCGACCTTCCGATATCACCATCCCAGGGATTCATGATCCTGTTACTGGGCTATTTGGTGCTTGCTGCTGGCAACGTCGTGCGTGGACTGTAGGAAGAAGCCCCATCATTTTGGTGGGGGCTTTTCTTGTTTGCTGGCAACCTAAATGCCGAGATGGCGCCCGCCGAAGCCGCCACGCCCGCAGGGCCGCGACCAAGACGACAAAAACCCCGGCGCAGGGTCCGAGGTTTTTGCTTAATGTCGGCGGGGACCGCTTGCGGGGCGGGGGGAATGCTCGCGGTCCAGTCTACTGTTAGAAACCGCGTTCGAGGTCTTTGGTTCCCCAGACCGCTTATTAAAAAATACCGTTTGGATTAGACCCGGACCTGCAACCCGAATTGCAAGCGGCACATCCAAATCAACCACCCAACTAAAACAGCGGGTTGGTTCGCTTGCAGGCGAGGTTATAATTCATCACTACCTTCTCATTACGCCAAGATGTCACGGTCGCTGCACCCGTAAGGCGATTGACACCCCCTGCGGTGAAAACACCGACTTGTCCTGAGTCGGCTCTAAAGTCGACGCGGTCTTCCGTGACCTTGGTGATGGAGAAGTCGCCAAGGCTACTGCTCACGCTGCCTTTGTCCAAGTCGATGATAAATGACTGGTCGGGAACGGGCGCAACCCCAAACTGACCCGGAACGAACATTGTGCCAGAGCAACTGAGAACAATCCTTTCGGCAGCACCGACGGGGCTCGAAAGCGTAAGCGCCGCTGCCACGCTCAAAGATAGATGGACCTTGGACGTCCTCATTCAGCATCCAACAATCACGAAAAGCCATGAGTGTGAGACAGCCTCTCCCCATTCCGAGTAATAATCAATCCCACCGACGTACCACAGGAGGATCATACCGATAGCGATGAAACTGTTACCGAGTAGAAACACGAACAGCACCCGCCACCAGACATCGATCGAACCCACCGGCAATCTTCTCAACTGTCCACGGTGGTGGAAAGTGCCGCGCGGTTACCGGGGAGCTTCGCTCGCAATCTAGCGACCTCGGCCCTCGCCGCATCGTGGGCCGCTGTGGCGTCTTTGAACTTTTTAATCTCCGCCGGAGTTGTTCGTCTCCTGCCCATAGGATCTGCAGCCCTCTTTGTTGCATACGCGGAGCGGATTCCACGGACGTGCTTCAAGGAACTTTTGCGCCTGGGCAGGTTTACTAGGCATCTGGGAGTTGATGCCATGAGCACCCTATTCGAGCGCCTTAAGGAGGTGCAGATCGGCGGTCCGATATGGCAGCTCGTAATCTTCGCCATCCTGGTCATCCTAATCTCGGTCACCCTCTACCTTATTCTTGAGACGTAATTGCAGGGGATCGAGAGGCTAACCTGCCACGGACTGATTGGATTGCAACTAGCACCGCGCTCCGCCGAAGCGAGCGCCGCTAAAAGAAACGGCCCCAGGAGGGCTCGTCCTGAGGCCGCCTTCATATGAGTGCCGTTGGCTACTAGGAAAGGGCGATGGCGAACGTATCGCTCAACCGTTGTCGAGCGGTTAACTGGTCCCCCCATAAGGACCCGAAGAAGCCCCGACCTGGCCCCCATCCAACGGGGCTTCTTCATATGAATCTCGTCTTAGGAACTGGCCCTGACCAGCCGTCCCCCGTGATAATCGTGGCCAAGGCCGCCGAGGCTGGTTAGGACAAGCCCACCGCCTCTGGCGATAGGATGATCCCGGAACGCGGCTATACGGCGGCTGAATGGCGACCCAGGTAACTTGTCACCCCAGCACTGACCCCCCCGATTTGTCGTATGGTCCGCCCCGTGATCGTTTTATAGACGAAAACGGGGACCCCGGTTTTAAGCTCGAACGGGGATCGTCTCCTATCTTTGTCGTAGCGATGGTCGCCATCGCTGATGCAAGCGCCGCGCAGAAACAAGGGGGATCCTATGGACAGAAACACGTTACTCATCATCGCAGCGGCAGTTGTCATTGCGCTGCTCGTAGTCTGGTCGCTTCCGGCCACGCCTCCCACTGAGACCACGGCGACACCGCCGACCACTGTTCCGGAGCAGACGCCGCCGGCCATACCGCCTGAGCAGACGCCGCCGGTGACACTGCCGGCGCAACCGCAGTAGCGGTGTGCCTCCCCCGTTGCCCATAGGGGGCACAAAGGTCCTTCCACACCGATAGGGGAGCGCGCCACGCGGAACGACAGGACGCCGGCCTGCTTTCATCCAGGAGAACGCCATGCAAAGGTTCTACGCAACCGCAGCCCTATGCGCGACACTGGCACTCGTCGCGTCCTCGGCTTTCGAGGCTTCATTTGCTGGTGCTACCAACACGCCGGAGAAGACTGTTCCCCAAGGCCAGGACCCACCAGGAGTCGACAATGGGGAGCAGCCGATACCTCACGCCGAGGATAAAGAGGTGATCCCGCCGCCTCCGATAGGCGATGAGGACATCCACACCCAAGCTCCTAACCCGGAGGCTGGGCACGAGGAGGAAGTGATCCCGCCACCTACGCCAGGTGAAGAACCGAACATCACGCCTCCCTAAGTGTCAGTCGTCGCGACGGAGAGGGCAAGAAGGAGAAGGCCACCACAGAGACCTCAGACCCCAATAATTGCGCGTTCCAGGCACTCGCGTGCCTTGTAGCGCGGTGAGGCGTTGCGCTTTAGGCGCGTCTAGTTTCTTCGAGATTCGGCTTCGGCGACGTGCTTCTTCACAGAGATGAAGCTGTCAGGCACCACCGAAATTGAATCGATGCCGCACTCGACCAGGAATTCGGCAAACTCCGGATGATTGCTTGGTGCTTGTCCACAAAGCCCAACTTTGACGCCCGCCTTATGCGCCTCCTGAATGACGCTTGCGGATCATCCATTTGACGGCCTCGTCCTGCTCGTCGAAGAGGCTCGCGAGCAGTTCAGAGTCGCGATCAACGCCAAGCGTCAGCTGGGTCAAGTCGTTGGAGCCGATCGAGAAGCCGTCGAAGCGCTCGGCGAAAGCAGCCGCCAGAATGACGTTCGAGGGGATCTCGCACATCACATAGACCTCAAGCCCGTTCTCGCCGCGCGCAAGGCCATTCTCCGCCATCACCTTGAGCACGCGATCGGCCTCGTCGGGAGAGCGGCAGAAGGGGATCATCACCACGACGTTGGTGAAGCCCATGTGCTCCCTTAAACGCCGAATTGCGCGGCATTCCAAGACGAACCCATCCCGATATTCCGGCGAGTAGTAGCGCGATGCGCCGCGGAAGCCGAGCATCGGGTTCTCCTCGCGTCGGCTCAAACTCGGTTCCGCCGAGTAGATTTGCATACTCATTGGTCTTGAAATCGCTCATCCTCACGATCACTGGCTTCGGATAGAGCGCAGCGGCGATGCGCGCGAGCCCCAGCGAGAGCCGATCGACGAAATAATCAGCTTTGTGCTCGTAGCCGCGCGTAAGCTCGGCAATCGCGGTCGTGGCCTTCTCATCGGTCAGCTCGTCGAAGTGGACGAGCGCCATGGGATGCACTTTGACCTGATTGGCAATCACGAATTCCATCCGGGCAAGCCCCACCCCGTCGGCCGGCAGCCGCCACCAGCGAAACGCGGCTGCCGGATTGGCCAGAGTTCAGCATGATCTTTGTGCGCGTGCTTGGCACCGCGGTTACATCCATCTCTTCGGTGATGACCTCGGCGATGCCCTCGTAGACGAATCCCTCATCGCCTTCGGCGCAGGAGACCGTGACGTATTGCTCCTCTTGCAGCACCTCGGTTGCGTCCCCGGTGCCGACGATGGCCGGAACTCCAAGCTCGCGGCTGACGATGGCGGCATGAGACGTGCGACCGCCGCGATCGGTGACGATGGCTGCCGCGCGTCTCATGATCGGCACCCAATCGGGATTGGTGGTGGTTGTCACCAGCACCCCGCCTGACGACGAAGCGATCGATATTCTTGGGATCGCGAATGAGGCAGACAGGGCCAGAAGCAACACTACCGCCAATGCTGAGGCCGGAGACGAGCTTTCGGCCCTTCTGCGCTGATCTTGTAGGTGCGCTGCACGCCGGTCTGCGCGGCGCGACTGCACCGTCTCAGGCCGCGCCTGCACGATGAAGAGCTGCCCGCTTCTCCCGTCCTTCGCCCACTCGATGTCCATCGGGCCACCATAGTGGCGCTCGATTGTGCACGCGGCGTGGGCAAGCTGCAAAATCTCCGCATCGGTAAGAACGAAGGCCGGAGCGCTCAGCAAGCGAGGTTGGAACGTTGCGCGTCGGTCGCTCGCCTTCGTGCGTGTAGATCATTTTGAGCGCCTTGCCACCGCACCGCTTGTGAACGATCGGCTTTAGCGCGGCATCAGCGAGAAGGGGCTTGAAGACCTGGTATTCGTCAGGGTCGACGGTCCCTTGCACGACGTTCTCGCCCAGGCCCCACGCGGCATTGATCAGCACGACGCGATCGAACCCCGTTTCGGTATCGATCGAGAACATGACGCCGGCGCCTGCGAGGTCGGACCGCACCATCTGCTGCACGCCGATCGAAAGGGCCACCTTCAGGTGATCGAACCCCTTGGCTTCGCGATAGCTGATGGCGCGGTCGGTGAACAGCGAGGCGAAGCAGCGGCGGCAGGCGTCAAGCACGGCAGTCTCGCCGCGAACATTGAGGAAGGTCTCCTGCTGACCGGCAAAACTCGCATCCGGGAGATCCTCCGCCGTGGCGCTTGAGCGCACCGCCACATCAGCTTCATCCAAGCCTAAGCGCTGCGACAGATCCCGGTAGGCTTGGCAAATGGCTCCCGCAAGATCGTCCGGCCACCTTGCCTTCAGCATCGCGGCTCGGATCGCCGAGCCTACTTCCGCGACGGAGGACTTTCCGTTCTTGAGGTCACCTAGCCTTGAAGCAATCAGTGGTTCAAGATTGTTCGCCGCAATAAAGTGCCGGTAACAGTCAGCGGTGGTGGCAAACCCGGGTGGCACCTTGATGCCGTAACGCTCAAGATTGCGCACCATCTCGCCAAGGGAGGCGTTCTTGCCGCCGACGGACGCGACGTCGCCAATCCCGATGTCCTCGAACCAGCGAATGTAGTGGATGGCCATTCCTGCCTCCTCGGACGCCCATAAGGAATGCCCCCATGCGCATTCTCAGTAGATAGGTTGTCGCACGCTGAGCCAGGCATAAGGGATAGCCCTACCAGCACATGACGAAGCCGAGCGAAATCCGTTACGTCGAGAAGGCATCGGGCCAACGGCCGCGACAGCGCCTCGCCCAAGTCGCGGGGCTTTGGGTGGTGGAAGCACCGCGCATGGGGCGCGGTCGCGCAAGTGGAGCACCACCCGATGGCCAAATCTAACCCTGTTGACGAGACGAGAATTGCGGACCCGGTCGAGCCGGACCAAGCGTCAGCCCCGCCCGAATGTGAAGAAGGCGCGCAAAACAGCGAAGGCGCAGAAGCGGCGAACTCGCAGTAAGGGTGCCGTTGGCAGTCGCAACGGTACCAAACCTGCAAGCGGCAGACAGAGCAAACAGCAGACATGCCTCGACCTGCTCGGTCGCCGGGAAGGTGCAACGATTGAGGACCTGGAAGAGGCCACTGGCTGGCAGAAACACAGTGTGCGCGGCTTCCTGGCCGGGGCGGTCAAAAAGAAGCTCGGCCTCACACTCGTATCGGAGAAGCCCGATGCGGGGCCCCGCCGCTATCGCATTCCGACCACGGCCTGAACGCCATGGACCGGAATGTGTTGGCGGAGCACAACGGGCGCCGAAGGCGCGGCGGTGAGCGTGGTGGCGTTGACCCTGACACCTTGGAAGACGAGATCGCGCGCTTGCGCGATCTCGATCTCCCGAAGCATCGAAAAAGCCTGCCAGGGGTCAATGAGCGGCCAACCGCCCGATCCGGACTGGGCCAGCAGGCTGGTACAAGGCTTATTGGTCCCGCCTCTCCCGCAGAATTATCGCAAAAGCTTGCGGCCCTGAACGATCTGACCGCACCGCAGCTGCGCGCGGAGTGGCGTCGGCTGTATCGCGGCCAGCCGCCGCGGCTGAGCCGTGACCTCTTGGTCCGCAGCATCGCCTATCGCATCCAGGAATTGGCCCATGGCGGCCTCAGCAAGGCGACGCGGCGGAAGCTTCTGGCATTGACCAAGGTGCTGCAGTCGAACGGAAGCATAGAGCCCGATGACGGTCCGAACCTCAGACCGGGAGCGCGGCTGGTGCGGGAATGGCGCGGCCGGACACATACGGTCCAGGTGACGGAGGACGGCTTCGAATATGACGGCAAGCCCTATTCGTCGCTGTCCAAGATCGCCCATGTGATCACCGGCGCGCACTGGTCCGGTCCCAGGTTTTTCGGGTTGAGCCGTAAGCCGACCGCCGGTCCACAAGATTCTGGCGACGCATCTGCCGGGCGGGAGGACGCCAATGACTAGAGCGGCTTCCCGTGGCACTCAAGTCGATCGACCCACGCGTCGCTGCGCGATCTATACGCGCAAGAGCAGCGAGGAGGGGCTGGAGCAGAATTTCAACTCGCTCGATGCGCAGCGCGAGGCCTGTGAGGCGTTCATCGCCAGCCAGAAGCACGAGGGCTGGCAGGTCTTGCCGGAGCTATATGACGACGGCGGGTTCTCCGGCGCGACCATGGAGCGGCCCGCGCTCCAGCGGCTTCTCTTAGATGTGACCGCCGGCAAGATCGACGTGGTCGTGGTCTATAAAGTGGACCGACTGACGCGGTCGCTCTCCGACTTCGCCAAGATCGTGGAAACCTTCGATCAGCGAAAGGCCTCCTTCGTCTCGGTCACCCAGCAGTTCAACACGACGAGCTCCATGGGGCGGCTGACCCTGAACATCCTGCTTTCCTTCGCCCAGTTCGAGCGCGAGGTCACCGGCGAGCGCATCCGCGACAAGATCGCCGCTTCGAAGAAGAAGGGTATGTGGATGGGCGGCCAGCCGTCCCTTGGCTACGACGTCAAAGACAAGAAGCTTATCGTCAACAAAGCCGAAGCCGAGACGGTCAGACACATCTTCCGGCGCTATATCGAACTGAAGTCCGTGCGCTTGCTAAAGGCCGACCTGGACGCGGCTGGTATCGTCAGCAAGGCCCGCACGGCCTCGGACGGCAGTCGATATGGCCAGAAGCCGCTCGCCCGGGGCGCGCTCTACCTCATGCTGCAGAACCGCATCTACCGGGGCGAGACGGTACACAAGGACAAGAACTATCCCGGCGAGCATGAAGCCCTTGTCGACGAGGCTCTTTGGAACGAGGTGCAGGCGCTGCTTGCAAGCAACCGCGTCGATCGAGTGCCGGGAACAACCGACAGGCAGCCAAGCCTTTTGGCCGGTATCCTGTTCGACGCACAAGGCGAGCGGATGACGCCCACGCATGCGACGAAGCGAGGCACCCGTTACCGCTATTACGTCTCCCGGTCATTGCTGGCCGGGAAGGCCAAAGACCTCGGCCAGCGCATTCCGGCGGCGGCTCTGGAGGCCCTCGTAACGCACCGCATTCGCGATTGGCTAGCTGATCCCGCCGGCGTCTTCCAGGCCGTTCAGGACGTCACTCCCGATGCGGGAAACCAGAAGCGATTGATCGAGCGCACGAAGCATTGCGCTGCGATGTGGCAAGACCTCAAGCCCAATGATCGCCGAGCCCTGCTGGGTGCGATCGTCGCTCGCGTCCAAGTGTTTGCCGATCGGATTGATATCATCGTGGACCGAGCCCAAGTCGCCCTGTGGCTCATGGGAGACCACGATGAGTCGAAGCCCGGGGCAAGGGCCTCGGCGGAATCCGCGGGTCTCCTTCTGACACTCACCGTCCCAGCCCGCCTCAGGAGGGCCGGCAAGGAGATGCGGATCGTCCTCGAAGATGGGTCTGATTCTGCGGCTCCCGATCCGAGCCTCCTGCGCCTGCTCATTCGCGCCAATGCGATCCGCGACCGGCTGCTTGCCGACCGAAGCCTGACTCTCGAAGAGATCGCCAAGGAAGAGAAAATGGTCGCGTCCTATGCGACGCGTCTATTCCGTCTCACGTTATTGGCCCCCAATATTGTCGGCGCGATCCTCAACGGCAACCAGCCGCCGGAGCTCACAGCACGAAAGCTCATGGACGACACGCGGTTGCCGCTTGATTGGAACGAGCAGCGGCGGGCCCTCGGCTTCGCCTGAGGCGTCAGCGCTCTTCTCGCAGCGAATTGTGCGGCTCTATCTCGTTCCATTCTCTCTTTTCATTCTGGCTCGCTCGCCAGAAATACGGCCGCTCACGCAGAGACTGCCGTACCACCAAAACCCGAGAACGAGACCCGTGCGCTTTCGGAGCCCGCATTCGCGGACCGATTCGTCTCTGGCGGTCCAGTGCCAGCTGCGCTACACGACGAAGCTGCGGAAAAGTCGCGTGAATTCGCACTATCGAAATGACAAATACACTAGCAATATCAACGTGTTAAGTCGTGGCGGAGAGGGTGGGATTCGAACCCACGGTACGGTTACCCGTACAACGGTTTTCGAGACCGTCCCGTTCGACCACTCCGGCACCTCTCCGTCACGGCTCATGTAGCTTGCCGACCGGGGAACGGCAACCTCGGGGCGCCGGGCGCCGTCGATAACGCGAAACCAGGCGGGGGCGAAATTCGGCGGGAACCGGCCAATTGACTTATCGTTGTTGGCTTCTATATTGCGCCGCTCAAGGGCCATGCGGCTCGCCCGCGCGCTTCAAGGCGCCGGTCCTTCAAGCCAAGAACCCGGACGGAAACGGACATGTTCGCGGTCATTCGCACAGGCGGCAAGCAATATCGCGTGGCCCCTAACGACATTATCGAAGTGGAGAAGATCGCAGGGCAGCCGGGCGACATCGTCGAGCTTGCCGAGGTGATCCTGCTCGGCGGGGACGGCAGCCCCAAGACCGGCAGCCCGACCATCGCCGGCGCGCTGGTCGCGGCCGAAGTCATCGAGCAGAAGCGCGCCGACAAGATCGTGGTGTTCAAGAAGAAGCGCCGCAAGAATTACCGCCGCAAGAAGGGCCACCGCCAGGCCTTGACCGCGCTCCGCATCACCGAGATTCTGACCGACGGCAAGAAACCGTCGAAGGCGGCGCCCAGGCCCGAGCCGAAGAAGGCCGAGAAGAAGCCGCAAGCGAAGGCCGAGCCCAAGGCGAAGCCGGAGAAGCATGAGGCGAAGCGCGCCGCCAAGAAGGCGGACGCGAAACGCACCGCTAAGAAGCAAGCGGCAAAGGCCGCGGCGAAGGCCCCGGCCAGCAAGCCGGCGTCAAAGCCGAAGAAGAAGTAAAGGGAGCGAGAGATGGCACACAAGAAAGCAGGCGGCTCCTCGCGCAACGGCCGCGACTCGATCGGACGGCGCCTCGGCGTCAAGAAATCGGGCGGCCAGCACGTGATCGCCGGCAACATCATCGTCCGCCAGCGCGGCACCAAGTGGCACCCGGGCGACGGCGTCGGCATCGGCAAGGACCATACGCTGTTCGCGCTCCGCGAGGGCGAGGTCGCTTATGCGACCAAGCAGAAGGGCCGCGTCTACGTCTCGGTGAAGCCGCATTAGGTTTTGCGGCTCGCCCGCGCGCGTTTGCGCGTATAGCCTTTCGTCGTGACCATCAGGACTCCAAGGCTCCTCTTGCGTGCGCCGATGCTTGCGGACGCACCGCGAATCGCGCTGCTTGCGGGCGATTACGAGGTTGCGAGCATGACCGGCACGATTCCGCATCCCTATGGCGAGGCGATGGCGGCGGAGTGGATCGCGAGCGCGCTCGCCGGGGAGGAGGGCGTGGTCTTCGCCATCATCAGGTCTGGCGCGCTGATCGGCTGTACCGGCTACCGCGCCTTCGGCGGCGACCATGCCGAGCTCGGCTATTGGATCGGCAGGCCTTATTGGGGCATGGGCTATGCGACCGAGGCCGTCCGCGCGCTCATCCTTCACGCCTTCGAGACGGACGGGTTTGACTATCTCACCGTCGGGCACTTCAGCGACAACCCGGCCTCGGAGCGGATCATCGCCAAGTTCGGCTTCGCGCCGCAGGGTTATGTCGAGCGCGACAGCGCGGCGCGGGGGGTCAAGGCACGATGCCTGACCTACCGGCTCGACCGCGCCAAGGCGCTCGCCGGCTTCGCCCGGACCTAAGCGGCCGGGGAGCCAGGTAAGGGGAGCTTCGATGACGGCGCTTCCACGCTAGCGTGTTCGCGCCTGCCCTTTCGCGCGTCATGGTGAGGTGCCCGGCCGTCCTTCGAGGCTCGCTCCGCTCGCGCCTCAGGATGACGGCCGGGCCTCGAACGTCATGGTGAGGTGCCCGGCCGTCCTTCGAGGCTCGCTCCGCTCGCGCCTCAGGATAACGGCCGGGCCTCGAACCATCGCGCGCGTGCTCTCCCCTCGAGGGGAAAGCGAGAAGGTTGGCATGGGGTCAGCTGCGTAGCAGGCGGGGGGATTGGCCTGAAAGCCTTCGCCGCTAGTGTATTGGAAAGAAGCCGGTGCTAAGCCGGTAGCCCATGCAGTTCCTCGACCAGGCCAAGGTCTATGTGCGCTCCGGTGACGGAGGGAACGGGTGCGTCGGCTTCCGCCGGGAGAAGTTCGTCGAGTTCGGAGGGCCCGATGGCGGCGACGGCGGCAAGGGCGGCGACGTGATCCTCGAATGCGTGGCGAACCTCAACACGCTTCTCGACTACCGCTACAAGCAGCACTTCAAGGCGAAGAAGGGCGGACATGGCATGGGCCAGAACAGGACCGGCGCCAAAGGCGCCGATGTGGTTCTGCACGTGCCGCCCGGCACCGAGATCCTTGACGAGGACGGCGAGACCTTGATCGCCGATCTCGTTCAGCCCGGCGACCGCATCGTGCTCTTGCGCGGAGGCAATGGCGGGTTCGGCAATGCCCGCTTCAAGTCATCGACCAACCAGGCGCCGCGTCACGCCAATCCCGGCCAGAAGGGCGAGGAGATGCAGATCTGGCTCCGGCTGAAGCTCATCGCCGATGCCGGCATCATCGGACTTCCCAATGCGGGAAAGTCGACCTTCCTTGCCGCGGTCAGCGCGGCGAAGCCGAAGATCGCCGACTATCCCTTCACAACGCTCCATCCCAATCTCGGCGTCGTGCGCATCGACGGCACCGATTTCGTGCTCGCCGACATTCCCGGCCTGATCGAAGGGGCGCATGAAGGCGCGGGCATCGGCGACCGCTTTCTCGGCCATGTCGAGCGTACCGCCGTTCTCTTGCACCTCGTCGATGGCACGCTCGACGATCCCGCCGAGGCCTACAGAACCGTACGCGGCGAAGTCGAGGCCTATGGAGCGGGGCTCGAAGACAAGCCCGAGATCGTGGCGCTGTCGAAGGCCGACGCCGTGCCCAAGGACGAGATCAAGAACAAGGCGCGCGCGCTGAAGAAGGCTGCAGGCACGGCGCCTCTCGTCGTCTCTGCCGCAAGCGGCGAGGGGTTACGCGATGTGTTGCGCGCGCTCGCCGCCGAGGTGGCAACCGTCAGGGCCGAAGGCGCCAAAGAGAAGCGTGGCCGGGCATCGCCGTCTTCGCGGGGATGGCGGCCATGAGAGACGAATGGACAGGCGCCAAGCGCATCGTGGTCAAGATCGGCTCGTCGCTTCTGGTCGATGCGGCAAGCGGCACGCTCAAGGCGGATTGGCTCGATGCGCTCGCCGACGATATCGCCGGGCTTCGCCAGGCGGGCAAGGAGATCATCGTCGTTTCCTCCGGCGCCATCGCGCTCGGCCGCAACGTACTCAAGTTGCCGAAGGGCGTGCTCAAGCTCGAGGACAGCCAGGCGGCGGCGTCCGTCGGCCAGATCGATCTCGCCCACGCTTATGAGGAGGCGTTCCGCGCGCGCTCGCTTGTCGCGGCGCAGGTGCTGCTCACGCTCGGCGATACGGAAGAGCGCCGGCGCTACCTCAATGCGCGCAACACCATGACCACATTGCTGAGATTGGGAGCGGTGCCGGTCGTGAACGAGAACGACACGGTGGCGACCACGGAAATTCGCTATGGCGACAACGACCGGCTTGCCGCGCGCGTGGCCTCGATGATGAGCGCCGATTGTCTCATCCTGCTCTCGGATGTGGACGGCTTCTACACCGCGCCGCCCGGCTCCCGCGAAGATGCGCGCCGGCTCGAAGAGGTGACCGATATTACGCCCGAGATCGAGGCGATGGCGGGCGATGTCGGCTCCGAGCTTTCGAAAGGCGGCATGGTGACCAAGATCGAGGCGGCCAAGATGGCGGTGTCAGCCGGCACGCATATGGCGATCGCCTCGGGAAGGGTGATGCATCCGCTCAAGGCGCTGGCCACGAAAGGGGCCGGGACCTGGTTCCTCGCGCACCAAGACCCGGTCGCGGCGCGCAAGCGCTGGATCGCGGGCACGCTCGAACCGAAGGGTTGCTTCACCGTCGATCAGGGCGCGGCGAAAGCGCTCGCCACGGGCAAGAGCCTCTTGCCAGCCGGCGTCGCCAAAGTCGAGGGAAGCTTCGAGCGCGGCGACGCGGTCGTCATCAAAAATGGCGACGGGATTGAGATCGGCCGCGGGCTCACCGCCTACGACCATGAGGAGGCCAAGGCCATCATCGGCCGCAAGAGCGGTGAAATCGCGGAGATTCTAGGGTATTTTGGCCGCGCCGAGTTGATCCATCGCGACGATATGGTGATGCAGCGGAAGATGTGATGAGCGCGATTGCCGACAGACCCGAAGCCACTATCGAGCCGATGATGCTCTTCATGGGGCGCCGCGCCCGGGAGGCGGCGGTCGCGCTTGCGCTCGCCTCGACCGAGGCGAAGAACGCCGCGCTCCGCATCATGGCGGAACGGATCGAGGCGGCCGCGCCCAAGATCCTCGAGGCCAATGCCCACGACCTCGATGCCGCGCGCGCCAAGGGGCGCGACGCCGCGTTTCTCGACCGGCTTGCCGTGACGAAGTCCGGTGTCGCGGCCATGGCACGGGGCTTGAGGGAGATCGCCGAGCTCGCCGATCCTGTCGGCCAGGTCGATCGCGCGCTGGACGCGGCCCAACGGTCTGGAAATTTCACGCATCAGGGTGCCGCTCGGCGTGGTCGGCATCATCTACGAGTCGCGGCCCAACGTCACGGCCGATGCCGCGGGGCTCTGCCTGAAATCCGGCAACGCCGCGATCCTGCGGAGCGGGAGCGAGAGCTTCCTCACCTCGCTCGTGATCGCCAACATCTTGAGCGAGGCGCTGGTTGAGGCGGGTCTGCCGGAGGCGGCGATCCAGCTCGTGCCGACGGTCGATCGTTCGGCCGTGGGGTTCATGCTCGCCGGACTCGCGGGCGCGATCGATGTGATCGTGCCGCGCGGCGGCAAGGACCTCGTCGGGCGCGTGCAGGCCGAAGCGCGGCTTCCGGTCTTCGCCCATCTCGAAGGCGTCTGCCACGTGTATGTGCACGAGGCCGCCGATCTCGACATGGCGAAGAAGATCGTGCTCAACGCCAAGATGCGGCGCACAGGAGTTTGCGGCGCGGCGGAGACGCTTCTCGTCGATCGCGCCGCGGCGCCTGCGCAACTCGCCCCGCTCGTCAAGATGCTGCTCGAAGCGGGTTGCGAGGTCAGGGGCGATCCGACGGCGCAAGCGGCCGACCGCAGCGTCAAGGCGGCGAGCGAAGAGGACTGGCCGAAGGAATATCTCGACGCCGTCATCGCGGTGAAGGTGGTCGATGGACTGGACGAGGCGATCGCGCATATCGCGCGTTACGGCTCGCAGCACACCGACGCCATCGTGACCGAGGATCGCAAAGCGGCGGAGGAATTTCTGGCCCGCGTTGACAGCGCCATCGTGCTGCACAACGCCTCGACCCAATTCGCCGATGGCGGGGAGTTCGGCATGGGAGCCGAAATCGGAATTGCCACCGGACGTTTTCACGCGCGGGGTCCGGTCGGCGTCGAGCAGCTCACGATCTTCAAATATGCCGTGCGCGGGCAGGGCCAGATCCGCCCTTGAGCCGGGGCACGCCAAAGAACGAGCAGGCAGAGAGCTTGCGGCTGCCGATGGCGGCGCCCGCGATGCGCATCGGCCTCTTGGGAGGCTCGTTCAATCCGGCGCATGAGGCTCATCGCGAGATCAGCCTGCTCGCGCTGAAGCGCCTTGGCCTCGACCGGGTGTGGTGGCTGGTCAGCCCCGCAAACCCGCTCAAGGATTCCTCTGCGCTTCCGAGCCTCGATGCCCGCGTCGAAGCCGCACGAAAGATGTCGCGGCATCCGCGCATTGACGTCACCGGCTTCAGCGGGGGGGCGGCCTACACCGTCGATCTCCTGGCCGAGCTGAAGCGCCGCTTCCCGGGCGTTCGCTTCGTTTGGCTGATGGGCGCCGACAACCTCGCCCAGTTCCATCTCTGGCGCGACTGGGAGAAGATCTTCGCGCTTCAGCCGATCGCGGTGTTCGACCGGCCGGGCTATCGGCTCAAGGCCCGGGCGAGCCGAGCGGCGCAGCGCTTCGCTTCGTACCGGGTCGACGAGACGGACGCGGGCGGACTGACCGCCCTCCTGCCTCCCGCCTGGACCCTGCTCACCCATCCTCTGTCGGGCCTCTCCTCCACTGCGCTGCGCGCCAAGGGCAAGGGTGAAACAGCCGCGAAAAGAAACAAGAGACACAAGCCCTATTGAAACCCTCGCCGTGCCCATACTATGTTTATGACGCGAAGCGGCATCCGAAACACCCTGTCACGCGTTTAGCATGCGTCTCGGCCGAGCCGTTTCGCCGAGGAGCAATGGCAGAAGGACCTTCACCACAACATGCGCTCAGCTAGAGAGGGTGCCGAACGCGGCACGCCTCCTAACGGATTCGCGTCGATTGGCGCGCATTCGAACCGTCTCCTCAATGTCGTGCTCGACACGCTCGACGCCGCAAAGGCGGAGGATGTCGCGGTCATCGACTTGAGAGGCAAGACCTCGATCGGCGATCAGATGGTTATCGCCTCGGGGCGTTCGCAAAGGCATGTCGGGGCCGTCGCCGACCACCTGATCAAAAAGCTGAAAGATGAGGGCTTTGGCCGCGCCCGCGTCGAGGGCATGCCCCAATGCGATTGGGTGCTGATCGACGGCGGCGACGTCATCGTCCATATCTTTCGCCCCGAGGTTCGGGAGTTCTACAACCTCGAGAAGATGTGGTCCGCCGACAGGCCCATGGAGCGCCTGGTGATCTGATCGGTCGCCCGGCCGCTTGGGCCTTTAGCGAGCAAGCATGCGGCTCCTGATCGCTGCCATCGGCAAGCTCAAACAGGGGCCCGACCGCGAGCTGTTCGCGCATTATCGCGGCCGCGCCGAGGCTTCCGGCCGGAAGCTCCATCTGTCGCCCATCGACGTGATTGAAGTGGCGGAGTCCAAGGCCGCAACTGCAGGAGCCCGCATCCGGGCCGAAGCCGAAGCGCTTCGCGCCAAAATTCCATCCTCGCATCGGCTGCTTGCCCTCGATCGGCAGGGCGAGGCCTTGTCAAGCGAGGCCTTCGCCGCGTTCCTTGCAAACTTGCGCGACGCGGGCGCGGAAGGGGTGGCCTTCTTGATTGGCGGCCCCGACGGCCTGTCTCAAGAGCTCTCGGCCAAGGCCGCAAAGGTAATTTCGCTCGGCTCGATGACGCTGCCCCATGGCCTTGCCCGCATCGTCCTTGCCGAGCAGATCTACCGCGCTGCGACGATCTTGGCTGGGCACCCCTATCACCGCGCCTGATCGCTCACGACGCCACGAGATCGGCGGCGGCTTCGGCCCTGAAGCGCGAGAGATCTCGCCCGCGCCGCTCGCTGACGAGCCTCCTTCCGTCCGCAGCGAACCGCATGAGAAATTTAAGAATTTGGGGCACTGTTTTGGTACCGATGCCTTGATTCTGCCGTACCACTCCTTTGTCGTTGGCGCCGGCTGAATAGCCAAGGCGCATGGCTCATCGATCGATTGGCTCCTCTAGGACAAAGACTTCGCTTCGCACTGCTGGTGGCTTGCCTGACCGGCGCCTTGCCGGGGCTTGCCGCGGCCGAGGAGGGACTTTCGCGCGACGAGGCGAAACAAAAGCTCAACCGGACTGAGCAAAGCCTCGAATCGAACCGGGCCAAGGAACAGGGTCTCGCCCAGGAGTTGGCCTCTCTGGCCGAAGAGCGGGCGAAGCTGAACAGTGAGCTGATCGAGGCCGGAAAGACGGTGCAGGCAAGCGAGGCCAAGCTGTCGGAGACGGAAGCCAAGCTTGCCGAACTGACCGAGCAGGTGAACGTCATCCAGAGCTCGATCACCGAGCGGAAGGAAGCCATCGTCAAGATGCTGAGCGCCATGCAGAGGATCGGCCGCACGCCACCGCCGGCACTCGTGACCCGCAGAGACGATGCGCTTGCCGTCGTGCGCAGCGCCATGCTGCTCGCCGAGGTCTTCCCCGAGCTGAAATATCAGGCCGACAATCTATCCCGCGAACTCGAGGGGCTTGTCGGCCTCGAAAGCGGCATTCGCGAGCAGCACGACACCGAGAAGCGTGAAACGGACCGGCTCACCGCCGAGCGGGCGGCCCTCGATCGTCTCTTGGAGGAGAAGCGGCGGGCGACCGCGCAAGGAGAGGCGGAGCTTGCCGACATCCGGCGGGTTGCCTCCGAGCAGGCCCGGACGGTCACCGATCTGAGCGAGCTCATCGTCCGGCTCGACGCGCAAATCGCCAAAATCGAGATCGCCCAGTACGATGCAGAACTCGCCGCGGAGCGGGCGCTGCGAACCCGCACCCAACAGCAGGGTCTTGTCGCCCCCAACGAGGAGAGCGTGGTCGAGATCAAGCCCCAATCGACCAAGGTGGCGTTCGCGAGCCCCGATCGGCTCAAGCCTGCGCTTCCCTTCGAGGCCGCCAAGGGCACGTTGCGCCTGCCGGCCCAAGGCCGGAAGGTCACGCGCTTCGGCGACGCCGATGCGACGGGGTCAACACTCAAGGGAATTTCGCTGCAAACGCGGGGCGAGGCCCGTATTACCGCCCCCGCCGACGGCTGGGTGGTCTATGCCGGCGAATTTCGCTCCTACGGGCAGCTATTGATCATCAACGCAGGCGGAGGCTATCATGTTCTCCTTGCGGGGATGACCCGTATAGACGTGAGCCTCGGCCAATTCGTCCTTGCCGGAGAGCCAATCGCTGAGATGGGCAACACGGCATCGGCGAGCCGCGGCATCGATAATTCGCGCCCCGTCCTCTATGTGGAGTTCAGAAAGGACGGCAGGCCAATAGACCCTGACCCATGGTGGGCCGAGGCTTCCGAAAAGGTGCAAGGATGATGCGGAAATCCGAATATGCGCTGTGGGCGCTCCTGGTGCTGGCCGTGCTCGCCGCCGGCTCGACGGTGGTGACGCTCGCGCGGAGTCAGTCGGCCTCGGCCGCCAACTCGGAGATCTACCGGCAGCTCGACCTGTTCGGCGAGGTGCTGGAGCGCGTTCGCGCCGATTATGTCGAGAAGCCCGAGGACCCCAAGCTGATCGAAGCGGCGATCAACGGCATGCTCACTGCGCTCGACCCCCACTCCGCCTATCTGAACCCGAAGCATTTCCGCGACATGCAGGTGCAGACCCGCGGCGAGTTCGGCGGGCTCGGCATCGAGGTCACGATGGAGAACGGCGTCGTCAAGGTCGTCGCTCCGATCGAGGACACGCCGGCGGCACGCGCCGGGATCATGAGCGGCGATCTCATCACCCATCTCGACAAGGAGCAAATTCTCGGCCTCACGTTGCAGGAGGCGGTGGAGAAGATGCGCGGCCCGGTCAACTCGCCGATTACACTCACCATCGTGCGCAAGGGGGTCGAAGATCCCTTCGAAGTGAAGGTCGTCCGCGACGTCATTCACATCAATCCGGTGAAGTTCAATGTCGAGGGCGATGACGTCGGATACATCAGAGTGACGACGTTCAACGAGCAGACGACGGCCAACTTGCAGAAGGCGGTCGAAGATTTGAAGAAGCAGATGGGCCCCAAGCTCAAGGGTTTCCTCATCGATCTGCGCAACAATCCTGGCGGCCTGCTCGACCAGGCGATCTCGGTGTCCGATGCCTTCCTCGATCAGGGCGCCATCGTGCTGACACGCGGCCGCAATCTCGAGGAGACGCAGCGCTCCAACGCGCGGCCCGGCGACATCACCGACGGGCAGAAGATCGTGGTGCTGATCAACGGCGGCTCGGCGTCGGCGTCGGAAATCGTGGCCGGCGCGCTGCAGGACCATCACAGGGCGACCATCATCGGTACGCGCTCCTTCGGCAAAGGGTCGGTGCAGACCATCATCCCGCTTGGTTCCAACGGCGCGTTGCGCCTCACCACCGCGCGCTACTACACGCCTTCGGGCCGCTCGATCCAAGCCAAGGGGATCGAGCCCGAAGTCGTGGTCGAGGAAGAATTGCCGGAGGAATTGAAACAGAAGGCCGAGACCCAAACACCCCGTGGCGAGGCCAATCTCCGCGGCCACCTCAGAGGCGACGAGGTGGGCGAAGGCGAAGAGACCGCACCCGCCGAAGAAGAGGAGTCCGGAAGTTCGTCCTATGTCCCGGCCGACAAGGAGAAGGACACGCAGCTCAAGTTTGGGCTCGATCTCTTGCGCGGCATCAAGTCGGTCGACACGGAGGCCAAGAAGAAGGCCGAGGCCAACTAAGTCGCGCGGCGAACGGCGCGCGATCGCCGGCGGCGTTGACCAGGACATTGCCCGGGGGAGGAAGCTTCGCCCTAGTATTGGTCCGGCGAGCGGGAGGGTAAGGTCGAATGAAGGCGCTGGCCGTAGCATGCGGCATCGTGTTCTGGACGCTCGTGTTGGGCGCGGCGTTCCTCGCCTTTTTTCCAGGCGGCGATTCGGAGCCTGTCGCGGTCCTGCAAATCGAGCCGGCAACGGCGCCCGGGACTGCCGGGGCGGACGTCCCTGCTCTCCCTGAGCCGGCCGCTCCCGCCGAAGCGCCCGCCGCCCCCGCCGAAAGTGAAGGTAATGTCGATCTTCCTCCGGGATTTGCCGTAGGACCGCCGGAGGCGCCGCAAGCGCCGGCCGTCGAGCCGCAGGGCGAGGGCACAATGGCGCCGATGGCCCCTGGGGGCCAGATCGAGGCGCCTCCGGCGTCCGGCGATGCCCCATCTCCTCCAGACGATGCTGCGCCGCCCGAGCAACCCGATCAACAAGGCGCGGCACCCGAGGGTGCCGGAATGCAGCAGGCCGCTCTCGACGCTCCGGCGGCCGCCGCCCCGCCTCCACCGCCCCCGATGGCGGAGAATGAGACCGGCTCGATCCCCTCGGCGCCATTGCCCGAGTTGGTCGAGGAATCGCAATACGGTCCGTTGCCGAAAATCGCCGCCGACGGGCGCCGCGCGATCGACGTTTACGCGCGGCGGTCGCAATATGCCGCCGCCAGCCCCGGAGCGCCGCCACGGATCGCCATCCTGATCGTCGGGCTCGGCCTGCCCGATGGCCCTCCGACAACCGTGCTCAAGGGTTTGCCGGCGCCAGTAAGCGTCGCCTATGGGGCCTATGGGCGCAGCCTCCAGGACGCAGTGGCCGAGGCCCGCGCCGACGGCCATGAGGTGCTGTTGCAGATCCCGCTCGAGCCCGAAAATTACCCCAGTGTGGATCCCGGTCCGCATACGCTCGTCACCACGCTGCCGGCGTCCGACAACATCAAGCGGCTGCAATGGCTGATGTCGCGCTATACCGGCTATGTCGGCGTCACCAATCATATGGGCGACAAGTTCCAGGCGTCGGCCCAGTCGATTCAGCCGGTACTCGAGGAGCTGAAGCGGCGCGGGCTGCTCTATGTCGACGCCGAAAGCGCGCAGGACTCCGCCACCGCGCAAGTCGCCAAAGCCATCGGGCTCGATTATTCCGTGGTCCATGTTCAGATCGATGCCGGAGATCCTGCCCAGCAACTTGCCAAGCTCGAGCAGGTTGCGAAGGAGCGCGGCGCCGCCATCGGCGTTGCGCGCGCCAAGCCCGCCACCGTGAAGCAACTCTCGGACTGGGCCGCGAAACTCGAAGGCAAGGGCATCGTGCTCGTTCCGGTCAGCGCCGCGGTGCGGTCGCAGGCGCAAGGCTGATCCCCCGTTCCATGAGCGACAAAGAGCGGCTGTCCTACCGGCCCTGCGTCGGCATCATGCTTCTCAATGCCGAAGGCCAGGCCTTCATCGGCCGGCGCGCCGATCGCGGTGACGAGCCGGAAGGCGCCGGGACATGGTGGCAGATGCCTCAAGGCGGTCTCGATGAAGGCGAGGACCCGGAGACCGCGGCGCGCCGCGAGCTCGCCGAAGAAACGGGCGTCCGCAACGCACGCTTCATCGGGAGAACCCGCGATTGGCTCACCTACGATCTTCCCGCCGAACTCATCGGCATTGCCTGGGAAGGCCGCTATCGCGGCCAGAAGCAGCTGTGGTTTGCCGCACGCTTCGAGGGGGAGGACAGCGAAATCGATATCGGCCCGCGCGAGGGGCACGAACGGGAGTTCGACGCTTGGCGCTGGGCGAAGCTCGAAGAGTTGCCTTCGCTCGTGGTGCCGTTCAAGCGCGCGGTCTATGAGCGCGTGATCGAAGAGCTCGGCGCGCTGGTGCGCTAGCCTCGAATGCGCGTCCGTCCCGGGTCACGCGCGATCGCGGAAAATGCGGCCGTCAGGCCTAAAGGTTGAGTGTCGCCTGAACCTGACGCAGCTGATCGAGCTTGGTCTGCGCCCGGTCGCGGACGGCATCTTCAGTCGCGTCGGCGACGTCCTCTTCGGCATCCTTGACCGCCTGGGCGAGCTGGCCTGCGTCAAGATCGACAAGGTCGATCGCCGTCTCGGCAAGAACGATGAGACCCGCGGGGCCGACTTCGGCGAAACCGCCGCGGATGAAGTAGCGCTTGTGCTCGCCGCCGGGCAGGCCGATGTCGAGAAGCCCCGGGCGGAGCGTCGTCAGAAGCGGGGCATGACGGGCGAGAACGGTCATGTCGCCTTCGCTGCCCGGCACCAGCACCTGCTCGACATCGTCGGACACGAGCAGCCGCTCCGGCGAAACGAGCTCGAACTTGAAAGGATCGGGCATGTCTAGGCGGCCTCGGCCGCGAGTTGCTCGGCCTTGCCGACGGCCTCCTCGATGGTGCCGACCATGTAGAAGGCCGACTCGGGCAGATGGTCGTACTCGCCCTCGCACAGTCCCTTGAAGCCCTTGATCGTGTCAGGCAGCTCGACGAACACGCCGGGCCGCCCGGTGAACACTTCGGCGACATGGAAGGGCTGCGACAGGAAGCGCTCGATCTTGCGCGCGCGGGCGACGGTGACCTTGTCCTCTTCCGACAGCTCATCCATGCCGAGAATGGCGATGATGTCTTGCAGCGCCTTGTAGCGTTGCAGGATCTCCTGCACGCGGCGGGCAACCTCGTAATGCTCCTCGCCGACGACGCGCGGGTCGAGCATGCGCGAGGTCGAATCGAGCGGGTCCACGGCGGGGTAGATGCCCTTCTCGGCGATGCCGCGCGAGAGCACGGTGGTGGCGTCGAGATGGGCGAAGGAGGTGGCGGGAGCGGGGTCGGTCAGATCGTCGGCCGGCACGTAGATCGCCTGCACCGAGGTGATCGAGCCCTTCTGCGTGGTGGTGATGCGCTCCTGGAGCGCGCCCATGTCGGTCGCAAGCGTCGGCTGATAGCCCACGGCGGAGGGGATGCGTCCGAGCAGCGCCGACACCTCCGAGCCCGCCTGGGTGAAGCGGAAGATGTTGTCCACGAAGAACAGCACATCCTGGCCCTGGTCGCGGAAATATTCGGCGACCGTCAGCCCCGACAGCCCGACGCGGGCGCGGGCGCCCGGAGGCTCGTTCATCTGGCCATAGACGAGCGCGCATTTCGAGCCGGCGGCGGAGCCTTTGTTCTTGGCCGGGTCCTTGTTCACGCCGGACTCGATCATCTCGTGATAGAGGTCGTTGCCCTCGCGGGTCCGCTCGCCCACGCCGGCGAACACCGAGTAGCCGCCATGGGCCTTGGCGATATTGTTGATCAGCTCCTGGATGATCACGGTCTTGCCGACGCCGGCACCACCGAACAAGCCGATCTTTCCGCCCTTGGCGTAAGGCGCGAGCAGGTCGACCACCTTGATGCCGGTGACAAGGATCTCGGCCTCGGTCGACTGATCGACGTAAGAGGGCGCGGGCTGATGGATCGGGCGCTTCTCGTCGGTCTTGATCGGACCCGCCTCGTCGACCGCCTCGCCGACCACGTTCATGATGCGGCCGAGCGTCTCGTCGCCGACGGGGACGGCGATCGGCTCGCCGGTGTCGATCACCTCCTGTCCCCGCACCAGACCCTCGGTCGAGTCCATGGCGATCGTGCGCACCGTGTTTTCGCCGAGATGCTGCGCGACCTCGAGCACGAGGCGATTGCCGTGATTGTCGGTCTCGAGCGCGTTCAAGATTTCGGGGAGTTGCTCGCCGAATTGGACGTCGACCACGGCGCCCATGACCTGGCGAACCTGGCCGCGCGAGCCTTTGCCTGCGGCGATCTTCTTTTCCTGCTTCCTGGTCTCTGCGATCACGGGTGACTTCTTTGCCATTGCAAGCGTTCCTTACGGTCCTAGGTGACTAAAGCGCCTCGGCGCCGGAGATGATCTCGATCAGCTCCTTGGTGATCATGGCCTGCCGGGTGCGGTTATATTTCAGCGTCAGCCGCCCGATCATGTCGCCCGCGTTGCGGGTGGCGTTGTCCATGGCGCTCATGCGTGCGCCCTGCTCGGAGGCGGCGTTCTCGAGCAGCGCCTTGAAAACCTGCACGGCGATATTGAGCGGGAGCAGATCGGCGAGGATATCGGCCTCGTCGGGCTCGTATTCGTAGACGGCGCCGCCAAGGGCCGCTTCGGCAGAAGGCGCTTCGGCGGGAATCGTCGCCGGGATGATCTGCTGGGCGGTCGGGATCTGGCTGATGACCGAGCGGAAGCGGGAGAAGAACAGGGTGGCCACGTCGAAGGCGCCCTCGGCGAAGAGCGCAAGCACCCTATCGGCGACCCTTTCCGCATGCTCGAAAGTGAGCTGGCGAACGCCCCGAAACTCAATCACCTCGATGATGAGAGAGGCAAACTGCCGCTTGAGCTGATCGGATCCCTTCCTGCCGACGCAGAGGATCTTGACCTGTTTGCCGTCGGCCAGGAGCCTGTGGACATGCTCGCGGGCGAGCCGGACGATGGCGGAGTTGAAGGCGCCGCAAAGCCCGCGCTCGGCGGTGCAGACGATGAGAAGATGGACCTGGTCCTTGCCCGTGCCGATCATCAAAGGCGGACCGCCCTCGCGGCCCTTGAGCGCGGTGGCGAGATTGGCCAGCACCGTCTCCATGCGCGTGGCGTAGGGCCGCGCGGCTTCCGCCGCCGTCTGGGCGCGCCTGAGCTTCGCCGCGGCCACCATCTGCATGGCCTTGGTGATCTTCTGCGTCGCCTTGACGGAAGCGATGCGGTTGCGAAGCTCCTTCAGGGACGGCATGGTTCACTCACGCGAAGGCCTTGGCGAATTTGTCGACCGCCACCTTCAGCTTGTCGCCTGTCTCCTTGGAAATCTCCTTGCTGTCGCGGATGGCGTCGAGGACCCCGGGATGCTCGGCGCGCATGTAGCGCAGCAGCTCATCCTCGAAGCGCCGGACCGCCGAGACAGGAATGGGATCGAGATAACCGTTCACCCCGGCATAGATCACCACCACCTGCTCCTCGACCGTCATCGGCGAGAATTGCGGCTGCTTGAGAAGCTCGGTGAGGCGGGCGCCGCGATTGAGCAGGCGCTGGGTGGTGGCGTCGAGGTCCGAGCCGAATTGGGCGAAGGCCGCCATCTCGCGATATTGGGCAAGCTCGCCCTTGATCTTGCCGGCCACCTGCTTCATCGCCTTGACCTGCGCGGCGGAGCCCACGCGCGACACCGACAGACCCACATTCACCGCGGGGCGGACACCCTGATAGAACAGGTCGGTCTCGAGGAAGATCTGACCGTCGGTGATGGAGATGACATTGGTCGGGATATAGGCCGACACGTCGTTGGCCTGGGTCTCGATGACGGGGATGCCGGTCAAGGAGCCCGAGCCGTTGTCCTTGTTCAGCTTGGCGGCGCGCTCCAAGAGCCGCGAGTGGAGATAGAACACGTCGCCGGGATAGGCCTCGCGCCCCGGCGGACGGCGCAGCAGAAGCGACATCTGGCGATAGGCCACGGCCTGCTTCGACAAATCGTCGTAGAACACCACCGCATGCATGCCGTTGTCGCGGAAGAACTCGCCCATGGCGCAGCCCGAGAACGGGGCCAGGTACTGCATCGGCGCGGGGTCGGAGGCGGTGGCGGCGACGATGATCGAATAGGGCAGCGCCCCGTTATCCTCCAGCACCTTGACGAACTGGGCCACGGTCGAGCGCTTCTGGCCGACGGCGACATAGATGCAATAGAGGTTCGTCTTGTCGTCGCCGCGTGCGTTGATCGATTTCTGGTTGAGAATGGTGTCGAGGATGATGGCGGTCTTGCCGGTCTGGCGGTCGCCGATGATGAGCTCGCGCTGGCCGCGACCGATGGGGATCAGCGCGTCGATGGCCTTGAGGCCCGTCTGCATCGGCTCGTGCACCGACTGGCGCGGAATGATGCCGGGCGCCTTCACGTCGACGCGGCGCTTCTCGTCGGACTTGGATCGGGCCCTTGCCGTCGATCGGGTTGCCGAGCGCATCGACCACGCGGCCGAGCAGGCCCTTGCCGACCGGCACCTCGACGATGGCGCCGGTGCGTTTGACGGTGTCGCCTTCCTTGATGTGGCGGTCGTCGCCGAAGATGACGATGCCGACATTGTCCACTTCGAGGTTGAGCGCCATGCCGCGGGTGCCGTCGGCGAACTCGACCATTTCGCCGGCCTGGACCTTGTCGAGGCCGTAGACGCGGGCGATGCCGTCGCCGACCGACAGCACCTGGCCGATCTCGGCGACTTCCGCCTCTTGGCCGAAATTCTTGATCTGCTCCTTGAGGATCGCGGAGATCTCAGCGGCCCTGATATCCATTAGCCAACCTCTTTCATGGCAACTTTGAGAGAATTGAGCCTCGTGCGCAGCGAGGTGTCGATCATGCGGCTGCCGACCTTGACCACGAGCCCGCCGAGAAGGCCGGGATCGATGCGCTGTTCGAGAGCCACCTCCTTGTCGAGCGCGGCCTTCAGCGCCTGTTTCAGCGCGGTGACTTGCGACTCGGTGAGCTTCGACGCCGAGGTCACGGATGCGCTCGTCTCGCCTCTGTGGCGCGCGAGCAGGGCGCGGAAGGCGCGGATCGTGTCGGGGGCGGCGAACAGACGGCGGTTCTTGGCGAGGAGAAGGAGAAAATTCCTTGTCAGCCCCTCGATCGCGAGATTTTCGAGGACGGCGGCAAGCGCTCTTGCCTGCTCCTCGGCGGAGAAGACGGGGCTCTTGACGAGACGGGCGAGGTCGCCGGAGGCATCGAACGCCTGGCTGAAGCGGTCGAGATCGGCGGCGACCCGGTCGAGCGCCTTTTCTTCGAGGGCAAGCTCGAACAGCGCGGTCGCGTAGCGCCCGGCAACGCCCGAAACTGTCTGCTCCTGTTCGGCCACGCCTGACATGCCTCTTCCTGGCGAACGGGCGTCCGATCGAAAGCCGCCCCGTCCCCGGACCCGAGAAATGCTGGGATTGGCGACTTCCGCGTCAACAGGTTGAAGGCCTGTTGGATCGCCCCCGGAAGCCCGCGGAGCCTCTATCATATGGGGGAGGGGGGCGCAACCGGATGGGAGACCCGAATTCGGCCCGGAGGCAGGGCGTTTTGGTGCGCCTGCAATGCACCCGCAAGCGGCCTTCGCTAGAGGAAGGAATAGGGGTCGACATCGACGACGAGCCTGACGTCGCCTTTGGGCTTGGGCACCTGGCCGAGCCAGAGACGCAAATAGGCTTGCAAATCGGCTTCGCGGGCGGCCTTGACCAGGAGCCTGTAGCGATGGCGGCCGCGGATCACCGCAAGCGGCGCCTCGGCCGGCCCCAGCACCTGGATCTTCGCGGCCGCGGGCGCGGCAAGCGCCACGGCGCGGGCGTAAGATTCGGCCGCCTCGCGCGAACTCCCGCTCACGAGCAGAGAGGCGAGCCGGCCGAAGGGCGGAAGCCCCGCTTCGCGCCTCGCCGCGATCTCGCGCTCATAAAAGGCGTCGCGGTCGCCTGACACGAGCGCCTGCATGACCGGGTGCTCCGGCATGTAGGTCTGGATCAGCCCGCGTCCGGGGATGGCGTCGCGGCCGGCGCGCCCCGTCACCTGGCTCAGCAGTTGAAAGTTGCGCTCGGCGGCACGCGGGTCGGCCTGCGCCAGGCCAAGATCGCCGTCGACCACGCCGACCAGCGCGAGGCCGGGGAAATGATGGCCCTTGGCGACGAGCTGGGTGCCGATGATGACATCGACCTCGCGCTCCTCGATCTCGCGCAAGGTCTCGCGGAGATCGCCGATCGACGGCGTGAGGTCGCTCGACAAGCAGCACGCGGCGCGCGCCGGGGAAGCGCTCGGCGACCTCCTCGGCGATGCGCTCGATGCCGGGGCCGCAAGGGACGAGCGAATGTTCGGCGCCGCATTTGGGGCATGTCTCGGGGATCGGCACGAAGGTCCCGCAATGATGGCATTCGAGCCTGCGACGGAACCTGTGCTCGACGAGCCAGGCAGAGCAGTTCGGGCATTCGAACCTGAAGCCGCATTTGCGGCAGAGCGTGACCGGCGCATAGCCGCGGCGATTGAGGAAGAGAAGAGCTTGCTCTCCGCGCCCGAGCGTGTCCGCGACCGCATCGGCCAGCACGGGCGAGAGCCAGCGCCCGCGCTCCGGCGGGTCTCTCCGCATATCGATGGCAGCGATCGCAGGAAGGCCCGCGCCGTTAGGATGCGCTACCGCTTCGCTGTTTGAGCGCGGCGCGGCGACCCCGCCAGGGGGAGGTTTTGGCGTTTCTTCCTCAGACGATCCCGTTCTAAAACGCTGGGCGAGCCGGACGTGGCGGTAGCGGCCTTGCTCGGCATTGACCAGGCTCTCGATCGAGGGCGTGGCCGAGCTCAAGACCACCGGCGCCTGCCCGAGATGGCCGCGCACCACCGCCATGTCGCGCGCCTGATAGGTCACGCGCTCCTCCTGCTTGTAGCTCTGGTCGTGCTCCTCATCGACGACGATCAGGCCGAGATCGGGGAAGGGAAGGAACAGCGCCGAGCGGGCGCCGACCACGAGCTTCGCCTTGTTCTCGGCGACGGCGCGCCAGACGCGGCCGCGCAACGGCGCCGACACGCCGGAGTGCCATTCGGCGGGGCGGGCGCCGAAACGCTCCTCGCAGCGGGCGATGAACTGGCCGGTGAGCGCGATCTCGGGCATCAGCACGAGCACCTGACGCCCCCGCGCCAGCGCGGCTGCGATCGCCTCGAAATAGACTTCGGTCTTGCCGGAGCCGGTGACGCCGTCGAGCAGCGTCACGGTGAAGCCGCCGCTCGTATTGGCGAGGAGCGCGCGTGCGGCATCTTCCTGCTCTGCCGTAAGCTTTGCGCGCTTCAGCGACAGATCGAGCGGCAGCGCATGCCAGTCGGGCAGAGGCTCGGCGACGAGCGTGCCGGCATCGACCAGCCCGTCGATCACTCCGGGGCTCACGCCGGCAGCCTCGGCAAGGCTCGACTTGACCCAGATGAGGCCGTTCTTCGCCGCTTCGATCACGCGCGCCCGGGCAGGGGTCATGCGCTCCGGCGCCGGTCCTATCAGCCTGCACGCCATAGCGGGGCGCGGGCGGGTCGAAGGCGCGGCCCGCGCTCATCATCATGCGCAGCACCATGCCCGGTGATGACAGCGTGTAGTTCGCAACCCAATCGGCGAAGTCGAGCGAGACGGGAGGCAGAGGCGGCACATCGTCGATCACTTCGACGATGGCGCGGAGCTTCTTGCGGTCGATCTCGGGCGGAGCCGCCTCGTGCGGACGCCGCCACACCGCGCCGAGATACTCCACAGTGCCGAGCGGTGCGACCACGAACCGGCCGGGCTCGGCCTCTGTTCCTTTCGGCAGCAGGTAGTCGTAAGGCGCAGGCAGCGCGAGCGGCAGCAGGACAGGAACCGTCGGCGGCGCGCCGGACGGCTTAGTCGGAGGCTTGGTCTTCGTTTTGGCCAAGGTCGCTCGCAGACTTAACGGAGGACTAACGACTCAGCTAGGCATAGTACCGTCGCGAGCGCGCGCCGCTCATAGTCCAATTTCGGAGGATCGCGGAATTGGCGGAAAGAGCCAAAACGTCCGGCCCTATGGGGACGCCTTACCTCCGCGAGGCGGTCGAGGACTGGCTCGCCTATCTCACCGTCGAACGCCAGCTCGCGGCGAATACGGCTGAAGCCTATAGAAGCGACATCTCCCAGTTTCTCGCTTTCCTCGCCCAGCATTTCAACCGGCTGCCGGACATGAAGCGGCTGCTCGCGCTGTCGGCGCGCGATGTCCGCGCCTTCCTCGCCGCGCGGCGGAGCGAGGGCGTCGGCAGCCGGAGCCTGTCGCGAACCTTGAGCGCGCTCCGCATGTTCTACAAATTCCTCGAGCGGCGCGGTTACGGCAAGAACGATGCGATCCGCGCCGTGTCCCTGCCGAAGCTGCCGCATTCGGTGCCGAAGCCGCTGACCGCGCCGAAAGCGACCGCGCTCGTCGACGGCGCCGATATCGCTTCGCCCGATGCGCCGGAATGGGTGATCGCGCGCGATACAGCCGTTCTCGCGCTGCTCTACGGCTCGGGCCTGCGCATCTCGGAGGCTCTCGCGCTGAAACGCAAAGATGCCCCGATCAAAGGCCGCGACATGCTGCGGGTTACGGGCAAGGGCGGCAAGATGCGGGTCGTGCCGGTGCTTCCCATCGTGCGCGAGGCGGTCGAGCGCTATCTTGCGCTCTGCCCGATGAAGCTCGGATCGGACGATGCGCTGTTCGTGGGCGTGCGGGGCAAGCAGCTCTCGCCCCGCATCATCCAGCTCAGGATCGCGGGCGCCCGCGACGCGCTCGGCCTGCCTGAGACGGCGACGCCGCATGCGCTCCGCCATTCCTTCGCCACGCATCTCCTGGGCGCGGGCGCCGATCTCCGCGCCATCCAGGAGTTGCTCGGACATGCGAGTCTTTCGACCACGCAAGGCTATACCGAGGTCGATCGCACGCATCTTCTGAAGGTCTACAACCAGGCCCACCCGCGCGCTTAGGTATCGTCGCGGCTAGATGCCCTGGCCGTAGACCCCGGTCGGAGCTTGAGGCATTCGTCACCCCCGGGCTTGACCCGGGGGTCCATTCCCCGACGCGTCGGCTTGGCTGTTACGTCACGGAATGGAGGCCCGGAAGCTTGCCCTCGGCCAAGGACCCGACGGTCCGGGCGTGACGTCAGAGGCGCACCCCAATATTTTCAGTGAGGCCCTTGCAGTACTGACCAGTCAGTCATAAATTAGTGCCTCCGGATCACGACAGCAAAGGGCGAGGCCATGGCCAAAGGTGCGCTGGCGCGCAAGGCTGGAACAGGGAAGCCGCGGGTGCGCAAGGATACGCGCCCGCAAGAGATCGTCGCCGCGGCCTTCGAGGAATTCGCGGTCAAGGGCTACGCCGCGACCAGGCTCGAAGACGTGGCCACACGGGCCAAGGTGAGCAAGGGCCTGCCCTATCTCTACTTCAAGACCAAGGAAGAGCTGTTCAAGGCCGTCATCCGCAGCGTCATCACGCCGCTCTTCGACGCCATGCGCGAGCGCATGCTCGCCACGGACTTGTCGTGCGAGGCCTTCCTCAAGGGACCGTTCCTCGCTTTCGTCCAGGAGCTCGTCGGGTCCCGTCGCGTGCTGATCGCGCGCCTGCTCATCGCCGAGGGCCACAAGCATCCCGAGCTTACGAAATTCTACTACGACCACGTCATCGCCAAGGGCCGTGAGACGCTCCAGGCCTTCATCGATCGCGGGGTTGCGCGCGGCGAGTTCAGGCCGACGCATTTGCGCGACTTTCCCCAGCTCATCATCGCTCCGGTGCTGCTTGCCGTCGTCTGGCGCACGCTGTTCGAACGGCACCATCATCTCGATACCGACGCGCTGCTCGCCACCCATGTCGATCTTCTCATCGAGGCGATCAGGGCGCCGGGGCACGAGAAGCAAGTCACGGGCGGCGAGGGAGGGACGAGATGAAGCGCGCCGCCGCCCTCACAGCCGCCCTTCTTCTGACGGCGGGCATTCTCGTGCTCACGACCTACGAGGCCAACGAGAACGCGGAGTTCCCCGGCTACATGGAGGCCGACCTCGTCCTGGTGGGCTCCGAGCAAGGGGGCCGCGTCGCCGAGCTCGCCGTCGAGGAGGGCGACCGCGTCAAGGAAAGCGATCCCATCTTCACGCTGGAGAGCTCGGAGCAGGAGGCGGCGGTCGCGGCGGCGAAAGCCCGCGTGGCCGAGGCCGAGGCGCGGCTTGCCGATGCCAAGGCGGACGTGCAGCGGCCCGATGAGATCAAGGTGCTGGAGGCGGCGCTGGCCCAAGCGCAAGCCATGAAGGAGCAGGCCGACAACAATCTCGATCGCGCCCGCGCGCTGTTCGACAAGGGCTGGACCACCAAGGCGCAACTCGACGACGCCGTCGCGCAGCACGACCGCCACGAGGCCGCGGTGGCCGAGGCCGAGAAACGCATCACGGCAGCCAAGCTGCCCGGCCGGTCCGACATGATCGAGGCAGCCGCCGCCAGTGCCGAGGCGGCGCGCCACGCCCTCGCCGAGGCGGTGAAGAATCTCGGCAAGCGCAAGGTCGTGGCGCCGAGCGCCGGCACGGTGGAAGAGGTCTATTTCCGGCCGGGCGAGGTGGTGAATGCCGGACAGGCCGTGATCGCACTCCTCCCGCCGCGCAACCTCAAAGTCCGGTTCTTCGTCGCCGAGCCCGACCGCGCCAGGCTTCACGTCGATCAGCGCATCGCGCTTTCTTGCGACGGCTGCCCGCCCGACCTTGGCGCCAAGATCAGCTTCATCGCGCGCGAGGCCGAGTTCACCCCGCCCGTGATCTTCTCGCGCGAGCAGCGGCAGAAGCTCGTCTATCTCGTCGAGGCGCGGCCGGACGGCGCGGCCGCCGAGCTGACCGCAGGCCAGCCGGTGACGGTGAAACTCGTCGCCTGGCGAGCAAGTGGTGCGGCGATGAAAGAGATCGCCATCGACGTGAACGGCCTGACCAAGAGCTTCGACGGGCGGACCGTGGTGCGCGATTTGAGCCTCAAAGTGCCGAAGGGCGAGATCTACGGCTTTCTCGGCCCGAACGGCAGCGGCAAGACCACGACGCTCCGCATGCTGTGCGGTCTGCTCACGCCCGATTCCGGCGAAGGCACCTGTCTCGGCTACGACATCAGGACCGAAGCCGACGCGATCAAGCGCAATGTCGGCTACATGACGCAGCGCTTCAGCCTCTATGCCGATCTGTCGATCCGCGAGAATCTCGAATTCGTCGCCCGCGTCTATGGCGTGCCCGACCCCAAGGGCGCGGCGTCGCGCGCCATCGACCGCCTCGGGCTTACGAGCCGGCAGGATCAGCTCGCCGGCGAACTGTCCGGCGGGTGGAAGCAGCGGCTTGCGCTCGGCGCCTGCATCCTGCCGGAGCCGCGCCTGCTCCTCCTCGACGAGCCGACCGCCGGCGTCGATCCCAAGGCGCGGCGCGAATTCTGGGACGAGATTCATGGCCTCGCCGCCGAGGGCATCACCGTGCTCGTCTCCACCCACTACATGGACGAGGCCGAGCGCTGTCACGAGCTTGCCTATATCGCCTTCGGCGAGCTGCTGGCCCAGGGGACGGCAAAGGAGGTGGTAGCCCAATCGGGCTTGAACACCTGGATCGTCTCAGGCGGCGACCTGCGCCGGCTCGGCGCCACGCTTCAGGCCCGCGACGGCATCGACATGGTGGCGCCGTTCGGCGCCGAACTGCATGTCTCGGGCCGCGACCAGGCGGCGCTCGATGCCGCGATCAAGGCCGCCAAGAAGGCAGACGGCGCCCATCGCTGGACGCGCGGCGCGCCGAGCCTCGAGGACGTGTTCATCCTGCTCATGACCAAGGCCAAGGACAATTTCGCATGATCGCACGCGCCCTATCCGTACAGCGACGGCGAGCGGCGCGATCCGGGCTTCTTCCGGCGCATGTGGGCGATGGTCGTCAAGGAATTCGTCCAGATGCGGCGCGACCGCATGACCTTCGCCACCATGATCATCGTGCCGATCATGCAGCTCGTGCTGTTCGGCTACGCCATCAACACCGACCCGAAGCAATTGCCGACGGCCGTGCTCACGCGCGACGACGGGCCGCTGACCCGCGCCGTGCTCGCGGCGATGAGCAACACCGACTATTTCGATTTCCGGGTGCAGGTGCGCGATCCGGAAGAGCTCGACCGGCTGGTCCGCGCGGGCGAGGTGCAATTCGCCGTCGAGATCCCGGCAAGCTTCGAGCGCGACGTGCGGCGGGGCGACCGGCCTTCGGTGCTGGTGATCGCCGATGCCACCGACCCGGTGGCGACCGGCACCGCGGTGTCGGCCCTGCAAGGCCTGATCGACACGGCGCTCAGGCGCGAGCTGCGCGGCCCCGATGACGCCCTCGCCAAGACCGCCGCGCCGTTCGCCATCACCTTGCAGAACCGCTACAACCCCGAAGGCATCACCCAGTACAACATCGTGCCGGGCTTGCTCGGCGTGGTCTTGACCATGACCATGATGATGTTCACCGCGCTCGCCGTGACGCGCGAGATCGAGCGCGGCACGATGGAGAGCCTGCTCGCCATGCCGATCAGGCCGGTCGAGATCATGATCGGCAAGATCGCGCCGTTCGTTCTCGTCGGCTTCGTGCAGATGACCATCATCCTCGGCGCGGCGCATCTTCTGTTCGACGTGCCGATCATGGGCAGCGTCTGGCTCCTGGTCGCGCTTGCCACGCTGTTCGCCGCCGCCAATCTCGCCGTGGGCTACACCTTCTCCACCATCGCCGAGAACCAGCTTCAGGCGGTGCAGATGACGTTCTTCTTCTTCCTGCCGAACATCCTGTTGTCGGGCTTCATGTTCCCCTTCCGCGGCATGCCGGATTGGGCGCAAGTGATCGGCGAGCTGCTTCCGCTCACCCATTTCCTGCGCATCGTGCGCGGCATCGCGCTCAAGGGCATCGGCTTCGCCGACATGCAGATCGACGTGCTTGCGCTCGTTCTGTTCATGCTTGTCGCCATGGGGCTCGCGCTCGTCCGCTTCCGCCGCACGCTCGATTAGGGTTTGTCACGAGCGATTTGTCATTCCCGCGAAAGCGGGAATCCCGTAACCGCTGCTACGGGGTAGACACCGGGATTAGTGGATTGCCCGGTTGAAACCGGGCAATGACAGAGAGGGGTCGGCATGCTGCTCAAAGGAACGCGCTTCGTTGCCATCATGCTCGCCGCGCTGACGCTTGGGCTCGGCTTCTGCCACCTGATGCAGCTCCCGTCGCGGCTCGGCTGGGACCAGTATCTGTGGGTCGGGTCGACGGTGCAGGGCGGGCTTTACGCCGCGTTCGGCTCGGTCGGAGCCGTGATCTTCGTGGCGACGGTCATTGCGCTGGCGCTGCTCGCCTATTTCACGCGCGAGCATTGCCGTCCCGGCTTCGGGCTTGCGCTCGCGGCGGCCCTCCTGTTCGCGCCGCACTCGTGCTGTGGTGGGTGCTGGTCTACCCGGTCAATGTCGAGCTGGCGAAATGGGTCAACGGGCCGGTGCCTGCCGATTGGACGACTTACCGCTCACGCTGGGAGTGGGGGCACGCGATCATCGCGCTCACCGAGCTTCGCGGGCTTCGCGGCGCTGATCGCCGCGGTGCTTGCCGACACGCCGCGCAATCTGCGCTAGATCTCGACCTCGATGTCGGAGCCGGTGACGCGCACATTGTAGCGCGTCACGGCTTCGTAGGCCGGATCGCACAGGACCTCGCCGGTCCTGATGTCGAACTTCGCGCCATGCCATGGGCAGGTCACCTCATGGCCTTCAACCGCACCTTCGGCCAGGGGCCCTTCCTCGTGGCTGCAAGCATTGGCGAGGGCGAAATAGGCGCCGTCGATGTTGAACAGGGCAATCTCCTTGCCCTTGACGACGACCAGCCGCGCCTGACCCGGAGCGACCTCGTCCGTGCGCGCGGCCTTCACAAATTCGGCCATGCACGTACCTCTCAAGTGCCGCGCCTGCGCATATCGGCGCGGCCCCGACCGTCAATATAGTCCCGCCAAGGCCGATGTCACATATGGATCGGGCGCTTGTCGACGGCGAGCGCCGCTTCCTTGACCGCCTCGTTCAGCGTCGGGTGGGCATGGCAAATGCGCGCCAGATCCTCGGCCGAGCCGCCGAACTCCATCAGCACCGCGGCTTCCGCGATCATGGTGCCGGCATCGGCGCCGATGATATGCACGCCGAGCACGCGGTCGGTCGCATCTTCCGCCAGAATCTTCACGAAGCCTTCGGTGGTGCGGTTGACCTTGGCGCGGCCATTGGCGGTGAAGGGGAACTTGCCGACTTTATAGGCGATGCCGGCCTCCTTCAGCTCCTCCTCGGTCTTGCCGACGGAAGCGACCTCCGGCGCAGTGTAGATGACGCTTGGGATCACGTCGTAATTCACGTGTCCGGCCTGGCCCGCGAGGACCTCGGCAAGCGCCACGCCTTCCTCTTCCGCCTTGTGGGCCAGCATCGGGCCTCTGATCACGTCGCCGATGGCGTAGATGCCCGGCACGTTGGTGGCGAAGTTCTCCTCGACGGCGATCCGGCCGCGATTGTCTGTTCTGATCCCCGCCTCTGTGAGGCCCAGGCCTCCTGTGTTCGGCACGCGGCCAACGGCAACGAGGACCACGTCGCATTCCAGCGTTTCCTGTCTTGCCGCCCTTTGCCGGCTCAAGCGCGAGCTTCAGGCTCTTGCCCTTCTCCCTGACGCTGACGACCTTGGTCCCGAGCTTGAAGGCGAGGCCCTGCTTGGCAAGCGTGCGCTGAAGCTGCCGCGCCACCTCGCCGTCGAGGCCCGGCGCCACGCGGTCGAGCATTTCGACCACGGTGACCTCGGCGCCGAGCCGCGACCACACCGAGCCGAGCTCGAGCCCGATATAGCCCGCGCCGATGACGGCGAGCCGCTTCGGCACCTCCGGAAGGGAGAGCGCGCCGGTCGATGAGAGGATGCGCTTCTCGTCGATGGCGATCCCGGGCAGGCTCATGACCGCCGATCCCGTCGCGATGACGACCGATTTCGCCTCCATCACCTGCTTCTCGCCGTTGATGAACGTGACCTCGACCTTGCCCGGTCCCATGATGCGCCCGGTTCCGTGGAAGTGGTCGATCTTGTTTTTCTTCAGGAGGTAGGCGACGCCGTCGACATTGCCTTTGACGCCCTGGTCCTTGAAGGCGAGCATGGCGGCAAGGTCGAGGGAGGGCTTGACCTTGATGCCCATGGCGGCGAAGCCGTCCGCCGCTTCGGCATAGCGCTCGCTCGCATGGAGCAGCGCCTTCGACGGGATGCAGCCCACATTGAGGCAGGTGCCGCCATGGGTGGCGCGCTTCTCGACCACCGCCACTTTCATGCCGAGCTGCGCCGCGCGGATGGCGCAGACATAGCCGCCGGGTCCGGTGCCGATGACGATCAGGTCGTGTTGAGGCATCGCCTGCCTTAAAGATCGAGCACGAGACGCTTCGGATCCTCGAGCGACTCCTTGACGTTCACCAGGAAGGTGACAGCCTCTTTGCCATCGACCAGGCGGTGATCGTAGGACAACGCCAGGTACATCATCGGCCGCGCCACGATCGCGCCGTCACGCACGACAGCGCGCTCCTCGATCCGGTGCATGCCGAGAATGCCGGATTGCGGCGCGTTGAGGATCGGGGTCGAGAGCAGCGAGCCGTAAATGCCGCCGTTGGAGATTGTGAACGTGCCGCCTTGCAGCTCCTCGAGCGCGAGCTTGCCGCTGCGGGCGCGGACGCCGAAATCGGCGATCGCCGTCTCGATCTCGGCGAGGCTCATGCGGTCGGCGTCGCGCAACACCGGCACGACCAGGCCGCGCTCGGTGCCGACGGCGATGCCGATGTGATAGTAGTTCTTGTAAACGATGTCCTCGCCGTCGATCTCGGCATTGACCGCGGGAATGTCCTTCAGCGCCTGCGCCGCCGCCTTGACGAAGAATCCCATGAAGCCCAGCTTGACCCCGTGCCGCTTCTCGAAGGCGTCGCGATAATCGCGCCGCAACTGCATGACCGCGCCCATGTCCACGTCGTTGAACGTCGTAAGCATGGCGGCGGTGTCTTGCGCTGCTTTGAGACGCTTGGCGATGGTCTGGCGAAGCCTGGTCATGCGCACGCGCTCCTCGCGCGCGGCGTCGCTCGAGGGGACCGGAGCGCGGGGCGCGGGCGGGGCCTTATCCTTCCGCTCGCGCTCCCGAAGCGTTTCCGCCGCCTTGGCCACGTCAACTTTGAGAACCTGGCCGCGGCGGCCTGAGCCGCTCACCTGATCGGCGCCGAGGTCGGACTCGATCATAAGCTTGCGCGCCGCGGGCGAAGGGGGCATCTCGTCATTGACCTCTTCACGCGGGGTCGGCTCGCGTTCGAGCTTCTTGGGCTCGGTCGGCGCTGCCTCCGCTTCACGCAAAGGCGCGTCGCCGGCGGCCGCGATCGACTCGGCCATGGCGAGGTCCGAGGAGGCCGGCGGGCGCTTGGTCTTGCTCGGCTTGATCGTGCCAACGCCCTCGCCGATGGCACCGAGCAGCGAGCCGACGGCGACGGTATCGCCTTGCTTCACGGCGATCTCGGCGAGCACGCCGGAAGCGGGCGCGGGCACCTCGACCGTCACCTTGTCGGTCTCGAGCTCGACCAGAGGCTCGTCCGCAACCACCTTGTCGCCGGCCTGCTTGAACCACTGACCGACCGTCGCCTCGACGACCAATTCTCCCAAGCTCGGCACCCTGATCTCAGTCGCCATGCGTTCCTCTTCGCCTAGCCCAGCGCCTCGTCGACAAATGCCCTCAACTCATTCACGTGCTTGCTCATCAAGCCGGTCGCGGTGGCGGCCGAGCTTGGGCGCCCGACATAGCGCGGGCGCCTGTGGCTCGCGCCGATGTGGTCGAGCACCCATTCGAGGTTCGGCTCGATGAAGCTCCAGGCGCCCATGTTCTTCGGCTCCTCCTGGCACCATACCATTTCGGCGTTCGGAAAGCGGCCTAGCTCCTGGATCAGCGCGCGCGCCGGGAAGGGATACAGCTGCTCGATCCTGAGCAGATAGACATCGTCGATCCCGCGCTTCTCGCGCTCCTCGTAAAGGTCGTAATAGACCTTGCCGGAGCAGAGCACGACGCGCCGGATTGCATCGTCCGGAACGAGTTTGATGGCTTGATCGGGGAGAAACTGAGCATCGTCCCACAACAGACGATGGAAGCTCGATCCGGGGCCGAGCTGCGCCAGCGTCGATACCACGCGCTTGTGACGGAGCAGCGATTTCGGCGTCATCAGCACCAGCGGCTTGCGAAATTGGCGATGGAGCTGACGCCTCAGGATGTGGAAATAGTTGGCGGGCGTGGTGCAGTTCGCGATCTGCCAGTTGTCCTCGGCGCAGAGCTGGAGATAGCGCTCAAGCCTTGCCGAGGAATGCTCCGGCCCCTGACCCTCATAGCCATGCGGCAGAAGCAGCACGAGGCCCGACATGCGCAGCCATTTGCGCTCGCCCGAGGAAATGAACTGGTCGATGATGACCTGTGCGCCATTGGCGAAATCGCCGAACTGCGCTTCCCACAGGACGAGCGCGTTCGGCTCGGCGAGGCTGTAACCGTATTCGAAGCCGAGCACGGCCTCCTCCGAGAGCATCGAGTTGATCACCTCGAAGCGCGCCTGGTTTTTGGCAATGTGCTTCAGCGGGGTGTATTTCTTCTCGTTCTCCTGGTCCATCAGCACGCCGTGGCGCTGGGAAAACGTGCCGCGCTCGGAATCCTGGCCTGAAAGCCGCACGGGATAGCCCTCGACAAGGAGCGTGGCGAAGGCGAGCGTCTCGGCCGTGGCCCAGTCGATGCCTTGCCCATCCTCGATCATCTTGCGGCGCTCGGCCATGATGCGGGCGATGGTCTTGTGCGGGGTGAAGCTCTTCGGAAAGGCCGTCATCTTGCGGCCGACTTGGCGGAGCAGGTCGAGATCGACGCCGGTATCCCCGCGGCGCGCGCCTTCCTCGGCATGGCCGATGCCGGACCATCTGCCGTCGAGCCAGTCGGCGCGGTTCGGCCTGTAGGAATCGCTCGCCCCGAATTCCTCCTCGAGAAAATCGTGGAAATCGGCCTGCATCTGCTCGACCTCGGCGGGGGTCAGGAGCCCTTCATCGATGAGCCTCCGGGAATAGATTTCCACCACGCTCGGATGAGTGCCGATGCGCGCGTACATCAAGGGCTGGGTGAAGGCCGGCTCGTCCACCTCGCTATGCCCGTGGCGGCGGTAGCAGAACATGTCGATCACCACCGGCTTGCCGAAGCGCTGGCGGAACTCGATGGCGACCTTGGCCACGTAGACGACGGCCTCGGGATCGTCGCCGTTCACGTGGAGAATCGGCGCGTCGATCATCTTGGCGACGTCGGAGGGGTAAGGCGAAGAGCGCGAAAAACGCGGCGCCGTGGTGAAGCCGATCTGATTGTTGACGATGAAATGCAGCGACCCGCCGGTGCGGTGACCGCGCAGGCCGGAAAGACCGAGACATTCGGCGACCACGCCCTGTCCGGCGAAAGCGGCATCGCCGTGCAGGAGCAGCGGCAGGACGTCTTTGCGTTCCGTGTCGCCGCGCTGGTCCTGCTTGGCGCGAACCTTGCCGAGCACGACCGGATCGACGATCTCAAGATGCGAAGGGTTGGCCGTCAGGGACAGATGCACGCGGTTGAGATCGAACTCGCGGTCCGAGGATGCGCCGAGGTGATACTTGACGTCGCCGGACCCCTCGACGTCGTCGGGATGGGCCGAGCCGCCCTTGAACTCGTTGAAGATGGCCCGATAGGGCTTGGCCATGACATTGGCGAGGACGTTGAGGCGCCCGCGATGGGGCATCCCGATCACGATCTCGCCGACCCCGAGCTGGCCGCCGCGCTTGATGATCTGCTCGAGCGCCGGCACCATCGCCTCGCCGCCGTCGAGGCCGAAGCGCTTCGTGCCGGTATATTTCACATTGAGGAAGCGCTCGAAGGTCTCCGCCTCGATCAGCTTCATCAGGATCGCAGTCTTGCCCTTGGCGGTGAAGCCGACCTCTCTTCCTTCGATCCGTTCCTGAATCCAGGCCCGCTGCTCGGGGTCGGAGATGTGCATGTACTCGACGCCGACATGGCCGGAATAGGTTCGCTTCAGGATGTCGAGGATTTCCCGGAGCGTCGCGAATTCGAGACCAAAGACCCCGCCGATATAGATCGGGCGATCGTAGTCGGATTTGGTGAAGCCATAGGTCTTCGGCCTGAGCTCGGGATGCTCGCGGCGTGCGACGAGTTCAAGCGGGTCGAGCTTGGCGGCGAGGTGGCCGCGGGTCCGGTAGTTGCGGATCAGCATCCGGGCGGCAAGCGTGTCGCGCGCGGCGGCAAGCGCGTCGCGTTCGCTGAGCGCGGCTTGCGGCCGCGCCGGCAGGGCCGCAGCCTCGGGCGCGGGCGCCCAGGCCGGTCCGCGCGCCTCGGCGAGAACGCTGTCCTTGTTGTCGTCGAGGCTTGCGAAGAAGGCGCGCCAATCGGCATCGACGGAGGCGGGGTCCTCCTCGTAACGCGCGTGGAGCTCAGCGAGGTACGTGGCGTTGGCGCCTTGGAGGAACGAAGTGCGGGCAAACACCTCGTTCAATTCGTGTCGTGTCATCGAATCAAACCTGCCGGTTTTTGGAGACGACCGGCTTGCGGGGCAAAGAAGGCGAGCGGAAGGCGCCTCTCTCACCTGTCATTTAATAGCCGTGCAAGGGTCGTTCCAAGGGCTGCAGGCGAGTTTGCCACGACAATTCCGGCTGCGCGCATTGCGTCAATTTTGTGCTTAGCGTCGCCTTTACCGCCTGAAATCACGGCACCGGCATGACCCATCCGGCGCCCCGGCGGGGCGGTCGAGCCGGCGACAAAGCCGACGACCGGCTTCGTGTTGCCGGACTTGACCAGAAACTCCGCGCCGTCCTCCTCGGCGTTCCCGCCGATCTCGCCGATCATGATGATCGCTTCGGTCTCCTCGTCGGCGAGGAAAAGGGCGAGGGCATCGACGAAGTTCGTGCCATTGACGGGATCGCCGCCGATGCCGATGCAGGTCGATTGCCCGAGTCCCACCGCTGTGGTCTGGGCTACGGCCTCATAGGTGAGCGTGCCCGAGCGCGAGACGATGCCGACCTTGCCGGGCGTATGGATATGGCCCGGCATGATCCCGATCTTGCATTGCCCCGGCGTGATGATGCCGGGGCAGTTCGGACCGATCAGGCGTGTGTCGGTGCCAGAGAGCGCGCGCTTGACCTTGACCATGTCGAGCACCGGCACGCCTTCGGTGATGCAAACGACGAGGGGAATGGCCGCATCGATCGCCTCGAGGATGGCATCGGCTGCAAACGGCGCCGGCACATACACCACGCTCGCATCGGCACCGGTCGCGCCCGCGGCGTCCTTCACGGTGTCGAACACGGGCAGGCCGAGATGCGTCGTGCCGCCCTTGCCGGGCGTCACGCCGCCGACCATGCGCGTTCCGTAGGCGATGGCCTGTTCGGAATGGAACGTGCCTTGCGCGCCGGTGAAGCCCTGGCACATGACGCGGGTGTTTCTATCGACAAGAACGGACATGGGACGGCGTCACGACCCTCGAAGCTTCAATCTGTACTCTTAACGGCGGCAACCGCCTTCTTGGCCGCATCGTCGAGATCGTCTGCGGACGTTATGGCAAGGTCCGACTGCGCCAGAAGCTCCTTGCCAAGGGCGACATTGGTGCCCTCGAGCCGCACGATCAGCGGGACCGCGATATGAGTCTCGCGCGCCGCGGCGATGATGCCCTCGGCGATGGTGTCGCAGCGCATGATGCCGCCGAAGATATTGACGAGCACGGCCTTCACATGCGGGTCGGAGAGGATGATGGTGAAAGCCTCGGTGACCCGCTCGATGTCGGCGCCGCCGCCGACATCGAGGAAATTGGCGGGCTCGCCGCCATAGAGCTTGATGATATCCATGGTGGCCATGGCGAGGCCCGCGCCGTTGACCATGCAACCGATCGTGCCGTCGAGCTTCACGTAGGACAGCCCGAGATTTGCCGCCTCGACCTCGGCGGGGTCCTCTTCATGAATGTCGCGCAACGCCGCGATATTCTTGTGACGGAAGAGGGCGTTGTCGTCGAAGGCGATCTTGGCGTCGAGGCAAACGAGTTTGCCCTCCTTCGTCACCACGAGAGGATTGATCTCAATCAGGCTCGCATCCTTCTCGATGAACAACCGGTAGAGAGATTTGACGAGGGCGGTGCATTCCTTGGCAAGCGGGCCTTCAAGATTGAGCGCCGAGGCGATGATCCGTGCATGAAACTCGCTGATGCCGGAAGCGGGGTCCACAGTGAGGGTGAAGATCTTCTCGGGGTTGTTGGCGGCCACGGCTTCGATATCGACGCCGCCTTCGGTAGAGGCGACGAACGCGACGCGGCCGGAGCCGCGATCGACCAGGAGCGAGAGGTAAAGCTCGCGCGCGATGGTCGTGTCTTTCACCACATAGACGTGCCGCACGAGCCTGCCCTTAGGCCCGGTCTGTGGCGTGACAAGCGGCTTCCCCAGCATGCGGTCGGCCTCGGCGTGGATTTCCTGAATGGTCTTGACGAGCTTGATGCCGCCCCCTTTGCCTCTGCCGCCGGCGTGGATCTGCGCCTTCACGACGAAGACTTCGCCGCCGAGATCGCGAGCAAACGCGGCCGCCTCTTGCGGACTTGCCGCCACTCTTCCATCGGCCACGGGCGCCCCGTATTCCCTGAGCAGAGCCTTGGCCTGGTATTCGTGAATGTTCATCGGGAGGTTCGCCGTCCGCGGCCGCGGACGGCGCCAGTCACGACTCTGTTGAGACTTCAGGCGGCGGCGAGGTTGGGCGCGATGCGCTGGCACAATTCGACCAGCGCCTTGACCGATTCGACGGAATGCATGAGAGCATCCCTCTCGGCCGAGGTGAGGTCGAGCTCGATGACGCGCTCGACACCCTTGGCGCCGATGATGATGGGAACGCCGGCATAGATGCCTTTCACGCCGTATTCGCCGTTCAGATAGGCGGCGCAGGGCAACACCCGCTTCTGGTTCTTGAGATAGGACTCGGCCATCTCGAGCGCGGCCGCGGCCGGCGCGTAGAAGGCCGATCCCGTCTTGAGCAGGCCGACGATCTCGGCGCCGCCGTCACGGGTGCGCTGCACGATGTCGTCGAGCCGCTTCTGGGTGATCCAGCGCATCTTGACCAGGTCGGCGAGCGGAATGCCGGCGACGGAGGAATAGCGGATGAGCGGCACCATGGTATCGCCGTGGCCACCCATCACCATCGTGTGGATGTCTTCGGGGCTCACGTCGAATTCCTGGGCGAGGAAGAAGCGGAAGCGCGCGGCGTCGAGCACGCCGGCCATGCCGACCACCTTGTTGCGCGGCAGCCCGCTCGTCTTCTGCAGCGCCCATACCATGGCGTCGAGCGGGTTGGTGACGCAGATGACGAAGGCCTCTGGCGCGTATTTGCGCAAGCCCCGCGCCGACTTGCTCCATGACCTTGAGGTTGATCTCGAGCAGATCGTCGCGGCTCATCCCGGGCTTTCGCGGTACGCCGGCGGTGACGATCACCACGTCGGCGTCCTTCAGCTCGGCGTATTCGTTGGTGCCTTTGAATTTCGGCACATAGCCCTCGACCGGCGCCGACTGGGACAGGTCGAGCGCCTTGCCTTGGGGCACGCCGTCGACCACGTCGAACAAGCACGACCTCGCCGAGCTCCCTGATACCGGCAAGATGGGCAAGCGTGCCGCCGATCTGGCCGGCGCCGACCAATGCAATACGACTACGCGCCATGAAATTCCCCTTCCTGTTGGCGGCCCGGTTCCGCGCTCGCGTGGGCTCGCATCAACGCGAGGGGTTGGTTAAATGCAATCGGGCGGAAGCGCAAGGTGGTAGCCGCGCATAGACCCCCTAAGGGCCCATCGGATAAGCTTGGCCGAAGGACGCCATGGCCGAACCTCCGGTAAACGACACGGCCCCAGAAACGACTTGGCCGCTCGTGGTCTGGGCGGCGCGGCTCAGCGTCTATCTCCTGGCGCAGGGCGCGCTCGTCCTTGGTGGCCTATGCCTATTACGGTTTCGACAGCGATCCCGAAAGCTTCGCGCTCGGTTTCCGCATCGATCCGCTGCTCGCCGCGGTCAACCTCCTCTGGGGCGCGGCCGGGACCTATATCGGCTTCTTCCGCCCGCGCTATGCGCTCCCCTTCGTGCTCGCCTGCGCCGCATTCTATACCGCGCTCGCGGCGCTCGGCTCCTTCACCCCGTACCATCTCGGCATGAGGCTCGACGGCCGCGTTAGCTCTCTTCCATTGGCTGATCGCGTCTGCCGGCCTGGGCGATCGGGCTCTATGCGCTCTGGCGCACGAGGCGCCGAGGCTGACGCCGTCCTCATTGCGGCGGCGGCACCTCCTCGACGAGCGGCTTGTCCTTCGGCTTGATGCGCACCACGAACAGCCTCACCGGCCTGTCGGTCTTGTTCATGCCGCGATGGACGACATTGGGCGCGAGATAGTCGGCCTCGCCCGCCGCGATCTCTTCCGGCGTCTCGCCGGCGCGCTCGAAGGTGAGGGTGCCTTCGAGGATATAGGCGATCTCGTGGGCGTCGGGATGGATGTGCCAGGGCAGCACGGTCCCTGCCGGGAAGGTGTAGACGTGCGCGTTGACCTCCTTGCCCGGATCGCCGGCAAGAGCCTCTGCAAGCAATTGCTCGGCGGTCACGCCGTTCGGCTCTCCCGTCTCGCGGGCGAAGATCAGGCTCGCGCCCGCCAAAACGGCGAGCAGCACGACGCTAATGACGGCGATCTTCGTTTTCATCGCTTTGCCTCATTCAAGTCGACCCGCCTGTTCCGCTATAGTTCGGCCGCGCACCCGATTCGCATCCGCTTGGCTCGGCATGATCCCGGAACACGCTTAGCGGCTCATGCTCCTTTGGAGGAGACGATGAACGGAACGGTCTACAACTACCGCATGGAAGGCGCCAGATACGGCGTCAGTTTCGGCACGGCGCTCGCCATCGCCATCTCATACGTCAACAACCAATCGATCCTGTGGGCGATCATCCACGGCTTCTTCAGCTGGCTCTATGTGATCTATTTTGCGCTGTTCAAATAGGGGTGCCGCGCTCCGGTCCGCTAGCCGTCACGCTGCTCGCTCGGAATCCTGGTTACCAAGTCCTGCGAATTGCTGGGCCGTGCCGAATGACGCTGGACTTCGGCCGGCGTCGGGTCACCGGGAGACGCGAGCGCAGGCCAGCGTGTGCATCATCGCAGTGCGCGATCAGCCTCCGAGCCCGCCCTTGCACGCCGAGAGGCGCGCAACGATTTGAGGGCGAAAAACGCGAGATAGACCGCGATCGCCGTCAAGGCGGCGCCTCCGCCGACAATCACCATGGCCGCATATCCTCGAACATACCCTTTTGAACCCATCCTCCCCCCTCCGGTTCCGGCCGAATGTTGAACCGAGCAGCGGCACTGTTGCTGTTGCAAATCATTCGCATGTAGATTAGATAGGCTTTAAGGCGTTCCGCCTATAGCGGCGATTCCGCCCAGAGGAAGTCCTTCCCGGCCACGCGCTTATGTGGCGGCCGAGTTCGACATTTGCGCCCGTCCTCGCGGCGTCGCGGAGGCGGGTGATGGAGTGAGAGCATGCTGAGTCCGGTCAAATCGGCAACGCTCGAGAGCGTGCCAGCAGGCGGTGCGCCGGCCGAAATGGCCGCGCATGACCGCGGCTGGCGGCGCGCCTCCGGCACGCCGTCGCTCGCCGAAGTGTTCGGCTCGATCAGGACGCGGCCGACCGGCCCGCTGTGGCGCAAGCTGCTCGCCTTTCTCGGTCCAGGCTATCTCGTCGCGGTCGGCTACATGGACCCCGGCAATTGGGCGACCTCGCTCGCCGGCGGGTCGAAGTTCGGCTACGCGCTGCTCTTCATCGCGCTCCTCTCCAACCTCATGGCGATCATCCTGCAGGCGCTCTGCATCAGGCTCGGCGTTGCCTCGAAGCGCGATCTGGCGCAAGCCTGCCGCGACGCCTTCCCGCGCTGGGTGTCCTATCCGCTCTGGGCTGCTCGCCGAGCTCGCCATCTGCGCCACCGACCTCGCCGAGGTGATCGGCACGGCGATCGGGCTCAATCTCCTGTTCGGCATTCCGCTCGAGATCGGCGTGCTGCTCACCGCGGCCGACGTGTTTCTCATCCTGTGGATGCAGACAGCTCGGCTTCCGCTATGTCGAAGCCTTCGTGGTCACGCTGTTCGTGGTCATCGCCGTCTGCTTCGGCATCCAGATCGCCATGGCCGATCCCGATTGGGGCCAGGTGATCCGCGGCTTCGCGCCGACGGTCGAGATCGTGAAGAATCCCGGAGATGCTCTATCTCGCGCTCGGCATTCTCGGCGCCACGGTGATGCCGCATAATCTCTATCTGCATTCGGGCATCGTGCAGACGCGCCGCTTCGGCGCTCGCGTGCCGGAGAAGCGCGAGGCGATCAAGCTCGCCACCATCGATTCGACCATCGCGCTGATGTTCGCGCTCACTCATCAACGCCTCGATCCTGATCCTCGCCGCCTCCACCTTCCACCGCACCGGGCAGACCGACGTGGCCGAGCTCGGCGAGGTGCTATAAGTTCCTGGCGCCGCTGCTCGGCTCGGCGCTTGGCGCCGTCGCTGTTCGCGCTGGCGCTGCTCGCTTGCGGGCTCAACTCGACGGTCACGGCGACGCTTTCGGGTCAGATCGTGATGGAGGGCTTCCTCGACATTCGCCTGCCGCCCTATCTCCGGCGGCTGCTCACCCGCGCCATCGCCATCGTGCCGGCGGCCATCGTCACCATCTGGTACGGCGCCGAGGGCACGGCCAAGCTGCTGATCCTCAGCCAAGGTGGTCTTGAGCCTGCAGCTGCCCTTCGCCATCGTGCCGTTGGTGATGTTCACCGCCGACAAGCGCAAGATGGGGGCGCTGGTCGCGCCCACTGGGTGACGGCGCTTGCGGCGCTCATCGCCGATCACCGTGATCACCCTGAACCTGAAGCTGCTCTGGGACTTCTGTCGCCGGGGGGGCCGGGCTTTAGCTCCGCCATGATGCCGCCGAATTTGGGGACGAGAGCAATCCCATGCGGCCCCACATTGCTTCTGCGGCGTGCTTCCGCCTTCTGCTCGGCGCTTGCGCCGGTTTGGGTGCAGGCCTTGTCACCCCGGTCGACGCCCGCGATCCGGCCGCGCCCTATCTCGGCATGACCGAAGCCGAAATCATGGCCTGTGCCGGCAAGCCGCACGCCCGCTATCGGAGCGGGCCCGAGGCCGAGACCCTCACCTATCGCTATAGCGGCGCGGGACCGGTGGCGGCCGAACCGAAGAAGTCCGACGAGGAGAAGAAGGAAAAGAAGAAGAAGTCGATCGCCGACATCTTCGGCGACAAGACGGACAAGCCCAAAAACAAGGATTGGACCTGCACGGCGAGCCTCGTGTTCGAACAAGGGCGGCTGGTCAGAGTGAACTTTGCGCACAAGGACGTGCGAAGCCCCTACGCCTGGCAGAGCGAGAAGGATCCGAAAAAGCAAGAGGCGATGCGCAAGGAAGAAATACCGACCTGCACGTTCTCTCTGCCCAACTGCCACCGCTAGTTCGCCTTCAAAGGCGCACCATACCTCCCCCCTTGCCGGGGTGGGGGCTCTGTCTCGCCCCACCCGGCTCGGATTTCGCTCCGCTCATCCTCGCCACCCTCCCCATCAAGGGGAGGGAGAAATGGGTGTCACGCAGGCGCGTGGCACACCGCCTCGATATTGTTGCCGTCGAGATCGAACACGAAGGCGGCGTAATAATCGGCGTGGTAATGCGGGCGCAGGCCCGGAGGGCCGTTGTCCTTGCCGCCCGCCGCAAGAGCGGCGCGATAGAAGGCATCGACCGCCGCGCGGGATGGCGCGACGAAGGCGACATGGATGGGCCCGCTCAGCCGCTCGCCCTCGCCGATCCAGAATGAGGGCTTGCCGCTCTGGAAGTCCGCATCCTCGCCCGGAGGACCGAAGCCGACGGCGGCGCCATGGCCGGTCTCCGCCGCCGAAACGTCCATCACGAGGCCGTAACCTAAGGGCGCGAGCGCCTTCAGATAGAATTCCGTGGCGCGGGCGATGTCGCGAACCGGCATGCCCATATGGTCGATCATGGCAACCTCACGCGTTGGCTTGGTTGCCGAATAGTTAACAGTATTGAGCCTGCCCCTCCCACAGCCTATAGTTGCGAACACAGTTTGGTCTTAATCGCTGTGGGTTCAGTGGGGGAGGGGGAATTGACATGACAAACGAGATGGACGGACCAGGGTTCACTGGATTTGGGTACGGCAATCAAGGCGGCTCAGAATCGAAGCCTGAAAATGATCGCATTCGGCAGGCTGAGGCACAGGCCGCGCCTCCGCCCGCGGTGGAGGACAAGCAGCCGGCGGCGCAAGAAGGAAATGGAGGGGTTTCCGGCGGGAACGGACCGGGCGCGGAGCCGCCGGAGCTGGGCGAAGTGTTGCCGTTGGACTTCGACTATGCAGGGCCAGTTCCTGGCTTCGAGGCGTCGGCTTCAGACTGTTTGAACCACGCGCTGTCGATCGCCAGGAATTTGAATCATGCCGTCCTCAGCTCCGACCATCTCATGCTCGCATTGACGATGGACGAAAGCGCACGACGGTTACTAAGCCGGCTTGGCGACATAGCACGCTTGCGCGAGGCCGCCATGCGGCGGCTGGGGACGATGCACGGTCGCTACGCAGCCGGCGATCCGTCGCAGACTTCCGACCTTGCAGATATTCGGAAGACAGCGCGCGCCGCGGCTGCGGAGCGCGAACAGCTCGTTGCAATCAGCGATCTCGTCAACGCCTTTCCAAAAGAAGATGGTCGCCTGACATACGGGGCGCCAAAGGACACGAGGACCATCGCTCTGGTGGAGACGATAGAAAAAGGCCTTGTGCCGCGCGTTTCCGACGCGGTGACGCGCATCGAGGCCGCGGTTCTGGAAGCGACCCAAGGTCAACGTCAAACCGTTCAAAGCCTGCTCGTCGACCTGAACGCACGGCGGTCCCGCGATGAACAGCAGCAACGGGACTTTATGGACGAGATCCGCAGGCAAGTTCGCGAAGCCGTCGACATACATTTTGCGGCGGCGCTCAGAGATTTGGACGACAAGTTCGCCGCCAAAGTGGAGGAACTCACAGCCAAGCCTCCTGAGCCGGTTGCTCTTGCGTCTGAGCCCGAGCCCGAACCCGAGGGGAGCGCATTTGCGACCGAACCCAAAGCGCCTACCGAGAGAAAAGGTTACTGGAGCCGGGTGATTTTCTGAACGGTCAGGCGATGCTTCGGCAGGGGGCGCTTCGCAGGCGCCCTCTAACCGGCGCGCTCGACCAGCTTGCGCTTGAGCGAGGCGATGGAAGCGGCCGGGTTCAGTCCTTTGGGGCAGGCCTTGGTGCAGTTGAGGATGGTGTGGCAGCGATAGAGCCGGAACGGGTCATCGAGCTCGTCAAGCCGCTCGCCGGTCCGCTCGTCGCGGCTGTCCTCCACCCAGCGGTCGGCCTGCAAGAGGATCGCCGGGCCGAGATAGCGGTCGCCGTTCCACCAATAAGACGGACAGGCGGTCGAGCAGCAGGCGCACAGGATGCACTCGTAAAGCCCGTCGAGCTTTTCGCGATCCTCCTTTGACTGGCGCCACTCCTTCTCCGGCGTCGGGCTGTCGGTCTTGAGCCAAGGCTCGATGGCGCGGAGCTGGGCAAAGAAGCCCGTCATGTCGGGCACGAGGTCCTTGATCACCGGCAGATGCGGCAAGGGATAGACGGCAAGCGCGCCTTTGGCGTCGGCGGCATGCATGGTGCAGGCGAGCGTGTTGGTGCCGGCGATGTTCATGGAGCAGGAGCCGCACACGCCTTCGCGGCATGAGCGTCGGAAGGTCAGCGTGGGATCGACGTTGTTCTTGATCCAGATGAGCGCATCCAGCACCATCGGCCCGCACGCCTCCATGTCGACCCAATAGGTGTCGAGGCGCGGGTTCTCGCCGGTCTCGGGGTCGAAGCGGTAGATGCGGTACTGCCGATAGCGCGCGCTCGGCGCGCCATCGGGCGGCGGATTCCACGCCTTGCCTTTCTTGACCTTGGAGTTCTTGGGAAGCGTGAATTGGACCATCTTCGACCTTGCGGCTAATACACCCGCTCCTTGGGCTCGATATAAGCGACTTCGTTGGACAGCGTGAATTTGTGCACGGGGCGATAGTCGAGCTTGACCTTATGCGTCGCGTATTCGGCCCACGAGAGCGTGTGCTTCATCCAGTTGGCGTCGTCGCGCTTGGGAAAGTCCTCGCGGGCATGCGCGCCGCGGCTCTCTTCGCGGGCAAGCGCACCCTCGACGGTGACCGCGGCCTGCGAGATGAGATTGTCGAATTCGAGCGTCTCGATCAGGTCGGTATTCCAGATCAGCGAGCGGTCGGTGACGCGGATGTCGGCGGCGTCGTCCCAAACGGCGCGGATGGCCTTGCACCCCCTCTTCCAGCACCTTCTTGGTGCGGAACACGGCGCAGTCGCGCTGCATGACCTTCTGCATGCGCACGCGAAGCTCTGCCGTGGGCGTCGCGCCGTTCGGCGTAGCGGAAGCGGTCGAGCCGCGCGATGGCCTGCTCGCCCGCGCCCTTCGGCAGCTCGGGAATGGCGCCGCCTTTGTTGATCAGCTCGGCGCAGCGATGCGCCGCGGCGCGGCCGAACACGACAAGATCGATCAAGGAGTTCGAGCCGAGCCGGTTCGCGCCATGCACCGAGACGCACGCCGCCTCGCCAAGGGCCATGAGGCCCGGCACGACGGCGTCGGGATCGCCGTTGCGCGGCGCAATCGCCTCGCCATGCATGTTGGTGGGGATGCCGCCCATGTTGTAGTGGCAGGTGGGGGTGATCGGGATCGGCGCCTTTCTGACATCGACGCCGGCGAAGATGCGGGCCAACTCGGTGATGCCGGGGAGCCGCTCCTCGATCAGCGCCGGGTCGAGATGCTCGAGATGCAGATGGATATAGTCCTTGTCGGGGCCGTGGCCGCGGCCCTCCCTGATCTCGATGGTGATGGCGCGCGAGACCACGTCGCGCGAGGCGAGGTCCTTGGCCGAGGGCGCATAGCGCTCCATGAATTTCTCGCCTTCCGAATTGCGCAAGAAGCCGCCTTCGCCGCGCGCGCCCTCGGTGATGAGCACGCCCGCGCCATAGACGCCGGTCGGATGGAACTGCACGAACTCCATGTCCTGGAGCGGAAGACCGGCGCGGAGCACCATGGCGTTGCCGTCGCCGGTGCAGATATGCGCCGAGGTGCAGGAGAAATAGGCGCGGCCATAGCCGCCGGTCGCGAGGATGACCTGATGGGCGCGGAACCGATGCAAGGTGCCGTCCTGCATCGACAGCGCGACCACGCCGCGGCAGCGTCCCTCGTCGTCCATGATCAGGTCGATGGCGAAATACTCGATGAAGAACTCGGCCGAATGGCGCAGCGCCTGGCCGTACATGGTGTGCAGCATGGCGTGGCCGGTGCGGTCGGCGGCGGCGCAGGTGCGCTTGGCCTGGCCCTTGCCGAAATCGGTGGTCATGCCGCCGAAGGCGCGCTGAAGGATCTTGCCGTCCTCGGTGCGCGAGAAGGGCACGCCCCAATGTTCGAGCTCGTAGACGGCCTGCGGCGCGTTGCGGCAGAGATATTCGATGGCGTCCTGGTCGCCGAGCCAGTCGGAGCCCTTGACCGTGTCGTACATGTGCCAGCGCCAATCGTCGGGGCCCATATTGCCGAGCGCCGCGGCGATGCCGCCTTGGGCGGCCACGGTATGGGAGCGGGTGGGGAACACCTTGGTGATGCAGGCGGTGCGCAGGCCCGCTTCGCTACAGCCGACCACGGCCCGTAGCCCCGCGCCGCCGGCGCCGACCACCACCACGTCATAGGCATGGTCGATGATCGGATAGGCGCGGCCGTTCACCTGGACCGCGGTCGCGGGCGGAGCGTCATGCGGGGTCGCGTCTTGAGGCATGGCGATCAGGATCCGAGACCGATCTTGAGGATGGCGAGGACGGAGGCGAGGCCGACGACCCGCCGCGAAGAAGGTGGCAAGCAGGATGGCGACGATCTTGGCGCCTTCGCCATGAACATAGTCCTCGATGATCTCCTTCAGCCCGATGCGCATGTGGATGGCGGCGGAGATCACAAGCGCGAGCATGAGCACGGCCACGGGGACTTGCGCGAAATAGGCTTTCACCGTGCCGTAGTCGGCGCCGATATGGCTGACGATCGAGAAGATGAGGAAGATCACGAGCGGGATGTTGGCGACCGCCGTCAGCCGCTGGCGCCAGAAGGTCTCGGTGCCGCGACGGGCGGTCGCCGAGCCCGCGCACGCGTTTCAGAGGCGTTGCCATGCTACGGCGCTCCCCTTGAGCGCGTAGCCTGCCACCCAGATCAGGACCGTGAGCACGGTCGAGCCGATGATGGTGAGCCAGGCGAAGATCTCGATGCTCGTCTTGTCGAGGCCGCGTCCCGTGTCCCAGATCAGGTGGCGGATGCCGCCCAGCATGTGATGGATCAGCGACCAGCTGAACAGAAAGAGCACAAGCCGCCCCGGGATGCCGGCGAAGAAGCTCGCAACCTGGGCATAGGCCTCCGGGCCTGAGGCTGATGGCGACCAGCCACCAGGCGAGCAGGATGAAGCCGACCGCGTTTGCCGCGCCCGAGAGCCGATGGGCGATCGACATCAGCATGGTCAGCATCGGCCGGTAAATCTGGAGGTGCGGGGAGAGCGGCCGCTCTGCCCCCAATTTGGCCTTGCCCATGAGTTTCGGTGCAGTTGTTGCCCGGACGAGCCTTCTCTTAACGCAAGTCAGAGGGCCGGGGCAATCGAGCCGAGCTTGCCTGAGACCCCGAATTAGGGCGTGACGACGCCGCAGGCGATGCGGTCGCCGGCATTGCCGGCGGGGTCGGTTTTGTAGTCGTCGGGCCCGGCATGGAGCACGAGGGAAGCGCCGTCCTCGTCGAGCAGCGCCGATTCGCCGCTCAAGCTCACGGCCGGGTTCAGCACCTCGAGGCTCAGCTTGCCGCCGGCGGGCACATGAAAATTGGGCATGTCGCCGGCATGGGGCCGTCAGGGTTCATCAGCCCGTGCTTGGTCGTCTCGGGATTGAAATGGGGACCTGCCGATTTGAAGTCCGGCGGCTCGCATTTGCCGACGGCATGGATGTGGAAGGCGTGCTCGCCGTCCGGCGCGGCGGTCAGGTCGATGCCGATCAACACGCCGCTCGGCGTGTTCGTCAGCGTGGCCTTGCCGACCTCCTTGCCGCTTGCGTCCTTCAGCACGGCATTCGCCGTGTCCGCCGCTAGGGCCGGCGATCCGAGAGCAAGCGCTGCCCCCAGAACAATCGCTGCCGAGACCAATTTTTGTCGCATCGCCTTCCTCCTGTGTCATCGTCCGCGAAGGCGGACGATCCAGTAACCACCGACATCGCGCTTTGGTTCGAGGTCAGAGGATATACTGGATGCCCGCTTTCGCGGGCATGACAATCGTGGCCGCTGAAAGCAGGACTAGCGCGGCAGCGCGACCCAGTAATCCATATCGAGGACCACACCCTCCTCGTGGCTGCCGTCGGTCTTCAGGCCGGGAAAGTCGGTGCAGGCGCGGTCCTTGACGGCGAAGCTGCGCAATCGCAGCGCGCCCATGTCGGAGCGGCCGGGCAGCTCGGCTTTGTCGAGCACCTCGCTCCAGGCATAGATGGTGTCGCCGGCGAAGGAAGGCGCCACGTGGCGCGCGCCGTTCAGCCCAAGCATGTGGAAGGCGTTGGCGAGCCCGTTGAAGCTCAAGGAGCGCGCGATGGAGATGATGTGGCCGCCATAGACGAGCCTCCGCCCGAACCGACCCTTGCCCTCGATATGCTGGTTGAAATGCACGCGCGCGGTGTTCTGGAACAGGCGCGTGGCGAGCTGGTGCTCGGCCTCCTCGATGGTCTGCCCGTCGACATGGTCGATCTTGTCGCCGACCGCGTAATCGTCCCAGCGCTTGGGCGATCCGGCCAGCGCATCGTCGTAGCCGGAAAGGTCGAGCGGCGGGAGCGCCGCGCCGAGCGTCGCCGGATCGACGCTCGCGGCGAGCTCCGGCACCACGGGAGCGGGAGCGGGGGAATCGAGGTCGCGTTTGTTCACCATCACCCAGCGCGCATAGGAGAGCACCTTCTGGCCGCGCTGGTTGCGCCCCGTCGAGCGCACATAGACGGTGCCGCTCTTCCTGTTGGAGTTTTCCTTGACCCCGATCACTTCCGACACGGAGGAAAGCGTGTCGCCGGGATAGACCGGCGCGAGGAAGCGGAACTCGGCATAGCCGAGATTGGCGATGGCGTTGCGCGAGATATCCGGCACGGTCTTGCCGATGACGATGTGGAACACGAGGAGATCGTCGATGGGCGAGCGCGGATAGCCGATCGCTTGGGCGAAGGCATCGGAAGACTGCACGGCGAAGCGCGGGCCGTAGAGCGCGGTGAACAGGCTCACGTCGCCCACCGTCACCGTGCGCGGCGTGGCATGCACGATCTCCTGGCCGAGCGTGAAATCCTCGAAGAAATTGCCGGTAACGGTCTTGTCGATCTTCTGGCTCTGCGTGTCGTTCATGTCGGCTTCTTCGGTTCAGGCCGGGCCGACCATAGTTTGCGGCCCAGGCAGAGACAAGCACCCCCCGAAATGGCGTCAATCGGGGAAGCGGACACGTTATTGGCAGGCGCGCAGGGAAAGGGAAGAAGCTGATAGAACCGGGCGATGCCGATCGGCAGCGCGCCGGGACCTGGAACGAGAGCGTGCGGCTAGACGGCCAAGGAGACGCTCGGTCCAGAAACGAAAATGGCGATCCCCACTTTCGTGGGAACCGCCATCTTCAAACGAAAACTTGTAAGATCGACGCGTAAATTAAGCGCGGTCGAGCTCGGCCGGAAGATAGCTCGTCACTTCCATGCCAGCCTCGGACTCGGTGATCTCGGGCTTCAGCCACTCTTTCATGGTCGTCTCCTTCGGTGAACTAACAGGTTAGATAATGGGGTAGGGGCATGAGGACTGCATGACGCGGCCATGAACGCGCCCTGAATGCCACATTAAGAAATTCTGACAGAAATCCGCCCGGCATCCCGTAGCAAATCAGCCAAAAAGAAAGCCCCAGAACGCAGAAACGAGGCCGGGGCTCAATTAGACTTTTAGTTGCGGGTATCGGCGCCTGGTGACGTGGGGGACGCCTGGGGGGAGTAGCGCCAATACCGCTGATGGAAACGCGTTTCGCGCCAAACGGTTCCGCAGGCAAACGCATACCCTTTATCTAGCTTGGTGTTGCCTCCGATACCCTAAATGTTGCGCTTCGGCCATTGGCCGATACCAGCGGTTCGGCGCGGGCGAGCGGTCCCCGGCCTATTCGAACAGGACGAGCGCCTTGTCAACCGTGATCCAGATGCCCCAAAGGAGCGGGATGCCGACCGCGGCCCAGAGCGAGCGGCGCGATCTCGAGCCGTCTCGGGTTCAGCACGATCCCCGCGAGCCAGAGCGCAAGCCCGATCCACATCAGAAACGGCCGATAGGCGAAGCCGCCGGCAAGCTCGGCCTCGGCGATGGCCTGTCTGACAGCCGGCCGCGGTGTAGAACAGGCACTCCCACGCGCCGCCGACGCCTCCCACCTTGGTGTAGAACGTGATCCACCAGACGACGGCGACGGCGATCAGCGCCATGCCGATCGGCTGCAAGCAGGCGGATGCCGGGCGCGCGTCTCCTCGCGCCCTCTGATCTCGACGGCATGCATCGTCCGCTCACGCGCCGTCTTGGTTTGCAAGCGCCTCGACCTCCTCCGGCTTCATGAACCACTTCTTGTTCGAGCGGCCGGATCAGAAGATTGGCGATGAAGCCCGCCACGAGCAGGCCGGCGAGGACGTAGAAAATCGGGTGATAGATCTGGTCGGGCGGCACGCCCGCGGCTTTGCGCGCGTCGTGCATGTAATTCACGATCACCGGCCCGACGATGCCGGCGGTCGACCAGGCGGTCAGCAGCCGTCCGTGAATGGCGCCGACGAATTGCGTGCCGAAAATGTCGGCGAGATAAGCGGGAATGGTGGCGAAGCCGCCGCCATACATCGAGGCGATGAGGCAGAACGCGGCGGCGAAGAGCGCGAGCAGGCCGAGCGTGGCGAGAGTCGGCGCCGCAGCATAGCAGAGGAAGCCGAGCGAGAAGAAGATGAAATAGGTGATCTTCCGGCCGATCTTGTCCGACAGCGAGGCCCAGAAGATGCGGCCGGCGATGTTGAACAGCGAGAACAGGCCGACGAAGGCCGCGCCGACCAGCGCCGCCTTGGCCTTCTGCTCGTCGGTGAAATCGGCGAAGCCGACCGACGGGTCGCCGAACAGCCTGCCGCCGAAGGTCTCCTGCAACATCGGCGAGGCGGCGCCGATGATGCCGATGCCGGCGGAGACGTTGAGGCAGAGCACCGCCCAGAGCAGCCAGAACTGCACGGTCTTATGGGCGTCCTTGAGGTGGACGTGTCCGGTCGTGATCATCGCCTTGGCGCTGGCGGGCGGCGTCCAGCCTTCGGGTTTCCAGCCCGCGGCGGCAGCCGATAGCCGAAGGCGCCGCACATCATGAAGACGAAATAGATCATGCCCAGGGTCACGAAGGTCTCCCACACGCCGACCGAGGTCGGCGTGTGCGTAGTAGTTCATCAGGATGGTGGCGAGCGGCGAGCCGATCATGGCGCCGCCGCCGAAGCCCATGATGGCCATGCCGGTCGCCATGCCGCGGCGATCGGGAAACCATTTGATCAAGGTCGAGACGGGCGAGATGTAGCCGAGACCGAGGCCGATGCCGCCGATGATGCCGGAGCCGAGCCACATCAGCCAGAGTTGGTGGATATAGACGCCGACCGCCGAGATCATCAGGCCGCCGCACCAGCACAGCGCCGAGACGACGCCGGCCTTGCGCGGTCCGACGCGCTCGAGCCAGCCGCCCCAGATGGCGGCCGAGACGCCGAGCAGGACGAAGAACAGCGTGTACATCCAGCCGAGATCGAACTGGGTCCAGTCGCAATCGGTGGCGAACAGCGCCTGCGCGGTGATGGCGACCTTGCCGAAGAAGGTGGTGGCGTCGCCGGGGCAGGGGATCGCCTTGTCCAGACCTTGGGCCACGCCGACGGCGCGGCCGAGCGGCAGCCAGAACACGCTGAAGCCGTAGGCCATGCCGATGCAGAGATGGATGGCGAGCGCGGCCGGCGGCACGAGCCAGCGGTTGTAGTCCGGCGGCGCGATGATCCGGGCCTTGTCGAGCAGGCCGAGCCGATCGCTTGCCTCGGCAGCAACCGCTGAACGCGCCATGACGAGTTCCCCTCAACTGGCCTTGCCGTCTCAAATTCGGCGACAGTCTGTACGGGGTCAGCTGCAATCGCAAGGCCCACGGCGACGCCTTTCAGCGCGTGTGCTCTGATGCAGGGGCCGTCCGCCGGAGTTGAGGGGCGTCCGGCGGGCTGGGGGTCTCGTTAGGCTCCTTTCTTGAATTTCGCCGCTTCCTCGGAGCCCTTGGTCGCATCGCCGGCGGTGTAGGAGTGGGCGCCGGTGCCGGCGAGCTTGCCCTTATCGACGATCAGATATTCGGTGCGGATCGGCTTCTTGGCGAAATAGCTCTCCAGAATCTCGCGCGTACCCGCGGCGTAACGCGCCTGCGCCGAGAGCGAGCTGCCCGAGATATGCGGGGTCATGCCGTGATGGGGCATGGTGCGCCAGGGATGATCGCGGGGCGCGGGCTGCGGGAACCACACATCGCCGGCATAGCCTGCGAGCTGCCCGCTTTCGAGCGCGCGGACGATGGCGTCACGATCGCAGATCTTGCCGCGCGCGGTGTTCACGATGTAGCTGCCGCGCTTCATCATGCCGATCAGCTTGTCGTTGAACATGTGCTCGGTCTCGGGGTGGAGCGGCGTATTGATGGTGACGACGTCGCACACCTTGACCAGCGACTCGACATTGGGATGGAAGGTGAGGCCGAGCTCCTTCTCCACCTTCTCGGGCAGGCGATGCTTGTCGTAATAGTGGAGCTTGACATCGAATGGCTTCAGACGCCTGAGCGCGGCGAGGCCGATGCGGCCGGCGGCGACGGTGCCGACATTCATGCCTTCGAGATCGTAGGAGCGCTCGACGCAATCGGCGATGTTCCAGCCGCCTTTGACCACCCAGCCGTAAGACGGGATGTAGTTGCGCACGAGCGCCAGGATCATCATTACGATGTGCTCGGAGACGCTGATCGAGTTGCAATAGGTGACCTCGGCCACGGTGACGCCCTTGTCCATGGCGGCCTGGAGATCGGTGTGGTCGGAGCCGATGCCGGCGGTGACGACGAGCTTGAGCTTCTTCGCCTTGTCGAAGCGCTCCTTGGTCATGTAGGCGGGCCAGAAGGGCTGGGAGATGACGATCTCGGCGTCGGGAAGCTCCTTCTCGAAGACGGAGTTGGGTCCGTCCTTGTCGGAGGTCACTACCAAGCGTGTGGCCGGCGTCCTCGAGAAACTTGCGAAGCCCGAGCTCGCCGGAGACGCTGCCGAGCAGTTCGCCTGGCTTGAAGTCGATCTTGCTGGGGCGACGGCGTCGTCATGCCGTCGGGATATTGGTCGATCTTGGGGATGTCGTCGCGGGCGTATTTGGGCGGATAGCCGTCGACGGGGTCGTCATAAAGAACGCAGAGAATCTTTGCCATGGGAGCGCTCCTTGATGGGTTGGCATGCGATCGCAACATCGGAACCGCCGGCAGAGGGGCCGACCGCCTGCTGTCACATGTCGTTGTCGAGCGAACGAGGCTGGCGTGGAACACGCGTCCGTCCTCATCCTCGCGTTTCCTGGTATCGGCGGCGCCTCGGCGCGCTTCTGACGACGATCGTCGTAACTCCGCGCCGATAAACGGCGGGAATCAAGTAGGCGCTTCGGAACGACCGATAGGAGCAGTCTATCAGCCGATCTGGACAAAAGCGGACGCGGCTGAAATGCTGCCGACGGACCTTCTCGTGCAGGAGACGAGAGCCTTGCAACTCCCAAGAACGCTGCTCGAAGGCCATTTCCGCTTTCGCCGCGACGAGCATGCCAAGAACCGCGGCCGCTATCTTCAGCTCGCCGAGCTCGGTCAGGCGCCGACGGCGATGGTGATCGCCTGCTGCGATGCGCGCGTCGACGTCTCGGCGATCTTCGACGCCGAGCCCGGCTCGCTGTTCATCATGCGCAACGTCGCCAATCTCGTGCCGCCCTACGAGCCGGAAGGCAAATATCACGGCACCAGCGCGGCGGTGGAATATGCGGCCATGGCGCTGAAGGTGCCGCACATCATCGTGCTCGGCCATTCGCATTGCGGCGGCGTCAACGCCTATCGGCGCGGCGTGCGCGACAAGGTTCCCGAGCAGGGCTTCATCGGAAGCTGGCTGACTCTGCTCGACGGTCTCAAGCTGGTCGAGAGCGACATCTTCGCCTATGGCGACGAGATGGCGTTCGAGTTCGCCGCGGTGCGCTCCTCGCTCGCCAATCTCGACACCTTCCCGTTCGTCAAGAAGCGCATGAAGGACGGCCTGCTCGCGCTGCACGGTCTCCATTTCGATCTTGGCAGCGGCGAGCTGCTCAGCCTCGAGCACGACACGGGGCAATTCGCCGTGTTGGGCGAGGCTTAGGACCGGACACGGTCCCTGCACTAAGCGGCGCGATCGAGCAGTTGCGGTTGATGATCGTCTCGGCGATCTGCACCGTGTTGAGCGCGGCGCCTTTGCGCAGATTGTCGGACACGATCCAGAAGGACAGGCCGTTGTCGAGCGTCTGGTCCTCGCGGATGCGGCTGACGAAGGTGGCGTAGTCGCCGACGCATTCGACCGGGGTCACGTAGCCGCCGGGCTCGCGCTTATCGACCACCAGCACGCCCGGCGCCTCGCGCAGAATCGTGCGCGCCTCGTCGGCCGTGATCGGCTCCTCGAACTCGACATTGACGGCCTCGGAATGGCCGACGAACACCGGCACGCGCACGCAGGTCGCGGTCAGCTTGATCTTGGGATCGAGGATCTTCTTGGTCTCGGCCACATCTTCCATTCCTCCTTGGTCGAGCCGTCATCGAGGAAGACGTCGATATGAGGAATGACGTTGAAGGCGATCTGCTTGGTGAACTTCTTGGGCTCGGGCGGCGTTGGTGGCGAAGATGCCCTTGGTCTGGTCCCACAGCTCGTCCATGGCCTCCTTGCCGGCGCCGGACACGGACTGGTAGGTCGCGACCACGACGCGCTTGATCTTGGCGCGGTCATGCAGCGGCTTCAGCACCACCACGAGCTGGGCGGTCGAGCAATTCGGATTGGCGATGATGTTCTTCTTGGTGAAGCCGGCCACGGCGTCGGCATTGACCTCGGGCACGATCAGCGGCACGTCGAGGTCGTAACGCCAGCACGACGAGTTATCGATGACCACGCAGCCGGTCGCGCCGATCCTCGGCGCCCACTCCTTGGAGACGGCGGAGCCGGCCGACATCAGGGCGAAATCGACGCCGCGGAAGTCGAACTGCTCGAGGTCCCGGCATTTCAGGCGCTGATCGCCGAAGGAGACCTCGACGCCCATCGACCGGCGCGAGGCGATGGCGAACACCTCGTCGGCCGGGAACTCGCGCTCGGCCAGGATGTTGAGCATCTCGCGCCCGACATTGCCGGTGGCGCCGATGACGGCGACTTTGTAGCCCATGCTTCTGATCGCTCCTTCGTTCAAACCGGGCTGAGACGACAGTTTGCGGCCGATTTACGGGGAATGGCGCCCGGTTGTAAAGCTTTGGCCGATCGGAAACGTGCAGGCCTCGGCGCGTTCCCTCCGCAAGGCCGGGACCGAAGCGGCTGGCCGATCGCGCGCCGTCATCGCCGCTGATCGTTGTGCCGCTCGCGCTTGCCGGCTTGCGATTCGGCCGAGCTGCCGGAGGCAGCAGACCGCAAGGTCCCAATCCGACCCTCCCGGCGCCGAGCGAGGCGCTCGTGCCCGCCATCAATATCGCGCGGGCCGATCGGTTGGCCCGAGGGCGCCATGCCAAAGCCCGCCGAGGGCCTGGCGGTCAATGCCTTCGCCACCGGCCTCGATCATCCCCGCTGGCTCCTATGTCCTGCCGAACGGCGACGTCCTCGTCGCCGAGACCAACACGCCGAAGCAGGAGGGCATACCGGCGGCTTCAAAGCGTGGATGATGGCCTGGGCCATGGAGCTCGCCGGCGCCGGCGTGCCGAGCCCAAATCGCATCGTGCTGTTGCGCGACGCCGACGGCGACGGCGTGGCCGAGACGAGACGCGTGTTTCTCGAAGGTCTCAACTCGCCCTTCGGCATGGCGCTCATCGGCGACAAGCTCTATGTCGCCGATACCGACGCGCTGCTCCGCTTCGACTACGCGGAGGGCGCGACGGAGATCGAGCAGGCGCGGCACCAAGATTGCCGATCTGCCGGCGGGTCCGCTCAACTATCACTGGACCAAGAGCCTTGCCGCGAGCCCCGACGGATCGCGGCTCTATGTCGGCGTGGGCTCGAACAGCAATGTCGGCGAGAACGGCCTCGACCGGGAGAAGGACCGCGCGCAGATCCTCGAAATCGATCCGGCGACGGGCGCAGTCGCGCAGCTTCGCCACCGGCTTGAGAAACCCGGTCGGGATTGGCGTTCGAGCCGCAAAGCGGCGTGCTGTGGGTGGTGGTGAACGAACGCGACGAGCTCGGCTCCGATCTCGTCCCCGACTATCTCACCTCGGTGAAGGAGGGCGCATTCTACGGCTGGCCGTTCAGCTATTGGGGCCAGCATGTCGATCAGCGGGTGAAGCCGCAAGACCCCGGAGCTGGTGGCGAAGGCGATCGCGCCCGACTATGCGCTCGGCAACCATGTGGCGCCGATCGGGCTTGCCTTCTGCGCAAGGTGCATCTGCTGCCGGAGCCATACCGGAGCGGCGCGTTCATCGGCGAGCATGGATCGTGGAACCGCATCCCCTTCAGCGGCTACAAGGTGGTGTTCGTGCCGTTCGTCGAGGGCAAGCCCTCGGGCCAGCCGGTCGACGTGCTGACGGGCTTTCTCAGCGCCCAGGGCGAGGCGCAAGGGCGACCCGCCGGTGTCGCCATAGATCGGGCGGGCGCGCTGCTCGTCGCCGACGATGTCGGCAATGTCGTGTGGCGCGTGACGACCGCTGCGCAAAGCGCCAGCCAATAGCAAGGACGGATTTGGCGCCGCAGGCGTGCCGATCAGCCGCGGCGATTGTCGAGCGCGTAAGCGCCCGGACCTGAGCCGGCGAGCACGAGCAAGCCGCCGGCGATGGTGATGTTCTTCATGAAGCTGATCATCTGCATCATGTCGCCGGGGTGATAGTGGAACAAATAGCCCGCGAGCAGGCAGAAGCCGGCAAGCGCGATGGCGGCCCAGCGGGTGAAGAGCCCGAGCAAGACGAGAAGGCCGCCGCCGAGCTCGGTGAGAATGACGAGAGGAAGCAGCGCTCCGGGCACGCCTGCCGCCTCCATGTGCTCCACCGTTCCGGCATAGCCGAAGATCTTGCCCCAGCCGGACTGGATGAAAATGATCGACAGCAGCACGCGGCCGATCAGGATGAGATAAGGCGCCGCCCGTTCCATGATGCGTCCCTCGTCATCGCCGAATCGCCAGTCAATCTACCGGCTCGCGGGCTCGATGGAAACGCCCACGGAGCAAGGGCCGACGGGTCCCCTCACGCCCTCAAGCGAGCATGCCGGAAAACAGCAGCAGGAAGGCCTTGATCAAGCCCACGACCACCGTCGTCGCGACCATCAGGCTCAACACGCCCACGGCAAGACCGACCAACACGGCGACGCCGTCCTTCTCGACAAGGGCGAGCCCGACGATGGCGATGGCGCAGGCCGGCAGCCAGTTGGCGAAGGGGATCGGCAAAGCGAGGATCAGAGCGAGGACGAGGATGGCGATGCCGATCAGGCGCTCGCCGGTCCACGACAAGAGAACCGTCAGGCGCGGACGCAAGGCGCGCTCGGCTCGCTCGAGATAAGGAAGCGTGCGCGTGACGATGGCGGCGAAGCCTTGACGCGAGAAGGTCTGCTTGGTGAGCCAAGCGGGAAACCATGGCTTATGGCGCCCGTAGGAAAGCTGCGCCGCCAACAGCACGAGCGGCAAGCCCAACACTGCCGACAGAAGCGGAATATTGACGGGGATCGAGATTCGGCAGCGCGAAGATGAACAGGAGCACGCCGAAGCCGCGATCGCCGAGAGCGTCGCGGAGCGCGCCAAGACTGACGCGCGGGCCGGTCGCCCCGGCCACGAAGTCGCGCAGGAGGGCGGACGTGCGGCGGCCATTGGCGAGCGCATCGCCAGGCGATGCCTTGGCAAGGTCGCGATCCCTCCGCATCGCGCTCCGTGGCGCCGCCCGATCCATGTTATCCATCGCGTTTTCGCATGACGTCCATGACGGGTGAGATTAGGCCTGGATTGTTACGTTTGGGTCACGCTCAAGGCGACGCCGTCCTCAAATCGCTGTCCGCTTCGACCTTGACCTCGGCGCATTTCTTCGTGGTGAACTCGTTGACCATGCGCACGACCTCCGGGCCTAGCACGTTGGCCTGGTTGTCGAGCCCCGTCCCGGCATAGATGAGGGGATAGATGAAGAGCGGAGCGGTGGCTTCGCCCCAATTGAGGCTGGCCTCGGTCGCCTTGCCGTTCTCGAATTTCACCTTCGGCGCGAGTGTCACCTCGACCGTGTAAGGCTCGCCTTCGGTCTTCTGCGCCAGCGTGCAGCGCACTTTCTGCACCGGCATGACGACCTCGCGCGCGGTATCGCTCATCGCCAAAGCCAGCGATTTGCGCTCGAGCTCGAGCTTCGACTGGCACACCGCCTTGCCCCACGGCCAGCCGATCTTGCCGCCGAGCATCTTGACGATATCCTCCTCGCGCCAGGTCTTGACGATGTCGCACGACACGTTCTCGCCGTTGGGGTCGCGGGTGGCGATGATGTCGCAGATCTTCATCTTGCAGGCCTTGCGCGCCTCCTTCTCGGCCTTCTCCTCGGGCGTCAGCTCGCGCTTCGCCTCGGCAGGGGCGGCCGTCGCCGCCGGCGCTTGCCCGGTGGCAGGTTGGGCGTCCCCCTGCGGCGTCCCATCCTCGGCAGCGAAAGCGGAGGCGCCTAAGGCGAGCACGGCAGTGGTGGCGGCGAGCAGGCTCGAGGGCGTGTTTCATGTTATCCTTCCGACTCATCTCCCCCCACGCTGAGTTAGCGCGCTTTGCGGGAATTTCCTAGATGCCGAAGCAGGCAGAGGAAATCGCTAACCGGCGCCATCGAGCGCGGTAACGATGGCCTCGCCCATCTCGCGCGTGCCCACGGTGCGGCAGCCCTCCTGCTTGATATCGGCGGTGCGCAGGCCCTGGTCGAGCACCCGCGCGATGGCGCCGTCGATCCGATCGGCGGTCTCGCCGAGGAAGAAGGAATAGCGCAGGCACATGGCGAGGCTGGCGATGGTGGCGATCGGGTTGGCGATGCCTTGGCCGGCGATGTCGGGCGCCGAGCCGTGCACCGGCTCGTAGAGCGCGCGCCGATGACCGCGCTCGTCGGCCGCGCCGAGCGAAGCCGAGGGCAGCATGCCGAGCGAGCCGGTCAGCATGGCGGCCTCGTCAGACAGCATGTCGCCGAACAGATTGTCGGTGACGATCACGTCGAACTGCTTCGGCGCCCGCACGAGCTGCATGGCGCAATTGTCGGCAAGGATGTGATGGAGCGTCACGTCGCCATAGCGCTCCTTGTGGAGCTTGGTCACCACCTCGTTCCACAGCACGCCGGTCTTCATCACGTTGCGCTTCTCGGCCGAGTGCACCAAGCGCTTCCGCTCGCGGGCGAGATCGAAGGCGACGGCGGCGATGCGCTCGATCTCGTAGGTCTCATAGACCTGGGTATCGACGGCGCGTTTCTGTCCGTCGCCGAGATCGGCGATGGTCTTGGGCTCGCCGAAATAGACCCCGCCGGTCAGCTCGCGCACGATCATGATGTCGAGCCCGTCGACCCGGTCGCGCTTGAGCGAGGAGGCGTCGGCGAGCGCCGGATAGCAGATGGCGGGACGGAGATTGGCGAAGAGCTCGAGGTCCTTGCGGAGCCGCAACAGCCCCGCTTCCGGGCGCTGATCGTAAGGCACGCCGTCCCATTTGGGGCCGCCCACCGCCCCCAGCATGACGGCATCGGCGGCAAGCGCGCGGTCCATGGTGGCGTTGGAGACGGCCTGGCCGTGGGCCTCATAGGCGCAACCGCCGACCAGATCGGTCTCGGTCTCGATCGAGGCCAAGCCGGTCCGGTTGACCCAGGCGACGATGCGCTCGACCTCGGCGATCACCTCGGGGCCGATTCCGTCGCCCGGAAGCAGCAAGAGCTTATAGGTTGTCATCGGCCGTGCCGCTCCTTTGGCGCCCGTAAACTCTTGGCCGTCATGCCCCGGCGCAGGCTTGGTGCCGGGCATCCACGAATTTCCGGCAAGAAATCAGAATCGTGGATGGCCGGGACAAGCCCGGCCATGACAGGGATTGATTTTTTGCCTCGACATAGACACCACTGGAACCGTGGCACGGTTTGGGTAACGGGAGAGCTTGATGCTGACAAGAGCGGTCTTTGCGTTGCTCATCATTCTTGCAGCGCCGGCCGCCGCCGCCGGGGAGGCCAAGGTGCTTGCGCTTGGACTGACCGAGCACGAGGTCAGCCAGGAGGCGCTCGAGAAGGGCGTGGACCTGCCCGCGCCGCGGTTCAACACCGGGGCAATCGCCTATGTCCTGGCGGCGGAGCTGAAGAAAGGCGACGTGGTGGCGGTCGCCCTCGTCAAAGACGACCAGCGCCTGCTCGGCAATAGCGAGACGCTTGCCGAGGATCGTGAGCGTTTCCTGCTGCAAGTGGGCAAGCGCGGCGTTCCCGCCGGCGGCTGGCCTGACGGCCTCTACCATGCCGCGGTCAAGATCGTCCGCGACGGCAAGACGCTGATCGAGCAGAGTTCGGCGCCAATCCGCTTCGAGTAGGCCCCCATGCCGACATTCCCGCTCTCCCTTGAGGGAGTGAGGAAGCGTCAAGCTTCGTGACGACTATCGGCACCCCTGCCACCTCCGCGTCATTGCCGGGCTTGACCCGGCAATCCATTCCATTGGCGCTTCATCTCGCTGAGATGTAACGGCATGGATGCCCGGATCGAGTCCGGGCATGACGAGCTACGTTTGAAGCGCCTCACCGCGAGGGGAGGGGAAGGCGGCGTCAGGCCCAGGGGCGCTCGAGCCTGGCCCTCTTTTCGAACGCTTCGATGGCGTCGGCCTTCTCGAGGGTGAGCGCGATATCGTCGAGGCCTTCCAGCAAGCAGCGCTTGCGGAAGGGATCGATGTCGAAATGGATCGCGCCGCCGTCGGGTCCCCTGATCTCCTGAGAAGGAAGGTCGACGGCCAGCGTCGCGTTGGCGCCGCGGGCGGCATCGTCGATGAGCTTGTCGATCTCCGCTTGCGGCAGGGCGATGGGGAGAATGCCGTTCTTGAAGCAGTTGTTGTAGAAGATGTCGGCAAAGGAGGGCGCGATGAGGCAGCGAATGCCGAAATCGAGCAGCGCCCACGGCGCGTGCTCGCGGGAGGAGCCGCAGCCGAAATTCTCGCCGGTGATGAGGATCTTCGCCTCGGTGTAAGGCGGCTTGTGCAGGATAAAGTCCGGCACCGGGTCGCCCTTGTCGTCATAGCGCAGATCGGCGAACAGGCCCTTGCCCAATCCGGTGCGCTTGATGGTCTTGAGATATTGCTTGGGGATGATCATGTCGGTGTCGACGTTGATCATCGGCAGACTGGCGGCGATCCCCGTGAGCGTGGTGAATTTCTGCATGGGCTCCTCATCCGGCGGGAAGTTATGTAGCCGCAATCGGCGGCGCTTTCCACCTTTTCAGGCCGGAGCGCTGAGACTAAGGTCCGCCAGCCACAAGCGTGGGATGAGGGATCGAAAATGACGGACACGGTGATCTACGAGGCGCATCCGGCCATGTTCCGGGCCCATCCCTTCTGGTTCATCCTTGCCGTCCTGCTCATCGCCGCCTTCGGCGTCGGCATCGTGATCCTGCTCTATTGGTACATCAAGACGCGCGCGACCGCGCTCACCGTCACCGACAGCGATATCCTGTACGAGCGGGGAATCCTGAGCAAGGACCGCACCTCGGTGTCGCTCAGGCACATCCGCTCCGTGAACGTCATGCAAAGCTTCGTCAACCGCATTCTCGGTGTCGGCACCATCCAAATCTCCACCGCCGGCGACGAGCCCGAATTCACCATCGCCGACATGCCCGATCCGCATGTGATCAGGGAGGCGATCGCCAAGGCGCAGGAGATGCGCGAGCAGCGCGACTGAACGGGGAGCGCGACGCGATGCCAGGTCCAAGCGACAGACGTGAACGCAACGAGGCGCTTCGATTGCTCGTGGCCGCGACGGCCGGAATCCTGCTGCTCGTCGTCATCGGCGGCGCCGGTCTCTATTATCTGGTCGGGCTCGGCGATGCCGATCCCTTCTCGGCTGGGCTCGGGCTCAAGACCGCGGCGCTGATCTCCTTCGGCGTCTCGCTCGTCGTGATCGTGGTGATGGCCGTGATCTCGGGTGGCGACGCCATCTTCGGCGAGCTGCCTTTCACCGTTCTCGGCTTCCTGATCTTCTTCGTGATTTTCTGGCTGATGATCGCCTGGATTTTCTGAGGCGCATCGAGCAGCGCTATTGCGGGGGCGCGAGCGTTTGCGGCTTGGCACCCGAGGAGGGCGCTTGCGCGCGCTGGACGGTGGTCTCGATCAGCCGGCGGTAGTATTTGCGCATGGTCTCGCAGCGTTGCTCGCCGGGCGGGTGAACCGAGTCGCCCTTCAGCTGCGAGATGAAGGTGCAGATGTCCTCCATGCCTTGGGCGTCGAGCCAGCCCCATTTGACGCCGCGCCTGATGGCGAACAGGTCGGCCTTGCCCTCGTCGGCGCCTTCGAACTGATGCCCGCATTCATGCGAGTAGATGTAGAGCTTCACTTGGGTCGATAGCCCGCTGATCTTCTCGGTGTTGAGGATCAGGAAGCCCGGGAAGGCGCCCCCCCAGCTGTCGAAATTCGGGTTCAGCACCGTCGGCCGCTTGCCGCAATTGACGGCCCTGCCGTCAATCTTGAGTCGGCCGTGGGCGATGACCTCGCCTTCAGGGCCGATCTGCTTCAGATAGTCCTCGAGGCTTGGGCCTGAGGTCGTGGACCCCTCCTTGCCCGCCCATTGCTGGGCAAAGCCCGCAGCAGGATAGGCGGCGCAAAGCGCCATGATTCCGGCGCCGATGAGCGCCCTCGCCAAATTCGCCCGTCCGTCACGCATATCGGCTCGCACTCTAGGGCTCCGGCAAAACCTGCGCAATTGCCGCAAATGTCTCATCGAGGCTCGCCTTTCGCGGTGACGCCAGCCTTTTTGGCGAAGCATTGCCTCAGCTCTTCGCAGCGCTGCTCCGGATCGGGATGAAGGGGGCCGTGGCCCGCGATGTTGAACACCGCGCAAATATCGTCGAGCGCCGTTCCGCTGAGCCAGCCCTCGCGCCTTGCCCGTCTCACCGCATAGCAGTCGGCCGCCGTCTCGCTCGGCCCATAAACGACATGCCCGCATTCGTGATAGTAGATCAGCCATTGCACCGGCCGCGGCAGATCCTTGAGCGCCTGCATATTCAGCATGATCACCGTGGACGATACGGCGATGCCTTCGAAGTCGCGAAGGAACGTCGCCGTCTTGCCGCAAGAAAGCTTTCGCCCCGCAACCACGAGCCGGCCCGGGGCCACAAGCTTGCCCCGTTCAAGGGCTGCGGCGTCGTCGTGCTGGAGAGGACTCGTCGCGGCGAGGATGGGGAGGAGCGCAAGCCCCGTCATCAGCCGGGCAGCCAACCGCATGATCGTTCCCTCTGCTGCCCCGTTCCCCTGCCGCGCCCCCCAGTCTGCGAGGGGGGAGCGCGAGCGTCAACGCTAAATCCTTGAAAGATGCCTGTACGCCCCGTGGCGTGGATCGCGTTGGCTCGGCGCTTCTTTACCTTCTGGCTTCAGAACATCCCGTTGGCATTGGCCGCTTGGTCGGGGACGATCTGTAACACGTCCCAATGCTCTACGATCTTTCCGTCTTCGTCCAACCGAAAGATGTCGATGCCCGCCCACACATGATCGCCGGGCCAATCCTGCAGGCAGTGCAGGACCACGAAGTTGCCTTCGGCAATCACGCGCTTGAACTCGACATGTTTGCCAGGGAAGTCGCGAGCAGCTTCTTCGAAATAATCAATGAATCCTTGCTTGCCATCCGCGACGCCCGGATTGTGCTGGATGTACTTGGCGCCGACATAGCGTTCAATGGCTTCGCGCGGGCGGCATTGATTGAACATAAGATCGTAGAAGGCAACGACATTTCGCTTGTTCCGTTCCTGCTGAGATATGCGGTCTGCCATGACCCTCCTCACATGACCGCTTCAGCCTCGATGCGCTCCATATCGGCATCGGACAGGCCGAAATGATGGCCGATCTCGTGCACCAGAACATGGGTGATGATGGCGCCGAGCGTCTCCTCGTGCTCGGCCCAGTAATCGAGAATCGGACGCCGGTAGAGGAACACCATGTCGGGCACGGAGGGAACGTCGCTGACGCTCTTCCTCGCGAGATCGATCCCGGAATAGAGACCGAGCAGATCGAATGGCGATTCGATGTCGAGCGAATCGAGCACCTCGTCGGTCGGAAAGTCCTCGACGCGGATGAGCAGATCGCCGGTGAGCGCGCGGAAGCGGGCCGGCAGCCGCGCATAGGCGGCATCGGCGATGGCCTCGAGGCCGGCGAGGCTCGGCGCTTCAAGTTTGTTCCAGTCGATCATGCGCGCTTCCCGCTCGGGCACCCAAGCTGAACCTCGGATGAATGTAGCGATCAGACCCGGTTCAGGCCACCCGTGCCACCTTCACCGCCAACACCCGAGCCCGCGCTCCCGCGGACCGGGTTCTAGCGAAAGGGGTATCAGCATGGTTAGAAAGAGCTTGTTTGCCGCACTCGGTTTCATCGGCCTCCTCGCGGCAGGAACCGCCGGCGGATCGGCCCCCGCCGAGGCGGGCTACGCCTGCGGCGCGTGGAACAATTGGTGCCGTCCCGTGTGTGGACCGTGGAACGGGTGGTGCGCCTCCTATAATCGCTATCCCGGCTTCAGCTTTGGCTACGGCTACGGCCCGCGCTATTGGGGCGGCTACGGCGGCGGGCGCCACTATGCCTACCGGCACGGCCATCGCGGCGATTGGAACGGAAACCATAACGGCCGCGGCCATCACGACCGCGACCGCTACGACCGAGACCGTTAACGGAGCTCGCTCCAACGGAGCTCGCTTCGCGTGGGAGACTTCCCCTCCCGCTCTCCCGCGCACCGGCACGTCATTCTCGCGGAACGCGCGTTTCCCCCCGCGGCCGTTCCTGGGGATGACGTGTCCGGCGTCTAGTGAAAATTGCGGATGTCGACGAAGCGGCCGGCGATCGCGGCGGCCGCCGCCATTTGCGGCGAGACGAGATGGGTGCGGCCGAGCCGCCCCTGGCGGCCTTCGAAATTGCGGTTCGAGGTCGAGGCGCAGCGCTCGCGCGGGGCCAACTGGTCGGGGTTCATGCCGAGGCACATCGAGCAGCCGGGCTCGCGCCACTCGAAGCCGGCGTCCATGAAAATCCTGTCGAGACCCTCGGCTTCGGCCTGCGCCTTCACCAGGCCCGAGCCCGGCACGATCATGGCGCGGATGTGTTCGTTGACCTTGCGGCCCTCGACCACTTTCGCCACTTCGCGCAAATCCTCGATGCGGCCGTTGGTGCAAGAGCCGATGAACACGCGGTCGAGCGTAATGTCGGTGATCCTCTCGCCGCCGGTAAGACCCATATAGTCGAGCGAGCGCTCGGCGGCGCGCCGCTTGGTCTCGTCCTGGATCTCTGCCGGGAGGGGCACGCGCCCCGTCACCGACACGACCTGCTCGGGGCTCGTGCCCCAGGTGACGAGCGGGGGCAGCCGCTCGGCATGAAGGACGACCTCGCGGTCGAATTCCGCGTCCTCGTCGGAATAGAGCCGCTCCCAGTCCGCTTTCGCAAGCTCGAAGGCGCCCGCCTTCGGCGCGCGCGGCCGGCCCTTGATGTAGTCGAAGGTCTTGGCGTCGGGCGCGATCAGGCCGGCCCTGGCGCCGCCCTCGATCGACATGTTGCAGATGGTCATGCGCCCTTCCATGGAGAGCGCGCGGACCGCCTCGCCGGCATATTCGATGACGTGGCCGTTGCCGCCGCCTGCGCCGATCTCGCCGATGATGGCGAGGATGATGTCCTTGGCGGTGACGCCGTCGTTAAGCGCGCCATCGACGCGCACCCGCATGTTCTTCGCCTTCTGCTGGATCAGCGTTTGCGTGGCGAGCACATGCTCGACCTCGCTCGTGCCGATGCCATGGGCGAGCGCGCCGAAGGCGCCGTGGGTCGAAGTGTGGCTGTCGCCGCAGACGATGGTGGTGCCGGGCAGCGTGAAGCCCTGCTCGGGACCGACGACATGCACGATGCCCTGGCGGCGGTCGAGCTCGTCGTAATATTCGATGCCGAATTCTCGCGCGTTGTCGGCGAGCGTGGCGATCTGGAGCGCGGACTCGGGATCGTCGATGCCGTGCGAGCGGTCGGTGGTCGGCACGTTGTGATCGACCACGGCCAGCGTCTTCTCGGGCGCGCGCACTTTCCGCCCCGCCATGCGCAGGCCCTCGAAGGCCTGCGGGCTCGTCACCTCGTGCACCAGGTGCCGGTCGATATAGAGGAGGCAGATTCCGTCGTCCGCCTCATGCACGAGATGGGCGTCCCAGATCTTGTCGTAGAGGGTGCGGGGCTTCGCCATGGCAAAGGGTCTTGGTCGTCAGGGCAGAGATAGCGCCTCGGCGCCCGGTTTACAAATCCCTGCTCAAACCCGCCGCGTCCAGAAAGGCGCCGGCGCTAACCCTTTTTGGGCTTTTTCGCGGGCTTGCGGCCTTGGCCCTTTGGTCTTGGTCTCCTTGGCCTTGGGGGCCTTCGCGGCCTTGGCCTTAGGCTTGGCCTCGCCGGCGGTCTCCTCGCCCTCTTCCTCTTCCTCGGCGGGGACCTCGTCGGCCGTCGTCTCGGCCATCAGCCCGACGGATTTGGCGACCCAATCGTCATGTTCGATGGCGCCCTTGAGCGAAAGCTCCTCGTCGAGCCAGCCGATCTCGTCGTCCGAAAGATTGGCGATCTGCTCGAACTTGATCAGTCCGAGCTGATTGAGCTTTTTCTCGAGCTCGGCCGAAACACCCGGGATCAGCTTGAGATCGTCAGGATCGCCCTTCGGCCTCTTGAAGCCCTTGAAGGCTTCGGCCTTCTTGCCCCTGACCTCCTGGCGCTCGGCGATGCGCGCGGCCTTGCCGCGCCGGCCGCGCAGATAATAAAGCTTGGCGCGGCGCACCCGGCCTCTCCGCACCACCTCGATCGAGTCGATCAGCGGCGAATGAACCGGGAAGACGCGCTCGACGCCCTCGCCATAGGAAATCTTGCGTACGGTGAAGTTCTCGTTCACCCCGCCGCCCGACCGCCCGATGCAGACGCCCTCATAGGCCTGGACGCGCGTGCGCTCGCCCTCGACCACCTTGACGTTGACGCGGAGCGTATCGCCGGGACCGAATTCGGGGACCTTGCGCTTTTCGGCGAGAGCGGCAGCCTGCTCTTTTTCGAGCTGTTCGATGATATTCATGGCAAAGACCTTTCGGTGGGCGCCTGCCTTGGCTAGAGGCCTTCCGGCGAACGCCATTCTTTTTGATTGATCCTTCGTCGTGAGGCGCGAAGGCTTGGGAAGCCCTCGCGCAAGCCGCTTCCTAGCCCAGCTTTCCGCGCTTGTCGACGGATTTGCTCGTCTTCCCCTCACTGTGGGTGGCCTGCAAAAGACCGCAAGTTTCCCTCTCTCGCCAGAGGAGAGAGGAAGGGCGTTGCATCGAAGAGAGTGAGAGAGAACGCCCCGCCGAATACCAATCTGTCATGCCCGCGCAGGCGGGCATCCAGTAAACACCGTACCGCGAAATAGGACCGGCAGGGGTTACTGGATCGTCCGCCTTCGCGGACGATGACAAAAAAAGAACCTCACCCGCCCCGGGCTTTCGCCGGGGCACCCTCTCCCCAAGGGGAGAGGGGAAATCGATCATGATTTTCCCTTGGCGTAGCGCTGCCACAGATCGGGGCGGCGCGCTCGCGTGAGCTTCTCGGCCTCCTCGCGCCGCCACTCGGCAATTTTCTTGTGATCGCCGGAGAGCAGCACCTCGGGGATGGCGCGGCCTTCGAAGTCGCGCGGCCGCGTGTAGTGCGGATATTCGAGGAGACCCGACGCGAAGCTCTCTTCGCCGAGCGAATCGTCGTTCCCGGCCACACCCGGCAGGAGCCGCACGCAGGAATCGATCAGCACCTGCGCCGCAAGCTCGCCGCCGGACAGCACGTAATCGCCGATTGAGATCTCCTCGATTTGGCGCGCGTCGAGCACGCGCTGGTCGATGCCCTCGAAGCGGCCGCAGAGCAGGATCGCGCCGGGGCCTTGCGCGAGCGCGCGCACGCGCGCCTGCGTCAGAGGGGTTCCGCGCGGGGAGAGATAGAGGGTTGGCGTGCCGGGGCTTACGCGCTGGCGCGCCGCATCGATGGCAGCAGCGGCAATGTCGGCGCGCATCACCATGCCGGCGCCGCCTCCGGCCGGCGTGTCGTCGACCGAGCGATGCGTGTCGGTGGCGAAGTCGCGGATGTCGATAACATCCAGCGCCCATTTGCCGTCGGCCATCGCCTTGCCGGCAAGGCTCAATCCCAAGGCCCCGGGAAACATGTCGGGGAAGATCGTGAGCACCGTGGCGCGCCAGGTCATTCAAGCAGCCCTTCGGGCGGCACAAGAACGAGACGCCCACCCTCGACATCGACCTCCGGCACGGTCTCGCGGGTGAAGGGTACGAGCACGGTGGCGTCGCCTTTCTCCGGTTTCACCTCGATCAGATCGCCGGCGCCGAAGTTCTGCACCGCGACCACGACGCCGATCTTCTCGCCGCTGCGATCCACGGCGGCAAGCCCGATCAGATCGGCCTGGTACCACTCATCCTCTCGGCGCTCGGGCAGACGCGCGCGTTCGATGTACAGCTTGGTGCGGACAAGGGCCTCGGCAGCCTCGCGCGTGGTGATGCCCTTGATGCGGGCGATGAGCGCCTTCGCCGTCCCGCGCACGCTCTCGATCTCGATGGCGCGGCCTTCCTCATCGTGAAGCGGGCCGTAGCGGGCGATCGCCGCGGGCTCCTCGGTGTAAGAGCGGAGCTTGACCTCGCCCTTGAGACCCTGCGCCGCACCGATCTCGCCGAGCAGCACCCGGTCAGGCGACGGCAACGGGGTCACTCTGTCGCCGGCTCAGCGGCTGGCTCGTCTGCGGCGGGCTGCTCAGCCGGAGCCTCAGGCTCAGCCGGAGCCTCGGGCTCAGCCGGAGCCTCAGCCTCCGCCGGTGGCGGCGCCGCGGCGGCCTCGGCCGCGGCCTTGGCCTTCTCGTCCGCGGCGGTGCGCTTGGCCTCCTCGCGCTCGAGCCGTTTCTTGCCGGGCTGGCCCTTATTCGGGTTCGAACGGGCCGCGCGCTTCCTAAGCCCGGCCGCATCGAGGAAACGGAGCACGCGGTCGGTCGGCTCGGCGCCAACGCCCAGCCAATGCTTCAGCCGTTCGTCGACGAATTTCACCCGCTCGGCCGAGCCTTTGGGCTGGAGCGGATCGTAGGTGCCGATCTTCTCGATATAGCGTCCGTCGCGCGGGCTACGCGAATCGGCGACGACGATGCGGTAATAAGGCCGCTTCTTCGCACCGGCCCGCGCCAGTCTGATCTTCAGGGACATCGCTTCGTTTCTCCTAGGCTCAAGTTGGTCTCATCGCTTCTTCGATCCGGGAAGGCCGGGGAGGCCCCTGGGAAGACCGCCGCGAAGGCCAGGAAAGCCTCCGGGAAGTCCGGGGAGGCTGCCGCCAGGGAACGGCGGCAGATTTCCCGGCGGCACGCTTCCGCCCGGCGGCAGCTCGGCCGGCATGTCGGGCGGCGGTCCGCCGCCGAACAGCGATCCAAGCAGCCCGCGCTTCTTGCCCATGGTCTTCATCATGTCGGCCATCTGCCGGTGCATCTTCACCAGCCTGTTGATCTGCTGCACGCTCGTGCCGGAGCCGGCCGCAACGCGCTTCTTGCGCGAAGCATTGAGCAGCTTTGGGTTCTTGCGCTCGGCCTTGGTCATCGAGCCGATCATCGCCTGCTGGCGCTTCAGGATCGTGTCGTCGAGATTGGCCGCGTCGAGCTGCTTCTTGATCTTGCCGATCCCGGGCAACATCGCCAGCACGCCGCCCATGCCGCCGAGCTTCTGCATCTGCTGCAATTGCTCGGCGAGATCGTCGAGATCGAAAGCGCCCTTCTTGACCTTCCGGGCGATGGCCTCGGCCTTGTCGATCTCGACCGTCTGGATGGCCTTCTCGACCAGGCCGACCACGTCGCCCATGCCGAGAATGCGCCCGGCGATGCGCTCGGGGTGGAACTCTTCGAGCGCGTCGAGCTTCTCGCCCACGCCGATCAGCTTGATCGGCTTGCCGGTGACGGCGCGCATGGAAAGCGCAGCACCGCCTCTGCCGTCGCCGTCGACGCGCGTGAGCACGATGCCGGTCAAGGCCACGCGGGCGCCGAAGCTCTTGGCGAGATTGACCGCGTCCTGGCCGGTGAGCGCGTCGGCGACGAGCAGCGTCTCGTGCGGGCGCGCGATCTTCTCGATCGCGGCGGTCTCGGACATCAGCTCTTCGTCGATATGGGTGCGGCCCGCGGTATCGAGCAGGAGCACGTCGAAGCCGCCGCGCCTCGCGGTCTCGACCGCGCGCTTGGCGATTGTCGCGGGCGTTTCGCCGGAAACGATCGGGAGCGTGGTAATCCCGGTCTGCTCGCCGAGCACGCGGAGCTGCTCCTGCGCCGCCGGGCGCCGCGTATCGAGCGAAGCCATCAGCACTTTCTGCTTGTCGCGTGTCGCAAGCCGCTTGCCGAGCTTGGCGGTCGTGGTGGTCTTGCCCGAACCTTGCAGGCCGACCAGCATCATCACCACCGGAGGGGTGGCGGCGAGATCGATGGCTTGCGCGTCGGACCCCAGCACCCGCACCAGCTCGTCATGGACGATCTTGATGACCATCTGGCCGGGGCGTGATCGAGCGCACCACCTCCTGGCCGATCGCCTTCTGTCTTACCGCCTCGGTGAAGTCGCGGACCACGTCGAGCGCGACATCGGCCTCGAGCAGCGCGCGGCGCACCTCGCGCATGGCCTCGGCCACGTCGGCCTCGGTCAGCGCCCCCTTGCGGGTGAGCTTGTCGAGGATCGCGCCAAGGCGTTCCGATAAGGTCTCGAACATCAGTTCCGCTTTCCAGTGTCATCGCCCGCGCAGGCGGGCGATCCAGTAGCCGCTGAGTCTCGATCGCGAAGACAAGGGTTACTGGATGCCCCGGTCAAGCCGGGGCATGACAACAAGCTTGTTATGCGTCGTTCCAAATCAACCACCACACAAACGATTAACGCACCCGAGGGCGCGTCGCGCTGTCGGGTGTTGACCCCCCTGCCTCTTGATTTGCGCTTGCGCTCAAATAGGCCAGAGGCCGGTAGCGCAAATATCATGTGCAGGGCGGCGGCTCTCGTTACGGAGCGGCCTTGAATTTCGCCGGGAATGTCGGCGAGGAGGGGACTTAAGTCAAGCCGTGCTTTGGGAAGAAGGCGCCGTGGAAGTGGAACGGAATGGCGTGGGGGGCATTTGCCCTCGCCAATTCGGCCAGGGTGCCGGCGTCGAGCACGAGCAGGAAGGAGCGGTCCGCTGCCGTATCGAGCACGATCGACAACAGCACGCCGTCGTCCTCCCCCTTTGCGACGGGCGAAGGCACGAACACCGGCTCGCCGGGATAGAGTCCCGCCCGGTACCAGGTGGCGGCGGCTCCGGTGTTCGTATCGACCTTGACGATCGAATCGAGGAAATCGCCTTCGACCTCGACCCCCGTGCCCCAGAGGTAGCGATAGGGCCTGCCGGCGCATCGCTCGTAGTTGATGCGCGGCAGCTCGAGCGGCACGTCAGCCAAGGTCCTGCGGGTGATCGGCGCCTCGTTTGCCAGCGGAACGTAAAACCGGGTGAGTTTGCCGGTGGCGGTGACGGGCGTATTGGCGCGAAGCCGCGAGAGGTAAAGCTGATCGATAATCGAAGCGTCCGGATACGCAACGACATCGACCGCGAGACCGCCATTCTCGGCGAAGGCGTTGACATGATGGAAAGCAAAAGTCGCATCGGTCTTCGCGGTACGGACAATCTCGCCGGTGTCCTTGGCGACAACGTGGAAGACGATCCCGCGCTCCGGCTCCCAGCGATAGTTCTGAATAAAGGGCTTGCCCGACAGCCTGAGGTCGAGCGGGCTCACGACCAGCGGGAACGCGGTCAAGCATCAGGTGGTCCTCGCTCATGCCGAAGCTGTGCATGTAGGAGGGCCGCTCGACGGGGATCTCGGCGATTTGCCGCTCGGCTGCCGTCATCGCCAATGCGGCAAATGCGATAGAGGCTCTTCATGCCGAAATCGGCGATGTAGTTATAGTGGCACGCGCGTTTCGCGTCGTAATGCGGGTGCGCGGTCGAGATCTGGCCCGGCAGTGCCCCGCCATAGGCGAACACGCCGAGCGTCTCCAGCGTGTCGGGCGAGAAGCGCATCGGCATGGATGTCTCGGTGAAGGCGACCATGTCGCGCGCGTAATCGGAGACATTGACGTTGCAATTGTCGGTGAGCTTCGGATCGAAGATCGCAGCCACGCGTCCGAACAGCGTGCGGCACGGGTCGGTCGCGAACTCGCTGTAGCAGATCTTGCCGGTCGCTTGCGCCGCGGAGAACGCTTTGCTCTCGAGAAAGCGGTTGGCGTAGGTGACGGCGCCATCGGCAATGGCGAAGCGGTGCAGCATCGCCAGGCCGTCGAACCAATGATTATAGGTGCGAGCGCCAACCTCGAACTTGGAGGGTCCGGTGCGGAGCAGGGTGCCTTCGAGCCAGGACGGAAGGGTACCGGCAACGGAAAGCGCGAACCGGTTCGGCGGTCTCCGCGGTCAGCGAGCGGAAGCCTGCGCCGAAAGAAAAAGTGGATTGGTCCAGCATTGCAATCCTCTCCCCGGAGTTGGGGTTCAGACGGGACTCTCGCAGAACGAAGTAAATATTTTCAAGCCTTGCCACGTCATCTCGCGCCAGGCCCGCCGTCAGGCGGAATCAGGCTTCAACGCAGCAAGGGTGCGAGGCGGACGGCGAGGTCGAGAAGCGCCTCGTCGCCGCCCTTCCAGCCGATGAAGGAGAGGCCGATGGGACAACCGGCCGCCTCTGCGGCGGGAATTGAGATCTGCGGCAGGCCGGCATGGCCGGCAAGGCAGGTATAGCCGAGGGTCTGGTTGCGAAACCCGGCGAAGGACGCGCCGTCGGGGATGCCGCGCTCCGGCGGCAGGGTCGGCGTCGTCGGCAGCACGATGAGCGTCCCAGGCCTCGCGAGCGCGTCGAGGCGCTCGGCGATCTCGGCGCTCACGCGGCGCGCCGCGTCGGCCTCGGCTTGGGTGATCTCAGCAGCCATCGCGAAGCGCTCCTTGATGCCGGGCCCAAGATCGACAGTGTGGGATTGAATGAAGGGAAGGAGCGTCGACTGAATTTCGAAGCCCTGGATGAGGCGAAAGGCATTGCGCCAATCGTCGAGGGCCTCGCCCGCGATGTCCCTGTGCTCGGGGGGAGGCAGCGCCGGGCCGATTTTGGCGAGAACGCCCCACAGCGCCCGATCGGCGCTCGCCTCTTCATGGCGGAACAGGTCCTCGGCAAGGATCAGGCGTTCGACCTTGGCCTCGATGCGCTCGTCCTTGGAGCAGCACCTGGCCGATCGTCCGGACCAGCTCCGCCTCGCGCGCGAGGACACCGATCGTGTCGAAGCTCGGCGCCATCGGCGTTGCGCCATCGGTCGCGATGCGCCCGAAGCTTGGCCTGAGGCCGTAGAGCCCCGTGAAGGACGCCGGCACCCGGATCGAGCCGCCGGTGTCGCTTCCGAGCGCAAAGTCGCACATCGCTGAAGCGACCGCCGCGGCGGCGCCGCAAGACGACCCTCCGGTCACGCGCTTAGGCGCGCGGGCGTTGACGGGCTGGCCGTAATGGGCGTTGGAGCCGAGCACGCTATAGAAGAACTCGTCGCAGATGGTGATGCCGGTGCATGACGCCCCGGCCTCGAGCAGGCGGAGCGATGACCGGTGCGGTCGCGGAGGCCGGCGCCGCATGTTGGTAATAGTGCGGATTGCCGTTGCCAACCTTGCGTCCGGCGATGGCGAAGAGGTCCTTCACCATGAAGGAGAGCCCGGAGAGCGGGCCCTCGGCACTTCCGTCGAGCGGCGCCGTCAGAGTATGAGGGACGAGGGCGTGAACACGGTCGTTGTTCGGAACGGAAATCATGTCCAGTCGGCGTGGTGGATGAGTCCGACGAGCGGGTCGCCTCCTATAGCACGGCCCCGGCTCTACGATTGCTTGGGCAAATGCCCGGCGGCGGCGCTGGCAAGACGGGGGCCGCTCACCCTATATAGCGGCTAGCGAGGCTGCATGCAGACTGAGGCAATCCCCTTCCGCAAGATGAACGGGCTCGGCAACGACTTCGTCGTGCTCGATGCGCGGACGCGCGCGCTCCCGCTCTCTCCCGACGCGGTCCGCGCCATCGCCGACCGCAAAGAGGGCATCGGCTGCGACCAGGTCGTCGCGCTCGAGCCTTCGCGCACGGCCGACGTGTTCATGCGCATCTGGAACGCCGACGGCGGAGAGGTCGGCGCCTGCGGCAACGCGGCGCGCTGCGTGGCGGCGCTTGTCGCCGACGAGCGCGAGACGTCCAATGTCAGCATCGAGACCGAGAGCGGCGTGATCGTTGCCTCCGTCAATGCCGATCGCAGCGTCACCATCGACATGGGTGCGCCCCGCTTTGCCTGGAACGAGATTCCGCTCGCCGAGCCGTTTGACGACACGCGGCGCATCGCCATCGGTGCGCTCGACGACCCGGCGCTCGCGTCGCCGTCGGCCGTCAATGTCGGAAACCCGCATTGCCTGTTCTTCGTCGACGATGTCGAGGCCCACGACCTCGCACGGCTCGGGCCCGTGCTCGAACACCATCCGCTGTTCCCGGAGCGCGCCAATATCTCGCTGGTCGAGGTTCTCGGCCCCGCGCATTTGAAGCTGCGCACCTGGGAGCGCGGTGCCGGATTGACGCGGGCCTGCGGCACGGCCGCGTGCGCCGCGGCCGTCGCCGCTGTGCGGCGCGAGCTTGCCGGCCGCAAGGTGAGGGTGAGCCTGCCGGGCGGCGATCTCATGATCGAGTGGCGGGAGAAGGACGGTCATGTGCTGATGACCGGCCCTCATGCGCTCGACTACGAGGGCACGCTGCCTCAGGCGCTGCTTCAGCCGGCGCGCGTTTGACGGGGAGCCCACGCCGCCAGGCTTGGCTAGGGTCTGACTTGTTCCGAGTTTCATGTTAGAAGCCGTCAATGCCGGATATCGACATCATCACCTTCGGTTGCAGGCTCAACGCCTATGAGTCCGAAGTCATGCGCGCGCATGCCGACGCCGCCGGGCTCTCGGATTCGGTGATCGTCAATACCTGCGCGGTGACCGCCGAAGCCGTGCGTCAGGCGGGCCAAGCCATCCGCAAGGCCCGGCGCGAGCGGCCCCAGGCAAAGATCATCGTCACCGGCTGCGCCGCGCAGATCGATCCTTCCCGCTTCGCCGCCATGGACGAGGTCGATCACGTGATCGGCAATCAGGAGAAGCTCCAAGCCAAGACCTTCATGCGTTTCGGCGTCGCGGGCGGCGAGCGCGTCGTGGTCAACGACATCATGTCGGTGCGCGAGACGGCGTCGCACCTGATCGAGGGATTCGGGTCGCGCGCCCGCGCCTATGTGCAGATCCAGAACGGCTGCGACCACCGCTGCACCTTCTGCGTCATTCCCTTCGGCCGCGGGCCTTCGCGCTCGGTGCCGGCGGGCGAGGTGGTGGCGCAAGCGCGTCGCCTCGCCGAGAAGGGCTATGCCGAGATCGTGCTGACCGGCGTCGACATCACCGCCTATGGCAGGGACCTTCCCGGCGCGATGTCGCTCGGCAAGCTCGTGCGCTCAGTGCTGAAGCTCGTGCCGGAGCTTCCGCGCCTCAGGCTGTCCTCGATCGACTCGGTCGAGGCCGACGCGGGCCTGCTTGCGGCGATCGCCGAGGAGGAGCGGCTGATGCCGCATCTGCATCTGTCGTTGCAATCGGGCGACGACCTCACGTTGAAGCGCATGAAGCGGCGGCACGCCCGCGCCGACTCGGTCCGCTTTTGCGCCACGGTCCGGCGGCTTCGTCCCGACATGGTGTTCGGCGCCGACCTCATCGCGGGATTTCCCACCGAAACCGGTTCGATGTTCGCGAACTCGCTCAGTCTTATCGACGATTGCGGGCTCACCTTCCTGCATGTCTTTCCCTATTCGGCGCGCGAGGGAACGCCCGCCGCCCGCATGCCTCAAATTCATGGAGCGATCATCGCCAAGCGCGCGAGCGAGCTGCGCGAGAAGGGTGTTGCCGCGCTCAAGCGCCATCTTGAGGCCGCCAATGGGCGCCGCATCACCGTGCTGATGGAGAGGGAGGTAATCGGACGCGCGGCGGACTTCACGCCGGTCCGCCTCGAAGCCGAGGCAGACGCCGGAACGCTCGTCGAGGCGGTCGTTGCCGGCCATGACGGCGCCGCACTGATCGGGGTGCGATCATGAGCGGCGGCGAGGACCGCGCTCAGCCCGAACCGAAACGGAGTTGGTTCGATCAGCTTCGCCGCGGGCTTTCCCGCACCACAAATGCTCTCTCCGACAATCTCGCCGGAGCGCTCGCCAAGCGCAAGCTCGACGACGAGACGCTCGACCGCATCGAGGAGGTCTTGATCAAGGCCGATCTCGGTGTCGCCATGGCGGCGCGCATTCGCGAACGGCTGGCGAAGGGCCGCCACGACAGAGGCCTGACGCCCGAGGCCGTGCGCGAAGTCGTCGCAGCCGAGATCGCAAGCGTGCTCGCGCCCTTGGCGCAACCTTTGGCGCTCTCGGCGACGCGGCCGCAAGTCTTGCTCGTGGTCGGGGTGAACGGCACCGGCAAGACCACCACGGCCGCGAAGATGGCCCATCAATTCAAGCGCGACGGCCGCAAGGTCATGCTCGCCGCGGCCGACACGTTTCGCGCCGCCGCGATCGACCAGCTCAAAGTGTGGGGCGAGCGCGTCGGCGCCGAGGTCGTGGCCAAGGCGGTGGGCGCCGATCCGGCCGGCGTCGCCTTCGAAGCCTTCGAGCGCGCCCGCGCGGAAGACGCAGACGTGCTCCTCATCGACACCGCCGGACGCCTCCAGAACAAAGCGGACCTCATGGCCGAGCTCGCCAAGATCGTGCGCGTGCTGAAGAAGATCGATGAAACCGCCCCGCACGGGGTCATCCTCGTGCTCGACGCCACCACCGGACAGAACGCGCTCGCTCAGGTCGAGATCTTCAAGGAGATCGCGGGCGTCACCGGCCTCGTCGTGACCAAGCTCGACGGCACGGCGCGCGGCGGCATCCTCGTCGCCATCGCCGAGCGCTTCAAGCTTCCGGTCAATGCGATCGGCATCGGTGAGGGGATTGACGATCTCAAACCGTTCGGCGCGCAAGATTTCGCGCGCGCGATCGCGGGAGCGAACAGCGAGAATGAAGCCGCGGCCTGAGCAAAAGATCGCGACGCAGGGCATGGACGGTCCCGCGCAACAAGGGACCTGGACCAAGCTCATCATCGAGCTCGGGCCCCTGTTGGTGTTCTTTGCCGCCAACGCCGTGGCGGGGATCTACGCCGGGACTGCCGCGTTCATGGCGGCGACCGTCATTTCGCTTGCCGCCGCGCGCCTCCGCTACCACAAGGTTCCGATCATGCCGATCGTGAGCGGCGTGATCGTGCTCGTATTCGGAGGGCTCACGCTCTTCCTCCGCGACGAGACCTTCATCAAGCTCAAGCCGACCATCGTCTATTCGATGTTTGCCATGCTGCTCGCGGCCGGGCTGTTGCTCAAAAAGCCGCTGCTCGAGCTGCTGTTCGGCTCGGCCTTGGCGCTCACCGAGGAGGGTTGGCGCAAGCTCACCTACCGGTGGATCGCCTTCTTTATCGCCATGGCGATCGTTAACGAGCTCGTATGGCGCAACTTCTCGACCGATACTTGGGTCAGTTTCAAGGCCTTCGGGTTCCTGCCGCTCACCCTCCTGTTCACGCTCGCGCAGATGCCGCTGCTGCAGCGCCATGGCCTGCCGCCGCAACGAACAGGGGATCGCGAAGAGGGGAGCAGGACCTAGGCCCAGGCGTCCTTCCCTCAATTGCCGTTTGCCCGTTTAAGTTGTAAAATCCCGAGAAGAGGACCCGAGCCATGATGGCAAAGGGAGCCAAAGACCTCGACCGCTCGGCGACGCATCTGCTTCATCGCGCCGGGCAATGCGCTGCCGAGATTTTTTCGTCGGAGGCGCGCACCGGCGGACTCACGCCGCGCCAGCTCGCCGTGATGATGGTGATCGGCGACGAAGAAGGGCTGAACCAGACCAGACTGGTTGAGCGCACGGGCATCGATCGCTCGACGATGGCCGATCTTGTCGCGCGGCTGGCGAGGAGGGGTCTGGTCCAGCGCCGCCGCACCAAGGAGGATGCCAGGGCCTACACCATAAGGCTCAGCTCGCTTGGCGCAAGAATGCTTCGCGACGCGCAACCCGCCGCCGCCGCCGCCGACCAGCGGCTCCTCGCCATCCTTCCGCCGAGCAAGCGGCAGGACTTCCTCGACGCTCTCAATCTGATCGTCGCAGCGGTCCAGAAGCAAAGCCGCTAGCCCGGCGGTGCGTTATCAGCGGGCCGGAGCAGGGGCAGGATCTTGTTCTTCATGACTTGCTCGGTGAGCGGGCCGACATGGCGGTAGGCGATCTTGCCGTCGCCCGTTATGACGTAAGTTTCCGGCACGCCGTAGACGCCGAGATCGATGGCAACGCGGCCTGAACGGTCGGCGCCGACGCGCGCGTAAGGATTGCCGTAGCGGCCGAGGAAGCGCCGCGCCGCGACTGGATCGTCCTTGTAGTCGATGCCGTAGAGCCTGATGCCCGGGCTGTTGCGAAAGCGCGAGCAGCAGCGGATGCTCGACCTGACATTCGACGCACCACGACGCGAAGACATTGACGAGGGTGGGCTCGCCTTGGGCGAGGTCCGCCGAGGCGAAGCCCGGCACTTGCTTGTCCTCAGAGCCGAGACCCTCCAGCGCGGGAAGGGTGAAGTCCGGCACTTTCTTGCCGATCAGCGGCGAGGGGAGCAGCGAGGGATCGCCGCTTTGCAGCGCGTACCAGAAGAGACCGGCGAGCACGGCGAAGATCGCAAGCGGCAGGGCCGGTCCCCAACGCCGGATTGAGGCGGGGCGCGTCTGCTCGGTCATGGCCGCTTCTTTCGCGCGAGCTTCGCGGTCTTGCCCGCGTCCGCCGACCGACGTCTCACGCCCCTTCGCTCGAGATCGGCGAGCTGACGGCGCTGTTTGCGGTCGTCGGCGAGGATCGCCAATGCGAGCCCTGCGACGGCGGCGAAGGTCACGCCATAAGCGGAGAGGATAAAGATTGCGTGCGGACCGAGATTGGGCATGGCGCCGGCCTTAGGCCTCGACCAACGCGGCATGCTCGACTTGCATCTGCTGCATCGCCCGCACGCGCCGGCGCAGGATTTCGGCGCGCATGGCGATGAGGTGCAGAAGCACGAAGAGCAGCGTGAAGGCGAGCGCCATGACGGCGAGCGGGGCAAGCATCGCAGGATCTATGCTGGGTCCGCCCAGGCGCACGATGCTCGCCGGCTGATGCAGCGTGTTCCACCAGTCGACCGAGAACTTGATGATGGGGATATTGACGGCGCCGACCAGAGCCAGGATGGCGGCAGCGCGTCCGGCGCGTCCCTGTTCCTCGATCGCCTGCCACAGCGCGATCAATCCGAGATAGAGCAGGAACAGAACGAGCATCGAGGTGAGACGCGCGTCCCACACCCAATAGGTGCCCCACATCGGCTTGCCCCACAGCGAGCCGGTGACGAGCGCGATGAAGGTGAAGGTGGCGCCGATCGGTGCGGCGGCCTTGGCGGCGACGTCGGCGAGGGGGTGGCGCCAGATGAGCGTGCCGAGGCTTGCGACCGCGATGACCATATAGCCGAACATGGCAAGCCACGCGGCGGGGACATGAACGAACATGATGCGGACGGTCTCGCCCTGCTGGTAGTCGGGCGGCGCCACGAAGAAGGCGAGATAGAGCCCAATGGCGAGAAGGATCGCCGTCAGCGCCGCAAGCCAGGGGATGAGGCTGTCGGCGAGGGTCAAAAAACGCGTGGGATTGGCGAGGCTCGGCATCAGGCTTGATCTAGTGGGTTTGGCGATACGGCGCAATCGCTCCACGGTCGGGATAAATTTGGCGAGACAGATTAGCGCATGGCGGTGCGGAGCGCGGCGGCCGCGGCGAGCGGCGCCAGCACGATGCTTGCCAGGCTGAAGCCGCACAGCACGAGGAAGGGCGGCCAGGGCGAGGCCGGGCCGGTGACGGCGGCAGAGGCCGTCGCCACGCCGAAGATCAGCACCGGCACATAGAGCGGCAGCACGAGCAGCGCAAGAAGGAGCCCGCTCCGCTTCAGCCCGAGCGTGAGGCTCGCCCCGATCGCGGCGACGAAGCTCACGGCAGGCGTGCCGGCAAGCATGGCGAGCACGAGGAACGGGGTCGCTTGCATCGGAAGATTGAGCAGCAGTCCGAGGAGCGGCGCGAGAAGCGCGAGCGGGACGCCGGTCGTGAGCCAATGGGCGAGGCTCTTGATCGCGGCGACGAGCGGCAGAGGCAGCTTCCCGGTCATCAGCACGTCGAGCGCGCCGTCCTCGTAGTCGTTATGGAAGATGCGGTCGGCCGAGAGAAGCGCGGCAAGAAGAAGCGCCACCCACAAAATGCCCGGAGCGATGCGGGAAAGCAGATTGAGATCGGGCCCAAGTCCGAGCGGCGTGATGGCGATCACCACGAGATAGAAACCGAGCGCGGTTCCGATCGCGCCGCCTTCGCGGAAGGCAAGCTTCATGTCGCGGGCAAGAAGAGCGAGGGCCGCGCTCACGCGACGCGCTCCTTCCCGAGGGTGAGATGCTTGGCGAATTTCGTAGCGAGCTTCGTGTGGCTCGCGACGACGGCAACGCCGCCGGCCTCGAGGTGATTCGCGAGGGCCGTGTCGAGCAGCTTGAGCGAGGCCGCATCGAGCGAGGATTGCGGCTCGTCCAAGAGCCAGATCGGGCGTGGCGCGGCGAAGAGGCGCGTGAGCGCAAGACGCCGTTTTTGTCCCGCCGAGAGCAGGCCGGCGGGAAGATCGGCCAAAGGGCCGAGTCCGAAGGCGGCAAGCGCGCCCGCGAGATCAGTGCGATCCTCGCCAAGAAAATCGGCCCAGAACGCAAGGTTTTCGCCGACGCTGAGCCTCGTCTTCACCGCATCGGCGTGGCCGACATAGTGACAAAGCTCGGGGAGGTCGGCATCGGACGTTGCCCCCTCAAGGCGCAAAGCCCCGGCGGCGAGCGGAAGGAGCCCCGCGATCTGCCGCAACAGGCTCGTCTTGCCCGCGCCGTTCGGACCGGTGACGAGCAGCGCCTCGCCCGGCGCGAGGCGAAAGCCCACATCCCGGTAGATGGTCCTGCCGCCGCGCTGGCAGCTGATATCGATTGCGGCGAGGCCTACGGCGTGCGGCATTGACGCGGAATTGGCGCAGGTTGAGACATGGGAGACGCGGGTTCGAAGGGATGAGCGCCTCCCAAGCTCTCTTCGCGTCATTGTCTCGCTGCCGCAAGCGCTTTTATATAGAACTTGAGCGCGCAAGCCTTAACCAAGGGGGGAGCCGTGTTGAGGCGGGACGGCGCGGCTGATGGCAGCCGAGCGCCCGCGTCCTTGCATGCTCGGCGACAGACACGCCGAAGGAGAGCCCGTTGACTGCGGTCCTTGAACCCTCGCTCGACAGCTTCAAATGCCGCCGCACGCTCAAGGCCGGCGGGGCCGAATACGATTACTTCAGCCTGAGTGAGGCCGAGGCCAACGGGCTTGCGGGCGTCGGCAATCTCCCCTTCTCGCTCAAGGTGCTGCTCGAGAATCTGCTTCGCCATGAGGATGGACGCACGGTCACGGCCGACGATATTCGCGGCGTCGCCCTCTGGCTGAAGGAGAAGAAGAGCGACCGCGAGATCGCCTTCAGGCCCGCGCGTGTCCTGATGCAGGACTTCACCGGCGTCCCCGCCGTGGTCGATCTTGCCGCCATGCGCGACGCCATGGCCGCCTTTGGCGGCGATCCGCGCAAGATCAATCCGCTCGCGCCGGTCGACCTCGTCATCGATCATTCGGTCATGGTCGATGCCTTCGGCTCAGATCGCGCTTTCCAGATCAACGTCGACAAGGAATATGAGCGGAACCGGGAGCGCTACGCGTTCTTGCGCTGGGGGGCGGGCGCGTTCGACAATTTCCGCGTGGTGCCGCCCGGCACCGGCATTTGCCACCAGGTCAATCTCGAGTACCTCGCGCAAACAGTGTGGACCAAGGAGGATGAAGGGGCGGGCGCCGTGGCCTTCCCCGACACGCTGGTCGGCACCGACAGCCATACCACCATGGTCAACGGTCTCTCGGTGCTCGGCTGGGGGGTCGGCGGCATCGAGGCCGAGGCCGCCATGCTCGGCCAGCCGATCTCCATGCTGATCCCCGAAGTGGTGGGCTTCCGGCTGACCGGCGAGCTCAAGGACGGTGTCACCGCGACCGACCTCGTGCTCACCGTCACCGAGATGCTGCGGCGCGAGGGCGTGGTGGGCAAGTTCGTGGAGTTCTTCGGCACCGGGCTGGGGTCTCTCCCGCTCGAAGACCGCGCCACCATCGCCAATATGGCGCCCGAATACGGCGCGACCTGCGGCTTCTTTCCCATCGACGCGGAGACGCTTGCCTATCTTTCCGCGACCGCGCGGAAGCCGAAGCGCATTGCGCTGGTCGAGGCCTATGCGAAGGCGCAAGGCCTGTTCCGCGACGGCGACACGCCGGACCCGGTCTTCACCAAGACGCTCAATCTCGATCTCGGCGAAGTCGAGCCGTCGATCGCGGGACCGAAGCGTCCCCAGGACCGCGTGCCGCTCGCGCGCGCGGCGGCCGCCTTCGCCGAGGCGCTCGACAAGGAATACGGAAAGAGTCGAGAGGCGGAATTGCGGGTGCCGGTCAAGGGCAGGAATTTCGACCTCGGCCATGGCGATGTCGTGATCGCCGCCATCACCTCCTGCACCAACACCTCAAATCCTTCGGTGATGGTCGCGGCCGGGCTGCTGGCCAAGAACGCGATCAGGCATGGGTTGAGGGTGAAGCCGTGGGTCAAGACCTCGCTCGCGCCCGGCTCCCAGGTGGTGACGGATTATCTTGCGGAGGCCGGGCTCCAGAGGGAGCTCGATGCGCTCGGCTTCAATCTCGTCGGTTACGGCTGCACCACCTGCATCGGCAATTCGGGGCCGCTTCCCGACGAGATCTCGCATGCGATCCACACCCATCACCTTGCCGTCGCCGCGGTGCTGTCCGGCAACCGCAATTTCGAGGGCCGCGTCAATCACGACGTGCGCGCCAACTATCTCGCCTCGCCGCCGCTGGTGGTGGCCTATGCGCTTGCAGGCTCCGTCGCGCGCGATCTCGTGAACGAGCCGCTCGGCAACGGCGCCGGCGGCGCGCCCGTCTTTCTCAGGGACATTTGGCCGACGGCGAAGGACATCGCCGAGGTCGTGCGCCAAGCGGTTAAGACATCGATGTTCGAGACGCGCTATGGCGACGTCTTCCGCGGCGATCCGGAATGGCGCGAGATCGCGGTGAAGCAAGGCCTCACCTACGACTGGGACCCGCACTCGACCTATGTGCAGAACCCGCCCTACTTCGCCGGCATGTCGCTTAGCCCTTCGCCGGTGACCGACATCGAGGGCGCGCGTATTCTCGGCCTCTTCCTCGATTCGATCACCACCGACCATATCTCGCCGGCCGGAGGGATCAGGCGCGACAGCCCCGCCGGCCGTTATCTGATCGAGCACGGGGTCGCCGTTAATGATTTCAATTCATACGGCGCGCGGCGCGGCAATCACGAAGTGATGATGCGGGGCACCTTCGCCAACACCCGGATCAAGAACCAGATGGTGCCGGGGGTCGAGGGCGGCGTGACCATTCATTACCCGTCGGGCGAGCGCATGGCGATCTACGACGCCGCCATGCGCTATCACGAAGACGGCGTCCCGCTCGTGGTCTTCGCAGGCAAGGAATACGGCACCGGATCCTCGCGCGATTGGGCCGCCAAGGGTCCGCGTCTGCTCGGCGTCCGCGCGGTGATCGCCGAGAGCTTCGAGCGCATCCATCGCTCGAACCTGATCGGGATGGGCGTGTTGCCCCTCGTTTTCGCCGAGGGCGAATCGTGGGGCTCGCTCGGCCTCAAGGGCGATGAAACGGTCGCTCTCGGAGGCTTGAGCGCGCTTCAGCCGATGCAATGGCTCGAAGCCAAGATCGCCTATGCGAGCGGCGATAGACGCACGATCGGCCTAAGAGCGGCGATCGATACGTTCGACGAGCTCGACTATTTCCGCAACGGCGGAATTCTCCCTTATGTCTTGCGAAGCCTTGCCAAGGGGACGGCTTAGTCACTCAGTTGTGACCGCGGCCTAGGCATTTTTTGCCGGAAATTTCGGCTCAGTTCCTGCATCCTGATGCCCATGAACCTCATCCCCCGGCTGAGCGCAGGCATGCTGGGAGCCTTCGCGCTCCTTGCCCTTGCCCTGCAAGCAATGGCCGAGGAGCCGGCAGCGCACGCGAACAGGGCTGTGCTCGAGCTCTTCACCAGTCAGGGCTGCTCGTCCTGCCCGCCGGCAGATGCGCTGCTGACTGAGTTCGGGAAGAAACCGGACCTCGTGACGCTGTCCTACTCCGTCGACTATTGGAACTATCTCGGCTGGCACGACACGCTTTCGAGCCCCGCCTATAGCGAACGCCAGCGCGATTACGCGCGCGCGCGCGGCGACGGCAAGGTCTACACGCCGCAGGTGGTTGTCGACGGCCTCAGCCATGTGAATGGCAGCAACGAAGCGGCGATCGAGATGGCCATGCGGAACGCGACCGAGCGCCTGCGGGACGTCAAGGTCCCGGTCAGCATGCATGCCGAAGGCGACACGCTGGTGATCGGGATCGGCGCGGCCCCGGAAAAATCGGATCAACGCGCCGCCACGGTGTGGCTGGCGATCGCCAAGGAGAATGAGACGGTCGCGATCACCCGCGGCGAGAATCGCGGGCGCACGCTGAGCTACCATCATCCCGTCAGGGAGATCACGCCGGTCGGGATGTGGAAGGGCGAGCCGATGACGCTCCGGCTCCCGTTGAAGGACCTCAAGGCGATGGGCGGCGATTGCCTGGTCGCGCTGCTCCAAGTGGAGGATGCCGGGCCGATCCTCGGCGCGGCCGAGCACGATCTGCTCTGAAGCAAAATCCTTGCCTCCGGGCGAAGCGCGCCCGCGCAAATCAAAACGGGCCGGCTGACCGACCCGTTCTGACTATCCCTCTTCGAATGAAATGGCCCGGTCCGAGAGAAACCCCGGGGGGGCTGGGGGGCTGAGATTCCGAAGCCTCTCCGTTGGACCGGGCCGAGAGGCAACGTTAGGCATGATACGGTTCTTTAGGGCCTGGCAACGGCTGAAACGGGGCGGAACTGTGATTTATGTTTCATTGTGTTACACTTCGTGTGACACGCGTCATCGTCTTGAATTTCCCTAATGCTCGGCTCATCATGAAGCTTCCGTTACAGGAGGCGCCAATTGAGCGAAACGGAGCCCATAATGTTGCCGCTGGCCCTTAAGGCCGGCGGCGAGCCAAATCTTCTCGAGACCAGTGTTCGACGCGGCGGTATCGCGTTTGACCGCCGGGAACTTACCCAAATCCTCAATGTCTACGGGCGCAAGGTCGCGAGCGGCGAGTGGCGCGACTACGCCATCGACACATTGAGAGAGAAGGCCGTGTTTTCGGTGTTCCGGCGCGCGTCCGAAACGCCGCTCTACCGCATCGAAAAGGCGCCGAAGCTCGCGCGCCGGCAGGGCGCTTACGCTGTGATCGCGGCGACGGGCCTGATCTTGAAGCGCGGGTCCGATCTTGGCCGGGTGTTACGCGCGCTCGATCGCGGCTTGCGTCTGGTCGAAGCCTGAAAAAGCAAAGGCCCCGGCGACGGCCGGGGCCTTGTTGTTGTTAGCGACTGCTGCGGCTAGAGCGCTTAGCGCCGGTCGCCGAACAGCTGCAGCAGAAGCATGAACAGGTTGATGAAGTCGAGATAGAGCCTAAGCGCTCCCATCACGGCCTTGCGGCCGGCGACCGTGCCGTCGTCGCCGACATAGTACATCTCCTTGATCTGCTGCGTGTCGTAGGCGGTGAGCCCTGCGAACACCAGGACGCCGATCACCGACACGGCAAATTGCAGCGCGGTCGAGCCGATGAAGAGGTTCACCAGCATGGCGATGATGATGCCGATGAGGCCCATGAACAGGAACGAGCCCCAGCCGGAAAGATCCTTGCTCGTGGTGTAGCCCCACAGGCTCAGAGCCCCGAACGCGGCGGCGGTGATGAAGAACACCCGCGCGATGCTCTCGCCGGCATAGACGAGGAATATCGAGGAAATCGAGGCGCCCATGAGCGCCGCGAAGATCCAGAACGCGATCTGGGCCGCGCCGAGACTCATCGAGTTGATGCGCGCCGAGATGAAGAACACCATCGCGAGGGGGGCGAAGATCACCACCCATTTGAAGGCGCTGGCATACATGAACGAGCCGAACGCGGTGAGCTGCAGGCCCGCCGCAGTCTGCTCGACCGACATGGCGTAGATGAGATACGCGACCACGCCGGTGATCGCCACGCCGCTCGCCATGTAATTGTAGACGCGCAGCATGTAGGCCCGGAGGCCCTGGTCGACGACGCCCGCCTCGGTGCGTCCGACCGTCGTCCCTTGCGCGTAACGTCTGTCGAGGTCTGCCATTGTGTCAGATTCCTTTCCCCTGGCTGAATGACCGGTTCACGATAGGCATTTTGGCCTCGAATATGGGGGAGTAAGGGGGGCTCTGCAAGGACCCCGCCTCGCTGCGCCTTCGCTCCTTCGGAGCTAGGGCGGGCTCGGCACCCGCCAACGAGGACCGTTACCACGAAATCAACCCTCCCCTTGATGGGGTGGCCGGCGAGCGCAGCGAGCCGGGTGGCGTGAGTGTGTTTCAACTCGGGACCACGCCGCCACTTTAGCGCAACACCCCCACCCCACCGCCCCGACGCCGCCTTAGGCGGCATCGGACCTCCCCACAAGGGGGAGGTTTGAAAGACAACTATTCGGCGCGAAGATAGGGCGCCGCTTTGGCCGAGAGCACGAGCCAGGTGGTGACGGCGCCGATGGTGAGCACGAAGGCGAGCGCCAAGAGGACCGTCTCGGCAGCCGCAAGCGGCGAAAACACGAAATCGACCTCGAAGGCCCATTTGCAGAGGGCCCAGGCGGTCGCGGTGGCGATGACAATCGCAAGCAGCGCCGTGGCAAGGCCGGGCAAGCCGAATTCGAGCAGCTCGGCGCGGATGATGCGCGAGCGGGTGGCGCCGAGGGTCTTGAAGATCACGGCCAGGTATTTGCGCCGTTCCTGGCCCGCCGCCACGGCGCCCGCGAGCACGGCGGCGCCGATCAGAAGCGTGACGCCGGCCGTGGCGCCGATCGCGGCCATGACCTTGCCCAGCATCTCCTTCGCCGCTTCGACGATATCGCCGACCCTGATCGCCGTGACCAGGGGATAGGCCTCAGCCAATGCTTGAATCACCTTGCCCTCGCGCTCGGGCGGGGTGCCTTTCGGGAATTCGAGCGTGGTCAGCATGCGGTGGGGAGCGCCTGCGAGCGTGTTCGGCGAGAACACCATGACGAAATTGATGGCGAGCGATTCCCAGTCGATCTTGCGCATGCTGCCGATGGTGGCCTCGACATTGCGGCCGAGGATGTTGACGGTGATGGAATCGCCGAGCTTCAAGCCGAGACCCTCGGCAAGCTCGGCGTCGAAGGAGACGAGCGGCGGTCCGGCATAGTCCTTGGGCCACCACTCGCCCGCGACCAGGGTGGAAGCCGGCGGCACCGTATCCGTGTAGGTCAGGCCGCGGTCGCCGGAGAGAACCCAGCGCGTGTCCGGCGTCGCCTTGATCTTCTCGGCGGGAACGCCTTTCAGAGCGACGATGCGACCTCTGAGCATCGGCGCTTCGTCGAGCTTGGCGTCCGGCTCGATTGTTCGCACGAGCTGCTGGAATGCGGCCAAGTCCTTGGCCTCGACGTCGAGGAAGTAATAGGCCGGGGCATCGATCGCGATATTGTTGGCGATCTCGGTATGGAGCGACCGGTAGATCAACGACACCGCGACGAGCAGTCCAAGACCGAGGCCGAGCGAAACCGCGATGGAGCGCGCGAGCGAACCAGGCCCCGCGAGACTCGTGAGCGCAAGCGCAAGCGAAGGCGGTCTTGTGCGGCGGAATCTCGCCGCATAACGCTGCAAGAGAATGCCGAAGACCGTCAGCAGCAGGAAGGCGGCGACAATGCCGGCCGAGATCGAGGCGGTGACGACGCGCTCCTCCGAGGCGGCGATGGCGAGGACGAACAAAGCCAATCCTGCGATCGCCGCTCCCACGGCATAAGGCAACGCCGCGGGCTCACGCTCCTCGGTGAGATGGGAGCGCATCAGCACGGCCGGCGGCACCGAGGCGGCGCGGCCGAGCGGCCATAGCACGAACAGCACCATGGTGAGCAGCCCGGCGAGCGACGCGGTCAGGAGCGGCAAGGGGTGCGGCTCCGTGGCAAGCGTGATGGGCAGCGCATCGCCATAGACGGCCGCAAGGATGGCCGGCGTCAGCGCGCCGATGAGAAGCCCGATGGCAATGCCGACAACGGTCAGCAGAAGCGCCTGGATCAGATAGACGGCGAGAACGAGACGGCTTGGGGCGCCGAGGCATTTGAACGTAGCGATGATTTCGCGCTTCTTGGCCATGTAGCTCTGGATGGCGTTGCCGACGCCGATGCCGCCAAGAAGCAGCGCCGTCAGCCCGACGAAGTTGATGAATTGGGTGAAGCGGTCGGCCTCGCGGCGCAGAGACGGAGCGGGGTCGGTCCAATCGCGGATGGCGAAGCCGGCTTGCGGAAACTTGCTCTCGATGGCGGCACGGGCGGCGGCGAGCGCCTCCTTGTCGCTCGCGCGCGAGGCGGGGAGTTTCACCCGGTAGGTCCAGCGGATGAGGCTGCCGGGCTGCACCAGGCCGGTCTTGGCCAGCGTTTCCCGCGACATCAAGAGCTTCGGCCCATAGGCCAGCCGGTCGGCCAGCCGGTCAGGCTGCTCGCCGAGGATACCGCCGATTGCGACGTTTGCCGCGCCGATGGCGAGCTTCTTTCCGACCGCGAGACCGAGGCGGTCGAGCAAGGTGCGCTCGACGAGCACCATCGAGGGGCTCCGCCAAACGTAGCCCGCTCTCTCCGTCTCGCTCATCGAGACTTCGCCATAGAGCGGGTAAGCGTCATCGACGGCCTTGACCTCGATGAGGGCGTTCTTGCCGTCGGCGGTACGGGCCATGGCGCGGAAGCTCGCCGATTGGCTCACCGCACCGAGCGCATCGAGCGCGGCGCGCTCCTCCGCGCTCGCCTCCCGGTGGATCAGCTCGAAGGCGAGATCGCCGCCGATGAGGAGACGGCCCTGCCGCGCCAGGGCCTCGTCGAAAGACGCCGCGAGCGAGCCGATGGCCGCCACCGCGGCGACGCCAAGGGCGATGCAGAGCACGAACACCGCAAGACCGCCCGCGCCCGACCGGAGCTCGCGGAGCGCCATGGCAAAGGCAAGCTTCAGGTTGAAGCGAGAGCCCGAAGGACGCTCCGTTGCGCGCCAAGCGGTCACGATGCGGCCACCTTGCGCTTGGCGCCGCTCACAATGCGGCCATCGGCGAGACCTACGATCCGGTCGCAGCGTCCGGCGAGCGAACGGTCATGGGTGATGAGAAGCAGGGTCGCGCCGGTGCGCTCCTTGAGCCCGAACAGGAGATCCATCACCTCTGCGCCGGTGGCAAGATCGAGATTGCCGGTGGGTTCGTCGGCGAGGATCAGCGAGGGACGAGGGCTGAGCGCGCGCGCGATCGCCACTCTCTGCTGCTCGCCGCCGGAAAGCTGGCCGGGGAAATGCGATTGCCTGTGCGAGAGTCCAACCTCGGCAAGCATCTCCTGCGCGGTCGCGAACGCATCGTCGCGGTCGAGGAATTCGAGCGGCAGCGCCACGTTTTCGAGCGCGGTCATCGTGGGAACGAGGTGAAAGGATTGAAAGACGATGCCGATATTGGCGGCACGGAGAAGGGCAAGGCCGTCTTCGTCGAGGCTCGCGTAGTCGGTGCCCATGACCTCGACGCCGCCCTCTGTCGCGCGCTCGAGTCCCGCGATCACCATGAGCAGCGTCGACTTGCCGGAGCCCGAGGGACCGACAACCGCGATCGCGTCACCCTCCGCCACGCCGAGGTCGATGCCGCGCAGGATGGCAACCGGGCCGGCGCGCGATGGCAAGGTCACCTGCACGCCTTCGAGCTTGATTGCCGTGCTGCGGCGCTGTTTCAGTTGGCGATCCATGGGCGGGAAAAGAGTCCTGACAGATGGCATGGGGATGGGCAATAGAGAAGGGGAAAGAGGTCGAAAAGATGAAAGGCGCCGCTATCGCTGTGTTGTTGGCCGCTTGTCTCTTCCTCGCGCCGTCGCGCGGCGCGGCCGAGCCGCGCGCGCCGGTGATCGTGGCGTTGGGCGACAGCCTGACTGCGGGTTTCGGGCTGCCGCAGGATCAGTCCTTTCCCGCGCAGCTCGAGGCGGCGCTTAAGGCGCGCGGCATCGAGGCCAAGATTGTCAATGCCGGCGTCTCCGGCGATACCGCTGCCGCGGGGCTCGCGCGGCTCGACTGGGCGCTGCCCGACGATGCGAGCGCCGTCATTATCGAGCTCGGCGCCAACGACGCGCTGCTCGGCCTGCCGCCCGAGGGCACGAAAGCCGCGCTCGCCGCCATCATCGAGAAGGTGCAGGCGAAAGGGTTGCCGATCCTGCTTGCAGGCATGGAGGCGCCGCGCAACCTGGGCAAGGACTATGTCGAGACGTTCGGCGCGATCTATCCCGATCTCGCCGCGCGCTATGGCCTCATCCTCTATCCGTTCTTCCTCGAAGGAGCGGCCCTTGACGACGGCCTGATGCAGCGGGACGGCCTCCACCCCAACGCCAAGGGCGTTGCGGCGATCGTCCAGAACATCCTGCCGAAGGTCGAGGCGCTACTCGCTGAGGTCAACAAGAAGGAATAGCTCAGGGGGCGGTGCCGCCTTCGGTCAGCGCCAGGATGAAGGAAGCGGCGGCGCCGAGCGCGCCGATCCAGCGCACATGGTTCCACAGGCCCCACGCAGCGCGGAACTCGTTCCAGAAGCGCGCAGCTTCCGCGCTCTCAGGCTTCATGCCGGCGAGCTTGTTGTTGAGCGGCAGGTTCTTCATCAAGGTAACGCCGAACGGAAGGTTGAGATAGAGCAGGCTGCCGATCAGAAGATAGAGCGCGCCGGGCTCCGACCATTTCAGCGTCGCGACAACGCCCATCAGGGCGGCGAGCGCCGCCGTGCCGAAGAACGCCGCCAGGAACAGCGGGCTCCTGATCGCGATGATGACCGATTGCATGGCGGCAATGCCGGAGGGCGGCGGCAGCCGCGCGAGGGCTCCGAGCACGAAGGCCGAGAAGGCGAAGAACGCCCCCGCGACCAGGCCCGAGCCGAGCGCCGCAAGAAAGGTTGCTGCACAGAGCGCTTGGTCGATCATTGGAGCTCAGCTCACTTTGACGTCGTGCCAGAAGCCGAAGCGGCCGCCGACATGGTTCATGGACGGGCGCGGCGCTTCGTAACGCCACGCGGCACGAGGATAGCGCCTGCCGTCGATCACCACGTCGTAGAACTGGACGCCGTGCGGGCAGGCGTGGTCGGACGCCGTCCGTTCCGCCCTCTCCAGCCATTCGAGCCGCACGCTTGCGCTCGGGAAGTAGGCATAGCCGCCCTGCGCGACGATGTCGTCGCTTTCGGCGATCACGTCGTCTTCGAGCACGGCTTTCATCGCAGCTTTCCTGTGCTCACCAGCCGGGATTGGTGCAGCGGATGCCTTTGGGCGAGATCGAGGCAATCTGGCCGGTCTCGAGCGATATCTCCCATGCGCGGCGCACGTCGCTCCACCATTCCCTGTCTTCCTTGCCTTTGGCCTCGCCCATGAATTTCAGCGTGGCGTCTTCGCCCTGCACACAGGCGATGGAAAACGCCGCTTCCTTTTGCGGCTTCGGCACGACCAGCGCGTCGGTCACGACAAAAGACGCCGGCGTGTCGGCGCTCGCCTTGGTCACCTCGCGGCTCGTGAGCACGAGATAGGTGCCGTCCTCCTCGCGCTGATACTCGTGAATATAGATCGGAGGGGACACCAGTCCGCCGCCGAGATCCATCCAGCCTTCGATCTCGAGCTCGTCGTCATAGGTCTTGCCGAGGAAGCTCCTGGCGAAGCTGACGTCGGCCGACTCTTCCTCGGTGGCTTCCTTCGTCTCGGCCATGGCCAGTTGAGGGGCCAGCAGCAAGACGGCAAGGATCGAACGGCAAAGCGCGGGGCGGATGCTGACCATGAAATTTCCTCGGACGGGTCCTGTCACGGTCTTTCAGTCTACCCACAATCGTGACCAAATCGGCACCGCCGCGAGGGAGGGTCAGCGCGGGATCTCTCTGCCCGCCGGTCTGCAGGTTTTCGTGGTCTTGTCCCACACGCCGCCTTTCGCCTTGCATTGCTCGGCCTGACCGAGGCACCGCTGGCCGTCCCAGACCTTCCCCTTCTTGCGGCATTCTTCGGCGGGGTTTGACAGGGTGGGGCCCGTCTTGGGCAAGCACCGCTTGCCATCCCATGTGCCGCCCTTCTTCCGGCACTCTTCTGCCGGGTTGGTCTTTGGCTGGCATTTCCTGCCGTCCCAAACGCCGCCCTTCTTGCGGCATTCTTCGGCGGGGTTGGTCGCGGGCAGGCATTTCTTGCCGTCCCAGACGCCGCCTCTGGCCTTGCAGGAGTCGGCCGGGCTCACGCAGCGCCTGCCATCCCATGTCCAGCCCTTCTTCCGGCATTCCTCAGCCGGGTTGGTTGGTGCAACGCACTGCTTGCCGTCCCAGACCCAGCCCTTGGCCCGGCAGATGTCGGCTGGGTTCAGGCATCGGTTGTCGTCCCACACCCAACCCTTCTTCCTGCACTCGGCGGCTGGATCGGCAGGCGGCAGGCACTTCTTGCCGTCCCAGGTCCAACCCTTGCGCCTGCATTGATCGGCGGGATCGACCGGAGGCGTGCAGCGCTGGCCGTCCCAGACCCAGCCCTTTCTCCTGCACTCATCGTCGGGATCGACCGGAGGCGTGCAGCGCTGGCCGTCCCAGACCCAGCCCTTTCTCCTGCACTCATCGTCGGGATCGACCGGAGGCGTGCAGCGCTGGCCGTCCCAGACCCAGCCTTTTCTCCTGCACTCATCGTCGGGATCGACCGGAGGCGTGCAGCGCTGGCCGTCCCAGACCCAGCCTTTTCTCCTGCATTCATCGGCGGGATCGACCGGAGGCGTGCAGCGCTGGCCGTCCCACACCCAGCCCTTCGTTTCGCAAGCGTCCTCAGGGTCCGGTGCTTCGACGCAGCGGCCTGTCGTCTCGCGCTCAAAGCCGCGCTTGCACACGCACTGCCCTTGGGCGTCGCGCTCCTCGTTCGGGCCGGGCTCGCATTGGACCGGCGGCACCGGGCAGCGGCCGCTCTTCGGCACCGGCTTGCCGTCGGGGCAGAGCTTGGGCTCGATGACGCCTCCGCATTGGCCCTTGTCGTCGCGCACATAACCTGTCTTGCAAACGCACGCGCCGCTCTCGCTGCGGAACTCGTTGGCTCCGGGTTCGCATTGCGGCCGCTCGGGCTTGACGCAGTCCTTCGCCGGGATCTTGGCCGTCGCCGAAGCGGAATCGTCGTCCGCCTCGCTGTTGAACCGCGTGCCGGCGGTCGGGAAGGTCATGACAGCGGTATTCTTGAGGCTGCAATGCTTGCCTTCGGGAACGGTGACCGTCACCTCGAGCTCGACGCTCGCACCCTTGGCAAGGTCGAGATTGGGGTGTGTGCACTGATAGTCGGCACCCCCGCCGGCGCAGCCCCATGGCGCCGAGAAGGTGACAGAATCGGGCGCGAAGCCGAGCTGCTCGCTGATCTTGATCGGGCCCTTGTAGGGATCGGGCCCGAGATTGGTCACCTGCACCTCAAAGTCGCAGCGATACTTGCCGCCTGAGGCGACGCAGTCGCCCTTCGCCACCTTGGTGGTCTTGAGATTGGTCGGATCGCAGGTGACGAGCGTGGTGCCGTCGGGGAGCAGCCACTCGAGGAAGGCGTCGGCCTCGGCCGTATCGGCGTCGTCGCCAGCGAAGAAGTTTTCATCCGTCCCGACAGGCGCGGTGAGCGTGAAGGTGTTGGGCATGGCGCAGCCGGCGCCCTCGAGGGGTGCCAGCGGAGTCGTGACCGTCACGGGCATCGTGAACGATCCGCCGACGGGGATCGCGATCGCAAAGGCGGAGTCGCAGGCCACGGGCGGACCTCCGACACAGAGCCAGCCGCCCGGGAAGGCCGACAGGCTCGCCGTCGCCGGAATCGCGTCGGTGAAGCTGAGGGGGCCGAAGAACGGCGAGGGGCCGTCGTTGATGATCGCGATCTCGTAATCGCAGGCGATGATATCGCCCGGCAGCTTGGAGCACTTGCCGCCATGCAGCGCCGTCTTCTCGACGCGGAGATTGCTGAGCGGCGGAGGTGCGCCGACCGGAACCCAGGCGCAGCTCGTCACGTCGGACTCGACACCGGGCGCGAGCGGCAGAGCCGGAGGCGCAAGGCCGGGGGCCGAAACCGCGAAGCAGTTCTGCGCCCAATAGGCGGGCGGCATCGCCGGCATGGTGACGGTGATGGAGAACACTTGCGATTCTCCAGGTGCGAGCGTGAGAGGCGCCTCGCAGGAGAAATCAAGCGCGCCGGGGGGCGGGACGCAGCCGAAGTCCGGCGCAATTGCCGTGATGGGCGCGCCGAGCGCCGTGCCGTCCGGCAGGAACATGGCATCGGTCAGCAGCACGTTGCCGCTGAAGGGCATGAGACCGGTATTGGTGACGGTCAGGGTGAAGGTGCAGTCGCCACCGGGATCGCAGGCCGCCGGCGCCGTCTTGGTGACGGTGATATCGGTCCCGCCGTCGTCGCAGGCGATGTCGAACCAAGGCGCTTCCAGCTCGGCGCAATTGCGGAAACCGAAATTTCCGTCGGCGAAGAGCGGGCCGGTATCGAGCACGACCTCTATGGCGCGGGTCTGGCCGGGCAGAAGCGCGCCGGGCGGAAGGCCGCACCACAGGTCCGGCGTCGGCGTCGGCGAGCATGTCCAATCGGGTCCGTCGGGGATGACGGCGTCGATCACAACCGCGCCACCTGCGTCAGGACCGTCCAGGATGGCGGCGGCGTCCCACAGATCGATCGCATCAGACAAGGTCTGACCGATATTCGTCACCGTGATCTCGCAGATAATCTCGGTGCCGAAAATGCCGGGATAACATTCCTTGTCGATATAAATGCCGGGCTCGGTGGGAGGTACGGGCGCGGGCTCGGGCAAAGGCGGGTAATAGGGAACCGGCAGAGGGAACGGGAGGGGCGCCCACTCCGCGATCGTCCGCTTGTCGCAAGGGTCGAAGATCGCGATGTCGCCGACATAGCCGTAGACGTTGCTGTCGACGAACAGCCCGTCATAGTCGATGAACCAGGTCTCGAAGGGCGGCACGTTGGCCGGGCGCACCTTGCTCTTGTCGTTGCCTTGCAGCCCGTGAACGATGCGCGCACCGCCTTGATAGACGCGATCGGTCTCCTCACCCTCGCGCAGGTGCTCGCCCGTGGTCCACAACGTCACCCGGCATTGATTGAAGTCGATGTTGCCGTCGGCGTCGTAGCCGTAGTTGAGGGCGATGCCCCCTTCGGTCGAGCGATGCGGGGCCTTAAGCCCAATGGCGTATTCCTCGGCCTCGGTCGACCAGCGCCGCTCGGTTTCGCTCCAGACATAGCGGAGCACCGACGACGCCTCGGGCTTGGCGAAAATGCTGTAATCGTAGCTTCCGACGATCTCGCCGCGTTGGACGAGATAGAGAATGCCAGCGCCGTCGAACGCGATGTCGGTGATGACGTTGCCGTTGGGCGTGCCGGTCACATCGATTTCAAGCCGCGGGTCGTCGGCGAAGCCGCCATCGGCATTGAGGCCGACCGACCAAACCTGCGGACCTTCGGCGACCGAATAGTAGAGGCGGTTATCTTGCACGGCGACGGCAAACACGCTGCGGCCCTTCGCCGCGAAGCCCCAGCTGTTCGGGTCCTCGATGTTGAAGGCGGGATTCTCGATGTTCGTCCGACGCGCCGGATCGTGGGGCACGGGTTGGAGCCCGGCCTTGGCGCGGGCGGTGGCGCCGTGGTCGAACGTGCCGCGGTCGCTGCCGTCGAGGCCGAGACGGTGGATGAGACCGGTCTCGAGGTCGCTGACGAAGAGCTGCTGCGTCGCAGAATCGTAAGTGATGGCGCCGAGGCCGGGACCGGCATTGTCCTTGCCGTCATGGGTAATGTTGGCAAAGAGCGAGACGACGCCGGTTACGCCGTCGATCTTCCAAACCGAGCCTGGCGTGCCGCCTTTGTCGACGCCAAATTGGCCGGGCATCCAGCGCGCGCCCGGCTCGCCCTTGACAAGGCGTTCGCCGCCGGCGGCGACGATCTGCAAGCCGAATAGAGAGGTCGAGGTCGCGTAAATATTCGGCGTTGCATTGGCGGTGCCGCCGTCGAGCGCCACGCCGAAGACCTGGCCGATCTCGCCCGAAGTCGCCTGGAACTTGATCGGCGCATCGGCAACCTGGCCCTCCGGCGCCCCGCCGAGCGTGGTGAGATCGAACACCTGAAGCACAGCCCCGTTGACGTCGATGAAGGTGACATCGAGCGGGTGCAGTCCGGACGGCACCTCGCCGAGCTGCCGCGCGCCGGAGAAGGCGGTGACGGCCGCATCGCCCCGGCTCATGATCGCCGTATCTTGCCCGCGTGCCGTGAGGGGAAGGGAAAAGACCGCGGCAATGCCGATGAGAGCAGCCCCAAACCAACCCGCTGCGCAATATCGCGTCCAGAGCTTCGCGTAAGCGCCCATCGTCACACTCATTGCGCGTCCGGACGTGCGAGATGCAGGCACGGTCTTCACGCCCACTATACACTCAGTACCGTGAGGACGTGCGAAAAATGCTCCGGCCTCATGTGTCGAAGCTCTTGCCGTTCGAGTGAGCGCGCGAAGCATGTACCTCATGATGGTCTCCTCGTGCCGAGCCGGGGGCTTGGTCTCGGCCCTTGGTCGCTCCGGGGACGACTTCAGGTTCAAAGACCGCCGCGAAGCGCGGAGCGGTCTCCTGTAACGAATTGAACGAAAAGCGGAATCAGGATCGCGCGAGCGAGGCCAGCGGGGGGCGGCGCAAGGCAAGACGGGCCTGCCCCGCCTGTTCTTTTGCCGGCCGATCTGGCAATCTTCAACCGACATGCCGCTTGACTCACTTGAACCTTTCGACCCGCCGGGGCGTCCAAGGTTTCGCGAGCGGCGGTGATGCCCATGCATGCGCAAGCCGAAGAGCGGGTCCTGTTGAAGGCCATCGCGTCCGGCGACGCCAAGGCCTTGGAACGTCTCTTCGCTCGCACCGAGACCCGTGTGTTCCGCTTCCTCATGCGCGTGGTGAAGAACCAGGCGGTCGCCGAGGAGCTTCTGAACGAGGTGTTCTTAACCGTGTGGCAGAATGCGCACCGCTACGAGGGACGGTCCGAACCGCTGACCTGGATGCTGTCAATCGCTCACAACAAAGCCATCAGCGCGCTGCGCAAGAGGACGGAGGTCTCGGGGCTCGCCGATGACGCGGGGATCGATCTCGCGGACGAGGAGGATACGCCCGAAATCGCCGCGCAGAAGCAGGACAAGAGCGCGAAGATCAAGGCGTGCATCGCCGAATTGTCGCCCGAGCATCGCACCGTGCTGGACCTCGTCTATTACCAGGAGCAGTCGGTGGCGGAAGTCGCCGAGGTGCTCGACATTCCTGAGGCCACGGTGAAAACCCGCATGTTCTATGCAAGGAAGAAACTGTCGGAGCTGCTGCTTGCGCGCGGCATCGACCGAGGATGGCCATAATGAGAGAGGAGAGGCGAGAGAAGCTGATGGAGCGCGACGAGATCGAGGCGCTCCTGCCTTGGTACGTCGCGGGCAAGCTCGACGCGAAAACGCGCGCGCGGGTCGAGCGCTACATCGAAGCGCATCCCGAGGTGAAGGCGCATGTGGCGCTCGCGCGCGAGGAGGCTGACGCCACCATCGCCTCCAACGAGGCGATTGCCGCACCGGGGCCTCGGGCTCTCGACCGGTTGCGGGCAAGCATCGCCGCCGCTCCACGGCGTCAACCTGCGGCCGACTTGCTGACTCAACTCTCCGAGCGTTTCGCGGATTGGCTCTCGGGCTTCGCCCCGCCTCGGCTCGCGCTTGCAGGCGCCGTGGCCGCGCTCCTCATCGCCCTGCAAGCGGCCGCCATCGGCGTCCTGGTCATGGAGCGCGCTACGGCTCCCGCCTATCAGACCGCCGGTGGCGAGGAGACAGCGGGCGGGGGCTTCGAGCTTCTCGTTACCTTCGCTCCCGGAGCGACGATCGGCGACATCGGCGATCTCCTGAAACGCCTCGATGCGACCGTGACCGATGGACCGAAAGCCGGTCTCTATCGCTTGCGCTTTGCCGACGTGAAGGAAGGCGACGAGGATCGCAAGGCTGCGATCGAAGCGCTGAAGCAGTCGGCGATCGTCACAGCAGTGCTCCCCGCGCGGTGATGGCAACGATGCGCTTCTTCTTGTTGTTGCTGGCGGGACTCTTGGCGGTGTCCTCCGCCGATGCCGCGCAACGGAAGCCGCGCGGGCAAGTCCTTACGCTGCCGTCGGCCGACTCCGGCGGCCGTCTCGTCATTCCGCAAAAGATCCCTAAGGTCTGCCCCAAGGGCACGAAGGGGATCTGGCCGAACTGCGTCAGCACCGGGTCGCGCAAATGTCCCCAGGGCACGACCGGCAAATGGCCCAGTTGCAAGAGCATCGTCCGGCACTGTCCCGAGGGCACGACCGGCAAATGGCCGAACTGCAAAAACATCGTCCGCTTCTGTCCCGAAGGCACGAGCGGAAAATGGCCGAATTGCAAGTCGAGGCCTGTCGCAAGCTGCGCCGAGAAGGGGATGATCGGAATATGGCCCAACTGCCGCACACCCGAGCCGCGGCGTTGTCCCGACGGGACACGCGGCGAATGGCCGAATTGCAGCACGATTGCCACGGACGACGACACAGCTTGCCCGTCCGGTCTTGTCCGCAAGGGCAAAGCTTGCGTCGCGGTGACTACGGGCGGTTCGAGCGGGAGCGAGCCGCCGCGCGCGGCAACGACGCAAGTGCCAGACGACATTTCGCCGGCAATCGCTGCCTTGACGGCCGGCAGGCCGCATCGTCCGAGGGAAATCCTGGTCCTCGTGGCCGCGGATCGTGCGAGCGAGATCGCGGCGCGGCTCGCGCGCCAATACAATGTCGCCGCCGATCCGCGCCTCCTCATTCCGCTTCTCGACGGCGCGATCGTGCGACTGAGATTCACCGGCAACCGCTCGTTGGAGTCGCTGCTCCAGGCGCTCAGCACCGATCCCGATGTGCAACTCGTCCAGCCCAACTACGATTACAGGGCGAGCAAGGAAACCGCGCGTCCGGGAACGGCGCCGCAATATGCCGGCGAGAAGCTCCGCCTCGATGAGGCGCATCGGCTTGCGCGGGGAAACGGCGTCATGATCGCCGTCATCGACACCGCCATCGACGCGGCCCATCCCGAGCTCGCGGGCGCCATCGCCGGCGTCTTCGATGCGGTGGGAGAAGGTCCGGCGCGGGCCGAGCCGCACGGCACCGAAATCGCAGGCATCCTCGTGGCGCGTTCCGCGCTCAAGGGGGTGGCGCCCGACGCCAAGCTGCTCAGCGTTCGCGCCTTCCGCGGCGGCGGGGCCGATCCGGCCGCCTCAACCTCGTTGCAGCTGCTCAAGGGCATCAATTGGGCTTTCGCCGCGGGCGCCAAGCTCATGAATATGAGCTTCACCGGCCCGATGGACCCGCTGCTCGAACGCGTCGTCAAGAATGCGGCGGCAAAGGGCGTGATCTTCATTGCCGCCGCCGGCAATAACGGGCCGAAGGCACCGCCGGTCTATCCGGCCGCCTATCCCGAAGTCATCGCGGTGACCGCGACCGACGAAAAGGACGAGCTCTACGGCAAGGCCAATCGCGGTGCTTATATCTGCATCGCGGCCCCGGGCGTCGATATTGTCGCGCCCGTGCTCAAGAAGCGCTACAGCCTCTCCTCGGGGACGTCGATGGCCGCGGCCCATGTTTCGGGCGTGGTCGCGCTCCTGCTCGAGCGCGATGGCAAACTGGATTGGAGCGGAGCCCGCGCAATATTGTCAAAGAGCGCGCGTAAGCCCGGCGCCTCCAATGTGGATGAGGCGTTCGGCGCCGGGATCGTCGACGCGGCCGGCGCGCTCGGTGCGGCGCACTAGAACCTCAGGCGTCGCAAAGCATGATCTATTTGTCTGTGATGAGAATCCTGCTCGCGGCGTTTCTTGCTTGCCTCGGCGTCGCGCTTGCCGGCCTCGGCGCCGCTTGCGACTCCGAGCCGCAGCACGCGGCCGCAACGGACGCCGCGCAGCTCGATGCCATGATCGGGCAGATGATCATGGTCGGCTTTGGCGGACGGAGCGAGCGCGATCATGGCGTCCAGGCCGTGCGCGACCAGATGGCGAAGGGCACGATCGGAGGCATCGTGCTCTATCCGGAAAATATCGGATCGCCGGAGGCACTGCGCGCGCTCACGGCCTATTTGCGCGCCGCCAGATCCTCGCCGGTCCCCTTCATCGCCGTCGATCAGGAAGGAGGATTGGTGCAGCGGCTTTCGCGGGCGAACGGTCACGGCTACTTTCCTTCGGCGCAGAGCGTCGGCGACAATCCGAGCTTCGCTTCGCCGGAGGCCGCCGAGCGTCTCTATGCGACGATGGCGGCGGAACTGGCCAAAGCGGGCTTCAATCTCAATTTCGCTCCCGTAATCGACCTCAGCCTCAACCCGCGCAATTACGTGATCGTGCAGCGCGACCGAAGTTTCGGAGCCGATCCCAACAAGGTTGCCACGCTCGCCGGCGCCTTCATCCGCGCCCATCGCGAGGCCGGCGTCGTTCCCGTGGTGAAGCACTTCCCCGGACACGGCTCGAGCAGCGCCGACAGCCACGAGATGCTCGCCGACATCTCCGAGACTTGGCAGGAGATCGAGATCGAGCCTTACAAGGCGCTCGCGAAGGACGGCCTGCTCGATGCCGTGATGATCGGACACCTTTATCATCCTCGCTTCAGCGACGGGGCCAAGCTGCCGGCCTCGCTGTCGGGGCGGGCGGTCGCGGCGCTGCGCGACAAGGCAGAGATCGGGTTTCAAGGCGTCGTGGTGAGCGACGACATGGAGATGGGCGCGGTCAGCGACGACTATTCGCTCGAGGAACGGGTGGTGAAGGCGGTCAATGCCGGCACCGATCTCCTGGTGTTCTCGAACGTTACCCTGCGCGACCCCGAGCTTGGAGCGAAGCTGCACGCCATCATTGCCGATGCGGTGCGGGCCGGGCGCATTTCCCGGTCGCGCATCGAGAAGGCCTACGGCAAGATTCGTCTCTTGAAGCGCCGTCTCGCCGCGCACGACCTCCCCGGCAAGTGGTGAGAGCGGTCAGTGACGAAGCTCAGTGATAGGCGTCGTGCTCGGGCGCGTCCCATAACACGTAATAGGAATAGGCGGTGTAGCCCAGGATGATGGGGAGCAACGGAATCGCGCCGTAAAGCATAAAGAGCTGGCTGTTGGGTGCCGCCGCCGCCTGCCAGATGGTGATGTCAGGGGGAACGATATAGGGAAAGAGGCTCACCGCGAGGCCGGTGTAGCACAGGATAAAGAGTGCCACCCCGAGCAGGAAGGGCGTGTAGCGCTGACGCCTGTTGAGCGCCATCCACAGCGCGCCAACGGCCGCCGCGGTGGCGAGCGGCACCGGGCTCAGCATCACCATATTGGCCGGCTTGAACCAGCGCGCCGCGATCTCCGGATGGAGGAACGGTGTCCATAGGCTGAAGATGGCGATGAACGCGGCGACGACGATAAGCGCGGTATAGGCGATGCCGTAGGCCCATTCGCGCAAGGCTTCGTCGGCCTTCATGATCAGCCATCCCGTCGACAACAGCACATAACCCGAAAGGAGCGCCGCGGCCGTCACCACCGAAAACGGCGTCAGCCAGTCGAAGGAACCGCCGGAAAATTTGTTGTCGGTGACGGTGAAGCCCTCGATGAAAGCCCCCATGATGACGCCCTGCATCAAGGCGGCGAGCACCGATCCCAAACTGAAGGCCAAGTCCCACAGAAAGCGGTAGCGCTCGGACTTGAAGCGGAACTCGAAGGCGACGCCGCGCAGAATGAGCCCGATCAGCATCAGGATGATGGGGATGTAGAGGGCCGGCAGCATGATCGAATAGGCGAGCGGAAAGGCCGCCAGCAATCCCCCACCGCCCAAGACCAGCCAGGTCTCGTTGCCGTCCCAGAACGGCGCGACCGACGCCATCATGGCGTCGCGATCCTTGTCGGAGGGGGCGAGCGGGAACAGCGCGCCGAGGCCAAGATCGTAGCCGCCGAGCAGCACATAGAGAAAGACCGCAAGCGCCAGGATCGCCGCCCAGACGAGCGGCAGGATCACGGGCAAGAACTGCGTCATCTGGCTGGCTGTCTCGGTCATGGATTTCCTGCCGCGGCAAGAGGCCGATGGGAAAGGTCGGCCTCGTCGCGTTGGGGCACGGGCGGGGTCTCGTCGGGGCCGCGCCGGACGAGCTTCGCGATGTAATAAACGCCGGCGCCAAACACGATGCCGTAGACGAGCACGAACAATATCAGCGAAGCGAGCACACTTGCGCCAGGAACCGGCGAGACGGCGTCGGCCGTGCGCAGAATGCCATAGACCGTCCAAGGTTGGCGTCCGACCTCGGCCACGAACCAGCCGGCCAGCACGGCAAGGAAGCCCAGCGGCGAAACCCACACCAGGGTGTTGAGAAACCAGCGGCTCGCATAGAGCCGTCCCGTGAGCCACAGGACCGAGCCGATCAGCCCCACGGCGATCATGATGAGCCCGATGCCCACCATGATACGGAAGGCGAAAAACGGAATGATCGGATTGGGGCGCTCCTCGGGCGGAAAGGACTTCAACCCTCTGATCTCGCCGTCCCATTCATGAGTCAGGATGAGACTGCCGAGAGCGGGAATCGCAATTTCGAAATCGTTCTTCTCGGCGGCGGGGTCGGGAAGCGCGAACAAGATGAGCGGGGCGCCGCGCTGTGTTTCCCAATGGCCCTCCACCGCCGCGATCTTGGCCGGCTGATGCTCGCGTGCGTTCAGTCCATGCAGGTCGCCGATCACGAGCTGGAGAGGCGCGAGCCAAACGAGCATGCTCAATCCCATGCCGAGCATGACGCGCCCATGCCGAACGCTGCGCTCGCGCAAGATATACCAGGCGCCAATGCCGGCAACGATGAAGGCGGTGGTCAGATAAGCGGCGGCGACCATATGGGCGAAGCGGTAGGGGAAGGACGGGTTGAAGATCACCTGCCACCAGTCGGTGACGTGAAGCACCCCATCCTCGGCAACGCGGAAGCCGGCGGGGGTCTGCATCCAGCTATTGGCCGCCAGGATCCAGAAGGCCGAGACAACGGTACCGATCGCCACCATGCAGCTTGCGAAGAAGTGCACCCATTTCGGCACGCGGTCCCAGCCGAACAGCATGATGCCCAGAAAGCCCGCTTCGAGGAAGAAAGCGGTCAGCACCTCGTAGGACATCAGCGGGCCGATGACATTGCCGCCGCGGCGCGACAGCTCGCTCCAATTGGTGCCGAACTCATAGGAGAGCACGACGCCCGAGACCACGCCCATCCCGAATGAGACGGCGAATATCTTGGTCCAGTGGAGTGCGATCTGCCGGTAGATCGCCTTGCCCGTCCTCAGCCACAGCGCCTCGAGCACCACGAGCCAGGCGGCAAGACCGATGGTGAAGGACGGAAAGAGAATGTGGAACGAGATGGTGAAGGCGAACTGGATGCGCGACAGCAATAGCGGATCGAGCTCTGTCATGTCTGGGCGTCGCCTTCCGGGGGCCGCCCGCTTCGGCCAGGCGCCGGCGGCCACGAATCGCGTTCCGCACCAGACTAACGCTCCCGATCCGGCGCGGGAACCCATAACCGTGACGCAAACAGCGCTTCGCGGTGACATGATCCTGTGTCAAAGCCGCTTGCGGTTGCGGCGCGAGCCTTAACGCTTCGGCACGCGCTTGAACGCAGCAAGCGCTCGCGCGCGGGCGGCGTCATGTTCGACGATGGGCTCGGGGTAACTGCGTCCAAGAGTAATTCCGGCCTCGGCCAGCGCGAGCGGGGGCGCCTGCCAGGGCGCATGGATGTCAGGGGCCGAAAGCCGCGCAATCTCCGGCACCCATGTCCGCACATAGTCTCCGCTGGAATCGAATTTCAGGCCCTGCAACACCGGATTGAAGATACGGAAATAAGGCGCGGCGTCGGTGCCGGACCCCGCGACCCACTGCCAACTCGCGGAATTGTTGGCGAGATCGGCATCCACCAGCGTGTCGAGGAACCAGTCGGCGCCGGTCTGCCAGGGCAAGAGCAGGTGCTTCACCAGGAAGGAGGCAACGATCATGCGCGCGCGATTTGGCATCCAGCCGGTCTGCCAGAGCTGACGCATGGCGGCGTCGACGACGGGGTAGCCGGTCTCGCCGCGCTGCCAGGCGCGGAGCGCGTGCGGGTCGTCGCGCCAGGGGAAGCGGGCGAATTCGGGCCTGAGCGGCTCGTGGGTCATGGTAGGGAAGTGGTGGAGCAGATGATAGGAGAACTCGCGCCAGCCGATCTCGCGCAGGAAAGAACCGGCGCCGCGATCAGCCTTGCCGCGCGCGCTTGCGGCGGCATGGGTCACCGCGTGCCAGACATGGTTCGGGCTGATCTCGCCGAAATGAAGGTAAGGCGAAAGGCGCGAGGATGGATCGCCGTCGAGATTGCTGCGGTCATCGGCGTAACGTGCAAGACCGTGGGCGATGAAATGTTCGAGGCGCGCCTGCGCCGCGCTTTCGCCCGGCTGCCAGGTCGCACGCAGACCGCCCGCCCAATCGGGCTTGGCCGGCAGCAGCTCGAGGTTTTCCAGCCTTTCGCTTCCGGCGTCGGCGAACCGCGCAATCTTCGGCGCCGGCAAGGGGGCGCGCGGCGGCGGCCCGGCGAGGCACGCTTTCCAAAACGGGGTGAACACGCGAAACGGCGTGCCGGTGCCGGTCACGATCGCGTCAGGCGCGAACAGAAGCCGGCCGGGGAAGAGACGAAATCCGGCATTCCGCGCCTGACAGATCGCGGCGAGGTCCTGTTCGAGCTTCCGCTCCCAAGGCTCATAACCGGTCGTTGCGTAGATGGCGGAGGCGCCCATCTCGTCGAGCAATGCGGCGAGAACCTTGGGCGCGGCCCCTTTCCGCAACACGAGCTTGCCGCCGCGTTGCGAAAGGCCGTTATCGAGTGCGGCAAGGCTTCCGTGCAGCCACCAGCGCGCGGCGGCACCCATGCGCCAACACCCGGCGGTCTCGTCGTCGAGAATATAGAGCGGCAGGACCGGCGCACCGGCCTCGGCGGCTTCCGTCAGGGCCTGATGGTCGGTGAGTCGAAGCTCGTGACGGAACCAGACGATGATCGGTGTGTTGGAAATCGCCTAATCGTCCTCTCGGTCAGGTTCGCGCAACGCGGCGAGCGCCGCTTCGTGATATTGACGCGAGGGGGCGCCGAAGCAGCAGAAAATCACCCGTTCGATGCGAGCGTCGCCTTCGAGCGCTGCGGCCACGGTGCGAAGCGCGCTCATCGCGGCCCGCTCAGGCGGAAAGCCGTAAGCGCCGGTCGAGATGGCGGGGTAGGCGATCGAGACAAGGCCGTGCTCTGAAGCAAGATTGAAGCTGTTCCGATAACAATTGGCGAGCAGCCGGTCTTCACCCCGCTCGCCGCCGCCCCAAACGGGTCCGACGGTGTGGATCACATGGCGGGCCTTGAGGCGGAAGCCGGGCGTGATCTTCGCTTCTCCCGTCTCGCAACCGCCGAGCGCGGCGCAAGCCTCCTTCAGTTCCGGGCCGGCGGCGCGGTGGATGGCGCCGTCGACGCCGCCGCCGCCAAGCAGGGTCTTGTTGGCGGCGTTGACGATGGCGTCGACGTCGAGCCTGGTGATGTCGCCCTCGACGATCTCTATGCGGCCGGACATGGCGGCATTGGACGCCCCGTTCATGCGCGGAGCAAGAGGTTGCGCGTCAGTCGGCTGCTGATGCCGACGAGCCCTCCGCCGAGGACGGATTGACCGACCTCATCCAGGCGATGATCTTCCACAGATCGTCGTCGGATTTGACGATCGTGCCGAACGGCGGCATCGGGCCGACGACGTTCTCCGACCCCTTGCGCGTATAGCCCTGCTTCTGCAGCGCATCGGTGCCGAGCGCGATCACTCGGAACAGGGTGTCATCATCCTTGCCGTAGATCCACACCTCGTTGGTCAGTGGAGGACCCATGCCGCCACCACCGCCCCCGCCGTGGCATCCGTTGCAACCTGCGGCCATGTATTTCTGATGGCCTTCCTCCGCTACGCTCGCATAGTCGCCATGCGGATTCTTGAGGCTTCCCTTCTCGGCCGTGCGCGCGGTCTCGAGCGGCGTGCCGCCAGCGGCCGTGCCGCCACTCGGCGCGGGCTTCTGCGCTGCCGGAGGGGCTCCGGGCGCCGGCGCCTGTGCGGCCGGCGCGCCTTCGGGCGCGGCCGCAGGCTGTTGCGCTTCCTCTGCGGCGAGCGCGGAGCTCATCGCATATCCCAGAAGCAAAAGACTGACGGCGATTCTCAGCATGACCAAATCCTCACGTTTTCCGGGCCGAGAGGGACGGGGCACCTCCTAAGGTCAAACGGCCCCCCGCGACCCGGGTTCCGGCCAAATTACGCACGATCGCTCCCGACTTGCTTGACTGGAACGAAGGTTATGTTATATCATAACCTATGCATGCCGCACCCCTTCAGCACCGACCCAAACTGTCGCGCAATCAGAGCGAAATCCTCGCATGCCTGCGCAGGGCCAAGGAGCCGATGAGCGCCTACGCCATCCTCGACCGGGTGAGGACCGCAGGGATTTCCCATCCGCCCACCGTCTACCGCGCGCTCAACGAGCTGATGCAGAAGGGCATGGTGCATCGCCTTCAGTCGCGCGCGGCCTTCATCGCCTGCGGCCATGGCGCCTGCGACGGCAAGTTCGCTTTCGCCCTTTGCCGCGCGTGCGGAAGGGTATTCGAGATCCCGCTCTCTGACGCGGACCAGGCGGGCTTGCTCGCACTCGCGCCGGATCAAATCGTTCCCGAACACGTGACGGTCGAGATCGCGGGTCTCTGCGAGGACTGCCGTGCCTAAGCCGCGCGTCACGGTGAGAGGATCGGCGATGCGATCGGAGCGGGGGAGTGAGCCCCAGCTTCATGTGGCGCTTGCGGAAACGGATCGCGGCGCCGTGCCGGCCGAGGCGGTGGGGGTTGGGGCGCGCGCTGAGGCAAGCCGCGCTGAGGCAAGCCGCTTAGCGGCAAGCCGCTTCTCGCTGCTGCGGCTGTCGCTCATGGGGCGGCTCCTCCTCGTCGCCGTCGTCTCGGCGCTCCTCTGGGGCGCCGTGTTGTGGGCCTTGAGGTAGCATGGCGAGAAGCGTGCCGGCGATTTCCTTCCACGACGCGACGCTCGGCTACGACCGGCATCCGGCCGTTCATCACATGACCGGCGACATCGAGGCCGGGGCGCTGCTCGCCGTCATCGGCCCCAACGGCGCCGGCAAGTCGACCCTGCTCAAGGGCGTCGCCGGCGAGCTTCGGCCGCTGAGCGGAAGCATCAAGCTCGGCGGTCTGAGGTACTCGGGAATCGCCTACCTCCCGCAGCAGATCGCGATCGACCAGCAGTTTCCCATCTCGGTGTTCGACTGCGCGGCCATGGGGCTGTGGCGGAAGATCGGCGCTTGGCACGGTGTCGACCGCCACTATAGCGATGAGGTCGCGCACGCTCTCGCCACGGTCGGACTGCAAGACCTGTCCGACCGTCTCGTCGGCGCGCTCTCGGGCGGCCAGTTCCAGCGCGTGCTGTTCGCGCGCCTGCTCCTGCAAGACGCCGCCATCATCCTGCTCGACGAGCCGTTCCGCGCCGTCGATAGCAAGACCATCGCCGATCTCATCGCGCTGATCGAGCGTTGGCACGGCGAGGGGCGCACCGTGCTCGCCGCGCTGCACGATCTCGCGCAGGTACGCGCGCATTTCCCGGATACGCTCCTTCTTGCTCGCGAAGTAGTGGCCTGGGGCGAGACGCGCAAAGTGTTGACCCCGGCCAATCTCGCCAAGTCGCGGCAACTGGTCGAAGCCTTCGACGAGCAGGCCGGAATTTGCGCGCGGGACGAAAGTGCGCGCGAGCGGCTGCCGGCATGATCGACGCGATTGTCAATCCCTTCGTCGAATTTTCCTTCATGCGCCGGGCGCTCGTCGGGTGCCTCGCGCTCTCGCTCGGCGCGCCGCCGATCGGCGTGTTCCTCATGCTGAGGCGCATGAGCCTGATGGGCGACGCCATGAGCCATGCCGTGCTGCCCGGTGCTGCCGTCGGCTACCTTCTGTTCGGATTGTCGCTTCCGGCCATGTCGATGGGGGGCTTCGCCGCCGGGCTCGCCGTGGCGCTCGCCGCCGGCCTTGTCGCGCGCTCGACGATGTTGCGCGAAGACGCCAGTCTTGCCGGCTTCTATCTCGTGTCGCTTGCGCTCGGCGTGCTGATCGTCTCGGTCAAGGGCAGCAATATCGACCTGCTGCATGTGCTGTTTGGGACGGTGCTCGCGCTCGACGACGCCGCGCTCGTCCTCGTCGCGGCGATCGCCACGGTGTCGCTTATCGTGCTTGCCGTCATCTACCGCCCGCTCGTGCTCGAATGCTTCGATCCGCAATTCCTGCGCTCGGCGAGCCGCTGGAGCGCGCCGACCCATCTGATTTTCCTGATGCTGGTCGTGCTCAACCTGGTGGCCGGGTTCCAGGCGCTCGGCACGCTGATGGCGGTCGGCATCATGCTGCTTCCCGCCGTGACCGCGCGCTTCTGGGCCGAGGATGTGTCGGGGTTGATGCTGGTGGCGATTGGCTGCGCCGCTGTGGCGAGCCTCTCCGGCCTGCTCCTCTCTTATTACGCCAATCTGCCGACCGGGCCGGCGATCATTTTGCTCTGCGGCGTCTTCTACCTTCTTTCCATGCTGCTCGGCGTGCGGGGCGGTTTCATCTGGAGTTTCGTGCCGCGCCGGCATCTGGAGGCCTGATCCTTCGACCGCGGGAGCCACCGACATGAAAGCTCATCTCGGTTTGCGGTTCGGATTGGCCGCCATCATTCTGCTCGCACTTTCAAGCGTCGGCGGACGCCGCCGGCAAGGTCAAGGCCGTCGTCTCGTTCAGCATTCTCGGCGACATGGTCAAACAAGTCGGCGGCGACCGCGTCGAGGTGGTCACGCTGGTCGGACCGGACGGCGACGCCCATGTCTTCAGCCCGACTCCCGCCGACGCCAAGGCACTCGCCTCTGCCGACATCTTCTTCGTCAACGGCCTCGGCTTTGAGGGCTGGATCGAGCGGCTCGAGAAATCATCGGGCTTCAAGGGCGCGGTGGTGGTCGCGAGCAAGGGGGTGAAGCCGCTCACCATGCATGAGGAGGACGGCTTCACCACGGCGACCATGAAGATGACGGCGACGAACACGAGGACCACGCCGGCGAGGACGAGCAGATCACCGACCCCCATGCCTGGCAGGACCTCGCCAACGGCAAGATCTATGTCGCCAATATCCGCGACGGGCTGATCGCCGCCGACCCGGAGGGAAAGCCTGTCTATGAGGCGAACGCGGCCAAATATCTCGACGCCATCGCCAAGGAGGAGGCGGCGGTGAAAGCGGCGGTTGGCGCGTTGCCGGAAGCCCGCCGCAAGATCATCACCTCGCATGACGCCTTCGGCTATTTCGGCAGGGCGTACGGGCTTGAAATTATCGCGCCCCAGGGCGTCAGCACCGAGAGCGAGGCCTCGGCGCAGGACGTGGCCAAGATCATCCGCCAGATCAGAGACGAGAACATTCCGGCGGTTTTCATCGAGAACATCACCGACCATCGCCTGCTCGATCAGATCGCGCGCGAGACCGGCGCAAAGATCGGCGGTGCGCTCTATTCCGACGCGCTGTCCGGGCCCGATGGTCCGGCGCCGACCTATCTCGACATGTTCCGCCACAATGTCGGTGTGCTCGCCGCGGCGCTGTCGTCCTAGGGCGGCACATGCTTGCTCCCCCAAACGGGGGAGAGGACTATCCTTGACCATGGTCTCGGCCTCGACTTCACGGCTGGTTGGCTTGGCGGGCGCATTGCTTCTGGCGGCGATCGCCGCCGCGACGTTCGTCCCGGCCTCCTGGCAGGTGAGACTCGGGCTGCATTGGCTCGCCGAGCATTTCCTCGCCTATTTTGCCCTTACCACCCTGTTCTGCGTCGCCTCGCGCCGGCCGATGGCGGTTGCGGCCGCGCTCATCCCCCTCGCCCTTGTCCTGGAAGCCCTGCAAGCGCTGACGGCAGACCGCGTGGCCGATGCCGTAACTGGGCTGTTCGCCGCCGCAGGCGTGGCGTCTGCGGCGCTCCTCGCCGACCTCGCCATTTCGCTGCGGCGGAGGGCCCGGATCGACCCCGCCAACGGGCCAAAAGCTTGAAGCCGCGGGGCTGGCGCGGCTTTCGTAAAAGTGATGTATCCTCGCCCCATGCAGACGAAAGCGCGACGGCGCACAATTCCGGTCAGGATCGGCAATGTCACGGTCGGCGGCGCGGCACCCATCGTCGTGCAGTCGATGACCAATACCGACACGGCCGATGTCGAATCAACGGCCGCGCAGGTCGCAGCCCTCGCGCGCGCGGGCTCAGAGCTCGTGCGCGTCACCGTCGACCGCGCCGAGGCGGCGTCAGCCGTGCCTCATATCAAGGAGCGGCTCGACCGGCTCGGTGTCGAGGCGCCGCTCATCGGCGATTTTCATTACAACGGCCATACGCTCCTGCGCGAGCATCCGGCGTGCGCTGAGGCACTCGACAAATATCGCATCAATCCCGGCAATGTCGGTTTCAAGGACAAGCGCGACAAGCAATTCGCCGAGATCATCGAGATCGCGCTCCGTCACGGCAAGGCGGTGCGGATCGGCGTGAATTGGGGAAGCCTCGATCAGGACCTGCTCACGCGGCTGATGGACGAGAACGCGACGCTCGCGGAGCCTAGCGACGCGCGCGCGGTGATGCACGAGGCGATCGTACAATCGGCGTTGCTGAGCGCAGACCGTGCCATGGAGCTCGGGCTCGGGGCCGACCGCATCGTGCTCTCGGCAAAGGTGAGCGCGGTGCAGGATCTGATCGCGGTCTATTCCATGCTGGCGGCGCGGTCCGAGCTTGCGCTCCATCTCGGGCTGACCGAGGCGGGCATGGGGTCGAAGGGCATCGTCGCCTCGTCGGCGGCGCTCGGCGTTCTGCTGCAACAGGGGATCGGCGACACGATCCGCATCTCGCTCACGCCCGAGCCCGGCGGCGACCGGACCCTCGAAGTGAAGGTCGCGCAGGAACTGCTCCAGAGCATGGGCCTTAGGAGCTTCGTGCCGGTGGTCGCCGCCTGCCCCGGCTGCGGGCGCACCACCTCGACCACCTTCCAGGAGCTCGCCCGCGACATTCAGGACTTTATTCGCAACGAGATGCCGGCGTGGAAACGCCGCTATCCCGGAGTGGAGACGCTTTCCGTCGCGGTGATGGGCTGCATCGTCAACGGGCCCGGCGAATCGAAGCATGCCGATATCGGCATCTCGCTCCCCGGTACGGGAGAGGCGCCGGCGGCGCCGGTCTTCATCGACGGCAAGAAGGCCGCGACCTTGCGCGGACCTGGCGCGGCGGGCGAGTTCAAGCAGATGGTGCTCGATTATATCGAGCGGCGCTTCGGCCAGGGCGCCGGCCGGGACGCGGCGGAGTAACACCGGAGTCTTGCTTCAACCGGCTCCGGCAAAATCCTGCGGGCGATAACGCTTCACTCTTGCACGAGCTGCGCGGCGAGATTGACGGCAAGCGCGATCACCGCCGTGTTGAAGAAGAACGAGAAGATGCCATGCAGCACCACCACCGCGCGCATGGCGCGCGAGGTCACGGACACATCCGAGGTCTGCGCCGTGGTTCCAACCACGAAGGAAAAGTAGACAAAATCGAGATAATCCGGCGTGCGGTCATTGGGAAACTTCAGGCCGCCGCCCGATGCGTCGGCTCCGCCTCGCTCGCTGTGAAACTCATGGGCGTAGAAAACGGCGAAGACCGTGTGGATCAGGAGCCACGAGAGGATGATCGTCGACACGGACAAAGCGAGGCTGAGCGAGCGGTCAAAGCCGTGCTCCGTCTTCATGGCGGCCAATTGCGTGAACAACGCCAACAGGGCGAAGGCCGCGCCGAGGACGACGATGACGAGAACGGCGATGCGGCTCTCGCGCTCGATGCCCGCCTCGCGCTTGATGCCCTCGATCTCTGCATGCCACATCTTGCGTGCGACCAGCGCGAGATAGAGCCATCCACCGGCATTCCAGCCGGCCAGCGCGCGCGTGACCCCATTCTCGATCGGCGCGAGCAGGTAAACCGCGACACCAACAGCGAGCGCGATCAGAAAGCGAATCTGCGCCTGGCCTTGCGTTGCCAGCGCTTCCCATCGCGACCGGCTCCTCTTTCGCGTCGTCGTCGCCTTTGTCCGCGGTGCCATTGCCTCATCCCGTCAACGTTTGCGATTTGACGCGAATCGCGCGGTCTCAAGCAAGGTGATAGCCCGATCGCCGAAGGGCGCAAGGGCGACCTCGGCTTCATGCAGCAAGGCCCCGAGCCGCTTGCGGGCGGCATCGGGTCCGAGGCGGGCGACTAGCGTGGCTTTGCCGCGGCGGGCGTCCTTGGCCACCGCCTTGCCGAGAGACGCCGCATCGCCTTCGGCGTCGAGCAGGTCGTCGGCGAGCTGGAAGGCTTGGCCGAAGGCTGAGGCATAGGCGACGAGCGCCTGGCGTTCCGGAGGAGAGGCCCGGCCAAGCACCGCTCCCGCCTTCGCAGGCAAAGCGGAAGAGAGCGCCGGTCTTGAGCGCCTGCATGGCGGCAATCTCGGCCGGCCCGAAGCCTTGCCGCCCGGCGCTGAGATCGAGCGCCTGGCCCTGCGCCATGCCCTGCCACCCGGCGGCCTTGGCAAGGAGGAAGACAAGCTCGGCGCGAATGGCGGGATCGGGATGCGCGCTCGGATCGCCCAAGACCTCGAAAGCGAGCGTCAGAAGCGCATCGCCGACGAGGATGGCTGTCGCCTCGTCGAAGGCGATGTGAAGCGTCGGGCGGCCGCGGCGGACCGCGTCATCGTCCATGGACGGCAAGTCGTCATGCACCAGAGAGTAGCAGTGGACGCATTCGAGCGCGGTCGCGGCGGGCAGGGCCTGCTCCTCGCCGACGTCAAACAGTCGCGCCAATTCGATGAGCAGAAACGGCCTTAAGCGCTTGCCGCCGCCAAGGGTGGCATAGCGCATGGCCTCCCCGAGTCTGGCGTTTTCCGAGGAGACGCCCGGCTTTGCGAGGAGCCGGTCGAGGCGTTTCTCGACGGCGCCGGCCACGCGTTGAAGCTCTGCGACGAAGGCCATGGGGAGGGCGAAACAGCAGCGGCGCTTTGCCGCAAAAGGGTCGGTAATCGTTACCCTAATACGACGTTGCTTGAGGCGGCAACCCGGAGGTACAAGGCCGACTCATGGCGATCCAAGCGGTCTCAGGCGAGCGCAGGCGAAAGCGCAGCAGGAGACGAATGAAGCATCCCTGGCTCCGGCGCATCGCGCGCGTTTTCGTGGTTCTTGCCGCCCTCGTCCTCCTTTCCATCGTCGTCTTTCGCTTCATCAATCCACCGATCACGCCGGTGATGCTGGCGGAAAAGCTGAGGGGGTCCACGCTCCGCCACGATTGGGTGCCGCTCGAAGTCATGTCGTGGCAGCTCCCCTTGGCGGCGATTTCGAGCGAGGACGGCCGCTTTTGCGCCCATTGGGGCGTCGATTGGAGTGCGGTGAAGGAAGCGATCGACGAAGGCGGCGGTGTTGGGGCCTTTCGCGGCGCGAGCACGATTCCGATGCAAACCGCCAAGAATCTCTATCTGTGGAGCGGACGAAGCTACGTGCGCAAGGCGCTCGAAGTGCCGCTCGCCTATCTGATGTCGGCGCTGTGGTCGAAGGCGCGGATGATGGAGGTTTATCTCAACGTCGCCCAATTCGGCCCGGGCGTGTTCGGGGCCGAAGCCGCGAGCCGCCACTATTTTCGCAAGAGCGCGGCAGAGCTCACCCGCCACGAGGCGATCCTTCTCGTGGCCGCGCTGCCAAATCCGCGCTTCAGGAACCCGTCAAAACCGAGCCGGCGCATGCTCTTGGTGGCAAGGGCCGTCGAGCGCCGCTTACCGATCATGGCCCCGCGCTCCGGTTGCGTCCTGCCGCGGTATTGATCGGCGCCTTTTCCCTTCGGCCCCTGGCCAGCCCGGGCGATTGCCACTATAAGGGCGGGCTTCGAAGACGCCCCATTACATCCGTTCATTAGGGTCTTGCACATGGCTGTTCCCAAAAGAAAAGTCTCGCGCATGAAGCGCGGCAACCGGCGGAGCCACGACAAGCTTCAGGCACCCACCTATGTCGAGGACAAGGAGTCCGGCGAGCTCCGCCGGCCGCATCACATCGACCTGAAATCGGGCCGCTATGGCGGCCGCAAGGTGATCGAGGTCAAGGAAAAGACGTAGAAGCGCGCCTGCGCGCCGGGTCAGTTCTCCGGCGCGCCGGAAAGGCCGGCGAGCCGCTTCGCCAATGCCGCAAGCTCGACGTCGTGAATGCCCACCTCCTCGAGATGGCGCACCGTGTTCAGCACATAGTCGATGTTGCTGCCTGAAAGCCCCGTCGCCGATCGCACAAGGTCCGCCTGCCGCTCCAGGGAAAGCCGGCCGGCATATTGCGGATGCCCGCGGTCGGCCATGAAGCACACCGCTTCCCGCTCGCGGCCAGAGCCGTCGAGCAGGCTAACCTGCTTCGTGGCTTCAACATAGACATCCGTGACCTGCTCGCGCGCACGGAGATAGGCAAGGGTCTCATCGCTCTTCTCGGCGGCCACACGGAATGCGATGCCGCGGCACGCGCCGCCCTCGTCGAGCCCGAGCACGAGACCGGGATGCTCAAGCGTGCCGCGATGATGGAAGGAATAGATGCAGAGCGACCGGTGCGCGCCGATCAGCGCCGCCGGCGCCCGCTCGCTGAAGGCAAAGCCCGGCTGCCACATCAGCGAGCCGTAGCCGAACACCCAAAGCTCAGCCATGAGCCCTAATCGTCGTGGCCGTGAGGGCGGCCGAAATCGGCGGCTTCCGTATCTTGGCCGGCCTCGATGATCCCGCGGCGAATGGTACGCGTGCGGGTGAACAAGGCTTCGAGCGCTGGCCCATCGTCCCATCGGATCATGCGCTGAAGCGCGGCGAGGTCCTCGGAGAAACGGCCGAGCATCTCCAGGACCGCCTCCTTGTTGTTGAGGAACACGTCGCGCCACATCACAGGGTCGGAGGCGGCGATGCGGGTAAAGTCGCGGAACCCGCCGGCCGAGAATTTCACGACCTCGGACTGGGTGACCTCCTCCATGTCCGCGGCGGTGCCGACGATGTTGTAGGCGATCAAATGCGGCACATGGCTGGTGATGGCGAGCACGATGTCATGATGCTCTGGCGTCATGATCTCGACCTTGGCGCCGAGCAGGCGCCAGAACGCGGCGAGCCTGTCCACGGCCTCGGCGTCTGTGCCTTCGGGCGGCGTCAGGATGCACCAGCGGTTCATGAACAGTTCGGCGAACCCGGCATCGGGACCCGAATGCTCGGTGCCCGCGACCGGATGCGCCGGAACGAAATGGACGGTCTTCGGCAGATGCGGACCCATGTCGCGAACGACCGAGCGCTTGACCGATCCTACGTCGGAAACGGTCGCGCCCGGCGCGAGATGCGGGCCAATCTCCCCGGCGACCGCGCCGCAGACGCCGACCGGAACGCAGACCATGACGAGATCGGCGCCTGCAACCGCCTCGGCGTTGGTCTCAACGACCTTGTCGGCAAGGCCGAGCTCGATGACGCGTTTGCGCGTCCTGGGCGAACGCGCGGTCGCTACGATCTCGCGCACCGCTCTTTGCGCGCGCGCGGCCCTCGCGATCGAGGAGCCGATCAGCCCCATGCCGACGATGGCGATCTTGTCGAATAGGGGCTTCGTCATCGGCGGGGCGCGCCGTTTCCGCCCATGAAGGAGGTAAGCGCGTCGAGCACGGCGCGGTTCTCCTCTTCGGTGCCGACGGTCATGCGCAAAGCGTGCGGCAGGCCATATTCCTCGACCCGCCGCAAGATGATGCGGCGGTCATGCAGGAACTTGTCGGCCTCCGGCGCCGATCTGCCGTTGCCTTTGCGGAAATGCAGGAGGAGAAAATTGGCCGCGCTCGGCGTCACGCCAAGACCGATGCCGGCAAAGGCCTCGGTCAGGCGTCCGCGCCACAATTCATTGTGCTCGACGGCACGCTGCGCCCAGGGTTGATCTCCGAGCGATGCGACCCCCGCCGCAATCGCCGGGCCCGAGACATTGAACGGCCCCCTGATCCGATTCAGCGCATCGGCGACGGAAGGAGGGCAATAGGCCCAGCCGATGCGGAGCGAGGCGAGCCCGTAAAGCTTGGAGAAGGTCCGCGTCATCACCGTGTTCGGCGAGGTGGCGACAAGCTCGATGCCCGACTCGTAGTCGTTCTTCCGCACATATTCGGCATAGGCCGCATCGAGGACGAGCAGCACGTCGTCGGGCAACGCTTCGCGCAGGCGCTTCACCTCGTCGAAGGGCAGATACGTGCCGGTCGGGTTGTTGGGATTGGCGATGAAGACGAGACGCGTGCGCAGGCTGACGCAAGCGAGGATCGCGTCGACATCTGCGGTGAGATCGGTCTCGGGTGCCGCGACCGGCGTCGCGCCGCGCGCCATGATCGCGATCTTGTACACAAGGAAGCCGTGTGCGCTGTAGATCGCCTCGTCACCGGGGCCGAGATAGGCGGAAGCGAGCAGGTTGAGCAGCTCATCTGAGCCTGCGCCGCAGACGATGCGCGCCGGATCGAGGCCATAAAGGGCGGCGATCGCCTCTCGCAAAGGCCGGGACGAGCCGTCAGGGTAGCGCGACAGCGAGGCGGCGGCGTCGTGATAAGCTTCGGCCGCGCGCGGCGAGGGCCCGAACGGGGTCTCGTTAGAGGAGAGCTTGATCACCCGGCGCGCGCCCGGGAGCGCGCTCGTGCCGGGCACGTAGGGCGCGATGTCGAGAACGCCTGGACGGGGGCGCGGGCCACGGGTGGCGGCCATCTGGACTTGCTCCTCGGAGGGTCTGGCGGAGGGCCTCTCATAGGCCCATTCCCTGCGGCAAGGCAAAGAAAAGATTGACTTTCACCGTCAAGCTCCTAGCTAACGCCGAATTGTGGAATCTTCGTTATCTTTCGGCGTCATACCGGCGGAAGCCGGTATCCAGGCAAGAGGCACAGAGCCACATCTCCTGGATTCCGGCTTGCGCCGGAATGACGGAGCGAGAGGATACGGGATGTGTCATCGGGCCGAGCGTTGCGGCGTGAGTTAGGCGAACGACGATGAGCGAGACTTCGGCGGCGCAGGCCTTTAGCGATCATTCCTTGCGGCTGGCGCAAATCGCCAACCCGCAAAGCGAGATCGTGCACTTCCCGGCACACGAGCCTCTGCCGCTCGATTGCGGCGCCGAACTTGCGCCCTTCTCCATCGCCTATCAGACCTATGGCGAGCTCAACGCCGCCAAATCGAACCTCATCCTGGTCTGCCATGCCCTGACCGGCGATCAGCACGTCGCCAACATCCATCCCGTCACCGGCAAGCCCGGCTGGTGGGACACCATGGTCGGCCCCGGCAAGCCGATCGATACCAACCGCTATTTCGTGCTGTGTCCCAACGTTATCGGCGGGTGCATGGGCTCGACCGGGCCGAGCTCGATCAATCCCGCCACCGGGTGCGCGTTTGGCCTCGACTTTCCCGTCATCACCGTCGCCGACATGGTGCGGGCGCAGGCGCGCCTGCTCGATCATCTCGGCATCCCCGACGTGCTCTCGGTGCTCGGCGGTTCGATGGGCGGCATGCAGGTGCTGGAATGGGCCGCGACCTACAAGGACCGCGTGTTCTCGGCGGTGCCGATCGCCTGCTCCGCGCGCCATTCCTCGCAGAACATCGCCTTTCACGAGGTCGGCCGCCAGGCGGTAATGGCAGATCCCGACTGGTGCCAGGGCCGCTACCTCGAAGAGGGCAGGAGCCCGCGCAAGGGCCTCGCCGTGGCGCGCATGGCCGCGCACATCACTTACATGTCCGACGATGCGCTGCACACGAAGTTCGGGCGCAATCTCCAGGACCGGGAGAAGATCACCTTCGGTTTCGACGCCGACTTTCAGGTGGAGAGCTATCTGCGCCATCAGGGCTTGAGCTTCGTCGACCGCTTCGACGCCAACTCCTATCTCTACATCACCCGCGCCATGGATTATTTCGATCTCGCGCTCGACCATGGCGGCGTGCTCGCCAATGCCTTCGCCGGCACCAAGACGCGCTTCTGCCTCATATCATTCACCAGCGATTGGCTGTTTCCGACGGAAAAGAGCCGCGAGATCGTGCACGCGCTGAATGCGGTTGCCGCCAATGTCAGTTTCGTCGAGCTCAAGACCGATACCGGCCATGACTCGTTCCTGCTGCACGAGCCCGAGCTGTTCGACACCATCCGCGGCTTCCTGAGCGCGGCGGCGGCCAAGCGCGGGATTGCGGGGGCGGAAGGATGGCTGCCATGAACCTCAACATGCCGCCGCATGCGATCCGCGCCACCGACACGAGCCGCGTCGACCTTCTGCTCATCGCCGAGATGGTGACGCCCGGCGCGCGCGTTCTCGATATCGGCTGCGGGGACGGCACGCTATTGCGCCTCTTGGCGGAAAAGCGGGGCGTCGACGGTCGCGGCATCGAGCTGAGCCAGGCGGGCGTGAATTCCTGCGTGGCGCAAGGGCTGTCGGTCATCCAGGGGGACGCGGACGCCGACCTCGTCTACTACCCCGACCTCGCCTTCGACTTCGCCATCCTGTCACAGACGATCCAGGCAACCTATTCGCCGCGCCATGTGCTCGAGCAGCTGTTGCGCATCGGCAAGCGCGCCGTGGTGTCGTTTCCGAATTTCGGTCATTGGCGCGTGCGGGCCCAGCTTCTGTTCGGTGGCCAGATGCCGCAAACCGACAATCTCCCCGACCGCTGGTACGACACGCCCAATATCCATCTCTGCACCATCAAGGACTTTCTCGGCCTGTGCAGAGACATGGGCGCGAAGGTCGAGCGCGCCGTGGCGCTCAACGCCTATGGCGGGAAGCTCGGCGTCTCCATGCCGCTCTTCGCGCAGAACCTGTTCGGCGAGCAGGCGGTGTTCCTACTGTCGCGGTAAGGCGGCTGGCGTGACGCCGGCGGGGACCGGGACGAGCCGGCGGCGCAGCTTGCGCGTCTCGCGCGCGGGTATCGCGGCATAGACCTGCTTGGTCGCTTCGACCACGATCACGCCCGAGAAGGTCGGCCACAGCAAAAACCCGAGTCGTTCCCAGAACAGCGGCCATTTGAGCAGGATGCGCCAGTTGAAGGGCGGCATATGCAGCGCGTATTCCCAGTCCTCCGGTGAGAACATGGCCTCTTTCAGCAGCCGGTTCAGCTGGCTGCGGCTGAACGGGCTGCCATAGCCGAAGGGCGTGGTATCGAGCCGAGCCCACAGGCCCCGGCGATTGGGGACGACGAGGATGAGGCGCCCGTTCGGCGCCAGCACCCGCCAGACCTCGTGCAAGAGCTCGAGCGGCTTCTCGGACCATTCGAGCATATGGACGAGGACGATGCGGTCGGCGCCCTCGTCGATGAGCGGAAGCTCCGTGTCCTCGACCAGGACCGCGAGGGACAGGCCCTTCTCGGGCCACAGGATGGCGCCGAGATGCGCCGGCATCAGTGCTCCCAGCGGCTCGGCCTCGTCCTTGAAGGAGGCAAGAAAAGGCGCGGCAAAGCCAAGACCGAAGGTGCGGCAGGATTTGAGGTCGTCCCACCTCGCGCGCAGTCGTGCGCCGAGAAGCCGGCGTACGACAAGCCCGAGGGGGCAGGCGTAGAACTCCTTGAGGTCGACGGCGTCGAGATGCATGCGCCATCATAACGCCTGAAGGTTAAGCACCGCACCCAACTCTCGGGCCAGCAAACCTCCCCCTGGTCGGGAGGTCGGCGCGCCGCTCTCTTTTACGTTACAGCTCCGCTGTTTGAGCGCGCGGCGTGCCGGGTGGGGGGTTTCAGTATTGGTTTTCGTGACCGGCCGCCATTGATGGTGAGCGCCCCGCCGGCGATATCGACAAACTCCTGCCCGAGTGGATATGCAAACCTCCCCCCACCCCGGCGTCGCAAGCGCGACGCCGGACCTCCCCACCAGGGCGAGGTTAATAATTGCCCTGTGCAAGCTGCCGTTCAACGCAACAGGCGGTGGTGCTAGTGTCACTCCGGTAACGAAAGAGAGCGGCGGAGGAAGCGATGTCTCGCTTGCAAGTCCACCAATTTCCCACCCGCAGCGACAATTACGGCGTGCTCGTCCACGACCCCTCGACCGGGGCGACCGCCGCCATCGATGCGCCCGACGCAGAAGAGCTGCTTGCCGCGCTGCACGAGCAGGGCTGGTCTCTGAGCCACATCCTGACCACCCATCACCATCACGACCACACCGCCGGCAACACCATCGTCAAGCGCATGACAGGCTGCACCATCGTCGGCCCGGCAAAAGAGGCGGGGTCCATCCCCGGCATCGACGTCACCGTCAAGGAGGGCGACACGGTCGAAATCGGCAACGCGCGGGCGCGGGTGATCGAGACGCCGGGGCACACCAAGGGTCATGTCAGCTACCATTTTCCCGACGACGATCTCGTCTTCGTCGGCGATACGCTGTTCTCGGTCGGGTGCGGCAAGCTGCTCGAAGGCGACGCCAAGACCATGTGGGCTTCGCTGAAGAAGCTCGCGGGCCTGCCACCTGAGACCAGCCTCTATTGCGGCCACGAATACACCAACAACAATTGCCGCTTCGCGCTGACCGTCGAGCCGGAGAATGACGCGCTGCGCGCGCGCGCGGCGCAAGCCGCCGCCCTTGCCGAGGAGGGCAAGCCCGCGCTTCCGACCACCATCGCGCAGGAGCTTGCCACCAATCCGTTCCTGAGACCCTCGAACCCCGACATCCAGAAGCGGCTCGGCATGGAAGGGCGGCGAGCCGTGGGAGATCTTCGGCGAGATCAGGCGCCGCAAGGACCGGTTCTAACGCGCGTCACCTTTGAGCATGACCGGCAACGCCCTGACCGCCGAGGAGGTGATCGAACATCACGCGCTCAAGCCGCATCCCGAAGGCGGTTGGTTCCGCGAGACGTTCCGCGATGAGACGGGCCCGCACGGCAGGGCGCATTCAACCGCTGTCCTGTTCCTGCTCGCGGCGGGTGAGGTGTCGCGCTGGCACAAGGTCGACGCGGCGGAGCTGTGGCACTGGTATGGCGGGGCGCCGCTCCTGCTCGAAGTCAAGGATGGCGCGATCCGACACGAATACCGGCTCGGCCCCGACTGGCATAAAGGCGAGCATCCGCATGCGGCGGTCCCGGCGCATGCTTGGCAGAGCGCGCGAAGTCTCGGCGCCTGGACGCTGCTCGGCTGCACCGTCGCGCCGGGCTTCGACTTTGCCGGGTTCGAGCTCGCGCCCGACGACTTCGCGCCATGATGGCCGTCTTGTCATACCCGCGGAGGCGGGCATCCAGTAACCGCTGTGGCTTGGATGGCCTCTGGTGGTGGCTATTGGATCGCCCGGTCAAGCCGGGCGATGACAATTGTGGAGCGGCGGATCAGCGTGGGGAGTGCCGCTCGCGCTGGATGGCCTCGATGATGAGCTGCTTGGCCTCGTCGACGCCGCCCCAGCCGATCATCTTGACCCACTTGCCGGATTCCAGATCCTTGTAATGTTCGAAGAAGTGCTGGATCTGCTCCTGCGCGATCCGCGGCAGATCGGCATAGGTCCTGACATGCTCGTAATGCTTTGTCAGCTTCGTGGTCGGCACGGCGATGATTTTTTCGTCGACGCCGCTGTCATCTTCCATTTTCAGGACGCCGATCGGACGCACATTGATAATGGCGCCGGGGACGATCGGCCGCGTGTTGGCGACAAGAACGTCGAGCGGATCGCCATCGCGTGCCAGCGTGTGAGGCACGAATCCATAATTGCCCGGATACCGCATCGGCGTGTGGAGGAAGCGGTCCACCACGAGCGTGCCGGCGGCCTTGTCCATCTCGTACTTGATCGGCTCGCCGCCGATCGGCACCTCGATGATGACGTTGAGGTCATCAGGAGGACTTACGCCGATGGCTATCGCTTCAAGACGCATGGGGGTGTCTTATCGACCCTGATATGGAAAGACCAGCGGTTCGCGGCTCAATCCATGAATTGGCGCCATTTACGATGAGCATGGCGTAATATCTCCCCTATCGCGGCGTAGATGTTGTCGTTTCGCTGAGGCTGAAGCCAACAAAACCTCCCCCTGGTGGGGAGGTCGGCGCGCGCGGCGCGCCGGGTGGGGGTATTGTCTCAGGTTGGACAGGCCTAGCCCGCTCAATCCATGAATGCGCCGCCGTTGATGGTGATCGTCGAGCCGGTGATCCAGCCCGCCTCGTCGGCGGCGAGGAACAGAACGCAGCGGGCGACTTCGTCGGCCTCGCCGAGACGTCCCACGGGAATCTGCGCCACGATCGACTTCATCACCTCGTCGGACACGCCGGCGAGCAGGTCTGTCTTCACGTAGCCCGGCGCGATCGCGTTTACGGTGATGCCCTTGCGCGCGCTTTCAAGCGCCAGCGCCCGGGTGAAGCCGACGACGCCGGCCTTGGCCGAGCAATAATTGGCGAGCCCGAGCTGGCCCTTCTGCCCGTTGATCGAGGAGATGTTGACGATGCGGCCGAAGCCCTTCTCGCGCATGGCGTTGATGACCGGCCGCGTCATGTTGAACAGCGAGTCGAGGTTGGTGCGGATCACCTGCTCCCATTGCTCGTGGGTCATCTTTTGCAGCATGGCGTCGCGCGAGATGCCGGCATTGTTGACCAGCACCTCGATCGGCCCGACCTCGTTCTGGACATTGACGACGCCCTGCTCGCAGGCGACGTAATCGCCAACGTCCCATTTGAACGCCGGGATCTTGGTCTCCTTGCTGAAGGCCTTGGCCGCCTCGTCATTGCCGCCATAGTTGGCGGCGACGTTGTAGCCTGCTTGCTTCAGCCCCCGGCTGATGGCGGCACCGATGCCGCGCGTTCCTCCCGTGACGAGAGCCACCCTTCCCATACCATCCTCCTTTTGAAAGCGCCGTCGCGGCGCTTGAATGACGTTCAACGTCGATGGCCTCGGAGGTCCGCCCGAGGGCATCAGATCGATCAAGTCTCGCGGTCAATCCCGCTCGACGCACATGGCGATGCCCATGCCGCCGCCGATGCAAAGCGTGGCAAGGCCCTTCTTGGCGCTGCGCTTCTGCATCTCGTGCAGGAGCGTGACCAGCACGCGCGCGCCGGAGGCGCCGATCGGATGACCGATGGCGATCGCGCCGCCATTGACGTTGACCTTGCCCGCATCCCAGCCGAGATCCTTGTTCACGGCGAGCGCCTGCGCGGCAAAAGCCTCATTCGCCTCGATCAGATCGAGATCGCCGACGTTCCAACCGGCCTTCTTCAGCGCCTTGCGCGAGGCGGGGATCGGCCCCGATCCCATGATCTTGGGATCGACGCCGGCGACGGCCCAGGAGGCAATGCGGGCAAGCGGCTTCAATCCGCGTTTCTTCGCCTCCTTCGCCGTCATCAGCACGACGACGGCGGCGCCGTCATTGATGCCCGAGGCATTGCCGGCGGTCACCGTGCCTTCCTTGTCGAAGGCGGGCCTCAGTTTCGCGGCGTCCTCGATCTTGGCGCCCTCGCGGATATATTCGTCCTCGCCTACGACAGTCTCGCCCTTGCGGGTCTTGATGGTGACCGGGGCGATTTCGTCCTTGAACTTGCCGGCCTTCTTGGCGGCCTCAGCCTTGTTCTGCGAATGGGTGGCGAACTTGTCCTGCTCCTCGCGCGTCACCTGCCATTGGCGGGCGACGTTCTCGGCGGTGTTGCCCATATGGTAGCCGTTGAAGGCTTCCCACAGTCCGTCCTTGATCATCGAATCGATAAACTCGAGCGCGCCCATCTTCTGGCCGGATCGGAGGTGAGCGACGTGAGGGGCAAGGCTCATGCTTTCCTGCCCGCCCGCGACGACAATATCGGCGTCGCCCGCGGCGATCTGCTGGGCGCCAAGCGCGACGGCCCGAAGGCCCGAGCCGCACACCTGGTTCACGCCCCAGGCGGTCGCCTCGACCGGAATGCCTGCGGCGACCGCGGCCTGGCGCGCGGGGTTCTGGCCTTCGCCAGCCGTGAGCACCTGACCCATGATGACTTCATCGACATCGGCCGGATCGACCTTGGCCCGTTCGAGTGCCGCCCGGATGGCGACCTCGCCAAGGGTATGAGCCGGCAGGCTCGATAGCGCGCCGTTAAAGGAGCCGACGGGCGTCCGCGCCGCGCTGACAATCACAATCTCTTCCTCTTTCATTCTCCTCGTCTCCGGTTCGGAAGGGGGGAACCAAGGTCATAAACTAGGGATTTCCTCTAGGGAAGCCCGCGCGTTCGCACCTTGTTAAGGCTCGGCATTAAAGCATTAAGGCTCGGCATTAAAGCGCGGCGCAAAGCCTCTGGTGCTATGCACAAAGATCGTGCTACTGATCTCGCAGTTGCGGAATAAGTCCTGGGCAGGCCCAGGCGTAGGAGCGCCAGAGACGTGGCAAGGGATGCGGAGCAGGAGAGCCGGCCGGTCATCATCAAGAAATACGCGAACCGCAGGCTCTATAATACCGACACAAGCACCTATGTGACGCTCGAGGACTTGGCGGAAATGGTCCGGTCCGAACGGGATTTTGTCGTCTACGACGCCAAAACCGGCGACGATTTGACCCACTCGGTCCTGACTCAGATCATTGTCGAGCAGGAGAGCCGCGGCACCAATCTCCTTCCCATCGGTTTTCTGCGCCAGCTCATCCGCTTCTATGGCGACAGCATGCAGAAGCTGGTGCCGAGCTATCTCGAGTTCAGCCTCGATTCGCTCACCCGCCAGCAGGAGCATTATCGGCGGCGCTTCGCCCATGCGTTCGGCACCGCGGCCTTCGAGGCGATGCAGGAGCAGGTCCGAAAGAACTTCGAAACTTTCGAGCGCGCGCTCGGAATGTTCAGTCCATTCGCCGCGACCGATGCCGGCGAAGAGAACAAGGCGGCCGAGCCGGAGAAGGGTGAAGGCAAGCAAGCTGGCGGCAAGCCTGGCGAGGATGAGATCGCCAATCTCAAGGCCGAGCTTACCGCCATGCAACAGCGGCTCGAGCAACTCTCGCGCCGGTAGCAGAGCCGTCATCCTGAGGTGCGAGCGCAGCTAGCCTCGAAGGATGACGCTTTGTTGATAACGCTCCTTCGAGGGCCGCCTTCGGCCTCCTCAGGATGACGGTGAGTTGAGCGGGGCGATCCTTCGGCGGTCTCTGGTCGCGCGCCCGGCCGCTACGGGCTGTTCGCCCTGACCAGGTCGTCGCGCGCCTTTTCCAGATGCTCGGTGATCAGCGTGTAAGCGCCTTGCGCGTCGCGCGCATGGAGTGCGTCGAAGATGCCGCGATGCTGGCGGTTATAGGCGGCGATCACGTCAGGCGTCAGAATCTTTTCCTTCATCGCGTCCCACTGTGCGTGCAGCCGCACATGATTGATCTGACGGTAGACGTTGATGAGGAGCGGGTTGCCCGAGGCACGCGCGATGAGGAGATGGAACTCGCCGTCCCATTTGGAGAAGGAGTCCTTGTCGTTGATCGACTCTTCGGCATGGATGAGGACCGCCTCCATGTCCTCGATGTCGCGCCGCGTCGCATGCAAGACGGCAAGCCGCGTGGTGAACGGCTCGACCGCGAGACGCGCCTCGATGAGTTGGAGCGGGCTCACCTGATCGACCAGGTCGATGCTCCGCCGCGCCGAGGCCGCGGTGGTGCCGACGAAGGTCCCGCTGCCCAGACGCCGCGACACCAGTCCCGCCTTCTCGAGCTGATCGAGCGCGCGCCGCACCGTGCTCCGCGCCGCCTGAAAGGTCGCGGCCAATTGCCGCTCGGGGGGTAGGCGGTCGCCCTCGCTATAGGCGCCGGTCTCGATGGCGCGGCGGAGATAGGCTGAGATGGCGCGGGGCCCCCGGCTCGGCTTGTCGAACCCGGCAAGGACCGACTCCGCGAGCCGGATGCGCTCCTCAGTCACGGTCTGCCCTCCCTTGCTAAGAGGCCCGCTTTGGACCCAAATTTAAAAAATTGGTTTACATTAGATACGCGGATTGCTCTAATATAGCTGCGCGAGGTTCAACAGGCAATGTGGTCTATGTCCGCGGTTGGAAATCCGGCTAAGGCCCAAATCCGGACCAATCCCTCAGCCGCGAGGTGGCGCCGATGAGTGTCCCGCACGGTGTCAAATACGCCATCATCGGGGCCGGCATTCACGGCCTCAGCACCGCCTTCCATCTGGCTCAGATGCTGAAAGCGACCGGAAGGGGCTCCGGCGCCGACATCCTCGTGGTCGACAAGACGGCGGTGGCGGCGGGCGCCTCGGGCATCGCCTGCGGCGTGGTCCGCAACAATTATTTCCAGCCGGCCATGCGCGAGTTGATGGCCCACTCCGTCGAGGTGTGGGAGAGCGACGCCAAGGCCTACTCCTATCATCCCGTTGGCTACATGCAGATCAGCCCCGAAGCCATGCGTAAGGACGTTTGCTCGATCTACGAGCAGCAGCAGGCGATCGGCTACGAGTTGGTGTTCGTCGAGGGCGCCGACGCCTCGATGCGATACATGAAAGGCCTGTTCGACGATTGGCAGGCGCAAGGCATCACCTCGGTGCTGCACGAGAAGCGCGGTGGCTATGCCAACAATCAGGCGAGCATGCATGGCCTTGCCGCCAAGGCCACGGCCGAGGGCGTGCAGATCTTGTCCGGCGTCGAAGTGAAGAGCTTCGAGTTCGGCTCAAATAGCGGGGCGGTGACGGCGCTCAACACCAATCAGGGCAGAATCGCCTGCGACACCGTGGTCGTGGGGGTCGGTCCCTGGGTCAACAAAATCTGGAACCTGCTCGAGCTGCCGAAGAAAATTACCGTCAAGGCCAACGGCAAGGTGCGCCATGATGTTCCGATGTGGAAGTTCTGGTGCTTGGAGGAGGGCACGCTCGGCGTCGATCCGCACATGCACCGCACCAATGACGGGCGTTTCCCCCCGGTGCTCCATGTCGATACCGATGCGCCGCTCTACTCCAACCGCGACGGCAAACTGATCACCGACAAGCTCTGGGGCATCTATTACAAGCCCGATTTCAACTTCGGCGGCGTCCAGGGCGGGGCGTCGCCCTACAAGGTCGAGCAGGATCCGGACGAGGTTGCGGTCGATCCCTACGGCCCGGAATCTCCCGAATTCGTCGTCGGCGAGGACTTTATCGATATGTGGTGCTCGGCGCTGGCCCATTGCCAGAAGCGCTTCGAGGGCCAGATGCCGCTCTACAGGCGCGAGGAGAATTCCGGCGGTCTCGGCTGCTTCACGCCGGACAATTTTCCGGTCTTCGACGTATTCCGCGAGAACGTCTATGTCATCGCCGATTCAAATCACGGCTACAAGATGATCGGCGTGGGCAAGCTCGTGGCGCAGGAGCTGATTGGCGAGAAAAGCAGACTGCTCGAGCCGTTCCGCTTCGGGCGCTTCGCCAAGGGAGACCTTCACCCGACCTCCCACAGCCCGTTTCCTTGGAGTTGATGGGAGCGATCTCGGAGTTGCACGTTTTGCATTGGTAAGCGGGAGAGTGCCATGGATCGACGCGTCGAAACGGAAAAGAGCAGCAGGGCCAAGCGCTCAAAGCCCATGGTTCGCTCAAAGCCCACGGATATCGAGCGGTTCGTCGAGGCGCCGGGGCGGAAGGCGCTCGTCGCTCAGGTGCGAAAGAAGATCGATGCGCTCGGCATCGACTATCTCTATCTGCAATTTATTTCGGTAACCGGCCGCATCATGGGCAAGGGCATCCCGGCCGACCATTGGGAGTCGGTGGCGGAGAAGGGCTTCCAGCTCGTCTACGGCTCCACCATGAACCTCTTCCTCAACCGGCGCGGCGACTATCTCGGCTACGGCCCCGAAGCCGCCGAGCTTGTCGGCATCCCCGAGCCCGAAACTTTCATGCAGCTGCCCTGGGACAAGCGGGTGGCGCGGCTCTGGTGCACCCTGTTCCGCAATCGTGAAGAACGCGAGGACCCCGGAGCCTTCCTCACCGCCGATTCGCGCGGCAACCTTCGCCGTCTGCACGAGCAGTTCCAGAAGAACCACGGGCTCCAGATGCGTCACGGCACCGAGCCCGAGATGATGTGGCTGAAGAAGGACGCCGAGGGCCAGCCGGCCGGCGGCTACTCCAACCCTTACTGCTATCACATCGATCAGTTCGAGAGCTTGCGGCCGGTGTACATGCGGGTGATCGACTATTGCCGCAAGATGGGCTTCGACATGATTCAGGGCGATCACGAGGATTCGCCCGGACAGCTCGAGCTCAATTTCACTTACGACGACGCGATGCGGACCGCCGACCGGCTCGCCACCTACCGTCAGATCTGCGCGCAAGTCGCCCGCGAGTTCGGCATCATCGCCTGCTTCATGTGCAAGCCGTTCATGGGCGTCAGCGCCAATGGCTGCCACCACAACATCTCCTTGTGGCGGGGCGGCAAGGACCAGATGAAAGCGCTCGGCAACGACCCCAAACAGCTCCCCGGCATGCCGCAGAACTACATGTACGCCAAAGGCGGAGACAACACCTTCATGCCCGACACCGACGACGTTCAGCTTCCGGGCAAGATCGGACTCAAGGCGATCGGCGGCATCGTCAAGCATCTCGGCGCGCTGACCGCGATCGGCTGCTCGACCGTGAACTCCTACCGCCGGCTGTGGGATACGGGCTTCTGGGCTCCGGTGTTTTCGGATTGGGGCTTCCAGAACCGAACGACGGGCTTGCGCGTGTCGGCGCCCGGCCGCTTCGAGTATCGCGCCGTGGACGCCATGGTGAACCCGCATCTGATGGCGGCGGCCCTGCTCATGGCCATGGATGACGGCCTCAAGAACAATCTCGATCCGGGTCGGCCCGAGGAGCGCAATATCTATCAGGCCATGGAGGCGGGAAAGCAGGTCAAGCGATTGCCGATGACGCTCGGCGATGCGCTCGCCGCGCTGGAGAAAGACCCGGTGATCCGGTCGGCGCTGCCGGGCGAGATGTACCGGCTATACGACGAGTACAAGCGCGACGAGTGGGAGCGGTTCCTGCATACGACGACGGAATGGGACATCAAGACCTATATGGACTGCCTGCCCTAACCTAGCTCGCCAGCAGAGGAGCGACCCAACATGTGCGGAATTGCTGGCCTCATCCATCGCGACGGCGTGACCAATGTCGGGAAAGAGATGACGGCGATGCTGAAGAGCCTCAAGCATCGCGGTCCCGATTCGACCGGCTTTGCGGTCTACGGCGCCTCTACGCCCGACGAATACGTCATGCGCCTCAAGCTCGCCGAGCAGGAGGACATGACCAAGGATCATCGCATCAGGCAAAAGATCAGGGAGCGTCAGGCCTTGGTCGACAGCCGCCTCGCCGAGCTCGGGGCCGAGACCCTCGAGGTCGCCGAGGCCACGCCTTACGCCTTCCGTTACCGGCTCCGCTATGCCGGCGACACGCGCAGGCTCGCCACCGAGATCGAGCAGATCGAGGGCGCCGAGGTCCTGTCCTTCGGTTCCGCGCTCGAGCTGATCAAGGATCTCGGCGATGCCGCGCAAGTCTCGGAGCAATACGGGCTCGGCGCCTTCCGCGGCACGCACGGCATCGGTCATACCCGCATGGCGACGGAATCCGACGTCGACATTCGTTCCGCCCATCCCTACTGGGCTTATCCCTACAACGACATCGCCGTCGTCCATAACGGGCAGATCACCAATTACTGGATCATGCGGCGCGAGATGGAGCGGCTCGACCACCGTTTCATGTCGAACTGCGATTTGGAGCTGCTCGCCGTCTACACCGCCAACAATCTCGAACAGGGGGCGACGCTCGAGGATTCGCTGAAGGCCTCGCTCAAGGACATTGACGGCGTGTTCACCTATCTCGTCGCCACCGACAGCGAGCTCGGCATGGCCAAGGACACCATGGCAGCCAAGCCGATGGTGCTGTTCGAGAGCGACAACCTGGTGGCGCTCGCCTCTGAGGAGGTCGCCATCCGCGCCGTGGTCCCGCGCGAGATCGACACATCCGACCCTTATGACGAGGAGATCCGCGTATGGCAGAGATAGCGCGGTCTGAGCTCAGCGAGCAGGAGCGCCGCTCTTTCGAGATGGGCCTGCATACCGAGCTGCTCAAAGGCCGCTCGCATCAGGTCTTCTTCGATATCAATCTCAACGAGGCGCCACACGGTTTCTCGCTGCCCAATGCCTTCGACGTCGATTTCAACAAACGCGCCGAGATCGACGCCGCCGAGCTCAACTCGAATGCCATCAACGGGCGTATCCGCGCCCTGATGGAGGACGGTTACGGGACAGTCGTCATCCGCAATCCCGGCGCCAAGCATTCGATCGCGGTCGGCATCCTGAACCGCCTCAATCTCATCATCGACGGTTCGCTCGGCTATTTCGGCTGCGGCCTGATCGACGGGCCGAACGTCAGGATCGCCGGACGCGTCGGCTGGTCCTGCGCCGAGAACATGATGAGCGGGACCGTCCTGATCGAGAAGAACGCAGGCTCGCAGTTCGGCGCCGCCATCCGCGGCGGCGACCTCGTCTGCCGGGGCAATGTCGGCTCGCGCACAGGCATCGACATGAAAGGCGGGACCATCATTGTCGGCGGCGATACCGGCGCCTTCACCGGCTTCATGATGCAGCGCGGACGCATGGTAATCTGCGGCAATGCCGGCAAGAATCTCGGCGACTCCATGTATGACGGCACCATCTATATCGCCGGCGAGCCGCGGAGCCTCGGCGTCGATGCGGTGTGGGGCCCCATGACCGAGCTCGACAAGAGCTGGCTCGAAAACAAGCTCCGCCGCTACGAGCTCTTGCCCAAGGACGGTGCCAGCGCCTTTCGCAAGATCGTCGCCGGCAAGCAATTGTGGAACTACGACAATCTCGAACCGACGGAAAAGAAACTGGTGTTGTAAGGCGGAGAGCCGTGCGGGAGCGATGAGATGAGCAAGAACGGCAAGAACGGCAAGGGCAACACGAGGGCACCGGCCGAGGCGGAACGGTTCATCCTCGGCAGGAGCCAGATCTTCACGCCGGAGGTCATCAACGACATCCATGTGAAGTCGGAGCTTGGCCGCTATCGCATGCGCGGCTTCTCCCTGTTCAAGAAGATCCCGCATTGGGACGATTTGACGTTTCTGCCCGGCACGCTGACCCGCTTCGTCATCGAGGGCTATCGCGAGAAATGCGACACCAAGACGGTGATCGGTCCGAAGGCCAAGCGGCCGATGGTGCTCGACATCCCGGTTTATGTGACCGGCATGAGCTTCGGCGCGCTGTCCTACGAGGCCAAGATCGCACTCGCCCGCGGCGCCACCATGGCAGGCTCGGCCACCTGCTCGGGCGAAGGCGGCATGATTCCCGGTGAGCGGCGCTACTCCATCAAATGGTTCTATCAGTGCATCCAGTCGCGCTACGGGTTCAACCCGCATCATCTGCGGCTCGCCGACGCGTGCGAGTTTTTCATCGGCCAGGGCTGCAAGGTCGGGCTTGGCGGCCATCTGATGGGGCAGAAGGTGACCGATCAGGTCGCCGAGATGCGCTCGCTTCCCGCCGGCATCGACCAGCGCTCACCGGCACGCCATCCCGACTGGCTCGGTCCCGACGACCTTGCGCTCAAGATCGAGGAGGTGCGCGAGGCGACCAATTGGGAGATTCCGATCCAGCTCAAGCTCGGCGCCGCGCGCGTCTATGACGACGTGCGCATGGCGGTGAAATGCGGCCCCGATTCGATCTACATCGACGCCATGGAGGGCGGCACCGGTGCGGGTCCGCACATCGCAACGGAGGACACCGGCGTTCCCGGCATCGCCGCCATCCGTCAGGCCCGCCGCGCGATCGACGAGCTCGGCAAGCGCGGCGAGATCAGCCTGGTCTATGCCGGAGGCATCAGGAACGGCGGCGACGTGGCCAAGGCGATGGCGCTTGGCGCCGACGCTGTCGCGATCGGCCACTCGGTGCTGATGGCGCTCAACTGCAACAAGGAAATTCCAGAATCCGATTTCGAGAACGAGATCGGGGTGCCGGCCGGTTATTGCTATCACTGCCATACCGGCCGCTGCCCGGTCGGCGTTGCCACGCAGGATCCCGAATTGCGCAAGCGGCTCGATCCGGATGCCGCAGCCGAGCGCGTCTATAATTTTCTCCATACGCTCACGCTCGAAGCGCAGATGCTGGCGCGCGCCTGCGGCAAGACATCCGTTCACAGCCTCGAGCCCGAGGACCTCGCCGCATTGACGATGGAAGCGTCAGCGATGGCGCAGGTGCCGCTCGCCGGAACCGACTACACCGTCGGCGTCGAAAACTACCACAAGATCGTATGAGCGGAGTTCGCGACATGGCCCGCAAGAACAAAGACGGCAAGGACGGCAAGAAGTCCAAAGCCAAAAGCGATATCGACAAATACCTGAAGGACGCGAGCGGACTCGACACGGCGCGCGAGAAACAGATCGGCCAGCACATCGGCTATCGCTACGACGTCAATCTTCTTCCCGATTACGGCCGCCTCACGCCCTATCTCAAGGCCTATATGGAATTCATGGGGTGGGACGATCTCAACTGGCTCGAAGACGTGCATATGGGTTACGAGGCGGGACAGCCCGCCATCTTCGACCGCAACATCAACGGCTGGGTCCGCATTCCAAAAAGCATGAATTTGCCGGACAACCAGCAGGACCGCGACATGCTGGCGCGCGAGCTTCTGGTGCGCTTCCAGACCTCGCCCAACCATCCGCTCGTGCTCTTGAACAAGGCCTATCGCAAGTTTTAGACCGCGCGTCCCGGTTGGAGTTGGCGAGCGAAGTCGTCGAGGAAATGGACTAACCGACAAACGAAAAGCATTCAGCCTTCGAGGGTAGGCACACGCTCTCGAAGGGGCGCTAAAGGGGAGTGGAACAATGGTTGCTCAAGCCGGCGCCGCCCGCGCCTCAGGCGGTTCGTCCGCACTTCATCGCGCCATCGACTGGAAAGATGCGTTCTGGGTCGCGAGCGGCGTCCCGGCACTCGTGCTGTTTTCGATCGGCGGCATCGCCGCGACAGTCGGCACGCCGTCGGTGCTCGTGTGGACCCTGTCGGTGCTGTTCGGGTTCATTCAGGCCTTCACGTACGCCGAGATCGCCGGACTGTTCCCCAACAAGTCGGGCGGCGCGTCGGTCTACGGTGCCGCAGCCTGGGTGCGATACTCGAAATTCATCGCCCCGCTCTCGGTGTGGTGCAACTGGCTCGCCTGGACGCCGGTGCTGGCCATCGGCTGCGGGATCGCAGCGGGCTATATCCTCAACGCACTGTTTCCGCCGGAAGCGGCGATCAGGACCTGGGAGGTTCAGCGGCTCCTGGCGGACGCCCAATCGGGTTTGAAGACGAGCACATGAACGGTATCGGGCAGAGCCGGGTTGAACAGGCGGTTATGCCAGATCGCGGCCTCGCGCGTCGCTTCGGCGGGCTCGAGCTCGAAAACCGTGCAGGGTAGACGATAGGTCTGGTTGAACTGCGTGAAGTCGAGGATGCAGCGTCCTTGCGCCGTGAGCGTGCCCGCGAGCGGCGAGCCCTCAGGCAGGATCGCCACGAGCTTGTCGCTGAACGTCTCGGGCTCCTGAAAATAGCCACCCTGCAGGTAACCAAGCGCACGTTCGTAAAGCTCGCGCGGGTCAGCCGATCGCATCACTTGGAAGCGGAAGAAGGCCGTGCTTTCGGTCGAATTGCGTGGGATCAGGAGGACGGTCAAGGCCGGGAGAATTTCCCTTCCCTCGCGGTCGATCAGGCGCGGGCGCATCCCCGGAGAGGGACGCCCGCCGTCTTGGCGCATGGCGATCTGCCGGATGCGGCACTGCCAGGCGAGGAACGCGTCCTTGAGAGTTCTTGCCGGCTTTGGGCGTCACGCCACATTCTTCTCCACGCCCAAAAGGAAGTCGAATCCGGTCCGATCAAACCATTTTGGGCCCGGCAAGGCCCTGGCCGTCTCGCGCGATAGGCCGGTTTCCTCGGGATTTACTTGCGGGAAAACGAATTTCATATGGATTGACGGGCTATTTTGCACCGCCTAGCATCGGCCCGCACAGGGGGAATAGCCTCGGCATCATCGGGGGGTGACGAACTGGCGCTTCGAAGGCACGCCTCGCGCCATCGACCGAGGGAGCAAGTTCTGTAGCTGAATTGTCCGTTGGGGGCCGCGCGATCGCGTCTTGGCCGACGCCATCAGCGGCAATGAGGCAAAAGGGGGTCTCGCATGGAAGGCAATCTCAATGCACTGACGACCGTCTTCACCGAGTTCTACTACTGGGTGACGATCGTTTTCATGTTTCTCATTCATGTCGGCTTCTGCACATATGAAGTCGGCGTGTCGCGCCGACGCAACCATCTCAAAACGCTGATGAAGAATGCGATGGCGATCCCGCTCGTGACCGTCACCTTCTTCTTCTTCGGCTGGTGGATCTATTTTGCGTTTCCGAACGGACCGGGAATTATTGAAGGCGGATTGATTAAGGCACCATACGCCGAACCCTGGAATCCGCTGATGGCGACGCACCTTTCCGGCGTCAACGCCAACGAGGCGGATGCCGTCACGCCGGCCGAGGCCCTGCTTTGGCACCGCCTCAATGGCGTGTTCTGGGGCGCCTTCCTCCTGTTCTCGATCACGACCGCCTCGATCATCTCGGGCTCGATCATCGAACGCGTCCGCTCGGGCGCGTTCTGGGTGATCGCCGTGCTGATCGGCTCGGTCATGTGGATCCTCGATGCGGCCTGGGGCTGGCATCCGTTAGGCTGGATGGTGAAGCTTTGGGGCTATCACGACGCCTATGCGTCCGGCGTCGTCCATGCGATCGCAGGCGGCGCGGCGCTGGCCTTTTTGATCGTCCTCGGTCCCCGCATCGGCAAATTCCGGCCCGACGGGACGCCGCGCAACATACCTCCGCACAATGAGTGGCTGGTGGTGATCGGCCTATTCCTGATCTACACGGGGTTCTGGGGCTTCTACGCCGCGTGCAACATTCCGATCATCTCGCCCGCGACCATCGCCGGCCAGATCACCGGAGAGACGTGGACGGCGACGAACATCTATCTCGCCCCGACCACGCTTTCGGCGATCACGTTCAACTTCCTGATGTCGCTGTCGGGCGGCATGATGGGTGGCTATCTCATTTCGAGGGGCAATCCTTTCTGGACGTTCTCATGCGGGCTGTGCGGCGTCATTGCCACCTCGGCCGGCAACGATCTCTACCATCCGATCCAGGCGATGCTGATCGGCGCCATCGTGCCGATGATCGATCTACAAACTGCACTATTGGGTCGAACGCCGGTTCAAGATCGACGATGCCGTGGGCGCTGTCGCCGTGCACGGCTATGGCGGATTCCTCGGCGTGGTCGTCGCGGGCTTCATGCTTTGGGGTCAGCCGTCCTCTCCGTACGAGGGCTACGCCCACATCAATCCGCTCGGCAATTTCGCCGGCGCGTGCCTGATGTTCGCGCTCGGCTTCGTCCCGACCTTCATCGCGTGCACGATCATGAATTCCATGGGCCTGTTACGCGTGCCGGCGAAGGTCGAGCTCGAGGGCGTCGACTTTGCGCTTAACCATGAGTTCATGGCATCGGTCCGCGAAGTGGGCAGCGCCGAGAAGGCGATGATCAAATAGAGGTTCCGAGAGGAGAGGGAAAAATGTCGACCAATGGAATGACAAGCTGGGCCGTCGACCTCAAGGATGTCGGCGCAATCTATCCGTTCCAGGGAACGGAGGTGATTCTGGTCATCGTCGGACTTGCGTTCTGGATCGGCTGGCACATTGTCCAGACGCGCCAGGAAAGCGCAGAAATTGCAGCCGATATGGCGGCCGACCGGAGTGGCGACGAAACCAGGGCAGCGATCGATCGCTACTACTACTAGAAGCCCTGGCGTTATTGGCCAAACAAGGCGCCGGCACCCGTGCCGGCGCCTCTTTTTTCGCCGTGCAGGCGGGGCCGCAACTTAGTCCAGGAAAATACGGTAGCGGACGAAATCGTCGGCCTTGGCGAAGCGATCGTAGAGAAGCCGCGCCGTCGCATTCCCTTGCCGGGTGTGCCAATAGACGCGCGACCAGCCGCGCTCGCGCGCAAGTGCGACGAGGTCCTGAATAAGGGCCTTGCCAATGCCATGACCTCTGGCGGCGGGTTCGACGAAGAGATCCTCGAGATAGCAAAGCGGCGCAAGCGTCCACGAACCTGGATGCACGACCGAGACGGTGAAGCCGGCAACGGCGCCGTCCCATTCGGCGATGCGCCCGAACATGCCCGAACCCGGCGTGAACAGCCGCTGCCATGTGGCGGCCGTCACCGCGTCGTTGACCTCGGCTTCATAGAAGTCGACGTAGCCGGACCATAGCTGCCGCCAAGCGGCCTTGTCGTCCGGCCTCGGATCGCGAATAACGGGTGCCGGGGAAGCCATCCCCGTGCGCTAGCAGTCGAGCGTGGCGGCGCGTTCCCAGGCGGAGAGATGCCCGGCATAATCGTTCCACTCGCGCATCTTGAGCTTGACGTAGGAGTCGACGAATTCGTCGCCGAGCTCCCGGCGCAGGAGCTCCGATTTCTCCGTCACCCGCAACGCATCGAGCAGATTGAGCGGAAGTTTTTTCGTGCCGGCCGGGGCCTTGTGCCCTTCGGCATACATGTCGATGTCGAGAGGCTTCCCGGGATCGGTGCTTCGCGCGATGCCGTCGAGGCCGGCGGCGAGGATCGCGGCGGGCAGGAGATAGGGATTGGCGGCGCCGTCGGCGAGCCGGAACTCGAAGCGCCCACTGCCCGGCACCCTGATCATATGCGTGCGGTTATTGCCGGCGTAGGTCACGGTATTCGGCGACCAGGTCGCGCCGGAAAGCGTCACCGGAGCGTTGATGCGCTTGTAGGAATTGACCGTGGGATTGGTGATGGCGCAGATGTCCCGCGCGGCATTCATCAGCCCGCCGATAAAATGATAGGCGGTGCGCGACAGGCCCAATCCGTCCTTGCCGTCGTCGAAGGTGTTCTTGTTGCCCTGCCACATCGACACATGGACGTGACAGCCGCTGCCGGTGAGGTTGGCGAAGGGCTTCGGCATGAAGGTGGCGCGCAAGCCGTGCTTCTCGGCGATGGCCTTGACCATGTATTTGAAGAAGGCCATGCGGTCGCCGGTGACGAGCGCGTCGTCGAAGGCCCAGTTCATCTCGAACTGGCCGTTGGCGTCCTCGTGATCGTTCTGATAGGCCCCCCAGCCGAGCTCGAGCATCGAATCGCAAATCTCGCTGATCACGTCGTAGCGGCGCATCAGCGCCGATTGATCGTAGCAGGGCTTGGCTTGGGTGTCGGAGGCGTCGCTGATCGCCAACCCGTCGGGGCTCAAGAGAAAGAACTCGCATTCCACGCCGGTCTTGAGCTGGAAGCCGGCCTTGGCGGCCTTGGCGATCATCCGCTTCAGGATGTTGCGCGGGGCGTGCTCAACCGGCTTGCCGTTCATGTAGGGATCGGCGGCAAGCCAGCCGACCTCCGGTTTCCACGGCAATTGGATCAGACTTGCCGGGTCGGGGATGGCGAGAACGTCGGGGTCTGCGGGCGTCATGTCGAGCCAGCTGGCAAAGCCGGCGAACCCTGCGCCGTCCTTGGCCATGTCGCCGATGGCGGCAGAGGGCGCGAGCTTTGCGCGCAGCGTGCCGAACAAGTCGACATAGGAAATCAGGAAGTACTTTATCCCGCGTTCGCGGGCCGCGGCTGCAAGATCAACTGCCATATCACACCCCTTCGCTTTACCTATCGAGGCAGGCTCAAGCCCCTCACTCCGATGCATTCATTCCCGGGATCCACGTGGTACCGGCGAGCGGAACGCGCGCCATGGCGGCCGCCTCGACGGTCAGCGCCACGAGATCCTCGGGCTCGAGATTGCGCACATGACTCTTACCGCAGGCGCGCGCGATGGTCTGCGCCTCGAGCGTCAGCACCGAAAGGTAATTGGCCAAGCGCCTGCCCGCGAGGATCGGATCGAGCCGTGCCGCGAGCGTTGTGTCCTGGGTGGTGATGCCGGCCGGGTCGCGCCCCTCATGCCAATCGTCATAGCAGCCCGAAGTGGTGCCGAGCTTGCGATATTCCTCCTCCAACGCCGGATCGTTGTCGCCGAGCGCGACCAAGGAAGCTGTGCCGATCGCCACCGCATCGGCGCCAAGCGCAAGCGCTTTGGCGACATCGGCGCCGTTGCGGATGCCGCCGGAGACGATCAGCTGGACCTTGCGGTGCATGCCGAGATCCTGCAGGGCCTCGACCGCGGGCCTGATGGCGCCGAGAATCGGCAGTCCGACATGCTCGATGAACACTTCCTGCGTCGCCGCCGTGCCGCCCTGCATGCCGTCAAGCATGATCACATCGGCTCCGGCCTTGACCGCGAGCGCCGTATCGTAGAAGGGCCGCGAGGCACCGACCTTGACGTAGATCGGCTTCTGCCAGTCGGTGATCTCCCTGAGCTCCTCGATCTTGATCTCGAGATCGTCGGGTCCGGTCCAGTCGGGATGACGGCAGGCCGAGCGCTGATCGATGCCGGCGGGAAGGGTGCGCATTTCGGCCACGCGGTCCGAGATCTTCTGCCCGAGCAGCATGCCGCCGCCGCCGGGCTTGGCGCCCTGGCCGACCACGATCTCGATGGCGTCGGCGCGGCGCAGATCGTCGGGGTTCATGCCGTAGCGCGAGGGCAGGAGCTGATAGACGAGGAGCGAGGAGTGGTGACGCTCTTCCTCGGTCATGCCGCCGTCGCCGGTTGTGGTCGTGGTGCCGACCTGGGAGGCGCCGCGCCCCAGAGCCTCCTTGGCCTGGGCCGAGAGCGAGCCGAAACTCATGCCGGCGATGGTGACGGGAATCTTGATATGGATCGGCTTCTTCGCGAAGCGGGTGCCGAGCCAAACGTCGGTGTCGCAGCGCTCGCGATAGCCCTCGAGCGGATAGCGGCTGATCGAGGCGCCGAGAAAGAGGAGATCGTCGAAATGCGGCACCTTTCGCTTGGCGCCGGCGCCGCGAATATCGTAGATGCCGGTCGCAGCCGCGCGGCGGATCTCGGACAGCGAATACTGATCGAAGGTGGCCGAGGCGCGCGGGGTGGTTCGGGGCGTCCAGTCCATCAATAGGCTCCGGCGTTATCGACGTGGAAATTATAGAGGTTGCGAGCCGAGCCGTAGCGCTTGAACTCGCCGGGGTCGATCTCGCCGTTGAATCCGGCCCGTTTGAGCACCTCGTGAAGTGAGCGCTTGTGCTCGTCGCGCATCGGCTTCTCGATACAGTCGGCGCCGAGGCTCTTGACGCTGCCGCGCACGAACAGGCGAGCCTCGTAGATCGAATCGCCGAGCGAGTCGCCGGCGTCGCCGAACACGACAAGGTTGCCGGCCTGGGCCATGAAGGCGCTCATATGCCCGACCGAGCCCTTCACCACGATGTCGATCCCCTTCATGGAGATGCCGCAGCGCGAAGACGCGTTGCCGTCGATGCGCAAGAGCCCGCCGCGTCCCGTGGCGCCGGCCGATTGGCTGGCGTCGCCCGCCACATGGACAAAGCCCGACATCATGTTTTCGGCCACTCCGACCCCGGCGCTGCCATGGATCAGCACCGTCGCATGCTTGTTCATGCCGGCGCAGTAATAGCCGACCGGTCCGTTGATCTCGACGGTGATCGGGACATTCAGCCCGGCGGCAACGGCGTGCCGTCCCGCTGGATGGTCAACGATCCAGTGCCGCTCGTTGGTGTCGGGGCGCAGCTGGTGGAGCGCGGCGTTCAGTTCTCTGAGCGGCGTCGAAGCGAGATCGATGTCCGGCACCACTCACCGCTCCCAGAAATAGACGGTGGCGGGTTCCGGCTCCCATACACGCGCGTTCTCGATGCCGGGCAGTCCGGCAAGCGCGCGATACTCCGAGCCGAAGGCGACATACCGGTCGGTCTCGGCCATCACCGCGGGCTTGCAGGCAATCCCGTCGCGGAGCACGCCAAAGCCGTTCTCGGTGCCGACCACGAAGGTGTAGAAGCCGTCGAGATCGTCAAGGCTCACCTTCAGCGCGTCGCCGAGCGACAGCCCCCCGTGCATCTTCCAGCTGAGATAGCCGGCTGCGACTTCGGTGTCGTTCTCGGTGTCGAAGGTGAAGCCTTCGCGTTTAAGCACGCGGCGGAGATTGTTGTGGTTCGAGAGCGAGCCGTTATGAACAAGGCACTGATCCTTGCCGGTCGAATAGGGATGGGCGCCATCGGTGGTCACCGCCGACTCGGTCGCCATGCGGGTGTGCCCAATGGCGTGAGTGCCTTGCATGGCGCCAAGCCCGAAGCGCTTGGCCACCTGCTCGGGAAGGCCGACCTCCTTGTAGACCTCGATCCGCCGTCCGCGCCCGACGGTTTCGATGCCGGGCATGTCGCGCGCGAGCCGGTCAAGCAGCGGCCGCACGGACGCATCGGGCAGGGCGACGACGATATGCGTGTCGTGCGTCGTGGTCGTGGCGCCCGGGAAATCCTTGGCGATGCGCGCCGCCGTTTCCTTCGCCGCGCTTGCGGAAGCCGCCCGCAGCGTCAGCTTGGTTTCGCCATCCTTGCCCGCGCCATAGACGGCGAAGCCCGCGCTGTCGGGACCGCGGTCCGACATCGTGGCGAGCATCTGGGCCGTGAGCTTGCCGAGCTCGGGTTCGAGAGAGGGATCTTTGATGAACAGTCCGACGATGCCGCACATGAATGAAAAGCTCCGGTGAATGCGACCCGCACCATGCTATGGGGCAAAGCCGCTCGTCAACCCAGGTGAAATAAAGTTTCCTGTGGGTGAATTCAAGTGCGCGGGTAGATGATGATCGAGAGATACGTCATCGGCCGTTCGAGCAGCTCCTCGGGCCCATGCGGCGCGCCGGAATCGAAGAACAGCGCATCGCCCGCCGACATCGGGTAGAGCTTGTCGGCATGGCGGTAAATGACCTTGCCCGTCAGCATGTAAATGAACTCGACGCCGTCGTGCTGGAACAGCGCGTAGGGCTCGGCGTCCTCGCTCAGCGTGATGAGGTAAGGCTCGACGACGATATCGCCTGAGATCGAGTGCCCGAGGAGTTCGTAACGGTGGCCCGACTTGGTGCCGCGCCGCTCGATCAACACGCCCTGGCCTGCGCGCACGTAGGAGCAGTCGCGGCGTTCCTCGAAATCGGCGAAGAAACTCGTGAGCGGCACGTTGAGCGCGCGGGCGAGCGCCTTCAGCGTGGAGAGCGAGGGCGAGGTGCCCCCGTTCTCGATCTTCGACAGCATGCCCGGTGAGAGCCCGGCCTGCGCGGCAAGCTCGGTGGCAGTGAGTTGCAGGCGCTGCCGCAACAGCCTCACCCTGCGGCCGATCGAGATTTCCAGTTGGAGCTCGCCGGTCGTCGGCGCATTCGAGCCGGTGACATAGGTGTCGGGCTGGAGAGCGCCGCCATTGCCCTCGATATTGCGGTCAGACGATGCACGGCGGCGGGCAGGACCGCGTGCCCTCAGCACTTTCGGTGAGAGCCTCGTCGTCGCCATTCCGGCTCCTTGCCCCCTTTCAGAATTTTCACAGCACGCGCGTGCTGGATTCGAACCGAGGCTAACACGATCCGGCGGACAGGGGCCACGTCCCAAACCGCGCCTTGAACCTCTTTGGTCCCCATCGCGTCAGATACCGGGCGGCTTCGGAAACGATAGCTACCGGATATTGGCCCACGGCCGCCCCTAAGGCTTAGCTTTGAGCATCAAGAGATGCCCCACTGGAGTGATAGCCATGACGATGCACATCGCAGAATTGCAGGCGATCTCAGTGGCCGCGAGCGTCGCTGAAAGCCCGAAGACTTGGAATCCCGCCGTCGTTGCCGGCGCTCTGCGCAAGGTGGTGAACGGCCTGTTCGACCCTTACCGGCCCGAGCTTCATTACATGCGCGGGCCGGGACCCCGCTGGCGCGAGAGGCACGCTTTCGACGCCGCCGCCAGGCCGAGAGGATAACCGACATGCGCCCCCTCGCTCTCCTCATCCTTTTCTTGCCGGGAAGCGCTCTCGCTGCGGAACGCGCGCCGCTGCTCGATACCAATCCACCCTACGTTCAGCTCGTCGTCACGGCTTGCCCCGCCGCCGAGACCCCGCTCGAGCCCACCAACCACGGCAAGAGCTACGACAATGAGCGGTCGATGACGCGCGAGGAGCGCAATGCCTATTTCCGTGAAATCGGCTGCATCGAGGTTCCGGTTCCCGCCGAGTGGATCACGCAAGAGTTGAGCCATCGGCAATGCAAGGGTGCCGCCGGCTACCTCGTGGCGATGCAGTATCTGGAGCAGAACGAGACCCTGGTCCGCACGCCGGCCGTGGGGCAGTGGGCTTGCATTCCGGGCGGCACGCCCTTCGTCGGGGTGGCGTCTCAATAAGGCATTCTAGCCGCCGATGCGGGTGCGGCTCGGCGGCTCGCCGAACGTATTGGCATAGGCACGGGTGAACTGGCTTGCCGAGGCAAACCCCGTGGCAAGCGCCACGTCGAGCACCGGCAGCGTGGTCTCGCGCAGGAGCTGACGCGCCCGCTCCAATCTCAGCCAGCGGTAATGAAAGTGGATGCCGTGGCCGACATGGCGCCGGAACAGCCGCTCGAGCTGCCTCAGCGAAATGCCGGCCTCGCGCGCAAGGGCGGCGCGGGGAAGCGGCGTCTCGATGCTCGCTTCCATGGCGCGCAGGACCGCGAGCAGCTTCTCGTCGGCAATGCCGAGCCGGTAGCGGAGATCCATGCGCTGCGGGCCGAAGCCCTCGCGAACATGGGTGTGCAAGAACCAATCGCCGACCGCGGCCGCGAGCTGGCGCCCGTGATCCTTCTCGATGATGGCGACCATCATGTCGAGCGCCGAGATGCCGCCCGAGCAGGTGATCCGGTTGCCATCGATCTCGAACAGCGACGGCACGACCGCGACGTCGGGGAAGGCTTCGCGGAAGGCGGGCAAATGCTCCCAATGGAGGGTCGCGCGGCGCTGATCGAGCAGGCCTGCTTTGGCGAGGATGTAGGGTCCGCCGGAAATGCCGCCGATGGCGGCACCTTTGCGGGCGAGACGGCGGAGCCAGGCGAACACGGAGCGGTCGTCGAACAGCGCCGGGTTGCCGCCGGCGCAGACGAAGACCATGTCGGCCGCGCGCTCGGTGCTGGTGCCGCAATCGGGGATGATGGCAACGCCGTTTGAGGCAAGCACCGGCTTGGCTCCCGGCGCCGCATGCCACCAGCGATAGAGTTCTTGACCCGAGAGAAGGTTTGCGGCGCGCAAGGGCTCGATCGCCGCGGCATAGGACATCAGCGCGAAGCCGGGCACGAGGAGGAAACCGACGGTCCGGGGTGTCGCTTGCTTGACGAGGATCGTGCGGCCTGCCGCGGCCGGCTGTGAGGATGGCTTTCCGCCCATGTCGCAATATGTCAAGCAGGCGACGTGAAATGTCAATCGTGCCGGTTGCGCCGGCGCAAGACTCGCGCTCATGCGTTATTCCCTTGCAGGCCTCCTGGCCAACGCCGCCACCGGCAACCGCTATTGGAAGCCGCTCTGGCGCGAGCCCGAGCCGAAGCCGTCCTACGACGTGGTCATCGTGGGCGGCGGCGGGCATGGACTCGCCACCGCCCATTATCTCGCCAAGGAGCACGGCATCACCAATGTCGCCGTGGTCGAGAAATCCTATCTCGGCTCCGGCAATGTCGGGCGGAACACCACCATCGTCCGCTCCAACTATCTGCTGCCCGGCAATCTCCCCTTCTACGAATGGTCGATGAAGCTGTGGGAGGGGCTCGAGCACGACCTCAACTACAACACCATGGTGAGCCAGCGGGGCGTGCTCAATGTGTTTCACTCAGACCCGCAGCGCGACGCCTATGCCAGGCGCGGCAATTCCATGCGCCTGCACGGCGTCGACGCCGAGCTGCTCGACCGCGAGCAGGTCCGCGCGCTCGTTCCCTTCGTCGATTTCGACAATGCGCGCTTCCCCGTGCGCGGCGGTCTGTTTCAGCAGCGCGGCGGCACGGTGCGGCACGACGCGGTGGCCTGGGGCTACGCCCGCGCCGCCGATACGCGCGGTGTCGATCTCATCCAGAATTGCGGGGCGACCGGCTTCCGCGTCGAAGGCGGCCGCGTTCTCGGGGTAGAGACGGAGAAGGGTTTCATCGCCGCCAAGAAGGTGGCGCTCGCTTGCGCCGGCAACTCATCGCGCGTCGCCGCCATGGCCGGTTTGCGGCTTCCGATCGAGTGCCACTCGGTCCAGGCCTTCGTCACCGAAGCCGTGAAGCCCGTGATCGACGTGGTGATGACCTTCGGCGCCGGGCATTTCTATGTCAGCCAGTCGGATAAAGGCGGGCTTGTCTTCGGCGGCGATATCGAGGGCTACAATTCCTACGCCCAGCGCGGCAATCTGCCGGTGATCGAGGATGTGTGCGAGGGCGGCATGGCGCTCATGCCGGTGATCGGACGGTTGCGCATCCTGCGCTCCTGGGGCGGGCTGCTCGACATGAGCATGGACGGCTCGCCGATCATCGACAAGACGCCGATCGACGGGCTCTATCTCAATGCCGGCTGGTGCTATGGCGGCTTCAAGGCGACGCCGGCATCGGGCTGGTGCTTCGCCCATCTCATCGCGACCGACGAGCCGCATCCCTTCGCCGCCGCCTATCGTCTCGACCGCTTCGCCGAGGGCCGCGTCATCGACGAGAAGGGCATGGGCGCGCAACCGAACCTGCATTGAGCCGAGCCATGCGGATCAAATGTCCTTATTGCGGTGAGCGGGCGCTGGAGGAATTCACCTATCGCGGCGACGCCACGGTCACGCGGCCCAAGAGCCTGGAGCCCGGCGCGGCGGATGCCTGGGTCGACTATGTCTATCTCCGCGACAATCCGGCCGGGCTGCACAAGGAACATTGGCATCACAGCGCCGGCTGCCATGCCTGGCTGGTGGTGACCCGCAATATGAGCACCCACGAGATCGTTGCGGTGGATTTCGCGGAAAAGGAGGCTTCCAAGTGACGGCGACCTCCGCACAGCCGAACCGGCTTTCCGAGGGCGGTGTGATCGACCGGTCGCGGACCGTGCGTTTCGCGTTCGACGGCGCCGAGCTTGCGGGTCACCCCGGCGATACGCTCGCCTCGGCGCTGCTCGCCAACGGCATCCGCCTGGTCGGCCGCTCGTTCAAATATCATCGCCCGCGCGGCATCCTCACCGCGGGATCCGAGGAGCCGAGTGCGCTCGTCGAATTGCGCAAGGACGCACGGCGCGAGCCCAATACCCGCGCCACCACGATCGAGCTTTACGACGGGCTCTCGGCCGCGAGCCAGAACCGCTGGCCGTCGCTCAAATTCGATGTGCTGGCGGCGAACCAGCTCTTCGCGCCGATCTTCGGCGCGGGCTTCTACTACAAGACCTTCATGTGGCCGCCCTCGTTCTGGGAGAAGGTCTACGAGCCGATGATCCGCCGCGCCGCGGGTCTTGGCCGCGGCGCCGCCGCACCCGACCCCGACCATTACGATAAGGCTTACGCGTTCTGCGACGTGCTGGTGATCGGCGCAGGCCCCGCAGGCCTTGCCGCCGCGCTTGCCGCGGCGAAGTCGGGCGCACGGGTGATCCTGTGCGAAGAGGATTTCCGCCTCGGCGGACGGCTGCTCGCAGAGCGCTACGACATCGACGGGAGGCCTTCGCGCGATTGGGTCGAGACGATCGAGGCCAAGCTCGAAGCACTGCCAGAGTGCCGCATCCTGCGGCGCACCACGGTGCAGGGCGTCTATGACGGCGGCACCTATGCCGCGCTCGAACGGGTCAGCGATCATGTCGCGACCCCGCCGGCGCATGAGCCGCGCCAGCGCCTGTGGCGCATCGTGGCCAAGCGCGCTGTCGTCTGCGCCGGGGCCATCGAGCGACCCATCGTGTTCGGCGACAATGACCGGCCCGGCGTCATGCTGGCTGGAGCCGTGCGCAGCTATGTCAATCGCTTCGGCGTGGCGCCGGGGCGGCGCGCCGTGATCTTCGCCGACAATGACGACGGCTTCCGCACGGCGTCGGATCTCGCTCTGGCCGGAATCGAGGTTGCGGCCGTGGTCGATGGGCGGCGCACCCCGTCGCGCGCCGCGCAAGAAGCGGCCGAGGCGACGAAGGCCCGCTATTTCGCCGGCGGGGCCATCGGGCGCGTGCGCGGGCGCCACGGCGTCAAAGGCGTCGAGGTGAGGGATGCGAAGGGCGGGCGGGAGAGCGTCGCGTGCGACCTCATCGCCATGTCGGGCGGCTGGAACCCCACATTACACCTCACCACGCACCTCAACGGCAAGCCGCAATGGAACGACAGGCTCGCCGCGCTCGTCCCCGGGACGTTGCCTCCTGGCATGAGCGTCGCCGGCGCGGCGACAGGAACATTCGGCCTTGCCGCGTGCCTCGCCGAAGGCGAGGAAGCCGGCGCCAAGGCCGCGACCGAATGCGGCTTCGCCGCCACGGCTTCGCGCGCCCGCGTTCACCCCGATGAGAGCGTCGCCGCGAGCCCAGTGTGGCGAGTGGCGAACAGCCGGGGCAAGGCCTTCGTCGATTTCCAAAACGACGTGGCGGTGTCGGACGTGAAGCTTGCAGCCCGCGAAGGCTTCCGCATCCCAGAGCATCTCAAGCGCTACACGACGCTCGGCATGGCGACCGACCAGGGCAAGACCGGCAACGCCAACGGGGCGGCCGTGCTTGCCGAAGTCACCGGGCGCTACATCGGCGCGGTCGGTACCACGACGTTCCGGCCGCCCTTCACCCCGGTCGCCATCAGCGCCTTTGCCGGCCATCACCGCGGGCCCGACTTCCGCCCGGCGCGGCTCGCGCCCTCGCATCGATGGGCCGAGGAGCAGGGCGCGGTGTTCGTCGAGACGGGACCTTGGCTCCGCGCGCTCTACTATCCGAAACGCGGCGAAGAGCCTCAGGATTCCGTCAACCGCGAAGTGGCGACCGTGCGCGGCCAGGCCGGGGTTTGCGACGTGTCCACGCTCGGCAAGATCGACGTGCAGGGGAAAGATGCCGGAATCTTCCTCGACCGCGTCTATGCCAACACCTTCTCGACGCTGCCGGTGGGCAAAGCGCGCTACGGTCTGATGCTGCGCGAGGACGGCTTCGTGCTCGACGACGGCACCACCGCGCGTCTCGCCGAGGACCACTATTTCATGACCACCACCACGGTAAACGCGGTGAAAGTCATGCAGACACTCGAATTTTGCCAGCAAGCCTTATGGCCCGAGCTCGACGTGCAGACGGTGTCGGTCACCGAGCAATGGGCGCAATTCGCCGTTGCCGGTCCGCGCGCGCGCGACGTGCTGCAAGGCGTGGTCGACTCGGCCTACGACCTCTCCAACGCGGCCTTTCCGTATCTTGCTTGCGGCAACGTCACCGTGGCGGGCGGTATTCCGGCGCGGCTCTACCGCCTCTCCTTCTCCGGCGAGCTCGCTTACGAAATCGGCGTGCCGGCCCGATTCGGCGATGCCGCGATCCGCGCCATCATGGAGGCCGGCGCGCCCTTCGGGTTGGCGCCTTACGGCACCGAGGCGCTCGGCGTGCTCCGCATCGAGAAGGGGCACCCGGCGGGCGCCGAGCTCAACGGCCAGACCACGGCGCACGATCTCGGCTTCGGCAAGATGCTCTCGGCCAAGAAGGATTTCATCGGCCGGTTCATGGCCGCGCGGCCTGCGTTGACCGACCCGTCGCGGCCGACGCTTGTCGGTTTGCGGCCGCTCGCCCGCGAGGACCGCCTGCGCGCCGGCGCCCATCTCATCCCAAATGACAAGGAGCCGACCGCGCAAAACGATGAGGGCTATGTGACCTCGATCGCGTTCTCGCCGTCGCTCGGCCATTGGCTCGGACTTGGCCTCCTCGCCCGCGGGCCTGAACGGCACGGCGAGATCGTGCGCGCCTATGACCCGGTCCGCGGCGGCGACGTTCTGGTCGAGGTCCGTCCGGCCTGCTTCATCGATCCGGAAGGGGAGCGTGTCCGTGGCTAATCGTCCGTTTCACGCGATGTCCGCGCTCACCGATCTCGCCGTCGCCGGCCGCTTCGGCAAGGAAAGCGGCGAGCCCGGCCTTGTCATCGTCGAACGCCAGGGCCTCGGTCTTGCCACGGTCGCCGCCCGCAAGGGACAGACCGAAGCTCTGAAGCGGGCGGTCGCGTCGGCCTACGGCGTCGAGCTTCCCGCCAGCTCGCGTCTTGTCCAAGGTCGCGCGGTGAGCTTCGTCGGTTATGGTCCGGGCCAATGGCTCGCCGTGTCCGAGACCCTCGCCAATGAGGCGCTCGCCCGCGATCTCGGGGAGCGCTTAAGCGGGCTTGCTTCGATATCAGATCAAAGCGGCGGCAGGACGGTGCTGCGCCTGAGGGGCCCGCGCGCCCGCGCCGTTCTCGCCAAGGGCCTGCCTATCGACCTTCACCCACGGGCCTTTGCGCCGGGGAGCGCAGCCACGAGCACGATCTCGCTGATGGGCGTGCAGCTCTGGCAAGTCGACGACGCGCCGACCTATGACGTCGCGATCTTCCGCAGCGTCTCGGCAAGCTTCTGGCGCTGGCTCACCGCTTCGGCGGGTGAGTTCGGTTATGAAGTCGGCGGCGAACCTTAGGGCCGGCGGCCGAATTCAAGTCCGCACGCGCCGTCGCCATTGCGGCCGGAACCTCCCGCGACGCCGAACGCGATGGCGCCCGTGCGCCGCGAGTGTCCCTTTGCGAAGCTAGACGGGCCTGATGTCGACGGCAACCGCCCGGGTGATGAGCAGCACGACCCGGTCGCCGACCTCGACCTGTTCGAACTCGATCACGTCCGGGCCAACCACAATCGTGCGCGTCTTGCCGCCCGTTCCGGAAAACGTGATGGTGCGCCTGTTGCGGTTGACGGCGGCGACGGTGTCGGAGATCTCGATCGTGGTGAGGTCTTTGGCGCCATGCGGCGTCGCTTCGACCCAATCCTGCTCGGCGATCGTCGGCGGGTTCATATCCATGCCCGCCGTCTCTTCACGGGCGATCTCGTTCTCCTTTGTCTGCGGCGGTCCGGCATACTTCCTGAGCGCCACCGCCACCTCATCGGCATAGCTGATCGTGATCCTCTCCTTGACCTTGATCAGCTTGATGTGGTCCGGGCCGACTTTGACTACGACCCAATTGTTGTTCGGTCCAACCACCGTGACGAGCTGGTTGGTGACGTCGATGGCCTCGACCGTGGCGACCATCGAAATGACGCCGGCGTCGCTCTCGAGCTGAACCGGACCGGATTTCGATTCATCAATGAACAGGAGCGATACAGCAACGGCGAAAACGCCTCTAACTGCGGCAATGAGCAACTTCATCGTGACCTCCAACACTGACATTAGAACGGAATGACGCACGACCAGTTGAAGGTTACCCCCATCACTGGCCCATGCTGCACGACGTCAAGGCCGTCCTTTCCGAACGGGCCGTTCTCCCTATAGTCAACGTAATGAGCGCGGTATCCGGGGGAGGGCGCGGACTCCGCCCCGCCGAGGCCGCCGGCGAAGACATGACGGGAAGCGGCAAGCCGGCGGTTGCGAGCGCCGACAGCCCGAGACAGGGATACGCATGGTTCACGATAGACTTCCCCCGCTGCCATCGGCTCGGACCGGCCCTATAGCTAGCATTTCCGTCGCGGTCTGGATCGTGCAAACCTGTCACAGACAAGGGAAATTTCGCTCGGATTGGCAGCCGGTAACGGCGGGTTTTAGCTCGTTTTTCGCCGCCGCAACGGGTAATTCGCGCTGTCGTAAAGGGCGCGGATGCCGAAGCCGTCGAACCGCTCCTCGTTGACCTCGAGCGTGCTGCCGATGAGAAGCTCGGGCGGCAGTTCCTCGACGGCGTATTTGATGGCCTCGGCAGCACTCTTGAAGCGCGTATAGCGCATCGGCCGCTTCCCGGTTTTGCTCGCGCTGGCGTAAAGCTCGGCCGGAGCTCTGTAATCGAACGCACCCACGGGCGCCATTAAAGCATGGCGGAGACGGCAAGGCCAGTCTCGGCGGGGCCGTCGCTTTTATTGCGTCCAGACGTGCGTAAGGCGAGCAGGGGGATTGTCGGCGGAGCCATTCATTGTCAGGGTATGCAATTGAGGTGAGCACTCGCGCGCGTCGCCTCGCAGACCGATCCTAAAAGGCTGCCGTCATGCCGCACGTCCCGCCCCTGGTTGCCACCATCGCGCTCGGTCTCGTGCTTGCTTTCAGCCTGGGCGTCGTGGCGCACCGCTTCAAGCTGCCGCCGCTCGTCGGCTATCTGGTCGCCGGCATCCTTATCGGGCCGTTCACGCCCGGCTATGTTGCCGACCAGAATATCGCCAACCAACTCGCCGAAGTCGGTGTCATTCTGCTGATGTTCGGCGTCGGCCTGCACTTCTCGGCCAAGGACCTGCTTTCGGTCCGCGGCATCGCCTTGCCCGGGGCTGCGGCGCAAGCTCTCATCGCTACGCCGCTCGGCGTAGGCGTCGGCTGGTGGCTCGGCTGGTCGATCGGGGCCGGGCTCATTTTTGGAATCGCGCTCTCTGTTGCGAGCACCGTGGTGCTGTTGCGGGTCTTGCAAGAGCGGCGGTTGCTGGAGACCGAACGGGGGCGGATCACCGTCGGCTGGTTGATCGTGCAGGACATTGCCATGATCCTGGTGCTCGTTCTGCTTCCCGGGCTAGCCGCGCTGTTTCAAGGCATGGAAACTGCCCCCGGCTTCGCCGCGGTCCTGCTCTCGGTCGCCGTCGTGCTCGGCAAGTTCGCCATCTTCGCCGGCGTCATGCTGATCGTCGGCAAGAAAGTGATCCCGGCGATCCTTCACTATGTTGCCCACACCGGAAGCCGCGAGCTGTTCCGGCTTGCCGTTCTGTCGATCGCGCTCGGCGTCGCCTACGCGGCGGCCGAGCTGTTCGGCATCTCGCTCGCGCTCGGCGCCTTCTTCGCCGGAATGATCTTGAGCGAATTGGCGCTCAGCCAGCAGGCAGCCACCGAGTCTCTTCCCCTGCGCGACGCCTTCGCCGTGCTGTTCTTCGTCTCGGTCGGCATGCTGTTCGATCCCAGGATCGTGGTCGAGGCGCCGTTGTCGCTGCTTGCGACCGTTTTCATCATCCTCGTGGCCAAGTCGGCCGCCGCCTATCTCGTGGTGCGGTTGTTCCGGCATCCGCGTTCGACCGCGCTCATGATCTCCGCCTCGCTGGCGCAGATCGGCGAATTCTCCTTCATCCTCGCCAATCGCAGCCTGCAGCTTGGCCTGCTGCCGGAGGATGGACGCGACCTCATTCTCGCCGGCGCTATCATCACCATCCTGCTCAACCCGCTGCTGTTTGCCGCGCTCGATGTTTATGCGGCACGGCGCGAGAAGGGCCTGCCCGAAACGGCGGCGCCTGAGCCCGAAGAGCAGACGACGATGCGCGAGCCGATCCGTCCGACTTCGCTCGCCGACCATGTGGTGCTGGTCGGCCATGGCCGGGTCGGCGGTTTCATCAGCGGGGTCTTGAAGGAACGGAACGTGCCGCTGTTCGTCATCGAGGACGACGAAGACAGGGTCGCAGAGCTGAACCAGCTCGGGATCGAGGCGGTCGCCGGCAACGCTGCCGCTCTGGAGGTGATCCAGGCAGCGAATTTGGGCGCCGCGCGCTGCTTGCTCGTCGCCATTCCGGACGCGTTCGAGGGCGGCCAGGTGGTGCAGCAGGCCCGCGTCGTCAATCCCACTCTCCTCATCGTTGCGCGGGCGCATTCCGAGGAAGAGATCGGCCACCTCAAGCGGCACGGCGCCGATGTCGTGGTGATGGGGGAGCACGAAATCGCCAAATCGATGCTCGACAACGTGGTGCCTTTGGTGCCGGCCGGGCAGGCGGCGAGGGCCGCCGACGCGTCCGCTCCCGTGTTAGTGGAGAAGCCCGCAGTCACGAGTTAGGTCCGGCTTCTCAATGCCGCATTACACGCCGCTCATCACCACGATCGTCGCCGCCCTGAGCTTGGCTTGGGCGTTCGCGGCCATTGCCCATCGACTGAAGCTTCCGCCGCTCGTCGGCTATCTTCTCGCCGGGATCGTCATCGGGCCGTTCACGCCCGGCTATGTCGCCGACCAGAATCTTGCCGGCCAGCTTGCCGAGATCGGCGTCATCCTCTTGATGTTCGGCGTGGGCTTGCACTTCTCGCTCGACGATCTTCTGTCGGTCAAGAAGATCGCGATTCCAGGAGCCATCGCCCAGATTCTCTGCGCGACGCTGCTCGGCATGGGACTTGCCACGTGGCTCGGCTGGTCGCACGCCGCGGGCCTCGTATTCGGGCTTGCGCTCTCGGTGGCAAGCACCGTCGTCCTGTTGCGCGCGATGCAAGAGAGGCGCCTGATCGAAACGGAGCGCGGCCGGATCGCGGTGGGCTGGCTCATCGTCGAGGATATCGCAATGGTGCTGGCCCTCGTGCTCCTGCCGGTCATTGCCGGCCTGCTCGGGGGCGCGGGCGAGGGCGGTGCGGGTCTCGCCGAAATCGCAGGCGCGATCGGCCTGACCGCAGCCAAGGTCGTGGCTTTCGTGGCGGTCATGCTGATCGTCGGCAAAAGGCTCATTCCGTGGATCCTGCATGCCATGGCGCATACCGGCTCGCGCGAGTTGTTCCGTCTGTCGGTCCTTGTGATTGCGCTCGGCACGGCGTTCGGGGCAGCGGAACTCTTCGGCGTGTCCTTCGCGCTCGGCGCCTTCTTCGCCGGCATGATCTTGAGCGAGTCGAAGCTCAGCCAGCAGGCCGCCACCGAAACCCTTCCATTGCGCGACGCCTTCGCCGTGCTGTTCTTCGTCTCGGTGGGCATGCTGTTCGACCCCGCCATTCTCGTGCGCGAGCCGCTGCCGATTCTCGCAACGTTGCTCATCATCCTGCTCGGCAAGTCGCTGGCCGCCTTCGCCATCGTGCGCAGCTTTGGCTATGCGAATTCGACAGCGCTCACGATCTCGGCCTCGCTGGCGCAGATCGGAGAGTTCTCCTTCATCCTCGCCAATCTGGGCGTGGACCTGGCGCTGCTGCCGGAGCAGGGCCGGGATCTTGTCCTGGCCGGCGCCATCATCTCGATCATCCTCAACCCGTTCCTGTTCTCCGCGCTCGACTGGCTATCGGCGCGTCAGGAAGGGTCCCGCGCGCCGGCGGCACAAGCCGGGGCGGGCGAAGCGGGTCCGCGCATGCCGGCCGGAGAGGGCGGGGCCGGTCCGCGCGAGGAAGTGAGGCCTACCGGCCTCAAGAACCATGTGGTGTTGATCGGCCACGGCCGGGTCGGCCGGGTCATCAGCGCCGCCTTGAGCGCGCGGAAGGTGCCGCTCTTCGTCATCGAAGACGACGAGGAGGCGGTCGCGGCACTCAACCAGCAGGGCATCGAGGCATTAGCGGGGAATGCCGCGGAGCCCGACGTGATGGCCGCAGCGAATTTGCCCGCGGCAAGCTGCCTTCTTGTTGCCATTGCCGACGCGTTCGAGGTCGGCGAAGTGGTGCAGCAAGCCCGCGCCGTCAACCCCACGCTCCCCATCATCGCCCGGGCGCATTTCGAGGAAGAGATCGGCGAGCTCAAGCAACAGGGCGCCACCGTCGTGGTCATGGGCGAACATGAGATCGCGAAGTCCATGCTCGGCGAGGTGGCGGCCCGGGGGCATGCTTCCGGGTAGGGACGGGCGAACATCGCGCGCAGAGCTCGTGGGCGAGGCCTCGGACAATCCTGCCTGTCACTCGCGCGCAGGCTTGATGCCGGACGTGGAACTCTTAGTATGCGGCACGGGATAGACTTCGAGGCACAACAGCCGCTTTGGGTCAGAAGCCGACATCGCCTTCGTCGCACTGCTCGCCGCCATCGACCTCGCCTTGGGGCGGCGAGTAGCAGCCACGTTAGCCTCGCCCCTTGATGGTGCGCAGCAATGAGCAGCAGCCCAACCGCCTCCAACTACGTCCTCGGACAATCCGTTCACGAGTATGAGCGCCTGATGTTGCAGGCCCGACTGCTGCGCCCGTACACCGAAAAATTCTTCCGCGCCGCCGGACTCGTCCCCGGAATGCGCGTGCTGGACGTAGGCTCCGGCATGGGAGACGTGGCACTTCTGTGCGCCGACATCGTCGGCCCCGGCGGCCGCGTCCTCGGCATCGACCGCGACGCTGACGCTCTCGACAACGCCCGCCGCCGCACAGACGAGCAGGGCTGCTCCTCCTGGGTCGAGTTCCAAGCCAGCAACCTTGATGAATTCACCACCACGGACCAATTCGACGCCTTAGTCGGCCGCTACGTTCTGCTCTACCAACCCGACCCGTCCTCCACTATCCGCTCGCTGCTCCGTTCCGTGAAACCGGGCGGCATTGTCGTCTTCCATGAATTTGACCTACCCGGTCCGGACCCCAGCTACCCTCCGTGCCCCCTCTACGATCAGGTCGGCATGCTGTTGAGCGAGGTATTCCGCCGCGGCGGCGCGCCTCCCGTCGGGCGGCGGCTCGGCAAGACGTTGCTCGACGCAGGCCTCCCATTTCCCACTATCGCGGCAGAAATCATCATCGGTGGAGGATCTGGCTCCTACGTGTACGCCTGGCTTGCCAACACGCTGATCAGCGTCGCTCCGCGACTTGCGCAGTTGGGATTGTCTCTGCCGCCTGGTGTCGCAGCGGATCGCTCGTTGGCAGGTCGAATGGAGGAAGAGGCAGTTCGCCTCGGCAGCCAGATGCTAGCACCGGCACAATTCGGCGCTTGGACGCGCAAGCCCTAGCACCCGCAGAAATTGGCCCCTGACTTCGTCATTGCCGGGCTTGACCCGGCAATCCATTCCATTGGCGCTTCAACGGACTGAGACGTAACGGCATGGATCGCCCGGTCGAGCGGGCGATGACAAAAGACGAATTGCACGTGCGGCCATAAGAATGTCGCCAGGAAAAGGGTGTGGCCAAGGGTTGATGCAGGGCGTCGAGTCTCTATATGCGGACCTGGACAGATTGCGAGACGCGAGCAGCATAATGGCAAGTCAAACAGGAGCCTCAAGCCGAGCCGGGCAGGGGATGTGGGAGGATGGAGCCCCATCGGTCGCCTTCCTCCGCGACCTTGGCGCCGGCATGAGCCATGAGGAGCGGCTTGCGCAGGTGCGCTGGCTCGCCCGCATGATGGATGACAATTTCCGCATTCCCGGCACCGGGATTCGGTTCGGCTGGGATTCCGTGCTCGGCTTCGTTCCGGGGATCGGCGACGTTCTGACGAGCGCGCTCTCGCTGCTCATCGTGCATCACGCCTGGCAGACCGGCGCCTCGAAGTTCACGCTGGCGCGCATGCTCGGCAATGTTGCCGCCGATTTCGCCATCGGCGCCGTCCCCCTTATCGGCGATCTGTTCGATTTCGTGTTCAAGGCCAACCGCCGCAACGCGCGTCTGCTCGAGCAGCACCTCAACCGGCGCGCGGCCGCAATCCCGCGCAGGCGTGCCTAGCCGGCGAGCGCGTCAACCTCTTCGTCGGTGAAGACGCGGCTCCGCGTTAGGAAACGCACGCCCTCGGGCGCTTCCACCGAGAAGCCGTGCCCGCGTCCCGGCACCACGTCGATGATGAGCTGGGTGTGCTTCCAGTAATTGAACTGATCGGCGTCCATATAGAAGGGAACCCCGCCGATCTCTCCGAGCTTCACGTCGTTGCCGCCGATGCGAAACTCGGCTTCGGGGTAGCACATCGGCGCCGAGCCGTCGCAGCAACCGCCCGACTGGTGGAACATCAGCGGCCCGTGCTTCGCGCGCAGGCGGTCCAGCAGCTTCAGCGTTTCATCCGTGGCCAGGACTTCTGTCGACCATCGCCGCTTTCCTCGCTATGACCAGCGCTGCAGCATACTCCATACCTCCCCCTCGTGGGGAGGTTCGGCGCGCGATTCCATTTTTGCGCTATTGCCGCGCTGCGGCGAGCCTCCCTCCCCATCAAGGGGAGGGATGGAACAAGCCGAGTTGCCGCGCCGCTTCGCCTAGAAGAAGCCCATCGCCTTGGGGCTATAGCTCACCAGCATGTTCTTCGTCTGCTGGTAATGGTCGAGCATCATCTTGTGCGTCTCGCGCCCGATGCCGGACTTCTTGTAGCCGCCAAAGGCCGCATGCGCAGGATAGAGGTGGAAGCAATTGGTCCACACCCGTCCCGCCTGGAGCCCGCGTCCGAACCGGTAAGCGCGGTTGATGTTCCGTGTCCAGACGCCGGCGCCAAGCCCATACAGCGTGTCGTTGGCGATCGCCATGGCCTCGTCGTCATCCTCGAAGGTGGTCACCGACAAGACGGGACCGAAGATCTCCTCCTGGAAGATGCGCATCTTGTTGTTGCCCTCGAACACCGTGGGCTTCATGTAATAGCCGTCGGCAAAGTCGCCGTTCATCGCCAGCCTCTCGCCGCCGGTGAGCAGCTTGGCGCCTTCCTTCTTGCCGATATCGACATAGGAGAGGATCTTCTCCAGCTGATCGTTCGAGGCCTGCGCGCCGATCATGGTCGTGGGCTCAAGCGGATTGCCTTGCTTGATCTTGTTCACTCGGGCGACCGCCTTCTCCATGAACTTGTCGTAGATGGACTTTTGCACCAGAGCGCGCGACGGGCAGGTGCAGACCTCGCCCTGATTGAGCGCGAACATGGTGAACCCTTCGAGCGACTTGTCGAGGAAGTCGTCGTCGTCCTGCATCACGTCGGCGAAGAAGATGTTCGGCGACTTGCCGCCGAGCTCAAGCGTGACCGGGATGAGATTCTCCGAGGCGTACTGCATGATGAGCCGCCCGGTGGTGGTCTCGCCGGTAAAGGCCACCTTGGCGATCCGCTTGTTCTGGGCGAGCGGCTTGCCCGCCTCGACGCCGAAGCCGTTGACCACGTTGAGAACGCCCGGAGGCACGATGTCGCCGATCAAATCCATCAGCACCATGATGCCCATAGGCGTCTGTTCGGCGGGCTTCAGTACGACGCAGTTGCCGGCACCGAGAGCGGGCGCGAGCTTCCATGCCGCCATCAGGATCGGGAAGTTCCACGGGATGATCTGCGCGACCACGCCGAGCGGCTCGTGGAAGTGATAGGCGACGGTGTCGTGGTCGATCTCCGACAATGAGCCTTCCTGCGCGCGCACGCAGGCGGCGAAATAGCGGAAATGATCGATAGCGAGCGGAATGTCGGCGAAGGTCGTCTCGCGGATCGGCTTGCCGTTGTCGATGGTCTCGACCGTGGCCAGAACCTTCAGGTTCTCCTCCATCCGGTCGGCGATCTTGTTGAGAATCTCGGCGCGCTTGGCGGGTGAGGCGCTGCCCCAGGCGTCCTTCGCCTTATAGGCGGCGTCCAGAGCAAGCTCGATATCGGCGGCTTGCGAGCGAGCCACCTGGCAGACCGTTTTGCCGGTAATGGGGCTGATATTGTCGAAATACTGCCCGTCGACCGGCGGGACCCACTTGCCGCCGATGAAATTGTCATAGCGATTGCGCAAGGCCACTCGCGCATTCAGCGTCTCGATCACTTGGTGGAGCATGGGGATCCTCCTACAACTGGGCCGCTTTTTGTTCTTCTGGGGGCAATCCTGATCCGAGGGCTTGACCCGCGTCAAGGGGAACCTAAGCTTGAAGCGCAACGCGCCGGAACGGGGCGTTCCATGGGGCGTTGGTCCGACGTCCGGCAACTTGGGAGAATGCCATGAAAAGCTCCAATCCAATGCTCGCGTTCTTGCTCGGGGCGGCGATCGTCGGGCTCGGCGTGCTGGGCTATATCCTTTACGAGCGGCAGAACCGGCAGGTCTTGAAGATCGACGTGCCGGGCGTCGACATCGAGGTCGAAAAGGACCGCTAGGCCCGGGCCTCTGTCTGCGCCGGTATGACGATTTCTACGGGATCAGCACGGCGGCGCCGGCGAGCTTTCCTTGGCGTAATCGCGCGAGAGCATCGTTGGCGGCGTGGAGCGGCATGGGGCTGACGCAGGTCTTGACCGGGATTTGCGGCGCGAGCGCCAGAAACTCGCGCGCATCGTCGCGGGTGAGATTGGCGACCGAGCGCAAGATCCGTTCCTCCCACAGAATCTCGTAGGGGAAGCTCGGGATGTCGCTCATGTGGATGCCGCCGCAGACCACGACGCCGCCTTTGCGCACCGCTTTGAGGGCGGTCGGCACAAGAGCGCCCGACAGGCGCGAAGAGGATGGCGGCATCCAGCGGCTCCGGCGGCGCTTGATCCGATCCGCCGGCCCAAACCGCCCCGAGGCTGCGGGCGAAATCTTGCGCGGGCCGATCACCGGACCTGGTGAAGGCGAACACCTCGCGCCCTTGTGCCTTGGCTACCTGCGCCACGATGTGGGCCGCGGCGCCGAAGCCATAGATGCCGAGGCGCGAGACCTGCCCGCCAGAGGGCGCGAATGCGAGCTTCAGCGAGCGGTAGCCGATCAGCCCGGCGCAGAGGAGCGGCGCCGCCTCCGCGTCGCTGTAGGCGTCATAGGCGTCAGGCAGCTTAAAGGCGTAGCGCGCGTCGGCGACAGTCGAGCCGGCATAGCCGCCATCGATCTGGTAGCCGGTGAAGCGCGGGTTATCGCAGAGGTTCTCCTGGCCACGCCGGCAATAGAGGCACGTGCCGTCGGTCCCGCCGAGCCACGGCACGCCGACGCGGTCGCCGACGGCGAAGCCCTCCGTGCCCTCACCAAGGCCCGCCACCCGGCCCACGATCTCATGCCCGAGGATGAGGGGCAATTTGGGTTGCGGAAGCTCGCCGTCGAAAATGTGGAGATCGGTGCGGCACACGCCGCAAGCCGCAACCTCGATGAGGATCTGGCCGGGTCCGGCTGTCGGGACTTTCACTTCCGCGGCCCGAAGCGGCTTCCCGGGCGCGTCCAACACCATCGCCTGCATCACGGAAGGAGGCATCCCTTGACTTACCGCGCGCGGTACTTGCTCGCGTAGTGCTTGCCGAGGATCTTGCGCGTCTGCTGGGTCAAGCGCTTGTTGCCCGGAATTTGCGGTTTCCTCTGTTCCTTTTGCGGCTTGGGCCGGTGTTTGTCAGGGTTCTTCTTCATTCCTTTCTCTCATCCTGCCCGGTGAAGGGGTGGTTCACTCGATGCTTCTGCGGATTTCAGCAAGCAGCGCGGAGCGCGTTATCAGCGGATTCAATTCAGACCGGTAATAGATGATCATGTCCTTGATCCGCTGATATTGAAGCGGCGTGAAATGCGTCATGCACGCATCGTCGGAAGTGTCCATGTAGTTGTCGACCGGTTTGAAGCGGGTCTCGCCCGGGCATGACGATTGCCGGTTCTGCGGACAGCCGGAGGCCTCGATCTCCTCGTAGGCCGTATCGGCGATATCGTCGCCGGGCGCTTCGCAGCCGCCCTCGAAGGTGTGATACAGCCCCGTCCAATGGCCGACCTCGTGCACGGCGGTCATGCCGAGATCGAAGGGCCAGGGCCGATCCACCGAGCCCCGCTCCGCATCGGGCAGGCTCGCGTGATGAAGGACGACACCGTCAAGCGCGGGCGAATCCGCATAGTGCCACGGGACGGCGGCATAACCCAAAAGACCGCCCGGCTCGGCCGTGTAGATATTCAACGAGCGCGCGGTGTCCTTGCCGAGCGCGACCTTCATCTCGATCTCGGCGTTGCTGCCCTGCTCATGGAACAACCAGGTCTCGTTCTCGTGCAGCTTCGCGTCGATGATCTTGAACGCGACCGAGGCCGGTGCGTAGGCGCGGTTGAGCACCTCGACTTGCGCCTTGAGCTGGCGGTCCGGCAGATAGCCCCGCCCGCCGCTATGGATGATGTGAAAGCGGATTGGGATTACCGTCTTCCCGCGGAAGTTCACGCCGTGGGCCCTGAGCGCGGCGATCACACGGTTGACCTGGATTTTTTCGCTCGGCGTCGGGGGCGGTGTCCCGCAGCGGGAAAGCCTATGCGCCTGCGCAGGCGTTGCCGCCGCCAAGGCCGTGCCGATATCGGTCTTGGTCGCGAGGCATGCGGAAACGGAGGACATCAGGAATTCACGCCGATTCACGACCGACCTCCCGACTTGATCGCGCAAGAATAGAATGCGGGGGCGGCCGTTGCCACGCTCTCAATCGGGGGCCGCTTGCCTCTATTCGATGCCGCTCAGGATCGCTTTCTGAATCCTTTCGTCCGGAGCGCCCAGCCATTTCTTTTCGCCGCCGGTCAGGAGCAGGCCCCAAGCCTTGGCGCCTCCCGGCGAGAACAGCACGAAAAGCTGGTTGTCGCTGCACGCATTGGCCTTGCAGGTGAAGGCGAGCGTATAAGTCTCATCATCTGCTTCCACCGCAATCGAGGGCGTGGGCGGGCCGTCCAGGGTCTTCGCATAGTCCTCGACCCATGACGGCGCTGTCTCGCCTGCGAGCATGCCGTACCAGGCGGCGCGATGCGCCGGTTGCTTCATCAGGTCGGAAAGATAGGGGGCTTTCGGCGCGCCGGCGGCGAAAGCGGGGACGCCGTTCAAGGCGAGCAGGAGGGCGAAGAGAAAGGCGGCTTGCATCGTAGGCTCCGTCGGCCGGCAGGGCGGTTTGTCCCTGTCGATGACAACGGAACTCTATCTCGAAAGCAATTAGTGTCGAAGCAGAGGCCAGCCTTGCGGGCCGGGACCGGCGGGCGAGACGGAAACCGGCGCCTCGACGATCGGCTGCTCGTAGGCGCCGTAGGGACGCCCCGTGAGGGAGCCGGTCAGATGCCGCTCGGGCACGGGGGAGGATGCCGTCCACAACCGCGCGAAGGCAAGGCGGCCAAACCGCGTCCGATCGGGTGACTCCTCGTCAAACAGGGTCAAGACGTTGCGCCTGTCGGCGTCGCGGCGCATGGCGTCTCCGGACCAGCACATGTCCGCGCCATAGATGACCTGCTCGTGGGCCTCCAGCAGGCGCGGATTGCGCGCCCAGCGAATGAGTTCATGCGCTGGCGCTTGCGGTGCAAGCTCGGTGAGGCAGGCGAAGAGGTGCCGCAACTCGTCCTCTGGATCGAGTCTCGCTACGATCACCTTGGCGGTGAGGCTTGCGCGCTGCAATGCGCCCTTCATGCCGATAAGCGCCTTGGCCGGGTCGGACGCCGCGGAGCGCAGGACCATGGTCAGCGAGGAGCCCACTTCGGCGCACTCAACGGAGCGTGCCATCATCTGAATGTGCAGGCGGAGCTCGACCTCTCTCAAGTCCCTCGAACGCCCCGCATCGACCACAACGTGCATGTTTCCCCTCGCATCTCGCAGAATTGGTTCAACGCCGACGGTATGGCGCCGGCTTTGGCCTCGCTATGAATTGCCAGAACAGGGTTAAGGAAGACTTGAGGGCCGTGCCGTTTCGGGACGGCGAGGCGTTCGTGCTTGGCCGCGAGCGGCCAACCGTGAACGCGCTTGAGCGGAACGCGAGCGCGCCTGAGGAAGCGGCTAAGCCGAGGTGAATCTGAAATCGACCCGGAACTCGTGCCGAGCCGGTACGCCAAACGGAGCATTACGCGTTACTCTGAACTAGGACCCTCTACATGCCCCAGTGCCGCCAGTGCCCACGGGCGGCCGTGCCCCGAGTTGATGTGACTCTTGAAATGTGTCGCTCTTGCGACCGGGCGTTGCGTTGTTAACTTGTATGTAGAGGAGGCTTCCTCCGGTACAACTGGGAGTTGGTGATCTTCACTGCCTGCGTACGGAAGACATTAGACGGAGCTCGAAAAGCATGGCGTTTTATCTGGTCTCGGCCGTCCCCAAGCAGGGGCTGATGGAAGAACTTTCGGAGCGGCTTGGGCGCGACGAATTCATCGGCTTGAGCCCCTTCGGTCCGACGCTTTCGCGGTCGCTCAAGGGTGCACGCCTCAAGCGTGACGGCCTAGCGGTCTGGGAGGAAGAGGACTATTGCCGCCCTCCCTTGGCGGAAGAGCGCGCCGCCGTGCTCGACCACTACTTCCAGGATCTCCGCGTGGAGCCGGTCAGCGAAGGCGGCGGCTGGAAAAAGGTCGCGGCGTTGCCGCGCCTCTTCCCCGAGTTCGAGCAATAGGTAAAACCTGGTTGGTGTTGACGTAAAGCAGGACTACATACGGCGCGATGGCCGAAGTCCCCACCAAAGTGCGCGTGCTCGAAGCGCTGAGAAGCGTCAAGGCGCCAGGCGTTGACGCCGATCTCGTCGGCCAAGGCCTCGTCTCCGAGATCGTCATCAACAAGGGCAAGGTCTATTTCGCAATCTCCGTCGATCCGGCGCGCGCGGGCGAGCTCGAAGCCTTACGCCAGGCGGCTGAAAAGGCCGTGGCAAAAGTGCCCGGCGTCGAATCCGTGGCGGTCACGCTGACCGCGGATCGCGCTCCTGCCGGCAGCAATGGCAGAGGCGAGGCAGCGCCGGCCAGCTCGCCCTTCGCCAGGCCGGGCGCGGCACGCGATGCGCGCCACCGTCCCGGCGGCGTGCCGGGCGTCGCCAATATCATCGCGGTCGCGTCGGGCAAAGGCGGGGTCGGCAAATCGACGGTCGCGGTCAACTTCGCGCTTGCCCTGAAAGAGCGGGGCTTACGCGTCGGCATCCTCGACGCCGATATTTACGGCCCCTCGATGCCGCGCCTGCTCGGCCTCAAGGGTCAGCCCCAGCAAGTTGCCGACAAGCTCGCGCCGATGGAAGCTTACGGACTGAAGGCAATGTCCATGGGTTTCCTCGTCGACGAGGAGACACCGATGATCTGGCGCGGGCCGATGGTGATGTCGGCGCTGTCGCAGATGCTGAAGGACGTGGCCTGGGGCGAGCTCGACGTGCTCGTGGTGGACATGCCGCCCGGCACCGGCGATGCCCAGCTGACCATGGCCCAGCAAGTACCGCTCGCCGGCGCGGTGATCGTCTCGACGCCGCAGGATCTCGCGCTGATCGATGCACGCAAGGGCCTCAACATGTTCCGCAAAGTGAACGTGCCGGTTCTGGGCCTCGTGGAGAATATGAGCACCTTCGTCTGCCCGCATTGCGGCGGGCGCTCCGACATTTTCGGTCATGGCGGGGCGAGAAGCGAAGCCTCGCGGCTCGGCGTTCCCTTCCTCGGCGAAGTGCCGCTGCTGCCCGCCATCCGTGAGACGTCCGACTCAGGCCGCCCGGTGGTAGCGACCGCCCCCTCTTCGCCCGCGGCGGAAGCCTTCCGCGACATCGCCACGCGCGCCGTCGCGGCGCTCGAAGAGAGCAAGGGCCAGGCAAGGGCAGCGCCGAGAATCGTGATGGAGAGCTGAAGGCTTGCACAACGTCGCGCGACTCAGATAAGCCGATCCAAGCGTCGGCCGCGTGCAACTTGCAACTTTTCGCCCGCCCTACCGTGACCAAGAGACGAAGCGACGTGCCGGTGTTCTTGCTTTACGCCGGCATTATTCATGCCATCGGGCTCGCGTTGCTGTTGCCGATGCTGATCACCTTGCCGGGGCCTGATCGCGAATCCGCGCCCGTCCCCGAGACGCCCGCGGTCGGCGTCGTCGTTCTCCCGCCGCCTCAGCCTCTGACCGATGTCGGACCCGAGCGGACCTCAGCTTTGCCATCGGCGTCTGGCGTTGGTGAGGGGAAGGCGAGAGGAGCAGCGGCGCCGGTCGCAGCCGAACCGAAGATCAGACAAGAGAAAAAGGACGACAACGCCGGTGTTGCGCCTGCGGGGCCGGAAGCGAAGCCCGCGCAACAGCAGACAGAACCTGCTCACGAGGAGCCGAAACCAGCCGAGGCGGCTGACGGGGCCAAGGATGCCGTCGCTCATGTCGGCCCGGATGCCGAGGCTCAAACGAAGTCAGGGCCGCAGGCTGCAGCCTGCCGACGCAGAGCCTCAAGGGAAGGCACGAGAGGCCGACAAGCCGGCCAAGCAAGAGACCGAGACGCAAGAAACGGGTCCCGCAAAGGCGAGCGTGGAAGCGAAGGATACCCTACCGGCGAAGGCCGCGCCGCGCACGGCAAGGAAGTCGAGCGCTCGGCGCAACACGGCAAAGGCCGCGCCCGGCCGGAAGGCGAGCCGCACCGCCAAGAGCCAGACGAAATTTGCTCCTTTCAACGGGGCGCTGAGCGGGCTGTTAAGTCCCCCGGCCAAGAAGCGGAGATAGGAACAGGCGGGTCGCAGGGATCGCTTCGTATCCCGCGTGCCTAAGCCGCATTGCCATGCGCGGTCTTGCTTGGCCTCACGTTTCCGCTCAGTGCCATAAGCTCCACGTCGGGCGGGCCGGGATAGCCGTAAAGGAAGCCCTGCACTTGCGGACAGCCGAATTTTCGCAGCATCGCCGCCTGCCCCTCGGTCTCCACCCCCTCGGCCGTGATGGTCACGTCGAGCGACTTGCCGAGAGCGATGATGGTCTTGACGATGGCCCGCGTCGCCGGGTCGCGCGTCATGTTGAGGATGAACTGGCGGTCGATCTTGATCTTGGAAAAGGGGAACCGTGAAATATAGCTCAAGCTCGAATAGCCGGTGCCAAAATCGTCCATGGCGATGTTGACGCCGCACTGGCGGAGACGATTGAGCTTGCCGAGAACTTCCTCTGTGTCGTTGATCAAGAGGTTCTCGGTGATTTCGAGCTCGAGCCGCTGCGGCGGCAGCCCTGTCTCTTCGAGCACATCGGCGACCATTGCGGCCACGTCGCCGTGGCGGAACTGGGCCGGCGAGAGATTGACGGAGACGAAGAGGGGCTCGGGCCATTTGGCCGCATCGGCGCAAGCGCGGCGCAACACCCATTCCCCAAGTGGAACGATCAAGCCCGTGTCCTCGGCCACGGCAATGAAATGGGCCGGCGCAATCTTGCCGTGCACGGGGTGGTGCCAGCGGATCAGGGCCTCGGCGCCGCATTGCCGCTCCGTGGCAAGATCGAACTGAGGCTGGTAGACGACCTCGAACTCGCCACGGTGGAGTGCAAGACGCAACTCGTGTTCGACCATGCGGCGCCGTTGCATCGCCTTGTCCATGCTCTCTTCGAAGAAGCACATGCACTGGCCGCCTTCGCTCTTGGCCCTGGTGAGCGCAATGGCGGCGTGACGCAGCACGGTCGTTGCTGTGTCGCCGTCGGCGGGCGCAAGCGCGACACCGACACTGACGGTCACCAGAATTTCCTTGTCGCCAACCTGAAACGGCTTTCGCAAGACGTCGACCAGGTGGTTTATGAAGCCCATGACCTCGCCCGGATTGCCGGTGTCGAGGAGGGCGACGGTGAACTCGTCGCCGCCGGTCCGCGCGACCAGGTCGCCCTCGCGCAGTGTTGCCTGAATCCGAGCGGCGACGTCGTGCAACACCTGATCGCCCCCGCTATGATCCGTAGCGTCGTTGATCTCCCTGAAATTGTCGATGTCGAGCGAAAGCACGGCGATATTGGGCCGGTCGTGAGGGATGCCCGCCATCGCCGCGGCGAGGCTATCGCTGAAGGTGTCGCGATTGGCAAGCCCGGTGAGGGCATCGTGCCGTTTGAGGTAGCGGAGCTGCGCCTCCGCGCGGCCGCGGGCGCGGTCCCGGATCCAGGCGAATGCGCCGGGCACGGCGATGCCCACGCCGAGGAGGAGCAGGGTGATGGCGGTCACCCGGCCGAAATAGCCGGAAAGCACTTTCGCCTGGTCGCTCTGGTCGAGATAGACGACAAGGGTGCCCCGCCGGTCTCCGTTCAAGGCGAGGGGAAGGGTGAGCGCGGCGAAATTGGACGGGGACGACCCGGCCGAACTCTCATAAAGCGTGACCTTGGGCGCCTCGTGCGTGGGGCTCGCAAGCAGAGAGGCCAGATCCTCATCGAGTTTCAGACCGGCTAGACCGCTGGTGAAAGCCAGTTTGCCCTCCCGATCGTACAGCTCGTAGCGGAGCACGCGCGAACCGTAGCGGGTCTTGTTGAGAATACGGGTGAATTCCGGCGTATGCGACGGGGCATCGAGCGCGTAGAAGAGCGCGTCCGGCTCTTGCAACAATTTGTTCTTGAGGCTGCCGGCGGCGACCAGGGCCTCACGTTCGAGCTCGATCCGGCTGATCCTACCCGGCGCGACGAGCGCCGTCGCGGCGACGAGCGCGCCGAGCGCCAACACTCCCGCCCAGTACCAATGCTTCTTGAGCGACGCCAAAGACGACATGGACCATCGTTGCGACTATTGCCGACCGGGCGCCAATGTGGGCAGCGACGGGTTAAGAACGGGGTAAGCTCAATGATTAACAAACCATGCTGGCCTGCGCGGCCTCATTGGGGGCATACGGAAGAAATGACCGGAATACGGTATTTCGCCGTCGTCAGCCTCCGGTCAGCGACATCGGCCGTGCAACGGAAGGGCGCTCCTCGCGGCCGATGACGAAGTCATGCCCCTTGGGCTTCCGGGCGATGGCGGCATCGATCGCGGCCTCAAGGAGGGCATCATCGGCGCTTGCTCTGAGCGGCGCCCTGAGGTCGGCGGCATCCTCCTGGCCGAGACACATATAGAGCGTTCCGGTGCAGGTGACGCGCACGCGATTGCACGACTCGCAGAAATTGTGGGTCATCGGGGTGATGAAGCCGAGCCTTCCCCCGGTCTCGCGCACTTTGACATAGCGGGCTGGACCGCCGGAACGGTGCGGGTCGTCGTCGAGGGTGAAGCGTTGTGCAAGCCGCGTCCGCACCAGCGACAGCGGCAGATATTGCGCGGTGCGGTCGGCGCCGATCTCGCCCATCGGCATGGTCTCGATCAAGGTCAGATCGAAGCCCCTGCCATGGGCCCAGCGCAGCACCTCCTCGATCTCATCCTCGTTCACGTCGCGGAGCGCCACCATGTTGATCTTGATCTTGAGGCCGGCGCGCGCCGCGGCGTCGATGCCGGAGAGCACCTGGGTGAGGTCGCCCCGCCGGGTGATCGCCCGGAACTTTGCGGAATCGAGCGTGTCGAGCGAGACGTTGATGCGAGCGACGCCGCAGGCGGAAAGCGCCTCGGCGTGGGCGGCAAGCTGGCTGCCGTTCGTTGTCAGCGTGATCTCGTCGAGACCGTTACCGAGATGACGCGAGAGCGAGCGGATCAGCCACATGATATTGCGCCGCACGAGCGGCTCGCCGCCCGTCAATCTCAGCTTGCGCACGCCCTTGGCGACGAAAGCGCTTGCCAGCCGGTCGATCTCCTCGAGAGTCAAAAGCTCCGCGCGCGGGAGGAAGGTCATCGTCTCGGCCATGCAATAGACGCAGCGGAAATCGCAGCGATCGGTGACCGAGACGCGCAAATAGGTGATGCGGCGGCCGAAGGGGTCGATGAGGGGGGGACGATCGGTCATGCCTCTTCGCTTTCTTCTCCTCGGGCTCGGGCGCTGCCTTTGCGGCTATAGGCCTTGGCGCTTCTCACCACCCTCTTGCGATAGAGAGGGCCCGCAAGGGCGGCGGCGGCGGCGCTGCGGCGCTTTACCGTCTTCTTCACCTTCATCTTTCGTCCGGCTCTCTTCTTCGGTCTGGCGCGGCGCTTCCCGGAGGTGACCGCCATGGGCTTTGTCTCTGGTATAGAATATAGGCGCTTCGGCTTTGTCATAACATGGGATGGAGCGCGACAGGAGACCAAGCATGGACGAGCAACGCTTCAATATGTCGATGCGCAAATATCTGAAAGAGGTGGGCGTTACGTCCCAGCAGGCCATCGAGGAGGTGGTACGGGAGGAGCATCTGGCCGGCAAGGGCAAGCTCAAGATGAAGATGGTGCTCACGGCGGAAGGCACCAATCTCAAGCACGTGGTCGAAGGCAAGATCGACCTCGGCTGAGACCGGTCGCGGGGATGCAATCGATGGCCGAGCCATGGCCGACCGAGCTTAGAACTCGACAAGGAGCGGCGTGTGCTCACCGTGACCTTCGACGACGGCAGCAGCTTTGCGCTTCCGGCCGAGTTGCTGCGCGTGCTGTCGCCGAGCGCGGAAGTGCAAGGCCATAGTCCGGATCAGCGCGTCACGGTCGCAGGGAAGAAATCGGTCGGCATCGATCGGCTCGAACCCGTGGGAAATTACGCGGTGCGCATCGTGTTCGACGACGGCCACGACACCGGACTTTATGTCTGGTCTTATTTGCGCGAGCTTGGCGAGGACCGGGACGCGCGCTGGCAAAGCTATCTCGATGACCTGGCCGCAAAGGGGCTGGCGCGTTAAAGCTTACGACTCTGCTTCTTTGGCCAGGAGGGCGCGCTTGCGTTCGACGCCACCACGGTAGCCCGACAGCGATCCGTCGCTCGCCACCACGCGGTGGCAAGGGATCGCCACCGCGATGCGATTGGTGGCGCAGGCGCGGGCAACCGCGCGCACCGCGCGCGGCGCGCCGATGGCCGCGGCGACCGCGGCATAGCTCGCCGTGGTGCCGGGACGGATGCGGCGGAGCGCCTCCCACACGCGATGCTGAAAAGCGGTGCCGCGAACGTCCAAAGGGAGATCGAGATCGTTGCGCGGGTTCTCGACGAAGGCGATCACTTTCGGCATGAGCCGCCGGAAGCTCGCGTCCCCCTCGATGAGCCGGGCGCGGGGGAACTGACGTTCAAGATCGCCGCGAAGCGATGCGGGGTCAGTTCCAAACAGGATCGCGCACACGCCCTTCGCGCTCGCCGCCACGAGGATCGCGCCGAGCGAGCATCGGCCGACGGCGAATCGGATCTCGGGGTTGGCGCCGCCTTTGCTGAAATCCGCCGGTGTCATGTCCAGACCTTGCGAGGACACGGCGCAGAATCGACTGCTCGAATTGAAGACTGCATCGTAAAAAGCCTCAAGAAGCGACCGTGGAAGGCCGCATCGCGGGCGAGGACGGCCCAGCGCGCCTCATCGAGGGCGGAGGCCCAAACCTCCGGCGCTCCCTTGCCAAGCGATCCCGCGACTATATCAAAACGGAAGGGAGCGGCGACAGCATCGACCTTTTGTCATCTTCCAGACATCAAACCCGTCGAAACGTCGCAAAAACGTGATAATCCACGGGCAAACATCGGGGTTGCGAAGCGGTTTCGGCGATTCGTTGCGAGGGCGGGAAGCGCATTGAGCGATCGAGCAGAACCTAGCCTCATTGCCTCGAGCCTCCTTGGGCGGATCGGGCAAGCCGTCTTGCGGCCGTTCCGCGAGATCGGGGCGCGCCTCTCGGCGGCGCTCTGGGTGATCGTCGCCGTGGGCGTCATCATGCTGTCTCTCGTGCTCATCGCCGGTCTCTCCAAGACCTTCGCCCTGATCGGCCTTCTCAGTTTCGTCGCCTCGGTCATCCTCTTGCCACGGCACGATACGGATCAGGCGTTGCCGGCCGCGCTTGAGTCCGCCTCTCCGTCGATGCCGGCGGTCGCCGCCATGCGCGTCCTGGCCGAAGCGCTTCCCGACCCTGTCATCCTGCTCGGCCCGGGCGGCCATGTGCGGTTCTGCAACGCCCAGGCGCGCGGCCTGTTCGCATCGCTGCGCGAAGGCAGTCACATCTCCTCGGTGCTCAGGACGCCGGAATTCCTCGATGCCGTCGCGGCCGCGCCCGGGCTTGGCCGCGCGGTGACCGTGACCTACGCCGAGCGCGTTCCCGTCGGCCGCCGCATGGCGGCAACGATCGCACCCCTGTCGGGAGGAAGCGAAAAGGACGGCGCCGTCAATATCCTCGTATTGCTCCGCGACCTGACCGAAATCGAGCGCATCAACCAGATGCGGGCCGATTTCATCGCCAATGCGAGCCATGAGCTCAGGACGCCGCTCGCTTCGCTGCGCGGCTTCATCGAGACGCTGCAAGGAAGCGCCAAGGGCGATCCCGCGGCGCGCGACCGCTTCCTGCCGATCATGGCCGAACAGGCGTCGCGCATGACGCGCCTCATCGATGCGCTCTTGTCATTGAGCCGGGTCGAGATGAACGCGCACGTGACGCCGTCAGATTTGGTCGACCTGAACGACGTGCTCGGCCACGCCAGGGATACGCTCGAGCCGCTCGCGGGCGAAATGGGCTTCAAGTTCGAGGTCCGAGGATTCCCGCGCCCTGCGATCGTGCGCGGCGATCGCGACGAACTTGTGCAAGTGCTGCAGAATCTGGCGCAGAACGCTTTCAGATATGGCCAGAGGGGCGGCGAGGTGCGGATCGAGGCGAAGCACATTCCCTCGATCGGCCGACAGGCCGGTCGCTATGCGATCGCCGTCATCGACAATGGGCCGGGCATCGCGCCCGAGCATTTGCCGCGCCTGACCGAACGCTTCTACCGGGTCGATGTCGCCGCAAGCCGAGACAAAGGCGGCACGGGACTCGGGCTTGCCATCGTGAAGCACATCCTCAACCGCCATAGGGGTGAGTTGGCAATCGCGTCGGCGCTCGGAAAGGGCTCGACGTTCACGGTGATGCTCAACGAGGCGCGCTCGATCGGCACCGAACGGGACGCCGCCGCGATCTGAGCCGTTCAAGCGCGCGATGACTCACGCGCGTAACCGCGATCGGCGAGACCGTGGTTAACCGGTGCATGAGCCGCCAGCCCCCTCGCTCGACTTTTCCACACGGTATCGCATAGAATAGCTCTGACAATCAACGTATTAGACTGTCATAAAGTGGAATCATGAGCGTCATAAAACAATGATCGACGGTGGCTAGCGTGCCGGCGTGCTGGCGGCGGATCGATCGCGCCGGCTGAGGCTTCATCCACACAAGGGAGAGCAAATTGAACAGGATTTGCATCGTGGCGTCGACGCTTGGCGTCGCCGCTCTCTGCGCGACCGGCCCGGCGCTGGCGCGCGATCAACTCAAGATCGTCGGTTCCTCGACGGTCTACCCGTACAGTCAAGCCGTTGCCGAGGAATTCGCCAAGAAGACCGGCAATAAGGCTCCGGTGCTCGAATCGACCGGCACCGGCGGCGGAATGAAGATCTTCTGCCAAGGCGTCGGCGAGGCCAACCCCGACATTACCAACGCCTCTCGCGCGATGAAAAAGTCCGAATGGGAGCTCTGTTCAAAGAACGGTGTCACTGACGTCACCGAAGTTCAGATCGGCTATGATGGCCTTTCCCTTGCCCAGTCAAAGAAGGGCAAGCCGATCGATCTCACCAAGTCGCAGCTCTTCCTCGCGCTCTCTTCCGAGGTTCCGGACGGCGACAAGCTGGTGCCGAACCCCTACAAGAAGTGGAGCGACGTCGACAAGGCGCTTCCCGACGCCGCCATCACCGTCTATGGGCCGCCGCCGACCTCCGGCACCCGCGACGCCTTCGTCGAGCTCGCCATGCATGAGGGCTGCAAGGGGCTCGACTACTTCAAGAAGAAGAAGGGCGAACTGGACAAGGATGGGTTCGAGAAACTCATCAAGGAGAAGTGCACACCGATGCGCCAGGACGGTCCCTTCATCGAGGCCGGCGAGAACGACAACCTCATCGTGCAGCGGATCGAGGCCGATCCCAACGCGCTTGGCATTTTCGGCTACTCCTTCCTGTACGAGAATCAGGACAAGATCCAGGGCGTGAACATCGGCGGCATCCAGCCAACCTTCGACACGATCGCCGACGGCAGCTATGGCCTGTCACGTCCGCTGTTCTTCTACGTGAAGAACGCTCATCGCAAAGTTATCCCGGGCATGAATGAGTTCCTCGTGGAGTACACCTCCAACGAGGCGATGGGCCCCGATGGCTACCTGCATGAGCGGGGTCTGGTGGTCCTGTCGGATGACGCGCTGAAGGAGATGCAGGAACGCGCCAAGAATGCGGACAAGATGGCGGCGCCAACATCTTAAGCAGAGCCGCCTGACGAGAACGGATTGGGGCGTGGCCGTGAGGGTTTTGCGGCCACGCCCGCAGTCTTGAGAGGCACGATGTGACCTGGCTGGTGCCGCCGCGGCGTGAACCATTAGGGCAGGCCCGATGATTGGCTACGTTTTATTCGGGATCATCGCGCTTAGCGTATTCAGCTACCTGCTCGGCCGCCGCCGCGCCGTGGCCGCGGTCGCAGGCCGCGAGAATGAGCTCCATTCGCGGCCAGCCTATCATGGTGCTTTCGTCGCCGCCTGGGTCGGGCTTCCCTCCCTCCTGCTCGTGCTCATTTGGCTGACGCTACAGGGTCCCGTTATCGATCAATTGCTACTGGCGAGCCTTCCGCCCGGCACGACTGACGGCATGGACACAGGCCAAATCGGTCTCATGCTGAGCGAGATCAAGGCGGTTGCAGCCGGCAATATCTTCGGCGAGCCGAGCCTCGTGGTGCAGGAGGGAGCCGAGCGCTATCAGCGCTGGCAGTCAATCGCCCGTTGGGCGATGATCGCTGCCGCCTTCAGTGTCGCCTTGTTGGGCCTCGTTCTCGCCAGCCGCCGCATCAGCCCGGAGTTTCGCGCCCGTCACGGCGCGGAGCGCATTCTTAGCGGGGTGATGATCGCGTGTTCGCTGCTCGCCATTCTCACCACACTTGGGATCTTGTTTTCGCTTCTGTTCGAGGCGTTGCGTTTTTTCGAGCTCGTGTCGCCGCTCGAATTTTTCTTTGGCCTCAACTGGGAGCCGCAAATTCCCATTCGCGAGGGCCAGGTCACGGCCGGCGGCGCTTTCGGCGCCATACCCGTATTTGCCGGCACGCTCCTGATCTCCGCGATCGCCATGATGGTCGCCATCCCTATCGGCCTCTTCTCGGCGATCTATCTTACGGAATACGCCAACCCGAAGGTGCGCGCCGTGATCAAGCCGGTGCTCGAGATGCTCGCCGGTATCCCAACGGTGGTCTACGGCTTCTTCGCTGTGCTCGTATTCGCCCCGGCCCTACGCGATTTCGGCGAGCGCATCGGCGTGCCGATCGCCCCGAACAGCGCGCTCGCCGCGGGCGCCGTCGTGGGCATCATGATCATCCCCGTGATCATGTCGTTGTCCGATAACGCAATCGCCGCTGTGCCCCACGCCATGCGCGACGGCTCCTATGCCATCGGGGCGACCAAAGGCGAGACCATCACCAAGGTGCTGCTCCCAGCCGCTCTTCCAGGCATCATGGGCGGCATCTTGCTTGCCGTGAGCTATGCCATCGGCGAGACCATGATCGTGGTCATGGCCGCCGGCATCATCGCGTCTCTTACCGCCAATCCTTTGGAGCCGGTGACCACGGTGACGGTGCAGATCGTAACCCTGCTCACCGGCGACGTCGAATTCGATAACGCCAAGACGCTTGCTGCCTTCGCTCTTGGTCTCGTGCTCTTCGTCGTCACGCTCAGCCTGAACGTGCTTGCCCTGCACATCGTGCGCAAATACCGAGAGCAATATGAGTGACATACAGGCAATAGATCAACGGGTTCGCGCCCGCAACTTCGCCTCCGATGAGGCGCAAAGGCGCATTCGCCGGCGCTACGGCGCCGATCGCCGACTGCAGGCCTACGGCATTATCGCCATTTCGCTTGCCATCGGTTTCCTTGGCGTTCTCCTGACTTCCATCGTCATGAACGGCTTGCCTGCATTCGTGCAGACCAATGTGGATCTTGCGGTCTATGTCGATCCCGCCAAGGTCGATCCTAAGGACCCGCAAAAAGGAAATTTCCGCGCCATCGTGCGGGATGCGGTTGCGCCGTTCGTTCCCGCCGCTGCGACGGACAAGGATCGGGCCGACATCGCAAAGATCCTGACCTCCGATGCGCCCTATATCGTGCGCGACTATGTGAAGGCCCATCCGGGGACCATCGGTCAGAGGATTATGCTTGCCATCCCGATGTCAGATCCCTTCGACCAGCTCAATAAGGGTCTGATCCCGAGAGAAGTCCACGCGCTGAATTGGAGCCAGATCCGTTGGTTCGAGCGATTGCAGAATCGCAACGTGGTGGTCGACGACCGGGGCCGCACCGGCCTCAAGCTCGACGTCTATATCGATCCCGCCAAGGTCGAGGCGGGACCTCCCCCGGTTGGCGATTTCGCCGCTTTGTCAAAAGACAGCCTCCAGGCCTACCTGCCCGAGGCGCGCGGTACGTCGCTCTTCACCATACTTGCCGACGAGGCGCCAAACGCGATCGCCGAACGCATCGCCACCGATCCGAGCGTCATCGGCAAGACCATCCAGGTCGTCCTTCCGGTCTCAGCACCGTTCCAGCAGCTGGCCAAGGGCGAGACCCCCATGGTCCTCAATCCGCGCTTCTCCCCGGCGCAGCTTGCCGCCTTCGACGCCATGATTGCCAACGGGGTGGTGCGCACGCCGTTCAATTGGGATCTATTCTTCAATGCCGACAGCCGCTTGCCTGAGCGGGCCGGCCTCGCAGGAGCGATTGTCGGCAGCGTCTTATTGCTCCTCGTTTGCTTTTCCCTAAGCGTCCCTATCGGCATCGCGGCGGCCGTCTATCTCGAGGAGTTCGCACCAAAAAACCGCCTGACCGATTTTATCGAAGTGAACATCAATAATCTCGCCGCTGTGCCGTCCATCGTCTACGGCCTTCTCGGTCTTGCCGTTTTTCTTGGCTTTTTTGGCCTGCCTCGGTCATCGCCGCTCGTCGGCGGCATGGCGCTGTCGCTGATGACGCTGCCGACCATCATCATCGCGACACGCGCCGCGCTCAAGGCAGTGCCGCCCTCGATCCGCCAGGCGGCCCTCGGCATCGGCGCATCCAAGCATCAGGTCATGCTGCACCACGTGCTGCCTTTGGCCACGCCGGGGATTCTCACCGGCGCCATCATCAGCATGGCCTACACGATAGGCGAGACGGCGCCGCTTCTCCTGATCGGCATGAACGCCTTCATCCCAAGCATCGAAGGAATGGGCATCTTGGAACCGGCGACCACGTTGCCAACCCAAATCTACAGCTGGGCGGACAGTCCGGAACGCGGCTTCGTCTCGAGAACGTCGGCGGCAATCCTCGTTCTGCTCGGCGTCCTCGTGGTCATGAACATGCTCGCCATCGTGCTTCGGCAAAGATTCGAGCGCAAGTGGTAGAAGAGGATCCGGTCATGGAGGCTAAAGTCGAGGCACGGCCACTGGTCCGCGTGCAACCGCCCGCGTTGCTCGAAGCGACGGAAGCCACGTCGCCCGAGCTTGCGCACGAGCTCAAGATGACCGCGCGCGATGTCGAATCTGTGGTACGGCGAGAAGCAGGCCCTGTTCGACGTTTCGCTCGACATCTACGACCGGTCGGTCACGGCGCTCATCGGTCCTTCGGGTTGCGGCAAGTCGACCTTCTTGCGTTGTCTCGATCGCATGAACGACGTCATCGAAGGATGCCGCATGACCGGCACGATTATCCTCGATGGCGAGGATATCTATTCGCCCGAGGTCGATCCGGTGCAACTGCGCGCCCGCGTGGGCATGGTGTTCCAAAAGCCGAATCCGTTTCCCAAGTCGATCTTTGAAAACGTTGCCTATGGGCCCCGCATTCACGGATTGGCAACGTCAAAGGCGGAGCTTGAGGAGGTCGTCGTCAAGGGCCTGACCAGGGCGGGACTGTTCGAGGAGGTGAAGGACCGCCTGAACGAGCCGGGCACCGGGCTCTCGGGCGGGCAACAGCAGCGGCTCTGCATCGCCCGCGCCATCTCGGTGAACCCCGAGGTGCTGCTCATGGACGAGCCCTGCTCGGCGCTCGACCCGATCGCCACGGCGCGCATCGAGGCCTTGATGGAAGAACTCAAGGAGACCCTGTGCATCGTCATCGTGACGCACTCGATGCAGCAGGCGGCACGTGTTTCTCAGCGCACAGCCTTCTTCCATCTCGGCAAGCTGGTCGAGGAGGATGACACCGTCAAAATGTTCACCAACCCGGCCGACATGCGAACGCAGGATTACGTGACCGGCCGCTTCGGTTGATGCCGGCCCTTCGGGAGCTTCAATGATGGAACAGCAACACGAACATATCGTCAGGTCCTACGAGGAGGAGCTGTCGCTTCTCAACAACAACATCGCCAAGATGGGCGGCGTCGCCGAGAAGGTGCTCGGACAGTCGATCGACGCGCTCGAGCGCCGCGATCCCGAGCTTGCCGCCGCCACGATCACCGAGGACGAGGCCATCGATGCGCTCGAGAAGGAGATCGAGGAGCAGGCGGTGGTGATGATCGCACGGCGGCAGCCGATGGCCTACGATCTCCGCCAGATCATGGCCGCGCTGCGCATCGCCAACGACCTCGAGCGCATCGGCGACCTCGGCAAGAACATCGCCAAGCGCGCCATGGCGGTGGTGGGCGAGCAGCAGCCGAAGCAGCTGATGCTCGGGCTCAAGCATATGGGCGAGCTTGCGCTCGGCCAGCTGAAAGAGGTGCTCGACGCCTTCATCGAGCGCGACGCCGACCGGGCGCTCAAGGTCTGGTACAAGGACGAAGAGATCGACGCCATGTACAACTCGCTGTTCCGCGAGTTGCTCACCTACATGATGGAAGACCCGCGCAATATCGGGCTCTGCACCCATCTCCTGTTCGGCGCCAAGAATATCGAGCGCATCGGCGACCACGCCACCAATATCGCCGAGACGGTGTACTACCTGGTGCAAGGCACCCCCATCACCGATCAACGCCCCAAAGGCGACACGACGAGTTCGACGCCGGTGGCGCTGAAGCGGTCGGCACGATAGACGCGGGGAGCGCGAGAAACGCCATGAGCCCGGGAGCGAAGGTCTTGGTGGTCGAGGACGAGGAGCCGCTTGCGCTCCTCCTTCGCTATAACCTCGAAGCGGAAGGCTATGCGGTGGATGTCGTGAATCGCGGCGACGAAGCCGAAACGGCCATCGCCGAGAGCACGCCGGATCTGATCGTGCTCGATTGGATGCTGCCCGGCCTGTCCGGACTTCGAATTGTGCCGGCGCCTGCGCGCCGGCAAAGACAGCCGCGCCATTCCCATCATCATGCTCACGGCCCGGAGCGAGGAGGGCGACCGCATCAGGGGGCTGAGCACCGGCGCCGACGATTACGTGGTCAAACCGTTCTCGCTCCCTGAGCTGATGGCCCGTGTCCGCGCCATCCTGCGGCGCGCGAGCCCGGAGCGCATCGCCTCGGTGCTAAGCGTCGGCGATGTCGAGCTTAACCGGGAGTCGCACCGCGTGACGCGAAACGGGCGCCAGGTTCATCTCGGCCCGACCGAGTTCCGGCTGCTCGAGTTCCTCATGCAGAGCCCCGGCCGGGTGTTCAGCCGGGCGCAATTGCTCGACGGGGTGTGGGGGCGCGACGTCTATGTCGATGAGCGCACTGTCGATGTGCATATCGGGCGCCTGCGCAAGGCGATGATGCGGGGCGAGGAAACCGATCCGGTGCGCACCGTGCGCGGCGCGGGCTACGCCTTTTCCGACACGCTCGAGGAAACCGCCTGATCCATCATTCCGGCGCAAGCCGCAATCCATCGATCTGGCGCAAGCCGGAATCCGGAGGGTGACACCAAAGCGTGACCGGCTTTCGCCGGTATGACGAAAAAGCAAAAAGAGGCGCCGGAAGGGCGCCTCTTTCCGTTTTCTGCCGCATCCGAGCCTGCGCTTAGCCGCTGGCGAACCGCCGCTCGCGGCGCCGGACCTGCACCGGCTGATAGGCCATGCGGGCGTGATGCTCGCAATAAGGAAGCGGTGCGCAGGTCTTGCGCCCGCAGAAATGAAACTCGGGCTCGCCCGGATCGCCGATCGGCCAGCGGCACATCGCTTCCTTCAGCGTGAGAATGCTGGCCCGCTCATTGAGCGGGATGACCAGCTCCTCAAGCGGCGCCGGCGCGAAATCGGGCTCCGCCTCGTAATGAGGCTTGAGCGCGGTGTTGCCGCGCGTCCCGAACAGAAGCGACGACGCGCGGCTTGCGCGCGGCACATGCGTGCGGCGCGGCCGCGGGCCCGACGAGCGCGAGCTTGTCGCTCGCCCCGACAGCCCAAGCCGATGCACCTTGCCGATCACGGCATTGCGCGTGACCCCGCCCAAACGGGCGGCGATCTGGCTCGCGCTCAAGCCTTCGGCCCAGAGTTTCTTCAGCAGTTCAACCCTCTCGTCAGTCCAAGCCATGGTTTGGCCTCCTCGAATTGGACTCAGAATCCCCCCGTCTGCCTAGAGACGGCATTTCAAAAACTCGGAATTACTGCTGAGATTGACCGCCCGGGCGCAGATACAGCACCCACGACATCTTGTAGCCGAGCGGTAAAACCCTACTATATCCGGCAGAATCCGGCAAGCGTCCGCCACGCTTGTTTGGTCCGTTTTCCACCGGCACGCATGGGAAGTCTGCCACTTCTTCGCCGGGAACACAAATCGCGGCGTGGATGGAAAGGTGGACGAGCATGGGATAAGCGCTGTGCGACCTCTGATTGACAGGGCGAAGGGCGAGACCTAATGCTCTGAGATTCCTTGCTGCCGCCCGTCGGCGGCAATTTTGTTTGTGGACAGCGAACTCCGATGCCGGCCCTCGTTCCCACTTACGCCCGCAGCGAGCTTTCCTTCGCGCGCGGCGAAGGCGCCTATCTCTTCACCGCTTCAGGCGAGCGCTATCTCGACTTTGCGAGCGGCGTCGCCGTGACCGCGCTCGGCCATGCCCATCCGCATCTCGTGCGCACTTTGTCCGAGCAGGCGAAAAGGCTGTGGCACGTCTCCAATCTGCACCGCATCCCAGAGCAGGAGCGTCTTGCCGAGCGGCTCTGTGCCGCGACCTTCGCCGACATGGCGTTTTTTGCCAATTCGGGTGCCGAAGCGGTCGAGTGCGCGATCAAGGCCGCCCGCCGCTATCACTTCAAGTCCGGCGCGCCCGAGCGCTACCGGCTCGTCACCTTCGAAGGCGCCTTCCACGGCAGGACGCTCGCCACCATCGCGGCAGGCGCGCAGGCGAAGCATCTCGAAGGTTTCGGTCCGCCGGCCGACGGCTTCGACCAGATCGCCACCTTCGACATTGCCGCCGTCGAAGCGGCGACCGGTGAGAGGACCGCCGGAATCCTGATCGAGCCGATCATGGGCGAGGGCGGCATGCGCGAAGTTCCCGCGCGCTTCCTGCAGGATTTGCGCGCCCTCGCCGACGAAAAGGGAATCCTGCTCCTGCTCGACGAGGTGCAGAGCGGCATGGGCCGTACCGGACGCCTGTTCGCTCATGAATGGGCCGGGATCACCCCCGACGTCATGGCGACCGCAAAGGGGCTGGGCAGCGGCTTCCCGGTCGGCGCGTGTCTGATGACCGAGAGGGTCGGCTTGGCCATGACCGCCGGCAGCCACGGCTCGACTTTCGGCGGCAATCCGCTCGCCATGGCGGTTGCCAATGGTGTCCTCGACGTGGTGCTCGCTGACGGCTTTCTCGATCGTGTCGCCAATATGGGGCTGAGATTGAAGCAGCGCGTCGCCGCGCTTGCCGTGGAGCACGGCGCGATCATCGAGGAGGTACGCGGACAAGGATTGATGCTCGGCCTGAAATGCAAGGTTCCGAACCAGACGCTGCTCGAGGCGCTCCGCGCCGAGAAGATGCTGACGGTGCAGGCCGGCGACAATGTCGTGCGCCTCTTGCCGCCGCTGATCGTGACCGAGGCCGAGATCGATCTGGCTTGCGCCAAGATCGACGCCGCTTGCGTCGCGCTGAAAAGCGACGCGTTGGCTCACGCCTAGCCCCCGCCGGTCACGTCCATGTCCCTCAAGCATTTCCTCGATATCGATGCACTGGACCGCAAAACGCTGCGCGCCATCATCGACAACGCGAGCGTCATGAAGCGGAAGGGACGGGTGCCGAAGGGCCTCAAACCCCGGCCCGGCGCCGTCCTCGCCATGATCTTCGAGAAGCCCTCGACCCGCACGCGCGTCTCCTTCGAGGTCGCAATGCATCAGCTCGGCGGGAGCTCGGTCGTGCTCGATCCGCAGGACATGCAGCTCGGCCGGGGAGAAACGCTTGGCGATACCGCCCGGGCGCTGTCGCGCTATGTCGATGCCATCATGCTTCGCACCGGGCCGCATGAGACGCTTGAAGAGCTGGCTGCACACGCCGGCGTCCCGGTGATCAACGGGCTCACCACGCGCTCGCATCCCTGCCAGGTGATGGCCGATGTGATGACCTTCGAAGAACTGAAAGGGCCCATCAAAGGCCGCACAATTGCCTGGATCGGCGATGCCAATAACGTCGCGACCTCGTGGGTGCATGCGGCCGCGCGCTTCGGCTGCAAGCTCAGGATCGCCGCGCCGAAGGCATTCTCACCGTCGCCTGCGCTGCTCGCCTGGGCAAGAGGCGAGGGAGCCGATATCGAGATCGGCGAGGATCCACTTCAAGCGGCGCGGGGCGCGGATTGTGTGATGACGGATGTCTGGGTTTCGATGGGCGACAACGACGGAACGAAACGGGCGGAGGCGCTGCGCCCGTTCCGCGTCGATGGCAGGGTGATGGCGGCAGCAGCGAAGGACGCTATCTTCATGCATTGCCTGCCGGCCCATCGCGGCGACGAAGTGACGGCCGAGGTAATCGACGGCCCGCAATCTGCGGTGTGGGAAGAGGCCGAGAACCGGCTGCACGTGCAGAAGGCGATCCTCGGCTGGTGCCTTGCCGGCGACGGCCGGAAGAAGAAGCGCGCCGCGCGCAAGGCCAAACGAAGCGGAGCGAGAGGATGACGCAGCCATCCTCGCAAGCCGAAGTCGAGCTCAGCATCCCCGGGGACGATCTGATCCTGCCGTTTCACGCCGAACAGGCCGACGTCGCGGGGCGTCTCGTCAAGCTTGGCCCCGTGGTCGATACGATCCTCTCGCGCCACGCTTATCCCGAGCCCGTGTCGCAGCTCCTCGGCGAGGCGGTGGCTCTGACCGCGCTGCTCGGCGCCGCGCTCAAATTCGAAGGCAAGTTCATCCTCCAGGCCTCGACCGACGGGCCGGTCGATCTGCTCGTTGCCGACTATCAGGTGCCGGGGGCTTTGCGCGGCTACGCGCGCTTCTCGACCGAGCGGTTGCACGGGCTTCCTCCCGGCGGAGCCTTGCTCGGCCGCGGCCATCTCGCCATGACCATCGACCGCGGCATGGACACAGAGCGCTATCAGGGCGTGGTGCCGCTCGAAGGCGAGGGCTTGGCGGATGCCGCCGACACCTATTTCCGGCAGTCGGAGCAGCTCCCGACTTTCATCAAGCTTGCCGTGGCGCGGCATTATCGGGCCGGACACGGGGAGCGGCCCTGGACTTGGCGCGCGGGAGGGCTTCTCGTGCAGAAGCTCACAAGCGAGGGCGGGCGCGCGGCTTCGCGCGAATCCGCCTTCGCCGCGGAGGACTGGACGCGGGCCAAGGCGCTTGCCGAGACGGTCGAGGATCACGAGCTGCTCGATCCGATGCTGCCTCCCGACCGGCTGCTCTACCGTTTGTTCCATGAGGAGCGGGTGCGCGCCTATCGTGCCGTCCCGCTCAACAGCTATTGCAGCTGCTCCGAGGCCCGGGTCGAGGAACTGCTCCGGCGCTTCTCGGCCGAGGATCTTGCCGACATGGTGGTCGACGGCGAAGTCTCCGTCACGTGCGAGTTCTGCAACAGCCGCTACCGCTTCGATCCCGCGACCTTTGCCGACGCTTGAACCTCAGGCGCCGAGCCTGGCGGCGAGCCCATCGAGAAAGCCGAGACAAGCTTCGAGCTGCGCGATCGACACATATTCGTCGGCGGCATGCGCCTGAGCGATATTGCCCGGGCCGCAGATCACGGCCGGGACACCCGCCTCTTCGAACAGTCCGGCTTCCGTCGTGTAGGATACGGCCCCAGTGCGGTCAGCGCCGGTGAGCGCCAACGCGAGCGCGACCGCTTCCGATCCAGGTTCCGCCACGAAAGCGGGGACCGAGCCTTCACTCGCGGTGTCGATCGCGGCCTCACTTGTCACCTGCCGCATCTTCGGCAGGAGCGCGGTCTTGGCGAAGGCGGCGAGGCCGCGCGGAACTTCCGTGGGCTCGGCCGAGGGCAGGCTCCGCACCTGCCACTGGAATTCGCAATTCTTGGGCACGATGTTATGTGCCGTTCCGCCTTCGATCGTGCCGACGCACACCGTCGAGTAAGGGGGCTCGAAGCGCTTGTCGTTCTGACGCGCGGCGATGCCGGCGCCGATGCGGTCCAGTTCTCCGATCAGCGCGGCAGCGGCGGCGATGGCGTTCACGCCGAGCTCCGGCATGCTCGGAATGCGCCTCGCGGCCCGTCACGCGCGTGCGGTAAGCGTCGATGCGCTTATGCGCGTCGATCACCGTCATATTCGTTGGCTCGCCGACGATGACGGCGCGCGGCCTCGGCAAGTCGGACCCCAGCCTCGCAATCAGCGGCCGCACCCCAGTGCACCCGACTTCCTCGTCATAAGAGACGATGATGTGGATCGGTTCTTTCAGCGCCTGCGCCTTCAACGACGGCACCGCGGCAAGCACGCAGGCGATAAAGCCCTTCATGTCGCAGCTGCCACGGCCGTAGAGCCTGCCCCCGCGCTCGGCCAGCGTAAACGGGTCCGAGGTCCAGTTTTGACCTTCGACCGGAACGCAATCGCTGTGACCCGAGAGCCCGATGCCGCCATGACCCTCGGGGCCGATGGTCGCGAACAGGTCGGCTTTGGCGCCGTCGAGAGAGGGCACGCGCGTGGCGGCAATGCCGTGACCTTCGAGGTAAGCCTCGACGAAGTCGATCAGCGCGAGATTCGACTTTGAACTCGTGGTGTCGAACCCCACGAGCGCGGCAAGCAATTCATGAACGGTAGAATTTCGGGGCGACAAGGGGGTTCCTTACCACTTGAAGTCTCACCAGAAGAAGCGCGGAACGCGGCTCATCAGCATGAGGGGATGAGTGTCAGCCGGGGAAGCGCTGGGCGAAGCGGGCACGCGCTTTCAGCGCTTCCATCTCGCGGTCGCGCGGCGGGGCCGTGGTGATGAGCGAGTCGATCAGCTCGCGCGCGGCGCGCGAGACCTTGTCCACCGCGCGGTCGAAGGCGGCTTGATTGGTCATCGACGGGTTGGTGAAGCCGCTGAGCTTCCGCACGAATTGCAGCGAGGACAGGTAGATCTCCTCGTCCGTGGCGGGCGGGTCGAAATTGTAAAGCGTCTTGATGTTCCGGCACATAAGAAACCTCACTCACAGCATTTCTTGTCATCCGCAAAGCGTGGCACAGGGGTCAGCGCCAGACAAGCCGAGTGCGACGCGCCAAGACCGATCTGGGCCGCCCACGCGATCCTGACGCCGGTATGACGAGAAACCGCGACTCAGGACAAGGCTTGGTCGAGATCGGCCATAAGATCACGAACGTCCTCGAGCCCGATCGAGAGCCGCACGCTGTTGTCGAAAATGCCAAGCTCGGCCCGCGCCTCCGGCGTCAGCCGCTGATGGGTGGTGGTCGACGGATGCGTGACCAGGCTCTTGGCGTCGCCGAGATTGTTGCTGATCTTGAAGATCTGGAGCGCATTCATGAAGCGGAAGGCGTCAGCCTTGTCGCCCTCGATCTCGAAGGCGACCATCGGCCCGCCTCCGGCCATCTGCCGCTCGGCGAGCGCGGCTTGGGGGTGATCGGCACGCCCGGGATAGAAGACGCGAACGACCTCGGGGCGCGCGGCGAGAAAATCGGCAATGGCGGCGGCAGAGGTGCCGTGGCGCTCGACCCTTAAAGGCAGCGTCTCCAACCCCTTCAGCAGCACCCAGGCATTGAACGGGCTCAGCGACGGGCCCGTGTGCTTGAGATAGTTGTGCAGCTTCTCCTCGATGAACTCCTTCGGTCCGAGCACGACGCCGCCGAGGCAGCGGCCCTGGCCGTCGATATGCTTGGTCGCCGAATAGACCACGATGTCGGCGCCGAGCGGCAGCGGCCGCTGGAGCAGCGGTGTTGCGAACACATTGTCGACCACGACGAGCGCGCCGGCGCGTCGCCCGATCTTCGCCACGCCTTCGATATCGACGAGCTCGAGCACGGGATTGGTCGGCGTCTCGAAGAAGAAGGCGCGCGTGTTGGGTCGCACGGCCGCTTCCCAGGCGCCGAGATCGCGCCCATCGATCAGCGTCGTGGCGAAGCCGAGCCGCGGCAGCAGATCTTCGACGATGTAGCGGCAGCTCCCGAACAACGCGCGCGCCGACACCACGTGATCGCCGGCCTTGAGATGACAGAGCAGAGAGGCGGCAACGGCGGCCATGCCGCTCGCGGTGCCGCGCGCGGCGGGCGCGCCTTCGAGCGCGCACATGCGCGCCTCGAACATGGCGACCGTCGGGTTGGCGTAGCGGCTATAGACGAAGCCTTCCTCGTCGCCCTTGAAACGCGCCTCGGCCTGTTCGGCGCTGTCATAGACGTAGCCCGAATTGAGGAAGATGGCCTCGGAGGTCTCGCCGAACTGGCTCCTGAGCGTGCCGCCATGGATGAGCGCGGTCGCCTCATGCCAGGGAACGGTCTTGCCGGTGCGGTCCTTGCTCGCGCCCATGCTCAACACTCCCTTACAACGCCGCCAGAGCGCACGTCGCACAAAAAACCCGGACTCTGGCTGCCGCCAAAGACCGGGATCGGCTCGAATTCGCCTCGCGCGGCCTTTTAGCGACATGTTTAACGTGGCTGCAAGCCGGCCGGCCAAATCGCCACGAGAGGCGGATTAATGTCCCTGCTAAGGGGCGCCGTCAAGCCTCGCCCTCGTCAATCCCGCGAGACGGCAAAGAGAAAGCAAACGACCGCGAGCGCGCCAAACGCCGTCCTGACGAGATGCAGCCCATTCCATTTGATGATAAGGGCGCGGGTCCCAGCACCCGCCTCGCCGGGATCGGTCGCCATGAGGGTCTTGTTGGTCGGCATCATGGCGATGAGGGTCCAAGGCCAGTTCGCCAACATCAAGAACGCACCAGCGAGGAAGGCTGCTCTGCCTGTCTGCCACCAGGCAACCGCCCCGAGAACGAAGCCTGCGACCGCAAGCGTGGCCTGCATGGCGAAGCCGCGGGCGTAGGCCCTCTTCCATTGGGTCAGGAGGGGCCGATCCTCAAGCTGGAGCCGTGCCGGCTGCTCGGCAAAATTGATGTAGAACGCGGCCCCCGTGAACAGGGCCGCGATCGTGAGCGCGAGATATCCCGTCAGCATGGTTTCAGCCCGTGACCCGCAGCCCTCTTGTAAATCCGGGGGAGAAGGACGAGCTTAGGATGACTGGACTGACGAAAAATGCAAAGACCGGCAATGCCCTCGGCAAACCAACGCGACCGGCTTTTCGAGGCCCTCCCTGAGGACCGCCCCGCCGGGCCGCCAAGCGATGCGCCACGAAGCGCCTTCGCGCGGACCGGCATCCTTCCGAGCCAGGCGATCCGCGCCATGATCGCCGGCGGCGAGATCGCGGGCGCGCCCGAGATCGAGGCCAATCAGATTCAGCCGGCGAGCCTTGATCTGAGAACTCGGGAAGGTCGCCTATCGCATCAGGGCGAGCTTCCTGCCGGGTCCCGACGCCACAGTGCGCGACAAGCTCGCCGAGCTGAAATTCCACGAGATCGATCTCACCCGCGGCGCCGTGCTCGAGGCGGGATGCGTCTATCTCGTGCCGCTGATCGAGCAGCTTAAGCTCCGCTCGACCATCGCCGGTTTCGCCAACCCGAAAAGCTCGACCGGGCGGCTCGACGTCTTCACCCGGCTGATCGCCGACCGTCAGGACGGTTTCGACAGCGTCGACGAAGGCTATTCGGGGCCGCTCTTCGCCGAGATTTGCCCGCGCACCTTCTCGATCAAGGCGCGCTACGGCTCGCGTCTCAATCAGATCCGCTTCCGCCGCCGCGTCGGCCAGCAGCTCGATGCGGGCGAACAGCCGGGCCGGGTGGGCGACCGGGCCTTGCGCGAGATTCATTCCGATGTCGGTCTGGTCGAGGGCGAGGCCGCAATCCGCGAGGGGCTCAATCTGCGCATCAGCCTGGCGCCCATTCCGCCTACGGGGCTCGTCGGCTATCGCGCCCGCCGTTTTGCCGGCGTGGTCGATGTCGATGCCGTCGCCGCCTACGAGGTCAATCAGTACTGGGAGGCGGTACATTTGGGCGAAGACCGCCGCCTCGTGCTCGATCCGCACGAGTTCTATATCCTCGCCTCGAAGGAGAGCGTGTCGGTGCCGCCTGCCTATGTCGCCGAGATGGCGCCGTTCGATCCCTTGATCGGCGAGTACCGCGTCCATTATGCCGGCTTCTTCGATCCGGGCTTCGGGTACGCGGCGGGCAAGGCGCCGGGCGCCAAGGCCGTGCTCGAAGTGCGCAGCCTCGACATCCCGTTCATTCTGGAGGACGGGCAGATCGTGGGGCGCCTCGTCTACGACAAGCTCACCGAGTTCCCCGACCAGGTCTACGGCCAGGGCATCGGCTCGCACTACCAGGCGCAAGGGCTGAAACTGTCCAAGCATTTCAAGCAGGAGTAGCGCCTATGCCGAGCAGGAGCCGCCGCCGAGCACGCAGAACTTGGCGCAGTGGACGTGGCAGAGCTTGACTGCGCCGTTCGCGAACATGCCGCCATCGGCGCGCGCGGCTGCGGCAAGCGTCTCTCCCATCTCGAAGGCGGGATCGTAAGGAAGCAGCGTGCAGGGGAGCACGACCGGTGCCGACGCGCCCTTGCGCTTCACCACCATGCGGCTCGATGCGCACATCACGTCCGCGGGGCTCTTGCCCAAAATGCCCCAACACGCTTCGGTGATCTCGGGAACGTCGGCGCGCGCATCCATCTCAGGAAAGAGCACAAGCGCTGCGGGGTCGTAGGCATCCACAGGCCAGCGCCGCGCGGCGATCAGCGCGGCGTAGCCGTCGCGCATATCGGTGTCGCTCTCGCCCCAACAGGTGCGGCCCGCGAGCGCGAGCTTGAAGCCTTCGCGCGCGAGCCAGTCGATCCCCTCGATCGTCTTGGCGAAGGCGCCGTCGCTCCGCTCGGTGTCGTGCAGCCTTTCCGAATAATGGTCGAGGCTGACGCGGATGGTGAGGCGGTCTCCGTCAGTCTCGCGCAGCGCAAGCAAGCCCTCGGCTATGCGCGGACGCAGCATCGGCTGCATGGCGTTGGTCAGCACCAGCACCGAAAACCCGGAGGCAAGCGCATCGCCGAGCATGGCGACAATGTCGGGGTTCATGAACGGCTCGCCGCCGGTGAAGCCGATCTCCGTGCACGGGCCATCGATCGCGGGCGATCTCGTCGAGATAGGCGCCCGCCTCGGCGCGGGTGATATAGGCGAGCCGGTCGTTCTCCGGGCTCGATTCGATATAGCAATTGCGGCAGGTGATGTTGCAGAGGCTGCCGGTATTGATCCAGAGCGTGCGCAACTGGTCGAGCGCGACCCGCGCGCGCCGTTCGCCGTTCGCGGTGACATCGGGGTCGGTGAATTTCTTATGGGGTGCAAGCCGCGCGGCGTCGGCCATGCTCATCCCGATCGAACATGCTGAGAACCATCGCTCGTACCCTCAATCAGTACGCGATGGTAGCAGTTTGCAAGCTTCATAAGAAGAAGCCGAAAGGCGCCCGCCGAAGCGATGGTCTGACAAAAAGGGTGGCAGTCGCTACAATGGCAGAGCCCCACTCGAGGGGGCTCTTCATGGGGATAGATCAATGTTCCCACTCACACCACCGAAACAACTCACCTTCCTTATCTCTGTCGCACTGGCCATCATCGCGGTAGCGGTTCGCTTTCTGGTTTATATGGACGTGGAGATGCCAGTACCAACCCCCACTGGGGGCTTCTTGCTCCTACTAGCCGGTTATCTGGTGCTTGTTGCGGGTAACCTGTTTGAAGGAGCGTAGGAGCGGCCGCGCTTCACCATTTGGGGCATCGGGGCGTCGACCGAAGCCCGACGCCCCTCCTGGCCTGAAAACGAGCTCGCCTCAGGCGGCGGCTTGAGTTACGCGGGAATTCTGCGGAAGCCCATTGCGGCAATGTGCTAGGACTCTTTGGGTCGCGGGTGTAGCTCAGTGGTAGAGCAGTAGCTTCCCAAGCTACGGGTCGTGGGTTCGATCCCCATCGCCCGCTCCAAATTTTCCAGTCGGTTATGTTTGTCGGGGCACGGCGCCTCAAGCTCCGTGTCCGCGGGAATGTCCCGCGCAATCCGGTCCGCTGACGTTCGCGAGGCGACCCGCGCGAAACGAAATCTGCGAATTGGCGACCCGCCGGACTGAGCTGGGCGCCCGGCTATTTCATCGTGATCGCAAGCCCGCTCAGGTCGGCATTCGCCATCAGCCCGACCTGCCGGCCCGAGAGCTCCAGAACGGCGCCCTTCTGGTTGGCGAGCACGATCGCGCGGGCGCCGCCGCCGACCGCAAGCCCCGCGCCGGCCGCGGCGTAGACGCCGGCGATGTCCGACGCGCGCTGAATGTTGCTCACCCGGCCGCGCAGCACCGTCTTCGATCCGCCGAACACCAGGCCGTAATCTATGCCGCCGACCCCGAGCTGATAGGTCCGGCCGCGGAAGTTGAGCGTGCCGCCTCCGGCCGAGCCGCCGATGATCCAGCCGCCCTTGTAGATGGTCAGCGTCACGCTGCCGCTATCGGCGTTCGCGCTTTGGAGATTGATGCCCAAAAGAGCGATCAACGCCACCAAAGCGCCTCGGAGCAGGATCGGAATTCGCATGCCGTGACTCTCCCTCGTTCAGTGGTTGCCGCATGGACGCGCGAAATTCTCGGACGTCGCGCTGTAGCCCCGCGAGGTTACTTTCCGCGTTTCGGCACGGGATTGCAACGTCCGTGTTTGATCACTCTGCAAGATGAACGCGCCCTGCGTCGATGTCCGCAAAGGAGGCTGGAACCGCAAATCAACCCGCAGAACCGTTCGCTCTCGCGTCGAGGACAGCGCCGAGGCTTCGATCACTTCGGCAGCGACGGCTGGTCGTCGGCGGTGACCGTGCCGTCCTTGACCTTGTCCTCGAATTCCTTGACCCGATCCTTGAGAGGCTTTTGCTTCTTTTTGGCGGCGGCGTCGGGTGCGGTTTGCACGGTCGGTTGCAAGCCGGATGTGTTGTCTTCCGCCTGGACCGGGGCGAGCGCACTGACGATGCCGACCGTTACGATGGCGAGAAGGGCCTCTTTCATGGCGATCATCCCGGATGATGTTTTCGTTTTGGACTCTGTAACGGAAGCATAGCCGAAAAAGTCCGCGGCGCCCCTCACGAATGATGCAGGTTGTGCAACTATCCCGGTGAGCAACTTTCAGTTCGTGCATGGCCGTGCCGGGGTTAGCCTTTGCAAGGCACCTGCCTATAAAGCCACGGGGGGCTTCATGAACCACGCGCATTTCCGTTATGCGCTGCTTGCCGCCGGCCTCTGTTTGGCGGCGTCGAGCTCGGCGCAAGCTCAATTCTATGTGCGCTCGCCCGAGGTGCACAAAGGCGAATTCGAGATCGAGGAGCATGGCGCGCTCTATTCCGGGCCGGGAGACGATGAGCGGCTCAGGCAGACCCATGAGCTCGAGCAAAAATACGGTCTCACGCACCGCTTTGAAGTCATTGTCGAGCAGGTCTTTGAACAGCCAATCGGTGGAGATTTCGAAGCCGAAGAAATCGAGCTCGGCGGCCAATACGAGATCGTCGAACGCGACGGCGACGGTTTTGGCCTCGCCTTCCGCACGCTCTACGAATTTGCTCTGCTCGGTGGGCCTGACGAAATCCTGTTCGGACCGCTTGCCAAAGTCGTGAGAGGCCGTGACTCGGCGACGATCAATGCTTTCTTCGTGGGGCAGGTGGGTGAGGACGTCGAAATCGACAGCCTCGAGCTCAAGCTGAATTGGCGGTTGAAGCGCGAGTTGAACGAGAGATGGGGCCTCGGCGTCGAGGGTTATAGCGAAATCGAGGATCTCGCCCATGCGGGGTCTTTCGACGATCAAGCGCATCGGCTTGGTCCTGTCGCCTACTACGCGTTTCCCCATGCCGAAGGACGGCCCGAATGGAAAGCCGCCGGCGGCGTGCTGTTTGGCGTAAGCGATGCGGTCTCCGACTTCACCTACAAGTTCGACATCGAGGTTGAATTCTAGAGCGCGAGGAATGCGCTCACGGCTTCGACAGTTGCCTCCGGCGCTTCCTCGTGCGGCACGTGGCCGAGCTCCGGAAACAAGGCCAGCGTCGAATTGGGCAGCGCTCTCGTGTAGTCCGCGGAATGGCTCGCCGGGATGAGCGCGTCCTTCCCGCCCCATACCAGCAAGACCGGGACCTCGATGCGCCGCAAGAGCGGGCGGGGATCTTCGAGGACAGTCTGCGCCATCCGCGCAATCAAGGCGTCACGAACTCCGGGCGCAAGCAACAGGTCATAGTACCGGTCAACCGTTTCCTCGGAGAGGCCGATCATAGCGACCGCAAGAAGGATGGCGATTGCTGCAATCTTCACGCGAGGGTGCCACCAATTCAAAACGGGTTGGAACACGAGCCGGTCTTATCCGTTTCTGCTAGGTTAGAGGCTTGCGTCGCGGCGGGCGAGCCGCAAAGCAGCGCTGCAAGCGGCTAGCCGGTAGGCGGCCGCGAAGCCGGATCCGTGAAGGAGGTACATGTCATGATCAGTTGGGCCGGGGCCGAGCGCAAGGCAGCGCGGCTGCTCAAGGGCAATCTCGATATCGACGATGTCTACGACGAGCTCGCGACGTTGCGCAACTCCGTTCGCGCGCTTTCGGCGCGCGCGGGGCATAGCGCGAGCCGGGGTTACGACCGTGCCCGCAATTCAGCGGTGGAGACTTGGGATGACGCCGAGGAGGTCATGAAGGACCATCTCGCCGCCTCGCTCATACTCGCGATCGGGCTCGGCGTCGCCGTCGGCTACTTCCTGCGACGGAGCACCGAGTAGCGCGGATCAGCGGGCGAGCTTGACGGCGCCGGTATAGAGCGCGCCGCCGATCACGCAAGGAAGCGCGATATAGGCCTGGCCAAGCGCCGAGGCCGCCACACAGCCGGTGGCAATCGCGATCGAGCCCGCGGTCGCGCCCTTGGTCATTCCGGCTTCGTTGCTCAGTTGCTGCCTCTGGGCGTCCTCGATGGCGCCGAACTGGTCTTTCCGAAGCTTCTCCGATTCGAAGTTCTCGGCGGCTTCGATCACATCCTTCAGCGGCGTGGCGATTTCCTCCGGCTGGCGCCCATGCTCGGCGCGGTAGAGCGCGAGCAGTTGGCGGTCCCGTTCGGCGTAAGAGGCAAGCGTCCATTTCGCGGTGCCGCCGGTCGTGATTTTCTCCGTCGCACTCGGGTCGCTTCCCCAGCCCGAAAAGACCTTGCGGAACGAAAAGCCGCTATCGGATTTGGTCTTCGACCAGCGCAACGCTTCCATGATGCGAACCACGGGCTCATGCTGGCCGGTCGCGACATAATAGCCCCACAGCGCGTAGATGCCGGGCGACCCGCCGCTATCGAGCGGCAGCGTCATCAGCGTCGGCCGCTTGCCGTTGAGAAAGTCATCGATCAGGGGGCGGCGAAGCGGCATCCGCGAGGCGTTCTTCTCGAGCAGCTCGCGCCAGTCCGGCCGCCCCGAATAGGCGATGGCCCTGATGATCACGGCCTGCTCCTTGTCGGGCATCGGGAACATCTTCGGGATCATGCCTGGGCCGTCCTTCGGATTTGCGCCGAGCACGCCGGCGATGAAGCCGATGCAGAACCACGCCTTCTCCTCGTCGCCGAATAGGCCGTAATCCTCCATGGCGTGGACGGCCGAAGGCACCCGCCACGGCTGCTTGTGGTCGCGATAGTTGGAGATCCAATCCATCAGCTGGTCCGGGGAGGTGAAGCCGCCCTGCGGCGCGGGCGATGCTTGCGCCTGATCCGTCGTAACCGGCGGAGCGGCCGATGTGGAAGCGGCAGGTTGCGCCGGTTCGGGCGGACGCAGATAGGTCTCGGTCTTCACTTCGGTCGGCGGGGCCGCAGCCTGAACGGCGGGCGCGGGCGATGGCTGTTGAGGGGCAGCTGAAGCTTGGCGCGGCGCGGGCGAAACGGGTTGGCTCTGAGGCGGCGCGAGAAGCTGAGGCACTTGCAGTTGAGGTGCCGTCTGCTTCGGCACGGTCACGGTGCGCGGCGGCTCCGCGGTTTGTGCCGCGCAGGGAAGGATCGATCCGAGAATGCCGAAGGCGAGCGCAATGAGCGCGCAGCGATGCATGTCATCAGCTTCCTGCCCCCCGGCCCCGGAAGTTTCCGACGGATATCGTTAACGCCCACGGGTGTGCCCGGCCCGCGGGAACACGTTGATTTTCAGTCGTTTCGTGGCTTTTTCAGGGCGAGGGGTATTAACCCTAAGGAAACATTAACCCTCGGCACGAGCCGGCCGCCCCTCCGCCGCGGTGCGGAAGGACGGCCGGGCTGCTTCGCGCCCATGGGGGCTGTGCGATGACCACGCCGCAAAACGCCGGCAAGGCCATCCTCCTCGTGAGGTCCAGCATCTCCTGGGTCTGGCGAAACTCTGTGATCTCGTGCGTTCTTGCGCTCGCTCCGTCTCCTTATCGCCAAGCTCCTTGTGTCAAACATGGGCGTTCGTTTATCATCAGTCCAATCGATGATATCAATGGCGAGTATCGATCACGCTAATCTAAGTAGGCTCGACCTCAATCTGCTGGTCGCGTTCGATGCGCTGCTGACCGAGCGGAGCGTCACGCGTGCCGCGGAGCGCATAGGACTCGGCCAATCGGCCATGAGCCATAGTCTCAGACGGCTCAGGGCGCTGTTCGGCGATGAGCTCCTGACCCGCGGCGCCGACGGAATGAGGCCCACGCCCCGGGCGCTTGCGCTTGCCGACCCGGTGCGGGTCACGCTCGCGCAGATCCAGGCGGCAGTCCTTCAGCGCGAAGCCTTCGATCCCGGGACAGCCGAGCGGACTTTCCGCATCGGTCTCGCCAACTCGATCGAAGTCGCCGTCATCCCGGGTCTCATGACGCGGGTGCGGCAGGAGGCGCCGGGGATCAGCTTGCGTCTGCGCTCGATCAATCGGCTCACGATTCTCGACGAACTCGATGCGGGCAAGCTCGATCTCGGCATCGGCGTGTTCGATCACGGGCAGCTCCACCACAAGCGCCGTGCGCTTTACAAGGAGAACTTCCTCTGCCTGTTCAATCCGGCGCTGCTCAATTTCTTGCCGCCGGTTTCGCTCGAACAGTATTTGAGCGTGCCGCATGTGCTGACGAGCCTCAGCGACGACGCCCATGGCGCGGTCGACGAGGCGCTCGCCAAGCTCAAGCTGAAGCGCACCATTGCTTTGACCACGCCGGGCTTCCTCGCCGTGCCCTTCGTGGTGGCCCGCGCGCCGCTCATCACCACGATGCCGTCGCGGCTTGCGCGCTATTTCGCGCAAACCTTCGGATTTGCCACGAGCCCCGCACCCGTCGCGCTGCCGAGTTTCGCCATCTCGCTGCTCTGGCATGCGAGTTTCGATCACGATCCAGGCCATATCTGGCTTCGCCAGACGGTTTCAGGGGTCGCGTCTGAGGCCGACTTGATGCCCTGAACGGGAACCCGTTCGGGTGTGGACAATTTTGATCTGGCAGGCCATTCGCGGTTGGATGGCGTCATATTCTGCCGGCTATCGATTCGCCAAGCGGGAGTCTTGGCGGGCGTTGATGATCGATCCAAGGAGGTTCTCCATGGCTGCAAAGACAGCGAAGTCCAAGGAGCGTTGCGACGCGCTGAGCGAGGTGTTGGCGGATAATTGGTGGGCAGTCGGATTGCGGGGAATCCTGGGCATCCTGTTCGGCCTGATCTGCCTGCTCACGCCGGGGATCGCCGTCGAGGTCTTCGTCATCCTGTTCGCGGCCTATATGCTGGTCGATGGGGTGTTCGCCATTGTCGCCGGCATCAAGGCGGCGCGGAACGGCGAGCGCTGGGGCCTGCTGATCCTCGAAGGAGCCGTCGATATCGCGGCGGGCCTCGTTGCCGTCGTCTGGCCGGCGATCACGCTGGTGGCGTTGATCTGGCTCATCGCCATTTGGGCGATCGTGTCGGGCGCGCTCATGCTCGGCGCCGCCTTTACGTTGAACAAGGATCATGGCCGGTGGTGGCTGGCGCTCGGCGGCATCGCCTCCCTGATCTTCGGCGTTCTCCTCGTACTCCAGCCGTTGATCGGGGCGTTGGTGCTCACCATGTGGATCGGCGCCTATGCCATCGTGTTCGGCATCTTCCTGCTGGTGCTCGCCTATCAGCTCCGTTCGCGCAAAGCCGAGCGCGGCCGGACGGCGCCGGTGGGGGCAAAGAAGGCCTAAGCACGTCATTTCCAACGCGCTATGATCGGGCGCGGCACGCCAAGCGCCGCGCCTGTCCAGTTTTGAGTCTCTCGCATGCCACTGTCCGCGCTTCCCATCGTCAAACTGCCGAGCGGCGAAAGCGTGCCGCAGCTCGGGCAGGGGACTTGGCGCATGGGCGAGAGCGCGCGAGCGCGAAAAGACGAGATCGCGGCGCTCAAGCGCGGTCTCGATCTCGGGCTTACGCTGATCGATACCGCGGAGATGTACGGCAACGGCGGCGCCGAAGAGGTCGTGGCCGAGGCCGTGGACGGGCGGCGCGACGAATGCTTCATCGTGAGCAAAGTGTTGCCGGAGAATTCCAGCAAGGCTGGAACCATCGCCGCTTGCAAGCGCAGCCTGAAGCGGCTGAAGACCGATCGCATCGACCTCTACCTCCTGCATTGGCGCGGCGGGCCGAAGCTCGAGGAGACGCTCTCGGGCTTCGAGGCGCTGACCGCTTCAGGCGCGATCCGTTCCTGGGGCGTCAGCAATTTCGACGTCGACGACATGGAGGAGCTGTTCCAGCTCCAGGGCGGCGCCGCGTGCGCAAGCAACCAGGTGCTCTACAATTTGCGGCGCCGCGGCATCGAGGCGGGGCTGCTGCCCTGGTGCCGCAAGCGCGCGATCCCGATCATGGCCTACTCCCCGTTCGAGCAGGGGAGGATGTTGCGCGACCGGGTGCTGACCGCGGTCGCCATCCGCCACCGCGCCACCACCGCACAGATCGCGCTCGCCTGGGTGCTTCGCCAAGGCGACATGATGGTGATCCCCAAGGCCTCGACCGAGGCGCATGTGCGAGAGAACCGCGCGGCGCTCGATATCGAGCTGACCGAGCAAGACCTCGCCGAGCTTGCCAAAGCGTTCCCGCCGCCGAAGGGGCCGAGGCCGCTCGAATTGCTGTGAGGGTCGTCCTCGGTGCCGCCGAGCAGACACCCTGACGCGCGCGCCGTTCCCGGCTAACATCGGCTCATGGACGGTCTCATCGGGCAGAGCGACGGCCTGATCCGGTTCGCGGTCTTCGCCAGCGTCTTTCTGCTGATGGCGCTGATCGAGCTGTTCTGGCCCAAGCGCAAGCTTGTCGTGTCGAAGCGGCGGCGCTGGCTCACCAATATCGGTGTCAGCGTGACCGGCACGATCTTGCTCAGGCTCATGGCGGCACTGGCCGTGCCGGTCGCGGCCATCGCCGCGGCTTTCTGGGCCGAGGCGCATGGGATCGGACTCCTGAACCAGGCCGCGTGGCCTCTTTGGATCAAGATCGCCGTCGCGCTCGTCGCGCTCGACCTCGCCATCTGGGCGCAGCATTGGGCCTCGCACAAAGTTCCGCTCTTCTGGCGCCTGCATCGGGTGCACCATGCCGACCGCGACATCGACGTGACCACGGCGGTCCGCTTTCATCCTGTCGAGATCGGGCTGTCGATGCTGTGGAAGATCGCCGTGGTGGTGCCGCTCGGCGCCTCCCCGCTCGCCGTGTTCCTGTTCGAGGTGATCCTCAACGCCTGCGCGATGTTCAATCACGCCAATATCGCCATGCCGCTATGGCTCGACCGCATCCTGCGGCTCTTGGTCGTGACGCCCGACATGCATCGCGTGCATCACTCGGTGCTGCGCCGCGAGCATGATTCCAATTACGGCTTCAACCTCTCGATCTGGGACCGGCTGTTCGGCACGTACAGGGCGCAGCCGGAGGCCGGGCATCAGGGCATGACGATCGGGCTCCCGCCCTATCAGAGCGAGGCGCCGACGCGTCTCGGCTGGTCGCTGTGGCTGCCGTTTGGACCCGAGCGGGCGGAAGCGAGGCGCCGGGCGCAGGACCGATAAGGCTCCGTCGTAGAGCTTTAGAGGAAGCTCATCGGGAAGTAGCGCAGGAACAGCTCTTCGTAGCGGCCGCTGGCATGCACCTGCTCGAGCGCGTAGGTGAGGACCTGGGCGAGATTGCGGTTGCCCTTCTTCACGGCGATGCCGACGCCCTCGCCGAAGAACTTGGCGTCGAGATAAGGACCCCCGCGGAACTCGCAGCAGCCTTCGCTGGTCACACCGTTCAGCCAGAACGTCATGCCGATACCGTCGCCGAACACGAAATCGATCGCGCCGTCCTTCAGCGCCCGCTGCGCGTCGTCGGCGGTATCGAAGGTCGCGATCGCGCTGTTGGGGAAGAATTGCTTGAGATAGGCCTCATGCCCGGTGTTCTTGGCCACGCCGACCTTCTTGCCTTCGAGCGTCTCCGGGCCGATGTCCTTGAGCTCGTTCGTCTTCTGGGCGATGAAGCGGGCGGGCGTGGCATAATAGCGCGAAGTGAAGTCTGCCTTCTCAAGCGACTCGGCCGTGATGCGGATCGAGGCGATGGCGGCGTCGGCCTCGTCGCGATCGAGAGTGGGATAGATCTCGGCCCAATCGACGTCCTTGACCTCGCACTCGACTTCCAGGATTTCGCAGATGGCCCTGGCGAGATCGACGTTGAAGCCGGTGAGCGCGCCGACTTCGTCGACATAATGGAAGGGCGGGTAGTCGCTGTCGGTGATGAATCGCAGCTTCTGGAGCCCTTGCGTGTCGGGCTTGGGACGCAGCACGTCGCCCTGCCACGTGTCGGGCACGATGTCGTTGCGGGCTTGCGCCGAGGCGGGGCTTTGCCCAAAGGCGATAGAAACGAGCAGGCAAACGGCGAACCACGGAGCCGCGCGGAAGCGCCTTGGATTGAGGGAAGGATGGCCGTCCTTGGTCACGTCGCTGTCATAACGCGGGGCAGTGGGCCCTGCCAAGGGAGACCGGCACCCATCGTCATACCGGCGAAAGCCGGTATCCAGCGCCACGCGCGCTCCGGTACTGCTGCCCTGGATTCCGGCTTACGCCGGAATGACGACAGTGCGTCGGAATGACGAATTGCAGCCGGTATCCGGTGCCGTGTGCGCCGGTCTTGGTTTTACGCATTCTGCCGCGCGCCGGAGCGCCTCAGGGTCAAAGCACCTGATTTCGCGCCCTGATGCCGCGCTCGACCGCCGCCGTGGTGAGCTTGTCAAGATCGAGGCTGTCGCGAAGCATCTCAAGGAAACGCGTCTCCTCAAGCCTCACGTCGAGATCGGCTGCGGCCACTTCGAGGGCGACAGCGTAAGCCGTTTCGCGCAACTTGTTCGGCAGGTTGGCGCGGATCAGGAGCAGCACGTGATCGAGGCCGCCATCGGCGCTCAGGATCTCGCCGCAGTCCTCGGTGGTTTTGACCAGGTTGTCCTGGTTGAAATCGGCGAAGATCGGCAGCTGCGATACGATCTCGCCGATGCGGGCGAGTTCGGGGTCGGTAATGGCCCGGTCGACCGCGGACATGGTGACCATGACATAGATGAGCGCGGCGTGATGGTTGAGCGGCTCGGTCATGGTTGTCCTTTCCCCGGTGCGCCTTAGCTGAAGCGGCGCGACCCTAGGCAATTGCGGCACTCCGAGCAAGTCCGTGCCGACGTGGAAAGAGTGGCGCGGGCGGGAAATTTATGAAATTGGTCGGAACGCGCAGAATTGCGACAGACCGCACGACTCCTCCCGCCTGCCCATGAACCGGCCCGCCAAGATCCAAGTCGAAGCCCCGCTGCAGGCGGCAGTGCATGAGAGCAAGGCCTGGCCGTTCGAGGAAGCGCGCAAGGTCGTGAGCCGGCTCGAACGCAGCCCCAAGAAGGGGGGCGCCGTCATCTTCGAGACCGGCTACGGGCCGTCGGGCCTGCCGCATATCGGCACCTTCGGCGAAGTCGCCCGCACGACCATGGTGCGCCACGCCTTCCGCGTGCTGACCGCGGACAAGATCCCGACCCGCCTCATCTGCTTTTCGGACGACATGGACGGCTTGCGGAAAGTGCCGGACAACATTCCCAACAGGGAAATGGTGGCGAAGCATCTCGGCAAGCCGCTCACGCAAGTGCCCGACCCGTTCGGCGAGCATCCAAGCTTCGGCCAACACAACAATGCCCGGCTCAGGGCCTTCCTCGATGCTTTCGCTTTCGACTACGAGTTCCTGTCGGCCACCGAATGCTATACGAGCGGGCGCTTCGACAGCACGCTGCTCAAGGTGCTCGAGCACTACGATGCGATCAAAGACGTGATCCTGCCGACGCTCGGCCCCGAGCGTCGCGCCACCTATAGCCCGTTCCTGCCGATCTCGCCCACGACCGGGCAGGTGCTGCAAGTGCCGATCATCGATCGCGACGTCGCCGCGGGCGCAATCCTTTACAACGACCCCGACACCGGCAAGCTCACGCAAGTTGCCGTGACCGGCGGCAAGTGCAAGCTGCAATGGAAGGCCGATTGGGCCATGCGCTGGGTTGCGCTCGGCGTCGATTACGAGATGGCGGGAAAGGATCTGATCGAACTCGGTCAGGCTCTCCAGTCAGATCTGCCGCATTCTCGGGGCCCAGCCTCCCGAAGGCTTCATCTACGAACTGTTCCTCGACGAGAAGGGGGAGAAGATCTCGAAGTCGCGCGGCAACGGGCTCACCATCGAGGAGTGGCTCACCTATGCGAGCCCCGAGAGCCTGTCGCTCTATATGTATCAAGGGCCGCGCAAGGCGAAGCGGCTCTATTTCGACGTGATCCCGCGCGCTGTCGATGAATATGTCGGCCATCTCGCGGCCTACGCGAAGGAAGAGCCGGCCGTCAAGCTGATGAACCCCGTTTGGCATCTCCATAAGGGCGACCCGCCCGCGGCGGAGATTCCCATCAGCTTCGCGCTCCTCCTCAATCTCGCGTCAGCCTCGAACTCGGAGGATCGCGAGGTGTTGTGGGGCTTCATCCGCCGTTACGCGCCCAAGGCGACGCCGGAAGCGCATCCTCTGCTCGACCAGCTCGTCACCTACGCCATCCGCTACTTCCACGATTTCGTGAAACCGGCGAAGCGTTACCGCGCGCCGAGCGAAAAGGAGCGCACGGCGCTGCTCGATCTCGACGCGCGCCTTGCCAAGATGCGGAAAGGCTTGCTCGCCGAAGAGATCCAGGCCGAAGTCTATGCCGTCGGCAAGGCGCATGGCTTCGAGCCTTTGCGCGATTGGTTCGCGGCGCTTTACGCGGTGCTGCTCGGCCAAGATCAAGGCCCGCGCTTCGGCTCGTTCGTCGAGCTTTACGGCATCGCCGAGACCCGCGGCCTCATCGCCAAGGCGCTCAAGGGCGAGCTGGCCGCCTGAGGGCCGAAGGAGATGGCAAGTCCCGTCTATAAGATTCTGACAGAGGCCGCCTTCAGGGAGGCCGAGCGTAAAGGGCATTTCGCGGGCTCCGCCGACGATCTTCGTGACGGGTTCATCCATCTCTCAGCCGCCCATCAGCTCGCAGGCACCTTGGCGAAGCATTTCGCGGCTCAAGACGGGCTCCTGCTCGTTGCCGTCGATCCGGCGCGGCTCGGGGCGCCCCTGAAATGGGAGGCGTCGCGGGGCGGCGCGCTGTTCCCGCACCTTTACGCGAAGCTCGACCTTGCCGCCGTGCTCTGGACGGCGCGGCTCGGTCTCGGCGAGGATCGCGTCCATCTCCTCCCAGAGGGAGTGGCGGCGTGAACGCGCTGTTCGGGTTGGGTCAGGCGCTCCTGCTCGCGCTCGATCCCGAGCGCGCGCATGACCTCGCGGTCAAGAGCCTCGAGCTTGGGCTTTATCCGCGGGCCGACGCGCCCGACGACAAGCGCCTTGGCCAGCATCTCTTCGGCCTCGACTTTCCCAATCCCGTCGGCATGGCTGCGGGCTTCGACAAGGATGCCCGGGTGCCGCGTGAGCTTCTCGGGATGGGGTTCGGCTTCGTCGAGGTCGGCACGCTGACGCCGCGCGCGCAAAGCGGCAATCACGGTCCGCGCATCTTCCGCTCGGCGAAAGACCGCGCCATCATCAACCGGCTCGGCTTCAACAATGAGGGGCAGGAGGCAGCGCTTGCCCGGCTGAAAGCGGGCGCAGGCGGGATCGTCGGCGTCAATCTCGGGGCGGGGCGCGACAGCACCGACCGCATCGGCGACTATGTTGCGGGCATCGCGCGCATGGCTCCCGTCGCGAGCTATTTCACTGTCAACATTTCATCGCCGAACACCCCGGGCCTGCGCGACCTCCAGGCACCCGAGCTGCTAGCAGCGCTTCTTCGGCGCGTGGAGGAGGCGCGTGCGGCTGCGCCCCGTAAACCTCTCTTGGTCAAGCTTGCTCCCGATCTCGCCGACGAAGATGTGCCGGACGTCGTGCGCGTGATCCTCGCCCATGGCGCCGACGGGATCATCGTGTCGAACACCACGCTCTCGCGCGCGGGCCTCACGGACGCCGCCCTCGCCAAGGAGGCCGGCGGCTTGTCGGGGCGGCCGCTGTTCGCCAGCGCCACGCGCATGCTGGCGCGGATCTACCGCCTGACAGAAGGCAAGCTGCCGCTCATCGGCGTGGGCGGCATCGATTCGGGGGAGAGCGCGCTCGCCAAGATCGAGGCCGGGGCTTCGCTCGTCCAGCTCTATACCGGGCTCGTGTTCGAAGGACCTTCGCTGATCGGCCGCATCAAGCAGGCGCTCGTCGCGGCGATGGCGAGGGAAAACAGCGCCAGCCTCGCGCCGCTGATCGGGCGCCGCGCGGAAGAGTGGTCGGAACGGGCGATCGCGCCATGACGGTCACCATCTACCACAATCCGCGCTGCTCGAAATCGCGCGCGACGCTCGCGCTTCTCGAGGCGCGCGGGCTTGCGCCCGACGTCGTGGAGTATCTCAAGACGCCGCCGTCGGTCGCCGAGCTCAAGGCCATCCTGCGCAAGCTCGGTCTTGAGCCGCGTGACCTCTTGCGCACGGGCGAGCCGCTTTATGCCGAACTCGGCCTCAAGACCCGCAAGCTCGACGACGATGGCTTGATTGCGTTGATGGCCGCAAATCCCATCCTCATCGAGCGGCCGATCGTCGTCGCGGGCGGCAAGGCCGCGATCGGCAGGCCGCCCGAAAACGTGCTTGCGATCCTTCCCTCATCCTGAGGGGGCGTGGAACGCCCCGTCTCGAAGGATTTTCTAGGCTTCGCGTTTGGGCGGGGTCGGCTCCACCAGATCGCTGCCGGTGCGCCCGGTGAATTTGAACAGCCGGACCACGAGCCAGATGGGGAACACGATCACCGCGCCGAGCAGGAAGTAGCGGACGGCCTTCTCGACGGCGGCGAAGCCCATGTCATAGATGCGCTCGACAAGACGCGCGATGCTGTCGATGATCTCGTAAGGGCTGAAGCCGAGCGCCGCCAGAACCACGCCGACGATGAGGGAGAGGATCACCAATCTCAGCAGAATAAGCGCCGGATTGCCGCCAAAAAACTGTTCCATCTGCCGCTCTCCCGCCCGCTTGGGGCCATTGAAGCTCGAACGAGCTTCGATTCGAATTACGCCAGAATTGGTACGAAGGGGAGCCAAGGTCAAGACGGAGCGATGATCGCAAGTCAAAGCCTGATCGCCGAAACGCCGCCCAACGCGCTGCCCGAGCCCTTTGCCTCCTGGTTCAAATCGCGCGGCTGGCGTCCCCACGCCCATCAATTGGCGCTTCTGGAGCAGGCTGGGGCGGGGCGCGACACGCTGCTGATCGCGCCGACCGGCGGCGGCAAGACGCTGGCGGGCTTCCTGCCGAGCCTGACCGATCTCGCCCGCCGGCCGCCACGGTTAAAGCCCGAGACGGCGATCCACACCCTCTATGTCTCGCCGCTCAAGGCGCTCACCGTCGATATCGCTCGGAACCTCGCCACGCCCGTGGACGAGATGGAGCTCCCAATCAGGCTCGAAACGCGTACTGGAGACACGCCGGCATCGCGCCGCGCCCGCCAGCGCGTGCTTCCGCCCGACATTTTGCTGACGACGCCCGAGCAGATCGCGCTGATGCTTTCCCACAGAAGCGCTTCCGCGCTCTTCGGCCGGCTCAAATTCGTCATTCTCGACGAGCTGCACGCGCTCGCTTCGAGCAAGCGGGGCGATCTGCTCGCGCTCGGCCTGGCGCGGCTCAGAACGCTGTCGCCAGAACTGGTCGCCATCGGTCTATCGGCGACCGTGGCGCGGCCTTACGAGCTTGCCGCCTTTCTCGTGCCGCATCGGGGGAAGGAGGCGACGCGGCTCGCCGAGATCGTCGTTGCGGGCGAGGGCGCGCAGGCCGACATCTCCGTTCTCAAATCCGATGCCGAGCTGCCCTGGGCCGGGCACTCCGCGCGCTATGCGCTGCCCGAGATCTACGAGGCGATCAAGTCCCACCGCCTGTCGCTCGTCTTCGTCAATACGCGCTCGCAGGCCGAGATGCTCTTCCACGAGCTGTGGCGCCACAACGACGACAATTTGCCGATCGCGCTTCATCACGGCTCTCTCGACGTGGCGCAGCGGCGGAAAGTCGAGGCGGCGATGGTCCAGGGCAGGCTCCGGGCCGTGGTCTGCACCTCCACGCTCGATCTCGGCATCGACTGGGGCGATGTCGATCTCGTCATCAATGTCGGCGCACCGAAAGGCGCAAGCCGGCTCGCCCAGCGCATCGGCAGGGCCAATCACCGGCTTGACGAGCCGAGCAAGGCACTGCTCGTGCCGGCCAACCGCTTCGAGGTGATCGAGTGCCAGGCGGCGCTCGAAGCGGCGGCGGAGGGCGCGCAGGATACGCCACCCTCGCGGCCGGGCGCGCTCGATGTGCTCGCCCAGCACGTGCTCGGCACGGCCTGCGCCGGCCCCTTCCACCCCGACCAGCTCTATCGCGAGGTGACGAGCGCCGCGCCCTATCAGGGGCTGTTGCGCGAGGGTTTCGAGCAGGTCGTGCAGTTCGTGGCGACCGGCGGCTACGCGCTTGCCAATTACGAGCGCTACGCCAAGCTGAAGCGAACGCCCGAAGGTCTTTACCGCATCGCCCATCCCCGCATCGCGCAACAATACCGGCTCAATGTCGGGACCATCGTCGAGGCGCCGATGCTGCGCGTGCGGCTCGCGCGGGCTAAAGGCGGGGCGCTCAAGCCTTCGAGCGCGCTCGTCGCGGGCCGCGTGCTCGGCGAGGTCGAGGAATATTTCATCGAGCAGCTCACGCCCGGAGATACGTTCGTTTTTGCCGGCGAGGTGCTGCGCTTCGAGGGCTTGCGCGAGACCGACGCCATCGTCACCCGCGCGCACGCGGCCGAGCCGAAGGTGCCGGCCTATGAAGGCGGCAAATTCCCGCTCTCGACCTATCTCGCCGAGCGGGTGCGCAAGTTGCTGGCTGACAAGCGGGACTGGCTCCGCCTTCCCGACCAAGTCGCCGATTGGCTAAGCCTGCAAGCCGAGTTTTCGATTGTTCCCAGCTCAGAAGAGATCCTGATCGAGACGTTCCCACGCGGGAACAGGCACTACCTTGTGTGCTACCCGTTCGAGGGCAGGCTTGCGCATCAAAGCCTCGGCATGCTGCTGACGCGGCGGCTCGAGCGGACCCGTGCCGCACCGCTCGGCTTCGTCGCCAACGAATATGCGCTCGCCGTCTGGGGGCTCTCGGACATGGGCTCAATGGTACGAAGCGGACGCCTCGACCTCGCGCGGCTGTTCGATGAGGACATGCTCGGGGACGATCTCGACGCCTGGCTTGCGGAATCGAGCCTGATGAAGCGCTCCTTCAGAGTCTGCGCCATCATCTCGGGCATGATCGAGCGCCGCCATCCAGGGCAGGAGAAGACCGGGCGGCAAATGACGGTGTCTTCCGACCTGATATATGACGTGCTTCGCCAGCACGAGCCCGGCCACGTGTTGCTGAAAGCAGCGTTCGCTGACGCCGCGACCGGCCTGATCGACGTCTACCGCCTCGGCGATTTCTTGAGACGTATCAAGGGACGAATCAGGCATATTGGTCTCCCGCACGTTTCGCCGCTTGCCGTGCCGGTGATGCTCGAGATCGGACGCGAAAGTGTTGCCGGCGAAGCGAGCGAGATGCTGTTGCGGGAGACGGTCGAAGAACTCGTCGCTGAGGCCTTGAGCGGACGTGCTGCGCGCCAAACATGATCTCATGCCGGAGACGGCGCCGACGCTCCGCTCGCATCTTGCCGTCGCCGGCCATGCGATGCGGCCCCTTCCCGCAGGCGCGCTCTATTGGGAGGACGAGCGAACGCTTCTGGTCGCCGACCTTCATCTCGAGAAGGGCGCCGCTTTCGCCGCGCTCGGCATGTTGCTTCCGCCTTACGACACCCGCGCGACGCTCGACCGGCTGGCGAAGGTCATCGATGCCGTTCGGCCCTCCCGCGTGGTGGCGCTCGGCGACAGCTTCCATCGCCGCAATTCTGCCGCGCAGCTCCATCCCGACGATCTCGCCGCGCTCCTCGCGCTCCAGCGAGGCCGCGAATGGTTCTGGATCTGCGGCAACCATGACCCGGATCTGCCGGCAAGCATCGGCGGCACGGTATGCGCCACACTGACCATTTGCGGGCTCACGCTCAGACACGAGCCTTCGCCCGCGCCCTCGGCCCGGGAGATCGCGGGTCACCTCCACCCGGTCGCGCGCATCGCAGGGCGGGGCGCCGTGATCCGCCGACGCTGCTTCGCAACCGACGGCAACCGCCTGGTGATGCCGGCCTTCGGCGCCTACGCCGGAGGGCTCAATTTGTGCGACGACGCCTTCGCGCCCCTGTTCTCCCGTCACCAGCTCGAGGCGTGGATGATGGGCCGCGCCAATGTCTATCCGGTGCTCGGCAGCCTGCTCCTGCCGGACTAGGTCCCTTCGCGCCTGAAGGCGTACCAGCCGGCAAGCCCGGCAAGCACAGCGAGGACCACCCCAAGCACGCCGTAAAGCAAGGGGTGGGCATGGGCGAGCCGGTGAATGACACCCTCCAAGCCTGCCTTGCTGACTTCGAGCGTGCTCTGGTTTTGGCTGATCATCTGGCCGTCGCGGAAGAGGTAGATGTCGGTCGTGTAGCGGCCGGTGGGGACGTTGACGGGCAGGTCCACGGTTGCCTTGAACAGGCTCCTGCCGACGAAGCGGACCCCATCGTCATCCTCTTGGAAGAGCTTCTGCTTCTGCTTCAAGCGGATCAGGGATGAGCGGAATGTCTCCTCGGCGGGGTCGCCGCTCGTGTCCCTGCCGAAATCGAGATTGCCGAACCCTATGCCGAGCATCTTGAGAGTTTCGTCGGAGGCGATCGCCCGGAAAGGCCGCGTGGACAGCGCGGCGTAGAAACCCGGGACCGACGGGTAGATCTTGCCGGGCCCGTTGATCCAGATGCCGGCCGCGTGCACTTTCCGTCTGGCAATGAGCGGCTCATCCGGGGAACGAATAACCATGATCACGTCGTAGGTGCCGGCGTCGGGCACCTGGGTCTGGCTGAAATCGATGCTGCCGTAGATAAGAATCTCGATGCCGGTGAAGTTCGACTGGATGGCGATCTCGCGGGTCGAGATATCCGACTGCACCTCTTCGCGAGCGCCTGGCGCGGGCGCCTGCTTCGCGGCCTCGCCCGGCGAACCCGCAAAGGCCAAGAGCAAAAGGGCGAGGCTCAGCGCGCGTTTCATCTCAAGCCCCCGTCCTTACCGGCGTGATGCTGTAGAGCTCCGACGGCGTCAGCACGAGATCGAACAGGAGGCGGATGGCGACGGCGAGGACCATGAGCGCCAGCAGGGCGCGCAACTGTTCGCCCCGAAGCTTCTGTCCGGACCTGACCCCAAACTGCCCGCCGACGACGCCACCCGCGGCGAGGATAAGCGCGAGGACGACGTCGAGGGTCCCCGACAGGACGGCATGGAGCACGGTCACCACGGCGGTAACGAAGATGATTTGAAAGATCGATGTGCCGATCACGATATTCGTCGGCATGCGCAGCAGGTAGATCATCGCCGGGACCATGATGAAGCCGCCGCCCACGCCAAGAAAGGCGGTGAGCAGGCCGACGACGGCGCCGATGACGAGCGGGGGAATGGTGCTGATGTAGAGGCGCGAGCGTGGAAAGCGGAGCTTGAGCGGCAGCCGGTGAATCCAATTGTGCTGTCCCGATCGCCGCGAAACCAAAGGCGTGCCGGCGCGGGCACGGCGCCACGCGCGGAGGCTCTCGCCCAGCATCAGCGTGCCGACCGCCCCGAGCAGGACCACATAGGTCAGAGAAACGATGAGGCCGGCTTGCCCCGCCTCGCGCAAGAGATTGAGCAGGAGCACGCCGGCGAGCGCGCCGACCATGCCACCGGCGATCAAGACCGCGCCCATTTGGAAGTCGATGTTACCGCGGCGCCACTGGGCGAGAGCGCCCGACACCGAGGTGGCAACGATCTGATTGGCGCCGGTCGCGACCGCAATCGGGGCGGAGATGCCGGAGAACATCAAGAGCGGGGTCAAGAGGAAACCGCCGCCCACGCCAAACATGCCGGAGAGGAAGCCCACCGCCGCGCCAAGCGCCAGCATCACCAGAAGGTTCACCGAGATTTCGGCAATGGGCAGATAGACTTGCAACATCGGGGGTGAGACCGGGAGCCAGAAACCGGGAATCGAAAATGAGAAAAACCAGAATTCGGCTTCCCTGACCACCCCTACGCGTCAGCGCCTGGTCTCACCCGCCAGGCGCCCGTACTCTTGGAGCCAACCGAACGGTCCAATCCGGGGCTGAGACCCCAGAAAGGCTCGTGACTCTCGGCGCAAGCACGCCAGTTGACCCGCGGCGCGCCGGGAGACTAGATCGAAAGACGCGGGCCTTTTGGCCCTTGCCAGGCTTCCTTTGCCCCCCTTCCGCCCCTTTTTCCAATCAGATAAGCGGCCGAAGAGGGCTTGAGTTGATTTTTCCCGTTCTTCGGGCGAAGCCCGGCATCTCGACGCGGTGGCGCTTTTTTGTAAAGGGGCACAGATGAAAATTCGGGTCACGACCGCTTCCTTGGCGATTTTCGCCTTCATCCTCATGCTGCTGCCGGCGACGGCCGGCCAGGTGACCGAGCGCATGAAGCGCGACTGCCGGTCGGATTACAATCGCCACTGCAAGAAGTATGAGCTCGGGACGGAGGGTTTGCGCGCCTGCATGTCGCGTTCGATCCGCAAGGTCACGAATCGATGCATCTCGGCGCTTGTCGCCGGCGGCGAAATGACAAAGGCTCAAGCCGAACGCGTGCGGAGGCAAAAGCAGAAGAAGTAGAATGTCGAATTGGTCATGCAGGACGGTTTGCGGAAGGACGCTGGGATGCCAGGGCTCAACACAGGATCGACGGTTCCGACCATGAAGCTCGCGAAGTTTGTTCTTGCCGCCGCCTTGATTTGGCTTTGGCCAGATTCTTCGGCACAAGCGGCGAGCAACCCCTTCGAGAAATTGAGCGGGGATTGGACGGGCGAGGGCACGGTCAAGACCAAGGATGGCCCGCTCAAGAAAGTGAGCTGCAAGGTCAACTACAAGGTGACGGGCAGCAATCTGGATCAGAGTCTGAGTTGCACCGGCGACGATTACGAGATCGAGGCCAAGCTCAAGCTGACCGACAAAGACGGAAAGGTCAAAGGCAACTGGACCGAAGCCATCTATGACGCGTCCGGCGAGGTCGTTGGCAAGGCCCACGAGGACATCATTCGCGCCGTGATCAGGGGCGACAAGTTCTCAGGCCGCATGAGCCTCAAGATCACCGATCAGGGCCACTCGATCAATATTCTTCAGCTCAACGAGGACACCGGCACCTATCGTCTGGTCACGAGCCTGCGCTTGCAACGCTAGCGATCCGTGTCGGCGTGAGGCTCGCGGCCCGGCCTGCGTCAGGGACTACAAGGGTCAAACGACCGCCCTTGCACTCGCCTTTCGCCTCGTGGAAAACTTGCGCGGCCGGGGGATGACCATGCTTGGCTGGCGTCGTTTCGTGTTGATCGCGGTAGGCGGCTTCGCCGGCATTATCGTAGTGTCGTCGGCGTTTATTCTGCTGATGAATCCTTACGGCAATCTGCCGCGTATCCTCCTCCGTGAACACGTCATCAGCGACATCAATCAGCGGTTTCAGTACCCGGCGCTGATCCGCTCCAAGCGCTACGACTCGATCGTCATAGGCGCCTCCGATTCACGCTTGCTGCATCCCAAGGCTCTTGAGCGCGTATTCGGCGGGCGGTTCGCCAATCTCGCCATGAATGCGGGGCTCGCCTATGAGCAATACCGCATCGCCGATCTTTTCATCAGAGAGGTGGAACGTCGCCGGACGCTCCTGGTCGGCGTCGATCACGTCTGGTGCGATGCGGATGCCGACGAGGAGCGTGTCACGTTTCGCGGCTTTCCCGAGTGGATGTATGACGACGATTGGCGCAACGATTTGCGCTACATGCTGAACGGCAAGGCGCTGGAGATCAGCGGGCGCAGATTGGGACAGTCGCTCGGGCTCAAGGAGGCGCGCTTCATCGACGGCTATGAGGTGTTCACGCCGGCGGAAAGCGCCTACGATCCGGTCAAGGTCAGGCTCAAGCTCTGGGGCGCGAACGGGCCGGCAGCGAAAAAGGCCAAGGCTTCTCCGTTCAAGGCGAGCGCGGCGGAGCGCGCAGGATGGACGTACCCCGCGCTTGCCTGGCTCGATGAGATTACGACGAGGTTCGGCGGCCGCATCGTATTCGTCTACGTGCCGGCCCATATCTCCGCCCAGCCGACCCCGGGCACGGCAAAGGCGGCGCGGCGCGAGGAATGCAAGGCGCGCATCGCCGCCATCGCGCAGCGCCATGAGGTCCCCTTCATCGATTTCAATCTCAACTCCGAGATTACGGCCCACGACGCCAATTGGTGGGATCCCCTGCATTTCCGGCTGCCGATCGCGGACCGCATCGTCAACGACATCGAGCAGGCGCTCGCCACCGGCAAGGACGATCCGAAGGGCGATTGGCGCTATTTGCAAGTCCCGCGCGAGGGGGTCGTTTCCTCAACCGCCGAATAGAGGGCGTTCGCGGAGAAACGAGATCAGGACTGAGCCTTAGATTTCGGTCCATGTGGACGGATTGCGCCGAGCAATGCTTTTTCACAGCCAGGAATTCATCCTCCTTTTCCTTCCAGTCGCCGTGGGCATCTACTATGCGCTCGCGCGCCACCGCGCCGCGCGCGAGTGGTGGCTGATCGGGGCCTCTCTCGCCTTTTACGGATGGTGGGACGTTCGCTTTGTCCCGCTCCTGATCGGCCAGACCCTCATCACTTGGCTGATCGTGGAGCTTTCGATCAGGACGGAACGGCGCTGGCTGCTCTATTTCGCCATCGTCGCCAATCTCTCGGTCCTCGGTCTGTTCAAATATCTCGACTTCGGGGCGAGCATCCTCGAGCAGGTCACGGGACGGGAATTCGCCAAGGCCTCGCTCATCCTGCCGATCGGCATCAGCTTCTACACGTTCGAGCTGATCTCCTATCTCGTCGACCGCTTGCGTGGCACCGCGCCGCGCTATGGCATCCGCGTGTTCGGCCTTTTCATCGTGCTCTTTCCGCACCTGATCGCGGGGCCCATCATGCGGCACAACGAGATCATACCGCAATTCGCCCACGACCCGCTGCGGACCGGTCTCTATGAGCGCATCGGCCGCGGTCTCGTCCTGTTCCTGATCGGCTTCGTCGAGAAATTCTTCATTGCCGACCAGCTCGCGACCATTGCCGATCCCATCTTCGCCGGAGCGGCGCAGACGGTGCCGGCCTTCTCGCTCGCGAGCGCGGGCGCACTCGCCTTCGCGCTTCAGATCTTCTTCGACTTCGTTGCCTATTCGGACATGGCGATGGGCATCGGCATGATGTGCGGGCTCATGCTGCCGATGAACTTCAATGTGCCGTACCGGGCCGTGAACCTGCGCGACTTTTGGCGCCGCTGGCATATCACCCTGTCACGCTGGCTGCGCGACTATGTTTACATTCCGCTCGGGGGCAGCCGCGAGGGCGCCGGCGTTTATGTCTGGGCGACGCTCGTCACCATGGGCCTTTGCGGCCTTTGGCATGGCGCCGGCTGGACCTTCGTGCTGTGGGGTCTCGGCCACGGAATAGGCCTGCTCATTTGCCGGTTGTGGCAGCACTACGGCACCCCGCTGCCCACGCTTGCGGCGTGGGCGATCACCACGGCCTTCGTGGTGCTGCTGTTCGTCCTGTTCCGGGCCCCGGATCTTGCGACCGCCGGACATATGTTCGCAGGCCTCGCGGGCAATGGCGGTCTTGGCACGCTGTGGCCTGCCGCCACTCTGCTTCCGATCCTGATCGCGGGCAGCGTCGCGCTCATCAAAATCCCGACCTTCGAGTGGGCGATGCGCATTCAACCGACTTGGCCGGCGGCGGTCGGCTTCGTGCTCTTGTCCGCGATCGCGGTCATCGCCGTGGGCGAAGGCGCGCCCACGAGCTTCATCTATTTCCAGTTCTAACAGCGAACGCCATCCCACCCCACGAGGCGGAGGCTAGATACTCTCCGGGTTCCAGCCGAGCAGCGCCAGAAACAAAATGAATCCGGCGACATAGGCGACGGCCACGTACCAACCTTCGGTGACCCACCGGCCCACGGATTTCGCCTCGCGCATCAGCCCCGCAACTGCAACACCGGCCGATGATCCAAACCAGATCATCGAACCGCCGAAACCAACCGCGTAGGCGAGCAGGCCCCAATCATAGTTGTCCTGCTTGATGGCAAGCGCCGTCAACGGAATATTGTCGAACACGGCCGAGACGAAGCCCAACCCCAATGTCGTCTCCCAGCCCGGTGCCGGCAAGGACTTGACCGGCATCATCGATGCCGCCGAGACGAGAGCAAGGAGAAAGACCGCGCCACGCGCGGCCGCCGGAACGACGGACCAATCAGGCCTTGCGACCGGGATGGTTAGGATCAGCGCGGCTGCGACCGCAAGTCCGATCAACGGAAGTGCGTCCAACAAATGGGCGGCGAGCAGATTTGCCCCGACATTGGCGGCGATCGCCGCAGCGAGCACGAAGACAACCACGGCAACGTGGCGAAGCGAGATGTTCAGACCCTTGGGCGGATCTTTGACGATCGGCGCGAATCTCTGTTGTGCAAGCGATGCCGGGATGGCGAAGACGAAGAGCGCACATCCGGCCGCGACATAGGCGTGGAGCACAGAAAGCGGGCTCACGCCGCTGATCCAGAGCATCGTCGTCGTCGTGTCGCCGATCACGCTACCGGAACCGCCCGCGTTGGAAGCGGCGACGATTGCCGCGAGATAGCCGACGCGGACGCGATCCTTGAAGACATGCCTTGCCACCGTCGCGCCGATGAGCGCGGCGGCGATATTGTCGAGAAATGCGGAGGTCACGAAGACAAGGACCAGAAGCACGAAACCGCCGGTCCAATTATCCGGGAGAACGGCCGGAATCCAGTCCGGAACGCGACTTGTCTCGAAATGGCGGGCAAGGAGCGCGAAACCGACCAGAAGCAGAAACAAGTTCGCAAGCAGAACCCATTCATGCGCGAAATGGGCATAGAGGCCGGGAAGGCCTGCGCCTTCGGCAAATCCTTCGCCCAAGAGCTTCTTGACGATGATGGCGCCAAGGCCGGTGAGAGCGATGGCGAAGGTATGGCGATGAAAAATCCCGATGCCCGCGAGCGTCGCGCCGAAAAGCAGAAAATCGGTCAGCACTGCCGGGTTTTGCGTGATCGCCACAGTCAAAGTCCCCGCCGGTTGCGTTCCCGGCTCAGCGCGGCGATTGACGGGCCGGCGATCGCGGCGGAGACGTGCAGCGCAATCCGAGGCATCTATTTGTCAGGCTGGTCCAATCGCTGGCGGGAATGACGGCGGGATACTAGGCTTTCCTTTGTGCCATCCGTCAATGGGATATCCGGACGGTGCGGTCAGCCGCGCAGGCGGGTCGCCCGCCTTGCCAAAAAGGGCCGGTCGTCTCGCGGGGCTCAAGCCGATCTTCCTGCTTCATTACTGACGGCTGCGTTGCTAGACTGCTTTTGTTTCGGTCACAAAGGAGGGATGCATGTCCGTCAAAGCGTTCATTTTTGCAGTTTCGATTTCACTTGCGGTCGGGTACGGGGCGCATGCCCAAGATCAAGACAGCGTTGTGGATACCCCCGAGGACGTGCAAAGCACGTCTGAAGCGGCAACAGCCCCCGACATCTCAGACGAAAACTCCTCCTACTTGTCCGGCGGAGGTTTTGATAGCGGGACAGACACGTCCGGCTCAGGCGATGACGGCAGCGATTTGCAGCCTGCTCCGCTGACCGTCACGCCGAACGAGTAGATCGAGGCTCAATCAAGCGTCGTGTGCCTAAACGTGAGCGACGACCTCGCGCAGGGCACTCTCCAATGAAAGGGCGCCGGCCTCGGCCGGCGCCCCGTCTTTCGGAGGCTCAAAGCGAAGCGCGCTGACGTCGCGTGCTTCTTTTCTTGTATGCCCAAAGACCGATCTCGATCTCTTGTTCATCGAGGATTCTTTCGCATATGCACTGGTACTCGCCCAAGAGACGCCGCAGCGGCGTGCTCGGACGTATGTCGGGACGCGTGCGGAATTCGGTGGTCTCTTCCCATTCGCTGACTTGCTGCTCCGCTTCGTACTCGAGGTACTTCCGGTCTTCCGGATCTATTCCAGCAAAATCGCCGTAGCCAAGCTCGCGCGCCAAGAACGCGCAGATCTCGTCGAACTTCTTGCCTTTTTCGGCATAGAGGTGGTCGAGTTTTGTCATTGATCAGGTCCCCTCATTGGCCGGCGGCGGCAGGCCATTCCGCCGTAGACTCCCCGATCTCAAACTTGCTCGGCCCATCGGGGGTTCCCCGGGGGAGGGATCAACGCGTAAAAAACCTGTGGGAAAGGCGGTCGTGAACCTCCCTGCGGTTATCGCAAGGGAACCGCGCCGGCGGAAGTCCTGCTTGGCGAGACCGGCGAGCTAATAGCCCGCGGCGGGATCTTCGACCGCAAAGACGACGCCGGGCGGAAGCGCGGGTTCGTCGATGGACTGCAAGGCGGCAGGCTCGGCTTGCGGCGCTATTTCCAAGACAGCCGCAGGCTCACTCTGCCCCGGCTCGTTCACCACGGCCGCAGGCCGGTGCGACGATTTGGCGACGTTGGTGAAATTCTCATCGGCGCCGCTTTCACGATTGCCGGCCGGGTTCGATGTGGCATCTGGGGCCGCACTTGAGGAATTTGGCGCCGGCGGTGCTTCGTTCTTGAGATCGCCGGCGGGCGCTTTTTCGGCTGCGCCAGGAAGAGGGCCATTTTGACTTGAACCCGAGGGGTGCGGCGCGTTCTCTTCGGCCGCGGGCGGCAGGGGCTCGGGCTCGGACTTCGTTCGGAGGCGGCCGTAAAGCAGGACCGCGCTCAGAGCAAGAAGCACCGCCGCGCAAAACATGAGCAGAGGCCGGCCGCGCCGCAACGGCGTCTCGACGCGCTGGGCGTCGGCCCGATGCGTCTCGACGCGCCGCGCTTCGGCCTGGCGCGAGTCGGCATGGAACGAAGCGCCGGACGGCGTCCATTTCCGCTTGTCCGGGCGTGTCCGCTCCGCGGCCCTTAGCGCCGCGGCCTGCGCCGCGCGCCGCGCCGCCGCAACGAGATCCTCTTCCATTTCGGATTGGGTGCGGCCGGTTCTCTTAGGCAGGCTCGGGTCGGCGGGAGGTGCATCGAGATCGACGGGGTTGCCCTCGACAAGATCGGCGGCGTTAGCGTCGGGCTGTCCACGCTTGGCGCGTCCAAATGGAGCGCGCGATGGCGATCCCTTCGAGCCCTCGGTCGTCGATCCTGAGCTGTTTGCCTCTTCGCCCTGGGGGGGCTGGCCCTGTTCGGCACCCGAGCCCTCGGTTGAGGGCGCGTCCGGTCTCGGCGCCGTCGCATGCGAAGCACTCCGCTCGACCTGCCGTGCGAGCTGCTTCAACGCGTCATGCACCGCCTCGATGATGCCGGCGAGTCGGTCGTCGGCGGCGTTCGCGTGCGCGCCCATCGCCTTAAGGTCGCGATGCATGGTGTCGAGCCGCGCGACGGTCGCCGCATCGAGCTTCGCTTCGCCAGAGACGAGATGGGCGGCCTCCGTCGCGGCCTTGGCCGCGACCTCGCTGAGCTGACCCGCATGTCCATCCATGCGTTCGATCAGACGATGGAGCGCGGTTTCGATCTCGCCGATCTTGGCAAGCTCTGGCTCGGCTTGACCGAGCTGGCGGGCGATATCGGCAATCTGGCGTTCGAGAGGCGTGAGAGAAGGAGGTTTGGTGGCCAGCCTGAGCGCATCGGCAATCTGCCGCCCGATCGCGTCGATCCGCGCATTCAAAATGTCAATGGCCTTCGGTGTCATCGCCTCTTCGACGGAATTCTCGAGACGATGCGCCATCTCCACCAGGCGCTTGCTGAGATCGCGGTCCACATCAGGCAAAGGCAGGAACGGCGGAAAGGAGGGGCTCGGCCCCGGTGCGGAGAAAGTGAAGGACGGGCTTGCAATGTTGAGAGGTTCGGGCGCGAAGGGCGAGGGAGATGTGAACGGCATGCTCGCAGGCGTCGGCCGCTCGGCCACGAACGGCGAAGGAAAGGGCGTGGCGGAGGGACCGGAGGCAAAGCCGCTCGGCTCGCGATCGAGCCCGCCCATCACGGCGCGGCCGAGGCGCTCGAAATCGTCGAGCGAGGTCGACGCTTCGTGCTCGAAGCGGCGCGCTAGACCGCTCACCCGATCCTGCAGCCGGTCCAGCGTTGCGGCATCGCCGCCGGCGCCGCTGTTGCGCGGGTTATCGCTCCCATGCGCCAGTTGGTTCAGCCGTGCCTGCAGCTCATCGAGCGCCTCACAGTAGCGGCGTTCGCTCTCCTCGACCTGCTGCATGAGGCGGCGAAGCCGATTCTCGATCGCTTGCTGATCCGGGAAAGCCTCGCCCCAGCCCGCGGCGCCCACCCTGCCCGCGCCGCCGGTCTGCCAACTTGCATGCGAAGCCATGATATTCACCTTGGGCTTGGGCCGCCCGAATGCGCGTCTGAGGTGGTCCGAAGAGCGAAGCGAACGCGCCAAAAAGCGGTTCGGACCACGGTCGCAAGCTCAAGTAAATTTTGGGTTAAATGCCGCACTATAGTGGGACGCGCGTCACGCAATTCCTTGTGGAACGAGGCTTCGCGCTTGAGCGGCTTCAGCCTTGTCAACGGGCCGGCGCGCGGCGACGATGGCGGCATCGAGCAGCCCCGCGGAGGCAAACCTCAACCGTGACTGAGATGCGACAGGCGAGCCACAGCCTCACCGTGACAACGCAAGGCAAGGGCTTCATCGACCTTTCCGGCGCCCTGGCAAGCTGGCTGAAGGAAATCGGCGCGGCGTCCGGGCTCCTCACAGCGTTGGTGCGCCATACCTCGGCCTCTCTCACGATCCAGGAGAATGCCGACCCGAATGTCCGGCGCGACCTCCTCGACGCGCTCGAGGCACTGGCGCCCGAGGGCGCGCACTACGCCCATCAAGAAGAGGGCCCCGACGACATGCCGAGCCACATCAAGGCGATGCTCACAAGCGTGAGCCTCGGCATTCCGGTGGTCGACGGCAAGATGGCGCTCGGCACGTGGCAGGGCGTCTATCTCATCGAGCACCGCGCAAGCCCGCACCGGCGGACCGTCGCGCTCTCGTTCATCGGTGAAGGGGCCCGCTCCTAGGAACGCGCGGCGAGCCACTGGACGACTTGGCTCGCGCTCTCATCGGGTGGAAACACCGGATAGAAGACATGCTCGATCCTGCCATCGCTAACGATCAGGGTCAGTCTTTTGACCAGGCTCATGCCGGCGATTTCGAAGGTTGGGAGACGTAGCGCGCGGGCGAAGCGCAAATCGAAATCGCTAATCACCGGAAATGGCAGATGCAGCCGCTCGGCCATCTCGCGCTGGTAGTCCGGGGGTTGGGTGCTGAGCCCAAAGACACTAACGCCCAGCGCCGCAAGCTTGGGATGATGATCGTGGAATGCGCAGGCCTGGGGTGCAACCCCGGGCCCCCGGGATCTCGTCCCAGCTCTCAGGCAATGCTTCGCCCGGTCTCCCGGTTAGCGGATAGCAATAGATCACGGTCCTTCCCGGGGGAAGCGCGCCGAGATTGACCGCCCGCCCCTGCGTGGCCGGCAGCGTGATCGCCGGTATCGTCATGCCAATGAGGTGAGCGCAGGCGCCGTCGTCCACAGGGCGCGGTAGATCGTGCGGCAGGGTGTTGAGGTTTGGCACGGTCACGGCATACTTAGCGCGTACTATGCTCGGCGAAGCGGTCGGTCGCGGCGACCAGCTCATGCACGATGCCGGCCTCGGTCATGGCATGACCGGCATCGGCCACGACGCGCAAATCGGCTTCCGGCCAGGCGCGGGCCAGGTCGTAGGCGATTTTGACCGGCGTGACCACATCGTAGCGGCCATGCACGATCATCCCGGGAATGGAATGCAAACGATGCGCGTCGGCGATCAGCTGATCGTCGGCGTGAAAGAAGCCCCCATTGACGAAATAGTGGCACTCGATACGCGCAAACGCGAGCGCGTAATGGTCCTCAGAGAATCGGCGGACGCGGTCGGCATCGGGAAGGAGCGAGAGAGTCTTGCCCTCCCAGGCGCTCCACGCCCGCGCCGCTTCGAGCTGAACTTCAGGGTCTTCATGCGTAAGACGCCGGTAGTAGGCCCCGATCATGTCGCTCCGCTCGCTCTCCGGAATGATACGGGCATAATCCTCGAAGGCCTCGGGGAAGATCCAGCTGCAGCCCTCCTGATAGAACCACTCGAGCTCCGCGCGGCGTAAGGTGAAGATGCCCCTGAGCACAAGCTCGGTCACGCGCTCGGGATAAGTCTCGGCGTAAGCGAGTGCGAGCGTCGAGCCCCAAGAGCCGCCGAATAGCTGCCAGCGCTCGATGCCGAGATGCTCACGCAGGCGCTCGATGTCGTCGACGAGATGCCAGGTCGTGTTCTCATCGAGGGAAGCATGCGGCGTTGACCGCCCGCATCCCCTCTGATCGTAGAGGACGATCCGGTAGGCGCGCGGGTTGTGATAGCGGCGCATCACCGGATTGATGCCGCCGCCGGGACCGCCATGCAGCAGGAGGGCGGGCTTGCCTGCCGGAGAGCCGCATTCCTCGAAATAGAGCTCATGCAGGTCAGAGACCTCGAGCCGCCCGGTACGGTGGGGGACGAGCTCGGGATAGAGCGTGAGCCGCCCCTCTTTGAGCAAAGCTGCGTCGTTCATCTTGAAACGTCCATTGCCGCGCCGTGTTCAGCCCTCGCCGAGGCCGCCGCCGCGGCGGCGCGCGACTGGGCGCGATCGTAGATGGTTTCGCCCTCCGGATTGCGCATTGCCTCGCGATAGTCGAGCTCAGCCTTCGTCGGTGCCGTCCGGGCATAAGTTACGGCAATGCCGGCAATGAGCGCGAGGCTTGCGCCGATGAGGCTTGCAAGCGGCGCGCTGAAGCCTGAAATGCCGAGCGCCCCGCCGAAAACGGTATCCGCCAGCATGACGGTAAAGCCGGTAGCCATCGCCGCCATCGCACCCCATTTGCCTGTGCGCCGCCACCAGATGGTGAGCAGCAGCGCCGGGAAAAAGGTCGCCGCGGCGAAGGCGAAGGCCAGGACCGCAGTTTTCAACGGATCGATATCGGCAATGGCGAGAAAGACCGCGGCGGCGAGCGCGGCGGCGGCGATTGCGGCGCGGGCAGCGACGAGGCGCGGCAACGCCGTGCGGCGATCCAAGGTGCGGTAGACATCCTCGGCGAGACTCGTGGCGAGCGTGAAGAGATGCGACGCCGAGGCGGCAAGGGCAATTGCCAACGCCGCCGTCGCCATCAGAGCGGTAAGCACGTAAGGAAGGCCCACGGCCGAGGGCAGCATGAGCGCAATTCCGTCACGCCCGATGAGGAGCTCCGTCGCGCCAATGGCTCCGTTGCCGTTTGCGTCCGCCGTCCGGAGCAACTGCATGTCGCTCAGCTCGGTCAACCAGACGGGCAGGGATGAGGCCTTGGCGAGCGCGAGTTCGCGGAAGATCGTGAGCTTGGCGAAGGCGGCTATGGCAGGGACCGTCATGGCAAAGGCGGCGACGAAAAGCAGTGCCCAGGCCGTCGAGCGGCGCTGTTCGGCGACGGTCGATGTCACGCCGCTCCTGACGAGAAGGCTTGGAAGTGCGGCAGTCCCGAGAGCGAGCGACAGGAACAGCGCTATAAACTCCATTGGCCCGAGCGCGGCGAAGGGCTGAAGGAACGGCTTGACGGCCGGTAGCGGCGCCGACCCGGGCAGTGCGGTCGCCCCGCCATCGGGTTTAAGCGGAGTGACGCCGGCCGTCGCCTCGGCTTTTTGCAGTTCCGAGAACGTCTCGCCATAGGTGAGCTGCGGCGCCGGCACGTTGGTAAGCAGGATCGACACTGTGGTCACGACGATAGCAAGCCCCACCGCGCCGACAAGGAACTCGGCGCTTCCCGCCCAGGTTACCGAGCGCATGCCGCCGAGGATGGCGATTGCCGCGATCAGCGCCGCCACAAAGACCACGGCGACCGCGAAGGAGAGCGGGAGGAACAATGCGGCAATCAGCGCGGCGATCTTGATCTCGGCGGCAAGAAGCAGTGCCGTGGGCGGAAGCTGCAGTGCGCTCGCCGCCACGCGCAAGAGCCGCGATCGGAACCGGTGGCCAAGGAAGCTCGGCAGCGTATAAGAGCCGGCCTTGCGCAAATAGGGCACGAACAGGATTGCGGCGGCGAGCATGCCGAAAGTCCAGCCGAGGCCGATCGCCATCGCATCGAAACCGAGAAAGAAGGCGGTCCCGGTGTAGCCGAGAAAGCCCGCACCGCCGACGGCGACGGCGGCCAGCACGAAGCCGTTATAGACGGGGGGCACACGCCGCCCCGAGGCAAAGAAATCATCGGCCTGATGCGTGCGTGCGCCGACGGCGATAAAGAGATAAAGCGCAATCGGCAGGATCATCATGGCCTGGGCCAACGCCGCGCGCCCCCAGCCGAGCTGCTCGAACATCGCGAGCATGATGACGAGCGAGACGAGGGCGGCGGCGACGATGCCGTAATAGGCGCCAAGGTGCGGGTTGGGGCTGCGGAGCCGCGAAGGAACGGTCATCGCCCGACCCATTCCTCGCTCGCGGCCCGCGCCAGGTCGATGCGTTCCTGGATGCGGATGAACCAGAACGCCATCACCACGATGAAGAGAAGGAGGCCTTGCGCCAAAAGATAGAAACCGAGGGGAAAATTGAGGAACGCGAAACGATTGAACCAGGATAGCGCGGCAACAGCAAAAATGACGGCAAGCAGGACGGTCGCGAGAATGCCGACAGCGAGGATGAGCGTCTGGATCTGATGGCGGCCTCGCGCCGGATCGTCGCCCTCGGGAACCTCTCGCGCCATATCGCTCCCCCTGGTCCAGGACCGGCCAACGCGTTACCAAGCACGTGCCCGGCTGGCAAACCAGCGCGGCACAATTGGCGTTTAATCGTGGCAGGGTGGTGACTGAGGCCGGTCAAGCCAGAGGGGGAGCCCAGCGAATGCTTAAGGAGTTCAAGGAATTTGCCCTCAAGGGCAATGTGGTCGACATGGCGGTCGGCATCATCATCGGCGCCGCGTTCTCAACGATCGTCAAATCCTTCGTCGACGATATCCTCATGCCGCCTTTGGGGCTCGCAACCGGCGGGGTCGATTTCTCCAATCTGTTCATCGCGCTCAACGGCGAGCACTACGATTCATTGGCTCAAGCCAGGCAGGCCGGAGCGCCGACGATCAATATCGGCGTCTTCATCAACAATGTGATCGCCTTTGCGCTCGTGGCTTTCGCCCTGTTCTTGATAATCAAGGGCATGAACCATCTGCGGCGCAAGCAGGAGGAAGCGCCAGAAGTGCCGCCCGCGCAGGAGGTGCAGCTCCTCAAGGAGATCCGCGACGCGTTGGTCAAGGGCGATGCCCCCGCAAAGCGGCCTCCAACCCCGCCCGCGAAGAGGCTGAGGCGCGGCAAGGATTTTGCGCGGCAAGCCCCGAGCATAACGTGAACGTTGCGCGCATCGCCGCCTGCAGCAAAAATTACTACGCATGAAGCCTTACAGAAACGATTTTGCGCCTTTTTGCGCCAAGAGCCTTTTTGGGGGAATGGTTTTTCGCTACATTGAGGTCAACGCCGAAGGAAGGCCGCCCGACATGTTCCTCAACCTACGCATGCCCGACGGCACGACCCATCGCCTGGAGGCGCTCGAAGGCTGGCGCGTGATGGAGGTGATCCGCGACTGGGGCCTTGCGATCAAGGCCGAGTGCGGCGGTGCCTGCGCCTGCGCCACCTGCCATGTGTGGGTGGGCGCAAACTGGGTGGCGAAGCTTACCTCGCCGAGCGGCGAAGAACTCGAGATGCTCGACGGCGCCTTCAACGTCGACGAGCGCTCGCGCCTTTGCTGCCAGATCATCATGACGAAGGAACTCGACGGGCTCGAAGTCGAGCTTGCACCCGAGAGCCTTGCCGATGCGCCGGCCCCGCGCGTTGCGGTGGGAGGATAAGTTACGATGCGGACCTTCCCCATATTGGTGAGCTTCGATGGCAAGCCGCCGCTCGTGACCGGAGGCGGCGAGCTTGCAGCGGTCAAGGCGCGCCTCCTGCTGAAGCGCGCCCCGTCGGTCGATGTCGCCGCCGATGAGGTCGCGCCCGAGCTTGCGGCGCTGATCGAGGCGGGGACGGTGTCGCTGATCGCGGCAAAGCCCGGCATCGATCAGTTGCGCGGACGCCCGCTCGTCATCGCCGCGACGGAGAATGACGAGGAGGATGCCCGGGTCTCGGCGATTGCGCGGGCTCTCGGCGTGCCGGTCAACGTTCCCGACCGGCCCGAGCTTTGCACCTTCGCGCTCCCGGCCATCGTCGATCGCGGCGAGGTGACGGTCGCAATCGGCACCTCGGGCGCTTCGCCGGTGCTGGCGCAGCGCTTGCGCGCCTGGCTCGAGCAGGAGCTGCATCCGAGGCTCGATGCGCTTGCCAAGCTTGCGGCAGAGTTCCGCGGCGCCGTGGCCGACGCTCTGCCCTCCGGCCCGCCGCGACGGAAGTTCTGGGAGGCCGTGTTCGAGGGCGCCGCCGCCGAAGCCATGCTCGAAGGCGACGAGGACAAAGCCCGCGATCTGATCGAGGCCGCGATTACCAAAGCGGCCGCGTCACCCCGCGCCAAGGGCCGCGTGCTCCTGGTGGGCGCCGGTCCCGGCGACCCCGAGCTTCTCACCATGAAGGCGGTGCGCGCGCTGAAAGCCGCCGATGTGATCTTCTACGACCGGCTGGTCGGCGAAGGCGTGCTCGATCATGCGCGCCGCGAGGCCGAGCTCGTTCCGGTCGGCAAGGCCAAGGGCGCCCACTCGGTCCCGCAAGAGGAGATCAACGCGCTCCTCATCGAACGGGCGCTTGCGGGCGAGACCGTGGTTCGGCTCAAAGGCGGCGATCCCTTCATCTTCGGCAGAGGCGGAGAGGAGCTCGACGCGCTCCGTGCCGCGGGTGTTGCGATCGAAATCGTCCCCGGCGTCACCGCCGGCATCGCCGCGGCGGCAAGCTTGCAGATCCCGCTCACCCATCGCGATGTCTCCCATACCGTGACCTTCGTCTCGGGCCACGAGGCGGGCGGAGCCGAGCCGTCCTTCGAACATCTCGACCTCGCCGCGCTCGCCGCCGGCACCAATACGCTCCTGGTTTACATGGGCGTGACCACGGCGGGAATCATCGCCAAGCGGCTGCTCGAAGCGGGGTTCAGGCCGGGCCTCCCGGTGATCGCGGTCGAGAATGCGAGCCGCGACGATGAGCGCCGCGTGCGCGCCACGATCGCCGAGCTTGCCGAGGGGCCAGAGCGCCTCGGGCTGAAGAGTCCGGCCGTGCTGATCTTCGGCGAGGTTGCGGGCCTGCCAGCCTCCGGCGTGGTCGAAACGATCCTGAGCCTGGAGGAGGTCAAGCGCCTCTATGCCTAACGTCGTCACAGCCAACCGTCTTGTGGACGGCATCGTCGTCTATCTCGCCGCCGACGGCGGTTGGACCGAGGATATCGCCCGCGCGCGTATCGCCGAGAGCGAAGACGAGACCAAGACGCTCGAGGCCGAGGCCGCCAAGGATGTCGCTTTGCGCAAGGTCGTCGCGGTCTATCCCATGCAGGTCGCGCTCGCTGACGGCAACGTCGATCCGCTGTCGGTGCGGGAACGCATCCGCGCATCCCACCGCACGACCCTGACCAAGGATTGGTACGATGTACCGCTATGACGAGTTCGACCACGCTTTCGTGCGCGAGCGCGTGGCGGAGTTCAAGGACCAGGTCGAGCGGAGGCTCGCCGGTCAGCTGACCGAGGACGAGTTCAGGCCCTTGCGCCTGCGCAACGGGCTCTATCTCCAGCTCCATGCCTATATGCTTCGCATCGCCATCCCCTATGGGGTGCTGTCGCCGCAGCAGCTGCGCCAGCTCGCCATGATCGGGCGGCGCTGGGACAGGGGCTACGGTCATTTCACCACGCGCCAGAACCTTCAGTTCAACTGGGTGAAGCTGGTCGATATTCCCGAGGTGCTCGCGGCGCTCGCCGATGTCGAGATGCACTGCATCCAGACGAGCGGCAATTGCGTGCGCAACGTCACCGCCGATCCGTTCGCCGGCTCAGCCAATGACGAGCTCGAGGACCCGCGCCCATGGTGCGAGATCCTGCGCCAATGGTCGACGCTGCATCCCGAGCTCTCATGGCTGCCGCGCAAGTTCAAGATCGCCATCTCCGGCGCCGCCGAAGACCGCGCGGCCATCGCCTTCCACGATATCGGGCTCAAGATCGTGCGCGGGGCCAACGGAGAGAACGGCTTCCGCGTTCTGGTCGGCGGCGGCATGGGGCGCACACCCTATGTCGGGCAGGAGATCAGGGCGTTCCTGCCGAAGCAGCACCTCCTCTCCTACATCGAGTCGATCCTGCGCGTGTACAATCTCCATGGTCGCCGCGACAACATCCATAAGGCGCGCATCAAGATCCTGGTCAACCAGCTCGGCATCGACAAATTCCGCGAGGAGGTCGAGGCCGACTGGGAAGCGACCCACAAGGATGCGATCGACCTGCCCGAGGATGAGCGGAAACGCATTATGTCCTATTTCGCGCCGCCCGCGCTTCCCGAGCGGCCGATCCGCGACGAGGCGCTCGACAAGCGCCGCGCCGCAGATCCCGTCTTCGCCAACTGGCTCAAGCACAATGTCCGGCCGCACCGCGTGCCGGGCTACTCCACCGTGGTGGTCTCATTGAAAGAGCCGGGGCGGACGCCCGGCGATGCGAGCTCGGACGCTATGGAGCTTGTCGCCGATCTCGCCGAGCGCTTCAGCCAAGGAGAGGCGCGCGTCAACTACACGCAAAATCTGATGCTGCCCCATGTCGCGACCGCCGACATCGTCGCCATTTACGATATTCTCGCCGCGAGCGGCCTTGCCACCGGCAATTACGACCTTCTCGGCGACATGATCTGCTGCCCGGGGCTCGACTATTGCAATCTCGCCAATGCACGCTCGATCCCGATTGCCAAGGAGATCGCCAAGCGCTTCGAAGACCCCAAGCGCCAGGAGCTGATCGGCCCGCTCAAACTCAATATGTCGGGCTGCATCAATGCCTGCGGCCATCACCACTCCGGCAATATCGGCATTCTCGGCGTCGACAAGAAAGGGACCGAGCTCTATCAGATCTCGCTCGGCGGCAATCCGAAGGACGATGCCGCGATCGGCACCATCATCGGTCCGGGCTTCCGCGCGGAAGCCGTGCCTCAGGCGATCGACACCATCATCGAGACCTATCTTGCGCGACGGAGCGATGGGGAGACCTTCCTCGACACCTGGCGGCGCGTCGGGGCGAAGCCCTTCAAGGAGGCCCTGTATGGCTCTGCTTGATCTCGCCACGGGCTCGCTCATATCGGCCCCGACCGACGTTGCGACAGAGCTTGAGCCGAACGCCGACGGCGCCGCGCTCGCCGCCGCCGCCGGCGGCAATGCCGGTCCCATCGCCATCAAGTTTCCCGTGTTCAATGACGGACGCGGCATCAGCCTTGCCGTGCTGCTGCGCCAGCGCCACGGCTTCAAGGGAGAGATCCGGGCGATCGGCCATCTCATTCCCGACCTCGCCCAGTTTCTGTTGCGCTCGGGCTTCGACACCGCCGTGATCGCCGATGCCGAGCAGGCTCCGGTCTGGAAGGCGTCCCTTGCGCGGATCAAGCACAATTATCAGCGGGGCTACCGCAACCCGTTGCCGCTTCGCCGCGACGCCGCGCGGAAAGAGGCCGAGGCGCTCGATCAGCGTCTCGCGCGCGTGAAGACTCTCGCCGACCGCATCAGGGAGATGCGGCGGCGGATCGAAGGCCGCATCACTTTCTCGACGAACCTTGGGCTCGAGGACCAGGCGATCCTCCACGCCATCGCCGAGTCCGGAGCCGAGATCGACGTGTTCACGCTCGATACCGGGCGCCTCTTCCCGGAAGTGCTCGAGACCGTGGAGTTGTCGGAACTGCGTTATCGCATTCGCATTCGCCTGGTTGCGCCGGATTCAAAGGAAGTCGAAGAGCTGGTCGCGCGCGACGGGGTGTTCGGTTTCCGTCACTCCGTCGAGAACCGCAAAGCCTGCTGCGGGATCCGCAAAGTCAAGCCGCTCAATCGCGAGCTTGAAGGCGCGCAAGGATGGATCAGCGGACTCAGGCGCGAGCATTCGGAGGAACGCGCGAGCATCCCGCTCGCCGAATGGGACGAGGCCCGCGCGCTCATCAAGGTCAACCCGGTCGCGGACTGGGCCACGGCAGACCTCACCGCCTACATCGCCGCCAACAACATTCCGGTCAATCCGCTGCACGCGCGCGGCTTCGTCTCGATCGGCTGCGCACCCTGCACCCGCGCGGTGCAGCCCGGCGAGCATCCGCGGGCCGGCCGCTGGTGGTGGGAGCATGAGGAGAAGAAGGAATGCGGGCTGCACCTCAATCCGAACCGGGAAGGGAGGGCCGCGTGACCGCGCTCACTTCGCATCTCAAACTGCTCGAGGCCGAGAGCATCCACATCTTCCGCGAGGCGGCGGCGCAATTTCGCACGCCCGTGCTGCTCTATTCGATCGGTAAGGATTCGACGGTTCTCTTGCACATCGCGCGCAAAGCCTTCTGGCCGGCGAAGCCGCCCTTCCCGCTGCTCCATATCGACACCACCTGGAAGTTCCGCGAGATGATCGCCTTCCGCGACCGTACCGCGCGCGAGTTTGGGCTCGACCTCATCGTCCATACCAACCATGACGGGCTCGCCCGCAACATCAATCCGTTCGACCATCCGCCCTCGGTCTATACCGACGTGATGAAGACGGTGGCGCTGCGGCAGGCGCTCGATACCGGCGGCTTCGACGCGGCCTTCGGCGGAGCGCGCCGCGACGAGGAGGCCTCCCGCGCCAAGGAGCGTGTGTTCTCGTTCCGCGCCGCGGGCCATCGCTGGGAGCCGCGCCGGCAGCGTCCCGAAATGTGGCAATTGCTCAACGGGCGTCTCGGCAAGGGCGAGACGGTGCGTATCTTTCCGCTGTCGAATTGGACCGAAGGCGACGTGTGGCGCTACATCGCGCTGGAAAATCTCGACGTCGTGCCGCTCTATTTCGCCGCACCGCGCCCTGTGGTCGTGCGCAACGATCAGCTGATCGTGGTGGACGACGCGCGCATGCGGTTCGAGCCCGGCGAGAAGCCGGTGACGCGCAAAGTGCGCTTCCGCACGCTCGGCTGCTGGCCGCTGACCGCGGCCATCGAGTCGGATGCCGCCGATCTCGATGCGATCGTGGCGGAGACGCTCGCCGCCAAATATTCGGAGCGAGCCGGGCGGCTGATCGACCACGATCAGGCAGGCGCCATGGAGATGAAGAAGCGTGAGGGATACTTCTAGGGGACGGGTCCATGCAGGTTGCGCAACTGAAAGAAGCGATCGAGACGAGGAGCGTGCCGGCGGAAGCCCCGCAAGGGGGTGCGCTGCTCCGCTTGCTCACTTGCGGCTCGGTCGATGACGGTAAATCGACGCTGATCGGACGGCTGCTATGGGACGCGGCCGGCGTCACCGAAGATCAGCGGGCGGCGGTGACGCTCGCCTCGCATAGCCGCGGCGTCAACGGCCAGCGCATCGATTTCAGCCTCCTGCTCGACGGCCTCCAGGCCGAGCGCGAGCAGGGCATCACGATCGACATCGCCTGGCGCTATTTCGAGACCCGCGACCGCCGCTTCATCATCATCGACTCGCCCGGGCACGAACAATACACCCGCAACATGGCGACGGGTGCTTCGCACGCCGATATCGCCATCCTCCTGGTCGATGCCCGTCACGGCGTCAAGCGCCAGACCCGCCGTCATGCCGCGATATGCGATCTCGTCGGCATCAAGCGCGTGGTGCTCGCGGTCAACAAGATGGACGAAGTCGGCTGGTCGGAAGCGCGCTTCCGGCAGATCGAAGCCGAGTTCCGCGTCATGGCCGCGAGTTTCAATTTCGCCGAGACCAGCATCATTCCGGTCGCGGCTCTGACCGGCGACAACGTCGCCTACCGCTCCGTGACGATGCCCTGGTATTCCGGGTCGACGCTGCTCGACTATCTCGAGACTGTCGATCCCGAGACCGCGCCCGTCGATACGCCGTTCCGGATGCCCGTGCAGCTCGTGCTCCGCGCCGCCGGCGACTTTCGCGGCTATGCCGGCACCGTCACCTCGGGCCGGATCGCCGTCGGCGACCGTATCGTCGATGCCAGAAGCGGGCTCGGCGCCACGCTCCGCCGTATCGCGGCCATGGACGGCGACCGCCCCTTCGCGGCCAAGGGCGATGCCGTCACGCTCGTGCTCGATTCCGATCTCGACATTTCCCGCGGTGCCGTGCTGTCGGAGGTTCCGCGCCGCCCGGTCAATGCCGATGTGATCGAGGCGCGGCTCGTATGGCTGTCCGAGACGCCGTTCGATCCGGAAGCGGGCTATCTGCTGCGCACCGCGACCGACCTTACGCCGGTCACCAGCATGGGCGTTTCCGCTCTCGTCGATTTCGAGACGCTTGCCACCGAGCCCGCCCATGGCTGCGGCGTCAACGACATTGCCGATTGCCGCATCCTGCTCGGGCGGGCGGCGTCCATCGATCTCTTCCGCGATCTGCCGCTCACCGGGAACTTTGTCCTCGTCAGCGCGATCGATGGTGCGACGGTCGCAGGCGGTGTCATCACCTGGGCCCAGGCCGGAGCGCCGATGGTCGGCGACCATGTGTTCGTGATCAACCGGGCGCTTCTCGCCGGCGGGGTCTGCGCCGATCTCGGCGACTCGCCGCAGGATCAGGCCGAGTTCAACCGGCGGGCGCAGGAGGTCGCGACGCTGTTGCGTTCGGCCGGGGTTCCGGTCCTGATCGAGACGTAGGCCGCCGGGAGGCCGGGCAGGGGGCTTTCACGCTCATGGTCGATCTCGGCTGGGTAGGCCAAGTGCTGCCGCTGATCGCGGCCGGGTTCGGCGTAGGCCTTCTCGTTGGCCTGACCGGCGTGGGCGGCGGCGCGCTGATGACGCCTCTCCTGATCTCGACCTTCGGCTTGAGCCCGCTAGTCGCCGTCGGGACCGATCTGCTCTATGCCTCGATCACCAAGACCGCCGGCGGCTGGCGCCACCATCTCGCGGACCATGTCGATTGGCCGATCGTGCTCAAACTCGCGGCGGGAAGCTTGCCCGCAGCGGCACTTCTTCTTGCGGTCATCGCCTCGCTTCCCAAGTACAGCACCGATGAGCTCGCCCATTGGATCAGGATGGGGCTTGTCGTGGCCCTGCCCTTAAGCGGGCTCGCCATCGTGCTCTACCCCTGGCTGTCGCGTACCGCGCCCCGCAACGACACCGGTGACGTGCCGCCGCGCACTGTGCCCACCGTCCTGTTCGGCGTGGTGTTAGGGCTTCTGGTCACGCTCACCTCGGTCGGCGCCGGCGCCATCGGCGTCACCTTGCTCGCCGCACTCTATCCCATGCTTCCGGCCAAGCGCATCGTAGGTTCGGATATTGCCCATGCCGTGCCGCTCACGCTGGTCGGGGGGCTCGGCCATTTCGGCCTCGGCAACGTCGATACCGGCATCCTCCTCGTGCTGCTGATAGGCTCGATCCCCGGCATCCTGCTCGGGGCGCGGCTCGCGGGGCTCGCTCCGGAATGGCTGCTCAGGCCCATCCTCGCCGTGATGCTTTGCTACGCGGCCTGGGTGATGTTCAACAAGGGATAGACGGCTCGGGTCGACCCTTAGGTTCGTCAGCGCAGGTTCGACACGAACGTCGTCAGACGCTGGGGAACCATGCTATGTGCGATCGGCAAAGATTGCAGCCTCATCGTCGGAGGGAGTCATGCTCTACCTCGCCGCCAAAGCGCTGCTCTCGGGGGTGATCATCGCCGTCGTGTCGGAAATTGCCAAGCGGAGCCCCTCGCTCGGCGCGCTGATCCTGTCGCTGCCGCTCGTCTCAATTCTCGCCTTTATCTGGCTCTGGCGCGACACAACCGACACGGAGCGAATCGCGGCGCTGTCGCAATCGACCTTCTGGCTCGTGCTGCCGACGCTGCCGATGTTCCTGGTGCTGCCGGCCCTGCTCAGGAGTGGCGCGGGATTCTGGACCGCTCTCGGACTTGCCTGCCTGCTCACCATCATGCTTTACGCCGCAATGGCTTGGGCGCTCGGCAGGTACGGTATCGCGCCCTAGAGACAAGATGCGCCGCGGGGGCGGCGTTCATAGAGGCGAGTGGCCCTGTTCTTCTATCCCGAGCACGTCCGGCGTCTCGGGCTTGCCCTGCTCCCGCTGCAATTTCGGCAAGCGGAGGCGCGCTCGGGGTACGATAATCGTGGCATTGCGGACAGTGACGCGCCCTGCCGCATCTTTCGCGCCAGCACACGATGTCATCGAAGTGCGACAGCGCAATCCGTTCGAGGTGATCGCAGCCCGAGGCCTTGACGAGGACGAGTTCGCCGTCCCCGCTCTGTTGGGCCACAAACCGGCTCACTTCGTAGGCGGTCGGGAAGGCGAACAGCCGCCCTCCGGCTTCTGCGCACAGGGCTCGGCCGTGAGCGGCGTTCGGTCCCGCGAGGATCACGCGATCGGCAACGGCAAGGGCTTGTCGCACGACCTTCCGGTATGTCCGGCTCGCATTCCCGGGATAGTCCGACAAGGTCCCCATGATGAGGGTCTTGCGCCGGGCGCGCGCAGTCTTGAGAAACGCAAAAGTGCTCTCAATCGTCCATAACGACGCCTTGTAGGAATTGAGCACGAAGACAGGGCCTGCGGGAACCTGATGGACCGAAAACCGGCCTAGAACCGGCTCGACCTCCTCGATTGGTCTGACGCAGGCTTGAAGATCGAGTCCGCAGGCGAGCCCGCAGGCAATGGCGGCCAGCACCGAGGCGGTCCAATGTGTGCCGGGGAAACGGGTCTCAACCCGCATCGATTGATTGCCGTAGACGACAGTGAAGGCCAAGCGATCGGGCCAGGCCCCCGAGATGTCTCGTGCCCTGACCCGCGCCCCGGGCGAAGCGCCGAAGGTGATCGTCCGGGCGCGAGTCCGCGACGCCATGGCGGCAACGAACGGGTCGTCCGCGTTGAGGATGGCCGTGCCGCTTGCCGGCAGACCCTCGACCAGGGCGCCTTTCTCCTTGGCCGTTTCGTCGAGAGTGCGGAACACCTTGTAGTGGTCGCCCCCGACCGTGGTGACGATGCCGATATCGGGGCGCAAAATCTTAACCCGCCGCGCAATCGTTCCTTTCTCGTCGGCCCCGACCTCTTGCAGGCAGAACTGCGCGGTGGCGGGCACCGTCAGCACGGCTCTGACCGCGGCCTTCTCGGTGTTGTTCCTCTCGCCGGCGACGCAGGCGCCATTCCTGGCCAAGATCGCGCGAATGAGCTTGGTGGACGTGCTCTTGCCGCAGCTTCCAGTGACGGCGATGAAGGTGGTATTGCCGAGGTGCAAGCGCCTAAGCCGTGCCGCCTGAAGCAAAGCAACGTCGGCGAATGTTTTGCCGGCTCGTAGCGTGCTGCGCCGAACTCTGCGCCAGGCCCTGGCGCTGAAAGAGGAAGGGGCGCTCATGTCCTGGATGATAGCCCCTGGCCTCGCGTCCTGTCTCGAATTGTCGGCCACGGGCTAGTCGTCATTGCGGGGCTTGGCCGCTTTGACGTAGGCGGCGATCTCTTCGGCGGTCGCGAACCAGACTCCCGGTCTCGCCTTAATGTCACCGATGAGCTTGTCGAGATGGATGATCCGCGAGCGATGGCCAATGATATGCGGATGCAGCGTGAGCATGAAGTAAGTTCTTTCCTCATAGGCGAGCTCGAATTCGTCGTGAAAGGTCTTGAAGACCAGGTCCGGCGAAGGCAGTGCTCCGCTCTTGTTGAAATAGGGTGCGTCATCGAGGATCCAATCGACGGGAAGCTCGACCAAGCCAGATGGCTTGCCATTCCCGATCAATTCGTAGGGCTCGTCCATCGCCATCAGGCTGCTGTCGTAGAGAAAGCCCGCCTCGAGCAGCAGCCCAAGGGTGTGCCGGCTGAACGCCCATTGCGGCGCGCGATAGCCCACCGGGCGCTTTCCAGTCGCTTGGGTCAGCGCTCCGATCGCTTGGGTAAGAAGCCTTCTCTCCTCGGCGCGATCGTCGATCTCCGTCGCGACCTCGTGGATCCAGCCATGGACACCGATCTCGTGACGGCCGCGTCGCAGGATTGCGGGGATCATGTCCGGGTGAAGTAGTGCGGCCACGGCGGGAACATAGAAAGAGGCCGGAATATCGTGGCGATCGAGCAGCTTCAGGATCCGCTTGAACCCTGTGAGAGCGCCATACTCGCCCCCAGACAGCGGCGAAGGCGCGGTCTCTCCCCGGGCAAGACTTAGCGTCTCGTTATCGACATCGAAGCTGATGCAGGCGGCGACCCTTGCATTGTCCGGCCAGTGCTCCGGCGTGAGCGAGCGCCCGGCGCGCACGGGGGCGACGGCGCCCGCAATCTCTTGCTCGGTCCATTTCACGGGTGCGACGGACGCCTTATCGCGCGACGGCGCGATCAGGTCGGCCGCAGCCCGGCGGAAGAAACCAAGCGAGCGCCGCCATCTTGCTTTCTTGGACTTAGACTTGGCTGGCATGGCTGTCCGAAGGGCTCAGGGTATCCTGAGAGGGGCTCATCCTGCCCTGCTTGCCACCCCAAGGCTCGCGCTCGCGCGTCAGGTGCCATCCGTGCCATTGGCCGGGATCGCGCAACACGAACGGGCCAAGAGCGTCGGCATAGGCCTGGATCGCGGCGCCGTAATCGGCATTTCCTGCCCCGTCTTCCGGGACGGAGAGCGCCGGTCCTATCGTCACTTGGAACCGGCCCGGGCCGGTACGGAAGGTATAAAGCGGCAAGAGCGCGGCACCCGTCCTCTGCGCCATGGCAACGGGTCCGGTGGCGACAACAATGTTGCCCTCAAGAAATCTTGCCGTTGTGGTCCGTCGCCCACGGCCGCCCACTGCGAAATAGACCGCGCCGTTTTCCATGAGCCGGTCGCGCATGCGGTCGAGCGCGGCGGCAAATTCCTGCGGCTTCGGCATCAACCGCTCTTGCAAATATCGATCCTCGATGTCCCGATAGAGGCGGTTGAGATGGCGGATGCCGAAGCGCGTGGGAGAAATCCCGTGAAGCGGGACGGAAAACCCGGTGACGTCAAGTCCGAGCCGGCGCAGCGCCATTTTGGGCAAGAGATTGTTGAAGGCGAAATTGCCGCCCCAGAAAATTATGCCATGTCCTTTGGCGATGGCGGCGGACACGTGCTCGGTGCCTTCAATATCGATCGCGGGCGTCCAGCCGCCGGGACGCCACGCGCGCAAATAGTGAAAACGCTCCTCGTAGCGATTGGCCGCGTTGGCGGCCGCGATTGCGTAGATCCGTTCTGCCGCCGGCGAGCCCCCGAGCAGCGCCGCAATCTGCGCGGTCTCTTTGCGGGTCCTTGTCGGGTGCGTCGCCACGTAGAGTCGGCCGAGAGGTCGGGAAAGAGGGCGCCACAGAGTTTCGGGCAAGGTCCATGACGCGAGCCCTTGGAGTCCGAGCCGCGGAATCTCGTAAAGATCTTTAGGGCTGATATAGGTCGCGTGTCCGCTAAGCCCCTTGCGAATGCGCTTGCGGAGGCGCCTCACGCGGGAAAGCGCGAAATGCGCGGCGCTCCGAACAGAATTGGGCAGGAACTCCGCACTCATGACGGCCGGGGATGTCCGATTGGCCCGATGACCTGGGTGCTGCGCAGCTTCGACCGGTCTCCGATCGCGTTGCAAAGCGATTGCGTCGCGGCGGCTGCCAAGCCTACCCTTGGAAGCGGAGAGCGGCAATAAGGGCCTCCAAAGATCGGGGAGGGGCTCGGGCGAGACGATGAACGCGCTCATCCTGACCTCCGGAGGTTTGATTGCCGCTCGCATCTTGAACGCTTGGCTCGGTGCCGGCCACTCCGTGGCGGCGCTGTGGATCGGCGCGAAGAAAACGAAGCAATTCCTGCGCCGCGACCGCGCGCTTGGACGTCTCGCGCCCTCGTGGTCGATCGCGGTCCTGGCCGGCCGGTACCGAATCCCGGTCGTGGAGAACCCGCGCCTTGCTGGCTGGGAGGAAGCGGAGAGCGAAATCGCGCGGCTCAAGGCCGATATTCTCATCACCGCGATCACCCACCAGATCGTGCCGGAACGGATCCTCGCGCTCTTCGGCGGCTGCGCGGTCAACTTTCATCCGGCAATCTTGCCGCACTATCGCGGCCCTCTTCCGCGCATGGGCATGCTTCTCGATGGAACCGCCGCGCTCTACGGCGGCGTCACGTTGCACTGTCTCGCGCGACGGATCGATGAAGGCGACATCATCGGCATGCGCGAGGTACCCTACGACTTCAGCCGCGGCTTTGCCGATTGGGATGTGCGGCTTGCGCGCGCCGCCGGCGATTTGGTGACGAACGAGCTGGAAGACTATCTGCGTGGAGGCTTGCGCGCCTGTCCGCAAGCCGAAGGCGAGGGGAGCTATCGACGCGTGAAGCGAGAAGAGCGGACGCTGTCGGAGGCACATTCGGCCGTCCGCTGCAAATGGCTCTGCGAGCAGTTCGCAGGGACCGAGTGGATTCGTTTCCGCTCTGAGACCGGGGAGAGATATGTCGTATCCCGCTTCCTCGGCGCGCTGGGTCCCCGGACCTTGGCGAAGCCGCGAATCGGAAAGCATCGCATCGAATTCGACGCGGCGGACGCGCGCGTCGCAGTGGCGCGGCCGCGCGGCTCGGAGCCCTTGCTTCGGCGCTTCGGATATTGGCGTGCGATCGCGCGGAGCTGGTGCTGAGCCGGGGGTTTAGCGCGAGCGGTCGCGTGGCGCCCCCAACCCAAACTCACCAATCACATAAGGTGATCCCCTGAACGATCAGGCGATCGATATCGATTTCGGGATGAGAGTTTTTTGTCCAGAGGCTTTGGATGGGCGTATAGCGCGAGCTCGCCATGCCGTTCACGGCATAGTCCCTGCCGTCGACATTAATGACGATGGCGCCGTGGCCCTCGCAGCGAATTTCCCCAAGCACCCGATGAGGGGACGCCGGACCCACGGCTTGATTGAAATTCTGGCCCAAGCCGACCAGAGCCAGGACCATCACCCCGATCGTGAGCGCGGCCAGAACTTCGCCGACGAGCCCGATCTGCAAGCGAGGCGCTCGGCGACCTCCATGCGTCAGCGCAATTTTATCCATGACCATTCCTGCCACCAGGGAAGAGGCTCCGGCTCGCGCGCGACCAAAGTCCGTTTGCGTTTGGCCTTGTTCGCTTGCTTCGAGGGGAGAGGCTCTGCGGCCATCGATGCCGGTGCCGTCTCCGAGATCACGGGTTCAAGAGTTAAGGGACGCGTCATCGACATTATGTCAGCGACGGTTTGCGGAGGAAGCCACAGAGCGTCCGGCGCGGAAGCGGCCGGAAGGATGGCGAAGCCTGAAAGCGGGGCAGGTCGCTCAACCTTGGCCGTCTTTGCGAGCGTCAGGGACGCTGCGGCCTGAGGCCTTGGGTCAGGAGCCTTCGGCGCCGCAAGCGGCGGCGCTTCGGCAGGCGGGCCGGACAACATTGCGCCAACGGCGCCAGCGGCGATGAGAACAAGAATGACAACGCTGACAGGGGAAACCGCGATCCTCCCCGTCGGGAAACGCGCAGGCGCAGCTTGCGCGCGCGAAACCGCGCCCTCGCGAGAAGCCGAGCCTCCGTTTGACGTTTCGTCGTGGTCCGGGGCGGCGTGCGGCGCATCCTCTTCCGCCACGGCCAGTGGCTCGTCCAGCCGGCTGATACGACGCTGAAGTACGTCGCACCGCGTCGACTCCGGCGTGGCTTCAGCAGGACGCGATTGCGGCGATGCGGGTGTCGGGATGTCCTTGAGCCTCGCCTCGAGCGCTCGCGCCAAGGCAAAGGGCGCGGCGAAGACGAGGCCGACGACAAAACGCATCAGCGCCCGCATCGCCAATTTGCGCTTCAGGAGGCGGTGGTGGCGTTTCACCTCCTCGGCCCAGGTCGCGCGATGGCGGTCGAGCCACGCACCGTGGATTTCCAACTCTTCTCGTGCGGCGCCGATGATGCGGCTCGATAGCCTGAACGCCCTGTTGGCGCGGGCGATCTTGGCCTCGACTTGATCGGACAAACGCGACACGGACTTGGCTCCCACCCTTGACGCGGGTGCGCGGCGAATTCAGGCCGGCGACTGGTACCTCGCGCAACCTGGTGTGCACCGGACGGCGAATCAGAGCGCCGAGCTTTTAAGAAAGACTGAAGAGGTGAACTGCCGTCGCGACGGTGGAGCCTGAAAGGCCTTCAGCTCGAGACCTGCCCCCTAGGACGATTGGCCGATAGGAACCGCGCCGGGATCGCGTCCTTAAGCGGAAACAGGTTGAAGTAGGGGCGGGCTTCGGCGACGACACGCTCGAACGATGGACGCTCCAGCAGCCGCTCGAAATAGGCGGCGATATTCGGATGGCTTGCATGGAACGGCATCACGATACCGGCATAGAACAGGGCGGGTGCCGCGGCACAGTCGGCGATGCTGAAACGCTCACCGATTGCCCAGATCTTGTCAGCCATGCGTCGCTCGATCATCATAGCGGTCCTAAGTGTCGTTTTCGCATCGGCGGCGCCCCGCAAATCATGCTCTCCCTCAGACCGCAAACGGTCCGTCACGACCTTTTGCATCGGCAGGTGCACGTAAAGATCGAAGAAGCGATCCCAGAGGCGCGCATCGAGTTGTTTGCCCGCATCTTTCGGCAGCAGGGCATGCTTTCCCGGATAGTGCCGATCGAGGTATTCGATGATGATCGTCGTTTCGGGGATCGTGAGGTTCCGGTCTTCATCGCGCAGCAGCGGGATCTTTCCCACCGGCCACATGCCGAGGAACTCGGAACTGGCGCCTTTATCCATCAGGTCTACGATATGACTCTCGAAGGACGTCTCGTTCTCGTAGAGCGCAATCAGCACCTGTGACAGAACGATGCCAATGGATGGAAAAACAGCGTTAGAGCCCTTGCGCGCGTTCCCTCAAAGTGAAGCCCTTCCGCACACACGCGATCGATACGCGGCGATTCACGGGGTCGAACGCGGCTGCCGATGAAGCTTGGTTGCGCCGGCGGGTCTGGGGCTAATTCTTAAACTGCTTCCCCGAGTTGCCGAGAAGGCCGGGGGGTCTCACCGTGGCGAGCCAACCGTCATTGGTGCAAGCCCGGCATCGCGGCCGCCAAACCAGCGAAAGAGCTTGCGCTCGCGCCGCTCTTCCTTTTTGGCCAATCGCCGCCGGTCAAGCCGCGGGACCTCGGTGTCGTCCGTTGCCTGCACCGTGGGTTTATCACCCGACGCCCGCATCGTGGGTTTCGGTGAAGCCACTCTTGCCGGCTTGGGCTCGGCGGTCGATTCAAGAGCGGATCGAGTAGGGCTCGGGCTGTCGATCGCGACAAGATATCTCTCGAAGACATAGCCGCGCTCGAGCGTCACCGGATGCCGGAGCTCGAGCCAGCCATATTCCCGCCCGACGACCTCCAACTCCGTGCCGGCCCCATAGAACTTGATGACAGGAGAGGAAACGGAGGCCGCGCTGTGCACGCTTGCGGCGAGGACCAGCTTCGCCCACGTAACCTGTTCTCCCGCAGCATCGATTTCCGGAGAAGGCGCCGCGACCTCCGCCGCAACGTCGCCTGCGCCGGGAGTTTGGTCTGATCCTGATGGTTCCTCGGGGAGGCCCGGCCGATAGGTAGCCTCTTGCCGAAGGGGCGCGGCCACGCCGGCGTGCCGAGAGGCCGCCGATCTCGCTTCAGGCTCTCGGCCTAGAGACTTGAGGGTGGGGCCCCAGGAACGGAGCTTGCGGTCGGCTTGGGAAATGGCCACGTCCGGAGCGGTTGCGATCGTCGCATCCGTATTCCAGTCCGGCTCGTCGCGCGAAGGAAGCAAAGCGTAGCCCGCAACGCCTGCAGCGCATAAGAAGAGTAACAGCCGCATCATGGCCAGGTCCTCCTCCCTGGCCCCCGCCCCTATGTTGTGTTCTCCTTCTTCTATTTCAACCTGACGGCTTCTGCCAAGGACAATTGCGAGACATGGGGCCAAGGGGCTCCGGTCACTCGGGTGCGACGGGCCCCGCACCCACCGCGCGGGGCGACTTGATCCTCGAACCCTCAGGCCTTGGCAACACCCGGTGACGCTACCCTTGGGGGTCCATCCAGGCATCGACGCCTGCTGCTTGCGCGCGCCGGCGGGATAGCCGCCGGCGGTGCCGGGAGAGGAGGGCTCCTTCACGAGACGCTAACCAGGATTAGACACCGCGCATTCGGGGAAGGCGACAAGGCCCCGCCGCAGCATCGATGGTGTGACGCTCGGGAACCGACGTTTTGTCAATCGTCGAACTTGGGCGGAGCGGGGCTCACGCGTTTGTAGGTCCCAGCGCCGGAAACGTTGAGGCCCATGCCGCAAGAACCGCTCTGCGTTACGACGAGCGTGCCGGACGCGAACTTGAGCGACAGATCGCAATCCAGTTCCTTGTCAACGTAGCTCGCGGCATCTCCGCTCAACGGAACCTCGCCCGACACTTCCCCAACATTGGCACGATAGGCCGCGTTTAAATCGAACTTGATCCGCCCAGCCTCCGTCTGCTGAACGAGCACTTCCCCCATTTCCGCCTTGTACGTCCCGGTCACGTCTCCGGGTGCAGGTGGCGCAGATGTCCCGCTCAGAGCGGCGATGCGATCGGCATAGGCCTTCTTGAGGCAATCGGGGTTCGCGCATTGATCGCGCAGGGCAAGCCACGCCTTTTGCTCCGTCTTGACCGACGCGGCGTTGGAGGGATGCGCGAGCACGTCCTTGTAGAGGCGCCCGAGCCGGTCGTCCATGGCGGACAATTCCTTGTCGGAGCAAATCGTCTTTTCAATGTGGGTCGATGCCTTTGTGCAGTCAAACGTCGCGGCCCGCGCTGAAGGCACCAGCGCGAGCGCGATGAACGCCGTCAATACGAGAGGCTTCATGAACGCCTCCTACCATACGGACTCAAGACCGATTCCGGACCGTTGCGGGGGGCCGGCCCACGCGCGTTGGGCACAAAGGATTGGTGCCGCCAGACTGGATTGAACAGTCGACCCCGTCATTACCAATGAGTGGTTCATACTTTCCGCCGCCGTCACCAAATTGCCAAAATGAGTGATTCCCTGCCGCTGATCATTCGGGGTGTTTCCGATAAGTTCTTGTTGTTTCACTCCGCCGTGCTTACTATGTGCTTACTAGTTTGGCCTTCGAGGCCGTGGGAACCCGCTGGGTGGCCGGAGCGAGGAGGGAGGCATGGCAACGGCGAATATCACAAAAAGGGCCGTGGACGCCGCCAAAGCCCGCAAGGCGGACAGCTACCTTTGGGATCGAGAGCTCTCCGGCTTTGGCCTTAAGGTGACGCCAGCGGGACGCAAGGTTTACCTCATCCAATATCGGCTGGGAGGGCGCAAGGGGCGGACGCGCCGGGTCAGCATCGGCCGGCACGGGGAGATAACACCGATCTTTGCGAGAGCGGAAGCCAAGCGCTTGCTTGGGGAGGTTGCCGCTAGTCGTGACCCGGCAGCCGAGCGCGACAAGGCAAAGGCCGACAAGTCGCTGGCCGTGGTATTCGAGCAATTCATGGCAGAGCATGTCAGGCCGAAGCTAAAGGCTTCCACCGCTGAGAGCTATCAGCGCATTGCGGCGCTGTATGTTCGACCCTCCCTTGGACGCCGCTCAATCGGCGAAGTGACTCGCGCGGATATTGCCCGCCTGCATCACGAGATGCGCGCCAAGCCCTATCAGGCCAACAGAACGCTTGCCATGCTCTCCAAGTTTTTCGGTTGGGCCGAGCGGCATGGCCTCAGGCCCGATGGCTCCAATCCCTGCCGGCATGTCGAGAAGTACCGCGAGGGAAGGCGCGAGCGCTTCCTCAGCCAGGCAGAGCTTGGCCGCTTGGGTGATGCCCTGCGCGAGGCGGAGAAGGACAAGAGCTGTTCCGCATGGGTAATCGCTGCGATTCGCCTCCTCACATTCACAGGAGCGCGGCGAAACGAAATCCTGACGCTGCGGTGGGAGCACGTCGTCGGAAGAACATGAATGCCTCATGCTCCCCGACAGCAAGACGGGACGGAAGGCTATCCACCTGAACGCTCCCGCGCTCGCGTTGCTGCAAACCATTCCTCGGCTAGAGGGCAATCCATACGTGATTTGCGGAGAGAAGGCGGGACGGCATCTTGTCAACCTAGAGAAGCCCTGGCGGCGCATCCGTGCAAGCAGCCAAGCTCGATGACGTGAGGCTGCACGACTTGCGCCATTCGTTCGCCAGCGTGGCCGCGTCCGGCGGGCAGAGCCTGGTCATGATCGGCAAGATGCTCGGCCATTCCAAGGCCGCGACGACGGCGCGCTACGGGCGTCTTGGGCGCCGGGAGGTCTTTCATGCCACCACGCTTCCCGATTTTCAGCTCGTCGAGTTCAGAGGTGCGGAGCGCGGCTCTCCTGCTGAGCGGGGCAATCGTCATTACCGGGCTCTATGTCGGGCGCGAGGTGCTGCTGCCGCTCGTTTTTGCTATCCTGTTGAGTTTCGTGCTCACGCCGGCGCTCCTTTTCTTGCGCCGGCTGAAGGTTCCGCGGGTGCTCGGCGTGACGATCGTCGTCGCCTCTGCCTTGGCCCTCATCTTCGCTCTTGGCTGGCTCGTGTCGCAACAGGCGACGCAGCTTGCTGAGGATCTTCCGCGCTATCAGCACGTCCTCGCCGACAAGATCGCTGCTTTGCGCAAAAGCGCCGCAGCCTCGCCGGTCTTCGAGAAGGCCGCCGACGCGATGAGAGGACTGGAGCGCGAGCTCACTGAGCCCGAAGTTGATCCTGCCGCTGGTACAGCGCTCAACCCGGCCGCTGAAGGCAGGGGGCCTGACAAACCGATCCCGGTCGAGGTCCGCGAGCCGGAGCCGAAGCCCTGGGAGCTTTATCAGAGGATCGCCGGGACCGTGCTGCCACCACTCGCCACGGCCGGCATCGTCATTCTTTTCGTTATCTTTATCCTGTTGCAGCGCGAGGATTTGCGCGACAGGGCGATCCGCTTGCTCGGCGCCTCGGACATGCAGCGGGCCACCTCCGGTATGAACGACGCCGCCGAGCGCCTCAGCAAGTATTTCCTGAGCCAGGTTTTGATTAATTCTGCCTACGGCGTCTTCATCGCGCTCGGGCTTTGGCTAATCGGTGTGCCGAGTCCCATCGTGTGGGGCATCCTCGCCATGCTGATGCGGTTCGTTCCCTATGTGGGCCCATTCATCGCCGCCGCCTTTCCCCTGCTTCTCGCCGCGGCGGTAGCCCCGGGTTGGACGACCTTCCTGCTGACCTTTGGGCTGTACCTCATCTCGGAGACGCTCATGGGCCAGGTGGTGGAGCCCCTCGTCTATGGGCACGGCACGGGGCTCTCCCCGATCGCCGTGGTTGCCTCCGCCGTGTTCTGGACGTGGCTATGGGGCCCGCTGGGCCTTCTGCTAGCCATGCCGCTCACGGTCTGCCTCGTGGTTCTCGGCCGCCATGTCGAAGGGTTGAACTTCTTCGAGGTGCTGCTCGGAAACAAACCGGCCCTTACGCCGCAGCAGAGCTTCTATCGGCGTGCGCTCGCGGGCGATTCAGCGGAAGCTACCTATGAGGCCGAACTTTGCCTGAAAGAGCAGCCGCTCGCGACCTATCTCGACAACGTGGTCCTTAAAGGGCTGCAGCTTGTCGAGCGCGATTACGAACGCGGCGCCCTCGATGAGGAGAATCTCAAGCGCATCGGCACTACCGTCAAAGACATCATGGACAACCTCGCCGATTTCGAGCCTCGGCGCTGGTTCAGGAAGGTAGAGCCAGCCGAGACGAAGGAGGATGCCGAAACCGGATTGGCTTCGCTCAGCACCATGGATGAGGTGGAGGAGGACTTGCTTCCAATTCTTGAGCCTGCAGATCTCGCGCCAGGCTGGGGAGACGAGGACTCGGTCCTATGCATCGGTGGCCGAACGCCCCTCGATGAGGCAGCCGCTGCCATGCTTGCTGGGCTGCTGAAGAAGCACGGCCTGAAGGCGCGCCTCGCTGAAAGTGAGGCGATCTCGGCCGGTCACATCGCTTCTCTCGATGCTGCCAAGACCAAGCTCGTCTGCCTGTCTTTTCTCGGTATTGGAAGCAGCTCAGCTCAGGTGCGCTATCTCGTGCGGCGGCTACGGCGCATCCTCCCCCCAGGTTGCCTGATCCTTGTTGGCTACTGGGCCGCCGATGCGGCAGGCGCGCCCGTCAAGGCCTTGGAAGAAACGGCCGAAGCCGACGCCTACGCCACCTCGCTACAGCAGGCCTCGGAAATCTCGGTCAACGCGGCGCGCCGTCCAGGGCTTGAATTGGTTACGTCGCGTCTGTACCCCGACGCAGAAGCCAACGTGATGAGCAATCGAGACAAGGCTTTCGTAGCCCCTGAGGTGCCGCTCAAGATTGTACCGCGAGCTCCAGATGACCGCCCTAGTCGGGGTGGTGCCAAGCCTCGAAAACATTAGAATGGCTGATGATCTTGATTTCGGTTGGCGTGGATCCGTTGACGTCAGACTAGCGCGGATGGTTGCTCGCCTCTAGGCTGATACCAATCAAACCGCGACCGAGGCTACCGAAGATCAGCCTAGAACCAGCGTCCCCGGCCGTACCAGCCGCCACCGAAAAGAACAAGCACTACCAGGATGATGATGAGAAGTGTCGTGGTGTCCATGTTGCCTCCTGCGCATGCGGCTGCGAACGCGAGCCGGCTGCCGAATCAACTAGACTGAGGATCGACCAGTTCCTGTTTTCCCGCAACCGGCTCTCAACGGAACCACAAGTTCGGCGCTGCATTATGCTTTTCGACGTCAGCGTTCCCACTGCTTCCTCATCAACCATGAATCGCAAACCAGATCCCTACGGCCGCGACGCGACGCGTCCTTACCACATCCCGCTCAAAGGTTGGTGGCAGGTCGCTCAAAGGGTGTGGAGCGAAAGCGATCGCGACAATCTCTCGGTGGTGGCGGCGGGGTGCGCCTTCTTCGCGCTCGCTGCCATCTTCCCCGCGCTATCGGCGCTTATCTCTCTCTATGGTCTGACTGCGGATCCCGCGACCGTGGAGCAGCATTTCCGCATGCTTGGTTCGGTCCTGCCGCCCCAAGCCTACGACATCGTGATCGAGCAGATCCACCGCATCTCCACAGCGCCGGGCGGAACGCTCGGCTGGAGTCTTGCGGTGAGCCTGGGCTTGGCTCTTTGGAGCGCCAATGCCGTCACGCAAGCCATGATGGCCGCTCTGAACATCGCTTATGAAGAGCCCGAAAGCCGGAGCCTCTTCCGATACTATTTGAATGCCTTCACCTCCACGATCATTGGCATTCTTGGAGGCGTGGTCATGCTTCTCGCCATCCTCTACGTGCCGATCCTGTTCGCCTTCGCTGGCTATTCCCACGCCTTTGAGCTCGTCGTTAGTGTGGCGCGGTGGCCGTTCCTCGCGCTCTTCGTGCTCTTTATGCTTGCGGTCCTCTATCGCTATGGCGCTTGCCGCCGCACCGCCAAATGGCACTGGGTGAGCGTGGGGTCTCTCTTCGCCATGGTGGTATGGTTGATCGCCTCGGCGGCCTTCTCGCTCTACGTATCAAATTTCGCCAACTACGACAGGCTCTACGGGTCGCTTGGCGCCGTCATCATCTTGTTGTTCTGGCTTTACATCTCGTTCTACATCGTTCTCATCGGCGCGGAGATCAATGCAGAGCTCGAGCTGCAGACAGCCAAGGACACGACCGCAGGCAAACCGCGCCCTATGGGGGAGCGAGGCGCCTTCGTCGCCGACCACGTGGCAGGTGGACCTGACGGTCATAAGCGACCGATAAGTCCCGTGACACGCGACCCGGCAGCGGCAAAGCCCGGCGGCTCCTGACCCCGCGGGTCACCTCTCCGGTGACACAATGGATTGGTGCCGGGTCGCGCGCAATCAGCCAACGTCGCCCAGCGTAATCGATGTCCGGCGGGGGGTAAGCGCAAGTGGCAACGACACCAAATGGAACCGCGATGTCTCGGTTTTCGTAAGCCTGCACCCGCTGATAAATTTAGCTGCCCGATCACGTTGCACGATGCTTATTTGAAGCGTCGAATTAGTTCGAACTGGCAACGCTGCCAGATTGGAGGCTCAATGCTTTTGACCGCAGATCAACACGCGAGAATCTTGGCCCGTTTAAGGGCCAAGGCAGCGGAAGGCGAGCATCCCAGCTTCCGCTTCTGACTCAAAGCGGAAATTCGCAAAAACTGGTGCGCCCTCCAACGCAATGCTTCAATCATTTCTCGGGGAACAGGACGCCAATCGGGACGAGCAGGACATTCACGACCGGGATCAGAATTCGACCCGAGCAGGAAACCGAAGACGGCATCAAGGAAGGCCGTAACGAGCCAGGAGACGGATGCGCCTTTGCCCGTCACGGCTGACGCGAGCGGTGGTCAAATCATACGGCCAGGACAGATGGAGCGTATGGAGACTGTGGACTACGATACGCCTCCAACCCAGAGCATCGCGCCGTGCCCACAACGAGATCACCTTGAGCACCGTCGGCATCGCGATGACGAGCGACGCCCGTGCGCGCGTACGCTTCTGAGTGCTGCCGTCTTGCTGAGGTACAGACCAATATCGTCGATCTTCACGAGGAGCGCGACCACGCCGTAGACGAGGACTGTGAACGAGACCGCGATGACCGCAAGCACGGCGACGCGTATCCACAGGTCGTCGACGTCGATAGTCGACAGCGCGATCGTCATGATCTCGGCCGACAGAATGAAGTCCGTCTTGATCGCGCCCTTGACGCGCTGTTCCTCAAGATGGGCCGCATCGATCGTTTGAGCCTGCTGCGGGCCTTTCTCCTCGTGCCCTGCCAGGGCGTGCCAGATTTTCTCCGCGCCCTCGAAACAAAGATAGGCGCCGCCGAGAATGAGAAGAGGTGCGATGGCCCCGGGCGCGAAAGCTTGCAGCAAGAGGAGCCCCGGCAACAAGATGGCAAGCTTGCTGATTAGGGATCCGGCCGCGATCTTGGCCACGATCGGGATTTCGCGCGCGGCCGGAAATCCGGTGACGTATTTCGGGGTTACCGCCGCATCGTCGATTACGATGCCGGCCGACTTGCCGCCGGCCTTGGTGGCATGGGCCGCAATATCGTCGAGCTGAGCCGCCGCCAGCTTTGCGATGGCGGCGACGTCGTCGAGCAGTGCGAGAAAGCCACTCACCTTTGATGGTCACTCGTAGTTTATGACTGAATTCGAGCGACTAAGTTGACACTAGCGCGACGGTGCAGCCAGCCCCGAGAGTTTCCGAGGTTTGGCCCGACGTTGCGGCCTACCCTGCCCAAAGTGCCAATTTTACCACACTTAGCCCGATGACACCTGGTGATCGAGGGACAGTTTGAAGTGGTGCTCCTCCGCCTTGCTCTCTGCGACTAAACAGGTGGTTATTGACCGAAGGCGGAGTTACATTTTGCCTTGGCCCCGACCGCTGTCCCATCGCATGCCATTCCAGGGTTTTTAGATGCGATGGGTGTTCCCTGTTACCTGGCCTGAATCGAGGTAGGCAAGGAGGCATGTATGAAGACCAGAGCAAAGCCGCCGTTCGATCCCAAAGCCTTTCTCGCCAAGGCAGATGGGGGGAGGACCATCTCCAAATATCGAGTGAATCAATCCGTCTTCTCACAAGGAGATCCGGCAGATTCTGTCTTTTACATTCAAGACGGCAAGGTCAAAGTCACCGTCGTTTCCGAGCAAGGGAAGGAAGCCGTCGTCGCAATCCTGGGGCCGGATGAATTCTGCGGCGAAGGTTGCCTGGCCGGCCAGCCGCGGCGCATGGCGACAGCTACCGCAATGACGGAATGCGAGATCATGCGGCTGGAGAAGAGGGCCATGATCCGCGTCCTCCATGACGAGCCAGCGTTTTCCGAGATGTTCGTTTCGCATCTTTTGGCTCGGACCATCCGCGTCGAAGAGGACTTGGTCGATCAACTGTTCAATTCGAGCGAGAAGCGCTTGGCACGGGCTCTTCTCCTATTGGCTAATTTTGGCAAGGAAGGCAGACCCGAGCCGATCATTGCGAAGGTCAGCCAAGAGACGCTCGCGGAGATGATCGGCACCACGCGGTCTCGTGTGAGCCATTTCATGAACAAGTTTCGGCGATTGGGCTTCATCGACTACAACGGCCGTCTGGAAGTCCACAGCTCGTTGCTGAGCGTCGTTCTGCACGATCAACCGCAGATCAGAAGGTGAGTTTAACTCGCCAAGGCGCTTAGCTGGGCGTGGTACCTCACCTCTGGTTCTAACGGTGAAGGATCATGCTACGTCCTGCTATTGTAAGCGTCCACTTCGCACGGATCGTCTGCAAACCTACCAAATTAAAGTCCTACATCTGTTCCATTTTGATCAGCGGTTCCCTGGGTACCATTCTACACTGATGCACGCTCGCTGAGTAGGAGGGAGGGCGTCATGGCTATGCTCATGATTCGATGCGCGCGAACGGGCCTGGAAGTTCCGTCGGAAATAGAGACCGATCCTCACAGCTTTCAAACGGTCCCGGACGTTTTGATCTACACACGCTGTCCCCACTGCAAGATCGATCACGCTTGGTGGCCCGATGAGGCTTGGCTCACACATCCCCGGACCCAACTTGCGTGAGTCAAAGGATCTAGGTACCCGCCCTTAGTCTCGTGGCTGCGAAGGCTGATTCATCAGGTGCTGATGCGAGATGCAAGTTTCTATATTAACGCAAGGCGCCGACACCGTTGGGCAGCAGAGAAGAGTCCGCGCCCGCTTCAATGTCAAAGCGTGGCGACGGCTCCGAGAGGATGATTTGGAATATGTCGAAAATAGCGAACAAGTCCGAAGAGCAGAAAGCCGCCGAAGCCGAAGTCGAGAGCTTTCGGGAAGACCTTGGCCCGTTCGTCGTCGCCGCTGAAACGACACGAATGGCGATGGTGTTTACGGACGCAACAGGAACCCGACAATCCGATAATTTTTGCCAATGACAGCTTTCTCGCGCTAACCGGATACGACCGGGAAGAGGTGCTCGGCCAGAGCTTCAATTTCCTGATGGCGCACGGCGCCGATGCCGAGGCGCTGGCGCAAATCGAAGCCGCGTTCGAGGGACAGTCGGACGGTGGCGCGGAAATTCGCTACCGCCGCAAGGATGGCAGCGAGTTCTGGGCCGCCCTCTTCATCAGCCCGGTTCGAGGATGAGAGCGGTGATGTTGTTCAGCATTTCGCCTCGTTCGTCGATCTCACCAAGCATAAGGAGGAGCAAGCCCAGTCCAAGATGCTCATCGACGAGTTGAATCATCGCGTGAAAAATACCCTTTCAACGGTGCAATCGATTGTCTGGCAGGCTTTGCGAACAGCTTCTGATCCCAAGGTGATCCGGGAATCCATCGAGTCCCGGCTGTTTGCGCTCTCCCGGTCGCACGACCTGTTGACCCGTGAGAATTGGGAAAGTGCGGGGCTGCTCGATGTGGTCAACGATGCCTTGGAGCCGTTCGTGAGTCGCTGACGGTCGGGCGGAGCGCTTTGTGATCACGGGTAAGAATATCCGCTTCCCGCCAAAAGAGGCCTTGGCCCTCGGCATTGCGTTCCACGAACTCGCGACGAATGCCGTGAAGTACGGTGCGTTTTCCAATGAGGCGGGATCAATCCTGATCGCGTGGACAATCGAGCCGACGCCGGAGGGCAACCGGCTTATCCTGCGCTGGCAGGAGAAGGACGGCCCGCCCGTCACGCCACCATCGCGGAAAGGGTTCGGCTCGCGGGTGATCGAGCGCGGTCTGGCCCACGAACTGGAAGGCACGGTGCATCTCGACTACCGGTCGGACGGCGTGGTCTGCACGATCAACATTCCCGCACCACGAGGTGCTCGTGATGGATAAATTGCTTTCCGGTCGGCGGATCCTCGTTGTCGAGGATGAAATGCTGGTCCTGATGATCATTGAAGACATGCTGGCCGACCTCGGATGCGAGTCCGTGGCCGCTGCCGCCACGGTCGATCAGGCCCTCGCCCTGATTGATGCGCAAGTCTTCGACGCCGCCATGCTGGATATGAACCTGAATGGCACCAAAAGCTTTCCCGTCGCCGACGCGCTCGCCGCGCGCGGCGTGCCGTTCGTTTTCTCGACCGGCTACAGGCGCTGTGCCCATCCAGACAACACCCACAATCACAGCATTGAACAACACGGTCCGCATCGACTTCCTCGACGTCACCCAGCGCAAGCAGGCTGAGGAAGCCAACGAATTGCTGGCGGCGAGATGAGCCACCGGGTGATGAACTTATTGCATATCGCAACTGCGCTTACACAGATTACATCGCGCTCGGCGGCCACCAAAGAAGATATGGCGCGCGAGCTGACCAATCGGCTCATGGCTTTAGGACGCGCACAGGAACTCGTTCGTCCGGTGCCGGGTCGGAAAAATGACGCCGCGCTTCTTGGAGACCTCATCTCTGTTCTGCTTGCCCCGTACGACGAGAAGGGAGCCAGCGTTCGCATACGCGTTCGGTGCCTAAGATGAACGTCGGAGAAGCGTCGAGCACGACCCTGGCCCTGGTCATCCATGAATTGGCAACGAACTCGGCAAAATACGACGCGCTCTCAGTCGCTAGTCGGATGTCCGCTTCGGGTCATTAGCCGACATAGCGGCCCGTTTGCGTCATGTCCGTTATTCCCCTCAAAGCGGACATTCATCGGCGCGTTGCACGTCCGCTTAGTGCCAAAAGCCGACATCGCGCCCGTCCAAGTCTCGTAGCACGCGCGCAGCTGCAGATGTCGAACCAATCGCCGGCTAGACGCCGGGGGAAACGGTGCTCAGAACGAGATTTGACCATACCGCGACACAGCGTTAGCGGCTAAATTGGCCCAAACCCGCACAAGATTTCGGGGCGTTGCTCGCGCCAAGGTACCTACTTGCGCACGGGATGGCTGTTCAAAGCACCAAGCCCCTCCATCGGGAACGAGCCTTTTGCAATCGTTCTCGTATGCTAGATATCGGGCGACGCATAGAGTTGCCAAATGGGTGCCGGATCTCCGCTCGAATCCGTTCTTAAACGCGACCGTATGGTCGTGATGATCAGCCTTGCGTTGGTCGTCGTCGTGGCGGCTGCCTACACGCTGGCGGGTGTCGGCATGAACATGTCTGCGCTCACCATGACAAGGATGGCTATCGAAATGCCCGGCATGGCGATGCAACCGGTTGGCTGGACGGCCGTCTACGCGCTCGTCGTCTTCCTGATGTGGTACGTGATGATGGTCGCCATGATGCTGCCGAGCGCCGCACCATTGGTGCTCATCCATGCCGCGATGGGCCGCAAACAAGAGAAATCCCGCCCGCTCGGCGCCACCGCGTTCTTTGTGACGGGTTACCTTACCGTTTGGATGGCCTTCAGCCTTGTTGCCACCGCTGCTCAATGGGGGCTTGAGTCGTTGGGCATTGTCACGGGTATGATGGAACTCGCCAGCCCGGCGATCGCCGGTCTCGTGCTGATCAGCGCCGGCCTCTATCAGCTAACGCCCTTGAAAGGCGCCTGTCTCAAGCATTGTCAACACCCCCTGACCTTTATCATTCAGCATTGGCGCCCCGGCAAAGCGGGTGCGTTTCGCATGGGCCTAAATCATGGAAGTTATTGCCTCGGCTGTTGCTTATTCCTGATGGCGCTGCTGTTCGTGGGCGGGATCATGAATCTTATCTGGATAGCCGGCATCGCCATATATGTAGGCATCGAGAAGTTTGCCGTCGGCCACCGCTGGCTCACGATTGCTACCGGCGTAACACTTACGGCAGCTGGACTTCTTATGATCGCGAGCCCTCTTGTCGCCGGATGAAGATCATGGAGGAAGACGTGCCCTCTGCAGGCAGCATGTTCTGAGATGCTTTTCCGGTTTCTCGCGACCCCCGATCCGCGATATCGTCTGATCAATCCCCCCGAAAGTCGGGGAGAGGAGACAAGCGATGAGCCAAATCGATTGGGCGCTTAGCGGAGACTATTTGGAGACCTGTAGTTGCAATTACGTGTGCCCTTGTGTTGCGTCCAACTTAAGAGATCGGCCTACGCATGGCTGGTGCAAGGCCGCCTTGTTATTCCACGTAAAAAAGGGACACTACGGTAGTCTATCGCTGGATGATCTTGTTGCAGTGGTCGTCGGCTACATCCCCGGAGCTCTGGTCGACGGTAATTGGACAGTAGGTTTGATAATAAACAAGGACGCCAGCGCCGAGCAGCGGGAGGCTTTGACTGCCATTCTGACCGGGAGCGCGGGCGGACCCATGGAAAGATTTGCGCCGCTCGTCGGCAACTTCGCCGGAGTGGAAACCGGGGAGATCCAATTCGAGAAGACCGGAATGAAATTTTCGTTCTCAATCCCCGGCGTTCTCGATCAGGCGGCGGAGGGCGTCGGAGGCGGAGCAAATCCGGACGAGCCACTCTATGTCGACAACAATTTGCACTGGGCCAACACGCGACTTGCGCTAGCTAAGGCCTCACGTAGTCACATGCATGCTTTCGGTATTGATTGGGACGATACAAGCGGCCGCAACAACGGTGTTTATGCCCCATTCCAATGGCGTGGCACCGCGAGTACTAGCGACTGAGAGCGCCGTCGCCGTGAGTCGTGCGTCCCTAGAAAGATTTGGTGGTTTGGGTGACTGCGCCGACAGGACCCATCATTTCCGAGCCGGGCGAGCGAACTATCGTCGTCGACGAAAATGTGGCCTACGCCTATGGGCTGCAACGGATGACCGGCACCAAGACGGACGGTGAAAAGGTCGAGCTTTGGTTTCGCGCAACCGCTTGCTTCCGCCGCGACGATGGTCAATGGCGCATCACGCACATGCACAACTCTGTGCCCTTCGCTATGGACGGCAGTGACAAGGCACTACTCAAGTTGAAGCCTTGATCGAACGTGATAGGCGACGGGTCGCCCCATCCTAGCCAGTTCGGGAGCCGAACATGAGCCAACTACAATATCCAAACGAAAGCAGGGAATATCGCGCTGCACGCAATTCGTTGCTCAAGGACGAACAAGAGCTCGTCGACAAAATAAAAGCTGTGGCAGCAAAGCGCCGCGAACTTCCTCCCGGCGGCCAGCTGAAAGAGGACTACGTCTTCCAACGGGCAAACGATGGGAAAGTGGGTAAGCCCGTGAAATTCTCCGAGCTATTCGGGACCAAAACCACGCTGCTGCTTTACTCATGGATGTACGGTCCGCACTGGGACCACCCCTGTCCTTCCTGCACGTCGCTGATGGATGGTTTTGATCGCGCCTGGTATTCGGTCTCTCAAGATGCCGCGTTTGTAGGAATTGCCAAAGCCCCTGCGGAGAAAATCAATGCGTGGGCCAAACGACGCGGATGGTCGCAGATTGAGCTGGTATCGGGCTACGATTCTCCATTTCAAGCCGATTACAAATGCCAAGGAGAGTCCGATGATACGCAATGGCCAGTAATGCATGTGTTTAGAAAGCAGGGTGGAAACATTTTTCACTTCTGGGCAACTGAACGGCTGACAAATCATGTCGATACAGTATGGCCATATTGGAATCTGATGGACTTTACGCCGGAGGGTCGCCCAGACATTCCCACTCCGCCACAAAATTTCAGGTCCAGATTCCTGGAAGAACACTATCTGAACAAAGAGTAGTTGAAGCCGAGGTAGGGGATGTCCCGCGCATCGATGTCTGGTTTGGGTCACTAGCGGACACTAAGGAGCGCCGATCAGGGCTGTCGGCTTCACCCCACTAAGCGGACATGTTCAACGGCTGCATCGATGTCCGCTAAGTGCCATAAGCAAACTCGGCAAGCGGTGACGCCTAGTGCGAACAAGCAGCCGTCAGGCTACCCACATGAACCTGATTACGGTGGGCCGGCGCTTAGCTGGCGGAGCATTGTCATTCCGATCATCCTCGGCGTTGCGGAGAGGGATTATTTGTTATGGGCATGTTGTAGGTGGTACGCTCCCGCTCTGGTGAGACCAGGAGTAGGGGCTAATGGCCGACGTGCCTTTGCTCAAAGCGGTAAGCCACTCACACCATTCACAAGACGGGGAGCTTCTGGATTTCACTCTGCAATTTACCGACGGGTCGTCAACTAGATTTGAAACCCTCACGTCCGACTTCACGGCAGCAATGTCGATCTTCGTTCAGTGCCAAATCTCGGCTCGAAAGGCCCGTGGGGCGCAGGGCAAAATCGATACCGGCGGTGCCCCACCTTCTGATGTGGTCGTGATTGATCCGAGCCGACTTGGCCTGATCATTGGCCCTGAGAGGCTTCCTTACCTTGTAGTGTATAGGTCCAATGAGCCACCACTCGGCATCCGGCTAACCGTAGAAGATGCCCAAAGATTAGCAGGAGCTTTTCAGCGGCTCCTGCAAAAAGGTCGAGCTGACGCCTAAGCCGAACGCCGGCATGCCGAGCACCTCAACGCCTGCGTGCGGGGAGTAGTAGCCGTTATGTCATCTGATGCTCACCAGAATCCTTTGGACCGGCGACACATCCTCTGCGGCGGTGGCGCTATGTTGTCTTCCGCAATGATGGCTTCGCTACTTGGAGCCTCCAAGCCGGTCCGAGCGCAGACGATGGCCGGCAGCGTTCCTGAAGTAGACCGAGTATCAATTCGCGTCGTCGTGGACAGCTACCAGTTCGCCGTCGCCGCCGGCAAGAAGGTGGGTTCCATCGATATCCAGCACTTTGGCTGGGGCCTTAGTGGCGACAAGCCGCCTGGCCGAACGTTGATTAGCGAGTTCGGTCTGTCGATGCACGCCGAGTCCAAGCGCGGCAGTGAGTCACGCCACCTTTTGATGGATTTCGGATTCACGCCCGAAGCGCTCGTCAACAATATCAATCTGTTGGCCATTGACCCAGCCGAGCTGGATACCCTCGTGCTTAGCCATGGTCACTATGACCACTTTGGCGGCCTCGTCGGGTTCTTGCAGCAAAGCAAGGGCAAGCTCAAAGCCAAACTACCCCTCTATGTTGGCGGAGAGGCGTGTTTCTGTTCCCGCGAATGGGTCGGCCCGCCGGTTCCGGGCAATTTCGGCGCGCTCGATCGCCAGGCGTTGGAGCAGGCTGATTTGGCTGTGACCTACGCCGAAGGGCCGTCGCTCGTAGGTGACCACGCCTTCACTACAGGGCAGATTGGGCTTCGGAGTTTTGAGAAGGTGCTCTCGCCGAGCGTGATGAAGATAGGCATTGAGAATGGGATCGGCTGCTATCCCGATAAGTTTTCGCAAGAGGAGCGGAGCAAGGCGATCATCCCCGACCAGTTCCAGCACGAACTCGCCACCGCGTACAACGTCAAAGGACGTGGTCTTGTCATTCTCAGCTCATGCAGTCACCGCGGCGTCGTCAATGCCATCAAGCAGGCTCAGGCAGCGTCGGGGGTTACGAAGGTGCTTGCGGTCATCGGGGGGTTCCACCTCGCGCCTTATCAAGAAGATTATGTGCGACAGACGATCGCTGCGCTCAAGCAAATGGACGTTGACTACGTCATCCCGTTGCACTGCTCGGGTGAGACGTTTTACGAATTGGCTAAGGCTGAAATGCCGACCAAGCTCCTGCGCTCCTATACAGGAACCCGCCTTACGTTCGGCGGTGTCGGTGCCTAAGCGTGCAGCGAAGGGCTGGGCAGTGAGGCATGGGGTGGGTTCGCCGAATGTCCGCTATGGGTCAGTAGCGGACATCTAGCCAGCAGGCTTGGTTAGTCCGCTAAGTGCCATTAGCGGACCTCCGCGGTCAGCGAGCTCCGCCTCTTGAAACCCAGAGCCGACCCGGAAGGTCCTTGCACGCCGACTTGTGCCTCGCGGGCCAGGAGTGCAGAGTCCGCTTTTTCCACGTTTGCGCTTCTGCTGCCTTATCCCGCGAGATGAGGCGCCGGTGACTCGGACTTCAGAGAGTCCATGTCGATGGAGAAGCGGTACTTCACATCGGACTTGAGCAGCCTCTCGTAACAGCCTGCGTGCTGCAATTGCGTGTCCGAGAGCGTACCGAATTTGCCTTCACCGTGCTCGCACCGAGCCCCCCGGCATGTTCTCCAATCCTCTCCCGTCACACCCCATATAGAGAGAGGCTGGGGCACCGGAGGCTGCCATGGTGGCATATCTGCTGGAGGCGAAGAAGTTCATTCGCGCCGCGCGGGAGGCCTATAGCGCCGAGGCGCGCAACCAGGATCTCGACATGGCCGAATGGTGCATTACCCGCGCCATCGAGGAAGGCGGGCTCAGCCAACGGGTCAAGCCGCCAAGAACTGAGGGTATCGCCCTGCGTTCATGACCCGGTTACAGGTTGTTTGTGGAATCTCGCTGGATGGGAGCCGAGCTTCACAGTCTGGTCGCGGATGAGCTTGCTGCCTACTGCCAAGACGGAGAGGGGCGCCCCCCGGTCCCCTGCTTCCGATGAAGCTTATGGCGCTCGACGCTGAAGCGTGACGCCGTGCTCTGTCCCCAACACGCGGCAGAGCTTGAGGCGATGCTGAAAGACGTAGGCGGCAAGCTCCGCGACGTGGCGGGAAGGGCCTAGCCATGCATCAAGAGATCAGCATGTTGCGCCTTCGAGCGTTGTCCCATAAGGAACATCATCAGCAGGCAGTGACAACACGACAACTATGGCGAAACGCATTGTCCCCGATCATTGCTGCGGTCTGATAATCGACGTCCAAAGGTTTTTTTTGGCGCAGGTGGACAAGCGACTTCGTTCTAACATCATGACCAATACAAAGAATTTTGTCCGCCTGCTCGGCCACTTCAGAATTCCGATCATTGTGACCCTTGAGAGGCCCGTTGGTCGAAAGGGCGCCCTGCCTCAGGAGATTAACAAACACTTGAGTGGTCTCTCAGAAACTTTCGAAAAAGATTTCTTCGACTTGTGCAAGGAGAAGAAGATAAAGGGGTACCTTGGCCGCCTGAAGAAGCAACAGGTTATCGTGGCCGGTTGCGAAACCGATGTCTGTGTTCTTCAGTCGTGTCTTGGCCTGCTGAGCCTTGGATATGAGGTCTACGTGGTGGAAGAACTCCTATTTTCTTCATCGCGCAATGTCGACTCGGCGATTGCGAGAATGAAAGCCGAAGGCGCCATTTTCCTTACGTACAAGAGCCTCTACCACGAGCTGGTTGAGTCCGTGGAGGACCCCGAGCAAAAGATCATCCGCAGTGCCGGTGTAGCGGAACTGGCCGGCGATAGCGACGAGCAAACCCGCCCGCGCACTCCAACCCGTGCAGTGTCCGCTTTGGGTCAGAAGCTGACATAACGGAGCTGCTTCGTGAGGTCCGTTTTGTGCCACTAGCGGACTCATGCCGCGCAGCAGACAGTAGGTCTATTCGATCACCTCGTCGGCGCGCAGCTGCCTAGACTGGGAAACACAGGATGCTTCAGCCTCGCTTAGGGACCTCGACGTAGCCGGCGGTGACCTCGTCTTTGTGGGCGGCGAAGGCTGCCAGGACTTCGGCCTTCTCACGCTTCGGGACCTTGAAGAAATCCAGGGTCCGTCCGAGCTCCGCTGCGACCTCATCAAATTCTGCCGGGGAGATCCGGAGGTCCCGGTGGGCCTCCTCAAGGCCGAGCGGCGTCGTGCCGGGCTTGGTGGCCGTGAACTGGAAGGGCCCACCCGAAACGTTGCAGACCCACAGCGTCCGCATAAACTTGAGGCCGGGCAGCCTTCCCAGATTCTTGGTGTGCCATTCCCGCAGCTGCGGGTTCTTGGACTTCTGGCCGACGATAGGGTTCTTCACGACGGCGTCGCTGAAGTGATCCACCACCGCCGCGATGGCGAAGACGCCGCCCAGCCGCTCGTACAGACTTTTCTCAGGCGTGGTTTGCTTGGCCTGCGCGTACGCGTTATCCGCCCCCGCCAATAAGCCATCGGGGCGGCGGTCAGCGCCAGCCCTGCGACCACGCTTCGTCTTGTGATAGAAGTCGAAATAGCCTGTGTCATGGTCATCTCCTTGGTGATGGGGTTAGTCAATTGAACGGTGTATTCACTTGTGCTAGATCAATAGTGGCAGTGACATCGTTCCTCCCAAGCTCCACCCTCGACGCGGCTCTTCCCGCACAGACCGCACCCGGCCCAGCCAGCGAGAAGTACGGTTGGCAGGATAGATGGGATAATTGGCCAAAGGTTCCCGACGCGGAGATCCTCCCGCCGGAACTTTCCTCTCTTCACCGGTTTTAATCTGCGGCTGTACGGCCATTCTTGTAGCGCAGGGCCTAACAGTGTCCCATCCGAGAGACGAAGCAGACCTTATCGCGCGCGCCATACAAAATGATGCAGCGGCGGTGCGCGCCATCATGCGCCTTTGTAACCGGCGCCTTTATCGCATCGCTCGCAGCGTAGTGAGGGACCACCACGAGGCTGAAGATGTCGTGCAGGCGGCTTATGGGCGCGCCTTCACAAGTTTGCGTGAATTCCGCGGTGAGTCCAGCATCTGCACTTGGCTGGCACGCATCGTCTTGAACGAAGCTCTCGGACGCCTCCGTCGGCAGGACACAGTCGATCACATATCAATGCAAGACCAGCAAGGCGCCAAGTCACTGTCACTCGTGGACAAGCAGCTAGACCCTGAGAGGATTGTGGCTCAGCGCGAGATTCAGCGTTCACTCGATAGGGCAATCGACCACTTGCCGCAAAAGTTCCGGATGGTGCTCGTCATGCGGACCATCGAGGGGATGAGTGTCGAAGAAACAGCAGAGCTGCTGGGCATTCGGCCTGAGACCGTGAAAACTCGCTTGCATCGGGCTCGGGCTCTTCTAAGAGCAAGGCTCGAAAGGGACATCGGGCCACTGCTCACAGATACCTTTCCTTTCGACGGGGAACGCTGTCTGCGCTTGACGGCAAGAGCGCTGAAATCGTCTGAAGCTGCCGGGCCGGAGTGAGCCACGTTCGCTCCTTGCCGCGTCATAGCTTTGAGTCAAGCTCAGAAACCGCTTTCTTCAGATCGATCGAAATCGACCCGACTTGCGAATTCTCACCACCTCAATCGCAGTCCGAAGGAATCATCCACTCGCTGGTCGGCTTCGAGATGGCGCTGGCCCCCGGCTTCCGGAGGGCCACAAGGGCAAAGTCCCAGCGAGCGGCCACGCAACCGCCGCGCCGCCAGCGCGATGAACTCCCACCGCCTCATGTAGCCCTCCACCACAGAGCGTCAGGACCACACCATGCGGGTCAAGACATAGCACATCGGGCATGCTGGTATGGAGGGTTGGGACGCGATTAGAGGTTGAGAATTGCAAACGGCTGTTCGCCGCAACGCATGTCCACTGAGGGTCATTAGCCGACATAACGGCCCGTTCGCATCATGTCCGTTTTTCCCCCGATAGCGGACTTTCGTCAGTGCGGGTGGGATGTCCGCTAAGTGCCAATAGCCGACATCGTCGGTTGATGGCACTCTTATCGCTCGGGAGTCTCGGCCCGCCGAAATCCTTCAACAGCCCTTCGCTATTCCGCCGCGGCGGGAGACGCCACGCTCGGTGAACTCGCGGAATGGGACCCGGAGTTCGCCGAGCCATTTGCGCCCGGAGCCTTGATCTCCGCGAGTGGATCGTCGGAGCGGCGCGACTTTCCTTCGAAATAGGCACCCTGCTCGATGGCAAGGCTCTGGTGGAAGATGTCGCCTTCCACATGGGATTGCGCCTGGAGCGTAATGCGCAAGCCCCTGATCGATCCGACAATGTGGCCGCGCACAACTACATCCTCGGCCGCAACACCACCCGTCACCTGCGACTTGTCGCCGAGCAGAAGCGAGCCGCAACGGATGTCGCCCTCAATCTCGCCGTCGACTTGGATCTCGCCTTTAGAGGTGACGTTGCCTTTGATCGTCAGGTCCTCGCCGATAATTGACGGGACCATCTTGCTCGCACTTGGGCCGGGGCTCTTGGAAGCATAGGTTGCCGGCCGCTCGGTGAAGGGCGTCTTCGCATCGCCAAGGCCCCCACCCAATTTGGTGATTTTCTCGCCCGACTTCGGGCTTCGTCGTGAACATACTGGTACCCTCCATCGCAAAAACTGAGATGCAGCGCCCGGCAACTCACCGGCGCCAGGTACGCAACTTACGCCACGCTAAGCCACTAACAGGGATTGTCGCGGAGCTTCCCGTAGAGGGCCAACACCGCCCACTCCTGCCAAAGACAATATCGCCTCGCCTTGTTCTCTTCAACCCTGCCGGACAGCCATGAGACGGGCGACAGGCCGTTGCCCTGCCGCGGTCGCGAGCGGCACAGCGGCTGCTCGGACGCCGCCCGAAAAACCTTGATAACCAAGCCGCCAAGAAAACCCTCTCGCACTGTCAAAGTGCGCTAAGTTCTCGGACAGACGGGGGCCGCCGTTTTGCGACCCTATGGACCTTTTCTGGCAAATCAATTGGGAGCAAATGCTTGGTGACTTGATGGTCACCACGTTCGTTATCCTGCTGCCCACCTCCATCGTGGTCGTTAGTTCGATGGTTATGTTTCCTCTGATCGATCTCGCCTTCAAGAAGAAGGCCAAGCCCGCTCCTGCCCAGGTTGAACCTTGGCACCATGACGGCCTAACCGCGCACCACGCGAAGCTTTTGCAGCCAGCCGTCCAGGAGCGCGCGGCGCCCTATCCCCTGGTCGGCATGGCGCACCACGCCTTAGCTGATCCTCCGCTTGAGCGTATTACACCTTTAATGGTTCGATCGCTGCTGCCGAACGGTTCCGAGGGCGCGCCGCCCGGTCCTGTAGCGGCATCGCCGACGACGCTGATCTCAAGCTGCGGACGGGCATCTGAAACCCTTTCCTCGGGTAACCTTTGCTCGGCTAAGGGACGCCCCGGGCCGCCCGGCGACCCAAATAAGGAGGAGCCAGGGCGTCCTTCGTGCGCCGCCTAGGCGAACCTAAGCGGCAGCAACTGCGCGCCCATGCAGTCAGCCGAGCGAAGCGATGAGCACAATCGCAATCCTGATATTCATCGCAATTGGGTTGATACTACTGATGCGACTGAATGATCGGGAAGAAGTAAGGGAACACGCCCGATACAGGGGTTCATCACTCGCGGGCGATATAATCGCTGTGGGAGTTCTTCTCGGTATTGGCGTTCTTGTTCTTCGAGCGTACCAAGGAGGCGCTTTCTAGCGACTAACCGGAGCCTTGCGTTCCGCCACGCCACTTGAACACCAAGGATTGCCTGGCGATCAGCGAAACCAACCCCCGATTAGGAGCGCGAAGGCGCGGTCAAGCGGGCGGAAGGCGGGGCGGCTATTCCGTCTTCTCGAACTTGATCCGAACGTCATCATCAAACAGGGGCAGGTCTGGTTTCTGTTTCCACAGCCTAACAAAAGCCTTTCGGGCGGTCTTTCGTAGGTCTTCCTCTTGCGTCACTTCACAGTCCGATTGCGCCACCACCTGCCCTGCTTTTTCCGCCTTCGCCACGATCTTCATGGCCAGACCCTCTTACTGATCACGCTAAGCATATAGGAGGCGAAGTCCGCCAATCCACTGGCTTTTTCGCCGCGACTTGGCGAGCCGCGTCCATCGTCAGCACCTTCGCCGTGCGATCACGCCCTGATGAAAGGCGAGATGCAATTGATCGACGCATTACTTGATCTTCACGCTGACGCTAGAGGAGGCGCGCACGATCACGACGAATATGGCCAAGCTGCCGATGCTACCTGCTAAGAAAGATTGATCGCCTTGGCGCATGTAGCGACAGCGCCATGCTTCGTTGTCGGGGTGCCCGTATGACCTCGGAAAGTGATGACCTTGGAAAAGCCCTTCAGGAGAACCTGAAACTGAGGCGCGAACTTGCGACTGGACTGGCCGAAGCCAAGGGCGAAAAACTCGCTGCTGTCCGTTACCGCTTGGCGAGAATCGTTGGCGCGATCCGCTACGCCTTTTCTGGAAGGAGTAGGCGAGCGGCCGTATCAACGGCTGTCGTGGAGTTGATGACGTTAGACGGTGCCCGCGAGCAATACGCTAATCAACTTCGGCGGCTTGATAGGCACGCGCTGCTCAAGGAGATCAAACAGTTGCGACGAGTCGTAGCGGACTTGGCGTCGCGTGATAAGTCAGCTTAGGCGTTCCCAGCATCTTCTCCGGCTGGAGGAACTCGTGCCTCTAGGCAAAGAGAACGGTTGAGAAGGCAGCGGAACCTAGAGGGCGGCGCGACTTGGGAATATCCTACTGTTGCTTGGGGCGCACCGGCGCGCGGATCAACCCCGCCCAGCGTCGATGTGAATGTGTCCCGACGAATAAGTCAGGGTATGACCTGAGTTAGCACGCTTGAGATAACTCACGACCGCCCCGTATTTGCCTTTGGGCGGAATGAAATCAACGGCACGGCATGACGCATGTAATGAGGTCCTTCCAGTTCCCCTGATCTTCGCGCCGGGGCGGTGAGTAGATACTACCTTTACGGGGCCGAACTTACGCTGGACCTCGGCAAGCCTCGCTTTCAACGAGCCGGGGAGACAGTTGGTGCCTGTGCTTGCCCCAAGGGCAACGCTAGGAATTGCGAGCAGCGCGAGAGCCACAACAATTTGTTTCATGCTTCCTCTTGGCTAGGTTACGGGGTTTCACGGCACCGCGTAGTTGAAAACCGGGCCTTTTCTGTGCCCCGAAAATGGCGGGGGTGCCCCCGTGGGCCTCATATCAGCCCAGCCTTGGCCTTACCGCGCCTCTGTTTTGGCTCAGGCGGCAATACCTCAACATAGGCTCTGCCTCCGCAGGGGATTGCCCGACGACGCCGGAACAAAGTCGGTTTGACGCCTGTTTTGGCTTAGTAAGGTCCGTGCCGGAGCTATCATGAAGCTTCAGAACATTTATTCCGCGTTGCTCACCACTGATCTAGCTGCGGCGGAAAGTTGGTATACGAAGCTGCTCGGTCGCGGACCTGACTATCGGCCGATGGAGACTACCCCCAAGGAGCGGCGGGTGAACTGGCGTCCCCAGCGGCGCCGTCACTCGTCGAGCATAGCCAATGCCGCCCGGCGGTCTCCGGGTTTCAATCTCAGAAACAGCGTGCGCGCATTCTTGATGTCTCGTTCGGAACCGCTCTCGGCGGCCGCCTGCAGGGCGACCGTAGTCGGATGATCTGGACCGCAGATGAAAATTAAGGCTTTGGCCAAGCGCCCCATGGCTGCGCGGTCGAGCGTTGTTTCTTCCATTCGAAATATCCTCGTTTCTTCTGGGTCACAAACCTTAGGCGCGGGAAATAAGAGCGGAGCTACATGTGGCAGCGATGCCAGATAGCCCCCCGCGATATTCGGCTCTGGCGCTTAGCACAAAGCGGAAGCAAAAGGCTCCGGCGCGATAGGTCCGTTTAGCCGCAGAAGCGGACATGACCCAAAGCAGACATATCGGACGGCCGCACTAAAGCGCGATCTCAAGCGTGCACGTAAGAGCTAAGGGATGCTGAAAAGTCACGTTGTTTTCGAAAATCACGGCTCTGAAAAAACTTGGCGGAACCGAACTACGGCCGGGATCATTGAAGCGAAAGTGAGGGCTAAAAAACGGGGTTTCATCATGCGAGACATCCGTGGGGACTTGCAAGATCGGGCCAACATAATTGTGAGCGAAATTAACGCCGCCCGGGGTCAATTCGATCAGTTAATCGAACAACTTAAGAGCGAGCACGACGGCAAAGTTCAAAGTCTAAGGTCACACCTTGATGCCATTCTCATGGTAACCGGGATCGAAGATCGACGACTGGCCGCTACCTCTACGCGCAATGCGGATCCTCAGACCAAGCCGCCTCCGCAGCCACCGCAGCAGGTCCATCCTCAGCAGCCGCCTTTTGATTCTCTAAGGCGCAAGATCAGTGCGGTCAGCCTTAGTTAGTGGAAGGCATTCTTACTCCGACATCCGGACCGAACGGGAGAGCGGAACTCGCGATGCGCGCGTCTGAGAGTCCGCTAAGTGCCACCAGCGAACATGGTGCAACCTCGAGGCGGTGCAGGGTCTGCCGCCAGACCAATACTGTAGCTTCCGATGCCCATTGATTGGGGTAGCGCCACGGATGATAGCTGTAGGGTCGAGCAGCATCCATCCCCCCGCGCGACCCGGCGCGAGCAAAGTGAGGCCTTTGAGACGACGGGGAAATTGCTTCGGGTTAGCAATGCATGGTCCCTCTCCGCCAACACAAAACTGGATTTATGATCGCGTGATCTCAGCCAATGTCCGCTCCCGCAACGTTTCGAGATCGATCACGCCTTCACGGGCAACTTCCACAAGCTTCCGAGTCACCTTGTCGCTCAGCTCATGAACCTCATCGGAATTAGTCAGGCCTCTTTCGTGGTTAAGCGCGGTCCAAACCGACCTATAGGCGCGATATATGATCTCCATATCGATAGGAGTGATGTGTTTCTTTGCACGCATAGCCCCCTCCGTTACTAGCTACTAGACAAACGTGTTTAGCCAGGGCGACGCCATCAACGTTTAGATATGGCGAAACGAGCGGCGAAGGGGTGATGCCCGAGATGTTCGCCGTCGGCTTTCCCATCTCGGCGCCATCGGAAACCCAGGCCAAAAATGGATCTGAGCCTCCACACCACTGTGTGTGCGTCGGACACGAAGCGTGATGCCAAACGGCCGTCGATAAAGTGCGATAGGCCTTGATGGTGAGAGCAGCCTGCCAGCGCAGGTGACGCGGCGGTGCCGCGGCAGAGATTCCGGTACGCATTACTAGGCCCTGACGAAAACGCCGACGTAGATTTGATCACACCGCGATGCAGAGTTGGTGACTAAATTGCCACAAGCCCGCGAGCTTTTGTCGATTGCGAGTCCCTTTGGGGTTTTCGCTGCGTGCGAAGTGGCGCGGCTATCGGGGCGCAAATGGTTGCTGCGGGCCGCGTTGGCGTCGCATCTTGTTCGGCCCAGATAGGCGCCTCTCGTAAAAAGGTTGAGTAAAGGGCAACCGCTGATGTCCGCTATGGGTCAAAAGCGGACACAGTTCATCTTATCGAGTTCGTCCTTTGGGCGTGTAAACGGACAGGGCCGGGTGACGAGAATTTGCAAACCAAATTGCAAACCAACCACTCAGCCCAGCAAGGCACTAGGCGTAAGGCAAGATGGTCGGAGCGGAAATGCCAAACCAGAGCACACGCTTAGGCACTGAGCGGCACAGGCCAACATGAGAATCTTAGAACTCGAAAACCGTTGTACGAGTAACCGTACCGTGGGTTCGAATCCCACCCTCTCCGCCATAAAGTCGCAGTCTTTCCGGGCCAATTTTAACTACACGCGACTTGGGCCAAAACATCCGCGCTTTCACGCAACTAGAGGCCAGTCGGTCTTCGCCACTCATTGGAGAGAAGCGTCTCCGCCGGACGTAGGGCCCGTTGGGCGCCGAATTCTCCGTTCGCAAATTCGACGGTCCGGTTAGCTCGGCGTTCAGAAGATACTGTTGAAAAGAATTCAAGGCCCCGGGCAACGTAAGTTTGATTCGCGAAGGGGCTCGTAGCTGAGGTGACCAGGTCTGCCGCAGGCTATTTGGACAGCCATTGTGCATAAGCCTGAACGTCGATCATCGGAACGGTGCCGCTGAATTGAAAAACGGATGCGGGCGGACAACATCGGGGCGCTGCCAGTCGGGGAGAATGATCGCTTGATTGGCATGGTGACAGACCGCGACATTGTAGTCCGCGCCGTGGCCGAGAACCAATCGGCGGGGAACACCAGTGCGCGCGATGTGATGTTGGAGAATGTTTATTGGTGCTTCGATGATGCTGACGTTGAGAAGGCGGCGGAGATAATGGCGGAGCATCAGGTGAGGCGCTTGCCTGTGATCAACCACGACAAGCGCCTAGTGGGCATCGTGACCCTCGCCGATCTTGGCCGGGTGGGCGAGAGTGCCGCGAGCAAGGCGCTCGAAGGCATCTCAGAGCCCACGGATCAGCCTCGCCGCTAAGGCATCCGGGGCTCATTTGAGGCCTTCTAAGGGAACTTGCCTGGGCGTGTGGCGTTCCATGTGCCTCAGACGGAGATGCGTCGTGGCAGCTTGCGCCCCCGAGCATTACCGCGCCTATCGCCCTAAGCCTTTTCTGGAGACGACGGCACCATCCGGATGCGGGTCGTTTCTACACTCCTGATCAAAACAGCAGCGGGATAGTCAACCGGACCCGTCTAAACGGGGGCCTGCCATTAGCGAGGCCCACTCAGATGACTACAACGGAAACCTGCCGATATCGCGGATATGACATTGTGCCTAACCGGCAATGGTCCCAATGGTGTGTGAGCGTCTATGCCACGCGCGCCGACCTGCCCCTGTTTTCTCGATCTACTCTGTGTACCCTGGCATTGGGGAAGGAAGAGGCTGTGGCCGAGGCCAAGCAGCGCATTGACCGGCTCCTCCACCCCTAGGTGGTCTGCGTAATGAAGCGGCCTCGGGGTCTTTGCTGGGGCGGTTTTCTTTTCGGTGATCCGGCGAGGTTCGGTTCCGCCGCTAGGTTTGCTAAAATCCCACGTGCAGATAGAGCAGAAGAGCGGACCCCCCTGGCGTGGCTAAACGCAATCCTTTCGCTGCCATCGCGCGTGGGCATGACTTGGCTGAGGCCATCGTCGATGCCTTACGGGAGCCCCTTCTCGTGCTCGACCCGGACTTGCGCGTGATTGCCGCGAGCCGCTCGTTCTACCGGACATTCGCGGTGACACCACACAAGACGGAAGGCCAGCTGGTCTTCGACCTGGGCGCCGGGCAGTGGAACATTCCAGGGCTCCGCGCGCTCCTCGAAGACATCATCCCGAAGCGCCGCACCGTCGAGGCCTATGAGGTCGAGCACGAATTCCCGTCGATCGGCCGGCGCGTGATGCTCCTCAATGCCCGCCGGGTGTTTAACGAGGATGGTTCGGTTTCCGCCATTCTTCTGGCGATAGAGGACGTGACCCGGCGTCGCGAGGCTGATCGTGAAAAGGATGATCTGCTTCAACAAAAAGAAATTCTGCTCCAGGAGATGCAGCACCGCGTTGCCAACAGTCTTCAGATCATCGCCAGCATTCTTCTGCTCAAGGCACGCACCGTGCAATCGGAGGAGATCGCGTCTCCACCTCCGCGATGCTCACCAGCGCGTCATGTCGGTGGCAACGGTGCAACAACAGCTGCACGCCTCCGGGCTAAACGAGAGGATCGAGATCGGGCCCTATCTCACGAAGCTGTGCGCCAGTCTTGCCGCCTCGATGGTCGGCGAACGCCGGCCGCTCTCGATCAAGGTGCAATCGACCTCTGGCCGGGCGGTATCCAGCGAAGCTGTGAGCCTCGGGCTGATCGTGACGGAACTCGTGATCAACGCCTTGAAGCATGGCTTCCCGGCCGGAGCGGAGGGCGAAATCCTGGTCAGCTACGACGTGCAAGATGCTGGCTGGCGCCTCTCGGTCTCCGACAACGGATCGGGGCCTAATGCAGTGGGGGATGAGGTTTCGCACGCCGGCCTTGGCACGAGCATCGTCGAGGCGCTGGCGCATCAACTTGAGGCCACGGTCCAGAAAACGAGTGGGCCTCAGGGCACCACGGTGACGATTGCGGCACCGGCGGTCAGCGCCGAGCAGCAATGATGCGCTCCCTAAGCCGCGGACTGGAACAACCCGAATGTCCGCTCTGGGTCAGAAGCGGACGTAGGAGCGCGCTATCGAGTTAGTCCGCTTTGTGCCAGGAGCGGACCTCAATTTGAGTTATTTCATTTCCGGCGACGACGGTTCTTCCTCTCTTCTTGCTCAAGTCCCATGGCAAGGGCACGCGTCTCCGGTGTTGATCGTGCGGCCGCAACGAGTGCCGCCGCCGCGCGGTCTCGATCTGCGTCTTGGGTTTTAAACCGGTGGAGAAGGACCGCGTCTTTCTTCTGGCGCCGTTTAGCCTCTTTTCGATCGGCCCGCTGATCTCTCGAAAACAGGCCCCCCACAATGCGGCCGATCTCGATGGCAGTGGCGACAAAGGTCGAGACCCTAAAGTAGCGACCGGCCATTCGTAGTCCTTTAATAACTTGCGGGCGTATGTCGGGCGGCGCAGCCAGCCATGTTTCCTGCGCGAAATTAAGGCGCGACATTGGATCAATTCGGAGGCGTCGTGATCGTCCGGCGCATGCAAGCCAGCATTGGGCTGTCGGTTTATGAGTACACGCTCTAGTTCCGTGTAAGCAGCCCCACGAGGCTCCATCGTCTTGGTCTCATGGGCGCCAAAAACGGGTTGGGCGGTGGCTCCTGGGCCTTTCGCTTCGCTTCACTTGCGATTACTGCCGCTCGCTCTCTTTTTTCTGCCACACGGGCGAGCAGACGAAACCAATCTGCTTTTCTGCCAAAGGCGGCTCTGGCGTGTGCGGGAAGTCTTCCATCGGCCGCTGCTGTCTCGTAAGCCAAAGCAATCTGGGAGTGCTGTTCTGCCTTGAGCGACATCCAGGCAGGATGCCGCTGGACCTTAAAATAAGCCTTAAATTTGGCCCCCACGCCTTTGCAAACAAAGGTCGCTGCCCGGTTTGGTAGGGTGTTCCCAGATACGAGATGGGTAAGTTAGCGGGTAGTCAACGTCCGCTTTGCCCCAGGAAGCGGAAATTCGTCGGTGCATCGAGCCTGTCTGCTTAGTGCCAATAGCGGACATGCTCAGCATCGAAATCGATCTCTGTTTTGTGGCAGTAGCGGCCATGCTGGCGTCTGGCTGAATGAGGTGTTGGCCTAGAGCGGGCAGCGAAACACTCAGACCCTGGAAAAGGGGCAGACGCGTCACCGGCCCTGAGGTCGATGCGGCAACTACTCGGGATAGACCTGAACGTCCTCCGGCCCCGGCTTGTTGAAAAGGATGAATACCAACGGGTTGCCGGGCTCGGACATTGCATCGCTGCGCTGGCCCGTTATCTCTCCGGCCACGCCGCTTGTATACTCCGCAACCACCTCGCCGAAGCTATCGCGCTGGATGGCAACCTTCTGTCCGGCTTCGACCTTGTCGTTGAGTTTGACCAGATGCTCAACGAGACCGCCCGCGGTGGCCAGGATCGGGAACGCGCTGTTCCCGACAAAGACAGTCACGTCCTTGCCTGTACGTCCCATTGGCCCGGCAACGATGCCGTGATGCTTGAGGACGTTCATTGTGCCTTCCACGAAGAGCGAGATCATCTCGGGGTCCAGGACGCGCGCAGCGCCGATTTCCGGCGTGAAGGACGGGATGCCCACGTCCATAAACGCGTTGTGCAGGACACCGGGATATACATGATTGTCGAAGATCTGGCCGACGGGATAGAGCTCCACCATCGCCTTGACCTCGGGCACATCCATACCGCCAATATTGAATGCGGTGACTTCGAATCCGGTTGTCCCTGTGTGGAAGTCGATCGCGAAGTCGGCGTTCGGCCGCAGCAGCCGGTTGAACAGAAGCCCGGCGTGTCGGCTGGGTGCGGTGGCGCCGTTCTCGTTCCCGGGCCACTCCCGATTCATATCGATCAGATCGATGCCTCTGCCCTGGTTGGGCCATCTGCGCTGCATGCTTTCCAGGGCCGGGCGGGACACGTCCGTGACCGCCATCACCGTGCCCGACATCTGCGCCGGGTCGAGCTGGTTCATCACGGTCTGGACTGTATGCACAGAACTCATCTCGTCGCCATGCACGCCACTGGTCAGGACGCCGCGCTTGCCCGGCTTTGCTCCCTTGGCGACCGTCACAGACACATACCAGTGCTGTCCGGTCGGCATCTTAACGCCCTGAAAATACAAAAGGTGCTTCTTGCCGGGCTCCAGGTCGTTGACGTCGAGCGCGCTGACGACCTTTTTGCCTTCGATAACATCGCCGGTATAGACCGTTCCTGATGCCGGATTGGCAGGGGGTGTCGTTGCGTCCTGGGCATTCGCAGCACCAGCTTTGACGGCGACGGCGGCCGCGGCGCCGACCGTGGCAATGGATGCCATTATCAGATCGCGGCGATCGATGCCTTTTGCAGACTTGTCCGACATGATGGGGTCCTTTGTGATTGTGAGGCAACTGTCATTGTTCAAGGCAACGGGACGGCATGCACATCGGTCGCAAAATCCCGAGCCACTCAAATACGGGTATGCCGCTGAACTCGCAAGGTTGCATGATTTCTGCGGGAGCGGTCACACCTCACTTCCGCCAGAGGTGTTCAGCCTTTGCCGCTTCCTCATCGAGCACCGCTTTGGCCAAGGCACAGGATCTCATCATCGAGGGTTCGGCTGGCCCTCCACGAAACGGCCGTGGCCACCGGGGGGCCGCCTCGTTTTAACTATGCCCAAGAAGGGTTTGCCTATCAGGTAAGAGCGACGCTCGCTCAACAGTCTCAATCGAACTAAGGTCCGCTTTGGGTCATAAACGGACGTTGGGCACGCTAATTGAGGGTGTCCGCTTTCCTGCCGAAACCGGACGTTGTCAAACGCCCGTTCCGTCCTCTGTGTGTTCATTGCCAATGCGTTCGGCGCCGACGACGGCAAGGCGCCCAAGTTGCCGACAGTCACTCATTGTCGAGAACACCGAGCCGCGGAGTTGGAGCCGCCTTAGCCTAGCCCATCCTCCTGCAACAACGCTCGATTAATCGCCACTCCCGCCTTGGCGCCCTCAGCGATAGCAACAGCAACGAGCAAAACATCACGAGACGCGTCTCCGGCAACATAGACGCCACGAACGCTACTTTCCTCGGTGACGGGGTCGGTGACGATGCCGCCCTTTTTGTCCCGTGCGCAGCCCAAGGCGGCCGAAAGATCGGAGCTTTGATGGCAACCTGTTGTGAAGAAGATTGCGGTGCGCTTTAGGACCTTACCGCCTTGCAAGTGGATGCTTTGTAAAGCGCCATCTTCGGTTCCCTCCAACTTTGCAATTCTCTCAGAACAAATCGCAATGTTCCGTGCTGTTGAAGACGTAATTGCATGGTCGACGAAACCTCTGATGCACCATCAGTGCATAGGATCACGTCCGAAGACCACTGCTTCATCATGAGCGCCAAGCCGGCACCTTTATCGCCTGCCCCGTAAACCGCGAGAGGCTGGTCTCGATGTTCAAAACCATCGCAATAAGGGCAATGGTGAACGCTCCGACCATATAACTGCTCGATACCTTCAATTCGCGGGACTTCATCTGTCAGACCTGTGGTGAGTAGGACCTTGCGCGCCCTCAATGTAAAGCCGTCAGCGCATTCGACATCGAATTGATTCCCGGATGGCGTTATTTCAGTTACGCGGTCCGCGTGCGACTCTACGGTCGTGTACTGTTCGAGTTCAGATCTACCCCTGGCTAACAGCTCAGTCGGCGGGGTGCCTTCGTGACCAAGGAGGCAGTGAACAGCTCGTGACACCTGATTTCGAGGCTGGCCCACATCGCACAGAAATACGCGGCGACGGCATCGCCCCAACACGATGGCCCCACTAAGACCCGCCGCGCCGCCGCCCACAACGACGACGTCATAAACATCCTCCATACCCGCTCCTGAGCCAGACGAGCTAGCGATGCAAAAGATCCGCCCCCGCCAAAGTCTATACCTGGCAGCGAGCCCGTTCACCCTGCTCGCGCTTATCCTGGCAGCAATAGCCGATTAACTCATTAGCCGACGCCGCGATGCGCCCGACCTCTAGTCCAATAAGTGCCAGGAGCAGACATCACCGCATGCTATGCCGCAGATGCCGTGTGTGAGGCGTGCCGGGTCTTATCGAGCATCGTCGCCAATCCTCCGGCTTCATCGATCGCTTCAGCGACCTCCTCGGGAACCGCGTAATGAAGCATGTGCCCAACGCCAGGAACCAACCGCAGGATACTGTGCGGAATCTGCGCGTGAAGCCGGCGCGGCTGCTTGGCATTGACGACACCATCCTTCGTGCCCGCCATGATTACAACTGGCATTGTCAATTCCTGATAGCGGTGCCGCATCGCGATAGCGCCCGGGATCATAGCGACGCCGTCTTGACTCTCCGCGCGGATCTGCCCGGGCCGTAACGACATGTTTGGCGTGGACCCCATCGCTGAAGCTGGCTGGCACGGGTAGCGGCGCGAACATTCCCTTGAGCAGCAGCGGCTGCAATAGTTTGCCAAGCAGAGGAGAGATCGAAAAGCGCAGCAGATCCCCTAGGATGGGTATCGCGGGAGGTGAGGACAACAGAACGTCCGCCCGCAACGTTGGATAGTAGTAGCCAGACAACAGAACGAGCCCCCTTACGTCGTCCGGGTGGTTTAGCGCCAGTGCCAACGCCACCGCTGCGCCCCAGGAATGACCGAGGACAACAGGACGCTTGATATCGAGAACATCAAGCGCATCTCTAAGAAGGTTGGCCTGCGCGCGGGCACTCCATGCCGAACCGTGCGGACGGTCACTGTATCCAAAACCCGGACGGTCGAACGCGATTACGCGATGTCGCGTCGCGAGTAGTTCCAGCACTCCGCTTGTTCGGAAATCCTCAGCCGTAACCACGTTGCCGTGTAGCAAAACGACTGGCGAGCCTTCGCCTCTCTCGAGGTAATGCAGTCTCACTCCGTTGACAGTAACGAAGCGACCGGTTGGCGGATGTTCGCGTTCAGTTTTTCGGGCGCGATAAACGTTGTATGCCGTCACTGCTCCCTAACGTAGCCGCCGTCGCGACCAAGATTGCGCTCGCGCGCGATGGCGTTGAAACGCGGTTCATGCTGAGTCCTTTCGCTGGGGCCTGCCGCCTCGCCCTGATTGTCACGGTAGAAGGGCGGCACGCTAAGACCGGAGCGCAACGTGCAAGGGTGAAGTGTGAAGCGGCCGAAACGTTCCACCGCTGTGTCGCGAAGCCGCATTCGCGGAGTTGGACTTTCCGTCTTTAAGAGGGTGCTGTCGCCACGCGACCGATCGCCGGGCTCCCATGAGGGCTACCGAGAAGGCAGCAGACTCGGCCTGAGGCGCTTCCTTAAGACCGTTAGCCGGGAGGCCGGTGAACGAAGTAGTGGTGCGCGAGTTCGCAGTGAGGGCAGCCACCAGAGAGCAGCCGGCGTCGCCGAGTGCCTGACGCGACATAGGACAGTAGCAGATGGACGACCGGAGTAATCAGGAGCTTAAAAGTGCTCTCGCCGAAGGAGAGCTCAGCCCTCGCAAACAGGCGTTTGCAAAGGAAGTCCTTCGCAGACATTATGAAACCAAGGATGGAGCGAGGCTTTGGACATACGTTTGGCTCCCCCTCATTGCCCTACTCAGTCTTACCAGGATGGGCCTCAGGCGTTTTCTGGGCCGCAAACAGGTCCAAGAGGTAGGCAGTGGCCGCAATGGAGCGTGACACATTTATCAAAGGACGCATCGCCTTCGGGCCGGAAGCGTTATCGAGGTTCACTCAAATCATCGAAGAGGTGGCGTTGGAGCTGGTTGGCGACGGCGTTCCTGCCTCACAGGTGCACTCAACCGAAATGCGCACCAGGCTGGCACAGAGGTTATTAGGCTTAGCGCATTCTTGGTGGACGGCTACTCAAATTAAGCAGCTCTGGCTGAGGACATTGCGCAACGAGGCCTCGGCTTCCCGGACTGCGGCACCGAAGAGCGATGAGAACGGGAACTAGTTGAGACTTGCCGGCAGTCCTCCGCGCGCACAGCCGCGCGGCCGAGCGAACTCACCATCAACAGGAGAACCTGCAATGAAACTCGCAACCTTTAGCGCCGTCGCGCTGGTATTTAGTGCTGGTTATGCTCTTGCTGGCGCCGGGGCCCCGGTTCCAGAGGGCTCGCAGTCTGGTGAGCCTTCGGGTCATCCGAGCGCCGTGTTGGATGACGCCCAGTGTCAGAGCGTGTGGGAGATAGCCTCGCCAAACGGCGACACTTTGTCCGGGGACAAGGCCGCGCCGTTTATCGTGAATTTCCAGATGGTCGATAGGGACAAGGACGGAACGATTTCCGCGGCCGAGCTCAAGACCGGCTGTAGCAAGGGCTGGGTGCAGAGCGCGGATGCTTCAACCACCAAAGAGATGAGCCCGCCGTCCAGGCTCTAGGTGCTAGACGACGCCGCGTAGTTTAACTGCGCGTGAGGAAGCGGCCTCGGGCCTTTCCGCTTCCACTGTCTGACGTAAGGCCCACTGTTATCGCCTGCTTGGCCCCAGAAACTGACATCCCGTTAGGTGTTTCGAATTTTAGGCAGCAAATTTTTGGAGAGCAGATACTATTTCGTCGTCACGATATGGCTTCGAAAAAAATAGACCCCTCTTGGGAATGTCGCTCTCCGGCACATCGAAATGACCGGAGGTAAGAATGAGTTCGATTGGCGGCCAACGATGTCGAACCGCATGAGCTAACTTCAGTCCATCCATTGAGCCTGGCATGTCTATGTCGGTAAAGACGATGCGGATGTCTTTTCGCGCTTCCAAAATGGCAATGGCTTCATCGGCGTTGGCTGCTTCTATCGCTCTGTATCCTGCAGCCTCCACCAAATTGACTGCATGAAACCGACAAAAAAAATCGTCCTCAACAACTAAAACGCACGCTCGTGACGATGGATCTGTTTTCGAGGTCAAAGTCGGCTCCGGCAAATCTTATGCGCAACGTGATAATGGAAGTCCCAACGAGCTGGGTTTACCGGAAAACTCTAGGCTGTGGTTCCGCGTCCATGACAGGCGAACGTCCTTATGAAGGGTACGTTCCTTCTAAACTTAAAATGGGAACTGGAACATTTCCACGGGAGGAGTAATGATGGCGGGGGAATAGGTGGCAAACACTTTGGGGTGTGCAGATTAGGAGGCCCGTGCCGTGTTTTCCTTCAAAACTCCACCTCCGCCGCCATCAGCAGAGGCAAACGAACTCGTTCAAGGACCTGACTTTTCCGCCCGGATGAGCAATCCAGACTTGTTAGGCTGGATGGGCCGCGCCTTTGGGGATGCCGTCGAGCGCGCAAACCATCAAGCGCTTGGCCTCGGTGGATTGCATCTAGAACGCCTAATTCAAGCCCTACCTGCGGCCATTTACACAACGGACCCCGCGGGTCGCATCACCTTCTTTAACGAGGCCGCAGCGGAGCTCTGGGGCTGCCGTCCCGAGTTAGGAGAGAGCGAGTTCTGCGGCTCTTGGAAACTCTATTGGCCCGACGGCAGAGCTATGCCCCACGGCGAATGTCCCATGGCGGTAGCATTGAAAGAACAGCGCGTCGTTCGCGGCATGGAAGCGGTGGCCGAGCGGCCCGACGGCACCCTTGTCCATTTCGTTCCCTATCCGACGCCCCTATACGATGACTCGGGCATCCTTATTGGCGCTGTGAACATGCTGATTGATATCAGCGACCGCAAACGAGCCGACACAGATGCGCAGCGGCTGGCATCAATTGTCGAAACATCAGACGACGCGATCGTCAGCAAGGACCTCGACGGTATCATCACAAGCTGGAACCGTGGCGCCGAGCGACTGTTCGGCTATTCGGCGCAAGAGGTCATCGGCAAACCGGTCACGATCCTTATTCCCGAGGATCGCATACCCGAGGAACCAGAAATTCTCAACCGCATCCGCCGGGGCGAGCGCATTGATCAATACGATACGGTCCGTCGCCACAAGAACGGAAGTTTAATCGATATTTCGCTGGCGGTATCGCCGCTCAAGGATGCTGGTGGAAGGGTCGTCGGCGCCTCCAAAATTGCCAGAGATGTCACTGAGCGCAAGCACGCTCACGAGCAGCAAAAGCTGCTTGTGAACGAGATGAAACATCGCATCAAGAATTCCCTGGCCACGATCCAGGCCATTGCGACCCAAACCCTCAATCAACACGCTCAAGAGCGTGATGCCTTCATCGCCCGCCTGCATGCTCTGGACAATGCGCACGATCTGTTGACCTCTGAGAGTTGGGAAAAAGCGCCATTAAGCGCAATCGTGACCCGGGCCCTGAAACCCTTCCAAGATAAACACCACGAACGGATAGCCATCGAAGGGCCCGGCGACGTATGGCTGGACTCGACCAAGTCGGTCGTCGTTGCCATGGCCATACACGAACTTGCGACCAATGCCGTTAAATACGGCGCCTTGTCGAACGGTAGCGGGCGCGTCAGCGTCACGTTGGAGCACGGTCAATCTAATCGAGTGAAACTTGTTTGGCAGGAGAGCGGGGGCCCGAAAGTTAATCCGCCAGCGCAACAGGGCTTTGGGTCACACCTGATAGAGCGTGCCTTGGATGGTCAGCTCGGCAGGGCGCAACTCGTATTCAATCCACAAGGTCTTTCTTGCATTCTCGAAATCGGCTCTGAGCATGCTAGAGAGCACAGCAATTCCTAATCTTCCGCTTTTGGGCCAGCACAGAAGCACAGAAGTCCGACAGCTCAGAGCAGATGTCCGCTTGGTACCCCCTCGCGACCCAGGTAGGCGCGTCCGGAGCGGTTGCTCGACGACTAGGCCTTCGGGTACAGCGCAGGCTTACCGAGGAGTGCGACCGCTGCGAGCTTTGTTAGTAAAGGCGTGAAGCCGATCACGCCATCAGCGCGGTTTTGAGCTTTGGCTCTAAATCAGAAGCGAGCCCCAGGGGAATGAGTAGCAAGGCCAGATAGCCACCCGGGATGAGGACCGCCCCTACCCTGCGCGCCAGCCAAGTTGGATAAGCTCTTCTCTTCGTGTGAACCTGCCCATGACGGCATAACGCGCGACGAACCTCGAAGACGCTCGTTGGCAACGAGACCTGCGGCCCGCCACGTCGGAGCCATCGTACTGGTCAACATGAGCACGTTATTCAAAACGGGCGTGGTCGGCCGCTGAAGTGGGTTGGGAGTTGTACTTCTTTCGCTAGAACCTGGTCGTAGACCTGAGCGGCGGGCGGTAAGCTATGCCAGCTTTTGGGGTCCGCGTGCGACATATCAATGATGTCCGGCATGTCCGTAACAGCCGAATGCAACTCTTCGCCGGTTTTGGTCTGGGGAAGCACTGTCGGATCAGCAACGGCGCTATGCAAAGTGGCGGCGCAAAGCATGACGCCCGGCAGCACCAATAAAATGCCCTTCATGGCAGCCTCTAATCGGCATGCCACCCGTCGTTATAGATAACTGAACTCTCGATCCCGAGTTCCAACGGGCTTGGCAGTGGCTGTTTTGCTGGAAAGAACGGGTTACACGTCTCGGAACCCGCGGCTGGTGGATCCTTCCGTGTTGCTCGGAGCGCCGGCCGGTGTAGCGACCTACTGTCCCAGCCGAGGGGTGTTTTCGGGTCTTCAGAGACGGAACGTCCTTGCTTAGCTGCACGTTGACTGCCGGTCCGGCGCATCCGCATTGGACCAGGAGGCAACCATGACGGACACAACAATTAAGAAGGTGGAAGGTGGCTCTTCTCCCAAAGGAGAGATGGGTCAGAGATATCTCGTTGCGGGAAAGCGCGTGTCGATGCGCCTCTGGATTGACGAACCAGGAGGAAAGCTTAAGGCGCCAACCACCAGAGAGTACGAGACTGTGGGGTACGTGATTTCGGGGAGTGCCAGGCTCCTTTTAGAAGGACAAACCCTAAATCTCAAAAGTGGGGACTCGTGGCTCGTCCCAGCGGGAGCCCGCCACCAATACACGATCATAGAGCCGTTCACGGCGGTGGAGGCCACATCTCCTCCCGCCGAAGTTCATGGTCGCGATGAAGCTGTCTGAGCGGTAGGAAGGATTGACCAGGGAGCGGGCACTCGGCAGCCTTTTTTACTACCCTGAATAATTTAGTCTTCGGTTGGCCGACGCCAAGAGAACTGTGGCTTCGAGCGCGGGCGAGCCTGTGAGGCTGGCGTCGGCCGCCTACGGCAGGCGGTGTGAGGTCAACAAGGCTTAGGTTGAGCGCCCGAAACGAACCGGAGGCGTCAGACGGTTAGATACTCACGCTCAACTTCTTTTGAAGCGGCGGTCGCCGAGCGGAATTCCCAGCGCGCGGGCCTTTTGTCTGAGCGCGGCAGGAGTACGCTTCAGTGCTTTAGAGATGGTTTTGACGGGCGTTTTGTCTCTTGAGTGCTGTCTCAATTCTTTCACATCAGCACGGGTCCACTCACGACGAACAATGCGTTTTCTCCTGGCAATAGTTTTGGCCATCAGCTTCTCCTTTGGTCATCTCGTAGTGGTCGCGCGGCGAAGGCCGGATGGCCAGATATAGAGCGGGGTGGGCATACCCCGGAGATAATAGAGAAGGTTGGCCGGGCATCTCTCGCGAATCGACGAGGATCGAGCCATAGCGATCCTCCACCAATTTGGCTCAATCGATCAATTCAAGGAAATAAATCGTTGGCGTGTCCACGACCCCAGCCTTCGTCATCGCCTCCTTGAGATCGGCCGAAGCAGCGAAGTCCTTGGCCATCTTCGTGTCCTTGGTATCGAAGACGACCACGATCTCACTCTTATTGCTGTCGGCGGAATGGTAGACGCGCGGATTGCTGAGACCTGCCGCCTGCTGCATTTCGGCATGCCCATCGAAGATGGGGCGCCACTGGCCGTAGTCCCTCACCTTATGACGTATAATCATCATGCCCATAGAACTCTCCCTCTACTTTCCACTAAGCATAGGACATAGAACCACACTAAGCGAGAGCGACGCTGTGATTGCGTCACGTTCGGCAAGGCAGAAGAAAGATGGTCAAGCTCGACGCTCGCAAATCAGGTACATTCAAGATTAACGGCGACATCGGGATCCATCGCCTCGGCTTCGGGGCAATGCGCATCACGGGGCCCCGCGTCTGGGGACCACCGCTTGAAATGGCCGAAGCAATCCGGACACTCAAACGTCTGCCGGAGCTTGGCATCGATTTCATCGATACCGCCGACTCCTACGGGCCGGATGTTTCCGAGCAGCTAATCCGCGAGGCTTTGTACCCTTATGATGGCATTCTCATAGCGACCAAGGCAGGGTTGAGACGACCCGGTCCTGGGGAATGGGAGCGGGATGGACGGCCGGAACACTTGCGCGAGCAAGCGATCAAAAGCCGCGACCGACTCGGGCTCGACCAAATTGGACTTTGGCAGCTGCACAGCATCGATCCGAAAGTGCCGCGTGATGAGCAATTTGCTGCGGTTAAGTCGCTTCAAGATGATGGGATCATCCGCCACGCTGGCTTAAGCAATCTTGCCGTCGCTGACATCGAAGCCGCCTCTAAGGTGTTCAAGGTGGCAACCGTGCAGAACCGATATAACCTCATCGATCGCGGCAGCGAAGACGTGCTGAATTACTGCGAGGAGCACGGGATCGGCTTCATTCCGTGGTTTCCGCTGGCTGCTGGGCGTCTCACCAAAACCGGCTCGATACTAGATGCGGTCGCCAAGGCCCATAATGCCACCCCAAGCCAGATCGCGCTTGCTTGGGTGCTTAAGCGCAGCCCCGTCATGCTGCCCATTCCAGGCACGTCTAAAGTCGCGCATCTGGAAGAAAATGTCGCTGCCGCCGATATCCGGTTGTCAGATGCCGAGTTCGATGCCTTGGACCGAGAAGGACGGACGGAATACCAGCAAGTCCTAGTTAGGTAGCAGTCTTGGTCTCGTTATGGGCGAGATAGGGCTTCGATCATATTGAGGTGATAGAGATCGGTATGCAGAGGGCTCGAGCCCGGCTCCGTTTCAGCCCCCCCAGTCGCAAGGGGTGGCCGAGCGACGCGATCATCGTGCTACGCATGGTCACTCAAAAAGGCTATCAGTTCAGCGATAGTTACAGCAGCGGCCGACGGTGAGCGCCCGGAACACCCAATCCTATCGCGGGTTGAATCGGGAGCAGATGGTTGGGAACCTCCCAGGAACCATCACCCGGAAATCAGCCGTGCCTTCGGCAGGCCTCACCAAGTATCACAAAGGGAGAATCACCATGAAGAGACTTCTCTTCGCGTTCATCACTTTGGCCGCTGCAGCCGCCCTCACCGTGCCTGCCTTTGCTGGGCTAAAGGATGCAAAGAACAAGGCTGAGTGCGAGAAGGCGGGCGGCGTCTGGGTCGAGAAGGACAACAAATGCGGGGCTAAGACCGAGTAGTGCGGCAAAGGCGAGGGCGACGCGGCCAGGCTGCGTGGCCCTGGCATGGTACGGGAAAGGAGGCCGCTCAGAAAACTAATCGATCCTGACCCAAATTGCGGCTTCAAGACGAACTCCAGTACACTGCCGCCGCCCGGCAATGTCCGCTTTGGGTGAGAGCTGACATCAAAGCGCGGATCAGGGATGTCCGCTTTAACCTCAATAGCGGACATGCTCATAGTCAGCATAGATGTCGGCTATGTGCCAGAAGCGGACGTGGGCTCATCATGCCGCTTCGGGCTTCATATTTGGCGGCCAGCTATGGGTCTCCGTCTTTCGGCGCGAAGCCCAGGCGTAGAGCGCGTCATAGATTATGAAGCCCCGTTTCAGCACTTCGTGATCGTCGGGGCTAAGGTCGCGCAAGCCCATCGAGATGGCTAAGAGACCAGCCGATTGCGGCGTGAGGTTATGCCGGTCCGTGTCGGCGCCCCGAACGATGGCTGCAATCGTCACGATGGCGGGATCGCTGTTGAGACCATACTTGGCTACGAATGCGTCAAAGCTGCATCCTTCACCCACATGCGTGAATTCAACCCCAGGGACATCGTAGGGAATGGCCCCCGTCTCCGTTGCAACGCGGAGTACTCGATCTGGCGGCACGAAAAGGAACTCTGGCTGCTTGTCGATAAATGTTGAGATGAGCCAAGGGCAGGCAATCCGGTCGATCACCGGACGTTCTCGCGTAACCCATTTCATGGCTTTGTCTCCTTTGTGCCTTTAATCCGCAACCTTAACTGATGTGCTGAGGCCCGGCACTCGGCACGCCGGGGCCTCTTCGCTTGATCACCACGAGATCGTCACGCCGCTCAGAGCCAGAAGCGCGATGAACGCGGCGGCCGTCGCTGCCAGCATTGCCCCTGTCGCGAGTATGAGAGCTATCGTAGCTCTAAAATTGGCAGCCCGCGCGTCATCCACAACGCTCCGTATGGCTTCTAAACCCTGCGCCGATGCCGCCGCGTCGGCGCAGCTCAACCTAATCTGACCAAGGGACTGCTCTACGAACGGCCGGTTTTCCCGCCATACTCCTGCCGCGAGGCCCGCCTCAATCTGATCCTCGGTTAGCGCGTTAAGATCGGTGAACAGTAATTCTTGCTGCGTTGTCATCAGCCGCACTCCGTTACTAGACCGCAACGTGATAACCCGCCGAGTAGCCCCGCCTTGAGGCCCGTATACTCCTTGACCGAAACCGACCGGTAATTCTTGGCTTTGTGCCCGGTCGAAGTGCAGGAAGACACTTCTTCTTGTAAGGCCCGGCAGAAAAGCCGAAAATGTCCCCGCGAGAGGCCTTTTTCGGAAACCTATAGCCATGACAGTCTCTCCCGACCGCCGAAAAGAACCAGGTATTAGAGAAGAAATCGACGTTCGCACTGACCCCGCTTTTGTCGAACGGCAAAAGAATCGATATGCAGGCCGCGGCGTGGCTTTGATTATTTTGATCAATGCCATCGCCGCCATTGCACTTCTCGTCGGTCTCGCGCACGGGGCAGCTTCGGCTCCAGACCTCCGGGGACTTGCCGATGCTATGCTTGTCTTCGGAGCGGGCGCAGCCGCCGGACTGGCGAGCATCTTCCTCGCCTATCTCCGACGTATTTTCCGGATAGAGCGCCCCTTCCAGGACACAATGCCGCTGCGCTGGCTCGCTATAACGGCGGCAATTGTGGGCACCGTTTGCTTCGTGGCTGGATTAGGCATGGCGCGCAACGCGGTTCTTTCAGGAAAAACCCCCAGTCCGCCTAGCGCTGTAAGCCCTGAGACCGTCCCTCCGTGAGACGTAGCTTCGCTGCGCTCGCGTTGCCACCACCTCGCGATGTTATCATCGAGCGAGGGATGTCCGCTTTACCTCCAAGAGCGGACAAGGGCAGCGTCGGCATCGATGTCTGCTAGGTGCCATTAACAGACATCGGCCTTGGTACTGATTGAGGGGTTAGTAGTGTCAAGGCCCGCTCTGGTCCTTCACGGACGTACCCACGCGGCAATGTTCTTTAATTGCCAGCCGATGCCGCCACGGCAGGTGCTGGAGATGGTGCCGCCGCTGCTAGTTGATGGGACGCAGCAAGCAGCTTATGAGACGCGCGAGCGACGCCAGCGCCTAGCTTTTCTCTAGGCGATTAGCGGTCGGTGAATTTCACGAAACCTTTGGTGCAACCTGTCTCGAACTCTTTTTTTGACAGCTTATTGTCCTTATCAGCGTCGGCCTGCTGGAAGTTGACGATAAAGGGCGCGGCGTTCGCCGGCGCCAGCGAATCGCCCTGAGGCACCGCTTTGCCCCAAACCTGCTGGCATTGTTCCGGTGTCAGAACAGCGGACGGACGGCCGGATTCCATCGTCGAGGCCCCGGCGAGCGCATAACCTGCGCTGAGCAGCAAAGCCATGCTTGTCAAGTTTGCGAATTTCAGCATCGTGGGTGTCCTCCGGTTGAAACAAAAGGCTACGGTCAACGGGAGTGCCCTGCGCCATTTCCTAACGCGATCCGAAACGTAGCCAAAACGGCGAGGACGCACAACTCCATTCCCTCATGCGATTAGTTCGAAGTTCAAAAATCCCGGATGAGCCGACGTCCGCTTGGGGTCATAAGCGGACGTAGGTGCGCGCTATCGAGTGAGTCCGCTTTGTGCCAAAAGCAGACATCCATCATGAAACGTGGGTTGGCGATAGCGGAAGACGGTCAATCCGTTCATCCCTCCAGGCTTGCCCGCCGCGCGGCCAGCAACTGTTCGAGTTCGTCCTTGCCTTACATGCTAGAGTTTAATGGGGCCTGCCGCCTGGAGAGCGCCAAATGAGCGTCATCAAGACTCGTGGCCACCAATTGTTTCCTGTGCTCGATGCGAGCCAGATCGACACGGCGAAGCGCTTCGCAAGCGGGCCAGCGCGCGAATTCGCACCCGGTGAAATCGTCTTCGACGTCGGCGAGCGCCATGCCCCAGCCTGGCTCGTGCTCAAGGGCTCGATCGATGTGGTACGTCGCGATGGCCTCAATCACGAGGCGGCGATCACCAGCCTTGGCCCCGGTCAATTCTCGGGCGAGGTCAGCCAGCTCGCCGGGGCCGCGACGCTGGCTTCCGCCCGCGCTGGTCCCGAAGGCTGTACCGCGCTGCCATTCGACGCCGCCCATGTGCGCGCTCTGATGATTGGCTCTGCCGAGGTGGGCGAGATCATGATGCGAGCGTTCATCCTTCGCCGCGTCGGGCTCATTGAGGAAGGCGGTGTCGGCTCAGTGCTCGTCGGAAAGCCCGGCACGCCGGACCTTGTCCGTCTTCAAGGCTTTCTCGGTCGCAACGGCTATCCTTACACGGTGCTCGACGCCTCCACACGACCCAGAAGGCCGCGCCGTGGTTGAGCGCTCGGGCGTGCTCCCCGAGGAGCTGCCACTCATGGTCTGTCCGAACGGGACGATCCTGAAGCGGCCCACAGATGCTGAGGCTGGCGCTATTCTCGGCATCACCCCCGAGCTCGACCCGGAGAAGGTCTATGATGTGGCCATCGTCGGCGCTGGACCCGCGGGCCTCGCCGCCGCCGTCTATGCGGGTCCGAGGGCCTCTCGGTCATCGTGCTCGATCAGCGGGCCTTCGGCGGACAGGCAGGCGCGTCAGCGCGGATCGAGAACTATCTTGGCTTTCCAACAGGCATCTCCGGCATGGGGCTCGCAGGCCGCGCCTTCAATCAGGCGCTGAAGTTCGGCGTCGAGATTGCAATTCCGCTTGAGGTGGCGCGGCTCGACTGCGACGAACAGGAAGCCGGCGAACCCATGCGCCTGGAACTCACCAATGACGGCATGGTGCGCGCCCGTACCGTCGTGGTCGCCACCGGCGCCCGATACCGGCGACCTGCAATCCCCAACCTCTCGACCTTCGAGGGCCGGGGCGTCTCGTTTTGGGCTTCGCCGGTGGAGGCGAAGCTCTGCGAAGGCGAGGAGGTGGCGCTTGTGGGCGGGGGCAATTCTGCGGGACAGGCCGTGGTGTTTCTCGCACCGAAGGTAAAACGCTTGCATCTCGTGGTGCGCGGGCCGGGCTTAGAAGCGTCGATGTCGCGCTATCTCATCGACCGGATCGCCGCGCTGCCCAATGTTGAGCTGCACACCGGAACCGAAGTCGTTGCGTTGGAGGGAGACGAGAGCACGGGTCTCACAGCGGCGGTATTCCGCGAGCGCGCGACTGGGGCCACCCACACCTGTCCCTTGCGTCACCTCTTCCTGTTCATTGGCGCGGACCCTAACACCAGCTGGTTGAATCACTGCGTCACATTGGACAATAAGGGCTTCGTAGTGACCGGAGGAAATTCCACTGGCGGAGCTAGCCGACCGATCCTATCGCTTGAGACCAGTCGGCCCGGTGTCTTCGCGATCGGCGACGTTCGGGCCGGCTCTACCAAGCGCGTCGCGGCGGCCGTAGGAGAAGGAGCCGCTGTCGTACAGGAAATCCACCGTGTGGTCGCTGCGGAACCTGGCTAGTTGGTGCCTATCCTCCCCTTAGTCGCTAACTTTGCGTTTTGTGAAATCAAAACCACCTTCACATCCTCGCGCAATGGCAATCACTGTTGCATGAATAGGAGTTTAGTTCCCGGATCGCGGTTCGGAGTTGCCGAGGCTGGCGGCACATTGTCCGCTTTAGGTCATTAGCGGGCATTAGCGAGCAAATCAGGTGTGTCCGCTTTTGGCCGGGGAGCGGACCTCGCGATCCGAACGGTGGAAGTCCGCTAAGTGCCACAAGCGGACTCCCGCATCTTGGCCGACCTGCACCCTCTAAGCGGCTTCGGGCTCCATATTCGGCGGCCAGCTGTGGGGCGCGACGGGGTTAATTTACACGCAGATTTGAATTGTATGTCTCCGCCTTTAGGCATTCGATCACGAAAGGGCGGGAGAACCGTCAACCACTAAGGAGGTATCGATGCGTAAAGCGTATGTCACATCCGCCGTTGCCGGCGCTTTCTTGCTTGGCATGGCCACCACAGCCCTGGCCGTAACCGGCGAGTACGACAACATGTGCACGATGGGGCTCGCGATGGGCAAGGACGTACAGACCGACTGCTCCATCAATGGGCAGATTGGAGGCAAGACCTATTGCTTCGGCAGCGAAGAAGCGAAGACCACCTTCATGAAGGATCCGCAAGGCAATCTCGCTAAGGCGCAGGAGTATCACTCGAAGAAGAAAGGCTAGGCCGCGACTGCTGCCGCAAGAAGAGCAAGGCCCCCGCCGAAGCGGGGGCCTTTTCGCTGAGCGGACATCAAGCCGCCAGCCGATCACGGCTTGCCCTTGCTTCTGCATGCTCTGCTTCAGGGCGTCCATGATATTGATGACAGCAGTTTTGGGCTTGCACTCCGTATCTACTATGACCTGGGGGGCGCGCTGTTCGACTTTTGCTCTGCCTGACCGGCGCCGGCGTATCTGTCCGGCATCTTCTCCGGTTCGAAGCGCCCGCTCATTCGCTCAATCAACTCTTTCGCCAAAGCTACTGCCTCGATGTCGGGTCTCGAGTAAGGCTCGGCTTCGTCACCGCATTGAGTGGCAACCCTCGGTCTGGAAGGTGTGTCCTTGGCCTTGCGGCTCATCGGTCAGCCGCGATTGAACCTCGAATAAATTATGGATCAGACCACAGTCGGGACACTTGATATCGGCCAGGACACGAGGCAGTCCCTCGTAGAAACTGCCTGAATCTATCTCTATGCCGGTTGAAATCTCTCGCCCCGAGTTGGGGCAGACGAAAAGAAGACCGCTCATTTTTGCCTCCTTTGCCATAACCTCCTGACTTGGCGGTCGATTAGATAGAGTGCCAATATGACGATTTAAGGGGGACGTGCCGTGCGTCCAAGGACCTAAAATTCCATGGACCCTCTGCAGACTATGGAAGAGTTTCTTGAGTATCTTTCCATGCGTAGGCGATCCCTCCGGCTGTATCCAGCCTGCCTATTCGTATTCGTTTCCCTGCCATGGACTTGGCCTTTCCTTATGTAACTGTATCGGCCTATCTGCGACTGATTTGCATATAGGTTGCCTCACTAACCCCACGTTTCCACCCCCACTCTTTTGACGGCCTAACAGCGGGGAGCAACGATCTCGCCATTCCTGCGAAGGGCCGGGCCCAGTGCCGTTGTGGCTCTCGGTCGTATCGCGTAACAGCGGCGCTGGGTTCTTCCCAACTGCCACCATGATTGAGCTCTAGACTCGATTAGTCAGCCCTGCGGTTGCCCCCTAAGGTGCTGGCTTGGCCCGGTACTCTCTCCTCTCCCTGATGAGGATTGAGGGTGCCGGGCTATTGCTCCGATTATCAGACGCTTCTAGCGAGCTCTTGGTGAAACAAAATTTGGTTCGTTGGGTTTAGCTGCCAACACCCCGGGCTCTCGCCGTAGCCCACATGAAAGGAGGGTGTCTATGATCGATCGCCGGCCTTCACTACGAAAGTTCTTGGCCCAGACTGTCGCGGCGGTTGCGATTGCAGTGTTTTGGTGCATCAGCGCCGTGGGAACGACCGTCGGCACGGCCGTCGGCGTGACCACTCTCGCCACTGTTATCAATGCTGCAACAAGCACTCCGGCTGAAGCCCGACGGCGTTGGCGTGGTCGTCGTTGGCGCAGAGGCGGGTACGGAGGCTACCCCTACTACCGTCGAGGTTGGTACGGCGGCTATCCCTACTACGGGTACGGCTATCCCTACTACCGTCGTCGGGGTTGGTGGGGTCCGCGTTTCGGGATTGGGTTCGGCTTCTAGCTCCTTGGCTAATCTTTTCATGATGGGCCGATCCTCCGGGGTCGGCCCCTCCCCCTCATGCTGAGCATTCGGTGACATGCACCACTCCGCCGGTGCTCAGCCACCCGCTGATAATGCAGCGCGAAAGAAGTGAGCCGCTAGGGCGCCCTTCTGTAACAACAAGAGAAAACAAGCCCCGTTTTATAACAGGTGAAAAGCGGTGCGGTTGTCGTGCTAAGCCCACAACTGACGACCGGTTTATAATGGTGGATAATGGGCTTCTGAACTTGTGCGCCGCTTATTAGCGGGGTGGCGCGGCCAAACAGGGGTGGCCGCCTTACCCCCAATAGCGGACTTGCGGCGAGCGCACTCGAGCGTCCGCTAAGTGTCATAAGCAGACATTAGTCGCTATGGGCGCAGGTCGATAGACATGTATCGCAAGGGACAGAGATCGCTTCGAGGAACTAAGCCTGTCGCCAGTCTGCAGCGACTCTTGCTTCTTGTTTAGATAGTGCCGATGAAATCCCGTTTGCCAAGTTCAACACCGCAGTGCCGCAGGATGTCGTAGGCCGTGGTGCAGTGGAAATAAAAGTTGGGTAGCACGAAATGCACCAGATAGGGCTGGCCTTTAAAACTTAACGTGTGTTCGCCAAGGGTTAGGGTGATGTCGCGACCCTCAGAGCCGTCAATGTCGCTAGGTTGGATGGATTGCACGAATGCCACCGTGTTTGTGATCCGCGCCTTGAGATCGGCAAAGGTCTTCTCCGTGTCGTCGTGTTTCGGCACTTCTACACCCGCAAGCCGCGCAGCGGCTCCCTTGGCGAGATCGGCTGCAATCTGGATCTGACGAATGAATGGAAACATATCAGGGGCAAGCCGGTAATTAAGCAGGACTTCCGGATCAATCTTGCGGTTTCCGGCATAGCCCTCGGCTTTGTCCAAGATCACGGAGAGGCTATTCAACGTTTGGAGAAGGGCTGGCACCGACGCCTGGTACATAGAGAGGGACATCGACGGACCTCTTTTGGCGGAAAAGAAGGGGAGATTATCCGCAGCAAGGAACGCGTGCGCAACTGCTTAAGGGTGAAGACTGGATTATTGAGCAGCCGAGCAAAGCACACGGCGACCGGAAGCCTTCCTATCGCCAAGCGCAAGTTTACAGATTCCTTCTTGCTTTTGATCGAGTCACTTGTGCTGGGGTGACTGAATTGCCATCTGTGAGATAGGCGCGCCATTGTTGACTAATGCCAATACATGCAGCGCGCTGTGGGGCGGACCATGTAGCATGTGATGCCCAGCAAACCAGCGTCCGCCCCATTCTCTATTTGTGCATATAGGCGAGCTGACTGCACCGCGACGCGAACACCGGCACAAAAGAAGACCGAGCTGAGGGCAAGGTGGTCGATGCCGCTGAGCGCTTGTAGCCTAACCTAGCTTTGAGGAAGGCCAAAATGTCGTGGCAATTCACTGTCGGACTTAGAGTCGAAAGGAAGGCGGACCGAATTGTCGTCGATGCTGAAGACGCGCTCATTGCTGCATTAAAGGTCAAAACTGAGCGGCCCGAGGCCACAATCCTGTATGTGCGCAGGTTGAACCAACGCGGCGACACACGTCACCCGCCTCACACCCTCACGGAGAGCCGTTGACCGTGGATGATAACGCATGAGTTCCACGATGGAGATCGCCCTTGGCCGGGCGAGTTGCTCGAAGGAGGCTTAATTGACCTACATCGTCAATGAAAGCTGTATCAAATGTAAGTACATGGACTGCGTCGAGGTATGTCCAGTCGACTGCTTCTATGAGGGTGAGAACATGCTCGTCATCCACCCGGACGAATGCATCGATTGCGGCGTTTGCGAGCCGGAATGCCCGGTTGATGCGATCAAGCCGGACACTGAGCCGGGACTCGAAAAGTGGCTCGAGATCAATACCCAATATGCTCTGGTCTGGCCGAACATCACCGTAAAGCGTGAGCCGCCGCCAGATGCCAAGGACTGGGAAGGCAAGCCTGACAAGGCCAAGTTGCTATCGCCAAACCCTGGCAGAGGTGATTGAAGGCTGAGCATTGCATGTAGTTGCGTGAGATCAAACACATCAGGGAGTCTAGTTCAGCTGAGGGAGGTGGAGAGGTCGCAGACCGGCGAGCGATAGATGTTCGAGCGTGTGGCCAAACTGGTGAAGACGGACAGGAGAGATTATGGAGGCTCGATCAACTGGCCCAGTCGTTTTTTTTGACTGAGTTCGTGTCCGCGTTCTTCCTGGCGATGCGCTACTTCTTCAAGCCGAAGGTGACGCTGAACTATCCGTTTGAGAAGGGATCGCTCTCACCCCGCTTTCGCGGCGAGCTTGCGCTACGGCGCTATCCGAACGGGGAGGAGCGCTGCATCGCCTGCAAGCTATGCGAGGCGATCTGCCCGGCGCAGGCCATTACGATCGAGGCGGGACCGCGGCGCGACGACGGCACGCGGCGGACCACCCGTTTCGACATCGACATGATGAAATGCATTTACTGCGGTTTCTGCCAGGAGGCCTGCCCTGTTGACGCCATCGTCCTGGGCCCGAACTTCGAGTTCGCGACCGAGACACCCGAGGAGCTCTACTACAATAAGGAACGCCTGCTTGCGAACGGCGACCGCTGGGAGCGGGCGATTGCTAAGAATATATCGCTTGACGCGCCCTATCGATGAGCGGGCTCTAGAGGGTCGCCATCGCCGGGGCCTCAAGAGCTTGAGCTGGGTCACGTAGTGGTGTCGGCGTATTCTCGAAAGTCGCCATCGGCGTGGAGTGAAAGTTTGGGCATGAAAGAAGAGCTTAAGCGATGACGGAAGAGCTGACCGGACGACGAATTGTGGTACCGGAAACGCGCGAACTTGGCCAACTGCTCCGCATGCTGGAGGAGCGCGGTGCCGATACCGTCCCCTGTCCAATGATCGCCATCCGCGACGCGCCTGATCCAGTACCCATAAACGCGTGGCTGCGCCGCTTCGCAAAAGGGACGTGTAACGACCTTGTCCTGATGACAGGTGAAGGTCTACGGCGGCTCCTCGGTTTCGCCCGACGCCTTGACCTGGAACCCGCCTTCCGTGTTGCGCTCGCCGAGACACGGAAGATCACGCGCGGACCGAAGCCAGTCCGCGCGCTGCGAGAGATCGGATTGGCGGCCGATGTACCCGCCGACGAACCCACCACCGAAGGCGTTATCACGGCACTGGAACGGCATGACCTCACCGGGCGTTGCGTCGGCGTGCAGCTATATCCCGGCAATGCGAATGAGCGACTTATGAAATTTCTCGAGGGCGCCGGCGCGAAAGCAGATCCCGTGCTTCCATATGTCTACGCTTCTGAAGCCGACGATGCGCGCGTGATTGCTGTCATTGCCGAAATGGCTGCCGGCCAGATCGACGCGATCGCCTTCACAAGCGCGCCCCAGGTTCGACGGTTCCGCGACGTCGCACGCGCCTTCGATCGAGAAGCGGAGCTGCGGCAAGGTCTCGGACGCATTGTTGTTGCGGCGGTCGGCCCCATTGTTGCAGCCGAACTCGATGCGATTGGAGTGAAGGTGAACGTTATCCCTCGTGACAACACGTACTTCATGAAGCCACTCGTACGAGAGCTCGCGGCTGCATTAACAATGGGCTAACTGCTACGGACGGGGAGCTCACTCGCTGAATTGGACGAAACCCGATCCAGCACGCCATTAGCTCAGGCGGGAATGTCCGGGCCGGCAGCCCCAAAGCCCTCTGCTTAGAAAAGGTTCACTGTCGACGATAGAGTAGGGAGGGCAGGAATGACGAAGGGGAAGTTCGGCTTTCATCGAGGTGGCGGCAAACACGAACCTAATCCTACCGCTGCCTACGTGCAGATCTACGTGAAGTCGAGCGCCCTCAGTCGGACCCCCGATCTTGCAATCTCAGCGCACCTGATGACCGAAGCTGAAATCGATGATTTTATGAATGATGCAATCACCGAGTTGGAAGAAATCCGTTTAGATGCCAAGAAGGCGCTAGCCGCGGCGGCTTCACACTAAGCTCCCCAAAGTCTGGCTTAGCGCATCCCACACGCCCATCGGCGTGTCCGCTTTCCTGCCGGAAGCGGACCTTGCGTTGTCAGCTTCCGAGAGTCCGCTTTGTGCCAGAAGCAAACATTAGCCGCTAATGCGAATTGCTGTAGTTCGATTAGTAACCTTCCGGGGGCGGAGCGTCAGCATAGTCACTTTCCGGGGGTAGAGCGTCACCGTAGTCGCCTTCGCCGTAGTCGCCTTGAGCCGGAGCGTCGACGTAATCGCCTTCCGGAGGCCCAGCATAGTCGATTGCAGGCGGGTAGACGTACGCGGCCGGGGGCACATAATAACCATATGCGGGAGGGTAGTACGCATAGGGCACCGGATACCCATATCGCCGGTAGTAACGTCGTCTCCAGCCAATGTCCTCGACGGCCGCGACCTGAGCCTTCGCAGCGGCCATCCCTGGCATCGGTTGGGGGGCCGCCTTGGCGGGCGTTAGGCCCATGCACACAACACCCGCAAGCATGGCAATGATAAGCAAAAAGGTACGCATCGCTCGACCTCACTCAGCGTGATTAGCTAACCACCTTATACGCGGAATTCATGTGGAGGGCACGAGCCTAACACGAAGATGATTATAAGGTATCGCCGCGCTCTACCAAGTCGCGGAAGGCATGCCAGGTCAATCAGCACCTGATAGCGAATCCCCCCCTGGCTAGCAGCGCCAACGAGTTTGGGTCACTAGCGGACATAAGAGCGCCAAGAGATGTCCGCTTACCCCTCAAGAGCAGAAGCCTTCTCATATTCCTTGCGGGTGAGCTTAGGTCGTTCGTCGACGGCCCTGGTGAATCACAGGAGAACATCGATACAGATAATGATCTGGTGCCACGGACTCCTAGCGGCCAGGCGTTGCGATCACGATCACCAGCATAAACTTCCGACCGAGACTGCCGTCGGAGTAGTGTTTTTGCCACCTCATAGGCAGCGACCATCGACAAGTTTTACAACCCCTTGCAATTGACTTATAGGAGGCGCAGCGTGCCCTGCGGGGGGTCAGATCATTTACCGGCGTTCGTGCACTGATTCCGGCACTCGTGGGGACGGGGCGCGATTTGGCCATTAGGGGGCAACAATGGGGGCGTGGGGGTGTCGGCAAAAGCGGAACCATTTCACTTCGTGATGATAAAGCCGTCGCACTATGACGACGACGGCTATCCCATTCAGTGGGTGCGCTCGGCAATTCCCTCGAATACTTTGGCCTGTCTTTTTGCCCTTGCCGACGATGCGCGGCGGCGTCGCGTGCTCGGCCGCAATGTGGACATTCGGCTGCACACCTACGACGAGACCAATCGGCGCGTTCGGCCCGACCCGGTAATGCGAATGCTCCGAAGACAAGGCGGCAAGGCGCTGATCGGGCTGGTTGGCGTTCAGTCGAATCAGTTTCCCCGGGCTGTGGATTTAGGCCGACGCTTCATTGCCGGTGGCTTTCCGGTTTGCATCGGCGGCTTTCATGTCTCTGGCTGTATTGCCATGCTGCCCGAGATGCCGCTTGAGATGAAGGAGGCGCAGGCGCTCGGCATATCGCTCTTTGCCGGCGAAGCTGAGGAGCAGCGGCTCGACCAGGTCCTACGCGATGCCTGGAACGGCAAGCTCGCGCCGCTCTATAACCACATGAAAGACCTGCCAGCGCTCGCCGGTGAGCCGCCACCGATTTTGCCGCGCAAGCATGTGCGCCGTACCGCAGGTTCGCTATCGAGCATCGATCTTGGGCGCGGCTGTCCCTATCAATGCTCCTTCTGCACGATCATCAATGTGCAGGGTCGCAAAAGTCGGTTTCGCTCTCCCGACGATCTGGAGCGGCTCGTGCGGGAGAACGTCGCGCAAGGCATAAAGCGCTTCTTCATCACCGACGACAATTTTGCCCGTAACCGTGACTGGGAGAAGCTGGTCGACCGCCTGATCGAACTCAAGGTCGGCGAGGGGATGAACATAGGCTTCACGATCCAGGTCGATACCCTGTGCCACCGCATTCCCAATTTCATCGAGAAGACCACCCAGGCCGGCGTGCGACGGGTCTTCATTGGGCTTGAGAACATCAATCCAGACAACCTGCTGGCGGCGAAGAAGCGGCAGAACAGGATCACCGAATATCGCTACATGCTCCAGAAGTGGCGCAAGCACGGCGCGATGACCTATGCTGGTTACATTTTAGGTTTTCCGGGCGACACAAAGGAAACAATTCTCCGCGACATCGAAATCATAAAGCGGGAGCTTCCGCTCGATGTCCTCGAATTCTTTTTCCTGACCCCTCTGCCCGGCTCGGAGGACCACAAGGTCCTTGTGGAGAAGGGTGCCTGGATCGATTCCGATCTCAACAAATACGATCTGGACCATCGCGTGAGCAGGCACCCGAAAATGTCGGATGAGGAGTGGGAGGAGGCCTACCGAGCCGCGTGGAGGGCCTACTACACGCCGGATCATGTCCGCTCCATATTACGTCGCGTTGCCGCTAATCGACTGGGACGGCCGAGCACGACGCTTTCGACCATCCTCTGGTTCCACCTGATGGTCGAATTCGAGGGCGTGCATCCGCTCGAGGGTGGTGCGTTCCGCCTGAAGTTTCGACGCGACCGGCGCCATGGCATGCCACGCGAACATCCCTTGATCTTCTATCCACGCTATCTCGGCGAGATCGTGGGCAAGGCATGGAGATATTGGTCCGTTTACCGTCGGTATAAAAAGATCCTGCAGGAATGCCTCCAGGCCCCGGACCGTTGGGCCTACAGCGATCTCGCCATAGCTCCGCCGTGCGAGGAGGAGCTTGACACGCTCGAGCTATATAAGGCGACACGCGGAGGCGATGCCGCCGTGGTTAAAAAGCGCAAGGAAGACCATGCTCGCGCGGCGCTGCGCACGGCTGCGGCATACTAGGACCCGTTGGGCCGGTGCAGGGGGGCAGCACCACCAGTTAAATCATCGGCACGATACACGGTGGCGAACTAAGTTGGTTCCAATGAGGACGCACAAGCGGATGTGATCGGGCGTGCCCTGAAGCCTGACATACTGCCATCGGGCTCTCGAAACCCCCCACCTGACTTGTTGGCCAGGCCCATGGGTGGACCTCCAGGCTCGCGATCCGTAAGCACGGGCCGATGCTTGAGCTGTTACGGCTGAAGTCAGGCAAGTGCTTGAGCCGGCAAACCGGCCGATCAAACACAACTATTTCCTCGCAAGCGGACTTGCCTCGATTATTGCCATCGGCAAAAACGGCCATCGCCTGGAAGTCGGTATTATTGGCCGCGCAGGCAAGACCGGGCTCTCGGTCGTTCTGGGCAATGACCGCTCGCCCAATCAGACCTTCATTCAAGTGCAGGGAAACGGGCATCGCGGCCGATAATCTCCGTAAAGCCATGCAGAAAAACCGCATGTCCGCTTTCGGGAGGAAACCGGACATTGCGATTCGCCCCTGCTGACGTCCGCTAAGTGCCATGAACGGAAAAGCGTTGCCTTTACGATATGTCGTCCTGAGGCAAGTTCCGCGCACGGAGATCGAAATCTCGGGTCCCTGCACGTCCCGCCGCGAGACGCCGTTGAAGGCCGTCCCCCCTTACAAGATACTTTAACGGGAGGACGGCCTCCCGGGAGGAAAGTTCCCGACCCCTTTTTGGGGGGCCTGCCGATGATAGGCGGGAATGAGGCGAAACGCCGTTACTGGCGAGTGGCTAAATTGCCACGGCGCCTTGAAAAAGCCCGCAGGCATATTGCAACGATGGGTTGCCGCCGTTTAGCTAGCTGCATGGGGACAAGAGTAGCAAACCTAGAACAACACGAGCCGCGAGATGATCAAGAAGCACGGGGCGTGTTCGAAGTCTCGGGTTCGATTAAGTGGTTTGATCCCTCAAAAGGCTATGGATTTATCGTTCCAGACGGAGATCGGCCAGACATTCTCCTACATGTGACCTGTTTGCGCCGCGGCGACTTCCAGACGGCCTACGAAGGTGCCCGCGTCGTCTGCGAAGCCATCAACCAATCAAAAGGTCTGCACGCGGTTCGCATCCTTGTCATGGACGAATCCACAGCGATCCCACGGAACGAGCAGAATCGCGATGCTGCCAACCGTCTGCTTTGGGTCAAAAGCGGACAGCGTTCATCCGCTTTTGTGCCACAACCCGAAGTCAGAAATCACGTCGCGAGCACAGCAAGACCTAATTTGGGTCCGCTGGGTAAACGCGAACGGCTCGGCTCGCTCGAACTTGCTCGCAGCCTTCCGTGCAAAGACCTTGCCGCCCGCCATTGTAAGTTACCAAGATCGGACCGTCAGTAGCCCCAAGCACCCTAAGCGAGAACACCGGGGCTGTGAATATCGGGGTGTGCCCGATGGCAATTCTAAGCTCGCTATCGTTGGCATTATCGCTGAAGGGATCATGCGCCCTTAGTGCGTTCCAAATGGCGGCGAACGCCTGATCCATCACTGCAAGCGTCTTAGGGTCGTATATGTCCGGTTGTGGATTTTGAGAGGTCATTAAGCCCTCCCTGTGTTTGCAGGCGGGAGCGCGACTTACATTACGAAGGAGCAGCTCTGTCTCAGCGCTTATTGAGTAAGGGGGTGAATCGCTTCAGGCGGGCTACCACCTGATGGCTCAGCGCTCCCCAAAATTATTGCTTTGGGTCGTTCATGCTGAGGATGGAGATTTGCTACGTCTCTATGGGATGGCTTTATCGATGTCTATGAGCGTCGAAGGAGAGACCTTCTCAACC